>NZ_FUZK01000001.1:417287-847308 GCF_900166985.1 Acholeplasma oculi | reverse complement strand
CAAAAAGCAAAGAGCTAAAATCAAACAAAAACATTAAATGGAGAGTTTGATCCTGGCTCAGGATGAACGCTGGCGGCGTGCCTAATACATGCAAGTCGAACGAACCACTTCGGTGGTTAGTGGCGAACGGGTGAGTAACACGTAGATAACCTGCCTAAAACTCGAGGATAACACCGGGAAACTGGTGCTAATACTGGATAGGATGTAAGGATGATTTTCTTACATTTAAAGATTAATCGGTTTTAGAGGGGTCTGCGGCGCATTAGTTAGTTGGTGGGGTAAAGGCCTACCAAGACGATGATGCGTAGCCGGACTGAGAGGTCTAACGGCCACATTGGGACTGAGAACGGCCCAAACTCCTACGGGAGGCAGCAGTAGGGAATTTTCGGCAATGGGGGAAACCCTGACCGAGCAACGCCGCGTGAACGAAGAAGTTCTTCGGAATGTAAAGTTCTTTTATATGGGAAGAAAAAATCAAAATTGACGGTACCATATGAATAAGCCCCGGCTAACTATGTGCCAGCAGCCGCGGTAATACATAGGGGGCGAGCGTTATCCGGATTTACTGGGCGTAAAGGGTGCGTAGGTGGTTAAATAAGTTTCTGGTGTAAGTGCAGTGCTCAACGCTGTGATGCTAGGAAAACTGTTTAGCTAGAGTGAGACAGAGGCAAGTGGAATTCCATGTGTAGCGGTAAAATGCGTAAATATATGGAGGAACACCAGTGGCGAAGGCGGCTTGCTGGGTCTATACTGACACTGATGCACGAAAGCGTGGGGAGCAAACAGGATTAGATACCCTGGTAGTCCACGCCGTAAACGATGAGAACTAAGTGTTGGCCCTCAGGGTCAGTGCTGCAGTTAACGCATTAAGTTCTCCGCCTGAGTAGTACGTACGCAAGTATGAAACTCAAAGGAATTGACGGGACCCCGCACAAGCGGTGGATCATGTTGTTTAATTCGAAGATACACGAAAAACCTTACCAGGTCTTGACATACTCTGCAATGGCTTAGAAATAAGTTCGGAGGTTAACAGATGTACAGGTGGTGCACGGTTGTCGTCAGCTCGTGTCGTGAGATGTTGGGTTAAGTCCCGCAACGAGCGCAACCCTTATTGCTAGTTACCATCATTAAGTTGGGGACTCTAGCGAGACTGCCAGTGATAAATTGGAGGAAGGTGGGGATGACGTCAAATCATCATGCCCCTTATGACCTGGGCTACAAACGTGATACAATGGCTGATACAAAGAGAAGCGATGGGGTGACCCGGAGCGAATCTCATAAAGGCAGTCTCAGTTCGGATTGAAGTCTGCAACTCGACTTCATGAAGTTGGAATCGCTAGTAATCGCGAATCAGCATGTCGCGGTGAATACGTTCTCGGGGTTTGTACACACCGCCCGTCAAACCACGAAAGTGAGCAATACCCAAAGCCGGTGGCCTAACCCGTAAGGGAGGGAGCCGTCTAAGGTAGGGTTCATGATTGGGGTTAAGTCGTAACAAGGTATCCCTACGGGAACGTGGGGATGGATCACCTCCTTTCTAAGGAGAAAGGCTAACTAACACTTAGCAAAAAAGGCTACGTAGTCGTAGCAAACAATTCTCTAATTTGTTCATCATATTCAGTTTTGAGAGACTTTATGTCAATCAACAAAAGTGGGGCCTGTAGCTCAGTTGGTTAGAGCACACGCTTGATAAGCGTGGGGTCGATGGTTCAAGTCCATTCAGGCCCACCATATAATGGGGCTTTAGCTCAGCTGGGAGAGCGCCTGCCTTGCACGCAGGAGGTCAGCGGTTCGATCCCGCTAAGCTCCACCAAATCTTTTAGGGAAACCTAATTGAGATCTTTGAAAAGTAGATAAATGATGTCTGAAAAGAAATAAAGGTTAAGGAAGAAAGGGCACGCAGTGAATGCCTTGGCACCAAGAGACGATGAAGGACGGAACTAACACCGAAATGCCCGGAGAAGCTGTAAGTAAGCGACGATCCCGGGATGTCCGAATGGGGGAACCCACCATGTGGAAGACATGGTACTCGAGCAATCGAGAGTGAAACGCAGGGAACTGAAATATCTCACGTACCTGCAGGAAAAGAAAGTAAAAACGATTCTGTAAGTAGCGACGAGCGAAAGCGGAGGAGCCAGATACCTAAGGTTACAAAATTCTAGGATAGATGAATGCTGTGGGAAAAGCAGGCAAAGAGGGTGAGACCCCCGTAGTTGAAATTCTAGGATCCATGGTATCAGAAAGTAGGGCGGGACACGTGGAATCCCGTTTGAAGATAGGAGGACCATCTCCTAAGGCTAAATACTACTTGGTGACCGATAGTGAACCAGTACAGTGATGGAAAGGTGAAAAGAACCCCGGGAGGGGAGTGAAATAGAACCTGAAACTGTGTGCTTACAAATAGTCAGAGCCCGTTCATGGGTGATGGCATGCCTTTTGTAGAATGAACCGGCGAGTTACGTTACATAGCGAGGTTAAGGGTGAAGGCCCGGAGCCGAAGCGAAAGCGAGTCTGAATAGGGCGAATAAGTTGTGTGATGTAGACCCGAAACTGGGTGATCTAGCCATGAGCAGGTTGAAGTAAGGGTAGTACCTTATGGAGGACCGAACCGATGTTAGTTGAAAATAGCTCGGATGACTTGTGGCTAGGGGAGAAATTCCAATCGAACTCAGAGATAGCTGGTTCTCCCCGAAATATCTTTAGGGATAGCGTTAGCGAAAATGGTTTATCGAAGGTAGAGCACTGAATGTGTGATGGCCCCACCTCGGGGTACTGAGCCCAATCAAACTACGAATGTCGGTAAAGTAAGCTAGCAGTCAGACTACGGGTGATAAGGTTCGTGGTCAAAAGGGAAAGAGCCCAGATCGCCAGATAAGGTCCCAAAATCAATGCTAAGTGGAAAAGGAAGTAGAGATGCACAAACAACCAGGAGGTTGGCTTAGAAGCAGCCATCCTTTAAAGAGTGCGTAAAAGCTCACTGGTCGAGTGACTCTGCGCCGAAAATGTACCGGGGCTAAGCATTGTACCGAAGCTGCGGATTTAAAGTAAAGAATATTTTAAGTGGTAGGGGAGCGTTCCCGTTGCGGCGAAGCTAGATCGTAAGGACTGGTGGAGCGGCGGGAAGTGAGAATGCCGGTGTGAGTAACGAAAAGACGGGTGAGAATCCCGTCCGTCATAAACCCAAGGTTTCCAGGGGAAGGTTCGTCCGCCCTGGGTAAGTCGGGGCCTAAGGTGAGGCTGAAAAGCGTAGCCGATGGATAACTAGTAGAGATTCTAGTACCAGTATAATGACTGATGGAGTGACAAAGAAGGATAGGCGTCCACCCTAATTGGATTGGGTGAGAAGGATTCGAGGCGAGTACTTAGGCAAATCCGGGTACTATTAACGCTAAGAACTGATATAAAGACGTACGAGTTCAGGCTTTCAAGAAAAGCTTCTAGGGATAATCATTAGACTGCCCGTACCGTAAACCGACACAGGTGGGTGAGTAGAATATATTAAGACGCGCGAGAAAACTGTTGTTAAGGAACTCGGCAAATTGACCCCGTAACTTCGGGAAAAGGGGGACTCCTTATGAAAACGAGGAGTCGCAGAGAAAAGGCCCAAGCGACTGTTTAGCAAAAACACAGGTCTCTGCAAAATCGTAAGATGAAGTATAGAGGCTGACGCTTGCCCGGTGCTGGAAGATTAAGAGGAGATGTCAGGGGTTAAACCTAAAGCATTGAATTGAAGTCCCAGTAAACGGCGGCCGTAACTATAACGGTCCTAAGGTAGCGAAATTCCTTGGCGGGTAAGTTCCGTCCTGCACGAAAAGCGTAACGATTTGGGCACTGTCTCAACAACAGACTCGGTGAAATCAAGCTGCCGGTGAAAACGCCGGCTACCCGCGATTAGACGAAAAGACCCCATGGAGCTTCACTGTAACTTGATATTGAAACTGGGTGTAAGATGTACAGGATAGGTGGGACGCGTTGAAGTTAGTACGCTAGTATTGACGGAGCGGACGTTGGGATACCACCCTTCGTGCACTTAGTTTCTAACTCGCAGATGTGGAATCTGGAGGACAGTGTCTGGTGGGCAGTTTGACTGGGGCGGTCGCCTCCCAAAGAGTAACGGAGGCGCTCGAAGGTTACCTCAGAATGGTTGGAAATCATTCTAAAGAGTGCAATGGCAGAAGGTAGCTTGACTGCGAGACCTACAAGTCGAGCAGGGACGAAAGTCGGACATAGTGATCTTACGGTACCGAATGGAAGGGCCGTGACTCAACGGATAAAAGTTACCCTGGGGATAACAGGCTTATCGCTTCCAAGCGTTCACAGCGACGAAGCGGTTTGGCACCTCGATGTCGGCTCGTCGCATCCTGGAGCTGGAGTAGGTTCCAAGGGTTGGGCTGTTCGCCCATTAAAGCGGCACGCGAGCTGGGTTCAGAACGTCGTGAGACAGTTCGGTCTCTATCTATCGTGGGCGTTGGAGATTTGAAGGGAGCTGTCCTTAGTATGAGAAGACCGGGATGGACGCACCCCTGGTGCACCAGTTAGTACGCCAGTACTACAGCTGGGTAGCTATGTGCGGAAGGGATAAACGCTGAAAGCATCTAAGCGTGAAGCCCACCTTGAGATGAGATCTCCCAATTAGTAAGACCCCTTGAAGACCACAAGGTTGATAGGCTAGGTGTGTAAGCATAGTGATATGTTCAGCTGACTAGTACTAATAGGTCGAGGACTTAACCTTACGTGATGAATTCGCATCACAATTTCAATTTCAGAAAATCATTTATCTAGTTTTGAGAGCATGTCTGGTGACGATGGCGAAGTGGTTCCACCTGTTCCCATACCGAACACAGAAGTTAAGCACTTCAGCGCCGACGATAGTTAATACAAATAGCGAAAATAGGACGTTGCCAGGCATTTATCTCAATTATTAAACCATATATATGGAGGCTTAGCTCAGCTGGGAGAGCACCTGCCTTACAAGCAGGGGGTCGGCGGTTCGATCCCGTCAGCCTCCACCATTAGATTTTGCCGAAATAGCTCAACTGGCAGAGCAACTGATTTGTAATCAGTAGGTTGCGGGTTCAATTCCTGTTTTCGGCACCATCTTACTGTCCCGTTAGCTCAGGTGGTAGAGCACTTGACTTTTAATCAAGGTGTCGATGGTTCGAGTCCATCACGGGACACCATCCTTGCCCGGATGGTGAAATCGGTAGACACGCAGGACTTAAAATCCTGTGGAGTAAAATCCATGTCGGTTCAAGTCCGACTCCGGGCACCACTCTTAATTATTTTTAAATTTTTGAGGGGCTTTAGCTCAGCTGGGAGAGCGCCTGCCTTGCACGCAGGAGGTCAGCGGTTCGATCCCGCTAAGCTCCACCAGAAAAACTAAAGTGACTTAAAGATTCTAACCATATGGCGGTGTAGCTCAGCTGGCTAGAGCGTGCGGTTCATACCCGCAAGGTCGAGGGTTCAAGTCCCCCCGCCGCTACCAGTAAGGACCCGTAGCTCAGTTGGTTAGAGCTACCGGCTCATAACCGGTCGGTCGTTGGTTCGAGTCCAACCGGGTCCACCAGTTTTTCAAAAAAGTAATATAACAAGTTTATACCGTGGAGGAATACCCAAGAGGCTGAAGGGATCGGTCTTGAAAACCGACAGGGTGTAAAAGCCGCGGGGGTTCAAATCCCTCTTCCTCCGCCATAATTAAATATGTTATAATAGATATATATATCGCGGGATAGAGCAGTCTGGTAGCTCGTCGGGCTCATAACCCGAAGGTCAATGGTTCAAATCCATTTCCCGCAACCAATTTTATTAAACGGTCCGGTGGTGTAGGGGTTAACATGCTTGCCTGTCACGCAGGAGATCGCGGGTTCAAATCCCGTCCGGACCGCCATAGTGGCTCTGTAGCTCAGTCGGTAGAGCAGTGGCCTGAAGAGCCTCGTGTCGGCGGTTCGATTCCGCCTGGAGCCACCACTTTTAAAAATTTAAGTCTATGAAGATAGACTTTTTTATTGTATTGTCACCTGATATGTTTAAAATCATGTATACTATGTATAGATAATTACTTCTAACTATAATTAATCAAAAAGGAGAATGCAACTTGTTCATTACATTCATTATAACTTTGATCATTATTTTAAGTATGTATACATATACGATGGTTTTGAATCACAAGAATCGAACAATAAGGTATGATTATAAAACAGAAGGAATAATAGTCATAAAGGTGATTGGCCATATTTTTATGAATACCGGAATCATTCTTTTTATGATTGCGAGTATTCTTTCAGTTTTTACGAATGCATCTTATTTATGGCTTATTTATTCATTTGGAGTCGTAAGTTCAACATTATCACTCTTGATTATCATCGATCAACACTTAAATTATGAAGCAATTCTTGATAAAAAAATAGTTGTTTCAAGAATATTTTCCAAGAGAATCATCCCAATACAAGATATTTATATGAAAGAACATCCGTTAGGGGTCGTTTTTATCAACAAAGAGGATAAAAAATTATTTTCGATGGATATGCATACGGTTGGCTTTAATGAATTTATCCATATAATCAAAGAATTGAAACAAAACTATAAAATAGATGTATATGAAAATTCAATGGACGATTATTTAAAAATCAAAAAAGTTGATGAGAATCTAATAAGGATTGGAAAAGAATATCGTAAAAATTTTAACCAAAACATTAAAAAACATAAAATTGTTCATTTGTTAGGGATACATTTAGTGACTGTTTTAGCATTATTATTTTTTTATAGTTTGGGAAGTCTAGATGGAAAAACAATCGTTTTAATTATACTGGGCTATTTCATGTTTCTATTATCATATAAAAAACAGATGGATAATTATAAAAAGGATTTAGAGCTAGATGATTTATCCTTAGGTGAGAAGCATCGATATTCTAATCGATTTGTTGTGGGATATAGTCGACAAAAACAAAAAATATTAAATGTCACACTTGGTGTAATCATTGGGTGTTCTCTGTTTATGACGCTTATGGTAGGTTTAATCATTGAAACAGATAAACCAATAGGTTCAGAGGACTTAATAACAATTTCTGGTAACTTCTTGTATTACAGAAAATTAGAAGATGAACTCGCTATTGGATTTTCTAATTTAGATACAGAGTACCGAGTGTCTTCAATAAATCTTCCATATGTTGACCAAGCATTTTTAGATCAATTAGAAACAGGCGATGAAATCATTCTATCGATTGATCAATCTGATGATAGAAACTTTCATACGGATTTTGTAAGTAAAACCAAATGGAATTACTTATATACACTGAGTTATGAAGATATTACGTACTTTTCATATGAAGATTATCTAATGGGATATCAAGCCAATCAAAGCTTAGGACAATTGATAACTTATGTATCCTTTGGTATTGCCATAACTTCAACAGTTGCTTTAATCGGAGCACATATGTATTATAATCACCATAAACAGTATGAAAATATTCAAATTTATGTTTAAATAGTTATAAGAAATAAAGTAAGAACAGGGGATAATTCAATATGTTTAGACCACGTACAAATTATTTAATCTCAGCGATTAGTGCATTTTTTGCAGCTATACTTATTTTGATTGGACTACCCATCATGTCTTTTTTTACTGAAAATCTGGAGTTACTGGAATCCATATTTATGGGTTTTGGTGGTGCTTTAATATTTACTTTAATTGGGGGTTTTAACTATCTCATCTATAAAGATGATTTAGATAGGGAACAATCCTTGGTTAAAGAAAATATACGTTTAAAAGAAGCTACGAAGAAAAAAATAAAGGGTTATAAAATGGACGTCGATAAATTCGACGAATGAAAAGGAGAAGTAAAATGAAGTTTTTAGGTAATTTGATTTGGTTAGTATTTGGTGGTCTCATCACTGCACTGGGATGGTTTATATTAGGTTTATTATTATGTATTACCATTATTGGTATTCCATTAGGTAGACAGTTCTTTAAATTCTCTAAAGTAATGCTGTGGCCTATGGGAAAAGAAGTTGAAACCAACTTTGATAAACATCCAGTTTTAAATATTTTATGGCTTATATTTTTTGGCTGGGAAATGGCTATTGGACATTTATTTTTAGGAGTTTTATTTTGTATCACTATTATAGGAATTCCATTTGGTATGCAATGGTTCAAACTTATGAGACTTGCATTATTACCATTTGGTGCAACAATCAAATAAAAATTTTTAAGGAGTAAAGGCATGAAAATAGGTTTTATAGGTACAGGTATCATGGGAAGTCCTATGATCAAACATTTACATCAAAATGGTTATTCACTCAATATATACAATAGGACATATGAAAAAGCATTGAAGTTAAGTGCTTATGGTAACGTACATACTTCAATTGAGTCACTCACAGAGTCGAGCGATATTATCTTGTTGATTGTCGGATATCCCAAGGATGTAGAGGACGTTGTTTTAGAAATCTATAAACATGCAAAAAAAGGTACTATAATTGTTGATATGACAACATCCAGTCCAAAACTTGCAACTAAACTTTCTAATATTGGGATTGAGCAAGAAATCTATCTTTTAGATGCCCCAGTTACAGGTGGCGAACCTGGTGCAATAGAAGGAACGCTATCAACTATGGTTGGAGGTCCTAAAGATAAGTTTCTAGTCATAGAACCATTACTTAAAACTTTTTCTAAAACAATCACTTATGTTGGAACTGCTGGTTTTGGTCAGTATGCAAAACTTGCCAATCAGATTGCTATAGCAGGTGCACTTGCAGGTGTTGTTGAGTCTCTATATTTTGCGATGCAACAAAATCTAAACTTAACAGATGTTTATCAAATTTTAATGGGTGGTAGTGCACAGTCCAATCAATTAAAAGTAAATGGATTAAAAATTATGGAACAAAATTATGAACCAGGATTTTTTATTAAACACTTTTTAAAGGATCTTAATCTTGCAATTGAATCCTCTCATGTTGAACTTAAAGTACTGAATCAAGTTAAAAACATGTTAGATGAATTAGTTTTAAATGGATATGAAAACAAGGGAACTCAAGCTTTAATGTTGTATTATCTAGATAATCTATACAAAACAGCACAAAAATAGCATTTTGTGCTTTTTTTTGTATGAAAACAATAAATAATGTGTTACACTTAATTTACAAATATATTTTGATAATCAAAGTAATTTTAAGGGAGAATATTATGAGCAAAATCGCAGTAGCAGTTTTATCCACATCTGGTATGGATTATCTAAAAGAAAACAATGAAGTGAGTAATGTTAGATTAACCGTATTTTTTGATGGAAAAGAATATGTAGATCACACAGAAATCAAAGCAGAAGACTTTTATCAAATGATGTTAGACAAACCCAATGCAGATATCCATACATCACAAGTATCCACTGGAGCATTCCAAAAGTTATATGAAGATGTCAGAGATAAAGGATTTAATGAGTTAGTTGTTGTAAGTATTTCATCAAAACTATCAGGTACATACCAAGGTGCAATACTAGCAAAAGAACTTGTTGAAGGTATTAGAGTTGAAGTTATTGACTCCAAGAGTGTATCATTTGGTGAAGCAGTACTTGGATTAAGAGCGTTAGAATTAGTTAAAAAAGGTCAAACACTTGATCAAATTGTTGAAGATTTAAATGCGTATAAATCACGTACAAAAATCTTCGTATTAGTGGATACGTTAAAATATTTAGTTAAAAATGGACGTTTATCTGCAGCAGCAGGATTAATCGGTACCTTATTAAAAATTAAACCATTATTAAAAATTATGGAAGATGGATCGTTAAAACCTTACGAAAAAATTCGTACAACAACTAAAGCTCAAAAAC
The DNA here is from genome assembly GCF_900166985.1 of Acholeplasma oculi. Taxonomy (GTDB): domain Bacteria; phylum Bacillota_I; class Bacilli_A; order Acholeplasmatales; family Acholeplasmataceae; genus Acholeplasma; species Acholeplasma oculi. The sequence goes on along the minus strand of NZ_FUZK01000001.1, from coordinate 837,487 downwards.
GTATTATGGAAATTGTTTTAGAAGAAACTCAAGGTAAAAAAGTCGATTTCTATATCGCATATACTACAAATCTAGAAAAAGCTCAATCTTTAGAGGCTGAGTTAAGAGAAGCTAGACCGGATGCAAATGTCACAATTATTCCATTAACACCAGTAGTTGGTGCACATGCTGGACCTGGAACACTTGGTTTAGGCTATGCATTATTAGACTAAGGAGAAAGTTATGTCTACAAGTAAAGAAATCATCAATACATTATTAGTTGATGTTTTCAATCATATTTTAAGTATTGAGGAACGAACGTTAAAAGAAAAAGGTGTGACCTTATCAATGACAGAAGTTCACGTTCTCGAAGCTATTAGAAACACAGATATACCAACCATGGGAGAGGTTGCTAAAAGACTTAGAGTTACTCTAGGTACTTTAACAACGTCCATCAATATTTTATCTAGAAAAAAACATGTCTATAGATATTCAGATGAGAAAGACCGTAGAAAAGTCTATTTAAAACTTACAGATCAAGCTAAAAAAGTATTATCTATCCATGATGCATTTCATAATGAAATGATCAGTGCGATATTCACAGATTTAAATATTGACCAAGATGAGGTTTTAATGAAGTCTCTATCTAATATCACAGAATATTTTAAAACGAAGTATTAATACAAGTCATCACCATCCAGGTGATGACTTTTTCATTTATTATATCAGTTTGATTATGTGTATCATTAGACATTCTCATAAAGCCTTTTAAACACTTCTAACATCTTTTGCAATTGGATATAAAGTTACGTATAATTATTGGATGTAAATAGATGAGGGCAACCATGCAAAGCAACCAGAAAAAATCATATCAGATCATAGATTTTAATCAATCTTTTAGAATAGAAAAACCAGATAGATTATTTATTGTAGATACGATGGAAAAACACCTTAATGTGTATCTATCCAATATTTTTAATTTGATGAAAATGGGTTTCCAACGATTAGAAACTAAACATAGTCACTTTCATTTTGTTAAAAATGTAATGGATCAATATGAATATATGATATCCATGGTGTATATGTATCAAGATTTCAAGGGTTTATATCAGGCTATGATTAGATATATTTCTAAACAAAAAGATATCATGACTGAACAAATCATATTAGGTGTACTAAAGAAAAGTTATGCAAGTATTCGATTTAAAAAGTTAAAAAGAAATCAAACAGATACAATTGAACTTATCAATTTTGAACCTATTCATTTATTTGAATTACCGGATACAGTGAAATATTTTATGACAAACAAACAATTAAAACCTGTGGTTTGTGATATTCTACACGCTAAAGGAATTAAAGTTATTAGGCATTCATTAACAAATCAACAATCATTAGAAAACTATTTAAATGAAGAAACACTTACATATAAGTCATGGAATCAAGAAGTGGATGATAGATTTCAACTAGGTATAAAGATATTTGATGAATCTATGATTGGTAAAATGGATCAAAGTATGTTTCAAATGATTTATGTTGAAACAGAAAAATCATATATTAAATTCAATGGTGTATTCAATATGGAGTCTAGATGTTCGTTTTATGAGAAACTATTTAAAACATATCCAGATAAAAAAATCATTATTGTATTACCCAAGCTAGAAATACTACATGTTTATCATCATATGGATGAGGATCATTATTTAACACATAATAATTGGCAAAATTGTTACCAAATGTATATAGATGAATTAGATGCTTTATTTAAATATCCACACGAAAACATCATCATTACCTTCTCAGAAGTTGCACATGACGAAATATATGATAGAATTCGCTCAGATATTGCTCATTTAATAAAAATTAGATATGGATATAAAATACATATAGGGCTTAATATTGATAATGAAGAAGTATATGATTATCAAAAATTATATAGAAAATATCGATATGCCATCATCGATACATATCGTATTGCACATGCTAAGTTAAATCAAGGGTTGGATAAGTCAATACTGATTCATGATTTATCTTATTTCAATCAACAACTTAAGAATAATGAGAAAGATGTATTAGTCGTTGGGCAATGCATCGAGTCCAAAGAAGTATTTCATAATTTTGTTACAAGAGGATTTAAAAAGTTTATTGTCGAACCGGAAAATTTAGTAGAATATAGTCATATTATTGATCAATATATTGAGACAAGAGGACGTTATAAAAAAGATAAAATGTATGATAAATACGATATTTATTCATAAAATTATCATAAAGGGTTGCAATACAAACCCTTTTTTTATATAATAGAAAGGCTTGCGTAAATACAAGTAAAGCGTTGATCTGGGAGGTTGTTGATACACTGATAGCCGTTGTCTATGTATCAAGTATTTCCAGGGAGTAAAGTCTATGCAAGGATTATAGGCGAAAGGAGAATAAAAATGGCAAAAGAAATTATTAAAATCAGTTTAAAGGCATATGATCACAGATTAATTGATCAAGCTGCTAAGAAGATTGTTGAAAGTGTAGAAAAGACTGGTGCAACTGTACAAGGTCCAATTCCATTACCAACAAAGAAAGAGATCTTCACTATCTTAAGAAGCCCTCACGTGAACAAAGATTCTCGTGAACAATTCGAAAGAAGAACACACAAGAGACTCATTCAAATCTTAGATCCAAACTCAAAAACGATTGATGCGTTAATGAGAATTGATTTACCATCAGGAATTGACATCGTCCTTAAGAAATAACGGATGTTAAAGGCTAAAAATAAAAAGAAAGAGGAAAGACAATGGCCAAAGGAATCTTAGGTAAGAAAATTGGAATGACACAAATTTTCGATGAAAATGGTGTATTAGTTCCAGTCACTGTTGTAGATGTTGAAGGCAACGTTGTATTACAACAAAAAACTGTCGAAGTAGACGGTTATGTTGCAACTCAAGTTGGTTTCGAAACTAAACGTGAAAAATTAAGTAACAAGCCTGAATTAGGGCACGTGAAAAAAGCAAATAGTGCACCTAAGCGCTTCGTAAAAGAAATTAGATTTGATGCGCTTAAAAATGAATTAACTGCTTTAGAAGTAGGAAGTGAAGTTAAAGTTGACTTATTCCAATCAGGAGAAGATGTTGACGTAACAGGAACTTCAAAAGGTAAAGGTTATGCAGGTGCTATCAAGCGTCATAATCAATCAAGAGGACCAATGACTCACGGATCTATGTATCATAGAGCTCCGGGATCCATGGGTGCGATTAAAGGAAATATGAAAGGTAAGAATTTACCTGGTCATATGGGTAGTGAAACAGTTACTGTACAAAACTTAAAAATTGTTGCAGTAGATGTTGAAAATCAATTACTATTAATTTCTGGTTCAGTACCAGGACCTAAAAAAGGTTATGTAGTTGTTAAGAGCGCTATTAAGAAAGGTAACTAAGGAGAATAACTATGCCAACATTAAATTTATTCAATCAAGCTGGTGAAAAGATTTCTGAAGTTGCTTTAAACGATGCAATCTTCGGAATTACACCTAATCAACAAGTGATCTATGATGTTGTAAATGCACAAAGAGCTGCTTTAAGACAAGGTACTCATAAAACAAAGACTCGTGCTGAAGTCGCTGGTGGTGGAAGAAAACCATGGAGACAAAAAGGTACAGGTCGTGCACGTCAAGGGTCAATCCGTTCTCCACAATGGAGAGGTGGTGGAGTTGTCTTCGGACCAATTCCAAGAAGTTATGCTGTGAAAGTTAACCAAAAAGTTAAGCAATTAGCTTTAAAGAGTGCACTTTCATATCATGTGAATGAAAATCAATTAGTTTTAGTAGATAGTTTACAAGTTGAACAACCTAAAACAAAATTATTTGCTGAAATCATCAGTAACTTACAATTAACAGGTAAAACACTTGTATTAGTTGGAAGCATTGATGAAAAATTATTATTAGCATCAAGCAATTTACCAACTGTTCAATTAAGAGAAGTTTCACAAGCGTCAGTTTATGAAATCTTAAAATTCAAACATGTTGTGTTAACTGAAGATGCAGTTAAATACTATGAGGAGGTATTAGGATAATGGCTAAAGTTGTTGATGCTAAATATTATGATTTATTACGTACGCCGATTATTACTGAAAACTCAATGCAACTCGTAGAATCAGCAAACAGATATACATTTAAAGTTCCAAAGACTGCAAACAAAGTTGAAATTAAAAAAGCAGTTGAAGCAGTATTTGGAGTAGAAGTTATCAAGGTGAACACCATTACAGTTTTACCAAAGTATAAAAAAGTTGGTAAATATGCGGGTCTTAAACCAGGATACAAAAAAGCAATCGTCCAACTTAAAGAAGGACAAAAGATTCCTGCATTTGCAGTGTAATCCAATAGTGAAAGATATAGGAGAATTAACTTATGGCAGTTAAAATTTATAAAAGAACGACCAATGGTCGTCGTAATATGAGCGTTCTCACATTCGATGAAATCACAACATCAACTCCTGAAAAGTCACTACTTGCGCCAATTAGTAAAACTGGTGGACGTAACAATCAAGGTAAATTGACTGTTAGACATATCGGCGGTGGTGCGAAACGTAAGTATCGTGTCATTGACTTTAAACGCGATAAAGACAATGTAGTTGGTAAAGTTTCATCAATTGAGTATGATCCAAACAGATCAGCAAATATTGCATTAATTACGTATTTAGATGGTGAAAAGAGATATATCTTAGCACCTAAAGGATTAGTAGTTGGAGCAGAAATCATTTCTGGTTCATCTGTTGATATTAAAACAGGTAACGCAGCACCTATCATGAATATTCCTGTAGGTAGCGTCGTTCATAATGTGGAATTACAACCAGGTCGTGGTGGTCAAATAGCAAGATCCGCTGGTACTTCAGTACAAATTTTAGGTCGTGAAGACAAATATGTCTTAGTACGTCTACAATCTGGTGAAGTACGTCGTATCTTAGGTACTTGCCGTGCAACTGTTGGTGAGGTTGGAAATGAATCTCATGAATTAGTGCGTATTGGTAAGGCTGGTAGAAACCGTCACTTAGGTATCAAGCCTACTGTTCGTGGATCTGTAATGAACCCGAACGATCACCCACACGGTGGTGGTGAAGGTAAACAACCTGTTGGTAGAAAACAACCAATGACCCCATGGGGTAAAAAAGCACGTGGAATTAAGACACGTGATAAGAAAAAAGCGTCTACAAATATGATCGTAAGACGTAGAAACGGATAAGGAGGGCAATCATGGCACGTTCACTTAAAAAAGGACCTTTCGCAGATCAATCACTTCTAGATAAGGTTTTAAAACAAGCTAAATCAAATGATAGAAAAGTAATTCAAACTTGGAGCCGTCGTTCGACTATATTCCCTGAATTTATCGGTTTCACGATTGCGGTTTACAATGGTCGCGAGCATGTTCCTGTATATATTACAGAAGACATGGTTGGACACAAATTAGGAGAGTTCGCTCCAACACGTACTTTCCACGGACACAAAAAAGAAGATAAGAAAGTTAGAAAATAAGGAGAGATATCATGGAAGCTAAAGCAATTGCAAAAACTGTCAGAATCGCTCCTAGAAAAGTTCGTCTTGTTATCGATTTAATTCGTGGCAAAAACGTTAAAGAAGCTAGAGCTATTCTTATGTTTACACCGCGTGGTGCATCTCCAGTTATTGCTAAAGTATTAAACTCAGCAGTAGCGAATGCAACACACAATTTAAAGTTAAACGAAGAAACACTATACGTTAAAGAAGTATGGGCTAATGAGTCCGTAACAATGAAGAGAATGTTACCTCGTGCTAAAGGTACTGGTAACATCTTCAACAAGCGCACATCACACATTACTGTTGTTGTTGCAGAAAGGGAGTAATTAAAGCATGGGACAAAAAACGAATCCAAATGGACTAAGACTAGGTATTATCCGTACTTGGGAATCTAAATGGTATGCAGATAAAAAAGATGTACCAGCATTAATCAAAGAAGATGCTTTAATTAGAGAATTCCTAAACAAAAACTTCAAGAAAGCGGGCGTTTCTCAAATAGAAATCGAACGTGTGAAGGCAAAGAACAAAGAAAGAATTACAATCAAATTATATGTTTCTAAACCTGGTATTGCATTAGGTAAAGAAGCAGCTGATAAAAATAAAGCAGTTTCAACATTAGAATACTTAACTAAAAAAGAAGTTGTTCTAAATATTGTTGAAGTTAAACGTCCTGAAAAAGTTGCAATTTTAGTTGCTCAAAGTATTGCTGAACAATTAGAAAACCGTGCATCATTCAGACGTGCTCAAAAAATGGCAATCCAACGTGCACTTAAATCAGGCGCTAAAGGTATTAGAACTTTAGTATCTGGACGTTTAGGTGGAGCTGAAATTGCAAGAAGCGAAGGTTACTCTGAAGGACGCGTTCCTCTTCATACCCTAAGAGCTGATGTGGACTATGCAACTGCAGAAGCATTAACAACTTATGGTATTTTAGGTATTAAAGTATGGATTTATCATGGTGAAGTATTACCTGGTCAATCTATTCTTGATACAAGAAAACCTTTTGAAGCAGATAATACAAGAAGAGGTAACAACAAACGTCCTGGTAACAGACCAGAACGTCAACAAAGACCTCAAAGAAATGCTAACAAGGAGGACTAAGAACTATGTTAATGCCAAAAAGAACAAAATACCGTCGTCCTCATCGTGTTTCCTATGAAGGAAAAGCGAAAGGTAGAAACGAAATTATTAATGGTGATTTTGCATTAGTGGCTAAAGAAGGTGCATGGGTGAATAACCGTCAAATCGAAGCGGCTCGTATCGCGATGACTCGTGAAATGAAACGTTTAGGTAAAGTATGGATTAACATCTTCCCACATTTAGCTAAAACTAAGAAACCTATGGAAGTACGTATGGGATCCGGTAAAGGTGCTCCAGACTCATGGGTTGCAGTAGTTAAAGAAGGTAAAATCATGTTTGAAATCGCTGGAGTAAGTGATGAAATTGCTAGAGAAGCACTACGTTTAGCATCTCATAAACTTCCAGTTAAAACAAAAATTGTCAAGAGAGGTGAAGAAGCGTGAAAGCAGCTGAAATTAGAAACTTAAAAACGTCTGAAATCAACAATAAAATTGCTGAATTAAAAGCTGAATTATTCAATTTACGCTTCCAGCATGCTGTTGGTCAATTAGAGAATACAGCTCGTTTAAAGACTGTGAAAAAAACTATCGCTCAAATGAAAACAATCATTACTGAGCGTGGCGAGTAAGAGAGGATATAACAATGGAAAAAGCTAAAAGTAAAAAACTTTATACTGGAACAGTTGTATCTGATAAAATGGATAAAACCATCACTGTATTAGTAGAAACTCATAAATTACACCCAATCTATGGAAAACGTGTAAAGGTTTCTAAAAAGTTCCATGCACATGATGAAAAGAATGTTGCTAAAATGGGTGATACTGTAACAATCGCTGAATCAAGACCACTTTCAAAAACTAAGACTTTCGTTTTAGTTGAAGTTGTTAAGACAGCAGAAATAGTTTAAGAGAGGGCGAAAGAATATGATACAGCAAGAATCAAGACTTGTAGTTGCTGACAATTCCGGGGCACGTGAAGTTCTAGTTATTAGAGTTCAAGGTGGTACTCGTCGTCGTTATGCAAACATTGGAGATGTCGTTACAGTTACTGTTAAAAAAGCAACACCTACTGGAGCAGTTAAAAAAGGTGATGTTGTTCAAGCCGTTATTGTAAGAACAAAACAAGGCGTTAAAAGAGCTGATGGTTCATACATCAAATTTGATGAAAACGCAGCAGTTATTATTAAAGATGATTTAAATCCAAAAGGTACACGTATCTTTGGACCGGTAGCAAGAGAATTAAGAGATAAGAACTTCATGAAGATCATCTCACTTGCACCAGAAGTATTGTAAGGAGGAAGCCACATATGAATATTAAAACTGGAGATACAGTTGTAGTGATTGCTGGTGGTGATCAATATACAATCGACAAAAAAGGTGTTAAAACTCGTAAAACAGGTCGCGTTTTAAAAGTAAACCGTGAAAAAGAAACTGTTATTGTAGAAGGCGTTAACATGATTAAAAAACATGAAAGACCAAAATCTGCAAATGACAAAGGTGGAATCATTGAAAAACCAGCTCCAATCCATGTAAGTAACGTTGCAATCTTAGATCCTAAGGCAAATGTTCCTACACGTGTTGGATACCGTGTTGAAAATGGTGTTAAAGTACGTTTTGCTAAGAAATCTGGTGAAACATTAGATAAAGTACAAAAAACCACTAAAAAAGCTAAAGAAGCTGTGAAAACAGAAAAAGTAGCTAAAGAAAAGAAAGTTAAAAAGGAAGGAGCTAGCAAATAATGAGCGCAACATTAAAAGAATTATATACATCAACAATTGTTCCAAAACTAGTTTCTGACTTTAACTATAGTTCAGTCATGCAAGCACCTAGATTAGAAAAAATTGTCATCAATATGGGTGTGGGTGATGCAGTTTCGAATTCTAAGTTATTAGACCAAGCTGTTGAAGAATTAACATTATTAACTGGTCAAAAACCAGTGATTACAAAAGCTAAGAAATCTATTTCTAACTTTAAATTACGTGAAGGTCAAGCAATTGGTGCTAAAGTTACACTAAGAGGAGACAGAATGTATTACTTCTTAGAAAAATTAGTTTCTGTTGCATTACCACGTGTGAGAGACTTCCGTGGGGTATCTGCTGATGCATTTGATGGTCGTGGAAACTACACATTAGGAGTTAAAGAACAAATCATTTTCCCTGAAATTAATATTGATAAAGTCAATAAAGTTCGTGGAATGGATATTATCATCGTTACAACGGCAAAAACCGATCAAGAAGCTAAGAGCTTACTTGCAAACTTCGGTTTCCCGTTTAAGAAGTGAGGAGTAGATTATGGCAAAGAAATCAAAAATCGCAAAAGATTTAAAACAGCGTGCTTTAGTAGAAATCTACGCTGAAAAAAGAGAAGCTTTAAAGAAGGCTGGAGATTACAAAGGTTTAGCTAGCCTACCTAAAGATGCATCGCCAGTAAGACTTAAAAACAGAGATTCACTCGATGGTAGACCAAGAGGTTACATGAGAAAGTTTGGTATTTCTCGTATAACATTTAGAGACCTAGCGCACAAAGGTGAATTACCTGGTGTTAAGAAAGCTAGCTGGTAAGGAGGAAGAACATGGTTATGACTGATCCAATTGCGGACTTACTAACGCGTATCCGTAATGCTAATAAAGCGCGTCATCCTAAAGTTGACATGCCAGCATCAAGACTAAAATCTGATATTTTAGCCGTGATGAAAAAAGAAGGTTATATTAAAGATTTCGTAATTTCAAGTGATAAATTCCCTAAAATTACTGTAACTTTAAAATATGCTGACAATAATGAGCGTGTAATCAAAGGATTGAAAAGGATATCGAAGCCAGGACTTCGAGTTTATGCAAACTTAGAAAAGTTACCTAGAGTCTTAAATGGCTTAGGGGTAGCACTTATATCTACATCAAAAGGAATTTTAACAGATCGTGAAGCACGTCAACAACAAGTTGGTGGCGAAGTGCTCGCTTACGTCTGGTAATTAAGGAGGAATAATAATGAGCCGTATAGGTAATAAAGTCATCGTTGTTCCTGCCGGTGTTACTGTTAACATAGCTGATAATAATCACGTTGTTGTTAAAGGACCAAAGGGACAATTAGAAATGAGTTTCAATCAAGTATTGGACATCAAATTAGAAGGAAATGAAATCAAAATTTCAAGACCAAATAATGATATGTTTACAAGAAAGATTCATGGTACATCACGCGCACTTTTATACAACATGGTTGTAGGTGTGAATGAAGGTTTCCAAAAGAAATTAGAAATCCGTGGGGTTGGGTATAGAGCACAACTTCAAGGTAGTAAATTAGTATTACAATTAGGTTTTTCACATAACATCGAATTAGAAATTCCAAAAGGTCTTTCACTTGATGTTCCTAAGAATACTGAAATTACAGTCAGTGGTATTGATAAAGCTGCAGTAGGACAATTCGCTGCAGAAATTAGAGAATTCAGAAAACCAGAACCTTATAAAGGTAAAGGTATTCGTTATGTTGACGAATATGTTGCCCGCAAGGCTGGTAAGACTGCTAAATAAGGAGTATAGACTATGATAAATAAAAAATCATCTAATGTATCTAGACAAAAAAGACATTTAAGAATTAGAAAAAGTGTCATTGGTACTCCAGAGCGTCCAAGATTAAACGTATTTCGTTCCAATACCGCGATTTATGTTCAAATTATTGACGACAATGCACAAAACACATTAACAAGTGCAAATTCAAAAGAATTAAATTTAGGTGCTAACATTGAAGCAGCTACAGCAGTAGGTAAACTTGTTGCTGAAAAAGCTTTAAAATTAGGCATCACTAAAGTTGTCTTCGACAGAGGTGGATATTTATACCACGGACGCGTTAAGGCATTAGCTGAAGCAGCAAGAGCTGCTGGCTTAGAATTCTAGGAAAGGAGTCTATCATGGCAGAAAAATTTACAGAGAAACAAGAAGAAGTTGTTTTTGAAGAAAAAGTTGTTGCACTTAACCGTGTTACAAAAGTCGTTAAAGGTGGACGCCGTTTCCGTTTTGCAGCACTTGTTGTTGTTGGTAACAAACAAGGCACAGTAGGTTTTGGAACAGGTAAAGCAACTGAAGTTCCAGAAGCTATTAAAAAAGCTGTAGAAGCAGCAAAGAGAAATTTAATTACAGTACCTTTAACAAAAGTTACAATACCTCACGATATCATTGGTGAGTATGGCGCTGGTAAAATCGTTATGAAACCTGCATCAGAAGGTACAGGTATCATCGCTGGTGGTGCTGCTCGTATTATCTTTGACTTAGCTGGTATTAACGATATCTTATCCAAATCATTAGGTTCTAAAACTGCGATTAACGTTGTGCGTGCAACATTCAATGGATTAGAAAACCTTACAACACCTGATAAAGTTGCAAAACTTCGTGGTGTTGCAGTCGAAAGTTTGGTTTAAAAAAATGGTTAGAATTACATTAGTTAAATCATTAATTGGTAGACGTCCAAACCAAGTAAAAACCGCTCACGCACTCGGTTTAAAGAAAATTGGACAAGCAGTAATTAAAGTCGAAAATGATGCTATCAACGGAATGATCAAAACAATTGGTCATTTAGTTGTAGTTGAAAAAGAGTAAGGAGGATAAACCTATGTTAAGTAACTTAAAACCAGTTCCAGGTGCAAGACACTCTAAAAAACGTCTTGGTCGTGGACCGGGTAGTGGTACAGGGAAAACCTCTGGTAAAGGTAATAAAGGTCAATGGGCTAGATCTGGTGGCGGCGTACGTCCTGGATTTGAAGGTGGACAAATTCCATTCTTCCAACGTATTCCAAAACGTGGATTTAACAACTACACAAGAAAAGAATACGCAATTGTTAATACTGGAGACTTAAACCTTTTTGAAGATGGTAGTGTCATTACACCAGAATTATTATTACAAACAAAGATGATCTCAAAAATTTTATCAGGCGTCAAAATCTTAGCTTTTGGTACGTTAGAAAAGAAACTTACTGTTAAAGCAAATAAATTTTCAGACAGTGCTATAGAAGCAATTACAGCAGCTGGTGGAACAATCGAGGTGATCTAAAATGTGGCAACGCATAAAAAATGTATTAGCAAACAAAACAGTAATGATCCGCGTAGGCATGACATTACTTCTGATTTTAGTATTTAGAATCGCAAGTTACATACCAATTCCGTTGTTTAATATTGAGTTATTCCAAAACAACACAACGTGGAGTTCTGGATTCTTAGGTATCTTAAATAGCTATACAGGACAAGCATTGGCACGTTTTAGTGTGCTATCCTTAGGGATATCACCATATATTACTGCATCTATTGCAGTACAACTTTTACAAGTTGTTATTCCTCAAATGAAGGAATGGCAAGAACAAGGGGATGCGGGTAAAGCAAAAACACAACGTACAACGAAGTATTTAGCTTTAGTACTTGCATTTGCGCAAGCATTACTCTTAATTTTAGGAACCGGTGTTCGTGGTTCTCAAATTCAAGTGGGTGTGGATAGTGGATTCTTTACATATTTCTACATGGCAATGGTTGTAACAGCAGGTTCTGCATTTACCATCTGGTTAGCAGACCAAATTACAGCTAAAGGAATCGGTAACGGTTCATCTATGTTGATTGCAGTAGGGGTTCTAACATCTATTCCATTAATGATTACAACCTTAGGTGATAAATATTTAGGAACAGATAAATGGGAAGATTTAACAATCTATATCGGTATCTTAGTACTTTATGTATTGATCTTATTGGGTGTTGTCTACATGAACATTGCAAAAAGAAAAATTCCAATTAGTTATTCAAACCGTCAAGGTGGTACAACTAAGAATGATTCAAACATCCCATTAAAGATTAATTCTGCAGGGGTATTACCAGTGATCTTCGCATCTACATTACTTTCAGTTCCACTTTCTATGGTTGGATTCTTAGAAGGTATCGTTGATGCCAATACATCATCATGGATTCAATCTATCTTTAGTTACCAAGAACCTATTGGATTTATCTTCTACTTAATATTAATTGTTGTATTCTCATTCTTCTATACATTTATGGTAACCAATCCACATAAGATTGCTGATAACTTATCAAAATCCAATGCGTATGTTCCAGGTGTTAGACCAGGAGATGATACAAAAAATTATATCGCTCGTATTCTATTTAAAGTTACAGTTGTTGGTACAGTCTACTTAGTCGTACTTGCAGCATTACCAATTATTACAGCATGGGTATTCGGGTTTGTTGGTCAGGAAGCTGCTAACATTACACTCGGTGGAACAGGTTTATTAATTGTTGTAGGTGTTGCAGCTGATACAACTCAAACATTAGAAGCACAAGCAAACCAAGAAACTTATCAAGGATTGTTTTAATGAAAACTAGAATGATTTTTGTCGGACCTCCTGGAGCAGGAAAAGGTTCACAAGCAAAAATTTTATCAGAAGAATTAAATATTCCACATATCTCCACTGGCGATATGTTTAGAAAACATTTGAAGGAACAAACACCCCTTGGCTTAATGGCTAAAAACTATACGGACAAGGGTCTCCTTGTTCCAGATGATGTAACCAATGAGATGGTAAAAGATAGATTATCACAAGAAGATGTTAAAAATGGATTCATCTTGGATGGATATCCTAGAAATCCTTATCAAGCAAACTATTTAGATGAACTACTTTCTAAATCTCATTTAAAAATTGATGTTGTCCTTAATGTCACTTCAAGTGATGAGGTCATCATTAAACGTATTACTGGAAGACGTACATGTCCAGTATGTGGAGCAATTTATCATATCGATAATTTCCCACCGAAACAAGAAGGTATTTGTGATAATGATGGCGAGAAGTTAATTCAACGTAAGGACGATCTAAAAGAGACAATAGTCAAACGTTTAGATGTCTATAACAAAGAAACTTTCCCACTGATTCATTATTATAAAGAAAAAGGCTTGTTAGTAGATATCGATGGTAATCGTGATTTAAAAGCAATTACTATGGATGTATTAAAAATTCTGGAGCAACAATGATTACAATAAAAAGTTCTAGAGAAATTGAACTCATGACAATAGCTGGTGACATCTTGGCAAGAACAAGGGCATACTTAATTCCCTTCATCAAACCCGGTGTTACCACACATGAGCTTGATCATCTTGCAGAAAACTTCATCTTAAGTCAAGGAGCGACATCTTCTTTTAAAAATTACCAAGGATTTCCGGGTGCAGTTTGTACCTCAGTGAATGAAGTTGTGATTCATGGTATACCATCAAAGAAGTGTGTACTTAAGACTGGTGATATCTTATCACTTGATTTAGGCGTTAACTATAAGGGGTATCATGCAGATTCTGCTTGGACATTCCCAGTTGGACCGATATCTTTAGAAGTAGAAAAGTTACTCAAAGTAACTGAAGAAGCATTAATGAATGGGCTAAATATGGTTAAACCAGGGAATACAGTCAATCAAATTTCTAAAGCAATTGAAGATACCATTAAACCTCATGGATATGGTATTGTTGAAGAATTTACAGGTCACGGTATTGGACAAAGTTTACATGAAGAACCACCTATACCAAACTTTGGTGTAGAAATTCATGATGTAACCTTAAGACCGGGCATGACATTTTGTATCGAACCGATGGTCAATTTAGGTACCAAACGTATTCGAATATTAAAAGATAATTGGACAACAGTCACACAAGACAAAAAATATAGTGCGCATTTCGAGCATACAGTATTAGTAACCCAAGATGGTTACAAGATATTAACGAAAGAGAAGGAGTAAGTATGGCAAGAGAAGATTTAATCGAGGTAGAGGCGAGAGTTAAAGAAATTCTGCCGAATACAAAGTTTGTTGTTGAGTTAGATAACGGTCATACTGTTATTGCTCACGTATCTGGTAAAATCCGTATCCACAACATACGCATTTTACCTGGTGATAAAGTTACAGTAGAATTATCACCATATGACTTAACACGTGGTAGAATTACATACCGCAAAAAATAAGGAGCTAATAAAATGAAAGTTAGAGCATCAGTTAAAAAGCGTAGTGCAGATGATATCATTGTGCGCCGCAAGGGTCGCGTTTACGTGATCAACAAAAAAAATAAAAGACATAATCAAAGACAAGGTTAAGGAGATTAAACTATGGCAAGAATTGCAGGGGTTGACATTCCAACTCAAAAAAGAGTCGTAATCTCATTACAATATATCTATGGTATTGGTGAAAAAACTGCTCAAGAAGTTTTAAAAAACGCTAACGTATCCGAAGATATTCGTGTAAAAGATTTAAGTGACGATCAATTAGCATTAATTCGTAGTGAAATATCAAAATTCATTACAGAAGGTGATTTACGTAGAGAAAGAACTTTAGACATTAAACGTTTAATGGAAATTGGTTCTTATCGTGGAATCAGACATCGTAAAGGATTACCAGTACGTGGACAAAATACAAGAAACAATGCACGTACAAGAAAAGGTAAACCTAAGGCGATTGCAGGAAAGAAGCAGGTAGGTAAATAATTATGGCAGCTCAAAAAAGAAAAACAACTAAAAGAAAAGTAAGAAAGAACATACCTTCAGGTATTGCTCATATTCATACAACTTTTAACAACACAATTGTTACCATTACTGACCCATCAGGAAATGCGATTTCTTGGTCAAGCGCTGGTGCTTTAGGCATCAAGGGTTCAAGAAAATCTACACCATTTGCTGCTCAGTTAACATCTGAAGCTGCAGCTAAAGCTGCTATGGATCATGGAATGGCACGTGTAGAAGTATACGTAAAAGGTCCAGGACCTGGTAGAGAGGCTGCAATTAGAAGTTTACAAGCAGCAGGATTAGAAATTACAGCGATTAAAGATGTGACGCCAGTTCCGCACAACGGATGCCGTCCTCCAAAACGTCCACGTAACTAATAATAAAATTCTTTAGGGAGGTATACTTGTGAAAGATTTAAAATTTGAAAAGCCAACTTCAGTAGAAGAAATATCCGAAGAAGGAAAAATCGGTCGTTTCTTAGTGAGACCACTCGAACGTGGTTATGGTATTACTTTAGGTAATGCACTACGTCGTGTGTTATTATCATCCTTACCGGGTGCTGCGATTGTCAATGTAAAAATTGATGGCGTTGAACATGAATTCTCTACGATTAGTGGCGTTTATGAAGATGTTATGGGAATTGTATTAAACTTGAAAAAAGTCGTATTCTCAGTAGATTCACAAGATCCGCATTACGAACAAAAATTAGAGCTTTATGCTGAAGGACCAACAACGGTTACAGCAGGAGACTTTAATTTAGTCGAAGGCCTAGAAGTTATTAACAAAGATCAAGTGATTGCAACTTTAGCTGAAGGTGCAAAATTAAACATGATCGTAACTGTTAGACGTGGTATAGGTTATGTACCTGCAGACCAAAACAAACAATATTCAAAATATGAATTAAATGTTATTCCTATTGACGCGCTTTATACACCAGTTGAACGTGTGATTTACAATGTAGAAAAAACACGTGGTGATTTAGATGAATTAACAATTGAAATCGAAACAAACGGATCTATTCTTGCTAAAGAAGCTTTAGCATTAGCATCAAAAATGCTTGTAGATTATTTCCAAGTAATGGTTTCATTATCAGAAGATGCAGGAAACTACGACTTTATTAGAGAAGTTGAAGAAGAACCAGCAAGTAAAAAATCTGATACAAAAATTGAACAACTTGACTTATCTGTTAGACTATTTAACTCACTTAAACGTAGTGGTATCACTACTGTTGGTGAATTAATGAAGTTATCTGAAGAGGAAGTTATGAGATTACGTTCATTAGGTAGAAAATCATTTAAGGAATTAAAAGAGAAATTAGCAGAACATGGACTTGAATTCGAACATTCATCTTCTAAAGATGGAAGATTCGATTTAGAGTCAGACGAAGATAAGGAGTAATTATTATGGCAATACCATCAAGACTTCGTCGTACAACCGATCAAAGAACAGCATTATTACGTGACTTAGTTACAGACTTAATTATCAATGATCGTATTACGACTACAGAATCAAAAGCAAAATCACTACAAAGACTTGCTGATAAAATGATCACTTTAGCTAAAAAAGGTACATTAGCTGCTAGAAGACAAGCTGCAGAAACTGTACGTTTTGAAGAAGTTAAAGAAGGTCAAAATGCACTACAAAAATTATTTTCTGAAATAGCTCCTCGCTATACAGAACGTAATGGTGGTTATACAAGAATCATTAAAACAGTGCCTCGTCGTGGCGATAGCGCACCGATGGCAATTATTGAATTCGTTTAATACCTATTAAAACCTCCCTTGTGGAGGTTTTTTTTCTGTCGTCTAGTGAAAAGTTGATAACCATTATTTTGAGTTAATTAGAGTTTTCTTTGATGTTACAGCGATGAAGATTATTGTTAATTTTTTTAGTATATTTGTAGCAAAAATTAATCTATAAACTACGCTATCCATAGTTTCAAATACAATATCAGTTGATAATTAATTAATATACTGCTATACTGAAGAAAATTAATAATCTAGTAAAAATAGATATTATTAACTTATTCGAGTTGCTTGTGATAGAAATAAGGAAAGGATATAAATAGATGAAGGGAAAAATTATAGTTATATTATGTTTGGTGGTTACTTTATTTCTTAGTGCCTGTCAAATTGAAAGTTCTGAAGGGGAATTTTTAACATTAACCGATGCATATGAACAAGAACTGATTTCTAAAGAGAATCTGATTTCAATTAAGGATATATACACTAACGATTTAGAAACGTTTCCTATATTAGATTATGAAACAGAATTAAAGATTAAGGAAACTCGACTGACAATCTTAAAGTCATTAGTTAATGACTTTGGTAACCCTATTGTAGAAAACCCTTCAATTGATGGTATAACAGAGATTTTGTACTATGGAAATTATAATAACTACTATGCAGTCATGATTAGAGATGCCTATTCACATTATGGGACTGCAATAAGTATTGAAACAATTGATGGTATCGAATTTGTTTATGCTGATGGCAATAGAATACTAATTTGGTTTGAAAAATGATAAGAGTTCAAATAACACATATCATAAAATATATTGTTGTTGGAATTTCAATTTGATGAATTATTGAAGAAATTTAAGTGAATCACGTCAGGGTCTAAAGCCCTGACGTTTTTTTTAGACCTTAAAATCCCTTTAAAATAGTTGGTGTAAAATCCAAATTTATACACCTATATCTACATAAAAATAGTGATTCAAAAAAGTTATTTTTAAAGATACATGCTATAATGTATATAACAACATTTAACATGTTACTTAGGGAGGGATATGTTTATGCCAGTTACAAATGGATTTAATCTTTTAGAGTTCGCAACATATGGTATGGTCGAATATGCATTTGTTGGACTTGTTTTAATTGTGCTTATTTTACTATTAGTTGTTTTACCTATAAAATTATCTAAGCGTAAGAAAAATACTTTTAAACCAGTTCAAACTGCATCACCAGTCACTAAAGATCACAAAAAGAAACTTCTTTATAAAGCAGATACTGGAGAATCTGTCATATTTTCTAATGGTAATGCTTGGTATATTAATCAAGTAGGAAATACAGAGCATTACAAGGCTGTAGATGGACCTGATAGCGTCTTAATGGGTAAAGTGATTTATCAAACGAAGGATGTTAGAAAAATAACCATTACACAAGAAAAAGATGAGATTGTTAAGCGTAGTGCGAATGAAAGACAATATATTACATTTGATTTCTTAAGTTCAAATGAAGTACGTTTAGGACAAAAAGTATTCTTAAGTGATAAAGAAATTGAACATAGAAGACAAATGCATGAAGAAGAATTATTAATTCAAGCTAAGAAACAAGCGATTGCAGACCGTGAAGCAGAAAAAATTCAAAGAAAAGCAGATAAACGTTTGAAGAAACTTGAAGAAAAAGCTAGAAAACAAGAATTAAAAGCAGTCAAGAAAAACAAAAAACAAAAAGATGAAGAAATAGATTAAAATCAAAGAGGTTGAGATGCGTTCTCAACCTTTTTTTATGGATGGATATCTAATATAAAATGAGGTAACTTATGGTAAAATATGACATAAAGTTATTTGAAAGATGAGGTTTTTATGACATATATTAAGCGGTTTATCATTTTATTACTCGTACTTATATTAAGCGGATGTACACTACTTAATACACCGAGTCCAGTTCAATATCAAGTTACTTTTCAAACTTTAAATGGTGATACACCTTATGTTCAAACAATCGAATCCTTTTTAGATCATGACTTTAATGAAGAAGCAATTCCTTTATATCCAGGTTATATCTTTGCTGGATGGTATTTAGATCCAACATATATGCATCCTTATGAAGCGTTTATGAATTTAGAAAGAGATGTAGACTTATTTGCACATTGGGTCACATTACTCGATGCTGATTATGAAATTATAGGAGATATCTTAAGTTGGGTTGTATATCCCGATATTAAAAACTACCGAGTTGAAATCGGACCTACACTGATATATGAATTGGACCCTAGTATCCATTCTATGGATTTATCTACCCTTTATGAATCGTTATTAGAGGAAACAAAAATTGTCATTTATATTGTATTTCAAAATGATAGAGTGCATCCTATTATTGATTTATTTGTATATTATGATGTCTTAAATACAATCTATGAAACAGGGTTTGAAGAGGAAGTATTCCCTAGTCAAACAAGCTATAATAACAATGTAAATCCTAAGATTTTAGGATATGAAGGGTTTAAGTGGAGTATCATTAATGGTGCAGTTTCTACAACCAATGCTATTAAGGATACAAAAAGTATTCAATTAAGAGTATATGATAATACAACCAACACACCTCATGCAAAAACTGACTTTTTAATGGAAAACGTAAGTGAGATTAAATTCTTAGGAGCATCAGGAAATCATCATGTACGTGTTCAAATTTTAAGTGAGACACATGAAGTCTTACAAGATGAGTTATTTACACTAACGACATCCGCAAAAGAGTTTACACTCAAAATAGAAACAGATGTTCCATTTTATACAAAATTCTTACTCGAAAAAGTTTCAACAACACCCGGTTTACCGATATTTATAGATGATGTTAAATACATGAGTAAAACCTCAGAAATCATCTTAAAAGAGGTTATTAAATCTGAACAACCCAGCCTAGATGAAGCGGAGTTAAACGCGATTAAAGAGCGATTTGAAAAGGATAGAGTAAAACTCGTTCCACCGTTTTATCCTCTATTATCCAATGAGGGATTATTAGATTATTATAGTGATTTAAATGGATTAACAGGTCAGGCATTTAAATCTAAATTAGAAGCCATTTTAAAAACAACGCACAGAAGACTCATATCATATGCTGAGGCTAGATTCGTTTTAGAGTTAAGTGATCAAATTAAAATAGGTCAAGAAACATATTTAGATGGCATCTACTCAAACCATAGTATTGTTCCTTATTGGGATGGTGGAACAACATGGGCAAGAGAACATGTATGGCCAAATTCAAGATTAGGTATTCCAAGGGTCACATCGAGTAGTAAAAACCAAGGTAGTGATGTACATAATCTAAGAGCGATTAACCCAAGTGTGAATAGTTCTAGATCTAACCGATATTTCTTAGAAGCTTCAAGCTTTGGACTGGTTGGAACAGAAGCATATTATCCAGGGGATTCATATAAAGGTGATGTTGCAAGAATATTATTTTATATGATTGCAAGATATCCAGATATCCTATCACTTAGAGATGAAAACATCATTGATAGTGCATATACTTTAGAAGGTGCAGTCATGGGTCATTTAACGACACTCTTAAAGTGGCATCAAGAAGACCCAGTCAGTGCATTTGAAATCAAGCGTAATGAAGTTATTTATACATTCCAAGGAAATAGAAATCCATTTATAGATTATCCGGAGTTTGCAAATGTCTACTTTAGTTAAATGTGGTTGGGCGTATCATTCAAAACTTATGGAAGATTATCATGACAATGAATGGGGAAAACCCTTAAAATCCGATTTAGAACTCTTTTCTAAATTGATGTTGGATTGTCAGCAAGCAGGACTCTCATGGGCAATCATTCTTAATAAAAGAAAATCATTTTTAGAAGCCTATGATGGATTTAATCCATATAAAGTTTCTAAATATGATGAGAAAGATATAGAAAGATTATTAAATAATCCAGGTATCGTTAGAAATAGATTAAAGGTTTTAGCAATGATTCATAATTCAAACATGTATCTAAAGCATTTTAGTAAAGAAGGATCATTTACAGAGTTTATTTGGGGATACACCAATGGAAAATCTGTTGATCAAGGGTTGACAGATTTAAAGGATATGCCAACACATTCTATAGTAAGTGATCAAATGAGTCAAGATTTAAAAAGGTTAGGATTTAAGTTTGTTGGTACCACAGTGGTTTATGCATTCTTACAAGCAGTGGGGGTCTATAATGACCATTTAGAAACGTGTCCAATAAAGCAAAAATATAAGGAGGAAAGCATATGACTTTCAAAGAATATCCATATGTTCGAATTGATATCGAACAAATAAAAAAAGATTTAACAGCATTTAGAATTCATTTAGAAGAAGCACCTACATTTGAGGCCGCAAAACAGGTTATCAAAGATTATAACCAATATTTTGATCATATAGATTCTATGATTCAATTAGCATTAGTTAGACATTCTATCAACACAAAAGATGCATTTTATGATGAAGAACAGGCATTCGTTAATGATTCATTACCTTTAATTGAATCAGAAAGTGTCTTATTTACCAATGCATTATTAGAAAGTAAGTATAGAAATGAGTTAGAACAAGAACTTGGAGACTTACTCTTTAAAAAAGCAGAACTATCTAAGAAAACATTTAAAGATGAAATCATATCTTTATTACAAGAAGAAAACAAACTCACAACAGAATACGCTAAACTCAAATCCAGTGCACAAATTGAATTTAGAGGTGAGGTATATAACTTATCTCGTATGACTCCTTTTGCAACAGATAAAGACCGTGAAACAAGAAGAGAGGCAACACTTAAGGTATCTTCTTGGTATCAACAAAATGAAGCAGCTTTTGATGATATTTATGACAAACTTGTAAAGGTTCGTCATGAGATTGCTATAAAGTTAGGTTATGAGAATTTTATTCAATTAGGATATGACCGCTTAAAAAGAGTCGATTATAATCATCAAGATGTTGCAAAATACAGAGAACAAGTTAAAGATGTAATCATTCCTCTTGCTAAAGATTTGGAAGCTCGTAAGGCTAAGCGCTTAGGTATTTCTGATATGAAATCATTTGATTTGGGATTAAGTTTCTTATCAGGTAACCCTAAACCTAAAGGAGACTCTAAGTGGCAAGTTGAAAAAGCAATCCAAATGTATGATTCCTTAAGTCCAGAAACTTCTAAATTCTTTAGATTCATGGTAGAAAGAGAACTACTCGATTTAGAATCTAAAGATAATAAAGAAGGTGGTGGATATTGTACATTTATTCCTCAGTATGAATCTCCATTTATATTTGCCAACTTCAATGGAACATCAGGTGATGTTGATGTATTAACACATGAAGCTGGACATGCATTCCAGGTGTATATGTCTAAAGATTTATTACCGGATTATAGATGGCCTAGTTATGAAGCTGCAGAAATCCACTCTATGAGTATGGAATTCTTAGCTTGGCCATATATCGATTTATTTTTTGAAGAAGACACGGATAAATATAAATTCCAACACTTATCTGGTGGTATTGAATTCTTACCTTATGGGGTATTAGTCGATCATTTTCAACATGAAGTTTATGCAAACCCTCAGATGACTAAAGAAATGAGAAAAGAGACTTGGAAACGCCTTGAGAAAGTATATCAACCTTGGAAAGTGTATGATGAAAATGATGCAATGAATAAAGGTTTATGGTGGTTCAAACAAGGTCATATTTTCCAAGATCCATTCTATTATATTGATTATACTTTAGCTCAAGTCTTAGCATTTGAATTCTGGGGTGAAAACCAATTAGATGCTAAAAAAACTTGGCAGAAGTATTTGAATCTTTGTAAACTTGGTGGTAAATATAGTTTTGTTAAATTAATTGAAGAAGCTGGTATTTCTAATCCATTTAAAGATGGAACGATTGAACGTATTTTAACACCAATTAAGGCATACTTAAATGGTGTGGATGATACAAAGTTTTAATGAATAGATTTTGATTTAAACGTAAACACACACTGTTCCTAGTTCAAGAACTGTCTGTTACTATGTCATATCTTTGCAACCAATGACATCTGTTACATATAAATTTTTAAAAATCATAAAGATGAGTAAAAAACTCGTCTTTTTTAACGCTTTTAAATGGAATGTCCAATTCAATACTATATCAACCCAATGTAAAATCGGTTTAACACCTCTATTATCTACTCATAGGTTTAAAAAAGTAGAAAATCAGTTTTCTTAGATCGATTAATCCATGATATAGTGAGAGCCAATCAGGAGAACCAAAAAATCGCGTGATTTGCAAATTATTCGATAATTACGAATTAAAATATAATTGATAGCGAAAATATTGGTATTTTAACAACAATAATCGTATAAAAAATCGATAAATACGAATTAAATTAGTTGAATTGTTAAATTTTAGTGATATACTATAGATGAGGTGATTAATATGATAGTAATGTTCAGAGCTAAAAACTTTTTATCATTTAAGGATGACGTAGTTTTAGACTTAAGAAAAAGTAATTTTCGTGAACACCCAGATCATACTTTTAAAATAGGAGATTTTGAATTGCTGAAAACAATTGCAATATATGGAGCAAATGCTAGTGGTAAATCTAATCTAGTTTGTGCACTATCTGCATTTATAGATACAATCGAATCGCAGTTTTACGATGAGAACCCAGACAAAACTAATGAAGATTCATCACAAACTACTATAGCAGCATTTAAGCCATTTTTGCTAACAAAAGACAAAAATCCTAATATTGAATTTGAAATCGTATTTTATAACTCTAACCATCTTTTTCAATATGGTTTTATTGTAGACAAAGAAAACAAGACTAAATTTATAAAGGAATGGCTACAAGTTGATCGAGAAGAAGTATTTACTAGAGAAGAGACAATTAAATATGGCAAGAAATATGAAAAGATATATAGTATGTTCAATAAGGTAAGAGAAGACCGATTATTGATTTCAACAATTGATTATTTTGCTGTTGATGATAAGCAGCGCGAACTAATGTCATATATTAAAGAGTTTTTTAGAGATAAAGTTAATGTTCATTTTGAAATATATTTTGAATCATCTATTAAAGGATTAAGTTTAATGTCACTTTCACACTACAAACACCTAATAAATGATAATAGTTTACTTAAAAAAGTTACCGAATATGTAAAACAGATTGACATTGGTATTTCAAATTTAACTGTACATGAAATTGAGATTAATAATAAAAAGACAAAAGAAAAAGAGAAAACAAAAATCATAAAATCAGTGCACAGCATTATTGATGAGAATAATAGTGTAATTTATGAATTACCTTTTGATTTAGAAGATGAATCTAATGGTACTAAAAGATTTATTTCATTCATTAATAATATAATTATGATGATGGAAAAAGGTGGAGTTTATATAATAGATGAATTATCAAGTAGTTTCCACCCACTACTAACAAAATTTATAGTTGATCTTTTTCAATCAAAAGTAAATAAAAATAATGCTCAATTAATTTTTACAACACATGAAACTACAATAATGAATAGACATCAATTTAGACGAGACGAAATAGTTGTTGTTGATAAAAACAATAAAGGTGAATCTAGTATTTATTCATTAGCAGATATAAATGTTAGATCAGATGCCTCATATGATGTTGATTACTTTAAAGGCAAATATGGTGGCATTCCGATAATAGATGATATTTTCAATGGAGATAATTTTCATGATTAATCTATCTCAGGAAAGAAAAATCTCTCATAAAAAACAATTTTTAGGTAAAGTTATTATTTTTTGTGAAGGCACAACAGAGTTTAATTATTTTAATTACTTCAAAGTAAAACTCGACAGCAAAAAAAATAAATATATTAATCTTGAGCTTGAACCTATTGATGTAGCTGGTGGTGGTGCTATAAACATTTTTAATAAAGTAAATGAATTTTTAGAAAATCCTGTGAATCACAAGTATCAATATCATGAAAAAGTAATCGTATTCGATTTGGATGATCCTAAAAAACGTGAATTGATGATCAAAACCTTAATTGAGATGTCGAAAAGTGATTACGGTTTTACATTGTTATACAGTTATAAAAGTTTTGAAGTTTGGCTATTAATGCATTTACTGGAAGTCACTATACCAATGACAAAAAGACAGTTAAAGGAAAAAATAAGAGAGCAACTAAACATAACTAGATATATAAAGTCATCTAAGGGTATGATATCAAAAATACTCCATGATGAATCTAATGTCAAAAATGCTATAGAGAATGCAAAGAATCTTGATAAAAAATACATAGAAGAAAACCTAAAGATAATATCAAGGTATAAAGAAATGAATCCATTTACTAATGTTCATAAATTAGTAGAAGAAATTTTAGAAAATCTATAGTAGAAAGGGATTATTATGAAAAAAATCTGTGCACTGCTATGATTTCAAAGAATAAACCAATATTGGCATTTTTGTTACCTGTAATATTATTACTCATAGGCGTAGGTTCTTTCATTATATTTTGGAACTTCATTCATCCATACCAATTAATTTATTATTTTCTAGGATATTACGCACTTTTAGGATCCGGAAGTACACTCCTGGGTTCTTTATACATTATCTTTATTAGAAATAAGAATAGATGATTCATTTAGAGTTATCAAAAAAACCATGACTATAAAATTGTCATGGTTTTTATTATCTACACATTAATTTTTGTTTAAGTACTTTCTAATGCCTTCACTGACACATAAACCATCATAGACAGCTTTAGTAATTTGAAGTGTACCACCTAAAACGTCCCCTGCTGCAAATAATCCTTTGATATTGGTTTGATGATTTTCATCAACTAAGATATTTGAAGACTCCATCAAAACACCAAGTTTTAAGGATAATTCGGTTGCTTGAGGGTAATCTAGAGCTAGAAAGACACCTCTAAATGGATAAGTATTTTTAGTTGTTTGAATGGACTCTAAACGTTTTTCACCAACGAATTCAACAACCTCTTCTTGAATAACTTTATATGTGGGGTGGGTATAATTTTTACCGTTTGTAAAAATTGTAATATCTTTTGTAAAATTTTCTAAAACCTTTAGTTCTTGCTCCATATATGGACCACTTCCAATAATGGATACAGGTTTAGACTTATAAATAAGACCATCACATGTTGTACATAAATGAATGCCTCTTGACTTAAGTCTCATAAATCCTTCAATATTGAGAGGTACTCTAGGTTTTCCTGTCGCAAGTACTAATGTTTTAGATTGATATACAAATTGATTGGTTGTAACAACAAAATGATCATCTAAAGTTTCAACATTTAAAACTGTTTCTTTTTTAACTGGAATACCTAAATGTATAGCTTGTTCAATTCCTTTTTCTATGAGTCTTTCTCCAGAAATTGGTAATTGACCATACCAATTATCAATCATATCTAGTTTGGTGAGTTGTCCATAATCCTTCCCAATAACTAAAGCTTCAATATTAATTTTTCTTAAATGAAGGGCTGCAGATATACCCGCAGGACCACTTCCTATGATGATGACGTCATGCATGTAATTAACCACTCCTTAATTGTTTTATAGCTTTGTAGACCCGTTATAGAATCCTTTAAATTTCCATTTTCAAATAAAATGATGGTTGGTAGTGAGAAGATATCGAATTGATCTGGAATAGAATCATCTAAATCAACATTAAATTTATAAACCTTTAAATCACCATAAAAATCATCGGATATATCTTCTAAGATAACTTCTAAAGATTCACAACCCTTACACCAAGGTGCATAGAAATCAATGAGTACTTTTGTTTTAGAATCTAATACATATGTATTAAAATTTTCTTTGCTGAGTTCAAATAACATCAAGAATTACCTCCACATACTTATTATAACTCAAAGTTATACTAAAAAAATAACATCTACATGTTATAATAAATAGAATAGATAGGTGGTTTTATTTTGATAAAAGTTAGAAATTTAAATTTCATGTATGAAGAAACAAAAGAAGTCATCAAAGACTTATCTTTTGATATTAAAAAAGGTGCTTGGGTATCTATCTTAGGACATAATGGTAGTGGAAAATCTACCTTAGCTAAAGTTTTAGTAGGACTCTTAAAAGCTCAAAGTGGACAAATCTTTATCGATGATATTGAATTAACAGAAAAAACAGTTCATGAGGTTCGTAAAAAAGTAGGTATTGTTTTTCAAAACCCAGATAATCAATTTGTAGGTGTTACCGTTCGACATGATATTGCATTTGGTCTTGAGAATATGAAAATCCCTCAAGAAGAAATCGTTAAACGTGTAGATTTATATGCACGCTTAGTGGGTATGGAAGATTATTTAAAAAAAGAACCACAACAATTATCCGGTGGACAAAAACAAAGAGTTGCAATTGCTGGTGCACTGGCTATGCATAAAGATATTATTATTTTTGATGAGGCAACATCGATGTTAGACCCAGAAGGTGTTTTTGAAGTTACGAATTTGATTAGAAAGTTAAATAAAGAACAAGGTCAAACAATTATTACCATTACACATGATTTAGAATTTGCATTAAAAAGTGATTATGCACTGATTTTAAGTGAAGGTGTTTTAATCAAGGAAGGAAAACCTTCAGAAGTATTTTTAGAAGAAGATCTTTTAAGACAGTCTAAATTAACAGTACCACCGGGACTGAAACTTTATTTAGACGTCAAAAATGATCCTAAGCTAAAAGAACAATCGGAGTTGGTGGATGCATTATGGACATTCAATTTAAAGAAGTAGGCTATGCTTACCAAGGATTTAAAAAACAATATCACGCACTCAAAAATATCAATCTAGAGATTGAAAAAGAAGGCGAGTTTATCGCTATTGTTGGTCAAACAGGAAGTGGTAAGTCAACCTTAGTTCAACATTTAAATGCGTTAATGAAACCTACATCAGGAACAATTAACATTTTAGGCACTGTACTACCTTCTAAGAAAAAAATAAAAGTAAACCATTTAAGACAAAAAGTAGGTTTAGTTTTTCAATTTCCAGAATATCAATTATTTGAAGAAAATATTTTAAAAGATGTTGAGTTTGGTCCTTCTAATTTTAAAGAAACTAAAGATCATAAAACAGAGTATGCTAAAAAATCATTAAAACTTGTTGGAATTGATGAATCCTTATATGAAGAATCACCTTTTAGAATATCCGGTGGTCAAATGAGAAGGGTTGCAATTGCAGGTATTTTAGCGATGAATCCTAATATTTTAGTATTGGATGAACCAACCAGAGGTCTTGACCCACAAGGTAAGGACGACATCATGGATTTATTTAATGAGATACATGTTCAAGAACATAAAACCATTATCATGATTACACATGATATGGATATTGTTGCTAAGTATGCTAAACGTGTGGTGGTATTAAATCAAGGTGAAATTGTATTTGATGGTAAAAAAGATGACTTATTCCAACATGAAGATTTCCATACATTTCATTTAGATTATCCTACACATATGCGTATGATGAATCATTTACATGAAACATTAGGTATTAAGAAAAAGTTTGTTAAAAATCAAGATGAACTCCTATCTTACTTAAAGGAGGTCTTCAAATGAACATTAAAATAGGTCAATATATTCAAGGAGACTCATTTTTACATAAGTTAGATCCAAGAATTAAATTAGTATCCATGATTTTATTTATCGTTTCTATATTTTTAGTACCTATTACATTAGATACATATAATATTGTTGCGATGATTACATTATTTATCATCTCTATCCTTTTAGTATTTTTATCAGGTATTCCTTTAGGTAAGGTTCTACAAGGTTTAAAAGCTATTGTATTTTTAATGACATTTACCTTTATTATTCAATTATTTAGTATTCAACCACTCGGAGAAAATCCATTACTGGATTTACCGATGAACTTAGGATTGATAAGTATTCCACTTTTGATACTCCTTTTGGTTTTATACTTCTTTGTTAAAAAAAGAATTAAATTTAAAACAACATGGTTCTTTATCTTTGTTGTAGGTATCTTCTACATTCAATATGCAGTCACATTGATTCCTATGAATTTAGATGGATTTAATTATCAGTTCTTAGTCTATCCATCTGGATTACTGAGAGCAGGATTTATATTTTTAAGAATTATTGCAGTGATGGTGGTTGCATCACTATTAACATTTACAACCTCAACTATTGAACTCAATGATGGTTTAGAATCATTAATGAAACCATTAAGATACATTAAAGTACCAACCTATATGTTTTCAATGATGATTTCATTAACACTTCGTAGTATACCTACATTATTAAATGAAACAGATAAAATCATGAAAGCTCAAACATCCCGTGGAGCTGATTTTAATGAAAGTTCTATCGGGCAAAAAATAGGTCAAATTATTGCTTTATTAATCCCTGTGTTTGTTATTAGTTTTGACCGAGCAGAAGACTTAAGTAATGCAATGGAGGCTAGAGGTTATATTATTGGTGAGGAACGAACAAAACTAGATGTTTATAAAATTGGATTTAAAGACTATTTAGCACTCTTTGTAACCTCAGCCATACTCATAACACTGGTGGTGATGGGCATTGCGTTATAAAGGGATATTAAGTTATGATGGTACAAAGTATAGTGGCTATCAGAAACAAGTAAAAGATCCAACCATTCAAAGTGAATTAGAAAAGGCATTTCTTTTAATGACACGTATTCCAACGGATACATTTGCAGCATCAAGAACAGATAAAGGTGTTCATGCATTACATCAAGTATTTCACTTTGATTCTGAATTAGATTTAACCAGTTCGGAGTGGACTAGGGCTTTAAACAAAAGATTACCAGAAGATATAAGAATTTTAAAAATTGTTAAAGTTAAACCAGATTTTCATGCAAGACATATGGCTAAATCTAAAATCTATACATACAAGATTTCTAAAAAACCACTTTCTGCATTTAAAGCGAATCATGAGGTTTATAGTGAACGATTTAACTATGACATTGTTAAGGACTTATTAAAAGTTATTGAAGGTACACACGATTTTAGTGGATTTAGTCCCAATAAAGAATTAAAACCTCCCATTAAAACCATCTATTCATTTAAATCGAGTGAAACAAAAACACATTACATCTTTAAAATTCACGGCAATCACTTTTTAAGATTTATGGTAAGAATTATTATGGGGAATGTCATAGCTATCGGCGAAGGTAAAAAGCCTATAAATCAACTAGAATTATTACTTGAGACTAAAGATAGAAATCTATCCGCGATGACCGCACCAGCGAAGGGTCTATATTTAACACACATTTATTACAGATAGGAAGGATTAAAACATATGTTGATCACATTTGAAGGTGGAGAAGGTAGTGGAAAAACTACTTTAATAGAAAAGCTGAAAAAAGAATTATTATTATTGGGTAAAGAAGTTGTAACAACAAGAGAACCGGGAGGTTCCGTTATTGCAGAAAAGATTAGAAATATCTTACTGGATAATAATAATCAATCGATCAAACCTCATACAGAAGCATTATTATTTGCAGCAAGTAGAGCACAACACTTAGATGAGGTGATTATTCCAAATTTAGATAAAATCATTTTATGTGACAGGTATATAGATTCATCATTTGCATATCAAGCATTTGGTAGAGATTTAGGTTTAGAATTTGTAAAATCCGTGAACCAATATGCACTAAGTTATATGCCGGATATGACGTTTTATATTGATTTAGACCCACAGGTAGGAATGGCTAGAGTACATCAAAATAGAGGACATAAAACTGACCGACTTGATTTAGAAACAAAAACCTTTCATGAAAAGGTAAGAAGTGGCTATTTAGAACTTTCAAAAATTTATGCCAATCGATTTATCGTTATTGAAGGTAACCGTACGATTGATGAGATATATCAACACATTTTAGGAGAAATATTAAAGCGCATATGAATGAAATCATCACACAATTTAAAGAAACAATTAAAAGAAATCGTCTATCACACCTTTATCTTTTAACAGGTTCTTTAGGTGTGACAAAAACGAAAATCGTTTCAGAACTTGCATATTTAATATTTGAGTCTCATAAAGCATATCCGGAGTTAAAACATCAATTAGAAAGCTTAAACCATCCTAACTATATTTATATGTCAAAAGAAGGTTTAAGCATTAAAAAAGACCAAATTCTTGATTTACAACAAGAATTTTCTAAAACATCTTTAGTGGATGGACCGAGAGTTTATGTCATTGAAGGTGCTGAGACGATGAGTCTTTCTGCAGCTAATTCCCTACTTAAATTTTTAGAAGAACCTAAAAGTGATTTAATGGTGGGATTTTTACTAACCGATGATTTAAATCAAATACTTCCAACCATCAGGTCTAGATCTCAAGTCATCATGATTCATGATGACAATAAATCCGTTTTTATAGAATCATTAACAGAACGATTAGTGGATTTAAAAGATGCTTTATATCTAAGTTATTTAACTAAAGATATCGATGAGGCTATGTTACTTGCAAATGACCAAAATTTTATTCAATCTGTTGAATATATTCAGTTATTAATGAAACATATTTCAGTAGAACAAGATTACTTACCTCAAGTTTTAATGTCTTTGGGTCAAACACTTGCCGGTCAAAAAAACTATATAAGTTTTTGTCTAGAAATGTTTTCATATATGATACTAGATATTATCCATATTCATATGAACCAAAAAGTTCAATTTGAATATATGAAGGATGTTTTATTACCACTGATTCCAAAAATTTCACTAAAAAAAGCAGAAAAAATGATTCAACATATTCAAACAACCCTTAAAACACTTAGATTACCAGTCAATATCACACTGCAACTCCAAACGCTTGGTATTGAACTGAGAAGATTACTTAACTCATGACAAAAAGAGATTTATTAGGAACAAAACTAGATATTTATTCAGAATACGGTAAAGCATTTAATTTAGATACCATCCTTTTAAGTGATTTTACAAGAATTCCTAAAGGAACAAAACTCATCATGGATTTTGGAACCGGAAATGCAGCTGTAATGCTATATTTATCTCAAAAATATGAAGGTGAACTATTAGGTGTTGAAATACAAGAATCCAGATATCAAAAAGCTATATACAATATCAACATGAACCAATTAGATGCAAGGGTTCATGTTGTATTAGAAGATTTAAACGTATTTAAACATCATAAACTTGCAGATATCATTGTTTCTAATCCACCATTTTTTAAAGTAAATGATAAGACTAAACAGAGTGATGATTTAGATATGCAAATTGCTAAACATGAACTTTATTTAAATTTAGAATCTTTAATTCTTGCAGTGAGACGAAATATTAAACATGGTGGTTTATTCTTCATGATACATAAGGCAGACCGCTTAGAAGATATTATGAAGCATTTAAATGAGAATGACTTTACCATTAAACGTATGAGATTTGTTCATCCATCACTTTCGCATGAACCCAATCAAGTCTTAATAGAAGCAAGATATAAAGGTTCTTATCACTTAACAGTTATGCCACCTTTAATTCAATATAAAGAACTGAATCAATACAGTGATGAAATGCTTTCTATTTACCAAGGAAGGAGTTATAAAAAATGAAAATCAAACAAGTCTTTCATAATGATTTTCCAACACTCTATATTGTAAGTACTCCAATTGGGAATTTAGATGATTTCACATTTAGAGCAGTAGAGACATTAAAAAAAGTGGATTTAATACTTTGTGAGGACACAAGGGTCACCTCTAAGCTATTAAATCATTTCGATATTAAAAATACATTGATGAGTTATCAAAAATTTAGTGAAGTTGAAAAACTTAACTTAATTCAAGACAAATTAAGTAAGGGTTTAAACATCGCATTAGTCTCTGATGCAGGAACACCACTTTTATCAGACCCAGGTAGTATTTTAGTAACATCGCTTTTAAACTTAGATGTCAATGTGGTGAGTATCCCTGGAGCAAGTGCACTACTTTCTGCACTTGTTGTATCTGGATTATATCAATCACAGTTTACATTTATTGGTTTTTTACCTAGAAAAAAATCACTTCAAATTGAAACTTTAAAAGCATTTAAAAAGAATAAAAATCCATTTTTGCTTTATGAATCTCCAAACCGAGTATTAGAAACACTTAAACTCATTGAATCGATACTGGGGGATAGACTGGTTACGGTATTACGTGAAATAACTAAACTTCATGAAACACACTACCATGGTTTATTAAGTGAGTTTACAAGTGAAATACTTGATCATAGAGGGGAGTATGTTTTAATAATTGATGGTGCTAAGGAAGAAGTAAATATTGAAGATCCATTGACACTGTATCAATCCTTTATAGAAGATGGAATGGATGAAAAAGAAGCAATCAAAGAAACAGCTAAGTCATTAAACGTTCATAAATCTGTGATTTATAAGTTAATTAAAATTAAGTAAAGAAATATAGTTTTATTTTCAAAAATATATTATAATATGTTATGTAATTAAATCATACGTAAAAAGATTTAGTATTGTCACTATATAAAGAGAGTCTTTGTTGGGTGCGAAAAGATATATATACAATACCGATGGCTTTCTAAGTAATTTATTCGATAGGTAGAATAAATCGTTGGTCTGCGTTAAAGATGTCAAGTGCTAGTTTATTGACTAGAACTAAGGTGGTACCGCGGAATTAAAATTTCGTCCTTAGACTAATTTTTAGTTTAAGGATTTTTTTATGGAAAAAGGAGAATTAAGACATGAGCGATAAAAGATATTATATTTCAACAGCAATTGCATATGCATCAGCAATTCCTCACATCGGAAACGTCTATGAAATTATTTTAGCAGACGCGATTGCAAGGTATAAACGTATGCAAGGTTATGATGTATACTTTCAAACCGGAACCGATGAACATGGTCAAAAAATCGAGAATAATGCAAAAAATCAAGATTTACCACCTAAAGACTATGTAGATATGATTGCATCAGAAATCAAACGTATCTTTGATTTAGTGGATGTATCTTACGATAAGTTTGTTAGAACAACCGATACTTTCCACAAAGAAAGTGTACAAGAGATCTTTGATATATTACTTAAAAACGATGATATCTATTTAGGAAAATATGAAGGATGGTATTCTATTGCGGATGAGGCATTCTTAACCAAAACAGAAATTGTTGATGGTAAGGGGCCAAGTGGTGATATTCCTGTTTGGATGAGTGAGGATACATATTTCTTTAGATTGAGTAAATATCAAGATAGATTAATCAAACATATCCAAGACCACCCAGAATTTATAGAACCAGAATCTAGAAGAAATGAAGTACTTAATAACTTTTTATCAGAAAAACTACCGGATTTAAGTGTTTCTAGAACCTCATTTAAATGGGGGATTAATGTAAAATCTAATCCAGACCATGTTATTTATGTATGGATTGATGCATTATCCAATTATATTACTGGATTAGGCTACAAACCAGGAATAAACACATCTTCAATGGAAAAGTTTTGGCCTGCAGATTTACATCTAATCGGAAAAGATATCATGAGATTCCATGTCATCTACTGGCCAATGATTTTAATGTCTCTAGGACTTCCATTACCTAAAAAGATTTTTGGACATCCTTGGGTCTTAGTAGATAAAAATAAGATGAGTAAATCTGTTGGTAATACACTTTATACCGACAAGCTTGTTCAACATTTTGGAGTGGACGCTTTAAGATATTATGTATTACATGAAATCCCTTATGGACAAGATGGTAATATCACTTATGAATTGATGATTGAAAGAAATAATTCTGATTTAGCAAACACGTTAGGTAATTTAGTCAATAGAACCATTGGTATGGTTAAAAAGTATCAAAATGGACTTGTTAAAAAAGTTCAAATAGAAGAACCATTTGAATATAGTTTAAAAGAAAAGTCTTTAGAACTCTATGATAAAGTAACAAATCTCATGGATAATTTAAGAGTGGGTGATGCATTAGAAGAATTAATGAATGTTGCAAGAGCTGCGAATAAATATATTGATTTATCAGAGCCTTGGAATTTATTTAAGAACAAAAATGAAGAAACACTCAGTCATGTTTTATATAGTTTAGTTGAAACAATTCGTATTCTAGCAGTTTATTTAAAAGCATTTATACCTAAAACTGCAGAAAAGATTTTTAATCAGTTAAATATTTCTGATCAAACACTAGAAAGTGTTAAAATATTTGGTGTATACCAAGAACAAGAATTAGGTATCGCAGAAGTGCTCTTTGAGCGCTATGATTTTGAGAAAAAGATAAAAGAAATAATAGGGTAATTATGAATAAAATTAAGGCTTATTTAACATCAGATACGTTTGTAAAAAAAATAAAACCAGAAGTCATTAGAACATTCGCAGTGATTTTCTTTACGATGATCTATGGATTTGGTGTCACATGGTTTTTAGAATCAAGTGTTATTCCGATGTATACCGGTGGTATACCAGGACTTGCACAATTAATTAGAGACTTTATGAAATATACACTTCTGTGGGATATTTCAAGTTTTGAGGGTCTATTTTTAAGTTTATTTGTTATTTTAGCAAACGTGCCTATTATGCTAATTGGTTGGTTTGGTGTTTCTAAGAAGTTTGTTATATACTCCTTAATCTCTGTATTAATTCAAGCAACCATGCTTGGGTTCATTCCTAAAATTTCTTTAGGACTGGATACAGAATCACAAGCCTTAACAGCAACCATTCTAGGTGGTATCTTAATTGGTATTGGTGTGGGTGGTGCATTAAAATATGGTACCTCAACAGGGGGACTTGATATTATTGCTCAGTACTTATCACTTAAGAAGGGTAAGAGTGTTGGATTTATTTCCATGGTCATGAATATTGGTATTGCATTATTAGGTGGTATCATTACAGCTCCTGACTTAATTGATAGAGGTGTATTATCTGGTGTAGATCAAGTATTTGCAGCAGCAGGTATCGTTATTAGTTATACGATATTGCGTATTGTAATTACAACCATTATGACCGACCGTTTACATACAGCATATCAGTTTATTTTGGTTGAAATCATTACAGATAATCCAAATGATATTATTTCAGATATTTTAGTTAAAATTTACCGTGGTGTGACATTGATTAATGTTCAAGGTGGATATACAAGAAAAGATAAAACGTTAATTAAAGTTGTTATATCTAGTTATGAACTGACAAGTTTACATCAAATGGTTAATGAAGTTGACCCTAAAGCCTTTATTACCATAATGCCTGTTAAACAAGTCTTTGGTAACTTTAAGAAAAAGACCATTGCATAATTAAATACCTGAATTTTTATGAGGCATTTAAACCGTTTGGTTTAGATGCTTTTTATTTAAGATTTTGGATAGATTTAATTTAATAAAAAACCATAAGTTATCTAAAGTATTTGATACAATATAGATATAGAAAATAAAAGGGGTATAAGTAATGGCTGAATTTATTATTACAACCACACCTTCAGTAGATGGGTTTAGAGTCGTAAAATATATCGATGTAATTTTTGAAGAAAATATTTTTGGTGTAAGTATGGACACAACTTTCCAAAGCTTTGGTGACATATTTAAAGGTTTTTCAGGGGAAAGACTGGATGCAATATCAAATCGCATAGAAGACGTTAAAAACGAAGTAAAACGTCGCTTTATAAGAAAAGCACTCGCAATTGGAGCGAATGCAATTATCGGGATGGATATTGAAACAACACAAACTCAAAATGGTGGTATTCATATTTCAATGTCTGGAACAGCTGTAATTTTAGAAAGTCTTTAGGATCAATCTCTATAAAATAAAAAATGCCCCAATGGAAATATTTAAATCCATCGGGGCTTTTTTTTAAGGCCTTAAATATTGACAAATACTCTAGCATCCACTAAAGGAAGTAGCATCGGTTGTAGATAGGCACTTGCTGTAATACTGGATACTAAACTTCTTAAATGAGGGTAAATAATTTGAACTGCAGGTATCTGTAAGAAGTTCTCTATTTCTAATTCTGTTGCTTGATCATCAAAGGTAAAAATAGCCTGTAGATGGCAACTAATATCTATAGGAAATGGCTTATCAGGGGTATTTACTGCGTTAAAACCTAATGTGAGCACATAGGTTTTATCATCCGTCTTTTCAATCTGTTTGGTATACATCGGATCCATCTTAAAATTGCCACTTAAATGATTGTTTTTAAGTGAGATACTTTTGGTTTGAATCACGGTATTTAATACTTTCATCATCATCACATCCTTATATCTTGATTTTATCACATATTTGGGTATTTCTACTTGACAAATAATAAGTATTATTATAAGATATGTGTCGGTACGTTTTAAACCTTATATTTCCACATTGCCCTTATAAAGTAAAATCTATAAGGAGAAAGAATTCAATATGAAAACATATATGGCAAATGAGGCTACCATTACCCGCAAATGGTATGTCGTAGACGCTGAAGGTAAAACTTTAGGACGTTTAGCAACTAAGGTTGCAACAATTTTAAGAGGCAAACACAAACCAAGCTACACCCCACATGTAGACACAGGTGATTACGTGATTGTTATTAACGCGGAAAAAATTAATCTCACTGGAAACAAATGGAATGACAAAATCTATTACAAGCACTCCGGATACAATGGTGGTTTAACTGAAACAACTGCTAAAGAGCAACTTGCTAAGTTACCTACATCATTAGTTGAAAAAGCTGTTAAAGGTATGATCCCTCATACAACTTTAGGTGCAGATATGTTAAGAAAACTATTTGTTTATGCAGGTCCTGAACACAAGCATCAGGCACAACAACCAGAAAGTTTAGAGGTGTAATAAGATGGCTAAAGAATTAGTTCAATACTTAGGTACCGGACGCAGAAAGTCATCTGTTGCTCGTGTTATCTTAACTCCTGGTAAGGGAGAAATTATAATCAATGGTAGAAAGTTTGAAGAATACATTCCTTCAGCTGCTACACGCCTAGACGTGTTACAACCACTTGAGTTAACTGCAAACGTTGGTAAATTCAATGTTTCAGCTAACGTTAACGGTGGTGGATTAACAGGTCAAGCAGGTGCAATCCGTTTAGGAATCACACGTGCTTTAATGGAAGTAGATGAAGCATTACGTAAAACTTTAAAACCAGCCGGTTTAGTTACTCGTGACCCAAGAGCGAAAGAACGTAAAAAATACGGTCTTAAAAAAGCTCGTCGTGCACCGCAATTCTCTAAGAGATAATTTCAAAAGAATGGAAGCATTTATTGCTTCCATTTTTCTTTATAGATTTGGTTTTTATACGTTGTTTGAAAGATTAGTTCGTATTTTAAAAAATAAAGCACCAATATATATAATATATTGATTAAAAACTTGTATATTTTAAAGAAATAATTTATAATGATACGTGCGAAATGAGGTATAGCATGAAAAAGTTTAGAGCACGTTATGCGCCGTCACCAACAGGATTACTACACATTGGTAATGCAAGAACTGCATTATTTAATTATTTATTTGCACGCCATCATGGGGGTGATTTTATCATTCGTATTGAGGATACCGATGTATTAAGAAATGTTAAAGACGGTGAAAAATCACAATTAGAGAATTTATCATGGTTAGGCATGACTTGGGATGAGGGTCCTGATATTGGTGGGAAATATGCACCCTATCACCAATTAAAAAGATTAGATTTATATAAAGAATATGCAAATATCTTACTTGAAAAAGGACTTGCATATAAAGACTATAAAGAAGGTAGTCAAGAGTATGCTGTACGTTTTAAAGTTCCAAAGGATGTGACCTATACATTTGATGATGTCATTAGAGGTCGTTTATCCTTTGACTCTAAAGAAGTTGAAGACTGGATTATCCTAAAAGACAATGGTATTCCAACATATAACTTCGCAGTCGTTATTGATGATCACTTTATGGAGATTACCCATGTATTTAGAGGTGAGGAACATATCACCAATACACCAAAGCAATTAATGGTTTATGATGCGTTTGGTTGGGAATACCCAACATTTGGTCATATGACAATTATTGTCAATGAGAACAAGAAAAAATTAAGTAAGAGAGACACAGATACTGTTCAGTTTATTAGTGACTACAGAAAGATGGGATATTTACCAGAGGCTGTCTTAAACTTCTTAAGTTTATTAGG
Organism: Acholeplasma oculi; assembly: GCF_900166985.1. Taxonomy (GTDB): domain Bacteria; phylum Bacillota_I; class Bacilli_A; order Acholeplasmatales; family Acholeplasmataceae; genus Acholeplasma; species Acholeplasma oculi. The sequence goes on along the minus strand of NZ_FUZK01000001.1, from coordinate 798,619 downwards.
ATGGAGTCCACAAAGTGAGACTGAAATCCTAAATAAAGAGGAACTGATTAAACTCTTTGATGAGCATAGATTAAGTGCTGCTCCAAGTTATTTTGATAAAGATAAACTCGCATTTATTAATTCAAGATATATGAAGCAACTTACACTCGATCAATTAAAAGATTTAACCAGACCATTTTTAGTTGAAAAAGGAATTTTGATTCCTAGTGAAACATGGTTTGAAAATCTATTAATGATTTTAAAAGACCGATTAAGTTTTGGTGCTGAAATTGTCAAATATTATGAAGCATTCTTCCATGATACCTTCACAATATCTGATGAAATGCAACAAGAAATAAAAGCATTTGATTTTGAACCAGTACTTACTCAATTCTTAGAAGAAATAAAGACAGTTGATTTTGATCAACCAACAGAGATTGAAGTTGCTATTAAGAATTTAGTTGCTAAAACAGGTATTAAAGGTAAAGGTATATTTATGCCTTTAAGAATTGCTTCTACAGGAGAGGCACATGGACCAAGTTTACCAGTGTCTTTATCTTTACTGGGTAAGACAAAAGTATCAGAACGTATCGAACAAACATTAAGACTACTTAAAGGAGTTACACAATGAAAAGGTTTATCACATTAACCGTATTACTATTAACCCTACTTTTAGTTGCATGTACGCAACCCGTAAAATCCAATGCGAGAGCATATGTTACAAGTGTGGTTGCTAACACGCAAGATGCATCATTTAGAGTTGAGGTTAGAGACCCAGATAATGAATTAGAACATAGAACGTTTGTTATTAAAATCGAATCTGCAAGTCATGGATTAGAAGAAGTCATTGAAATACCAAAAAATGGTGTACGTACGATTAATTTTGAGAATTTAAATCGTGAAACAACTTATGCAGTTAGAGTTCTTGGTCGTAAAGCTGGTGCAGATTTAGAATTATATTATAAATCTGATGCAGTTAAGACAGTTAAACAAGGGGATGTTGAAAAAGATCCATTAATGATTTCTACAAAAGAAGAATTCCTCAACATGGATTCTAAGAAACATTATAAATTAACAGCAGACCTTGATTTTCAAGATGAATCATTTGCACCACTATTTAGTTCAGGTGCACCATTTAATGGATCATTTGATGGTGATAACCACACCATCAAAAACATCAACTTAGTTGCTGAAAGTGATGTTTATAAATCCTACTTATCTATCTTTGGATATGCATCGAAATCTACAATTAAAAACATTAAGTTTGATAATATCACAATTGATAATGCTTCAAAACCATATATTGGAATTCACTATGTAGGTATTGTTGTCAGTAAAATTTCAAATAATGAATTTTTACTAGATAACATTGAAATTACAAATTCTGATGTCACAATTAAACATAACTTGAATCAATCTGCAACGAACCGTAATTTATATATTGGATTATTAGGTGGTTCTCTACAAGGAACAATCTCTAATATTACCATTAAAGACTCTTCATTAAACGTTATCCAAAACGGAGTTAATGGTACTTATAGTGGTGCAGATGCTGCAACAACTGGTACATATATTGGTGGTGTTGTAGGACTGATTGAACAAGATAAAGGTATTAATATTTCAAACATCGCATTTATGGATTCAGAAGTAAATGTAGAAATTAACCAAGATAAAAAATCACTTGGTACAGGTCAAATTTATATTGGGTCTATCTTTGGTAGTTACCGTAGTGATAAGAATGTATCCAATCTTGTTTCAAATGGACAAATTCATGTAACACATACAAAACATCAAGATACTGAAGATACTAAACTGGATATGTTATATGTTGGAGGATTGGTTGGTTCTATGACTAAAGCAAGCCTACAAGAAGCATATTTCTTTGGAGCAGTTGAAGCTACGTTGTCTCATCCATTAAACCGCGTATATACAGGTTTAGTTGCTGCACAAGCAACAAAATCTGGTGTTAGAATACTTGGTGGTGGTTCAATCTTAGTACAATCATCAACAGGTACACAAATTGTACCTACAAGTGAGGTATATCCTTATACTTGGAGAGAAAAATCATCTGAAGTTAAAGTACTTTCTACAAGTACAATTACAATAGATGGACAACTTGCTGATTTAAGTGGATTTGGTGTAGAAACACCTGATACATTCTTAACATCCGACTTTATTAAGAATCTTTTAGCAGCATAATTTAAAAATCTATTGAATCAAACTACCTCAACGAGGTAGTTTTTTTATATACCACAAGTTCAGAGACGCTTGAATGGGCTATAAAATAATATAATTAATATTCCAGATCATATGAATAAATTGATCTAATTTAAGATATAGTGATCATTCTAAACGTTAATTAATAGTTTCATCCATGAGTTCTCTTTATCGTATAAGTTATAGATAACGCATATTATAATTTTAGAACTTTTATTTTTGACTATATAAAGTTATACTCATTTACCCATGAATCCATCATTATAAGGTATAATAATTGTAAGATCTGGAGGTACTTAATTTGAGCCAAAACATATCCAAAATATCTAAAACAAGATTTATTAAAGGAATCAACTGTCCAAGATTTTTTCCTTTATTCGAAATATATAAATTAGGTTCTAAAGATGCAACTGTGAGTTTTACAGATGATTTAAGTGATTTACTTACAGAAGAAAATGAGTTTAAGAAACAATCTTTATTTGAAGATATGTTTAATGAAACAGTCGATGAGTTTGATGAGGTATCTATTGAAGATTTAGTCAATGTGAGTGACCCTAAACTTGAAGTCATGATGCCTTACTTTAAAAAGATGGAAGCATTAGCAGCAACTTATGCAGAACATAAGTTTAAAGCAAAAGTCATTGCAGATAGTGATACCAGAAACCAAAAACGTTTTGAAACTAAAGTAGGCGAATATACATTTTATAGCTTCTTAGATGGATTTCAAGAAACAAATAAAGACTATAGAGTTATTGAATCTAAAGCAACCACCACTAAAAAATTTAAAGAACTAACGTATACAGAAGATAAAGTCAAATATCCTTTCTTTGAACGTAGTCCTGAGGGTATTTATATGACAAGAGAAGCACTTGGATTAGAGATTACTCCAAAGTACTTTGAAAAGAAAGATAAACTTTTAAACCGCCTAGGAGATATTGGTTCATATTTATATGACTTAACCTATCAACGCTATGTCATTGAACAAAGTCAAAGTCTTGATAAACCAACCAAATACTTTTTAGCTGTTTTAAATCATGAATATATTTTTGATGGTGTCTATAAAAACAATGAACCGGATTATTTAAAAGATATAGATAAAGAAAATTTCTTGATTGCTCTGATTGATGTAACAGACCTTACAGAAAGTTTTTTAGAACGATTTAAAATGGATGTCGATGAAGTCATTCATCGACTCGATCATATGCAAATACAACCATTTCCACTTTGTCCTAGAAAGGGTAAGCATAAGTGTATGTTTCATGAAATCTGTTATAAAGATATCCCTAAAAAGAATTCACCCTTTACCTATATTGGTAATCATAATGGATTTAAAGATGAAACAGGAGAAAAACATTCGACTGAAGATTTAATTAAGATGGGTTATAAGTATGCACTGGATGTTCCATATGAATGGTTATCTCGTGAAAAAAATCAAATTCAATATGAAGTTTTACATACAAAAACACCTTATATAGATAAACCTAGAATTAAAGAAATATTAGACAAATTAAAATATCCACTGTATCATTTGGATTTTGAATCTTTCGGTTCACCACTCCCAAGATTTAAAGGAGAAAAAGCATATGACCAATCTGTATTCCAATTTAATCTACATATTGAGCATGCACCAGGTGTCAGTGATAAAGATAAAGATTCCTATGTTTATTTAGCAACCGATCATACAGATCAAAGATATGCATTAACCAAGTATTTATGTGAATTGATTAAAGATGATGGTTTAGTGATCGCATGGAATGATGCATTTGAAAAAACTAGAATGAAAGAACTGGCTAAATTCTTCCCAGAATTTAGCGAGAAGTTAATGCGTATTGTGGATAACACGTTTGACCTTTGGTATGTATTTAAGGGTGGACATCATAAGTTATATGACAAATGGGGTATTGAAAAGAAGGACGGGTTTAATTATTATCATGAAGATCTACAAGGTTCTTTTTCGATTAAAAAAGTTTTACCAATATTTGTACCAAATTTAAGTTATTCCAATTTAGAAGTATCGAATGGAAATGATGCCGTTGTTGTTTATGCAAACTTTCCTTTGATGAAAAAAGATGAGTTTCCTCGTATGAGAGATGCTTTAATTGAATATTGTAAACAAGATACATGGGCAATGGTTGAATTACTTAAAGCATTAAGGTTAATTGTCTAAAAGTAGTGTAAAATGGCTTTATTTCTAGTATAATATAAAAAAGAAAGGTAATCACGATGTTAAAAATATATAACGCACTCACCAATCAAGTTGAAGACTTTAAACCAATTCATCATTCCAAAGTGAACATGTATGTTTGTGGTCCAACGGTTTATGATGATATTCATATCGGTAACGGTAGACCCGTTGTCTTTTTTGATTTAGTGAAACGATATTTAACATACCTAGGCTATGAAGTGATTTATGCATCAAACATCACCGATGTTGATGATAAAATCATTGAAAAAGCTAGATTACTGAATCAAGATACATTAGAAGTATCTAAACATTTTGCAGATCGATTTTTAGATGTTGTTAAGCGTGTAGGTTCAAAAGCGTTTGACCATACACCTTATGCAACCGACTATATAAATGAAATGATCACATACATCCAAGAACTTATGGATAAAGGTTTCGCATACGAAACATCTAGTGGCGTTTACTTTAGCGTATCCAAACTGGATAGCTACGGTAAATTATCCAATCAAAAAAGTGATGAACTCCTTCAAGGTGTTCGTATCGAATTAGAAAAAGATAAAGTCGATCAAAGAGATTTCGCAATATGGAAAAAAACAACCGATGGTCTTAATTATATGAGTCCATGGGGACAAGGTAGACCTGGATGGCACACAGAATGTGCTGTGATGAATCATGAACTATTTGGTGGTTTAATTGATATTCATGGAGGTGGATTTGATTTAAAGTTCCCACACCATGAAAATGAAATTGCACAAAGCAGTGCACATGACCATCATGATTTAGCAAAATACTGGATGCATGTGGGTCGTTTGGATTTTGGTAAAGAAAAAATGAGTAAATCACTTGGTAATGATGTGAAATTATTCAAACTTTTAGACCATTTTAGTCCATCTGCATACCGATTGATGTTATTTGCACATCATTACCGTCAACCAATTCCTTTTAGCGAAGAATTAATGACCCAATATCAAAAAGCTTATGATAAAATATCATATACACTGAATAAGTGGAATTTTCATATGGCTTTAGAAAATAATCACATCGCACAACCAAGTGATACATTACTTAAAACATTTGAAGCCTATATGAATGATGATTTTAATACAGGGATGGTTGTTACACTGATAGACCAAACCTTAAAAGAAATCAATAAATCGGCGGATAGTGAACTTGCCTATGCCTTAATTCAAATACTTGATGTATTAGGTATAGAAGTTACCACTCACAAAGTGGAAGCAAAAGATTTAATCATGTATCAGGAATGGTTAAACTATAAGGCAGCAAAAGATTTTAAAAAGGCAGATGAATTAAGACAAATCTTAATTCAAAAAGGATGGATTTAATGAATGGATTGTCTCTTGCTTATTTAGGTGATGCGTATTATGAACTAGAAATTAGAAGGTATTTAATTCAGTTTGGATATACTAAAGTGGATCTCTTACATAAAATGAAAGTTAAATATGCTTCCAATCAAGCACAAGCAAGTATTATGAATCATTTATTAGAGCAAAACCTTTTAAATGAAGAAGAAATCTCGTATTATAAAAAAGGGCGTAATGGTGCGCACTTTACAAGAAAAAATATTAACATGGTAGATTACCAACAAGCAACCGGATTTGAAAGCTTAATTGGATATCTTTCTTTACATGATGAAACACGATGTAAAGAAGTTATTCAACTAGGCATAGAATTCATAAGGTCAGGTGAAAAAGATGGCGAAAGACTCGCAAAATGATTTAATGGCTTTATTAGATGAGCCGAAAACTGAAGATAAACCCGTACGTAAGAAACGTGGGCCTAAAACCGTATTAGTTGAAGAACCTCCAACAATGAGTGGAGATCCTTTAGGACTGATTGAAGCGAAAACAATTGTTACTGAAACCAAAGTTTCTAGTCGTATTAAATCTAAAGACGATATTATTGTTGAAAGATATAATCCTGAGGTTTTACTTGGATTAACATCAGATGATGTTGAAAAAAGACATCTAGCAGGTTTAGTGAACGTCTCAGAAAAGGGTTCAACAAAAACAATTGGTAGTATTATCATTTCAAACGTCTTTACGTTTTTTAACCTTTTAATTTTTTCAATTGTCGCTTTATTACTGGCAACAGGAGCACAGTTTACCCAAGCGGTATCTGTTGTTATTGTTGCAATTAACACAACAATCGGTATCATCCAAGAAATCAATGCCAAGAAGATGATTGATAAATTATCTTTACTCTCTGCACCAACAGCCATTGTTGTTAGAGATGGTTTAGAGCAAGAAATTGGTATTGTGGATGTGGTCATTGATGATATCTTAAAATTATCCAGTGGTAAACAAATTATCGTAGACGCTGTTGTAAGAGAAGGTACGATTGAAGTTAATGAATCTTTATTAACAGGTGAGTCAGACCCAATTGTTAAACGAGTGGGTGATACACTATATAGTGGTTCATTTGTCATATCAGGTTCTGTTTATGCGCAAGCAACAGCAATCGGAAATGATATTTACATTGAAAAATTAACATCTCAAGCTAAAAAATACAAAAAACCTAAATCCGATATTTTTAGATCCCTAAAATTAATTGTAACAACAATAGGATTCTTTATTATTCCGATTGCTGGTGCTTTATACTTCTTAGGTTTAGAAGGTAATTATACAAATCTGATTCAACCTATTTTAGTTGAACGTACAGCAGGCGCAATTATTGGACTTATCCCATCTGGATTGTTCTTATTGACATCGGTTGCACTTGCAGTAGGGGTTGTTAGACTTGGTCAAAACAATACACTCGTACAAGAATTATACTGTATTGAGATGCTTGCAAGAATTGATACCTTATGTTTAGATAAAACAGGTACCATCACCGATGGTACAATGACTGTTAAATCTGTAATTGAATATGAACAAATACCAACACTACCGTTAAAACAATTAGTTTCTGCAATGCTGAATGCTCAAAATGATGCAAACCTTACATCGGATGCACTTTATGAACGTTTTGGTAATCAAAAACGTATTCGTCATAAAGCAATTATTCCATTTTCTTCTCAAAGAAAATTTAGTGCTGTAGAATTTGATAAATTTGGAACATTCGCTATTGGAGCACCTGAGTTTGTATTAAAAGATCAATATTACACAATTGCACCTGAAGTTGAAAAACAAGCACATGAAGGTTACCGTGTCTTAGTGATTGCAAAATCAGCAGAATCTATTACAGAAGATCAAAAACTTGTAGGTAAATTAAAACCGGTTGCTTTAATCATGATTGAGGACACCATTCGACCAGATGCACCTGATACCATTCAGTATTTTAAAGACAATGGCGTCAATGTCGTTGTTATTAGTGGAGATAATCCATTGACGGTATCTAGAATTAGTCAACGTGCAGGTATTTTAAATGCTGAAAGTTATATATCACTCGATGGTATGAGTGATAAAGAAGTTGTTCGTGTTGCTAATAAATATACAGTATTTGGACGTGTCAGTCCACATCAAAAGAAATTATTAATTGAATCTATGAAAAATAACGGTCATGTGGTAGCAATGACTGGAGATGGTGTGAATGATATCTTAGCATTAAGAGAAGCAGATACTTCGATTGCTATGGCTTCTGGAAGTGAAGCTGCTCGTAATGTTAGTCACTTAGTCTTAATGGACTCTAACTTCGCAAGTATGCCAAAAGTTGTAAGCGAAGGACGCCGTGTCATTAATAATATTCAAAAAGTTTCTAAACTATATTTAACAAAAACAGTCTTTACATTCTTCTTAAGTATGTTAGTCATTATTCGTGGATTAATGGGATATGAAGCACTCTATCCGTTAAAACCAAGTCATTTACTCATTATGGAATTATTAGTTATTGGTATTCCATCCTTTGTGATTGCGCTTGAATATAATAACAACCGAATTACGGGTAACTTCTTAGCGAAAATCATTAAAGATGCGCTTCCTGGTGCATTAGTCGTTTTAGTAAATGCTTTAATCATTTATGCACTTGCATATCATTTAGGGCTCGATGTGAACTTAAATGCTGGTGAACATAGTGGTATTTCTACACTGATTGCATTAACTGCAACAGCAACCTCATTTATGGTTTTATATAGTGTCACCAAACCATTTAACTCAAGACGTGCACTGCTCTTCTTTATTACATTATCACTGGCAGTCTTTGCAGTCTTCTTATTACCAGAGTTATTAGAAATTAAACCAATTGTTGTGATTAATAACGTGACAAGTAATGATGCATTGACATTACCTCAAAACTTATTATTAATTGTATTAATATATTCAAGTTATCCACTCATGTATGTTTTAACGAATCTTTATAAATGGTTGAAACAACTTGCTAAAAACGTTGTACACGTCATATCAGATATGAAATAATAAAAAGCGCATCCTGCGCTTTTTTCAAAAAGGAGTATAAAAAACATGATTATTTACGGAAAGAATGTCATTAAAGAAGCAATTTTGAATCAAAGACAAATTTATAAACTCTATGTTGATGAAAAAATGACAGATTATAAATTTTTAGAATTTTTAAAGAAATATGGTTTAACACCGTTAAAGGTTTCTAAGGGTGAATTAAATAAACTCACGGATAATGCAGTGCATAATGGTATTGTTGCAGATGCGAAAGCTTATGATTATGTAGAATTAGAAACAGTTTTAACGAAAGGCGAACGTCAGGTGTTTTTAATGCTTGATGAAATTCATGACCCACATAACTTAGGTGCGATTTTAAGAAGTGTAGAAGCAACCAATATTAGTGGCGTCATTCTTTCTAAAAAACATCAAGTACCTTTAACAGGAGTTGTTGCTAAAACATCATCTGGTGCCATTGAGCACGTGAATTTAATATTAGTATCCAATTTGTATCAAACCATTCTTAAATTAAAAGAAGAAGGTTTCTTAATTGTTGGAACGGATGTTGCAGGAACAAAGAGTTACAAAGAATTACCGAAAGATCAACCTTTAGTGATTATCATGGGTAATGAAGGTGAAGGTTTAAGACCTCTGATAAAAAAAGGTTGTGACCTTTTAGTAACGATTCCTATGAAGGGTAAGGTTAATAGTTTAAATGTGAGTGTAGCAACCGCACTATTACTTTATGAGGCAATCTAAGTTATGATAAAAAATGATTATGAATTAATATACCTATACCAGACAACCAAAGACGAACATATATTAAACATAATCATTGAAAAGTACCGGCCACTCATTTGGAAAAATATCTATAGATTCTATGTTGAACCTAAAGATAGAGACGATTTTTATCAAGAAGCATGTCTACTTATGTTAGATGCCTTAGAAGTATTTGACTTAAGTAGAAATAAAACATTTACTAAATACTATGAATTGATTCTATTTAGACGATTCATCCATTTAAAGGATAAATCTCCTAAATATATACTCTATGATAAAGCAGAATTAATAGAATCCTCCTATACACCAAGTTTTGATGCCATAGATAAACTTGAAGAAGGTTTTCATTTAACTGCTTTTGAAAAAGATGTGTTTAAACTCTTTTTTACCGACAAAATGACACAAGATAATATTGCAAAAACACTTGATAAAGATATTAAAAGTATTAAAAATGCAATTTATAGAATAAAGGTAAAAATTCAGATTTAAATGTGATATAATAATTTAGCATTGACTTAGGTGGTTTAATTGTTGTAAAATAAACATACACATGAGAAACCACTAAAAAAAGGTGGTTTTTTAATGAGAGAAAAAATAATATTAGTATGTACAGAATGTTTAAGTAGAAACTATACAACAACTAAGAATAAACAAACTTCTAAAGAACGTTTAGAATTAAACAGATACTGTTCAACTTGTAACAAACATACACTACATAAAGAAAGTAAATAGGAGTGAATTGATATGGCAATCAAACAAAAAGAACAACAACCAAAGAATAAATTAGTTGAAATCTTATCAACAGAGTATAAAGGCGAATCTTTAATTCTTGGTATTTTAGCAACCATCACTGCAGCTTTAGCTGTTATGATCATTGGTAATGTACAAGGGTTTCATATTCCAGCTGATTTCCCAGTTTTAGGTGGTTCACCGAATGATATGATCTTCGCATGGACAGTCTTAGTGATTGCAATGCTTGGTTTAGCATTAGTTATTTATCCATTCTTCTTACCCGCATTCCCAGAATTAAGAAAAATCACTTGGGCAGGTTGGATTGAATTTTTAGATAATGCAGTTCGTGTATTAATCTTCGTCATTATTGTTACAGCATTCGTATCTGCTCTAGATATTATTATCCTAAGATTGATAGAAGGAATTCTATAATGGCAGAAAAATTACCCAAAAAACGTTGGTATGTAATCCAAACCTATTCAGGCTATGAAAAAGCTGTTAGAGACGACTTAGAAAGACGTGTGGATTCTATGGGTATGCAAGATTTTATTTATCAAATCATCGTACCTGAAGAAAAATACATTGAAAAAACAAAAGATGGTAAGGATAAAGAAAAAATCCGTCAAATCTATCCAGGTTATGTCTTTGTTGAAATGATCGTTACAGACGAATCATGGTTCGTTGTAAGAAATACACCACGTGTTACAGGTTTCTTAGGTTCTAGTGGTGGTGGTACAAAACCGGTTCCTCTATTAGAAGAAGAAATTAGACCAATCCTCTTAAAAGCAAATATCATTTCTAAACCAAACTATAATTACTTACTTGGTAAACAAGTTCAAATTATTGGTGGTGCTTTTGAAGGACAAGTTGGTAAAGTATCAGCAATCGATCATGACCAAGAAACAATGATGGTAGATATTGATGTCTTCGGACGTGCAACACCTACAGAAATTGATTTCACTCAATTTAAAGAAGTTTAAGAATGAAAAGCACAAACTTGTGCTTTTTTTCATAATATAGTCTCTTTATCATTCACTTCATATATCCTTATGAATTTATCCAAAATTTGGTATAATATAGATGTATAAAGAAGGTAGGTTTTTACATGAAAAAATACTTAATTGCAGGCTTAGTTATAGCCTTTGACTATCGTTATGACACTTATTTTAAAAACAACATCGAACATTACATATATGATGGCAATAAGGAAGTGGATCATACCATCCGTTTGAACTATGCACTGGAGCTAACTGAACCAAAGGATGGTTTATTTAGAATCTTTTCAAGAAGTGTTTCAGGTGTAAAGTCTTATATGCTTTATGATGAAGGTTACAAAAACATCGATATTTGGATTGATGAAGATACCTTCACCGATGCAGCTACTGCTGAATATATCTATTCCGGCATGATCTTCTTAGAACTTGCACAACGACATGGACTCGTTCCGATACACGGTTCAGCAATTAGTTATGATGGTGAAGTTATTTTATTTGCTGCACCAAGTGGAACAGGTAAATCGACACACGCTAAAATGTGGAAAGAACTTTATAAAAACCATGTTTCTTGGGTAAATGATGATAAACCTTTATTATCATTTGAAGGGGAGGACATCTTTGTTTACGGTGCACCATTTAGTGGACAGTATAGTTCAAACTCCAATCAAAAACTCCCTTTAAAAGCAATCGTTATCCTACAACAAGGGGTTACGGATAAAGTAACAGTACTTAATGAAAAAGAAGGCTTAAAGCATTTAATGAGAAATACATTAAGACCACAAGAAGAAAAGCTATGGGATCATGCGTTACAAAGCTTTGAGAAAATATTGAAAAGAATCCCTATGTATTTACTGGATGCGTCTCTTTCAACCAACGCTCCAAAAGCAATCAAGAAAGCAATCTTTAATGAATAAAAACATATGAGAAGCATAACTTGCTTCCCATAACTTTATGTTTCTTTAAATAAGGAGTTCTTATGTACTATAAATTAAAAACGACACTTAAAGTATTATTTATATTAGAACTGATGCTTGGACTTATGAGTTTTCTTTTATATGTCTATTTATTTCAGACGCAAACAGATTTTTGGTTCTTAGGAAGTATTTATCGTAAAGAATTTATATTTTATAGTTTTGTGATACACACCTTCTTATCAGGGATCATCATACTTATGGTTATGCTATATCCTAAACTTTATGATGTGGTGTTACCTAAGATTAAAAAAATAATATATGCTTTACTTTTAACCATTTATTTAGGTATGATTAGTATCTATTCATTAATTGTTTTTTTCATATATGTATTTGGTGACAATAGATATCATTCATTTAATGCTATAGAAGATACAGAAATCCTTTTGGTGAGTAAGTCTATTTTTGGAAGTCCAACTCAGCTTTATCAAATTCATGATCACATGTTTATCAGAGAAGTAAAAATTCAGGGTTTACCGATAGGTTTTGATGAAACATACGTTCAATACGAGATCCATATGAATGAAATTGGTTTTGATATAGAATTTAAGTATACGAATCAATCTAGATTTTATTCCTTTTATATCGAAGAAGGAATACTTAAACCTATGGGTTATACAATTGGCTAATGATAAAAAAGAACTTTTACTTAGAAACAACCTTAAGTAAAAGTTCTTTTTTATAAATTGCTTATTAAAATTATTGTAAAACGATAATTTATATGATATGATACCCTTAAAGTTATTATAAAAGAGGTTTAATCTATGAAGAAAAGATATTTCGTATATGCTATGCTCATTTTGTTTACTGCATTCATGACAGCTATTGTTAAAGGTACAGATTATGAAACTTTAAGTTTAATCCATATTTTATATAATATATGGATTTCATTGATCATCTTCTTAGCATCAGGTAATGTTTTTACAAATATCTTAGGTTGGATACTTGTTATTTTAATATCCTTAACACCGATTGTTGTTGGATTAATCATTTATAGATTAAAACTCTCTACCTTTGATAAACTCGCTCTTATCTTACTATCTCTTTTATTCACAGTTACACAACTCATTAGTTTAAATACCAATCAAGTTGCATCATGGGTAGAGGCTCTTACTTTATTTGATCAAGAATTCTTAATTAGGATGTTGATTCGAAGTGGTGTTTTAAATATCTATTTATCTTTATTAGTCATTTATGGATTCTTAAAAGTATTTTTAGAAGGACATTTAAGGAAAAAGAATTTTATAACGATGCTTTATGTATTATCTATACTCTTAACCGTTTTGACAACAGAACATATTGTTCGTTTCAACTATGCATTTCAAACGTTCGTTGAACAAGCCAACACCATTTTAAATATCTTAGATATGCTCACTCAAACCGGTTTAGTCATCCTACTAGAAATTATGATCATCTTTCTTTCAAAAGTTAAAGATAATCCAAAGAATAAAACGATTATCCATGATGCATCACTGGCAAAATGGATAGGGCTTGCCTTACTTATCATAAGTAGCTTAAATGTATTACTGGATAACCTATTTAATTTAATGCTCATGCATGAATTAACAACCATCAATTTCAATTTCACAATACATACAACGCTATGGGTGATTGTTATATTCTTTTACGGTATCATTCATTATATCGCTTATATGAATGATTTAGTTGAAGAGTCGGAGTTAACAATTTAAATGAGTATTAAAGTTGTCTTAGAGGATATTTTAAAATTACGTGGTATGACCTCTAAGGAGTTATGTCAACTGGTTGACATAACTGAGGCAAATATGTCAATTTTAAGAAGTGGAAAAGCGAAAGCGATACGTTTTGAAACTTTAAATAAACTGTGTTATTACTTAAAATGTGAACCTAAAGATATCTTAATTTATGTGGAGGATTAATGGATGAAAAAAATATATGGTTTGTTTATTTTAATGGTGCTAAGTCTCATATTACAAGGATGTAGTCTTTCAACAGATATGTTGAAATTAGAAGAACCTATTGTTGAAATAGAAGATAAATTAGTGGGTGTATATATTCAAATACTTGAATACAACAACCAAGGAGATTTGGTTGAAACACTTCCCCTTTTTGGTGAAGAAGGATATCTTTATGTCATACACCAAAGTGAGGATGAAGATCAAATCATTGATATAGATGATATTATGAGTCCTGATATTTATAGAGTGAACATGGCATATGATGTCCATGAAACAATCATAGATGGGGTAACTAAGTCGAGGGTAAAAGAAACTTACGACATTTATATTAAGACAGGATCTATTCATTACGGTAAGATGTTTCAAGCAAATGAAATTAAGAAAGTGGATGGTATCTATGAAATTGGAACATCTTCTAACTTTTCAATGGTTAATGTGAATAAATATAGTACGAAACTAACGGATTCCTTTATAGTTGATGATATAGAATATACGTATGAGTTTATTGTACATTTAGAGTTAGTTGATGATTTATCTCAAATGAAAATCATTGAATTTAATGATTTAAATGAAGTTATTAGAGAAACAATCATCACTGAACCCATGCTTACCTTTGAAACGTTGGCTCAAACAAGCTATGTCATTGTAGAAGAAAAAACTACGAATAACTTAAACCAGGAGAATATACTTAGAAATATTTATTCTAGAGGTAACGTAGCACGTATTCCTACACTATTTTTAAATTCTCAAGGGTTTGTTCCAAATCAAGGTAACATACAACTTACATTTAAATAACTTATGAAGACAACAATTCATCTTTGGATTGTTTTTTTTTATAATATGTTTATAAATAAGACTGAAAATATATAAGAAAACATGAACAATTGCAAATTATATGTAACATGTGTTGATTTATATAAGTAATTTAGGTATATTGTAATGTTGCACAATAATAACCTCGGGAGAAATATGCAAAACATGAAAAAGACGATTTACACAATATTCATGCTCATTCTAATGTTTGTTATGGTTGCATGTGTTGAAAACACTGAAACCACGAATCCATTAGAAGCAGCTAAAGAAGCAGTAAGTATTCAATACCAAGAAGGTGACAGTCCTTCACATGTTACAAAAAATATCCAATTACCTATTTTAATTGAAGGCTATCCAGATGTTTTATTATCATGGACTTCAAGTAAACCAGAAGTGATTCAAATTAATGGTTTAACAGGTGTTGTAAGTAGACAATCCACAGACCAAGAAGTCATCATTACGGCGCATCTAAAATTAGGTGAATTTGAACTTAATCATCCAAATACATTAAACGTCATTAAATTAGGTGAGACAGAAGATACTGTAGCACCAGTAATTAGTGGTGCTAAAAATATTGAAGTTGAATTAGGTGGAACACCAGATTATTTATTAGGTGTAACTGCAGTAGACCAAAAAGATGGTTCTGTTACAGTGACAGTTGATGATTCTTTAGTGAAATTAGATACTGCAGGTGTCTATGATTTAGTTTATAAAGCAAGTGACTCCAGTGGTAATGAAGCAACCGTTACAGTTAAAGTTAGAGTTGTTGCTGAAAGTGCTGGAGAAGTATTAGTTTACCGCTTTGAATTCCCTGGTGATGATTTAGGACATGGTTACTCTGATCCTGCATTAACTGGTGATATTACAAATAGTATTAATAATGAACAATTTACAATCGAAAAGAAACGTGCAAATACTGGAGCAGCTGACGAAGGTTTAGTATTATCTGGTGCATCTGCATCAGATACTGGTGCATATGTTGTATTTGACTTCGGTCAAGCAGTGCATAAAATTTCATTTTACGCTCGTGTTTGGGGTGAGGCAGACCTTACGAATTTACTGGATGCAAAACTACAAGAAAAAGTAGGTGATGCATGGGTAGATGTATTAGATATTAAACAAGCGATCAATGGCTCATTTACGTTTGTTGAAATTACAGTTGAAAACTTAAATAATAGTGTGTATAGATTCTATGTGAATGGTCAATTAGGAACAAGCAATACCTCACGTGTTGTCTTTGATGATCTCTTAGTTTATACATTTGATGGAGAGGATTTATCTCCAACATTTGAAGGATTAAAAGATTTAGAAGTCTTATTAGGGGATGATTTACCAAACCTATTAGAAGGTATTAAAGCTTATGATAGTTTTGGTACTGAGCTAGTTGTCGTTGTATTAGAAAATACAGTGGATATGAATGTTGCAGGAACTTATATTGTTTCCTTTAAAGCAACCGATAGTTTCGGAAGAGACTCTATTAAAGAAATTACAGTAACCGTTATGGAAGCTGTTGGTGAAGTGGTAACTGTTAAAGAAACATTTGATACCTTAACCATTGCAGGTTCTAGCTATGTTGCAGGAACTTTTACAGGGGTTAATGGAATTGTTTGGACTTATAGTGGTGCAAACGCTGGAACACCTTTAAATGGAAATGCAATCACTTTTGGTGGTAGAAATACGGATAACTCATCGATTAAAGCAACCATCCCTGGTGGACTTGCAACACTTTCTATTGCTTATAAAAAACCATTTACGAATTCACAAGACTATGCAGTATTAATTAATAACCAACAAGTTGGATTAATCAATGCACAAAATGCAGATGGTGTCTTTACATATGTTTTACCAACACCAATTACTAATGGATTCACATTAGAAATTAAACCGC
This sequence comes from Acholeplasma oculi, assembly GCF_900166985.1. GTDB lineage: Bacteria > Bacillota_I > Bacilli_A > Acholeplasmatales > Acholeplasmataceae > Acholeplasma > Acholeplasma oculi. The sequence goes on along the minus strand of NZ_FUZK01000001.1, from coordinate 781,773 downwards.
TTGCTCCAACTGAGATTAGAAGACAATTAACCATTGATGATATCACTTGGACAACATCTCCTGTTCAAACAAAACCTCAAGATCAAGTAGATGCTGAAAGTGATCGTAATCAATTAGTTTTAGAAACTTCATTTATTGAAGCTAAAACCATTAACTTCCCAGCTACTGGTAGCAAGGGAAGTCAAATCACTTATAGCTTCAAAAATGTAAGTGATACAAACAATGCACTGATTAATTTATCAACAGGTGCAATTTCTGTACCTGCAAATGGTCGAGTTGAAGTATTGGTTGAAGCAACCATTACAAAAGGTGAATTTACAGTTACTAAAACATTTACTTTCATCTTAGGTGAAGGAGACGCTATTACAATTGCAAATGCAAGATTATTATCTAATAGTGCATTTGTTAGAGTTAACGGTGTTGTCACATCCATTTATAAAACAAGTAACATGATGTATTTTTTCATCACAGATGCTAGTGGTTCAATTTATGTTGAGTCAGACCTTGCTAAATTATCTACACTTCAAGTAGGAGATAGAATTGATTTAAGAGGTTCTAAGAATACAATTAGTAATCAAGTATCTATTAATACTGTAAGAAGTATTACTAAACTTGGAACGGATACAGTAACTGCTACACAAATTACTGCAAATCAAATTCAAGCAAATGATGCGAGGTTTGTACAACTTTACGGATTAATCCAACAAAATTATGCAGCAAGTACAGACGCATTTATCTTAAATGCAGAACTTGGTGCAATTAACTTGGTCATTCCTGCGAACTTAAGTTCAGCAGAAAAAACAAATATTCAAAATAAATTAACAGGTAAAACTCCAGGTCTTGGTGTTTTAGTTAAAGCACCTATCCAACGAATTGGCAATAGTTATTACTTAGTCTTAACAAATAGTGCGGATATTACACCAGACTCCACTGTGGACACAAACCAAGTGAAACAAGTGATACTTGCTAATGTGAATTTACCAGTCATCCCACAAGAACTTGCAGAAAACTTAAACCTTACATCAAGCAATAGTTTATTATTTGGAGCAACAATCACTTGGACATCTTCTAACACCAATGCATTAACAAACTCAGGGTTAGTTACTCGTGGACAAAATGATGTAAGTTTAACACTGAGTTATTCTATTAGCTATCAAAGCGAAGTCATTGATACAAGAAACTATTCAGTTACTGTATTAAAGATTGCAACTTATGAAGGATATTATGCATCACTTGCAAATAAAACAGGCAGTCAACTACAACAAGCATTAAGAGATTTAATTCAAAATACAGGTCGTGCAACAGGTTCAACTTCTCAAGTTCAACAAGTTGACTCATACCAAGGTAAGTATTACTTGATTTATACCGGTTTTGGTGCGTATGGTAATAGAGAACACGTATGGCCAAATTCTAAATTAGGTAGTGCACCAGATTATGATTTACATAATCTACGTGCAGCAAACACGTCTGTAAACTCAACACGTAGTAACTATCCGTTTGGACCAGGAAGTGGTTCTTGGAAGTTATCTGGTGGACAGTTCTACCCAGGAGATGAGCATATTGGCGATGTTGCAAGAATCGTTTTATATATTCATGTACGTTATAACTTAAATATTAGTTTGGTAGGTAATTTACAAATGTTCCTTAATTGGCATTTAGCAGACCCGGTGAGTGATTTTGAAATTTCTAGAAACAATAAAATAGAATCTATTCAAAGCAATAGAAATCCGTTTATTGACCACCCTGAATTAGTGGGTGTATTATTCGGTTCGTAAAAATGTGGGTGCATCCTTTTTAGGATGCATCCATTTTTATTCCATGTGTTTTTTGATAGAATTAAGAATGAGGTGAGATGATGAAGATACATAAAAATTATGTCTTAAAACAAGTTGCAGATCAACATGTAGTCGTACCAATTGGTAGTGAGGCTGTTAAATTTCAAGGAATGATTTCTTTAAATAAAACAGGAGCTTTTCTATTTGAATGCTTAATGCAAGAACAAACACTAGAATCACTGGTACACGCCATGTTAGAAAAGTTTGATGTAGAAATTGAAAAAGCCTTAAAAGATATTAATGCATTTTTAGATATATTAGAAAAACATAACTTACTGGAGAGATAATTGAAGCAAGTAACCTTAAAGAATGATGCCTTCATGGCACTCATCATCGAACATTTAAATCTAGGACAAGAAGTATCCTTTATTGTAAAGGGAACATCGATGATGCCATTTTTTAAGAATATGCGAACAGAAGTGATTGTTAAAAAGTTTTCAAGTTATAAGAAAAATGATGTTGTATTATTTACCTTTGAAGGTAAAGAACTACTGCACCGTATTATTAAAATTGATCAAGATCAAGTCACCTTAAGGGGAGATGGATCTTATCAAAAAGAAGTCATTTTAATGCATGAGATTCATGGTAAAGTGATTCGTTTTAAAACTAGAGGTAAGAAAATTTGGGCATATGGTTTCAAACATAGACTTTGGAATATACTTTATTTTATGAGACCAGTTTTACTAAAACTGGTCAGGAAATAAGAGATATTTAAAGTTTATGTGTAAATATCATGTAAAGCCTTAATATATCATTTGGTTTATGAAGTAAAACATTATATAATGTAAAAATATATGGATAAGTTGAATACATATTGAAATCTATATAATCACTGCGTTTTGACTCGGGGAGGGAAGAGTAAAACGAAGGGTTATATATTCGGTAGTCACATTCAATTGTTCAATAAAAAAGGAGAAAGAAATAGATGGAGATTAAGAAAAAAGAAGTATACGAAGCACCAGAAATTGAAGTTGTTGAGTTTTCTTTTGAAGACTCGATTGCAGTTTCAGGACAAAAAAATGGTGCCGCATTCTGGGAAGAAATGTAAGGTGATATGATGAAGAAAATTAGCATATTATTCCTAGCAGTATTTAGTTTATTTTTTGTAGCATTTGCAATCCCTCAAGCATATTCAGCACCTATTACAGGCGATGTAAATTTAAATGTCGAAGTATATAAAGGTGAAGGTGAGGCAGGTAAAGTAACTGGCCACGGTCTTAGCCAATATGCTTATGGAAGTAGAGTATCAATTTCTTTAGAAGGGCTAAAACTTACTCAAAATAAAGAATTCGGATTCTATTTATACAAAGGACAACTCATTGAAGATGAAGAAGCTGAGTTTTTAGTTACGGATTCTAGTAAAATTACAGTTGTCTTAAAAGAATCAACTGAAGTGGTTGCAGCATTTGTTGATACAAATGGTGCATTACTAGATCTTAAGTATGGAGAAGGTACTTTTACTCCAATTGCACCTACAAGTGTTTCAAACAGACCAGGATTTGAATTTTCTGGATTTGGTACAGTGTCAAGCATTTCAGTGGATACATTATTTGTTGCACAGTACACAAGAACTAATACAACTGATATTAGTGTCACTGTAACAGGTGGAGCATTGGTTACTGGTGTGACTTATAATGATGTTGTAACATTAGAACCAACAGACGCTGTTAACTTTAAATATTGGGCAGATGCAGATGGACAATTTGTATCAAGTAAACCTGACTATACATTTACAGCTCTTGAAGATGTAGAGTTTGTTGCAGTAACAGAAGGTGTTGCTCCAACAGCTCCATCAGTTTACTTAAGCAATGTTTCAGGTATTAGAGCAGGTTACCAATCATTCTTAGGATATGTTGAATATGATGAAACATATGAATTATTAGAATATGGTGTATTAGTATCTGATGAAGCTAAGGTATTAGAGTTAGGTGATGCAGATGTTGAGAAGAAGAAACCTTCTACAGTATTATCACCAATTAATGAATTTTTAAGATCTTTTGTTGAAGGTACATATAGTTCATTTAGAGCATATGCAATCTTTAAACAAGGTACTGAACAAGTAGTTGTTTATAGCGATAATAACTTCTATATACAGGAAGGTGTGTCTAGTTCAAACATAACAGAAACTTTTGAAGGTTTAACCATAAGTTCATCTTCATATACAAACGGTAATTTTACTGGAATTAACGCTCAAGTGTGGAATTATACAGCATCAAGAGGTGATCAAACACTGTATGGGAAGGCTTTAACAACAGAAACTGGTGTATTATCCACAACATTTACAAATGGACTAACATTCTTATCTTTTGATTATGTAAGAGCTTTTACTGGAACCAAGGCTAGATCTTTCGATATTTACATCAATGGCATAAAATTTGAAACGATAAACGTAGACCCAAATAGTAACACAGTAACGACATTTACTAGTGGAGAACTGGCGTTTACAGGAAATGTCCTCCTAGAAATAAGAGGTTTTGGAACACAGAAAAAAATTGATAATATTGTTTGGAGAGGTTCTAACATAGACCCTATTGATTCAAAACTCTATAAGATTGAATATATTAATAATGATAATGTAAGTTATGTAAGTAACATAGCTAATGTTGTTACAGATGAACCCATTACTCCAACTAAAGAAGGTTATTCATTTGTGGGATGGTTTGATGAGTCTAATGAATTATTTGACTTCAACACACCAATAACAAGACATACAACATTAACTGCAGTATATGAAATTAATGAATATACACTTACATTTAATACAGATGGTGGTACAGCAGTAGAACCTATTATTGGTAATTTTGCAACTTCAGTATCAGCACCAGATGCACCTACTAAGGAAGGTTATACATTTGCAGGTTGGACACCAGAATTACCTGAAACAATGCCTGCGGGTAATCAAACATATACTGCAACATGGACTCCTAATGATTACACAATTACATTTGATGTAGATGGTGGATCAGTTGTAGCACAATTAACACAAGCATATGGTTCAGAGTTAGTCATGCCAGAAAATCCAACTAAATCAGGATATAATTTTGCTGGATGGTTTACAGATCAAGCAAGAACAATCCCATTTGAAGCGAAAACAATGCCTTTAGGTAATACAACGCTATATGCTAAATGGGCTGATGCTAGTTTAACTTCAACAGTTACATTTGAAACAAATGGTGGTTCAGATATTTTACCAGTTGTTGTAAACAATGGTGAAGCAGTATTAGAACCAGAAGACCCAACTCAAGAAGGATATACATTTGTTGGTTGGTATAGTGATTCTGGATTAAGTATCATCTATGACTTTGATAACGTTATTACCACAGACATAACATTGTATGCAAAATGGAATGCTGAGTTAATAATAATCAAGTCGAGTGATTTTGGTGAAACAAGCGGTTCTCCAAATTACGATGGTCCATTAAGAACAATTGAAATAGAAAACGGTGTTAATGATCCTAATCCTTCAGGGAAATCCTCTTGGAAAACAAGTGGTGAAAACTTCAATAATGCTGGATGGGCATTTGTAAGAATAGGTGGTAAAACAGCTGGGACAAAAGCTGGTGCAGAAAAACAACTTCAAACGAATTTCAGTTTTACTTCAAATGTAAGAAAAATTGAAATAGATATAGTTGGATTAGATAGTGCAAGTGGTGTTGAAGTAATGTGGTTGCAAACATCATCAAATGGAACTGATTGGACTGATGTTACATCAATCAATATATCACTAGGTATTAACACATTTGACAATCTTAATATTGATAAAAATCATTTCATTAGATTTGTCATTGTTAGAGGTTCTACTGGCAGTAATGCAGGTACCGATGTAAAAACTATCAATTTCTTCGGCTTCCCGGAGTAACAACCCCTACCGTTGATGAAACATCACCTACAATAAACTTGAACCCATCATCAAATCCGGTTCAAATCTCAGTAGGGGGTTCTTGGACATTACCTACTGTAACTGCAGAAGATGATGTCGATGGTGTAAGAATAGTAAACAAAGATTTATCTAATATTGCATCTTTTTATGATGCAAACTCAAGTTCTTATATATTTAACCAAATAGGAACTTATCAAATAACCTTTACAGCAGATGATGAATCAGGTAATGAAGCAAACCTCACTTTAACAATTAATGTTGTTGAAGGTACAACTTATTCAGGTTATTACCAATCCTTAAATGGAGTAGCTAATAATCAATTAGTGGATGTCTTATATACCCTTCTAAATGACACAGGACAATATCCAACAACAACTTATGGACAGGCTAGATACTATTTAGAAGAAGCAGATGCTTGGCATGGATTTAATACAGACTATGCTTACTTAATATATACAGATACTCTAAAAGGCGCAGCAGGTAGTGGTTTTCCAGATGAAGGATATGCTTTAGCTCTGTGGAACTATAACAATGATAATGTAGCAAGCACCTGGAATAGAGAACACGTTTGGGCTAAATCATTATTCGGTGCTGGAAACTATGAACCAGGTGATAGTACAAGAGGAATTGATGCAGATCTACATAACTTAAGAGCTGCAGACACGAATGTGAATTCTGCTAGAGGTAACAACTTATTTATCAATCAGGTATATAATGACGATGGCTTTGGAAACTATAGTAGTAAGTGGTATCCAGGAGATCACCATAGAGGAGATGTAGCTAGAATCTTATTCTATATGGATATTAGATGGGGTAGCATGACCGATCTTGCCCTTATAGGAGATCTTCAAACACTCATCGCTTGGCATTTGGCAGACCCAGTGGATCAGTTTGAACTTACAAGAAATGAGATTATTTATGGATATCAAAAAAATAGAAATCCATTTATAGATCATCCTGAACTCGTTCAAAGAATTTACTAATAATCATCAAAATACTAATCACCTAAGCATCGTAAGTTGCTTAGGTGATTTTTCATATGTTTATATGCAAAAATCCCCTCACTACTTGTTTATTTTGGTAAAATATTTCAAATATGTAATGATTATGTGATAATTCACATGATATAATAGTATTTGAGGGAGAGTCATATGAAAAAAAAGCTTATTTTAGCAATCCTGCTAATCTTTTTGAATATTGTTGTAGCATGTAGTCCAAGTGAACCCCTTTTAAGACTGGACCAACCTCTAAACTTAAAAGTGGTTAAAAATGTAGTGTCTTTTGACCCTGTAGAGTTTGCAGATTACTATATTTTAAATATCAATTCAACAAATATAGAATTAACTGAAACATCCTATACGATAGATGAATCAGGTACATATAGAGTGCAGGTTAAAGCTGTGGGAGAAAACTTTACAGATTCACTGTTTAGTACAGCTTTAACATTTGAAGTTAAATTTTTAGAGTATCCTAAAAATATCCAAGTCATTAATCGTCAAATCACTTATGATGAAGTTGATGGAGCAGATTCTTATAATATCGATATTAATGGTGAAATCTATAATACAAAAGAAAAAATAGTTCCAACATTAGAACCAGGTACTTATTATGTACGTATTCAATCATTATCTAATCAGTTTGTAGACTCATCGTATTCACCAATGATTGTCTTAGTTGTAACCGAAAAAGACTTAATCATTTCTAACCATATCTACGGATATAGTTTGAAATCTAGTTTTGATTTACCACTGATATCTTATAAAGATTCACCAACACAATTTAATGTCTTTAAGGTTGAAGGTACAAAAGAAACAGAAATGGATTATCAATATGTATATCTAAAAGATCAGACTTTATATCTTACGGAATCATATTTAGAAACCTTTAAGAAAGATGATATCATTTCTCTTAAAATAATGACCAATCTTGGAAGACACCAAATAACAATCAAAATAGGTGAAACATCAAATCCATATATTTATAATGATATTATCGTTAAAACGAATTTGATTGATGATTTATCCTTTAAGGTAGAAGTATTTGACTTTAAACTATTTGATGTCTTTAATTCAAATAAGGATTTACCTGTTATGGACGAAAAGACTTATACATTTGAACGAGGTGTCTTAACAATCCATAATGATTACATAAAAAATATATTTGAATCCAATCTAGAATTACATGAAATCAAAATTATGATTAGATTTGTAAGAGATAATAGATATCATGTCATTGATGTCTACATTAGAAGATAATAAACAAAGAAGCCACCTAGCACTAGGTGGCTTCTAAACTATTTAAACAGTTGTGAAGTAAACATTCACATCATTCATATCTTTAATATATTCACCGTGTTCATCTTTAAGAAGTTCAACACGTTTTAATTTAAAGTTTTCTTTTAAACTATTATATTTATCAAGTGGTAACTGAATGGTATATGCGATTAATCCTGTACTTAATTCTGATTTGTTTTTGATATCGATACCGTTCCATACATTAAACCCTACATGGTGATGATATCCACCATCACTTACAAAGTGTGCATGGGGTCCATATGCCATAGTGGATTGGAAAGTTAACACGTTTTTAAAGAATTGAGTACCTTTTTCAATTCTTGATACATGTAAATGGATATGACCCATAATCGTACCATCAGGAATTTTTGTAAATGGTTCAGTGATTGCGTGATTGACCAAATCTTGATAATCCATTGGTTTATTCACAACCTCATTGAAATCAGGCCAGTCTTTCTTTAATCTATCTGCATAGATTTCAATGCCGTTACCTTCTGGATCGTCTAAATAAAGAGCTTCACTGATGCCATGATCTGCGCCACCTGTAACAGGTGTTTGTAGTTTGATTAAGTGTTTAATAAACTGCCCTAAATGCGCTCTTGATGGGAGTAATAAAGCAAAGTGATAAAGACCTGTTGATTTCTCTTTAGGGGTTGCTAGTATGTTATGTTCAAGTGTTAAAAGTAATTGATTTGTATGGGTTCCAAGTAAGTATCTGTTAGCTATTTTTTCTATCAGTTTGAGTCCTAAAACCTCTGTGTAAAATTTGATTTGTTGATCGATATTAGACACTAAAAGTGTAATATCTTTAACAAACATAAATTCATTTGAATGAAATGTTTCCATGAAAATTCTCCTAAAATTGATGATTAACCTTATTATATCAACAATAGTTTCTTTTGGGAAGTAGGCACCATTTGGTAACTATGTTACTTTAAGACATTATCCCAAAATGTACTTCGTGGGGTAATGTCGTTAATTCATTAAGGTATATAAAAAAGTTGTTGACAATAGGTATCATAAATGATAGAATAATCACGCGTGTAAACACACCATAGTGGAAGAATATATTCGTACCACATACTTATTACAAAAGAAGGAGGTTGTGTTATGGCAGAAAAGAAAGTTGTCAAACAAGTTAAGTTACAAATTCCTGCAGGAAAAGCTACTCCAGCGCCACCGGTTGGTCCAGCACTAGGTCAAGCTCAAGTAAATATCCCGCAATTTGTTAAACAATTTAACGATATGACACAAAATATGATTGGTTATATTGTTCCTGTTGTGATTTCTGTTTATGATGATAGAACATTCTCAATAGTTACAAAGACTCCACCAGCTTCTGACTTACTTAAGAAAGCTGCAAATATTCCATCAGGCGCTAAAAACGCTAAGAAGGATAAAGTTGCAACGATCACTAGAGCACAGTTAGAAGAAATTGCAAAAACAAAAATGCCTGATTTAAACGCATACACTGTTGAAGCGGCAGCTAAGATTATCGAAGGTACCGCAAGACAAATGGGCATTACAGTTTCAGAATAATTTAGAACATTAAAAGTTTCTAAATTGTGGGAGGATATCCCGTTATACCACATTTAGGAGGAATATCATGAAAAGAGGAAAAAAATACTTAGAAGCGTCGAAGTTAATTGATAAATCAGTTAAATATGCTGGTTTAGAAGCTGTTGAATTAGCTAAAAAAACTTCAGTATCTAAGTTTGATGCAACCGTCGAAGTCGCTTTCCGCTTAAACGTTGACCCTAGAAAAGCTGACCAAAACCTAAGAGGAGCTATTAGCTTACCTCATGGAACTGGTAAAACTGTTAAGGTAATCGTTATTGCAAAATCTGAAAAAGCTAAAGAAGCTTTAGCAGCTGGTGCAGATGAGGCAGGAGATGTAGAGTTAATCGAAAAGATTAGCAAAGGTTGGTTCGATTTTGATGTCATGGTTGCAACCCCTGATATGATGGCTCAATTAGGTAAATTAGGTAGAGTGCTTGGTCCTAAAGGATTAATGCCAAACCCTAAAACCGGAACCGTTACATTAGACGTTGCAAAAGCAGTACAAGAAATTAAAGCTGGTAAGATTGAATATAGAACTGATAAAGTTGGAAATATTCATGCACCAATTGGTAAGGTTTCATTTGATGCAAATAAACTACATGAAAACATGTTAGCGATTTATGGTCAATTAATCCGTATCAAACCAGCAACAGTTAAAGGTACTTACATCAAAAATATTACCCTTTCAACAACAATGGGACCTGGCGTCTCTGTTGATGAAAACAACATTCGTAAGTAATCTGATTTAAAAAAACAATTACATATGACCTAAGACAGTAGCTGTATTATATACTTAATTTGCTACCGAGGAAAAATAAAACTGGAACTTATTTTCTCTCTTTTAAAATGTCTTTAGGAATTTATAAGAGGGATTTTATTTTTATTAAACTAAAAGTAAAATCAAACATAGAACACACCTTAAAAAAGGAGGCACAAAGAATGAACAAAGCGATTACTCGTAAAATTGAAGAAGTTAATTTATTAGTAGACAAATTAAAAATGGCTAAAACAGTTGTTGTATTTGAATACAAAGGATTAACAGTTTCAAACTTTACTGGTTTAAGAATTGACTTACATAAACAAAATATGGAAGTTAAAGTTTATAAAAACAATATCACAAGACGTGCCGCTTCATTAGCAGGATTTGGAGAATTATCTGAATCATTAGTAGGTCCATTAGCAGTTGCAATTTCATATGATGATGTTGTAGCTGTTGCAAAGACTGTTTCTGAGTTTGCTAAGAAAAACAAAACGGTTGTGATTAGATCTGGTGTTATCGAAGGTGAAGTTGTTGGAGTAGATGCAATGGTCGCACTTGCAAACTTACCATCAAGAGAAACTTTATTAACACAATTAGCGGCTGGACTATTAATGCCAGTCAAAGAATTAGCAGTTGGCTTAAATATGCTTACTGAAACACAAGAATAATATATAAGGAGAATATATAACATGGCTAAATTAACAAAACAAGCTTTCGTAGAAGCTTTAAAAGAAATGTCATTATTAGAAATCAAAGAATTAGTTGATGGATTAAAAGAAGAATTCGGAATTGACCCATCAGCAGTTGCTGTTGCTGCAGGTCCTGCTGCTGCTGCAGTTGTTGAAGAAAAAACTGAATTTGATGTTATCTTAAAATCATTCGGAGATAAGAAGATTGAAGTTATTAAAGTAACTCGTGCAATCACTGGTTTAGGATTAGTTGAAGCTAAGACTTTAGTTGAAACTGCAGATGCTAAAATCAAAGAAGGCGTTAAGAAAGAAGACGCTGAAAAGATCAAAGCTGACCTTGAAGCTGCTGGAGCAAAAGTTGCTATCGTTTAATTACGTTTAGTAAGATTGTGTTAAAACCTGAGATTGATCTCGGGTTTTTTCACTCTTAAATTATGGGTGTTTATATGTCACATTACTATCAATATGATCCAACATTAAAAAGTGAATTAAAGACGTATCAAACGACTGTACGAGGCGTTTCATTTTCATTTTTATCAGACCGAGGTGTGTTTAGTCAAGACCATTTAGATTATGGTTCTAAAGTCTTGATTGAAAGTATTGAGGTTTTAAGTCCAGGTATTAAAGTTTTAGATATGGGTTCTGGTATCGGTGTTGTTGGAATCATCTTAAAAAAATTATTTAAAGAAATTGAATTGACGCAGGCCGATGTCAATTTAAGAGCGATAGAGCTCAATAAAGAAAACTTGAAATTAAACCAAGTTGAAGGCGAAGTCATTGAATCTAATTTGTTCGAAAAAATTAATGGTTCATTTGATTTAATTGTTTCAAATCCACCAATTAGAACTGGTAAAGAAGTTATTTATAAATTATACATGGATGCTTATCATAGACTCTTAGATGATGGCGTCTTAGCAATAGTTGTTCGTAAACAACAAGGAGCAAAGTCTACCATCACGTATTTAGAGACTTTCTTTAAATCAGTCAAAGTGGTAACGAAATCTAAAGGATTTTATGTAATTCATGCGTATAAATAATTCAATCCAAAAAACACCTTGACTCAGTTGTATGTAATGTGGTAAAATTATAAAATGCATAGAAATGGTTATTTATATATTTTTATATATATAAACAACAAAAATTAAGTTTCAAGAAAAACGATAGGAGTGTGGTTTCATGGGTTATAAAACCGTCAAATACGGCAAGAAAGCAGAACGTCGTAACTATTCAAAAATGTTACATCAGGTAGAATTACCGAATCTTATCGAGATACAAACAACCTCGTTTGATGAATTCATCAAAACAGGCATCAATGAGCTTTTAGTGGATATTTCTCCAATTGAAGGACATAGTGGAGATTTAAAATTATATTTTGAGGAAAGTTATTTATCTGAACCAAAATATTCTATCCAAGAAACTAAAATCCGCGATTTAAATTACTCAAGACAGTTATCTGCAAAAGTAAAACTTGAAAATGCAATAACTGGAGAAGTAAGAGAATCAACCGTCTTAATGACAGATCTTCCTATGATGACACCATCAGGGACTTTTATCATTAATGGTGCTGAGCGTGTTGTCGTATCTCAAATTGTACGTTCATCAGGGGTGTATTATACATCCGAATTAGACAAGAAGATCAATGCCATTAAATACTCCGCACAAGTGATTCCAACACGTGGTGCTTGGATTGAATATGAACAAGGTTCTAAAGAAATCTTATATGCTAAATTAGACCGTTCTAAAAAAGTTCCTATGACAACCTTTATCCGTGCTTTAGGATTTACTTCTAAAAAAGATATTGAAGAAACATTTGGTAAATCAGGATTAATTTCATCTACATTTGAAAAAGATGAATCTAAAACTCCAAATGATGCTGTAATTGATTTATATTCTAAGTTACGCCAAGGCGAAAAAGTTCCTGCAGATGCTGCAAGAGAATTTATTCGTATGCGTTTATTTGACCGTAGACGTTATGATTTAGCGGCAGTTGGTCGTTATAAATTTAACAAAAAATTAGACGTATTAAGCCGTGTACAAGGTACATATTTAGCAACAGACATTTATGATGGTGCAAATCTTTTAGTTGCTAAAGATACAGAATTAACAAAAGATGTGATCGAACTATTAAGTAACAACAGACACTTATTTAGAAAACAAGTTATTACTAAAGAAAACAACTTACAAAACGAAACGATGGATGAAATTTTAGCAACTACACTTCCAGAAGGTGGAAGTATGCTTTATGCTAAAGAAAATTTCATCAACTTAAAAACTGGTGAAGTCTTAGTTAAGAAAAATGAGGCAATCACTGAAGATGTGATTAACCTCTTAAGAAAAAACAGACATTCCATCGATGAAAAAGTTATTAAATATTTCTTAACATCTGATGTATATGAAAAAGAAGCAAGCCGTACAGGCGTTATTGCAGAAATTTTAGATGTTTATGTTTTAGATAACCAAGGTCAAAAATCAAGTACAATTCGTGTATTAGGTAGTGACCAAAGAGAATTAAGAGAACACGTTGTCTTATCGGATATTGTTGCAAGTATTAGCTATTACTTAAATCTTTATGATGGTTTAGGACAAGTTGATGATATTGACCACTTAGGTAATCGTCGTTTAAGATTAATCGGTGAGCTCTTAAAGAACCAATTTAGAATTGGTTTAGCTCGTGCTGAAAAGAACATTAAAGATAAGATGTCAACAACAAACTTTAATGATGCAACACCTTCTAATATTATTAACATGACACCACTTGTTGGTGCAATTAAAACATTCTTTGGTTCATCTCAATTATCACAATTCATGGACCAAATTAACCCGCTTGCTGAGTTAACTCAAAAGCGTAGAGTCAGTGCTTTAGGTACAGGTGGTATCGCAAGAGATAGAGCCGGCGTTGAAGTACGTGACGTACATAACTCTCACTACGGTAGATTATGTCCAATTGAAACACCAGAAGGTCCATCTATTGGTCTGATTTCATCGCTTGCAACATATGCTAAAGTAGATGATTACGGATTTATTAAGACACCTTTCTTAAAGGTGACAAAAACTGCATCTGGTACACCGAAAGTCTCTGAAGAAGTAATTTACTTAACAGCAGACCAAGAACAAGATGAAGTGATTGCATCTGCTGCAACACCGATGGATAAAGATGGTAATTTCACAGATACACGTGTGATTGCTAGAAAAAATGGTGAAACAGGGATTTATGATGCAAGTGATGTGACTTGTATGGACGTTAGTCCGAAACAGATCGTATCTGTTGCAACATCATCTATTCCATTCCTTGAACACGACGATGCGTCCCGTGCATTAATGGGAGCAAACATGCAACGTCAAGCAGTTCCTTTATTACAACCAACTTCCCCTATCGTAGGAACCGGTATTGAATACCGTGCAGCTAAAGACTCTGGTGCTGTGGTTGTTGCATTAAACGCAGGTTATGTAACCTATGTAGATGCTAGAAAAATAGTGATTGTAAAAGAACCAACAACGGATGTTAAAGTTGGTAACAAAACAATTTATAAAACTGGTGGCGATTTTAACTATGCAATTGCTAAACAATTATATGATCATAAACAATTAGACTTATTTGAAACATATGAATTAATCCAATTCTTCCGTTCTAACCAAGATACATTGGTCTTACAAAAACCAATCGTATTCCAAGGAGAATATGTTGAAAAAGGAGATGTCATTGCAGATGGTCCATCAACAGATAACGGAGAACTTGCATTAGGTAGAAACGTAACAGTTGCCTTCATGACTTGGGAAGGTTATAACTATGAGGATGCTGTTATTATGTCCGAGGACTTAGTAAAGCATGACGTTTATACATCCATTCACATTGATGAATATGAAATTGAAACAAGAGATTTAAAACAATCTAACGGTAAAGAAGAAATCACAAGAGAAATTCCTAACGTTGGCCAAGAAGCTGTGAAATACTTAGATGAGCGTGGTATTATCGTTCCAGGTTCTGAGGTTAAAGAAGGCGATATTTTAGTCGGTAAAATTACACCAAAAGGTGTATTTGAACCAACACCTTCTGAAAAGTTAATTCATGCAGTTATTGGTGATAAAGCAAAAGAATATCGTGACTCATCCCTTCGTGTTCCACACGGTGGTGGTGGTGTTGTACAATCTGTTCAATACTTTAGTAAGAAAAATGGCGACCAACTTCCAGTTGGCGTGAACGAACAAATTCGTGTGTATATTGCGAAAAAACGTAAGATTACTGAAGGGGACAAAATGGCTGGACGCCATGGTAATAAAGGGGTTATCTCTAAAATATTACCAAGAGAAGATATGCCATATATGGCAGATGGAACATATGTAGATATTATGTTAAACCCACTAGGGGTTCCATCTCGTATGAATATCGGACAAATCTTAGAAATTCACTTAGGTATCTCTGCTAAAAAATTAGGTATTAAAGTAGCAACTCCAGTCTTTGACGGTGTAACCGATGAAGACTTAAAAGAAATTATGAGTGATGCAGGCATTGCACCAGATGGTAAGACATATCTTTATGATGGTCGTACGGGTGAGGCTTATAAGAACCGTATTTCTGTAGGGGTTATGTATATGATTAAACTATCACACATGGTTGATGATAAACTCCATGCGAGAAACGTTGGTCCATATACTTTAGTTACACAACAACCAATGGGTGGTAAAGCTCAAAATGGTGGACAACGTTTCGGGGAAATGGAAGTTTGGGCATTATATGCTTATGGAGCTGCACATACCTTACAAGAAATGTTAACTGTTAAATCAGATGATATGCTTGGTAGAAACAAAGTTTATTATGCAATTACTCATGGTCAAGAAATACCTAAAGCAAGTATTCCAGAATCCTTTAGAGTATTAACAAGAGAATTACAGGCATTAGGACTCTATGTAGAGTTAGTGGATGCAAATAATGGTGAGAATGAAGCAATTAAATCACTTGTGGATAATTCACCGAAAGGTTTTAATAAAGGAGGTTTTAGATGATGGCTACTAAAGAAATATTATCATTGCCAGTTGAGTCTTTAAAATTAAGTCAACAAGCACTAGAAAGATTAAAACTCTCCGGAATTGATCGTTTAGAAGATTTTAATACATTTAATTTAAAAGAACTTCAAAGCTTATTAGCAGATTCATTTCATGAAGTACTTCCTACTTTAATTTTCTATAAATTACCTAGAAAAGTTACAGACTTATCCCTTTCAAACGAAGTGATTGATGTCTTAGATAAAGCAGGTATTAAAGATTTAGAAGCTTTAACTAATTATGATAAGAATACACTTTATCATATATTTAAAGATGATGAATTCTTACTTAAAGAAATGAATGATTTACTTGAACTTTATGGTGAGGAAAAACTTCAATTAGACGGTGAATATGTAGAGGCTGTTACACCTGTTGTAACAACTGAACTTGAAGACCGTTTAACAAAAGTGATTAAACCTGTTAGAAAAACATATGGTTCTAAAACATTTACACATTTTAAAATTAGATTAGCATCTCCTGATGAAATTAGAAACTGGAGTTATGGTGAAGTCATTAACCACGAAACCATTAACTACCGTACATCTAAGCCTGAACCAGGTGGATTATTTGATGAAAGAATCTTTGGACCAACCAGAGATTATCAATGCGCATGTGGAAAGAAACAAACCGTTAATAAAGGTCAAATCTGTCCAAAATGTGGTATTGAAATTACTGAATCTAAAGTACGCCGTGAACGTATGGGTCATATTAATTTAGAAGCTCCTGTTGTTCATACATGGTACTTAAAAAACTCACCTTCAAGATTAGCAATTTTACTTGGTATTAAAGCAAAACAATTAGAAGAAGTTGTTTATCATGCATCCTACATCGTAACAGATGCAGGTATGAATACACCGGTTGCTAAAAAGCAAATATTATCTGAACAAGATTATAGTGCTTTAGTTGAAGAATATGGTAACAGATTCCAAGCACTAACAGGTGCTGAAGCTGTTAAAAAATTATTACAAGATTTAGATTTAGATAAAGAAGTTAAGAGTCTACGTCGTCGTTTAAAAACAACCTCTAAACAAAAAAGAGATCGTATTATTAAGAGATTAGAAGTTGTTGAGGCATTTAACCAATCCGATAACAAACCGGAATGGATGGTTATGGATGTGATTCCAGTCATTCCACCGGACTTACGTCCAATGGTACCACTGGATGGTGGCAGATTTGCAACAACAGACCTTAATGACTTATACCGTCGTATCTTAAACCGTAACAACCGTTTAAAGAAACAAAAAGAACAAATGGCACCTCGCTTAATCACTAAGAATGAAAAGCGTATGTTACAAGAAGCGGTTGATGCATTATTTGATAATGCGAAACGTGGTAAAAAAGCGGCTGTTGAAAGAAATAGACACTTAAAATCATTATCGGATCTTTTACGTGGTAAACAAGGTCGTTTCCGTCAAAACTTATTAGGTAAACGTGTGGACTATTCTGGTCGTTCCGTTATTATTGTAGGTCCAGACTTAGAAATGTATCAATGTGGTATTCCACGTGAAATGGCAATTACTTTATTCAAACCATTCATTTTAAGAGAACTTCAAGTAACTCATGGTGCTGAAAAGAAAAATGCCAATGCGAAATATGAAAAACGTGATGATGATACTTGGAAGGCATTAGAAAAAGTTGTTAGAGAGCATCCAGTTTTATTAAACCGTGCACCGACACTACATAGACTTGGTATCCAAGCATTTGAACCAAAATTAATTGATGGTAAAGCAATCCGTTTACACCCACTGGTTACACCTGCGTTTAACGCGGACTTCGATGGTGACCAAATGGCTGTTCACGTTCCTTTATCACCTGAGGCTCAAGCTGAGGCACGTTTATTGATGCTTGCATCCAATAACATCTTAAACCCTAAAGATGGTAAACCAGTTGTTACACCATCTCAAGATATGGTATTAGGTAACTACTACTTAACCATTGAAGAAAAATTAGATAGAGATTTTGGAACAGATAGTAAGAGAGCTGAAGTTCATCAACATGATCACAGAAATGAAGGTAAATTCTTCTCTACTGTTGAAGAAGCTAAGATTGCATATGAAAATAAAGAAATTACGTTACATACACGTATTATCTTAAAACCAGAAGCAGTTAAAGATACATTCACAGTTGAACAAAAGAATATGTACTTAGTAACAACACTCGGTAAATTAATCTTCAATGAAATCTTACCTCCAACATTCCCATACGTGAATGAACCATCCTTATTTAATTTAGAACACCAAACACCGGATAAATACTTTATTAAAAAAGGTGTACATCCAAAAGAAGCATTAAAACAAATGCCAACGCCAGAACCATTTAAGAAGAAATTCTTATCCTCTGTTATTGCACAAGTCTTTAAATTATTCCACATCTCAGAAACTTCTAAGATGTTGGATAAACTTAAGAACTTAGGATTTAAATACTCTACCGTTGCAGGGATTACGATTTCATTTGCAGATATCAACGTTTATACTAAAAAGGCAGCATTAATGGAAGATGCATTAGAATCTGTTAACCAAATTGAAGAACTTTATGATGAAGGTATCTTATCAGGTCCTGAACGTAAACGTAAAGTTATTGAAGTTTGGACAAACGTTAGAAATGATATCCAATCTGGTATTATGAAGGAATTCGATAAGGATAACAATATCTTTATGATGAGTGACTCTGGTGCCCGTGGTAACGTCTCTAACTTCACGCAATTAGTTGGTATGCGTGGTCTGATGAGTAACCCTAAAGGGGAAACCATTGAAGTACCTGTCCGTTCATCATTTAGAGAAGGTCTAACCGTTTCTGAATTCTTCATCTCAACGCACGGAGCTAGAAAAGGTTCTACCGATACAGCGTTAAAAACAGCTGAATCTGGTTACTTAACACGTCGCTTAGTCGACGTTTCACAAGACGTGATTATAGTTGAGGAAGACTGTGGTTCAAACCATGGTGTCTATGTTGAAGCAATTACTGATGAATCTGGTAAAGAAGTTGTTCCATTATACGATAGAATTTATGGTAGATTTGCAGCTAAAGATTTAGTTCATCCAAAAACTGGTGAAGTATTAGTTTCTAGAAACGAATTAATCACTGAAGAAATTGGACAAGCAATTATTAAAGCAGGTATTGATAAAGTTGAAATTAGAAGTATTATGACATGTAACTCAAGTCATGGTATTTGTGCGAAAGACTATGGTATTAACCTAGCAACGAATAAACACGTTGAAGTAGGGGAAGCTATTGGGGTTGTTGCAGCTCAGTCTATTGGTGAACCTGGTACTCAGTTAACCATGCGTACATTCCATACCGGTGGGGTTGCTGCTGGTGCCGATATTACACAAGGTCTACCTCGTATTCAAGAATTATTTGAAGCACGTAATCCTAAAGGTAAAGCATCTATCTCTGAAGTAAACGGTAAAGTCCGTGATGTTTCTAGAAGAGGTGGTTCTACAATCCTTACAATTACAGATGCAGCAGATAATGAACATAAATATACACTTGATCCAAACATTGAATCCTTAGTTAAAAAAGGACAAGATGTTGTTGCTGGTCAAAAATTATCCAGTGGTTCTATTAATCCTAAAGAACTCTTACGTGTTACAGATGTTATGACTGCTTCTAATTATATTTTAGAAGAAGTTCAAAAAGTCTACCGTGCACAAGGGGTTGAAATTTCTGATAAACACGTTGAAGTTATTATTCGTCAAATGCTAAGAAGAATTGCTATTGTCTTAGAAGGTGATACAAATATGCTTCCTGGAACTGAGGTTTCAGTCGATGAATTCAGACGTGAAAATAAAGAAGTCTTAAGAAACAGAAAGAGACTTGCTGTAGGTAGACCAATCTTACTTGGTATTACAAGAGCATCTCTAAGAAGTGATTCCTTCTTATCTGCTGCATCCTTCCAAGAAACAACTCGTATCTTGACTGATGCTGCAATTAAAGGTAAGACAGATGAATTACATGGATTAAAAGAAAACGTCATTATCGGTGGATTAATCCCTGCTGGTACAGGTATCTTACAAGAGAAGTATTTCGATTATGATAAACCTGAAACAAAAGAAGTTGTTTATGATGATTTCGATCAATTTTAATCAATAAAAACAGATTTGAGACCTAGGGTTTAAACGACCTAGGTCTCATTTTTTATGATTTTGTTTGACTTATATCCGTTTTATCTTATATAATGAGGGTGAACTTAAGTTAAAAGGACTTTAACGAAGGTTTAAAAAAGGATACTTTATGTGAGGGAGACATATAAAGAAACCGTTACTGGTTTTTTTGTCTCCTTTTCTTTTGTTGGAAAAGGTGTATCCATTTGAATTGTTAATAGATATAAATTTATATAAATATATTACTAAAAAAGATTTAATAGGTTTTAAAAAATATAGATATTAGACATCTAGAAGTTGTTCCTCATAGTGAAATATTATAAAAATTTTACACTAGGAGGAATGTTTATAGATTAAAAAAATAATTATGCGATTTATACATACTAATAAGTACCGGGGGATATGTTTATGAAGAAGATAATGATTTTGTCGTTGATTGTATCGATATTTAGCTTGGTGGGTTGTTTTAATCATGAGCAGGTTTTTGAATCTGATTATTTTACGTACTCCATCTATTCTAATGAAGTTGTTATATTGGGATTAACTAATTTAGGTATGGAACAAGAAACATTGATTATACCTAAAGAGATTGATGGATATGCAGTAACATCATTAGGAACGGAATCCACTCTAACATCTAGAGCTAAAGGCCATATATATAGTTTAAACTTAAAAAGGATTTATTTACTAAATCCTATTTATATTTCTACCTACGTTTTTGATTTACCTGAGTTAGAGTATATATTTAGTTTATATTATATGCCTGTTAGTTTATATTTGGTTTATGCTGGGGAAGAGGCTAAGTATTTGGATATTACATACTCAAGTCATATTCAAAAAGAGTTTGAACTGAATTATGCCGATTTGAGATATCGTTTGAATATCCATTCTGATCAACTTATGGATACTTACTTAATAGATTATTATGAGAATGAAATCATTGGTTATAAACCATTAGACCCGAGCCTAGATGGACGTGTATTTCTAGGGTGGTATAAGGATGTAGAATGTACGATACCTTGGAATTTCGAAGAAGATATCGTCATTTTTGATGACTTAAATACAGAAACACAGCTATATGCAAAATGGGATAAGTAAAAAAATGATTCAACTATCTAGAGTAAAGGTCATTGACCTTCTAAGTGGTAAGATAAACTAAGATTATGAAGGAGTTAAGCATATGCATGATATAATAATGAAGAGGTGACATGATGAAAAAAGACACATTAGGATTTATCCTTTTAGGAAGTGCATTTATATTATCCATCATTGCAAGAATATTATGGATGAGTGGATTAGGGTTTGTGGTAATAATGAGTAGTGAAGCCCCATATTTATTAACGTATATTGATAAGTTTTTATTAATATTTGAAGTCATAGGTATTATCCTTATACTGATAGAGCATCATAAAAATTCATGGGTACTTATCATGGGTTTATTACTCTTACTCTCAATTCCTATGAGTGCAGCTTTTGGATGGTGGCAATTAAGAGATATCACATTTGACAGTGAAGTTAAAAACAATTTAATGATTTCTTATATTGATTATTTAGATTTATTGATGGTGGCATTTGTATTTACATTCTTTAAAAAGGTGACACCTTTTGGAAGAATTGTGATGTATATTTATTTAGGAGCAGCAATCATGGTACGATTTATGTCTTTAGTCCTACCAAACTTATTGAGTCAGACCCAATTGGTTCAGCAAATTTATATGATTAATTCCGTCTCACATTTAGTGATATATACCATATTAACAATACTCATGGTTGTGTTATTTGATATGTCACTTGACCCAGATAAAGTCAAATAAGTTGAAATAACTCAATAAATGTATTAAAATAAGGTTATCAACTCGTGATATTGTCAGATACATCGACTACAGGGGAGAGAGTTCGGTGTATCTATTATCAATGAAAAGAAGCGATTCATGCTTCTTTTCTCTTTTTAGTGAAGTATAATAGAAGTATAGAAAGGTGTGATGAACATGTTTTTATTTGAAGAAGGTAGATTTTATCAATTAAATCAAGAGGATAAAATGATCGCAGAAGTAACATATCAAACAAAGGGTCATGTATTCTACTTAGATCATACATTTGTAGACCCAAGTCTTAGAGGGCAAGGTATTGCTAGAAAACTTGTCGATGAGGTGGTCTCATTAGCAAGAAGTAAAGGTTATAAAATTAAACCTGTTTGTCCATATGCATTAAAATTATTCATCGAAGATCCATCATATGGAGATGTTTGGGATAAATAAAAACATAAGGGAAGCCATTGGCTTCCCTTTACTTTTTAGATTGAGTAACAGTTATTCGACCATCAAGTAGATAATTGATATAAGGAACTAAATCGTCTTTATCCCCTTCAAATAAGCAACTGATTGGTAAAATAAGTAAATTGTTGAAATGTGTATGAATAATCAGATGAGTATTAAATGAATCAACTTTATATATTCTATCATAGTAATACAGTGTATCATTTAAACGTCCATCATCATCTTGATGAACACGAATATAATCTTTTTCAAAAGTGATTGTATATATGGATGTATAAATATGCTTTGCATGTAGTAATGACTGCTTGAGATTGTTTTTAGGTGATTGTATAATCAAATATGGAAATAGTATTCCAAATGCTATCCATAAATATCCAACTATGGAAGTTAAATCATCTTTGAGTTCTAAAAAAGCAAGTAAGCCAAAGATAACAATAAAAAATATGCCTACTTTGATTGAGTTTTTTCTTAACTGAGATAAAGCTAATAGGTGTGCTTGATGTAAATCTGTAATAATAAACTTAAACATTAAAATATCCCCTTATATAATATCTTATATTATAACATGCATGTATCTAAAGATATGTTATTTTTTGTAAGGTAAAGTAAATTTTAGTATAATTTTATTGACAAAAAGCAATCAAAAATATATAATAGAACAGGTGTAAAAAATATTTACATTTCAACGATAACATCTTGGCTTCACAAAGCCAAAATATCAATAATGAAACACCTGGAAATGTGTTTCAAGAAAGGAAATTAGAAAATGCCTACCATATCACAATTAATTACAACTCAACGTTCTGACAAGAAGTATAAGAGTAAATCACCTGCTTTACAATACGGTTTTAATACCTTAAAGAAAGCTGATTCAAATTATGCATCTCCTCAAAAACGTGGTGTATGTACTCGTGTTACAACTATGACTCCTAAAAAACCTAACTCTGCATTACGTAAATATGCTCGTGTTAGATTATCTAACGGAACTGAAGTAACAGCTTATATCCCAGGCGTAGGACACTCACTACAAGAACACTCCGTAGTGCTTGTTCGTGGTGGACGTGTGAAGGACTTACCAGGGGTAAGATACCATATCGTACGTGGAACCTTAGATGCTACTGGTGTTGCAAACCGCATGCAGGGTAGATCCAAATACGGTGCTAAGCGTCCAAAAGCTGGTAAAGCTGCTGTACCTGCAAAGAAAAAGTAATTTAAATATTACAAACAAAATCTAAACAAGAAAAAACGAAAGGAAGAAGGTGAACAATATGCCACGTAAAGGACACATCGTAAAGCGTGATGTATTACCAGATCCGATTTATAATTCCAAATTAATTACTAGAATTGTTAACACAATTATGGAAGATGGAAAAAAAGGAACTGCACAAAGTATATTATATGGTGCGTTAAATCGCATTAAAGACCAAACAGGTCGCGAGCCAATTGATGTTTTCAATGAAGCTTTGAATAATATCTCACCAATCTTAGAAGTAAGAGCTCGCCGTATCGGTGGTCAAAACTATCAAGTTCCAGTTGAAGTTAGACCAGAAAGACGTCAAGCACTAGCTTTAAGATGGTTAGTACAATATGCAAAACTACGTCATGAAAAAACAATGGAAGAAAGACTTGCAAAAGAAATTTTAGATGCTTCACAGGGACAAGGTGCCTCTGTTAAGAAGCGTGAAGAAGTACACAGAATGGCAGAGGCGAATAAAGCATTCGCTCACTACCGCTGGTAAGAAGGGATTGTGAAATTATGCCACGTCAATATTCATTAAAAATGACTCGCAATATCGGTATCATGGCTCACATTGATGCTGGTAAAACAACAACTACAGAACGTATTCTTTATCATACTGGTAAAATCCATAAGATTGGAGAAACACATGATGGTGCTTCTCAAATGGACTGGATGGAACAAGAACAAGAACGCGGGATTACAATTACTTCTGCGGCTACAACTGCTGTTTGGAAAGAACACAGAGTAAACATTATCGACACTCCAGGACACGTCGACTTCACAGTTGAAGTTTCTAGATCACTTAGAGTTCTAGATGGAGCTGTTACTGTAATTGATGCACAAGCGGGGGTAGAACCTCAAACAGAAACTGTTTGGAGACAAGCTACCGAATATAAAGTACCAAGAATTGTTTATGTTAATAAAATGGACAAGATTGGTGCAGATTTCAAACATGCGATTAAAACTTTACACAGCCGTTTAGGTGTTAAAGCAAACGCAATTCAATTACCTATTGGAACTGAAAATGATTTCAATGGTTTAATTGACTTAGTTACAATGAAAGCTTATCACTACCAAGGTGATGCAGATGAGACAACAACTGAAATTGAAATCCCTGCACACTTACTTGACCAAGCTAAAGCTATGAGAATTGAATTAATTGAAGCTGTTGCTGAATATAATGATGACTTAATGAACATCTATTTAGAAGGCGAAGAAGTTTCAGTTGAATTACTTAAAAAAGCAATCCGTACAGGTGTTTTAAAAGTAGAATTCTTCCCAGTTGTAGCAGGATCAAGCTTTAAAAACAAAGGTGTTAGAAAAGTATTGGATGCAGTTATTGACTATTTACCATCACCACTTGATATTCCTGCAGTTGTAGGACATACATCAGAAGGTGTTGAAGTACTTCGTCATGCAGATGACAGTGAACCATTCACTGCATTAGCATTCAAAGTTATGACAGACCCATTTGTTGGTAAGTTAACATTCTTTAGAGTATACTCTGGTACAATCAAGAGTGGATCATATGTACAAAATACAACAAAAGATACACGTGAAAGATTCGGACGTATCTTACAAATGCATGCGAATAACCGTCAAGAAATTGATGAAGTATACGCAGGAGATATTGCAGCAGCAGTTGGTTTAAAAGTTACTACTACAGGTAATACATTAGCACTTGAAAATGATGATATTATTTTAGAGTCTATGAACTTCCCTGAACCAGTTATTGAAGTTGCAGTTGAACCAAAAACTAAGAATGACCAAGATAAGATGGGACAAGCTTTAGCGAAATTAGCTGAAGAAGATCCAACATTTAGAACATATACAAATACTGAAACAGGTCAAACGATTATTGCAGGTATGGGTGAATTACACTTAGATATCTTAGTGGATCGTATGAGAAGAGAATTTAAGGTTGAAGCAAACGTTGCTGAACCTCAAGTATCTTACAGAGAAACAATTACAGTTCCTGCTGAAATTGAATCTAAGTTTGTTCGTCAATCAGGTGGACGTGGACAATATGGACACGTTGTCATTGATTTCGAACCAAACCCTGGTAAAGGATTTGAATTCGTTGATAAAATTGTTGGTGGTGTTATTCCAAGAGAATACATTCCATCCGTTCAAAAAGGATTAGAAGAAGCATTAGGTGGTGGTGTTTTAGCTGGATTCCCTATCGTAGACATTAAAGCTACATTAAAATTCGGTTCATACCATGATGTTGACTCATCTGAAATGGCATTCAAAATTGCAGCAAGTATGGCGTTAAAAGAAACTAAGACTAAAGCGCAAGCTGTTATCTTAGAACCAATCATGGACGTTGAAGTAGTAACTCCAAATGACTATGTTGGTAACGTTATTGGTGACTTAACTTCCCGTCGTGGACGTTTAGAAAGCCAAGAAGGAAGAGGAAATGCGATTGCAATTCGTGCATTCGTACCACTTTCTGAAATGTTTGGTTATGCAACAAGCCTTCGTTCAAATACTCAAGGACGTGCTGTATTCGTGATGCAATTTGATCATTACGAAAGAGTACCTAAGAGCATTCAAGAAGAAATCATTAAAAAACGTGGTTCTAACTAATCCACTTCACAAAAAATTAGTTATATGATAAAATAAAAAATAATAGATTATTATGTAAATAATAAATTATAGGAGGATTTTGCGTCATGGCAAAACAAAAGTTTAACAGAACAAAACCCCATGTTAACATTGGTACTATTGGCCACGTTGACCATGGAAAAACTACATTAACTGCTGCTATTACTTCTGTATTAGCAGGTAAAGGTTTAGCTGACAAGAGAGACTATAGTCAAATCGATGCTGCACCTGAAGAAAAAGAACGCGGTATTACAATTAACGCGTCACACGTTGAGTATGAAACATTAATCAGACACTACGCACACGTAGACTGCCCAGGACACGCTGACTATGTTAAAAACATGATCACTGGTGCTGCGCAAATGGACGGAGCTATCTTAGTTGTTTCTGCTGCAGATGGTCCAATGCCTCAAACTCGTGAACACATCTTACTTTCACGCCAAGTTGGTGTTCCAAAGTTAGTTGTATTCTTAAACAAATCTGACTTAGTTGATGACGAAGAGTTACTTGACTTAGTTGAAATGGAAGTAAGAGAATTACTTTCAGAATATGATTTCCCAGGAGATGACATTCCAGTTATCCGTGGATCAGCTTTAGGTGCTTTAAATGGTGAACCTCAATGGGTTGCTAGAGTAGAACAATTAATGGAAGCTGTAGATACTTATATCGACAATCCAGTTCGTGCTACTGACAAACCATTCATGATGCCAGTTGAAGACGTATTCACAATTACAGGTCGTGGTACAGTTGCTACTGGACGTGTAGACCGTGGTATCGTTAAAGTTGGTGACCAAGTTGAAATCGTTGGTATCCGTGATACTCAAACAACTACTGTAACAGGTGTTGAAATGTTTAGAAAATTATTAGACCAAGCTGAAGCTGGGGATAATATTGGTGCTTTATTACGTGGTATCGACCGTGCAAACATCGAACGTGGACAAGTATTAGCAAAACCTGCTACTGTTAAACCACATTCTAAATTCACTGCTCAAATCTACGTATTATCAAAAGAAGAAGGTGGACGTCATACAGCATTCTTCTCAAACTACCGCCCACAATTCTACTTTAGAACAACAGATATCACAGGTATCATCACTTTAGGTGAAGGTACTGAAATGGTTATGCCAGGTGATAACGCTGAAGTTACTGTTGAATTAATTCACCCAATTGCACTTGAAGAAGGAACTAAGTTCTCTATTCGTGAAGGTGGAAGAACAGTTGCATCAGGATCCGTTGTTAAAGTTCTTGAATAATTTCACATTTTAGCAAATTCGAAGGACTTCTTTAAGAAGTCCTTTTTGTTATATGATATAATTTATCAATAAGGATATGGTGAATGATCAATGATTGATACACATGCTCACTTAAATACGATCGAATACATCAATGATTTAGATGAAGTCATCCATCGTGCTAAAAATGTTGGAGTAGAAAAGATTATTTTGGTTGGTATGGATTTAAAACATAATCAAAAAGCATTGGAACTTTCTTTAGAATATCCAATATTTTATCCAACAGTTGGGATACATCCTTGTTCAGTTGATGAAGAATCATTAGATGATTTATATGAACTTGCAAAAAATCCTAGAGTTGTTGCAATTGGAGAAACAGGAATTGATTTATACTGGCGACAAGATAACTTAGCGCTACAACAAGAAGTATTTAAGAAACAAATAGAATTAGCGATTCAACTGAATAAACCGATTATTATTCATACAAGGTCCTCATTTAATGAAGCATATGAAGTGATAAAACCTTATAAAGGTCAAATTAAAGGTGTATTTCATTCATTTTCATCGACATTAGAGGATGCATTAAAAGTGATTGAGTTAGGTTTATATATTGGAATTTCTGGTGTTGTCACCTTTAAAAAAGCACTTGAAATTAAACAAATTGTTGAACATATTGATTTAAAACATATCCTATTAGAAACGGATTCACCTTATTTATCTCCAAGTCCTTACAGAGGTAAAAGAAATGAATCTGCATATACGCATCTGATCTTAGAAGAAGTTGCAAGAATCAAACAAATAGATCCTAAAATTGTAGAAGATATCACAAATGAGAATGCTAATAAATTATTTAGATTGGAGTCATAATATGAAAAAAATAACAACCTTATTACTTGTTTTATTACTAGGATTCGTACTGGTTGCATGTGATGCAATTAATGAATATGTAGAATCCGTTAGACCTGAAGTTTTTGCGCCTGAGGTAACATTAGCTGAAGCTGAATTTATGGCGATGATTGATATATTAGATGATGCATCGGTTGCTATTAGCAATCAACGTATGTTTGATAGTACGTTTGAAGATCGAAAAGCGTCAGGTGTTGTTGTTAAAAAAACAACAGGACAGTTAAATCAAACATACTATGCCCTCACATCTGATTATGCTGTTAAAGATTCATTAACAGTTACAGTTTTTGTAAGTCCAACGGAAAGTGTTACAGGTAATGTTTTAAATCCGGATTCACTTATCTATGAATCCAGTATCAAAGTGATTTCATTTCAAACGAATAAAGCATTAGAAGTTGTTGAGTTAAAGAGTTTTGATGAAGATATTTTAAGTTTAAAATCTAGAACTATTTTCTCTATTGCAACACCGATATCCAATGCGTATTATAATATTGTTACCAATCCAGCAAGTATCATGGGTATTCAAGGTGAAATGATTATTCATGGAACCAATTTAAATCAAGGTACATTAGGTTCACCACTTTATTTAAAAGAAACCGGTGAATTAATTGGAATCAATGTAAAATATTCAACCACTGCAGGAGGTCGTCCTGAGGTCTTAATTAATGAAGCACTCTTCATTAATCATGTTATAGAAATCGTGGAATCCTTCTTATGAAAAAGATAAGTATGGTGATTCTTGCCTTACTCATCATCTTAATTCAAGGTTGTGCAGTGGGTCGGATAGAGCATGAAATCAGAGATGTTCCAACAGAAACAAGTTACCATGAGTTAGTAAGCTTATTAAGTGAAAGTACAGTTGCACTTCATGGTTATGATATGGAATTTTATTTAGGTTTAGGTAGTGGACTCATCTTCGAACAAGAAGATTTAGGAGACGGGTCTTATATGTATTATGTATTAACCAATTTCCACGTTGTTGACCGTATGAGCCATGTTAAGGTTCATACTGCAAAAAACACCGTAGAAATGGGTGATATTTATGGTATTCCTACGGAAACACCTAGGGATTATGATGATGTAGCAGTGGTTAGATTTATCAGTCAAGAAGTATATCCTACAGTTGATATACTACCATTATCAGAAGATAAAAATATTTATGTACAGTTAACGAAGGGTCAATATGTCTTTGGATTAGGAACTCCAGTCGATGAAGATAACTTTAATCTATTAACCAATTTAGGTGTCATAGCAGATTTAAGTGACCGCTTCATTACGCATACTGCAAATATTAATCCAGGTAATTCAGGTGGACCACTATTTAGTTATGATGGTACATTCATTGGTATGAATACACAAAGAGTAGAAGTTATTAATCAAGAAACAGTTTATTTGGTGAGTGAATCAATTCATGTCAATCATATTGCTAAAGTGATTAAGAGTTTACTAAAAAGCATCAAACCAAGATTAGGCATTCAAACACTTCCATATGAAGTATTTACAACTGTTAATTATCAAGAAGCCTACGGAGAACGTGCAGCTGGTTTTGATCCATTTGATAAAGTACCAAGAAATGAAGTCGGTATTGTCGTTGCAGACACTTCAAGTACGAGATCAAGTTATGGTAAGTTATTACAATACGATTTAATTAAAAAAGTAAATGGCAGTTCGATCACGACAACTGAGGATTTATTAAGAGAACTTGGGACTATTCAATATGGTAATGTATATACATTTGAAGTTATCAGAAAGAATTCAGATACGGGAAATTTTGAAAATATTGAGGTTGAAATAACAATATAAAATGAATGAACTCATTGAGTTATTAATTCAAAAAAACTTAAAAATAGCAATTGTTGAATCCATGACAGGTGGAAGACTAGCTTATGAATTTGTGAAACATAAAGGCGCATCCTCTATTTTTCAAGAAGGATTTATTCTTTATAGTAATGAATCTAAATCCAAGTATTTAGAGATTCCTTTAAAGGATATCGAAAATTATGGGGTTGTATCAAATTATATTGCACAAAAAATGGCAGAGCGTATGCATCAATTAACCAACCGAGATATTTCAATATCTGTTACAGGTTATGCCAGCGATAGATCGCCTAATGAAGCCTATTTCTCAATTTATTATAACAATGCAATCACAACAAAACATATTGTATTTAAAAGCACTGATAAACGTGAAGAAAACATTTTAAAAACAGTTCAATTGATTACTGAAAACTTAAAGGTTTTAATTAAAAAATAATTGAATTTTTAGATGCATCATGATATAATAGGAAAGCATGTAAAAATGCATAAAAAAATAGATCCTTGTCAGAAATGACCAAGAAGACCAAAAGGAGGAAACAAAGATGAAAAAGTATGAACTCATGTATATTGCTAATCCTCAATTAGACCCAGAAGCGCTTAAGACTTTGATTGCTGATTTAAACAACGTTGTAACAAACAACGGTGGCACAATCTTAGCTTTAAAAGAAATCGGTTTAAAAGATTTAGCATATGAAATCAACAAGCATAGAAAAGGTTACTATGTTTGGATGTTAGTTGAGACTACACCAGAAGGTATTGCTGAATACAAACGTGTTATTCAGATTACTGAATCAGTGATTCGTCATATTGAAATTAAAGAAGGTGAATAATTATGATTAACAGAGTAGTTCTTATCGGAAGAATTACAAAAGACGTAGATGCAAGATCCACAACAAGTGGCATTTCTGTTGTGCAATTTACTGTCGCAGTCAATCGTAATTTTAAATCAGCTAACGGTGAAAACGAAGCAGATTTTGTTCAATGCGTTGCATGGAGACAAACTGCAGATTTCATGAAAAATTATGTTAGAAAAGGCGCTTTATTAGGCGTTGAAGGTCGTATCCAAACTAGAAATTATGAAGATACCAACGGCAGAACAGTTTATGTTACTGAAGTTGTTGCAGATTCTGTACAATTATTAGAATCTAAGGATGCTTCTACTAGAAGAGGATATGAAGATACCAGTAGTCCATCAGAACCACAAGATGATTTCTTTGAAACATCTAAAAAATTGGTTGCTGACGATGACTTACCATTCTAGAAAGGATAAATAATATGCAAGATAAACAAAGACGTGGTGGATT
Source organism: Acholeplasma oculi (assembly GCF_900166985.1). Lineage (GTDB taxonomy): Bacteria > Bacillota_I > Bacilli_A > Acholeplasmatales > Acholeplasmataceae > Acholeplasma > Acholeplasma oculi. The sequence continues at coordinate 750,229 of NZ_FUZK01000001.1, read as the reverse complement.
TAGAAAACGTAAAAAAGTATGTTTCTTTACAACAAACAAATTCACTCATATTGACTTTAAAGACGTAGACTTACTTAAGAAGTTCATTACAGAACGTGGTAAAATCTTACCAAGACGTGTAACAGGTACTTCAGCTAAATGGCAAAGACCTTTAGCACAAGCAATTAAACGTGCGCGTCATATGGCATTATTACCATTTGTAAAAGAATAATTAGATATAAGTTATCCCCAAATAATGGGGATAACTTTTTATTTATAATCTTAGATTATATGATATAATTTTATATAAAGTGAGGTAGTTTAATGAAAAGAATATATCTACTTGTTACTTCGATCATCTTATGGGTTATCTTTTGGATCGGTTGTTTCCTATATTTATTTACCGATCTCCTAGATTCTATTGAAAGCATTGAACTTATTTTAATCCTTGGTACATTCACATTTTCAATCATTGTCGTTGGCATGATTCTTTTTGTCTTAATATCACAATATAAGTCTCAAATTAAAAATTTAACCAACCGTTTAGCAAGATGGAGCAAATTAAGTCCTAGAGTCAATCAAGTAGGAGACGATGCATTCCATGAACTACCTATTGGTATTTTAATCTTAGATGATGATCAACTTGAGATAAAATGGGTCAATAACTATGCTAAAAAGATATTTGAAACAAAACTTGTCGATAAGCAAGTTTCTGAAATTTCTGAAAGCATGGCTGAATTTATTAAGACGAACCCTAAGGACCCTGTAACTATTTCAGTTAAAGACCATAAATTTGAAGTCATTTATAAACAAGAATTAAAGGTTTTATATTTATTTGATGTATCTAGCCGTGAAAAAGCTAAAGAAGAATATATCAGTCATTTACCTGCAATTGGTATTATGAACTTAGATAACTTCGAAGATAATATGGCGAACTTTGATATTTCAGAACAATCGAGTATTAAGGGTGAATATTTATCCACCATTGCAGATTGGGTAGAAAATTATAATGGATATTTAAAACCGTATGGTGATAACCGTATGGTCATGTTAGTTAAAAGAAAAAAATTAGAAGAAATGATGAGTAAACGTTTTGATATTTTAGAACGTATTAGAGATATTTCTTTAAAATATAATATTCGAGTTACAATCTCTATAGGGATTGCATCTTGGGATTTAGATTATGATGAGTTATCAGATTATGCACAAAATGCGATTGAACTTGCTGAAAAACGCGGAGGGGATCAGGCGGTTGTAAATATTCAACATCAAAAAATTGCTTATTTCGGTGCGAAACTAGAATCCATTTCTAAATCAAGTCGAGTTAATGCGAGACAGTCTGCTCAAACGATTAAAGATTTATTTGATCATGCGGATCAAGTCTTTATTATGGGTCATGACCAAACAGATTTAGACTCCTTTGGATCGATGATTGCAACCTTAAAGATGAGTTTATCATCTCCGGATGTTGCAAGTTATTTAATTATAGATGAAGAGAAACTAGACCCAACAACAAGTGATGTTTATAAGATTTTAAAACAAAATAAGAGTCAGGCATTAAAACATGTGATCACCACAGAGTCTGCTTTAAATAAAGCAACCAAAGATACTTTATTAGTCATTTTAGACACTCAAAACTCAGACATTGTTCATAGCCGTGAACTCTTGAGTTTAAACCTAAAAACAGCTATTATTGACCATCACCGAGGAAATGAAAACTCTATTGATGGAGACTTTACGTTTATTGATCCAGGTAGTTCATCAACAGTAGAACTCTTAATGGAACTCCTAAGTTTTTATCCAAGAGAAGTTTTAATTGATCCACTAGAAGCATCCATCATGTATGCAGGACTCATTGTAGATACCAATACATTTACATACCGAACCAATGCACGTACATTTGAGGTTGCATCTAAGTTAAAAGACTTTGGTGCAGATACCATCATGGTTAAAACTTGGCTAAGAAGTGATTTAAACAGAATCATTTCACAAAACAATTTATTAAGTGGTATTGAAGTATATTTAGACCGATTCGCAATCGTTAAAACCAACCAAATTTATGAAGATAGAGCATTTATTGCTCAAGTATCACAAGCATTATTAGAAGTTAAAGATATCGATGCAGCATTTACAATTGTTAATTTAAGTGATCATCTTGTTGGTATTTCAGCAAGAAGTTACGGCGGGATTAACGTACAAGTGATTATGGAAGAAATGGGTGGTGGTGGTCACTTAAACAGTGCTGCAACCCAGATTAAAGATGTAACAGTAGAAGATGCATACAAGCAATTAAAACATATATTAGAGTTAGAGTACGGAGGAGACAATACACCTATGAAAGTTATATTATTAGAAGATGTGAAGGGTAAGGGTAAGAAAGACCAAATTATTGAAGTTGCAGGAGGATATGCAAATTATTTAATTTCTGCAAAACAAGCACTACAAGCAACTGAAGAAAACTTAAAACAACTTGAAAAACAAAAAGAAGAACTTCGTAAAGAAGAAGAAAAGTTGATTGCTTTAATGAAAAAGATTGCATCTGAAATTGAAGGTAAATCTGTAACATTAACCATTCAAGTAGGTCAAGATGGTAAACGTTTTGGTTCTATTACTTCTAAACAAATTGTTGAAGCGTTTGAACAAAAACACCATATAGCTATTGATAAGAAAAAACTAGAATTACAAACAGATATTACATCAGCAGGTATATATCCTGTTGTAGTATCTTTAGATAAAGGTATTAAAGCAACATTTGAAGTCAATATTATTGAAAGAAGAGATTAATATGGCCAGTCGTATTCCAAATGCTGTTGATGCTGAAAAATCAGTATTAGGAGCAATATTTCTAGATAGTAGAACCGCTCCAAATATCTTTGATCAAATTCATGAGTCTGATTTTTTCTTAAGTCAACATGCAGTAATTTATCAAGCGATGAAGGATCTTTTTAATAGTCGTAAAGATATTGATTTGACTTCTGTTAAATCAACCTTAGAACATAAAGGTCAATTAGATACAGTCGGTGGTTTGACCTATATTTTAGAGTTATCTGAATATACAGTATCTGTTTCTCATATTGATACTTATATTGAAATTGTTAAAGACTTATCCTTAAAAAGAGATGTCATTAAAATTACTCAGGAACTTGCAACTAAAGGACTTACAAGTGATATTGAATCGGCTGAGTATTTAGATGCTGTTGAAACTGCTGTTTTAAGTTTGTCTCAAAGAAGAAAAGTAGGTGCATTTAAACCTATTCCTGAAATTGTTCAAGAAGTTCGAGAAAAGATGCATCATCTACATAACAATAAAGGCGATGTGACTGGTTTAAAGACAGGATTTACAACACTGGATAAATTTACAAATGGTTTTCAACCTGAAGAACTTATTATTATTGCAGCAAGACCTGCTGTAGGTAAGAGTGCTTTTGCGATGAATCTAGCTTTAAACTGTGCGACTAAAAATAAAAACGGTAAAGCAGGTGTTGCAATATTCTCACTTGAAATGAGTAATGAACAACTTGTTACACGTATGATTTCTAGTATGTCTAATATTGAAAACTCAAAATTAAGAACAGGTTTTTTAACACCACAAGAGTGGAGAAATTTTGAAACATTCACTGATATATTAAATGAGTATCAAATATTTTTTGATGATTCATCATCATCCAATATTAATGAAATTCGTGCGAAATGTCGCCGTCTATCACAAGAAGGTAAACTAGATTTGGTCGTTATTGATTACTTACAACTGATTCAAGCAGATATGAATAAAGGATCGAATAGACAAGAAGAAGTTTCAAAAATATCTAGAGCTTTAAAACAAATGGCAAGAGAATTAAAAATTCCTGTGGTTGCATTATCTCAATTATCCAGAGACGTCGAAAAGAGTGCAGATAAAAAACCTACACTTGCACATTTAAGAGAATCTGGTTCGATCGAACAGGATGCCGATATTGTTATGTTTATTCACCGTGATGAATACTTTAATCCGAAACAAGAAGGTGAACAATCTGGACATACTGAGTTATTGGTTCGAAAAAATAGACAAGGTCAAATTGGGGATATTAAATTTATATTCTCACCACAGTACTCCAGATTCCAAGAACAATCCTCAGTGGATGAGTCTCAAAACTAATCCATATGCATGAACTTTTAAAGGAGGTATTTAAGACACATATTGTGTATCAAAATACCTCCTTTTATTTTATTCATAGAGTCAAGTTATCTCAATATATAAAGACGAGATTATCTTTCAAAAAATATACCAAAAAGAGTCGGTTTATGGTAAAATAGTCAAGCATTATGGCATCAGGAAGGGTGTATTTATGATTAAAAACCCATATTTAGATATTTTTATCACATTTTTTAAAATTGGTCTCTTCACGTTTGGTGGAGGGTATGCAATGATTCGTGTGATGGAAAAAGAAGTGGTTGAAAATAAGAAATGGATCGATGAAAAAACAATGCTTGATTTGGTTGCAATAAGCCAGTCCACACCAGGACCATTTGCAATCAATGGCGCAACATTTATTGGTTATCAACATAAGAAGTTTTGGGGTTCAGTACTCGCAACATTAGGTGTTGTATTACCATCCATGACAATTATTATTCTGATTTCTATTTTCTTAGTTGCATTTAATGAAAATATGTATATTCAAAATGTTTTAAAAGGTATTAATGCAGGTGTATCTGTGTTAATTTTTAATGCATGGTTTCGTTTAACGAAACAAGCAGGACTATCATTTACAAATATCGTGTTAATGATCTTAGGGTTTGTAATATCTTTCTTCTTCCCTGAGTTTTCAATTATTTACCTGCTCATATTAACTGCAATTTCAGCAATTGTATTTGGATATGTTTTTAAAGGAGTCATTAAAGATGATACTAGAACTCCTTAAACTATTCTTCATATTCTTTAAAATAGGTATTTTCACATTTGGTGGTGGATATGCAATGATTCCACTCATTCGTACGGAGATTGTTTCTAACGGATATTTAACCATTCAGCAAGTCGATCAATTCATCGGTATTGCAGAGTCCACTCCCGGACCTTTCGCAATCAATATTGCAACATTTGTGGGGTATAATTCATATGGGTTCTTGGGATCTATTCTTGCAACCTTAGGTGTTGCACTGCCATCATTTATTATTATTTTACTAATTGCATATTTTAGTGCTAAAATATTAAAGTCCAAGCCTGTTCGATCTGCATTAAACTGGATTAATCCACTAACCATAGGGCTCATACTTTCTGCAGGATTACAAGTGTTTTTAGAAGCGAATTTCAAGGGACTCTTACATTCAACAGAGATTGAAATTGATTATATTGGCTTAGGTATATTCTTCGTTGCACTCACACTTTCACTCATCTTTAAAAAGGTGAGCCCAATTATATTAATTGTTATTTCAGGAATTCTTGGACTCATCTTTTATTCCATCTTATAAAAAGAGGTACATATATGTTTGATAGACTAAAATTAATTAAAGAAAATTATTTAAAACTTCAAGAGAAACTTTCATCAGGTATTTCTGATATTAAAGAACTTACTAAGTTAATGAAAGAATCTAAAGGTTTAGAAGAAACTGTAGAAACATTTGATATCTATGAATCTGTTTCAAAAGAACTTGATGATCTTAATGAAATGATTGATATTGAAGATGACCCAACACTTCTTGAAGAAGCTAAAAATGAGTTAAATAAGTTAGAAGTTAAAAAAGATGAATTAATTGAAAAGTTAAGAATTTTATTGTTACCTAAAGACCCAAATGATGATAAGAACGTTATTATTGAAATTAAAGGTGCTGCAGGTGGTGATGAGGCAAACATCTTTGCTGGAGATTTATTTAGAATGTACTCTAAATTAGCAGAAGCTAAAGGATGGAAAATTAGTGTTACAAATATCTCTCATGGTAGTAGTGGTGGTTTTACAGGTATTGAGTTTGTTGTATCCGGTGAAAATGTGTATAGTTTCTTAAAATATGAATCTGGTGTACACCGTGTACAAAGAGTACCACTTACAGAATCTCAAGGACGTATTCATACCTCAACAGCTGTTGTACTTGCATTACCTGAACAAGATGAGATTGAATATGATGTCAAATGGGAAGATATTCGATTTGACACATATAATTCATCCGGTGCAGGTGGACAATCTGTTAATACCACGTATTCTGCAGTAAGATTAACACATATACCAACAGGTGTTGTTGTAACATCACAAGAGGAACGTTCACAACACGATAATAAAGACCGTGCATATAAATTATTAGTATCTAGAATTTATGATCAAATCATGCAAGAGCAATTAGAAAAAGAAGGACAAAATAGAAAAGCTTTAGTTGGACGTGGTGAACGTAGTGAAAAAATTCGTACGTATAACTATCCACAAAATAGAGTAACAGACCATAGAATTGGTTTAACTCTGAATCGTTTGGATGTCATTATGGAAGGTCGAATTGATTTAATTATTGAACCACTGATTAATGAATTCCAAAAGGAAGCTTTAAAGGGTGAACAAAGTTGAAACTCCAAGAGTTACTGAAAAAATATGAGAAATTAGCACATAAATATCAATTAGATGAACATGCAGTTTCTTGGATGATTATGGAGTTAAGCGAGATGCAAGCATCCGAATTTTACTTAAACATGAATCAAGAAGTCAGTTTGAGTCTAGAAAAAAAGATTGAGGATGCATTTAATCAATATCATCAAGAAGAAATCCCTGTTCAACATATTTTAGGTTTTTCATACTTTTACGGATATAAATATATTGTTAATAATCAAGTTTTAATTCCAAGAAGAGAAACTGAAGAGTTGGTTGAAGAAGTCCTCATGATTTATGATACATATTTTAATGATCAAAATGTGGATATACTAGACCTTGGAACAGGAAGTGGAAACATTTCTGTTACATTATCACTTGAAACTAAAGATGCATCTGTGGATGCAACAGATATTTCAGAAGAGGCATTAGAGGTTGCTAGAAAGAATAATCAAGTGCTTGGTGGAAATGTTGAGTTCTTCATATCAGATTGGTTTTCAAATGTTCAAAAAACTTATGATATCATCGTTGCTAATCCGCCTTACATACCACAAAATGAGGCCGTAGAACGCACTGTTTTAAATGAACCACATATTGCACTATTTGGTGGTACAGACGGTTTAAAACCTTATGAAATCGTTTTAAGTCAAGCAAAAAATTATATGAAGGATAAGGCTTTGATTGCATTTGAACATAGTATGTATCAAAGTGAAAATATTAAAGCTTTAGTTGAAAAATATTTTACGGATGCAGTCATTATTCAAAAGAAGGATTTACAACAAAGAGATCGTATGACATTTGTTGGCATAGGTGGTGTACTTAAATGAATGTAATTATATTTCCTACAGATACAGTTTATGGGATGGGAACATCTTATAAAAATAAAGTAGGCATTAAAAGAATTTATGAGATAAAGGGTAGAGACTTTAATAAGCCTCTAGCCATACTAATTAGCGACCTAGATCAAATCAAAGAGGATGCATATATTCATGAAAGTGCATATAAGCTAGCATCTAAATTTTGGCCAGGTGGACTTACAATGATTTTAAAAAGTAAAGAAGCATATGCATTAGAATCAGGTGAAAAAACGATTGCTGTTAGAGTTCCTAACCATCCAACAGCAATAAATTTAATCCATCAATATGGACCACTTAAAACAACATCGGTGAATTATTCAAATGAAGCACCTATGAATGATTATGAATCTATTGTTAAAGTTTTTGGAAATCAAGTGGATAAAGTTTATGTGAATCATGAAAAAATTTCCACAGTCTCATCAACCGTTCTTGATTTAACCCAAGAAGAACCTGCTATTATACGCTTAGGAGAAATAACTTTAGACGATATTCAACAAGTTCTACGAAAGTAGGACTTTTTTTTAGGGAAATAAAAGGAATTATGATAAAATGATAAAGGCTTAAAAAAGGATGATAAAAATATGGAAATTAGAAATGTCGCAATTATTGCACACGTTGACCATGGTAAAACTACTTTAGTTGACAAATTATTACAACAATCAGAAACGTTTAGAGAAAACCAAAGCATGCAAGAGCGTGCAATGGATAACAATGATATCGAACGTGAAAGAGGAATTACAATTTTAGCAAAAGCAACCTCTATTCAATACGGAGATTATCGTATTAATATTATGGACACACCAGGTCACGCGGATTTTGGTGGAGAAGTTGAACGTATTATGAAACTTGTGGATGGTGTTTTACTTTTAGTCGATGCTAAGGATGGGGTTATGCCTCAAACGAAGTTCGTTTTAAGAAAAGCATTAGAAGAAAAGTTAAAACCGATTGTTGTTATTAACAAAATCGATCGACCTTTTGCAGACCCTAGAAAAACAGTTAATCAAGTGTTTGACTTGTTTATTGATTTAGGTGCTACAGAAGAACAACTCGAGTTTCCTATTGTTTATGCATCTGGTTTATTAGGTTTATCTAGTTTTGATATCGAGTTTTCAACGGCTAAAAATATGAAGCCATTACTGGATACAATCATTAACCATGTTCCAAAACCGAATGTGGAATTAAATGGACCATTATTATTCCAACCAGCATTAATCGATTATAACGAGTATGTTGGAAGAATGGGTATTGGTAAAGTGTTCCAAGGTACATTAAAAGTTAATTCTTTTGTATCTTGTATCAGACATGACAAATCTGTTGAAAACTTTAGAATTCAAAAATTATTTAGATATAATGGATTAAACAAAATTGAAACAGATGAAGCTTATGCAGGCGATATTGTTGCAATTGCTGGGTTAGCAGACATTCATGTTGGAGATACCATTACTGAGGTTGGTCAAACATATCAATTACCTTTACTACATATTGATGAACCAACTGTTCAAATGATGTTTTTAACGAATAACTCACCACTTGCTGGTAAAGAAGGTAAATTCGTTACAGCAAGTAAGATTGATGAAAGACTTTATAGAGAAGTTCAAAAGGATGTATCTTTAAAGGTAGATCGTTCAAGTGGTTCAGAAACATGGATGGTTTCTGGTCGTGGAGAACTTCATTTGGGTATTTTAATTGAATCCATGAGAAGAGAAGGTTTTGAGTTTGCAGTATCACGTCCTAAAGTTATTTTTAAGGAAGTCGATGGACAAACACTTGAACCATTTGAAGAAGTTCAAGTAGATACACCTAATGATTATGTAGGTTCTGTAATGGAATTACTCGGTAACCGCCGTGGTGAAATGATTAAAATGATTCAAGGTGTACATGAATCCAGATTAATCTATCATATGCCATCACGTGGTTTAATTGGTTTAATGACTCAGTTCCTAACTGCTACTAAAGGATATGGTGTTTTATCTCATATGTTCTTAGATTATAGACCAATGATTCAATTACCAGTGGGTAATAGAGAAAATGGTGCATTAATTTCTATGAGCCAAGGTTTAACAACAGCATATGCGATTGGTCATTTAGAAGATAGAGGACAATTCTTTGTTGAACCTCGTGTTCAAGTCTATGAAGGAATGATTGTAGGTATTCATAATAAAGATAATGACTTGGTCATTAACTGTATTGAAGAAAAGAAATTAACAAACATGCGTAGTGCAGGTAAGGATTCAACAACTGTATTAAAACGTCCGATTGATATGAGTTTAGAGGCTTGTATGGATTTTATCAATGATGATGAGTTAATTGAAATCACACCTAAATCAATTCGTTTAAGAAAACGTTACTTAACTGTACAAGAACGTAAACGTCAAACAGTTAAAGAAAATTTAAAAGCTTAATATTAAAAATGGAAGATTTTAAACATCATATATGGATGTTTATACTTCCATTTTATTTAAAGAAGATTGAATTGAAATGAATCATGAACTTAAAGATTTTAAATATGTAAGAATCTTTCTACGATGTAAAATTTATAATCTTTTTGTTATGTAATGCTTACTTATCAACCCTATAAATGGTATAATTTTAGAAAAGGAGACTGTAGAAGATGAAAATTGTAATTGGTGCTGACCATGCAGGATTTGATTTAAAATCTGAATTAGTTGAATATTTAACAAAAAAAGGACATGAAGTTGTTGATTATGGAACAGATTCTGTTGACAGAGTGGATTATCCAGATTATGCACGTATTGTTTCAATGAATGTTGCATCAAAAACCGTTGATTGCGGAATTTTGGTTTGTGGAACTGGTATTGGAATGAGTATTGCTGCAAACAAGGTAAGAGGTATCAGAGCTGCATTAGTCTATAATGAATTAACAGCAAGACTTGCTAAAGAGCATAATCACGCAAATGTAATTGCATTAGGTGCTAGAACACAATCACTTGGAGAAGCAAAACTGATTGTTGATACATATTTAAATGCGCATCACGAATCTAGACATGAAACAAGAGTATCAAAAATTGCTAAACTAGAAGAGGAAAACAAACGATGAATAAAGTAGTTATATTAAATCACCCATTAATTGATCATAAGATGTCAATCATTAGAGACAAGAACACATCATCTAAAAATTTTAGAGAAAATGTTGGAGAAGTTGGTGCTTTAATAACCTACGAACTCACCAAAGATTTAGAAACTGTTGATAAAGAAATCGAAACACCGATTCAAAAAATGACAGCTAAAGAATTAAAAAAACCAGTCATTATTGTACCTATTTTAAGAGCTGGATTAGGTATGGTGGATGGTATTCATAATATCATACCAAGTGCTAAAATCGGACATATTGGTTTATATAGAGATGAAAAAACACTACAACCCGTTGCATACTATGCTAAATTTCCAAATGAAATTACAACAGGTGTTGTCATTGTTGTAGACCCGATGCTTGCAACAGGTGGTTCTGCCTCTGCTGCAATCAAAACACTTAAAGAGCGTGGAGCAACAGATGTTAGATATGTTGGGTTAGTTGGATGTCCAGAAGGTATTGAAAGACTTCAAAAAGATCACCCTGATGTACCTATATTCTTAGCAGCACTGGATGAAAGATTAAATGAGTTAGGGTATATAGTTCCAGGTCTTGGAGATTGTGGAGATAGACTCTTTGGTACAAAATAATGAATGACGTGACCAAATATATTATATTTTGGATTGTATTCTTAAGTTCATTCTTTGTAACATTTAAAACACTTCAAGCCATCGAGCTTGAAAGAATATTTAAAAAATACCGCATCTTTGAAATCAATGCGGCATACTTAATTCTAACGATATTAACCAGTTATTTATTGGGTAAGTTTATATTAGATATAATAGAATTATTTCCAGGGAACTAAAACTTCTTTAGTTCCTTTTTTTTGTATTTTTTTAAATAAGTATTCATGAGTTTCTAAAAGGGAGAAGTCATCTTCAAAGGATAACTCATAGATACAATCCTCTAAATAGACTTTATCGGTAATAAGGGATTCAAAAAGCTGATCAATTTTAGCAATTTTTTCATAAGTAAATACGACTTCATAAATGGTTTTAGTGACCTTTTTAGAGAGTTTGGCATCATTTAGCGCTTCTTTGGTTGCTTTAGCATATGCACGGATTAATCCACCGGCACCAAGCTTAATACCACCAAAGTATCTTACAACGACTGCAAAACAATTCGTTAATTGATGATGGTTAAGAATCTCAAGTATTGGAACACCCGCTGTTTTGCTGGGTTCACCATCATCATTAGAACCTTGAGAGTTTTCAAACACATAAGCAGTACAATAGTGTGTCGCTTTAGGGTATTCTTTTTTGATTCTTTTTAAAATAACATCCATATCTGATAAAGAATGAATAGGTTCTATAAAAGATATAAAAATAGATTTATCAATTTCTATTTGAGATTGTACCAATTCATTTAAATAATACATGTAATCACCCATAAAAAGTATAACATAATTCGTGGTAACCTTTTAGAAAATCATATAATTTGATATAATATGTTAGATATAGATTATGTTTTTAAAATAGAAGAGGCGATGTCATGAGTTTAAGTATAGCAAAGAATATTATTAGAGATTTAAAAAGAAACGGATATGATGCATATCTAGTAGGTGGCGTAGTTCGTGATTTTTTAATGAAACAAAAATTCAATGATATCGATATTACAACAAAAGCAAAACCATTTGAAGTTATGAAATTATTTAAAGCAGTTCCAAGTGGTATTAAATACGGTACGGTAACTGTTTTATATGATAATGTTCCATTTGAAATTACAACATTTAGAAAAGATGGTCCAACAACAGACTTTAGACACCCAGATTCTGTGATATATTCCGATGATGTTAAAGATGATGTTTTAAGAAGAGATTTTACGATTAATGGTATTTTAATGGATGAAAGACAAAACATCTATGACTATGTAGGTGGTCAAGATGATATTCATCACGGAATCATTCGTACCATAGGTAATCCGGATGAACGTTTTAATGAAGATGCATTAAGAATATTAAGAGCTTTATATTTTGAATCCAAATTAGGATTTGTCATTGAAGAAGAAACGAAGCGTTCGATGGAAAGAAATAGACATCTAATTGAAATGTTAGCAATGGAACGTGTTCATACTGAAATGATTAAAATTCTTAAAGGTAAACATGCTAAAAAAGCACTACAAACAATGATTGACACTGGTATACATCAAATGTTACCTGGTCTTGAAAAAGGAATCTTACATACAGTAACACTTCCTGAGATGCCATTTGTTGATACGTTTTTTGCAATGGCATTTACTTTAAATCAAGGTGTGATTCCAAGTTCATGGACTTTCTCAAATGTCCATAAACATAAATATTTAAAAGCAAGTGAAGTTGCATTAAAGTACCCGAACCATATACCAGATGAAGCACTCTATCAATATGGTTTAGAGATTTGTCTTTTAGCAAACAAAGTTAATTTCAACTTAGGTAAAGTAAAATACTTGTCCAAAAAGATTACGGAAACTTATGAATCATTACCTGTAAAATCTGAACTGGATTTAGCTCTTACATCCAACGATATATTAAATGTTCTAAATAAAAAACCTGGTGCTTGGTTTGGTCAGTTAAAAAAAGAAATGGTTCTTGAAATACTAGGAAAAAGATTAAAAAATACTAAAGAAGACCTTATAAAGTATTTAGAAAGTAAGAAGGTATGATGATGGAACAAGTTATTGGAAAAATTGAATCTATCAATAAAGGGCCTAATTATTGTAATACATCCATTACATTAGAAGATAAATCACATTTTAATGTAAAACTTAATTTAAATGATGATTTATTACTGACGATTGGGAAAATCTATGTTTTTGAATTAGATCAAGTCATTAAAGATGAAGTGACTCAATATAAAGCTAAGAGCTTTAAACGAATTGAAGAAACATCCATGGATAAAGATGAGTTAAACCGTTTATATTCAGTTTTCTATGAATATGCACCAATCCCATTAAAAGAAATTAAAACTCAAATCGAAAGTTACTTAGATGCAATTAAAAATCCTATACTAAAAGCAGTTACCCATGAAGTATATGAGGCTTTTAAAGGAAGATTCTATATTCATCCAGCAGCAACCAAATTCCACCATGCATATGTTGGAGGACTTGCATATCACACCTTAACCATGTTACAACTTGTAGATGCAATGTTAAAGGTATATGATTATTTATCAAGAGATCTCTTATATGCAGCAACACTATTACATGATGTTTCTAAAATAGATGAAATGACTGGTGTGGATGGTGAGTACACAACAGAAGGATTACTGCTTGGCCATTTAGTTATGGGAAGCATTGAAGTAGAAAAAGCAGCTGAGAAATTAGGATTTGAGAAGAGCGAAGAAGTATTATTACTGAAACACTTAATAGTATCGCATCATGGACAATTAAATTTTGGTAGTCCTAAGAAACCTCAAACAGGTGAGGCATTACTACTTTGGTATATTGATTCCATTGACTCTAAGTTTACAGAACTAAAAACTTCATTAGAAGCTACAAAACCAGGCGAGTTTACACAAAGTGTCGCAGTACTGGATAAAATGCGTTTCTATAAACCTAAATTATAATAAGAAACTAGAGCAATCTAGTTTTTTTATTGCCAAATGAGGTTGAAATCCATAAAAAAAACCATCCAGTTTTAAATTGGATGGTTTAGATTGTTTAGTAAATTATCCGTGTAATACTGTGAAGAAGTCGCCATATACTTTAGCATATTCTTCGTTATAAGCACGGTCATAGATTGTTGTACCAGTTCCATCTACACCTTCGAAGTAAGCATAGTTGAAGAATTGGTTAAAGTTAGCTTGACGTAATACTTGTAATCTTGTATCCATTGCACCTGTGAGTTGAACATCATTTTCAAAAATGTATAAGAATGCAATTTCAAGTTGTACATAAGAAGAGTTATACATTGTATTTGAGTTGATTGTTGCAAAATACTTAGTAATTGTAGTTTGTACAGAAGTAGGTAATGTTACAACACCTGTTTCTTCTTTAGACTCTTCAAGGTAAATCATGATTTGTTCCCAAGTGATGTCACTTGAATCATTATTGTAACCAACTAATTTCTTGTCAGTTTCATATGGATTGTCAATCTTAGAAGTATATTCTGCTTGTTCAGAAGTAGATACTGCTTCTAATCTTGCTGATTCTGGGTGTACATAGCTTGTAGCAACGATTAAGTGATAACCAAATCCAGAACGTACAGCTGAATTACCATCAGCAACGATTGTGTTGTCTGTTGTAATTAATGCTGGTGCGTATAATGGTAACATTGCATTTGCACGTGCAACCATTTCTTCTTTAGTTGGTTCTTCACCACCAACCACTTCAGTTACTTCAGCCTTAATATAATTTGCAAGTTTCATTGCATATTCATAGAAATCTACATCAAGTCCTGATTGTTGAGTTGGGAAGTTTGTTTGGTTAGAAATTTCATTTAATGCTTCATATTTTAATTTAAATCCAGCTTTTTTGAATGGAACCCAGACATCTTCACGGTTGAAGCTATTGATATAGTCTTCAATTTCTTGTGGAGTTGGGTTTGCAGGTAATGTTACACTTGATAATTCATAACGTGTACCATTGCCGTAAGCAGTAACAACTGCTTGTAAACCAGCTTGGATTGTTGAAGATAATTTAGCACGTTTGTTAATTTCAGTAATAAATGCTGGTAATAATGCTTCTAATTGATCACGTTTAACTTGTTCTAATTCATTTGGATTATCTGGTTGACCATCATTGTCAAGGTCTGTATAGATTAATAAGTGAGACGCTTGAATTGCAACTTGGTTGTCGCGAACATTTTTAGCTAATTGAGCAAACTTAGAATAAATGTTATCGTTTAATGTATTTCCTTCAAAATGAACTGTTAAGTCTTCTTGGAATAATTCTCTTAATGTTGTTTGAACATAGATTTTGTCAATTGCATCAGCAGTTGCACTACGTCCATCTTGTGCCCAAGCACCGAATCCAACTAATAAGAAGTTATCAAGTCCCATTGTTGCAGGGAATCCAGCAGAAGCATATTGATCCGCTAAGAATGGATTTACATATTGTGTTTCAAGTTGATTTCTAAAATCAGCCATATCTGCTTCAGTAATTTCATCACCATAATTTCCTCTTAATTTTCTCATTAAGACAATATCAAGTGCTGTAGATAGACCAAGTGTTTTTTCTAATCTGTTGAAATATTCATCAACAGTTAAGTCAACACCATTAACTGTAGCTAATACATCGTTACCATTGAAACCAGTAGAACCTTTATATTCTCTTTGGTTTTTGTATAGTTCACGGATGATTGGATCATAAATATCAATTGTAGCTTCGTTTAATTTTGTATTTACTTTTTCATTAATATAAGCAGTTGTTAATCTTTGTTCAACTAATGCTTCATATGCTTCAGCTTTTAAGCTTTGTGCATGAGGATTATCAGCAAATACAGTTTCATCTGGGTTAGATTCATCTAATACATCATCATCATCTGTACGGTTGTCATTGAATAAGAATAATAGATAAGGTGTACCACCGATAGTTTGTACTTGACGTGAGTATGGTTTAGCATATGCATTACCATCTTCATCTTGTCCATTACCACCATCATATAATACATCTGAGTCCATGTTATAGACTTGGTTTCTTAATTCAGTAGCGTTTGCTAAGATAGGAGAAGTATATTCATAAGTGAATGCTTCCTCTAATTCAGCTCTAGTGATTGTACCTGCGATGTAATCTTGAGCATAAGTTGTATCATTTAAATCATCATAGATTTGTAAGAATACTTCTAATACTTTGTTATCTGCTGGAGAATCATTTAATAATAACTCAGCATCATCTGTTGAGTTTAGAACGTATTTGCTATAGTATGTAGCAAATTCTGGAGTTCTATAGTCGATTGCCTCAAAACTTCCAGCAACAAATTGTAAATCATTAACTAAGATATCAGAAACTTTTTGATGATATGGTTTCCAGTTAGCATCACCACTACCAGCGTTTAAAATATCAATAACAGCTTGGTCTGAGATGTTTGGAATTTGGTACCAATCTCCACGTGAGTTTGATTTAATAGCGTATTTGTAACGAGCAGTTTCTTGTTCTACGACGTTTTCAAATTTAACAATTAAAACAGAAGTGTCATAACGACCTGCAACATTATTTTTGTAATGTGTTACAGCATGTGCTTCTGAAATATAAGCAGCATTGTCTTCATCATTAATTTCACCTTCTAAACCTGATCCAACTGCAGAACCTAAAATGCCTTTAGCATAAACTTTCTTAGCGACTGCAACTTCATATTGTGCAATTATTGCATCAATAACCGCTGCATATGTTGGATAAGCAGTTTTATTTACGTAACCAAAAACGAAATCAGCTTCTTCATCAAAATCAACTGCTTCAGCTCTTGCAATCACATCAGCAACAACTGCATCTAAGAATGCAATTAGGTTTGCTTTGTTTACTTCAGGATTCGTGATAACAAATGAGTCGGCAAATGAAAGAATTCTTCTAGCTGTCATACCATCTGTATAATCACTAATTGCTTTTGGTGTCACTGTTGCAGATGAGAAGAGCGCTGTATTGATTTCTTGTTCAAATGCCGTTACCTCAAAATCGGTTAAATCTTCTGTGTTGATTTCAACATCAGAGAATACAATTTCATCAATGTAAGATGTAAGTCTATTTAAAGACGATGTTCTTAATTGATTATATAGTTGTCTTTCGGTTACAGTATAACCGTTAATGTCTAAATATGTATCATCACCTAATGTGCCGTAAGGCGTACCCGTGGTTTCACCACAAGCAACTAGGATGAGCAAAGAAACGATGGCTAGTAAAAAAATAGCGATTTTCTTAGCAGGAAATAATGTTTTTAATATATTCATGTATGCGTTTCACTCCTTAAATGTGTTTAAAAAAATACAGCACATATAATATAGCATTTTTTAGCCGCTAATGCAACCGTTTTTTAACATTAATGATATTTATATCATGGATAAAAAGACCGCTTACATTGAGATATGAAACTGTGTTACAATAGTGTTAGGTGAAAAAATATGGAAATTTTTGTATTAGCTTCAGGGTCAAAAGGTAACATGACATATGTTAAAAATGATATAAAGTCTTTCTTTGTAGATGCAGGCATCAATTTAAAGAGTATTGAATCGAAAATGCAAGCCTACGGTGAGGATATTAGTCAGGTAGATACTTTACTCATAACACATGAACATTCTGATCATATTATTGGTTTAAAAGCGTTACTTAAAAAAGGATTTATTAAACATGTTTACTTAACAAAAGGAACGTATCAAGCACTCAGTTTGGATGTTAAAACATTACTACCAGAAAAGCACATCATTAAAGCAGATGTTCCTTTTAAATTATTTGATTATGATTGCTTACCTATTATGTTATCGCATGATGCGAATGAACCTGTAGGATTTAGATTCGATTGGAATGATAAAAGATTTGTATACTTAACCGATACAGGATATGTAGATGCATCGTATATGGATGTATTAAAAGATGCAGACGTATATCTTTTAGAATCCAATCATGATCCTAAAAGATTACTAGATTCTAGAAGACCATTTCAATTAAAACAACGTATTTTAGGTATGGATGGACATTTATCGAATGAAGATGCTGCTTTACTCATTAATAAACTAACCAAAAATAAGAAAGCAACATGGATTGTTGCACATATTAGTGAGGAATGTAATCATCAGTTTGATATTGAAAAAGCAATCGTTGACCATGTTGAAAATTTATTAAATATTCAAGTGGTATTTGCATCTCAAGAGGCATTAGAAGGAATTAAAATATGAAAATTAAAATAATTTGTGTGGGGTATTTGAAACAAAAACCATTAAATGATTTAATAGCTGATTATAAAAAACAGATTAAAGATATAACCATACTTGAAATTCCTGATGAGAAGGAATTACAAGGTATGAAAAAAGAAGGGGAACAAATCCTTAATAAAATATCTAAAGATGAATATGTGATTGCCTTAGCGATTGAAGGGAAGAAAATGACATCAGAAGCATTTGCATCTGTATTAGATAAAGTAACCACATTTCAAACACCACAGATAACCTTTATTATTGGTGGTTCTTTTGGATTAAGTGATGAAGTCAAAGAACGATCAAACATGTTACTGAGTTTTTCAGATTTTACATTTCCGCATCAACTGATGCGTCTCATGCTTATTGAACAAATTTACCGTGCCATATCCATTTTGAAAAATCATCCTTATCACAAATAATTATCTAATTTTAAGTATTAAACAACGTATTTTGATATAGTAGAAATATAGAGTAATGTTTTATCAAAGAAAGGAAATCAATATGGGAAAAAAGGATAAAGTAACAACAAAAGAACTAGCAAGTGGTTTTGTTGCAGGTTTTAAGAATTTTATCATGCGAGGAAACGTCATTGATATGGCAGTGGGTGTCATTATCGGTGGTGCGTTTGGTAAGATAATTACCAGCCTTGTAAATGATGTCATCTTACCACCGATTGGTGTTTTATTAGGGGGTGTAGAGTTTAGAGATTTACAATGGTTGATTAGTCGTAAACCTATTTTAGACGATGGCGGTTCACCTGTTTTTGTCAATGGTATCCAACAATTTACAGACGTTTATATTCGTTATGGTAATCTGATTCAAATTATCTTAGAGTTTTTAATTATTGCTCTATGTATTTATTTTGTATTATATTTCTTCATTAAACGTAAAGAAAATGAAGCAAAAATATTAGCATTAAAAGAAAAACAAGAAAATGAATTAAAAGAAAAAGAACCTGTTGTTAAAGAAATCCCTGAAGACATTAAACTTTTAACTGAAATTAGAGATCTACTTAAGAGGGAATCGAATGAAAAAGTATAGAGTCATTGTTTGTTCTAACTCTGCAATTGATTATTTGGATTATCCAAAAGATATTGATGTATTTAGAAGTAAAATCCATTTTGGAGATGAATCTTATAATGATTTTACTGAACTTAGTGCAAAAGATTTCTATCAAAGAATAAGTGAACATCCCAATGATATTCCAAAAACAAGTTATGTATCACTAGGATATGTTACAGAACATTTAGAAGCACTACAAAAAGAAGGGTATACTGATTGTTTAGTCATCACAATTGCTAAACCTCTATCAGGTCTTCATGATGCCATTAAGCATCTTTCTAAAGATATGAAAATTAAAGTACATGTCTATGATTCTAAAACATTAGCTTATCCAGAAAGTCATATGGCAATACAAGCGTATCAAATGTTTAAATTAGGTGCTAATTTAAAAGAAGTATTGAGTGTTTTAGATTTTATCAGAGACCACAATAAAATGTATTTTGCAGTCGATACATTACTTTATTTAGTTAAAAACGGTAGATTATCTAAATTAAGTGGTACATTAGGTACGTTCTTAAAAATCAAACCGGTTTTAACACTAGATAGCGAAGGTAAAGTTCAAACACTTGAAAAAATTAGAACGACTAAAAAAAGTTTAATGCGTATTGTTGAACTATATTTAGAAGATACTAAAGATAAAGACGTTATAACATTTATATCACATGCACACAATGATCAAGCAGTAAAAGAAATTACAGATATGGTTAAGAAAGTGTATCCTGAAAGAGAAATTATTTCTACATATCTCACACCTGTAGTCGGTGCACATTGTGGACCAAAAGCAATTGCAATTGGTTATATTCAAAAACAATAAACAATTTTTATTGTAAATGATTTTAAATTGTGATAGTATATAAACAAACTTCAATGAAAGTTGGTAACATCATGATTCATTTAAATTCTTATTATTACTTCTATCACATGTAAAAGGTTTTGCATCACACCAATATGCATTCCTTTTTATAGTTTTGATTAAGTAAACAATAAGGAATGTTACCCAAGCATAAGCAATCAATGATTATGACTCCTTAAGGGCACAGACCTTAAGGAGTTTTATTTTTAAGAAAGAGAGATAAATATATGATTGTACAAATGAAAAAAGGTGCCCAAGCAAAGGACATCAAATATCTTCAAGATTTTTTAATAGAAAAAGGTTTTGGTATCAAAGATGCCTCAAGCGATACGCTATGTTTGTTTGGTATTTTAGGAGACGTTAAATCACTGGATATGGATCAAATTAAAGTCTTTCCTGGTGTAGAAACTGTCACGCGTATTTCTAGTCCTTACAAATTAGCAAGTAAAGCTTTCAAGCAAGATCCAACGATCATCACATTAAAAAATGGTGTCCAAATTGGTGGGGACGAATTTGTTGTGATGAGTGGTCCTTGTAGTGTGGAATCTAGAGAACAATTAGAAATTATTGCAAAAGCAGTTAAAGAAAGTGGTTCCCGTATTTTAAGAGGCGGTGTCTTTAAACCAAGAACAAGTCCATATGCTTTCCAAGGACTTGGTATTGAAGGGTTAAAGATGATGAGAGAAGTTGCAGATGAGTTAGGTATGGCTATCGTAACAGAACTCATGGGTACAGAACATATTGATGCATTTGTAAAGTATGCAGATATCATTCAAATTGGTGCTAGAAATATGCAAAACTTTGACCTTTTAAAAGCTGTTGGGAAAACAAAAACTCCGATTTTATTAAAAAGAGGTTTAAGTAATACGATTGAAGAATGGTTAATGAGTGCAGAATACATTATGGCAAGTGGTAATGAACAAGTCATTTTATGTGAAAGAGGTATTCGTACATTTGAAAAATACACCAGAAACACATTAGATATTTCTGCAGTATTAGCCGTACGTGAGTTATCACATTTACCAGTGATTGTAGACCCTAGTCATGCGGCTGGTAAATGGGAAATGATTGAAGATCTTTCACTTGCTTCCCTTGCTGTTAGAGCAGATGGTATTATTGTTGAAGTACATCATGAACCAGAAAAAGCTTTATCGGATGGTGCACAAAGTTTGAAACCTAAGAAATTTGAACAGATGATGGAACGTTTAGAAAAACTCTCAACGGTTCTTGATAAAAAAGTAAGACGATGAAAGTTTTTATAGTAGGACTTGGCTTGATGGGGTCAAGTTATGCAGAGAAACTCAAGATAAAAGGATATGAAATTTTTGGTATCGATAAAGATATATCCATCCAAGAAAAAGCGTTTAAAGATGGCGTTATTAAAGGATTTAGAATGGATGATATGTTGGATTCAGAACTCATTATTTTAGCTTTATATCCAAAAGAAAATGTGAAGTTTGTTGAAGACCATCTTAAGTATTTTAACCATCAAATTCTAACAGATATTTCAGGAACTAAAACACATCAAATGGATTCTTTAGAAAAGATACTTCCTAAGTCCATTCGATATGTTTCTCACCATCCTATGGCTGGAAGAGAAAAATCAGGATATGACAATCGTGATATCCAAATGTTTGAAGGAGCAAACTTTTTAATCATTGATGAAGACCCAACGGACCGTTTAGAAGTTTCTATAATTAAAAAGATGGCTATGGATTTAGGATTTAAAAAAATCACCAAAATATCTAAAGAAAAACATGATCAATTAATCGCACACACATCACAGTTAACTCATTTATTAGCAGTGAATCTGATGTTAATTGATAACTTAGAAGAAACTAAAAATGCAACAGGAGATTCATTTAGAGATTTAACGAGAATTGCTAAAATCAATGAACGTATGTGGGCACAATTATTTATTGATAATAAGAACGTATTAATTGAAACTGTTGACCGATTTATTGAGAGTTTAGAATCTTTAAAATCCAACATTTTAAATGAAGAACAAGAATTATTAGAATCTAAACTTAAAGCATCTAAGGAAAGGAGAATTAAATTCGATGAACATTCCACTTAATGATTATGTCATACAAATTGAAGAAGGTCTTTTATCTAAAATCAATGAGGATATAAAGACATTTTATGAATTTAGAGAACTTTTTATTTTGACAGATGAAAACCTTTTTAAGCTCTATGAAAAAGAATTAAAAAAAGAACTTAAGGATTTTGATTTAAAATTTGTAGTAATACCTGCAGTAGAACAATCCAAATCACTGGATACCTATGCAAAATCTATTAATGAATTGATTGGGTTAGGTATTAAAAAGAATCATTTACTTATCGCATTTGGAGGTGGGGTTGTAGGGGATTTAGCAGGTTTTATAGCAGCTACTCTTTATAGAGGTGTACCATTTATTCAAATACCAACATCACTACTAGCGATGGTGGATTCATCCATTGGTTCAAAAACAGGTATTGATATTTTAGAAGGTAAAAATCTAATTGGTGCATTTAAAAATCCACTTAAAGTGTATATAGATCCATTATTATTAAAAACCTTACCAAAAGTAGAGTATAAAAATGGATTAGCTGAAGTGATTAAGGCAGGTTTAATTGGTAATAAGACATTATACGAATATGTTAAAGTACATGATACATTAACACTTGAAGAAATTATAATGGCAATCAAAGTTAAAGTAGATATTGTTAAAAAAGATCCTTTCGAAAAAAATGAACGCATGTTCTTAAATTTTGGACATACCTTTGGACATGCTATTGAAAGACATTATGATTATGCCATTAAACATGGTGTTGCAATTTCATATGGTATGTTATTTAGTTTAGAAATAGGTACAAAATTAGGTATTACAGAAAAAGGTTTATATGAAGAGGTTAAAGATATTTTAATGCGTCTTGAACTTGTTAAAGAACCATTGTTAGATAAAACATTATTTACGAAGTATTTTGCAAATGACAAGAAAAACTTAGCAGATGGTCTAAGATTTATATTTATTGAACAAGTTGGTCAACCTAAAATTCAAAAAGGAGTGAAGTTTTAACATGATTACTATAACTCCAAGCGCATTAAGTGGTTCAATTAAAATTGTCTCTTCCAAATCTTTATCACATCGCTATGTAATTGCATCAAGTTTAGCTAATGGTTTATCTCAAGTTTATAATATCTTAGATTCCGATGACTTAGTTGCAACTAAGAATGCTTTAATTCAACTGGGTGTTTGTATACAAAATCAACAGATTCAAGGTGGTATGAAGTTAGAAAAACCTGTAACAATCGATTGTAAAGAATCGGGCTCTACATTAAGATTTTTAATACCCATTGCCATGTTATTTGATCAAGAAGTTACCTTTATTGGTGAGAATAAATTACCATACCGTACACTACAAATGTATGAGGATATGTTTAAAGAAAATTATCTTTTTAAACATGATGAGGATAAATTCTTACCGCTAACTGTCAAAGGTCCTTTAAAAAGTGGTACCTTTGAATTAAGAGGGGATGTAAGTAGTCAATTTATTACAGGTCTATTATATGCATTACCTTTATTAGATGGGGATTCTAAAATTGTGATAACAACAACATTAGAATCTATCGGATATATTCATTTGACCTTAGATGTGTTAAAACAATTTGGTATACAAATTGATTTTAAAGATAATGTTTTTTATGTTTCTGGTAATCAAACCTACCAAGCAGGCTCTTATGAGGTTGAAGGAGACTATAGTGGTGCTGCATTTTTTATTGCAGCAGGGATAATTGGGGAAAAATTAGAATTAAAAGGACTTAGAAAAGATAGTTTACAAGGCGATCAAGAAATGATTGACTTTGTGAAACAAATGGGTGGAAAGATTCTTGAAATTGAAGATGGTTATGAAGTTTTACCATCAATTACTAAAGGAATTACAATTGATATCGGACAAACTCCTGATTTAGGACCTATTTTAATGGTTCTTGCAGCATTATCTGAAGGAAAAACAACCTTTTTAAATGCATCAAGACTTAGAATTAAAGAATCTGATAGATTAGAAGCAATGATCCAAAATTTAACTATCTTAGGTGTTCGTGTGGAATCATCTAACGATAGTTGTACAATTTATGGGGTTAAATCTTTTTTAGGTAACAAAAAGGTATCTAGTTTTAAAGATCACCGTATTGCTATGGCAATGGCAATTGCCTCCATTCGAGCAGAAGGCCCGATAACGATTGATGAGGAACATGTAGTTTCTAAAAGTTATCCTTCATTTTTTGAAGAATTTAAACGTTTAGGAGGATCTTTTAAATGAGTTTAGTAGATTTTAGAAAAGAGATTGACTTAATTGATCAAGAGTTGGTTCAACTGCTTGAAAAAAGGTTTTTAATTGTACATCAAATAGGTCTATTAAAAAAAGAATTAGGATTACCTGTTTTTGATCCAAAAAGAGAAAAAGAAGTTTTAGAATCTAAAGGAAAACTGATTACCAATAAAGAACATTTAGCATATTATGAATCTATATTTAAGTTGATTATGGATATTTCTAAGGACATGGAAAAATGATACATCTTGGACTGATTGGATATCCACTTACACATTCAAAATCTCCAAGATTACATCAAGAAATAGCATTATTAAATCATATAGAGATTAAGTATGATTTATATCCATTAAACGATATAAGTGAAGTTAAGACTTTAATCAAACAACTTAAAGAGGGTTTGATTAAAGGATTTAATGTAACCATTCCTTATAAAGAATCGGTAATCTCTTATGTGGATCAATTAACGGATATCGCTAAAAAAATAAAAGCAGTCAACACCGTTTATATCAAAGATGGCAAGATCATCGGAGATAATACAGATTATGATGGGTTTAAATATTTATTTGAATCATTTCATGATAAGTCTTATCAAGAAATAGCGATATTGGGTACCGGTGGTGCTGCACTTGCTTGTTACCATGTATTAAAGGATTTAGGTTATCATCCTTTAATGGTTTCAAGAAATAAAGTTATGGCTTCAAATCAAGTATTTGATCAAGTATTATCTTATGAGGATCTTTATAAGAGGCATGTAGATTTGATTATTAATGCTACCCCAATTGGAATGTATCCTAAAGTGGATCAATCACCTTTGGAATTATATTATGTTCAAGATAAAGCAGTTATTGATCTTATTTATAATCCGGACATTACATTAATGATGAAACATGCTAAAAGAGCAATCAATGGGCTAGGTATGTTAATTGTTCAAGGGATTGTTGCACAAAATCGTTTTATCGATAAAACAAGTGATTTAGATCTATATATAAAGCAGTTGAAAGGTGTGAACTTATGAACACATTTGGTACATTATTTAAAGTAACATTATACGGAGAAAGTCATCAGGAAGCCATTGGCTGCGTGATAGATGGTGTTTTACCAGGACTTAAAATCGACTGGGAATTGGTTCAAAAGGATCTCTTACTTAGAAGACCTGGAGCTGTTGGTACTACACCTCGAGTTGAAAAGGATGAACTCCACTGTACATCAGGTATTTTTAATGGATTTACAACAGGGTCTCCAATGCATGTAATGATCAAAAATGAAAATGTTATTTCAAAGGATTATTCACATTTAGTATCACAACCAAGACCAGGTCATGCTGATTTTGTAGCTGCTAAAAAATATAATGGTTTTCATGATTACCGTGGTGGTGGACGTTTTTCAGGTCGTTTAACAACACCTATTGTAGTTGCAGGTAGTATTGCCAAACAAATGTTACCATTTGAATTTAGTCACGAACTGATTTCAATTGGTGATTTAAAGGATATGTCTTTAATCGATAGTTATTTAAAAGAAATTACGCAACAAGGGGATTCTGTGGGTGGTGTAATTCAAGTAACGGTTAAGAATATGTTGGTTGGATTAGGTGAACCTAATTTTTATAAATTAGATTCAATGATTGGTCAAATGATGTTCAGTATTCCAGCAGTTAAAGGTGTTGAAATAGGAACAGGGTTTGATGGAAAAACATTAAGAGGTTCAGAATTTAACGATGTATATCTTGATCAAGAAGGACATACTAAAACCAATCATTCAGGTGGTGTATCGGGTGGTATTTCGAATGGTAATGATTTAGTTGTTAAAGTGTTTATTAAACCTACAAGTAGTATCGGTAAAGAACAAGTTTCTTTTAATCAAGAAAAAGATGAACTGACTAACTTTGAGGTTAAAGGTAGACATGATGTAGCAATTGTTAGAAGAGCAGGAATTGTTCTTGAAAATGCTTTAGCGATTGTATTAGCTGATTTATATTTATGGAATAAAGTATATCAATAAAAAGGATGATAAAGATGGATTATAAAAGTATCTTACATACAACATTTAAATTAGTAATCGTTGGTGTTGTTTCTGCAACGATTGCATATCTGTTTAACTTAAGAGATTACCTTTTGGTTGGTATGTTAGGTATTTTATCGATATCACTCACTAAAAAAGACACGATTTTAAATGGTGTGAAAAGGTATTTAGATGTCTTGTTAGGTCTTTTATTAGGAACGATTATTTTTCTTACATTTGGATATGTATTATATAGTTTAGTGATATTTTTAGTACTATATATTTTATTATCCTATATCTTTAAAATTGAAATAGGATTAATTCCAGGTTTGGTCTTGGTGCGATATGTTTATCAAATTGGTTCATTTGAAACAAGTGCTTTATTAAGTGAAATTGGTATGATTTCAATTGCTCTTATTGTAGCGGTTTTAATCAATTTGGTATACCCTGAATTTTCGATGAAGCAAATTAGAAAAAGTCTATCTGAAATTGATCAGATGTTAAGAGATCATTTGTTCATGTTAAGTTTATTTTTAATTCAAAAGGATCATGAAGTAGAAATTATGAAGCATCATCAATTACTCAATGAACGTATCTTGATTCGATTTGAAAAGGTCGAAAAAGAAGATAAAAATCTCATATTTTCTAATGATCATCGATTCCTTGCATATTTGTATATGAGACAGAACCAATTAAATTACATCAATCAAATGTATGATGCCGTCAAACATATTCAAGTCATTCATCCTTATATGGAAAAAATATCCATATACATTAAAGAATTAGTTTCAGATATTGGAACAGGCGATAAATCTGGTCATCAACAAATGAAACTAGATGCACTTAAACAATCGTTTAAAAATGAGGCTTTACCCGAAACGAGAGAAGCATTTGAAACAAGAGCATTACTCTATCAAATGATTTTAAATATAGAGTCTATGTTAGAACTCAAAAGCAGATTTCATGTAACATATCCACGCTTTATCATTTAATTTAAAATATATGAAAAAAATGTAGTAACCACTAAAAATTATAGGTTACTACATTTTATTTTTATAAGGTATTTAAGAATTGCTTAGCAGTTTCTAGTGTAATATCTTTAACTTCTAGTAAATGATTGACAACATCTTGAACTTGATGTTCTAAAGCGCCCGCCTCAATAGCAACATTTCTTGCATGAAGTCTCATATGGCCTTTATTAATACCATCTGTTGTAAGTGCATAAATTGCAGCAAAATTTTGAGCAAGACCCAAGGAAGCCGCAACCTTCATTAATTCTAATGCACTGTTGACACCTAAAATCTTTCTTGCTAATCTCACTTTAGGTAATGTACCCATTGAACCACCGACAGTACCAACAGCTAAAGGAAGTGTAATCTCTCCTCTTAACATCGAATCTTTTTCAACCCATTTGGTTAAAGGAAGATACTGACCTGTAATGGAAGCATAAGCATGCGCTTGTGCCTCAACACTTCTTGTATCATTACCTGTTGCAAGCATTAATGCAGTAATTCCATTCATGATACCTTTATTATGTGTTGCTGCACGGTATGGGTCAATGGAGGCATAAAGATATGCTTTTTCAATGTCTTTAGCAATAACTTGACTATTTTTTAAATGACTAGGGTTAATAGTTACAGAAACGGTAATTAAGGATTCTGTTGCAAGATTGGATAGAATACTCATTAAAACCTCTGCATGAAAATCTACAGTAATATAGGTTGCAATAGATTCTAAAATAGTATTGATGGTATTTGCTCCCATGGCATCTAATGTATTAATATATGCGTAGAAACAAACAAAATCATAAGCTTTTTCTTCAACTTTAAAATCCACTAAGCCTCCACCTAATTCATGAATCTTAGGATGTGCTTTAAATGCCAAATCAAACCATGTTTTAGAATGATCATTTAAATATTTCACAAGGGATGCTTTATCTGTTACATTTTTAAATATGATTTGACCAATATTTCTTCTTTGGATGGATTCAACTTTAAATCCACCATTTCTTTTAATAATTTTTGCAGCATGAGATGCACCTGCAATGACCGATGGTTCTTCGGTTGCCATTGGTATATGGTATGTTTGACCATCAATTAAAAAGTCTGGTGCAACACCCATTGCAACTTCAAATGTTGTGACATAGTTTTCAATTAAGTGGTCAAAAACAATATCATCAGCTTTGATATTTAGTGTATCGTCGAAACATCCGATTTCTTTTAAATCATCAATTCTTTCAGATCTTGTTTTCTTGTAAAAATTTTTTAGAGATTTGTCCATAGTTACCTCACCTTTGATTGTATTATAGCATGTATATAAACGATTTTTAGCGGATTTGTGTTATAATTTTAGTTACTAATCCTAAAGATATGAGGAGCATATGATATGAAGGTAGGAATTAATAAAATTTCCTTTTACGTACCTAAACATTATTTAGATTTAAATACACTTGCTAAAGCAAGAGGGGTTAACCCATTAAAATATATAAACGGTTTATATACAGAAAAAATGGCAATTGCATCAGAAGATGAAGATATCGTCACCATGGCAGCAAATGCTACTAAAAACATATTAACAAATGAAGATATTGAATCCATTGATTTGATATTATTTTCAACGGAGTCAGGCCTTGATTATAGTAAAGCTGCATCAACACATTTAATTTCTTTATTAGGTTTAAAAAATAAAACAAGAGCATTAGAACTTAAACAAGCATGTTATAGTGCAACAGCAGCGCTTTATTTTGCTAAAGGCCATATTTTACAAAATCCAAATTCTAGAGTTTTAGTCATTGCATCGGATATTTCAAGATATGGACTTAATTCAAGTGGAGAACCTACACAAGGTGCAGGAGCTGTTTCTATGATTATTTCTAGAAACCCTAAAATCATGGTACTAAATAATCAATATGGACTATACTCAGAAGATGTTTATGATTTTTGGAGACCGAATGGATTTGATTTTGCATGTGTGGATGGAAAGTTTTCTAATGAAACATATAAAAAACTATTTTTAGAAACGTTTGGTTCTTATAAATCACAAACCAATGTTGACGTGAATGATTTTACTGCAATCAATTTCCATATACCTTATGGAAAACTTGCATTAAGAAGTTTACAACTTGTTGCCAATGAAAAAGAACAACCAAAACTATTTGAAAACTTTGATGCATCTATTAAATATAATAAAGTAGTTGGAAATATATACACCGGATCCTTATTCTTATCCTTAATTTCATTACTGGATCATGCAAAATTAAAAGCAAAAGACTTAATTGGATTATTCTCATACGGCTCAGGTGCAGTTGCAGAATTTTTTACAGGAACAATTGTTCCAGGATACAAAAAACATATTGAAAAAACACTTCATAAAAACATCGTAAAAAGACGTGTAAAATTATCGATTGCTGCTTATGAAAAAATGATTGAACCTATTGGTAGTTTTGATCAAGTATTAAATCATGTTACAGATGGATATTTCAGATTAGAAAAAATAGAAAATAATCAACGTTTTTACGTAAAAACAACCTAAAAGGGTTGTTTTTTTTATATTTATTTAAGTTTTAGAAGTATATATAATCATCAAATAAATCATAAAAAATATCAATATAGATAAGTTTTTTCGGTAATGAAAATGGTGTAAATTTTACGTCATTTTACGATTTAGAATTATTTATAAATTTTGTAGATTTTTTTGATATACTTTTTGAAAAAAAGATATATAATGATTAATCGTAATATAAAATATATGGAGGAATACTAAGTGAACAATAACGTGCTAATTGAACTATCTCACGTTGTAAAAAAATTCGAAGATGATCTCATTGTAAAAGATCTCAGCTTAAAAATTTATGAGAATGAGTTTATAACTCTTCTTGGACCATCAGGTTGTGGTAAAACAACAACTTTACGCATGATTGGTGGATTTGAAAAACCAGATTCTGGTGAAATTATAATTAATGGGAAAATCTTTAATGACTTGCCACCATACGCAAGACCAATTAATACGGTATTCCAAAAATATGCTTTATTCCCACACTTAAATGTCTTTGATAATGTGGCATTTGGGTTAAAAAACAGAAACAAAAAATATCTATTAAAGTTCTTTAATATTGATGCAAGCTTACCATCCAAAGAACAAAACAAATTAATTTCTGCTGCAATAAAAAAAGCAGTAGAAGAAGCATTAGGGTTGGTTAAACTGACAGGCTATGAATCTAGAAAAGTCAACCAAATGAGTGGTGGACAACAACAAAGAGTTGCACTTGCTCGTGCACTTGTTAATAAACCACAAATTTTATTATTAGATGAACCTCTTGCAGCTCTTGACTTAAAGTTAAGACAAAACATGCAATATGAACTTAAAGAAATGCAAAGAAAATTAGGCATCACTTTTATCTTTGTCACACATGATCAAGAAGAAGCTATGACGATGTCTGATCGTATTGTTGTTATGAAGGATGGTATCATCCAACAACTCGATACGCCCAAACATGTTTATAATGAACCAGTGAATCGATATGTTGCTACATTTATCGGTGAATCTAATATTATTGAAGGAACTTACTTTGAAAAAGAACAAGTTGAGTTCTTAGGTGTATTATTTGATTGTGGTAAATATCCTTTTGTAAATAAAGAAAAAGTGGATGTTGTCATTCGTCCTGAAGACTTTGACGTTGTTCCACTTAAAGATGCAAAACTCGTTGGTAAAGTCGTATCCAGTATCTTCAAAGGTGTTCACAATGAATTAGATGTTTTAGTAGGGGATTATAAATTGATGGTCAACACCTATGAAAACTATCAAGTAGGCGATCAAATTGGTTTAAAGATTGACCCATATGAAATTCATAT
Organism: Acholeplasma oculi; assembly: GCF_900166985.1. Taxonomy (GTDB): domain Bacteria; phylum Bacillota_I; class Bacilli_A; order Acholeplasmatales; family Acholeplasmataceae; genus Acholeplasma; species Acholeplasma oculi. Next base: position 718,863 of record NZ_FUZK01000001.1, on the reverse strand, counting down.
GATGAAGGTATCTGAACATGAAGAAACCGTTTAGTAAATTATCCATACCTTATGTTGTTTGGTTGTTCTTACTTGCACTCATTCCAATGTTTGTCATGTTATTCTTATCGCTTTCTTATACAGAAGGGTTAAGTTTAGATAATTATGAATTTAATTTTAGTTTTTATCAAGCATTATTAGAACCATCCATTCAAACAGCATTTTTTAACTCATTTTATTTTGCAATTCTAACAACTTTAATTTCATTTGTTTTAGGATATTTAGTAGCTTATACAGTATTTAGATCAAAAATTAAGAATAAGTTCTTAGTTTTAGCAATCTTTATTTTACCTATGTGGTCCAATCTTTTATTAAGAACTGAGGCTCTTGGCAATTTAATGAATGAGAATAATATTATTACAGATATTTTGTCCTCAATGACTCAAACAGACATCTTATTCCCAGTATTTAAAGGGACTGAAGTAGCAGTTTTAGTAGGACTCGTATTAACATATTTACCATTTATGATTTTACCGATCTATACAGCTTTAGAAAAGATTGATTATGCACTTGAAGAAGCAGCACTTGATTTAGGATTAACAGACTTTCAAAAGTTTATGAAAGTTGTCTTTCCACTTTCATTAAAAGGTGTAGCTACAGGTTCTATCCTTGTGTTCTTACCTGCAATGAGTGGTTTTGCAATTCCAGAGATTTTAGGTGCAGGTAATATCTTATTAATTGGTAATGTGATTGAACAATCATTTAGATATATGGATTATAATTTAGGTTCTCTACTCTCAATGATTATCCTGATTATCATTTTTGTAAGTATTTTATTTGTTTCTAAGATTGATAAGGAAGGAGAAACATTATTATGACGAAATACCCTGTAGCTTCATTAGAAGAATATGGTTATAAAGATTATAGAACGTTTAAAAAAGTTTGGTTAATCTTAAGAAAAGTATTTGTTTCTCTGATTGTATTTTCATTATATATTCCAATCATTATTTTATTAATTCAATCTGTAAACTCAAGCGCTAATGTCAATCAGTTTGATAATTTCACATTAGACTGGTATGTAAATATGCTTTCAAATCGTAGTTTAAGAAACGCGATTACAAATACATTATTAACAAGTTTTATTGCAACTCTTTTAGCAACAGTACTAGGAACTTTAATGGCAATTGGTATTCATGCATTATCAAAACGTAAGAGACAACAAGTAGTCTTACTAAATAATATCCCAATATTGAATGCGGATATTGTATCAGGTATTTCACTGATGTTAGTCTTTTCATTACTCTTACCCATTTTCCCTTATATTTTTGGACCGGTTACTTTAATACTTGCACATTTATTCTTTACATTACCTTATGTTGTATTAAGTGTTTTACCTAAACTTAAAGAAATGGATCCTAATTTAATGGATGCTGCACTGGATTTAGGAATTAAACCTTATAAAGCATTAGTTAAGGTTATTGTTCCTGCAATTACTGCGGGTATATTTTCAGGTATGTTATTAGCTCTTACAATGAGTATTGATGATTTTGTTATTAGTTATTATACAACGGGTAATGGATTTGATAATTTATCTATTTGGATTTATGGATCTATTGGTAGAAAGAGTTTAACACCATCCGTTTATGCATTCTCAACACTCTTGACACTTACAACACTTGGATTATTAACGGTTTATCAATTATTTGTTAAAAGAGGTAAAAAGAAATGAAAAAACTCTTTATGATGATTTCACTTTTACTCGTAACAGTGATTCTAAATGGATGCACAACCAATCAAAAACTATTAATCCTTAACTGGGGTGAATATATTAATGAAGATTTGGTTATATTATTTGAAGAAACATATAATGTGGAAGTTTCTATTTCTATTGCAGATAGTAATGAGTTATTCTATTCTAAAATCAAATCAGGAACAACTGCTTTTGATTTAGTATTACCATCGGATTACATGATTGAAAAAATGAAACGTGAAGGTTTAATTCAAAAAATAGATTTTACGAAGTTAAGTCATTATGATCGAATTGATAACCCTTATATGAAGGGTTTAGAAGGTATCATGTCTACGATGACTGAAGGTTCTGATGAATATTTTGTACCATACTTTTGGGGTACATTTGGACTGATGTATAATCGACGTATTACAGGTTTAGAAACAGCTTTAGAAACACATGGTTGGCAAGCATATTTTAACCCAGATTTAAGACCTACAAATAGAGTTGGTATGTATGATGTTGCACAGTATGCATATGCTGCAGCATTATTAAGCCACAACCTAGACCCAAATGGTTTACCAGATGATATTCAAGAGGGTCAAACAAAAACAAATATCACTTTAGCTAAAGAAACACTTGTGGCAGCAAACTTTCAAGTGTTTGCAGATGATGCACTTAAAAAAGATATCCAAGCTAATAATTTAGACTTGGCATTCGTTTGGACAGGTGACTTTTTGGATATGCTTTATGTAGATTTAGATGAAGGTATGGCATATGATGAAAAATTATATGATATCTATATTCCTGAAAATACAATGGCATTTATGGATGCATTTGTCATACCTACAAAAGCTAGAAACACAGATTTAGCACATTTATTTATTGATTTCTTCTTAGACCCTGCAAATGCATATGAGAATGCATCTGTAGTTGGATATTCAACACCTCTTTATAATACATACTTAGAGATTACAACGTATGAAGGTGATGATGAATGGTTAAACAATTGGTCTCGTGCATATTTGGATTATTATCCAGATAGCGAAACCTTTAGAGGTACGCCATATGCTAGTTTTGAACAATCTGTGATGGCACAATTAAATCTCATGTTAAACGATGTTAAAACGACTTAATCCATCATTTTAAATACAGGATTTAAAAACTATTTCGTATAGAGACACTTAGATGTTAAGTGTCTCTATTTATTTAATATGATATTTAAAAAAACGTATGAACAACATAAAGATTCAAAGAAAACCAATATTTATAGGAAATCTTATATAATAGTGGATAGAAAGGGTGAAGCATATGAATCCCATTATCGTTATTGGTGGTGGACCATCAGGTATGATGGCTGCAATAAGTGCCAAAACAAACCATAAAAACTTAGATGTATTCTTAATTGAACGTGGTAAACAACTAGGAACTAAGATGAAATTAACCGGTGGTGGTCGATGTAATGTCACTGCAAATATGGAAGTTGATGAATGTATTACATATATTCCAAAAAATGGTAAATTTTTATATAGTACACTACATACTTTTGGACCTAAAGATATTATGGCTTTTTTCGCTAAAATGAATTGCCCATTAAAAGAAGAAGACCATGGACGTATGTTTCCAGTAAGTAATAAAGCTCAAGATATTGTGGACGCTCTTATTAGACGTATCCAAGAATTAAATATAAATGTGTTACTCAATGCCTATGTCAAAGATATTGACGCATCCCATAAACTGGTTATACTGGAAGATCAAAAAATACCTTATCAACACTTAATTATTGCAACAGGAGGTATCACATTACCTCAAACTGGTTCAGATGGTTCAGGTCATCTGTTTGCTAAAAGTGTGGGTCATGAAATTACAAAGTTAATACCTGCGGAAGTACCTTTAGTATCCAATGAAAAATTTATCCATGAAAAAACACTTCAAGGATTATCTTTTAAAGATGTTTCATTGATGGTTTATAAAAATGAAACGAAAGTTAAAAAAACAATTACTCATGATTTACTGATAACCCATTTCGGATTATCAGGTCCAGCAGCATTAAGAGCGAGTTTCTATATATTAGAAATGTTAGAAGAAAAAGATACACCTGTAAAGGTTGCAATTGATTTTATGCCAAAGGTATCTTTAAATCAACTTGAGGCTGCAAAAGATGGTTTAGATGATTTATTTAAAGAGCATAACATACCTAAAAGACTGATAGATTTCTTAAAATCAGAAGATACAAATTACTTAAAACTATTAAAAAACTTTCCAATGACAATCTATACAACAAGAGGATTTCCTGCTGCATTTGTAACTAATGGAGGTGTAACAGTTAAAGAAATTGATCCAAAAACCATGCGTTCAAAAATGAATCCGTTTATCTCTTTTTGTGGAGAAGTGATGGATATTAATGCGTATACAGGTGGTTTTAATATTACATCTGCTTTTTCAACAGGTTATACAGCAGGACTTAATATTTCACTAGATTAATATACCATCAATAGATTTCTAAATCATGGTGGTATAATAAAAATATGAATAAAGATCTAAAAGATATCCATGGTGTGGGACCTAAAATCTTAAGAAGTTTTAGATATAAAGGCATATGGAATACATATGACCTTATTTCATATGTACCCAAATCATATGAAGATTTTGTTGTACAAAATTTAAAGGATTTAAAACATGGTGATGAGGTTACACTACAAGGATATATTGCAGATGCACCTAAACGATTTAAAAAACAAGTGGTTGTCTTAAAATATCCGTTGAAGGTAGAAAATTCTATTGTAGAGTTAACGATATTTGGACGTCCATACCTTGAAAAAGAACTACAAGTTAATCAAATGGTTTTAGTCAAAGGTAAATATAATTTCTTCAAAAATGAACTTTTAGTAAGTTTTATTACAAAAGATATTAAAACACCGATATTAAAACCTATTTATCAAATTGATGAATTACATGATAAAGTTGTTTCTAATATCATTCAAACAATATTTGATGAACAAGTTGTTGATATTTTTGAAACACTTCCAGATGAGATCATTCAAAAATATCAACTTATACAAAGAAAAGAAGCATATTATCATCTACATTTTCCATCTTCTATGGAAATGCTTAAAAAAGCACAATATCGTTTTAAAGTCGAAGAAGCCTTCTTTCATTCTTTAAAATATCTACATCAGTTAACACCTAAACATCCTAGAAAATCTATTGAATATCAAATTCAATGGATAAAAGAAATGATTGGAAGAATACCTTATCAATTAACACTTGATCAACAAGAAGCAGTCAATGACATCTTTAGAGATTTTAAACAAGAAGTGAGTATGTACCGTCTGATTCAAGGCGATGTGGGTACAGGTAAAACAAATGTTGCATTTATAGGGATGCTTGGTATGATCAATGCCGGATATCAATCAGCATTGATGGCACCTACTGAAATACTTGCTAAACAGCACTATGAAAATTTTACTAAACTGTATCCGGATATTCTATCTGTATTTATTACATCGCAGTCTAAACAAAAAGATCAAATATTAAAAGATATTCAAACAGGTGTATATAAAGTTATTTTTGGTACTCATATTTTAGGTTTAAGTGTTGAGTTTTCAAATTTAGGATTAGTCATTATTGATGAACAGCATAAATTCGGTGTAGAAATTAGAGATCAACTGATTAAAAAATCTGTAACAAAAGATACACTTTATTTAACAGCTACGCCTATTCCTAGAAGTTTATCACTTTCGTATTTTGGAGATTTAGAAATTAGTAACATTAAACAAAAACCTAAACATAAACTACCGATACAAACAATGATTTTCTATGATGAACCCATAGATGAAATTATTAAGTTGATTAAAGAGTCTCAATCTATAAATGAACAAACATTTATTGTAACACCTTTAATCGAACAAGGATTAAAGGGTCCATCAATTGAATCGATGTTAGATATTTTAAGAAATGAATTAGAACATGAACATCTTTATGTTATACATGGACGTCTAGATTCATCTGAGGTGGATACAATCTTAGCTGAATTTATATTAAATCCTAAAGGTGTATTGCTAGCAACCACGATGATTGAGGTAGGGATTGATGTTCCTAATGCGACAAAAATATTTATTATGGGTGCAAACAACTTTGGATTATCTCAATTACATCAATTAAGAGGTCGTGTAGGTCGAGGAAAAAAATTAGGAAAATGTTATTTAGTAACAGATAAATCTGACCATGATCGATTAGAGTTTTTAGTATCAACAGAGGATGGATTTTTATTAAGTGAATATGATTTAAAATTAAGAGGTCCAGGTATATTTTCTAGTTTTATACAAAGTGGACAAACAAAATATCAATTCATTGATATGATTCAAGATTTAGATATTTTAAAAAGAGTTCGTAAAGATGCAGCACGATATGCCAAACAACTCGAAAAATATCCGTATTTAAAAAATAGAATTAACAAGTTAGTGATATAATCATTATTAGATGATGGAGGTATACTATGATTCATTTAGCAATCGATGCAATGGGTGGAGATTTAGCACCAAAAGAAATTATATTAGGAAGTTTGGATGCTTTAAAAGCATATCCAAACTTAAAACTAACACTTTTTGGTGATTTAGAACTGATGAAACCCTATTTGGTAACGCATGAAAGATTATATACAGTACATGCACCAAAGTTCTTTGACATGGGGGTTAAAGACATTGGTAGAAATACATTAAGAAACGATAAAGATACATCCATGATTATGGCTATGAACTTTGTTAAAGAAGGACATGCTGATGGTATAGTATCTGCAGGACCGACACAAGCACTGATTTTTTCATCTTTTTTCTTAATTAGACCTATGAAAGAAATGAGTAGGGTTGCTATTGCACCGATGATTCCATCGGTTCAAGGTAAACCGACGATTCTTTTAGATGCTGGTGGAAATATTGATGCAAAACCTGAGCATTTAGTGGATTTTGCAGTATTTTCAACCGTTGTATTAAAAGAAGTATATGGACAAGTGAATCCTTCTGTTGGACTCATTAATATTGGGACTGAAAAAGGTAAGGGGAGAGAGATTGATGTTGAAACATTTAATCTATTAAGTGAACATAAAGGTATAAACTTTTATGGTAACTTAGAACCTAAAGAAATTTTAACAAGTGATGCTCAAATATTACTTTCAGATGGTTTCACAGCAAATATTGTAATGAAGACGATGGAAGGTACTGCTAAAGCAATGGGTACAATCTTAAAAAGAGAGATTAAATCAAGTTTAATCTCTAAATTAGCAGCTGTCTTATTCATGAAAAAACAATTAAAGAACTTTAAAAAAGCGATGTCTGCAGATGAAGTTGGTGGTGCTTTAATTGCTGGACTTGAGCATGTAGTTGTCAAAGCACATGGTTCAAGTGAACGATACGCTTTTATGAACGCCATCAGACAAGCCAAGCAAATGGTTGAATTTGATGTTATTAATAAAGTGAAGAAAGCATTAGGTAGTAAGAATGAATGAGTTGTTTGAAAAATTAAATATTAAACCCAAACAAATCAAATTATATGAAATGGCACTCACACATACATCTTATGCACATGAAAATCAAGTAGATCATAACGAGCGTTTAGAATTTTTAGGAGATGCAGTTATCGAGATTTTAATGAGTGATTACTTATACCATAAAGATCAAAGAGATCAAGGAGTTCTAACCAAAAAAAGAGCTCAAAGTGTTAGAGAAGAGGCATTATACCTCTATGCTTGTGAAATTGATTTGCCTAAATATATGAAATTAGGAAATGGTGAAACAGAGGCTAAACAAAGTATGGTAGCAGATGCTTTTGAGGCGTTGTTTGCTGCTATATATATTGATTTAGGTTTAGAAGTTACAAGAGAGGTTTTTAATCGATTAGTTATTCCACATTTAAAACTTGTAGAAAGTATTAAAGATTATAAAACACAACTTCAAGAAATGATTCAACTAGAAAGAAAAAGTATTACGTATAAAACGGTTAAAGTGGGAGGACCTTCTCATAAACCAATTTTTAGATCTGAAGTACATTTAGAAGATAGTATTTTATTAGGGATTGGCATGGGTTCATCTACTAAAGAAGCAGAACAAAATGCTGCAAGAGAAGCGTTAAGTAAAGTTGTAAAGGGAGCGTCAAATGATTCAAAAGTTATTTGAAGACAATTTTTTAGAAATTGATGCATTACTAACTAAAGAGTGTAAACGATTGAAACTTTCTCCAAATGAATTGGTGATTTTAAAAACACTATTTCAAATGTATAAAAGAAGGGTTTTTTCAATCACGAGCATTTCAAGAAAAATAGAATTATCAACTGATGATATAGGAAAAGCAGTTGATAAATTAATTTCTAAGGGATTTTTAAATTTATCACTTGAAACTAGAAATGAAAAAGAAGTAGAAGTCTTTGATGTTTCAGGAACCTTTCAAAAAATTACAGATCTTTATCAAGCAGACTTAAAACAAATTGAATTTGAACGTGTTCAGACTAAAATTGGTGAAACCATTGAGCGTTGTGAACATTTATTAGGTAAGTCATTATCAAGTTCAGAATTAGAAATTATAAAGTCATGGTATGAACAAAATCTTTATACACATGAAAGTATTATTTCTAAAATTGAGACGATTGGTCATTCGGGGAGATTCTCTATCAAATTTTTAGAAAGAAATCTCAATCAACAAAAACTGAATCAACATCCATCGGATGAAAAAGCAGAACGTACGATTGATGATATATTTAAGGCAATTTAATGACAAAGAGTCAGCGTATATTCTTTAGTCATTATTTAGAAGAACTTTTCCCTGATGCTAAAGCAGAACTCAACTTTACCAATCACTTTGAATTAATTGTTGCTGTTGTGTTAAGTGCTCAAACAACAGATATAGCAGTTAATAAAGTAACAAAAGAACTTTTTAAAAAGTATCCAACACCCAATGATTTAATGCATGCTGATATCCAAGATGTAATGCGTTTGATTCAATCTATTGGGCTATATAAAACAAAAGCTAAAAATATCATTGAACTTTCAAGACTACTTGTCATAAATCACCAAGGTGTTGTACCTAGTGAGAGAAAAGACTTAGAAAGTTTACCTGGAGTTGGAAGAAAAACAGCAAATGTTGTCTTATCCAATGCCTTTGGTATACCAGCTTTAGCTGTAGATACGCATATATTAAGAATCTCTAAAAGACTAGGACTAGCAGATGAGAGTGATGATGCATATCAATCAGAGATGAAGTTAAATCAACTTTTTGATCAAAGTATGTGGCATAAGTTACACCATCAACTGATATTTTTTGGACGATATCATTGTAAGGCTCAAAAACCTAATTGCGATGTTTGTCAGATGAAAGATGTATGTAAATACTATAAAAACACTTATTTGAAGCCATTGAAGGCATAAAGATGTAAGAAAACTTACATCTTTTTATTTGAAAAGCCTTAAATATTTTAACTTTTAAGTATTTTTTTTACATTACTCATTTAGAATACTTTATTGGTTTAGGAAAATTCCATAAGATTTATAAAGACTTCTCACCTATAATACAACACGGCTAATTTTATAACGAAAAAAGAGGAAAAATCATGTATATTCATATTGGCTTTATTAAAAATCAGTTAAGGTTAAGAAAACATTTACCGACAATGCAACAAGATGTTGGTTCTATTCTCAAACATCACAGAAAAGAGATGGGATTAACGCTTGAAGAAGGTGCCGAAGGTATTTGTAGTGTAAGTTATTTATCTAAAGTAGAAAATAACTTAATACACCCTAGTGATAAATATATTGCATTATTTGAAGAAAAATTTAAAGTTGATTTAAAAGAAAAACCAAGTCGATTGGAAGAAGATATAATAGACTTTATTATTAATAAACATTTTTATGATGAACCCATTCAAGTAGACTTAAAGTTTATGAGTGGTTTAGACTATAAATCTAAACTGAATCAATTAATGTACTTAACTATAACAAATCAGGTTGAACGTGCGAAAAAGCAGTATATGGAATTAATGCCTTATATTAAAAACTTAAATACAAAAGAACTCAAATTATTTTTATACAGTATGGCATTATTACTAACAAAAGAAGGACGATTAAAGGATGCTTTTAGTGTTCTGAATTTGGACATGCCCTATAAGATGGATTGTTATTTAGGATGCTTGATGATGAAAATGAGAATTATGTTAGCAACCAAAATGAACAATCATCCCTTTATTCTATTAAACTATGAACAAGTGGTTGCATACTTAATTGATCATGAGTATTATCATATTGCCCATGAACTTAAATACGATTATATAGTATATTTGGTTCAGTTTATAACACTTGAAAATTTAGAATACATGTTAGATAAATCACTCCATTTAAAAGATGAGCAGAAAAAATACGTTTTAGCAAGATATCATTTTTTAAATGGTTCATATGAAGAAGCATATCCAATCATTCAAGGTTTAGAACTATATGATATTAACTTCTATAATTTATCCATCCAAATTCTAAATAAGATAGGTGATAAAGAAGCATTAAAAAAACTTATATCTTCTCAAAAGTATAAAGATAATATTCAAATGAATTTGATGAGTTCTTATTTGAATGAGAAATATTTTTCAAGAAGACTTACAACAACAAGTTTTATTAAAAATCAAATTATGAAAATAAATGATTTACCTGATATGATTGATCAACTACATTTTTGGTACGAAGAATCATTAGAAAATTTCAAAGCACATGGCTTTTATAAAGATGCTACTCAAATGGGACACTTAATTTATCGAAAAATTCGCGATTTATCGCTAACTGAGTATTGAAATATATTTTTCTTGTGATACAATAAATATGGTCAAGTTAATAATTTTAACTAAATAAAATGAATAGGAGGTAAAGTTGATGTTAAAAAACACTTTGATACTATTCATTATAGGTGGCTTAAACTAGCAGTTTAAGACTATAATGAAGGTGAATTTTTTATGGTTACCCTTCATTCATGTATATTTTTTTATGTGCATTTATAGACGAGGGTAACACCTCGTTTTTATTTATTTTTACGCACATGATAAGGAGCGCAACATGAAATTTATATCATTACTCAAATTAACTAAAGGACATACATGGGGATATATTGTATTATTTATATTAACTATATTTCACCGATTTTCATATTCTTATGTACCTTTATTTACGCAATACTTAATTCGTACACTCTATGTTTATATTGATCCAGTCAATATAGATATGAATCCAGTCAATTTTCCAGGATTTGTTACTGATTTCTTTCAAAGTGGACAAACAGTTATTGAAATTGCATTATATGTAGCCATAACTTTAATATTCTTTCAAGCTTTTAGATACTTGATGATGTATTTTGAACTCTATCTTAGAGGACGTATTCAAGAAAGTATTGCTAAAAACTTAAGAGTTAAGTTATATGATCACATTCAAAACTTAAGTTATAAGTATCACAATAACTCAGATAGTGGAGATTTAATCCAAAGAGTAACATCCGATGTAGAAACAACTACAGGATTTATCGTATTACAATTGATGCAATTGGTAGGACTTGTTGCATCGTTGTTAAGTGGAGTTTTCCAAATGTATTATATTAATCAAACCATTATGTGGATTTGTTTAGGGGTTATTCCACTTTATGCAGTTTCTTCATTATTCTACTTTATGAAGATAGAAAAAATATTTGATAAAGTAGAAAAAGATGAATCTAGCATGATGACTGTCATTCAAGAGAATGTCAGTGGTAATAAAGTTGTTAAAGCATTTGCTAATGAACCTTATGAATTGGAAAAAATGGAAGTTAAAAACTTGCAATATACGAAGAGTAACATTAGAGCAAATAAAGTTGTTGCCATCTATTGGGGTTCAATGGATTTTGTATCTATGTCACAATATGCCATTATTACAATCCTTTGTATTCATTATGTAAGAGAAGGAATAATGGATGGAGCAAGCTTTATTGCATCACTTATGTTAATTGGGTTACTTGTTTGGCCAATTCGTGGTTTAGGTCGTTTAATCAATGAATTTACAAAAGCGTTTGTTGCTATTGGAAGAATTAATCATATTTTAGATCAAAAGACTGAATTTGAAGAAGATGGTCAATTAGAACCTGAAATTAAAGGTCATATTATATTTAATAATGTAAGTTTTAAATTTGATGATGATCATAAATATTTATTAAATAATGTAACATTTGAAATCAAACCGGGTCAAACGGTTGCATTTATCGGTAAAACCGGAAGTGGAAAGTCAACGATTATTAATATCTTGATGCGTATGTATCCTTATGAAGGTTCAATTACCGTAGATGGTGTTGAGCTCAAAGACATTAAAAAACAACATATTAGAAAATATATTGGAGCTGTATTACAAGATCCGTTCTTATATTCTCGAAGTGTGTATGAAAATATATCAATTACCAATAGAAATGCTTTGGATGAAGAAATTAAAAAAGCAGCAGTTACAGCTGCATTAGAAAAAGATATACACACATTTAAAAACGGTTATGAAACCATGGTGGGTGAAAAAGGTACCACACTATCTGGTGGACAAAAGCAAAGAGTTGCTATTGCTCGTGTCTTAGTTAGTGAAAAACCGATATTAGTATTTGACGATGCATTATCTGCTGTTGATAATAAAACGGATATGATGATTCGTCAAGCATTGAATGAAAAGACATTTAAATCAACAAATATTATCATCACACACCGTATTACAACAGCAAAAGAAGCAGACCAAATTATTGTGTTAAACGATGGAACAATTGAGGCTATTGGAAAACATCAAGAACTTGCACATAAGGAAGGTCTCTATCAAAAACTTTGGGGTATCCAAGGTCGATTAGAAAAAGAATTTTTAGATATGATTAAGGAAGGTGAATCGCATGCATGATCAAGATCAAGAAGATGTATTAAAAAAGATCAAACTTCCAATTTGGGGTAAATTGTTAAAAATTATCCTAAGAGATAAAGCAAGTTTTATTATTATGATTAGTTGTGCAGTATTTCTAGCGTTATTAGACGCTTTAACGGTTGTACTAACCCAATACGCACTGGATGAATTTATAACCAACGGTAACTATCAATTCTTTGATTTATATGGAATTATCAATATAGCACTTGCTATTGGATTTGGTTTAGGGGTTTGGGGATTTATTTATCAAGGTGGTAAAATTGAGGCACGTGTGAACTATACACTGAGAAAAGAAGCATTTAGAACACTACAAAGATTACCATTCTCATATTATGATCAAACACCACAAGGGTGGATCATGGCACGTATGACAAGTGATGCAAGAAGATTATCTAATATCATATCATGGGGACTTGTAGATTTAATTTGGTCTGTGTTATTAATGATTTTTACATTAACAATTCTTTATATTTATCATTTTTATTTAGCTTTGATTGTAACAATTGCATTACCAACAATGTTTTTAGTAACACTTCTATTTAGAAAGAAAGTTTTATTAAGACATCGTCAAGCAAGACATTTTAACTCGGAGCTAACAGCTAAATATAGTGAAAGCTTCCATGGGGCAAAAACATCTAAATCACTAGTTATTGAAAAAGATAACCTATATGATTTTAGTCAAGTTGCTGGAAAGATGTATAAGGCGAGTGTTAAAGCAAACGGACTTTCTGCGATGTATACTTCAGTACTTTTGATGGCATGTTATTTATTTGTTGCAATTATTATGTATACAGGAACTATATTTACAGTAAACGAAATGATTTTAATTGGTACACTTTATTTATTCATACGTTCAACAGTAAGCTTTTTTGACCCAGTCATTAATCTTTCAAACTTTGTGTCACAACTCCAACAAGCGCAAGCATCAGCAGAGAGAATACTTGATTTAATTAATACAGAATCTAAAATTCAAGACCGTCCGGATGTTGTATCTAAATATGGAGATTGGTTTCATAAAAAGAAAGAAAACTGGGAAGAACTTAAAGGTGATATTGAGTTTAAAAATGTAACATTTTACTATAATCAAAATGAAATTATCTTAGACCAGTTTAATTTAAAGATTAAAGCAGGTATGAGTGTTGCATTAGTAGGACATACAGGTAGTGGTAAAACAACAATTGTGAATCTAACCTCTAGATTCTATGAACCTGTTGAAGGTGAAATTCTTCTAGATGGTATCGATTATAGAGAAAGAAGTATTTCTTGGTTACATGAAAAATTAGGTTATGTTTTACAATCGCCACATCTTTTTTCAACAACGATTATGGAAAACATTCGATATGGAAGACTTGATGCAACAGATGAGGAAGTTATTGCTGCAAGTAAATCCATAGGATTACATCCATTCGTTGAAAAGTTAGAGAAACAATATGATACGAATGTTGGTGAAGGTGGTAACCTTCTATCAATGGGACAAAAGCAACTCATTTCCTTTGCTAGAGCTATTTTAGCAAACCCTAGAATTTTAATTTTAGATGAGGCTACCTCATCGATTGATAGTGAGGCGGAACATTTAATTCAAGATGCAACCAAGTCTTTATTAAACGGTCGTACGAGTTTAATTGTTGCTCACAGATTATCAACAATTGTAGAATCTGATTTAATAGTGATGTTAGATACAGGAAAAATTACAGAAATGGGAACACATGAAGAACTCTTAGAAAAAAGAGGTGCATACTTTGAATTATATAAAAACCAATTTATGGCTGAAAAATCAAAGAGTTATGATCAATTAGTTTCTGAGTTATAAGTTATGTAGAGAAGTGATACGTATGAAATTACGTTCACTTCTTTTTTAATAAAAGTCAAAAATCACTTAAATCCATATTATGTATTGAGGTGATATATTATGCAGATTTTATCGTTACTCTTGAATGTTGCAATTATATGGAGTCAAACGGAGGTAATTATACCGTTAAATGATTCACTTGAAAGTTATAAGTATGAACCTTACGCTAGTTTATATATTGATGATGAACGCATCGATGACCCACTCATGTATTATGAATATGAGGTTAACCATACAACGTTCAAAGTGATTAATACGAAACATGTTGGAACCTACACTGTTTATTACCGTGTACATTTTCCAACATATGGGTTTGAATCTACAGAATCCATCCAATTTGTTGTCAAAGACTTGATTTTTCCAATCGTTACGCTTAGAGAAGAAATTGTTTTAGAGGTTTTTTCTAAGCCACCAGATTATCTAAGTTACTTACTCATAAGTGATAACCATACCCCAAACACTAATTTATTAGTCAACATTCGCTCAAATGATGTGATATATAATCAAATTGGTACTTATCGAATTAGTTTTAGTGTTACAGACCAATCCTTAAATGAAACGGTATTTCAAACAAATGTACGCATCATAGATTCAATCAGACCCATAATTAAACAAAAAACATCGGTTATAATTAAAGTGAATGAAATGATCTTGATTGATAAATTTTTTACCTTTGAAGATAATTATGATAAAGCATTAAAAATAGAGCTCATTGATACAGGTATCAATTATCAAAAAAGTGGGATTTATTCAGGAAAACTCATTGTAACCGATCAATCACTCAATCAAACAACTTTAGTTTTTGATGTTCAAATTGAAGATTTAGAAGCACCAAAAATAATTTTAAAGACTCAGAGTATGACTTATAATGTACATGATACGATTACACTTGATGAACTTAGAAGTTATATTTTAAATGTATCCGACAATCAAGATAGTATGGATGTAGCTGATGTTGAAATCATAAGTTATATAGATTCAAACTTTTTAGGTACTTATGAAGTCTTTTATCAAGTCAAAGATCAAAGTGGACAAACAGGAATATCTAAATTAACAATACACATCAAAGATTTAGAAGCACCTGTTGTGGAATTAATGCATGAAATCATAGTGGATGTGAACACATTAGAGCCTTATGTCTATGAGTATTTAAAAGTGACAGATAATTATAATGAATTAAGTGAATTACAGTTTTCAAAAACAGGGACAGTTGACATGTCTAAAATAGGTAGCTACCGTGTGATTGTAACGGTTAAGGATTTGGCTAAAAACGAAACCATATTTCCAGTGATTATTAAAGTTCTTGACCGAGTGAGTCCAACCATTGAGGGTCCTACGTTGATTGAGGTTACAAACTTTTATAAACCACTCTATGAATCCTTATATAAAGTGACTGATAATTACGATAAAACACTTAAAATGATGATTAAGGATGAACATGTTAACTATCAAGAAATAGGAGCGTATCAGGTTCAAATCATTGTCAGTGATGCATCTTTGAATCAAACCAGTATCTTTGTAGATATTCATGTAAAAGATGATATCTCACCAGAACTCATTTTAAAAAATGTGCAAGTGTTTATATCCGTTTTTAGTGAACCAGTTGATTTACTAGAATATGTTGAGAGTGTCTCTGATAACTATGATTTGGATTTAGATATCGTAGATATTGTTATAACTGGAACTGTTGATTATCAAAACATAGGATTATATAAAGTAACATATCAAATTATGGATCAATCCAAAAACATAGGTACCAATCAACTCTATATCCATATTAAGGACTATGAAGCACCCATCATACATGTATCCATGAAAGAATTAAAGGTAGGAGATAAAATTTATCTTCCTGATTTCTTTTTGGTAACAGATAATTATGATGGTGATATTACACATCTTTTAAAATTTACACCAGGGTATATTCCAACACATCAAGAAGGTCATTATGAAGTGATTGCTTATGTCTATGATAGTTCGGGGAACTATCATGAAGAAAAGGTTATGATTACTGTATTACCAAATGATGATATTTACTTGTATTTAACATATATGGGTGGGTTTATTGTCATCGTGGGAAGTATATCATTATTCTATATCTATAAGAAAAAGCGTGAAAAAAGAATACAATTCTAGTATAATATGTATGAAGAAAGAAAAAGGAACGTGCATATTATGGCAATACTTGTTGTTTATTGGACTGGTACAGGAAATACAGAAATCATGGCTGAAAAATTACATGAGGGTATCTTAGAAGCTGGTGTCGAAGCTGATTTAAAACAGATTGATGATTGTTTACCTGATGATGTATTAAATTATGATAAGGTTGCAATTGGATGTCCTTCAATGGGAATTGAAGAATTAGAACCTGAAGAATTTTTACCTTGGTATGATGATGTAGAACCTATTTTAGGTGATAAACCACTATTAATTTTTGGTTCATATGGTTGGGGTGAAGGTGAATGGATGGATTATTGGCAAGACAGAGTTAAAGGTCTTGGACTTAATTTATTTGAAGAAGGTATCAAGATTAATTCAACGCCATCAACAAAAGAACAACAAATGATTAAAGAAATGGGTATGCGATTTGCATTAAAATAGTAAAAGGATAGAATTATCCTTTTTTACTAATGTATAATAGGTATATGAGGTTATTGATTAATGGTAGGTAGTCTGTATATTCAAAGTGAATACTCCATGAAGAATTCAACGCTTAAACTTGAACGTTTGTTTCAGCTTGCCAAAGAAAGTGGTTGGGATTTTGTTGGAATTGCAGATGATGCTAATCTTCATGCTTTATATAAAGCATTAAAATTATCAGAAAGTTATCAAATTCCTGTAATCATAGGAATGAGACTAAGTTTAAAGGTAGAAGAAAGTTTGGTTGATTTTTTATGCTATGCCAAAGATTCAACTGAGCTCAAACATTTAATCTATTTATCAAGTTTAATTTCAATGAATTCTCGTTTAGAAATCGACGATTTACTGGATGAATTAAAACAAGTCACGCTTGTTTTACCAAGTATACAACCTATCTTTAATGACATAACAGATATTGATATATTAAAAGATAAAGTTTTAAAAATCATCAAATTAATACCTACGATACACTTTGGTTTATCGCTTCAACATGAGTTTAATCAAATATCTCATGTATTTTATGAAATAGCTAAGACATATAAACGATTCATATTACCTACACATCAAATGAACTATGCATCACAAGAAGAAAAAAGAAGTTATGATATTCTAAAAAGTATTGAAAATACGCAATATGTAGAAGAGATTTCATCGAAAGCATTCATGAATGCTTTCGAATTAAGAAAATTGTATAAGGACTATGGCTTTATGTTTGAACATATGGATAGGTTGTTTGGTAAAACAACATATGATTATGTTCATCAAACATTTGACCTTCCAAAATATCCTACTGTAAAAGATACAACGAGTAAGGATTATTTAAGTGCATTATCAATATTAGGACTTAAAAAAAGATTATCTAAACAACAATATGCATCCATAGAGATATATCAAAAACGATTGTTATATGAACTTGATGTGATACATCAAATGGGGTATGATGATTATTTTTTAATTGTCTATGATTTTGTCAGGTTTGCTAAAACAAACGATATATTAGTTGGACCTGGAAGAGGAAGTGCAGCAGGAAGTTTAGTTGCATATTGTTTAGGAATTACAGAAGTTGACCCAATTCAATATGATTTATTATTTGAAAGATTTTTAAATATTAATCGACGCACCATGCCAGATATTGATTTAGATTTCCCAGATCATAAAAGAGATAAAGTTATCGAATATGTGATGCATAAATATGGGAAAAAGCATGTCGTAACTATATCTACTTTTACAACATTTGCACAAAAATCATCCATCAGAGATATTGCTAAAATCATGAAAATTGATTCACAAAGAGCAGGAGCAATTCTAAAGAGTTATATCAATAATCATTTAGATGATACCGATTTTGAAGCTGTTGATTTGATTCAAGTTTCAAAGTCGATTGAAGGTTTACCAAGACAAACAGGAACACATCCTGCGGGTATAATAATTTCTCATGAAGATTTAAGCCATCATATTCCATTAATGACTGGACCTAAAGAAGTTTTACAATCACAATTGGAAGCATCCGATTTAGAAGCGTTAGGATTTTTAAAGATTGATTTTTTAGGGTTAAAGAACTTAAGTATTATAGAAGATGTTTTAAAACTAGAAAACTATCCGATTAAGTTAAGTGATATTCCACTTGATGATCCCTCTACATATCAATTATTAAAAGATGGAGATGTGGATGGAATCTTTCAATTAGAATCATTTGGTATGCGACAAACCATAAGAAAAATGAAACCAGATAAATTTGAGGATATTGTTGCATTACTCGCATTATACCGACCGGGTCCAATGATATTTATTGATGAATATATTGAAAGACTACATGGTAAACCATATGAGGGATTAGATCCATCCATTGATGATATTTTAAAACCAACGTATGGAATCATTATTTACCAAGAACAAATCATGAAAATATTAAATGAGTTTGCTGGATTTAGTTATGCTGAGGCAGATATCATTAGAAGAGCTATTTCTAAAAAGGTTCGTGAAGTGATAGAAAGTGAGAAAATCAGATTCATTCAAAGATCGAATGAAAATGGAAAAGACGCTCATTTGGCTGAAAAGATATATGATGCGATTGAACGCTTTGCAGATTATGGATTTAATCGAAGCCATAGTGTTGCATATGCATTATTAGCGTATCAAATGGCATATTTAAAAACACATTATAAAGCATCATTTATGGCTGTATTAATGACGAATGTTGCACAAAACAGTGAACTTATTAAATCTTATATGGAAACACTTCATTTAAATGGTATCGATATGTTACCACCCGATATCAACCTGAGTCTTGATCAATTCATTGTTAAGGGTCAAACACTAATTGCACCCCTTACCATGATTAAAGGTATTGGACCTTCATTGGTTCAAAAAATTAAAGTTATTAGAGGTGAAAAACCCTTTGTGGACTATCAGGACTTTAAACAAAGAACACACGATACCTTAAATGAAAAAGTCGTTGAATCCTTAATTTATAGTCATGCACTTGATGGTTTTGGATTGACAAAAGCTAGTCTTATTCAACAATTGGGTTATCAAACGTTTGGATTTGAAAGTTTCATTAAAGATTTTAAAGAGAAAAATGAAGTTGAATTTGATTTTGAAGTACTCAAAGAAAAAGAATTTGAAGTTTTTGGATTTAATATAAAATATAAACATAATCCAATGATTCAAGAACTTCATAAAAAATATAACATTAAGTCATTCAAATTAGAAGATGAACATGTAAGGACTATAGGTCGTATCACTAAGGTTAAAGTCATAGAAACAAAACAAAAACAAACCATGGCCTTTATTCAATTTGAATCAGATTATACAGTAGAACTGATATTGTTTCCAAAAGCTTATGAACAATATGAAAAACTGTTAAATGAGCCTTATGTGCTTGTTGAAATATCAAAAAACAAAGAAAAAACAAATAATGATTATATAATAAAACATATAGAGAAAGTGAAGGTATAAACATGCCAAATAATATATTATTAGAAAAATATGCAAAGCTTGCTGTTGTTACAGGAGCGAATGTGCAAAAGGGTCAACTTGTTGTTTTAAGAACAACAACTGAGGCTGTAGAATTAACGAGAGAAGTCGCTAGACAAGCGTATATTGCAGGTGCAAAAAGAGTCCATATCATCTGGGCAGATGAAAGAGTTTCAAAATATGCTTATGATTTTGCACAAACTGAAGACTTAAAAGAAATGCCAAATTGGCAAATAGATCAATATAAATATTTTGTTGAACATAACGCAGCATTTATTTCTATTGTATCTCCAGTTCCTAATGTATTAGCTGGAGTTGACTCTAAGAAAATGCAAGATGTTTTAGTAGCTACCATGAAACCTATTCAGTTTTTTAGAGAACATACAATGGGTAATAAATCACAATGGACAATTGTTGCTGCATCCAATCCTAGTTGGGCAGCAAAACTATTCCCAGATATGCAAGTTAGAAATGCGGTTGAAAAACTATGGGATGCAATCTTTATGGCTTGCCGTGTAACAATTGATAATGATCCAATTAGTGAATGGAAGAAACATAATGCTTATTTAAGTAGAAATAATAAGATCTTAAATGATGCAAACTTTAAATCTCTTCATTTTACAAATAGTTTAGGAACGGATTTAGTAGTTGAACTCATCAAAGACCATGTTTGGGCTGGTGGTGCAGAAACGGCTGGTAATGGTGTTATATTTAACCCAAATATACCAACTGAAGAATCATTTACAATGCCTTATAAATTTGGTACTCAAGGTAAAGTTGTTGCAACTAAACCATTAAACAATCAAGGAAGAATTATTGAAAACTTCTGGTTAGAGTTTAAAGATGGTAAAGTTGTAGACTTTGATGCTGAGGTAGAAAAAGAAGCTTTAGAGAGTATATTAGAGTTTGATCCAAACTCAAGATATATTGGTGAAATTGCTTTAATTTCTCATCAATCACCAATATCTAATACAAATATTTTATTCTTAAATACTTTGTTTGATGAAAATGCAAGCTGTCATATGGCATTAGGTAGAGCATACCCAATGAATATTAAAAATGGTAACCAAACACCTATTGAAGAATTAGAGAAAAAAGGTTATAACAACTCAATGAGTCATGTAGACTTTATGTTTGGTTCAAGTGATATGAAAATTGTTGGTACAAAATATGATGGTTCTAAAGTATTAGTCTTCGAAAATGGTAATTTTGTGATTTAACACAATATTATTTCGAAATCGAAGCAAATCACTGGCATATATTTCGAATTCGTAATATCATAGGTATAGTAAAAAAATATTACATACAAGGAGATTTACGAATATGTCATTAAAAATAGGTATTATTATAGGTTCTATTAGAGAAGGTAGAGCAGGATTAGATGTTGCCAAATGGGTTTTAGAAAAAGTTCAAGCAATCGATACAGCTTCAACCTATGAATTAGTTGATTTAAAATCATTTGATTTACCATTCCTAGGTGCAACACCTACAGAATCACAAATCAAGGGAATTACTTCATGGAGTCAAACAATGAGTCAATATGATGGTTATATCTTAGTAACACCAGAATATAATCATGTTGTACCAGGAGCACTTCAAAATGCATTCCAATTCTTAAAACCAGAAGTTGCTAATAAGGCATTAGCATTTGTGGGTTATGGTTGGTTAGGTGCTGCAAGAGCAATCGTTGGATTTAGAGCACATTTAGCATATCAACAAATTGCTTTAACACAACAACAAATTAATCTATCATTTACATCTGATTTTGCAAATCCAGGAACTGAAAATCAAACATTCACTCCAGGTGCATGGCATGATGCTGAACTGAACTTGTTAGTAAGTCAATTAACAGGTTGGTCAAAAGCTTTAAAAACTTTAAGATAATTTAGTAGGTATAAAAAAACGCCAATATCAAATTGGCGTTTTTTGTATTATGGAATAAAGAAAATACAACTTGGTTCTTGTACAGGAATTGTTTTCTTAAACTTTAGCTCTCCTGTATTGGAGTTTCTTTCAAAGATTGCAACATTATTAGAATGCATATTACCAACAACTAAATGTGACTCATCAAGTGAAAGATTAAAATCTCTAGGGTGTTTTCCTTGAGTGTTATAGATCTTTTGTTGTTTTAATGTACCATCATCTAATACTAAGAAGTGGGTAATTGCATCAAATCCACGGTTGGATACATAAAGGTGTTTTTGGTTATTGGATAAACGAATAGCAGCACTTGAAATTCCTGGAAAATTTTTGTCGATAGTTTTAAATTTTTTAACAAAATCCAACTTTTCATTATAGACATAGATTTCATGCGAATATTCAGTTAAACAATAAACATATCCTTTTTCTGAAACTACTAAATGTCTTGGTCCAACGCCTTTATGCAGTGTTAATTCTTTTTTAGGTATAAGTTTTAAGTTTTCACCTACAGAATAAGTAAATACGGTATCTAAACCTAGATCAACTGCAAAGAGTGTTTGACTTTTTTGATCATAATACACTTGATGTGCATGTGAACCAGTAGGATAAATCAGAGTTTGAATCTTTTTAGTTTGAGTACCATCGAATTTATATGTAGAAATTTGTCCTACATGGTAATTTGCTGTAAATATCATTGCTAATGTAGGTTCATAGAAAATATGTGCGGGACTATGTGCTTCTGAATGATCTTCATAAACAAGAGTTTGATCCTGATATATTTCAATACCTCCTCTAGCAATTGTAAATAAATGACCTTCTTGTAAAGTAAAATAAGTTGGATTAAATAATCTCATATGTAAAGAGACTTTATCCTCATCAACTAAGTAAATACCTTCGGATAGATTTTTAGTATAAGTGCCAACTAAGTATTTCATTTGTATTCCTCAACTTTCGTTATATATTATATCATGTATGAATACATTAATGAAATAGACAAGCAGAAGAGTTCAAAGCTAAAGTGATAAAAAAACTTTGATGTTAAAAATATTTTAGTATCAAAACGATGGACAAAAAATATTTTATGTTATAATGTATAGGTACATAATTGTCAAAACTGTAGGAGGTTTTTATACATGGCAGAAGTATTCGATAAAGTAAAACAAATCATCGTTGACGAACTAGCAGTGGATGAGGCTTTAGTAAAGCCTGAAGCAAGATTAGTTGAAGACTTAGGAGCAGATTCAATTGATGCAGTAGAATTGATTATGACAGTAGAAGATGCATTCTCTATTGAAATTTCCGATGAAGTTTTACAAAACATCAAAACTGTGAATGACTTGGTATCATATATCAAAGACAATCAATAGTAAATAAATTAAATCTCCTAATGGAGATTTTTTTTATTTTAGATAG
This sequence comes from Acholeplasma oculi, assembly GCF_900166985.1. Taxonomy (GTDB): domain Bacteria; phylum Bacillota_I; class Bacilli_A; order Acholeplasmatales; family Acholeplasmataceae; genus Acholeplasma; species Acholeplasma oculi. The sequence continues at coordinate 695,426 of NZ_FUZK01000001.1, read as the reverse complement.
GGCTTTTATCATTGAAAAGAGTTCTTAAATTCTATATAATAGAATGTATGAGAAAGTAGGTAAGCATATGATATATTATGACTATCAAAAGATAGAGAAGAAGTGGCAAAAACATTGGTTAGACTTAAAACTGTTTAAGACTAAAACTGATCGTTTTCACCCTAAATATTATGTGTTAGATATGTTTCCATATCCTTCAGCATCAGGACTTCATGTAGGACATATAGAAGGGTATACGGCAACGGATATCGTATCTCGTTTTAAAAGAATGCAAGGATATAATGTATTACATCCAATGGGATGGGATGCATTTGGTTTACCATCTGAACAATATGCATTAGCAACTGGTAAAGATCCTAAATCATTTACATATCAAAACATTAGTAATTTTAAACGACAAATTATAGAAATGGGTAAAGGTGTTGACTGGGATAAAGAACTCGCAACAACAGACCCTGAATACTACCGCTATACACAGTGGATTTTTAAGCGTCTATATGAAAAAGGTTTAGCTGTTTTAAAAGATGTTGAAGTCAATTGGTGCGAAGGTTTAGGCACTGTATTAGCAAATGATGAAATTGAAATAGTAAATGGCCAAATGGTTTCTGAAAGAGGTCATTATCCAGTTATTAAAAAGCCAATGAGACAATGGGTTTTAAGAATTACAGAGTATGCGGATAGATTATTAGACGATTTAAAACTTGTAGACTGGCCTGAAAACTTAAAAGAGATGCAAAGAAACTGGATTGGTAAATCCAGTGGTGCAATCATTGATTTTAAGATTGCAGGATCTGATGATTCTGTAAGTGTCTTTACAACAAGACCGGATACCATTTATGGTGTTACTTATGTTGTATTATCACCAGAGCATCCACTTGTATTAAGTATTACATCCGATGATGAATTAGAAACAGTAAAAAAATATATTGATCAAACCAAAATGAAATCCGATTTAGACAGAATTGCAGATAAAACAAAGACAGGTGTTTTTACTGGTGCATTTGCTAGACACCCATTAACTAATCAGTTGATACCAATTTGGATTGCAGATTATTGTTTAATGAATTACGGAACAGGTGCAGTTATGGCAGTTCCAGCACATGATGAAAGAGACTATGAATTCGCAATCAAATTTGGTCTTGAAGTTATTGAAGTGATTAAGGGTCAAGGTGATTCACCATTTACTGGGGATGGTATTCATCATCATTCAGGTATAATTGATGGCTTATATAATGATGAAGCCATTGAAAAAATGATTACGCATTTGGAAGCTAGAAAAATTGGTAAACGACACGATACATATAAATTAAGAGACTGGGTATTTAGTCGTCAGCGCTATTGGGGAGAACCTTTCCCTGTTTTATATGATACAAATGGAAATATATCATTAGTTCCTGATGATGAATTACCACTTGAATTACCTTACTTAGAGTTTATTAAACCAAGTGGAACAGGCGAATCTCCTCTTGCTAATGCACTAGATTGGTTATATCCAGAAATTGATGGTAAGAAATATAAAAGAGATACCAATACCATGCCTCAATTAGCAGGTTCAAGTTGGTATTATATTGCATATATTTTAAAATCTAATTTAGGATATCTACCATTAGATAGCCAAGAAGCTAAACAAGTTCTGGATCAGTTTTTACCAGTGGATTTATATGTAGGTGGTACTGAACATGCTGTTGGGCATTTACTCTATGCTAGATTTTGGCATAAGGTATTTTATGATTTGGGATTTGTTAGTTCTAAAGAACCTTTTATGAAATTAGTGAACCAAGGTATGATTTTAGGTGAAGATCATTCTAAAATGAGTAAATCTAAAGGGAACTCTGTTTCTCCAGATGATTTTATCTTAAGTCATGGAGCGGATGCTTTAAGATTATTTGAAATGTTTATGGGTCCCTTAGAATCTGAAAAACCTTGGAGTAATGATGGGTTAGAAGGTGCTAAAAGATTTTTAGATCGAGTATGGAGAATGTTTGATTTTGAAATCAAGGAAGACAATGTTTCAGAACTTCAAACAATTTATCATCAAACGATCAAAAAAGTAACTGAAGATTATGAAAAGTTAGCCTTTAATACTGCAATCTCTCAAATGATGATTTTTGTTAATGAAGTATATAAAGTACAATCCATTGGTAAACATCAAGTTCGTGGATTCTTAAAACTTCTTAATCCAATTGCTCCACATATGACTGAGGAATTAAACCGTGAGATTTTAAATCATCATGAAGAACTTATTTACTCTGAATGGCCAATATATGACCCTGCTTACCTCGTTCAAAATGAAGTTGAACTGGTTGTACAAGTCAATGGTAAGTTAAGAGCGAGACTTCAAATTAAAAAGGATTTACCAGAGGCTGATGTCAAGAGTCTTGCATTAAATCATGAAAATGTCTTAAGACATACAGAAGGTTTTGAGATAGTTAAAGTGATTGTAATACCTAATAAAATTGTAAATATTGTTGTTAAAAATTCATAAAGATTAAATCTATTGAAAAGGTACTTTGGAATACAAAGTACTTTTTTTCTATTTAAAAACACCTATTTAAAGCCATTTATTGACTTAAAATTAATGAAAACGTGTTCATTATAACTTTACTTTCTTTTTATATTTTATTTTAGTATGATGTAGGTATACAAACGTTACTAAAAAATAAATAAGGAGAATTCCAACATGGAAAAAAAGACAATAATCTCAAACGAGGTTGATTCTTTAGTCATGGGTGCAAAAGAAGCACTCCATGAGTATCTATCTTTTTCTCAAGAAAAAATAGATACAATTGTCGCAAAAGTGTCTGTTGCAGCAATTGATGCACATGGTACTTTAGCAAAACTTGCAGTCGATGAAACAAAACGAGGGGTATATGAGGATAAAGCAACCAAAAACCTTTTTGCAGTTGAATATGTCATTAATCATATGCGTCATTTAAAAACGGTAGGTATCATTTCTGAAAATACAGTAACAGGTATTACTGAAATTGCAGATCCCGTAGGTGTGATATGTGCAGTAACACCTGTAACAAATCCAACATCAACAACAATTTTCAAGTCTCTTATTGCACTCAAAACTAGAAACCCAATTGTTTTTGCATTTCATCCATCTGCACAACAATCCAGTAAAGAAGCAGCTAGAATTATTAAAGAAGCTGCAATAAAAGCAGGGGCTCCAAAAAACTGTATTTCTTGGATAGAAAACCCAAGTATTGAAAACACCAATCTATTGATGAATCATAAAGATGTATCAACCATTCTTGCAACCGGCGGAAATCAAATGGTTAAAGCTGCATATAGTTGTGGGAAGCCTGCACTTGGTGTAGGTGCTGGTAATGTCCCTGCTTATATTGAAAAATCAGCAAATATTAAGCAAGCAGTGAATGATATTGTCATGTCTAAGGCATTTGATAATGGTATGGTGTGTGCATCAGAACAAGCAGTAATCATTGATGAAGAAATCTATAAAGATGTTTTAGATGCATTCAAACAATGTCATGTACATTTTTGTACAAAGGAAGAAAAAGCATTAGTTGAAAAATTACTATTCCCAGATGGTAAAAAACTGAATGCGGTAGTTGTTGGACAAAGTGCTTTTGATATAGCTAAAATGGCTGGATTTAGTGTATCACCTAAGACAAATATACTTGCAGTCAACTGTTCAACAGTAGGTGAGGTTGAACCACTTACGAGAGAAAAATTATCACCAGTATTAGCAGTTTTAAAGTCTAAAAACTTTGATGAGGGGTTATACTTATCTGAAAAAATGGTAGAACTGGATGGACTTGGACATTCTGCAGTCATTCATACAAACCATAAACCATACGCTAGAGCATTTGGTTTAAAATTAAAAGCTATTCGTATCATTGAAAATTCTCCTGCTACCTTTGGTGGAATCGGTAATGTTTATAACCGATTTATACCGTCCTTAACTTTAGGTTGTGGATCTTACGGCAGTAATTCAGTATCTGATAATGTCAGTGCGATTCATTTACTGAATATTAAAAGAATAGGGGAAAGAAAGAATAATATGCAATGGTTTAAAATACCTTCTAAGATTTATTTTGAAAAAGACTCAATTGAATATTTAAGACAAATGCATGATGTTCATAAAGTCATCATTGTTACAGACCGTGTGATGGTTGATTTAGGATATGTAAAAAAGGTAACAGACCAACTTTCCTTAAGAAGAAACCATGTAAGTTATCAGTTATTTTGTGATGTAGAAGCTGATCCATCCATCGAAACAGTGATGAAGGGTTATGAGCTTATGAAGTCATTTAAACCAGATACGATTATTGCTATTGGAGGGGGTTCTCCAATGGATGCTGCTAAAGCTATGTGGTTGTTCTATGAACATCCAGAAGTAGATTTTAACGATTTAAAACAGAAATTCATGGATATTAGAAAACGTGCATTTAGATATCCGGAATTAGGAAAAATGTCTAAATTAGTATGTATTCCAACAACAAGTGGAACAGGTAGTGAAGTTACACCTTTTGCAGTAATTACGGATACAAAAGAAAGTAAAAAATATCCACTTGCAGATTATTCCTTAACACCAACCGTTGCAATTGTAGATCCTGCACTCACATTAACTCAACCAAAATCTGTAACAGCAGATACTGGAATGGATGTATTAACACATGCTGTTGAATCTTACGTTTCAGTACTTGCAAATGATTATACAGATGCACTTGCATTACAATCCGTTAAAATGGTTTTTGAATACTTAAAAAGAGCATTTGATAATGGGCAAGATTTTGAAGCAAGAGAAAAGATGCATAATGCATCTACCATGGCTGGTATGGCATTTGGTAATGCATTCTTAGGTATTTCACACTCAATGGCACATAAGGTTGGAGGACGATATCATATTCCTCATGGTCGTATTAATGCAATACTACTACCACATGTAATTATGTATAATGGAGAAAAGCCATCCAAATTATCAACATGGCCTAAATATAAATTTTATCAAGCAGATCAAAAGTACTATCAATTAGCACTCGCTATTGGATTAAAACCTAAAACAGTAGAAGAAGGTGTTAAGATGTTTGCAAAAGCATGTTATGAACTTGCTCAATCCATTGGGATACAAATGAGCTTTAAAGCTCAAGGAACTGATGAAGTTGATTTCATGGAGCAAAGTTTGAATCTTGCATATTTAGCATATGAAGATCAATGTTCTACAGCTAACCCAAGACTTCCACTGGTAAAAGATATGAAAGAAGTACTAGAAAAAGCATTCCGTGGGGATGAAATTATATAATTTTGATAAAAAGCATAAGTTGTTTCAGGCTTATGCTTTTTGTTTAATATAGAAACGCTTTACGATGTAAAATCAAAAGTGATTTAGTAATACTTTGTATAATGGAATTATAAATGGGGGGGGATTTAAATGGTTTTAGCACAAGCAAGAATGTATGATTTAGTTGAATCGATAAAAAAAGATCCAAATATCTTATGTTTATTAGGTTTAGGTAGTATGAGCGAAACAAATCGTTTGGATAATTTTTCGGATATGGACTTCTTTTTAATTGTTAAGGAAGGCACAAAGGAAACATATTTAAGTGACTTATCATGGTTAGCAGTAAAAACAATCGTATTTAGCTTTAAAAATTCAGATGACGGGCATAAAGTAATGTTTGAGGATGGTGTATTTGCTGAATTCGCAATATTTACAGAATTAGAAATACAACAAGCTAGATTTTCAAAGGGATTAGTATATTACAAAAAAGATGGATTTAATGAAGATCTCATTCGACCTAGATTTGAACCTAAAAAACGAATAATCAATGTAGATTATCATGTTAATGAAGCATTATCAAATATACTCATCGGTTTAAAAAGAGCAAAACGAGGCGAACTTTCTTCTGCTACAACCTTTATACAAAGTTATGCATATGAGCTGGTTTTAGGATTATTTACGAAAGTATTTAAAGAATCTGTCGTACAAATTGATCCTTATGTTTTAGAAAGAAGAATAGAAAATAGATTTATAGAGTCTAATGATTGGATTGCTAATATGAGACAAGGATACTTAAGAAATAAAGAATCAGCACAAACCATATTAAAATTCTTAATGAAGTATTTTAATCCAAATCATGCAATGGTTGATGAAATAGAAAAACTTATAAAGTCACTTTAATAAAAAATAGAACTTGTTCAATATAGGGAACAAGTTCTTTTTATAAGTTCTTTAAAATATCCTGGATTTGATCAATTGCTTGACATCTAACAGCTTTTAAATCAATTCCATGTTGCTTAGCTGAAAATACACATCCACAATAGCACTGACGATATATATCGTATTGTTTAGAAATTTCAATACTTCGCTTAAAGCCATTTCTTTTTTTAAAATCACTAGGTAGATAGGACACACTGTAGATGGCTTGAACATCATAGCCTATTTGGTTGATTGTTTGACTATTTTTATGTGGAGATAGGGTTAATGCACTACCAAAATAATCATAACCATGTTCCTTAGCGTATAATGCAGCTCTGTCTAAACGCATTTCATAACAATAATTACAACGTTTGCCACCTTCAATTTCAAGTTCTAAATGTTCTTTATAAACATTTTCAATAAAGGTTTTTGGTTGATATGTGTCTTCAATGAACTTTACATTTAAACTGTGTGTATTATTAAAATCATCGATAAATTTTTTTTGTGATAACGAACGAAGTTGATACTCTTCAATAGGGTGAATGTTTGAATTAGAGAAGAAGATTGTTAAGTTACAAAGTTTGGCTATTTGTTCTAAAACAACGGTAGAACATGGTGCACAACAAGTATGCATCAGTACATTTGGCTTTATATTCTCTTTTTCCCAATTGCTTTTTATCTCTAAAAACCTAGTATCAAAATTAACCAAGTGTTTCGAGTCATTTTCTTTTATGATTTGATTAAAGTTCATGATGTATATTTCCAAAAGAAAATGACAGGTGCATCTTTTTTAGTCATGTGAGGTAGTTTATGTACTTCATATGAGATTTCTTTTTTATCTAAGTAAGACTGAAGAGCGACATATTCCATTAGACCTTCATCATGACCAGGATATGCAACTACTAAAATAAAACCTTGTCGTTTCTGGTGTAATTTATCAATTGCTTGGAGTGTTGTTTCATAATGTGTTTTAATTTTTTTGTCACTATTAGGTAAATAACCTAAATTAAATAATACACCATCATAATTAGGTACAGTATCTGTCACATACACATGGGATTTTAAATAGTAATAAATATTTGAATAATCTTTTAGTAATGCTTTGGATGTGTCAATGGCTTCTTTTTGAATGTCAAAAGCGTGAATTTCTTTGACTAATGGTGCTAAAAATAATGAATCATAGCCATTACCTAGTGTTGCATCCACTAGGATTGAGGATTTATTAATTTGAGATAATAGGATTTGGTGAGACAACTCAACCATTGTTTTCTTTCTCATAGTAATCACCTTGAAATAAGTTTAACTTTCTTAACTTTTTATCAATTTGGTTGGATACAACAAACTTTTTCTTTGTCCAAAGTGGTGCAATTAACATGTCTTCAGGTGCATCTCCTGTAACTCTGTGTACAATAATATCTTTTCTTAACCATAATAATTGATCTACTGTAATATCTACATATTCATCAAGTGTAAGTAAGTGCCACGGGTTTTTTAAATAATCATAACCCATTTTTGTTTTTTCCATCAGATGTAACATATGTATTTTAATACCTTGAATAGGTAATGTATTTAGATGTTTAACAGTATCTAACATCATCTCTTTAGTCTCAGTAGGTAAACCGTTAATGATATGTACGACTACCTCTAAACCACGGGCATTTAGTTTTTTTACGGCATCATCAAATGTTTTTAAATCATGTGCTCTGTTAATTAGATCACTAGTTTTTTGATGGATTGTTTGTAATCCAAGTTCAACTTGAACAGGCATTCTTTGATTAAGTTCAGCCAGATAGTCTAATACATCATCAGGTAATGAGTCTGGTCTTGTTCCAAGAGAAATCATGACAATATTTGGATCAAGCGTGATGGCTTCCTCGTAAATTTCTTTTAATCTTGGTAAGGGGGCATGTGTATTTGTATTCGCTTGAAAATAAGCAATATAGTAACCATCTTGCCATTTTTTATGCATTTGTTCTTTAACAAGTGCAAATTGTTTCTTTAAAGGATCATGTTTATCACCTGCAAAATCCCCTGAACCCATCCAAGAACAAAACGTACAACCACCAGATGCGACAGTACCATCAATATTCGGACATGTAAAACCAGCATTTAAAGCAACTTTAAATACTTTCTTTTGATATTTTTTACGATAGTAATTATTTAACGTGTTATAGTGCTTTTCAGCTGTTATTAAATCCATATGATCACCAAACTATATTCTATCATAAAATAAGCAGTTTATATATTCAAGATATGGATGTATCGTATAGATTGTGGATTTAAAATAATTTGGAAAAGTCAAGACTTACTTATCATTATTAACCGTGTTATAATTAACATACAAAGGAAGTGGACAATGTATAATCGTTTTAAAACTGGATTGTTAAAACCAAGTGAAATTGGCAAATATTTTAAAGACTCATGGTTACGCGTATGGGCTTACTTTTTTATGTTGGTTTTGATTCAAATACTACCCTTTACTGTATTTGTCATGGTTCAGGATGGTTTATCTGTTGATGAATATCAAACGATAGAGTCTAGTTTTAGAGAACATTTAAGCGGAAACCATTCTATACAAAATGGTTTATTAGTGATTCCTTCGGAATCTCTTAATGAACCCAGGTATTTTGTTATGGATGCATATACGATTGGAATAATTAATACACCCAGTCAACAATTGAGTGGTTTAAATATTACATTTATTGATGAGGGTGTTAGATTTAGTGTTTCTACACTATATAGAAAGTACTATTCTTATGAATCATTAGGTCTTCATGATTTTGAATTCAATGATTATAGTACATTAAATGTCCAAAAGTTTATGCGTGCAATCAATACGATTGTTAAAGATAATCAAGTATTTTCTAAAGGTTTTTCGTTAGGTGTATTGATTGCATCCACTGTGATTGAATTACTTTTTATTAGTTTTCTAGCATCTAGTTTTACGTTCACTATAATTCCTTTTAAGGTCAGATACAAAATTGCAGTTTATGTATCCACTGTTTATGTTATAGGTAGTTTATTTGCACTTGTGCTTTACACAAGTTTGATTCAACTCATAGGAATGATTGCAGTCATTGTTTATATGAGAATTGCATTATCAAAATTGATGGTTTTATGAGGAGTTTACATGTCTAACAAATTTGATTTATTTTTACAACAAGCACAACTCAATACATATCCAATGAACTCAGCGAAACTTGAACAAGTCATTGTATCTAAAAGAAATAAATCTTTGATGTTTATGATTACATTTGATGAATTACTCGCACCCAATCAAATGAGTTTGTTTATCAATCAATTAGAGACTTTCTTTAAAAAGCCTGAGATTGTAGAAAAAATTGATTATCAATTTAGGTATAAGAAAATTGATTTAACCGCACATCACCGTGCATATTTTGAAATGGTTGTTCACCGTGCAGGAGAATTTTTCCCACCACTGCTTATTTTTAAAAATTATCCTGTTGACTTTATGAATGGTACATATTCAATTAGTATCGATAAAGACAGTAAAGGATTAAAAAAATATTTTCCAGACTTAATGAGATATTTTAAGCAACTAGGAATTGATGTATCGTTTGAATTGAAACTAAGTGAGGTATTAACTCCAGTAACTGAAGAAGTAAACCGATATATTGATGAACAATTTGAATCTTTAGAAAAGCTTGTGAAAACACCAGATACAATCATTTTAGATCAAAAGACAACATTCAGTAGAAAATCATCTCCTCAAGCTGTTGGAATTAAAGAGATTCCTGCAACAAATTATGAACTTGATAAATACAAACACGAAAAAGGGGATGTAAACTTTTTAATCGAAGGCGAAGTTTTTAAGCATGAATTTAGAGAACTTAAAAATACAAATCTTTTAACTATTTCAATTTTTGATCAAGATGATGCAATTACGGTTAAAAGATTCGTTAAAGCACCTAAGGACATACAACTTGCAAAAGAGATTAAAGTAGGAGATGTAGTTCAAGTTTCAGGAGATGCACAGTATGATACATTCCAGAAGGAAGTTGTTATTTTTGCACGTGCATTTTATCAAATAGAACGTCCTAAAAAACAAGAACGTACGGATAAAGCAAAAGAAAAGAGAATTGAATTTCATATCCATACTAAAGCATCTCCAATGGATGCAGTAACAAGTGTAGAAGATTATGTTGAGACACTTGAAAAATGGGGACATGAAGCATTTGCAATTACAGACCATAATGGGTTATATGCTTATCCAGATATACATAAAGCAACGAAGGGTAAGAAGATTAAACCGATTTATGGAGTTGAATTAGACTATGTGGATGATGAAGCTTTTAAAATAGCTTTTGATTATCCAAATGATTTTTCATTGAAAGATGCAACCTATGTAGTCTTTGATATAGAAACAACAGGTCTTTCACATACAAGAGACAAAATCATTGAAATTGCTGCATATAAAATTAAGAATGGTTTTATTGGAGAACGTTTTGAGGAGTTTGTGGACCCTGAGGAAAAATTATCTGATTTAACCATTCGATTAACCAATATTACAGATGATATGGTTCAAGGTAAAGATACAATAGATAAAGTATTACCTAGATTTTTAGAATTTATTAAGGGGTCAGTTTTGGTTGCACATAATGCATCATTTGATGTTGGATTTATCTATGAACAATCCAAAAAATTAAATTTATCACACGAGATTTTCCCAGTAATTGATACACTTAATATTGCAAGATACTACTATAACTCAACCCAAAAAGATAAAAACCATGCAAGGTTTTATAAAACAGATTCGGGTAATATTCCTGATTTAAAACGATTTAATTTAAAGGCTGTAACGAAGTTCTTTAAAGTCAATTTAGATGCACATCACCGAGCAATTTATGATGCTTATGCAACAGCAGAAGTCTTTTTACATATGTTAACAAATTTCTATAAAGAAGAGATTGTTACATATTTTGAATTAAATGCGAGTTTAGATATGGATGAGGTTTGGAGACATCCAATTCCAAAATATGCATTAATTCTCGCTAAAAACCAAAAGGGTTACAAGAATTTATTTAAGTTAATATCGGATGCGTTAACTACACATTTTGATGGTGGTGCTAGATTATTAAAAAGTGTTTATGAAGAGTTAAAAGATGGACTATTAATTGGTAGTGGTTCAGAATTTGGTGAAGTATTTGAAGCGGCATTAAATTTAAATACAGAAAGACTCAAAGAAGCTATTGAATTTTATGATTATATCGAAGTACATCCATTACCTGCATATCAACATATCATTCATGAGTTAGGACCACTAGGTAAAGAGGTTTTACAAGCTGCAATTAAGTCAATTATTGAAATAGCTAAATCATTAGGTAAAATCGTTATTGCAACATCCAATGCACATTACCTCAATCCGGATGATAAAAAATATAGAGACATCTATATTCATACGAAATCTGTAGGTGGTGGACTTCATCCACTTGCAAACTATGAAGTATCACCTAATCAACATCTATTAACAACTCAAGAAATGCTCGATCAATTTCATTTTCTAGATCCAGAAACGGCTTATGAAATTGTTGTAACAAACACAAGAAAACTAAATGATATGATTGAACCGATTCAAGCATTTCCAAAAGAGTTGTATTCAATATCAGATGATGCTTTTAAAGATACATTAGGTATACCAAGCATTCAAGTGCATGTTAAGAAGATGGTTTATGATAGAGCACATCAGTTATATGGAAACCCTGTACATCCTTATGTAGAAAAAAGAATTGAAAAAGAACTTAAAAACATTATAGAAAATCAATTTGCACCGATATATTTTGTATCGCATTTATTAGTTAAAAAATCACTTGATGATGGATACTTGGTAGGTTCTAGAGGATCCGTTGGTTCTTCTTTAGTAGCGACTTTATTAGACATTACTGAGGTTAATCCGTTAAGACCACATTATCGTTGCCCTAATGGTGATTATTCTGTGTTTAAAATGACCGATGAAGAAATCTATGAAAAAGGTGTCGATAAAATAGATGAACCTTATGTGGAATTATTAAAGCATGTGGGTTCAGGATATGATTTACCTAACGAAACCTGTCCTATTTGTGGTGCACAGCTTGTTAAAGATGGGCACGATATTCCGTTTGAAACTTTCCTTGGATTTGATGGAGATAAAGTTCCGGATATTGATTTAAATTTTAGTGGAGATTATCAGTCTAAAGCACACGAATATGTAAAAGAATTATTAGGGGAAGATTATTCATTTAGAGCTGGAACGATTCAAACCGTTGCAGAAAGAAATGCATATGGTTATGTAAAAGGGTATTTAGAATATTTAGGAAAAGAAGCAAGATCTGCATACATTGAACGTATGGCTAAAGGAATAGAGGGAGCAAGACGATCAACCGGTCAACACCCAGGTGGAATCGTTGTTGTTCCTAAACATAAAACAATTTATGATGTTACACCTGTTCAATATCCTGCCGATGATGTTAATTCGTTATGGAAAACTACACACTTTGATTATCATTCATTTGAAGATAACTTATTAAAATTAGATATATTAGGCCATGATGACCCAACCATGATTAAATTCTTGATGGATTATGTTTATAAACACCCTAATGATTTTCCATTTAATAGAGCACAAGACATTCCACTGGATGACCATGAAGTCTATAAACTTTTCCAAGGCACTGATGTATTAGGATTTAAAGGTGATGAAGTATATGGAGATATTGCTAGTTATGCAATTCCTGAGTTTGGCACAGGTTTTACGCGACAAATGCTTCAAGATACAAAACCTAAAACATTTGCTGGATTGGTTAAAATATCTGGATTATCTCATGGTACAGATGTATGGCTTAAAAACTCACAAGAACTTGTATTAGGTAAAACACAATTTGGAAAAATTTCTTTTGATGATGTCATTGGGTGTCGTGATGATATTATGGTTGAATTATCCGCTAGAGGTATGCCTGCAAATAAAGCTTTTGAGATTATGGAGTTTGTTCGTAAAGGAAAACCTTCAGCTAACCCTAAAAAATGGTCAGAGTATGAAGCATTGATGAAGGTTAGTAAAATACCTGATTGGTATATTTGGAGTGCATCACAAATCAAATATATGTTTCCAAAAGCACATGCTACAGCTTATGTGATTATGGCTATGAGAATTGCTTGGTTTAAAGTACATAAACCATTACTCTTTTATTCAGGCTTCTTTAGTAAACGAGCAGTTCAATTTGAACACGATACAATGGTTGCCGGATATAATGCAATAAGAAACCGAATTAATCATTTAAAACAAACCAATAACTTAACCGCTAAAGATGAAGATGTATTAGTTACTTTATTTGTTGCTCTTGAAATGACAAAAAGAGGGTTTAAATTCTTACCAGTACATATCAAAAAGTCAGAAGCGTTAGAATTTGTTATGGAAAAAGATGGACTTAGAATGCCTTTTGTCTCTATAGATGGACTTGGAACACAGGCTGCAATTGATGTTGTGAATAACCGTTTAGAGCGTCCATTTAGATCTAAAGAAGATGTAAAATCTCGAACTAAATTGAATAAAACAGTCTTTGAAAAATTAGACCTTATTGGATCATTTGATGAGCTAGAATCATCAAATGGTGAAATTGAAAGCGGTTTATTCGCCTATAAATACTAATTGTATAAAATTACACATATTAAGTACTTTGAATATAAAATCATTATAATTCATTGTATAATAACGGTGAAAAAGATAAAGAGGTGAATCAACTTATGCGTAGTTCAAATCCGGTTTTTACCAATCTTGAAAAACAGCAATTTTCAACAGTAAGTGAAACAGCAACAAAAAATGGTGTAGCACTTAAAACATTATCACTTGTAGTAATCTCATTAGTTACAGGATTCTTTTCACTTCAGATTGCAATTATTGCCCCTGAATTTACTTTAGGTATTGCAGCAGTATCTGGAATTGTTTCATTTATAGCGGTTTTGATTGCAACATTTAACCCTAAAATAGCTGGCATAATGAGTATCATTTATGCTTTATTCCAAGGTTTATTATATGGACTCATTACGCATCTATTAGATGCAATGTTCCCAGGAGTTGCATCGATTGCATTGTTAGGTACAGTTATTGTATTTGTTGTGATGTTTGCACTTTACCAATCTGGCTTATTAAGAGGTTCTCCATTACTTAGATCTGTCGTATATGGTGCATTAATTACAATATTAGTAGGGTCTTTAGTAGCAACCGTTATTTCATTAGTAAATCCAGTATTTATAAGTTCAATTTACTCATATGAATTAGCAATTGGAATTTCATTATTCTTAATCGTCATGGGAGCATTTATGCTAACATTAGATTTTGAAAGAGCTGAACAAGTTGTAAATTCTGGTCTTCCAAAAGCGTATGAATGGATCGTTGCATTAGGTTTTATGGTAACATTAATATGGATATACTATAATATCTTAAGATTTGCTGTATTAGTGATGGGTAGAAATAATAATTAAAACTAAGATATAACAGTAGTAAACCATTAAAAACATGGGTTAAGCGAGAAGTGATTGGTGAAAAGACTTCCAAAATGTTAAGGGTTGAATTCGGTTATGGAGTGGAAAGGTAAAATCTTTCCCGTTACTCGCGTTAAGAGAAAATGAGTGCTAGAGCAATCTAGAACTAAGGTGGTACCACGAAATATACATTCGTCCTTAGAGTATTTATATACTTTAAGGACTTTTTATTTTTAAAAACAAAGGAGAGAACTATGAAAGAAAAAATTGAACAATTGATTATAGATTTGAAAAATGAATTAAATGAGCATCATGAAATGGAATCCGTTGAAGCTTTAAGAGTAAAGTACCTTGGTAAACAAGGATTACTTACTCAAATGATGCCATTGATTAAAACATTACCGAATGAAGAAAAACCATCTTTTGGTAAATGGATTAATGATGCTAAAGTTGCATTAGAAGGTTTAATTTCTGATTCGAAAAACAAAATCATGCTTGAGGTATTGAATCAAAAATTATCTAATGAAAGTATTGATGTAACATTACCTGGTTTAAATCTTAAAAAAGGTAGTCTTCATCCACTGTCCTTAGTTGTTGAAGATTTAGAAGATTATTTCATAGGATTAGGTTATAAAGTTGCTGAAGGTCCAGAACTTGAACACGATCATTATAATTTTGAAATGATGAATTTAGCAAAGGGACATCCTGCAAGAGAAATGCATGATTCATTCTATGTGACTGAAAATACACTACTTAGAACACATACATCTCCGATTCAAGCAAGATATATGGAACAAGCAGGTGGATTACCGATTGCAATTATTGCACCAGGAAAAACCTATCGAAGAGACCCAGATGACCGTACACATAGTCATCAATTTATGCAATGCGAGGGGTTAGTCATTGATAAAAATATTAGTTTTGCACAACTCAAATCAACACTGCTTAACTTAGCTAGACATTTATTTGGTGAAGAAAGAGAAATTAGACTTAGACCTTCTTACTTCCCATTTACAGAACCTTCTGTTGAGGTTGATGTATCTTGGACAGTTACAGAAGGTGAAACCAAATGGATTGAGGTTTTAGGTGCAGGTATGGTACATCCTAATGTATTAAAAATGGGTGGGTATGATCCTTTAGTTTATCAAGGTTTTGCATTTGGAATTGGAATTGAAAGAATCGCAATTCTTAAATATAAGATCGATGATATTAGACAGTTTTATACCAATGATTTAAGATTCTTAGGTCAGTTTAAAGGAGAAAGATGATGTATATTCTTGAAAACATATTAAAAAAGTTTATAGATGTTCCTAATAATTTATTTGAAATTACCAACCAGAACATGATTGAAGTTGATGAATACAGTTTATTAAACACTTCTTCAAACTTAGTTATAGGTAAGGTTATTTCATGTTTGGATCATCCGAATTCTGATCATTTACATGTAACGAAGGTCGATGTTGGAACTGAGATACTAGATATTGTTTGTGGTGCATCGAATGTTGCTTTAAATCAATATGTAATTGTTGCTAAAGTTGGGGCTATATTACCAGGGGATTTTCAAATTAAAGCAGCCAAAGTACGTGGTGAATCATCCAATGGAATGATATGTTCTTTAAAAGAATTAGGAATGGATGAAAAATATATTCCAAAAGCTTTTAGTGATGGTATATTTTTCTTTGATAAAGAAATGCCACTTGGAGATAATCCTTTCAAATACTTAGGGTTAGATGGTAAAAAACTATTATTAGGTATGACACCTAACCGAGGTGATTTATTATCTCATTTAGGATTTGCATATGATCTAGCATCTATAACAAATCAAAAAGTAAACATCCCAAAATCCAGTTTTAAACCTGTTAAGCCACATCATGGTATGAAAGTATCCATTCAATCAACAAACTGTTTAGAATACCGTTTGGCAGTTTTAGATGTGGAAGTTAAAGAGTCACCACTTTGGTTAAAAAACGCTTTAATAGAAAGTGATATTCGACCAATCAATAATGTTGTTGATATTACAAACTATGTATTAATCACTTACGGAACACCACTACATGCTTTTGATTTCAATAAGGTTCAAAGTAAAGAAGTTTTAGTAAGACAAGCAAAACCCAAAGAAGAAATTCAAACGCTAGATGAGGTTAAACGTGTTTTAAGTGAAGAGGACATTTTAATCACTGATGGTAAAAATGGTATTGCCTTAGGTGGTGTGATGGGAGGACATTTATCTAGTATAGATGACCATACACAAAAAATTATTTTAGAAGCTGCACTATTTGATTCAAAAACAATCGAAAAAACTTCAAGAAGATTAGGATTAAAAAGTGATTCATCCCTTCGTTATGAGCGCGGTGTTGAAAGAAGTCGTGTTGCTCTTGGAATGGATAAAGCGATTGAATTACTTATTGAACTAGCGGATGCTAGACTTTATGAGGGTATTGAAGTTGCAAGTTTGGAAGAAAAACAACCTACATGGATTGAGCTATCTATTGAAAAGAATAATAGTTTACTTGGAATTGACCTTACTTTAAAAGACATCGTTGATATCTTAAAACGTTTGAATTATGAAGTTGAAACAATCGATTCAGATAAACTTAATGTATTACCTCCTTCTTACCGTAAAGATATTTTAATTCCTGCAGATGTATCTGAGGAAATTTTAAGAATATATGGGTATCAACAAGTCAAATTAGTTAACCTTAGCTTATCTCAAATGGGCGGATTATCACCTAAACAAAAGAAAATGCGTAGTCTAAAAAAAGAACTTGTTGGATTAGGATTTAATGAAGTGATTAACTATAGTCTTATTTCACCAGAGGATGTCTTGGATTATCCTATAGTTGGTGAGACTGTCTCTTTACTCATGCCAATGAGTGAAGATAGAAAAGTACTTAGACAGTCATTGATCCCTGGATTAATAGATCATTTAAATTACACTTTAAAGCGTCAAATGGAAAATATCACTACGTTTGAGATTGGTCACGTTTTTGCTAAAGATGTTGAAAAGAATCATCTTGGTATTTTGATGCAAGGAAATTATATTGATAAAAACTACTTGCAACATCATTTACCAGTGGATTTCTATGTTTTAAAAGGTGTTTTGAATAAAATTGAAACACTTCTAGGTGTGTCACTAAAGTATGTTAAAACAAGCGATATTAACGCATTACATCCAGGTATTCAAGCTAAGTTATTACTAAAAGATCAAGTAATTGGATATATGGGTAAACTACATCCAAATATAGAGAAAGCACATGATGTATATGATGCATTTGTTGCTGAGATTGATTTATCAATGATTTCATACGAGAAAGATACACTGGTGTTTGATTCTATCTCTAAATATCCTTCAATTACAAGAGACTTATCGTTTGTTATTTCTAAGTCTCATGCGATGCAAGATGTATTAGATTTAATCTATCAAACAGCTAGAAAACTCATTACCGATGTAACACTTTTTGATGTGTATGAAGGTCCAAATGTTGAGGCGGGTAAAGTGTCTGTTGCAGTTTCTATTACGTTTAATAATAAAGAAAAAACATTAGAAAAAACGGATGTAGAAAAAGCATTAAAATCTATTCGAAATCGTTTGGAATTTACGTTTAAGGCATTTTTCAGAGAATAAGAGCAAACGCTCTTTTCTTTTTCTAAAAAATGTATTTTCTAGTATAATAAATATGAAGGTTGTGAGTATATGTTAATTTATGATTTAACTTATGATGAACTCGAAATGTTCGTCGTTGAAAATAAATATCCGAAATATCGTGCGGATCAAGTGTGGAATTGGGTGTATCGTCAAAAAGTAGATTCTTTTGATGAAATGGTCAATATTCCTTTAGAATTAATCGATTTATTAAAGGCATCTTTTAAATTTGACTCTATGGAACTTGTTATTAAGAACGTCAGTGAAGATGGCACAATGAAGTTCTTATATGACTTACATGATGCAAATTTAATCGAAACAGTTTTAATGAACCATCACTATGGTATGAGTGCTTGTGTAACAACACAAGTCGGATGTAATATCGGGTGTAGTTTTTGTGCATCAGGTATTTTAAAGAAGAAAAGAGATTTAACAGCAGGAGAAATTGTTGCTCAAATCATTAAGACTGAAAAAGACTCAGGTGTGAGAGTTTCTAGTGTTGTCATCATGGGTATTGGAGAACCATTTGATAATTATAAAAATTTTGTTAAATTTATTCAAATTATCAATCATCCAAAAGGATTAGCGATTGGAGCAAGACATATTACTGTTTCAACATCTGGTTTAGTACCTAAGATTAAAGAGTTTGCTCATTTAGGCATTCAAGTCAATTTAGCGGTAAGTTTACATGCACCGAATAACGAGATTAGAACAAAATTAATGAAAATTAATGAAAGATTTCCTGTTGAAGAAGTGATTGATGCAATCAAGTACTATATTAATGTAACTAATAGAAGAGTTACAATTGAATATATTATGATCCAAGAGTTAAATGATTCTGAAGAAACAGCTTTAGAACTTGCTAAACTCTTACGTGGTATGAATGTTTATGTCAATTTAATTCCTTATAATAAAGTTAAGGAAGCACCTTATGAAAGAAGTGTTTTAGAACGTCGTGAAGCATTCTTTAATGTACTTAAGAAACATAAAATAACGGCTGTATTACGTAAAGAACAAGGCCATGATATTAATGCTGCATGTGGTCAACTTAGAAGTCAAAACTTATAATAGGTGAAATCAATATTGAATAAAGCACTTATCATTAAATTAATTGGTGGATTGTATACCTTTAAAGATCTTTATACAAAAGAAATATATGAAGGATATGCAAAAGGTAAATTTCGAATGGTCCGTGTTGAAAAGGACTCTTCATTTAATAAGAATATAACCAAAAAAACTAAAAAAGATGTTAAAAACATCATACTTAGTCCTAAAGTTGGTGATTATATTTCCTATACGTTTGAATCGAATCAATACATGATTACAGAAGTATTGGAAAGAAAAAACGAACTCAGTAGACCTGATATATCAAATATTGATCAGGTTTTATTGGTTTTTTCTGCAATCCGACCGGATTTCAGTTTTAACTTACTCGATAAGTTTTTAGTGATTCTTGAATCGAATCACTTAAAACCTGTACTCATCGTTAGTAAGATTGACTTAATTGATGAGCCAACATTGTTGGAACTTAAAAAGAATTTATCTTACTATGCATCTTATATGGATATTCATTTTGTAAATAGTAAAGCACGTATTGGACTAGATACTTTAGAACATATTTTTAAAGATCAAATTACAGTACTTGCAGGTCAAACAGGTGTTGGTAAATCTACACTGATGAATGCACTTATCCCTGAGCTTTCTTTAAAGACTCAAGAAATATCAGATGCACTTGGAAGAGGAAAGCATACAACAAGACATTCTGAACTCTACGCATTTGGTGGTGGATATATTGCAGATACTCCAGGGTTTAGTAAAATCGAATTTAGTTTTTATGATGAAAAATTACTCAAGGATTATTTTGTAGACTTTAAAGAGATTTCTCATGAATGTAGGTTTGGTTCTAAGTGTTTACATATGAGTGAACCCGATTGTATGGTAAAATCATATGTTACAAATGGTTCTATTCTAAGGTCTAGATATGAAAGTTATGTAAGCTTTATGAATGAATTAAAAACAAAAAAAGAAAAATATTAAAGGAGGGCATTTGATGAAAGTAGCTCCATCGATTCTAACAGCAAATTTTGTAAGACTAGAGGATGAATTAAAATCCGTAGAAAAAGGTTCAGATTATATCCATGTCGATATTATGGATGGTCATTTTGTACCTAATATTAGTTTTGGACCAGCAATTGCAGCTCAAATTGGTGAATTAACTAAATTACCAATGGATATTCATTTAATGGTAGAATATCCGCTTAATTGGATTGATAAGGTTAATTTTCCAACAACGGAATTTATCACTGTTCATGCAGAGTGTCACCGTTTTGCAGAGAGTATTCGACGTATCTTATATATTGGTAAAAAAGCAGGTTTATGTATTAAACCAAGTACAGATGTTGAATTTATCAAACCTTACCTTGCACAACTTGACTTAGTATTAGTCATGGGTGTTGAACCAGGTTATGGTGGTCAAATGTTTATTCAAAGTCAATTAAAGAAAATAGAAGAACTTGCTAGATTGAAAGAAGAATTTGGATATCGTTATGAAATTGAAGTAGATGGCGGTATCAATGTTTCAACTGCTAAACAATGTAAAGATGCGGGAGCAACCATGGTTGTTGCAGGTACTTATATCTTTAACTATGAAGATAGAGAAGAACGTATTCTAGCATTAAAATAATGAAAACTGTATATATTATTACATATCCAGTACCGACGAATATAAAAAAATTGATTGATTTTAACACATCAATTTTTTTGATTGTAGTTGATCAAGCTATGGATTATATCGGGGATTTGAAGAAAGACATCCATTGTTGGATTGGTGATTTTGACTCCACTAAGACAAAAGATTTTTCAAATGAATTAATCACTTTACCTACTGAAAAAGACATAACCGATACAGAGGCTGCAGTTTTATATGCAAAAACATTAAATCCTTCTAAAATCGTTATTTTAGGTGGTATAGGTGGTAAAAGATTTGAACACGCCTTATCCAATATGATCTTATTATCCAAATATGATGATTTAGAAATCATAACCGATGATTCATCTATGAAGGTTTTAGGAGAAGGTATACACCAGATTGATTTTAAGGGTTATGTAAATATTTTTTCAGTGGAATCATCAAGGGTTTCACTCAAAGGTTTTAAGTATCCACTGCAAAACTATAGGATGAAAATAAATGATAACATCGGTATTTCTAATGAACTTGTTGAAAGAATAGGATTTATTGAAGTTCTTGAAGGTAAAGTTTTGTTGATCCTAACAAAAGAGCAATAAAAAAAGGCACATCTTTATGCCTTAGTTTATCTACCTATGGTTAAATTATGCACGCTCTAAGTTTAGTTTTTTCAAAGCTTTCGCTGAAATCTTAACTTTTCGGACGTTTCCGTCTTCATCTTTAATACGAACTGTTTGGAGATTTGCTTTCCAAGTACGACGGCTCGCATTCAGTGCGTGACTGCGTTTATTACCAAATGATGTAGTTTTACCAGTTACATAGCATCTAGCCATAATATCACTCCTTTATTGCCTTATTAATCTTAACATAATAATATTTAAAATGCAATAAAAAAAGAGGGTAAAAAAACTTTTAATTTTTAAACTTCACGTCTTTTTATTGAAAATAATGCAATTTGTAAAACTGTGGTATAATATCGTTAGAAATAATAGATTTATTAAATATTGCATTTAAATAAATTTATGATATACTAATAAACGTTCAAGATGGGTTTTACCCTGTTTTGTATCCTACCAAAAATATAAAATAAAATTTAATCAATCATTCGTCTACGCTTCTAGATGAATCGGAGGAAAGTTATGTCAAACAAGAAGATCAGTGGTGAACTGTTTAAAAAAATGGTTACCAATGGTGCGATTCACTTAAAGAACAATCATAAAGAAGTGGACCACCTTAATGTGTTTCCGGTACCAGATGGTGACACGGGAACAAATATGCAAATGACAATGATGGCAGGTGTTAAAGAAGTTACTGCTAATCAGTCAAGTTCAATCGTCGATGTTTCAAAAATATTATCTAGAGGATTATTAATGGGAGCTCGTGGAAACTCAGGGGTTATTTTATCTCAGTTCTTCCGTGGTGTTTACTCAGAAATATCTAAAATTAATAATGGTTCAGTTACGATTAAGGAATTTATCCAAGCATTAGTGGGTGGATATCAGATGGCATACCGTGCAGTTATGGATCCTGTTGAAGGAACAATTTTAACGGTTGTCAGAGAGTCTGCTGAACGTGTTCTAAAAGAACAAAAGAATTTGACATCTATTGAGGATGTATTAAAGGTTTATCTAAATCAAGCTAAAGAAACTTTAATTAAGACGCCTGAATTATTACCTGTTTTAAAAGAAGCAGGTGTTGTGGATTCTGGTGGTGCTGGATTCATTAAAATCATTGAAGGTATGTTAATGGCACTTGAAGGTCAAATACTTTCTGAGCAAGAACTACAATCAGGTGCATTAAGATCTAAAGGTGATGAGGCTTATGTAGGTGCTCATAATTTAGGTGAAATTGATATTAAATTCGGATATTGCACAGAGTTTATTGTTGAATTATTTGATTGGGAAAATTTTGATCAAAATACAATTAGAGAACCACTTGAACAAATGGGTGATTCATTAGTTGTTGTTACAGATGAAGATTTATTAAAGGTGCATGTACATACAAACCAACCAGGGGTTGCTTTAACACTTGCACAAAAATTTGGTGAAATTAAAACTGTAAAAATTGAAAACATGCGTCAACAACATGAAAATATCACTGGACAAGACCATAGTGATCATCAACATGAGCATAAAGAACCACATTCTAAAGTCGTTAAAAAACCGCGTTCAAAATACGGTATTATTGCTGTAGCACAAGGTGAAGGCATTAAACAAGCATTTATTGAATTAGGTGTTGATTATATTGTAGATGGTGGACAAACAATGAATCCACCAACAGAAGACTTTATTAAGGCGATTGAAGAAGTTAATGCTGACAATGTTATTATATTACCGAACAATTCTAATATTATATTAACAGCTGAACAAGCATCAAAGCTTTCAGAAGGCTCTAATGTATCCGTTTTAAGAACTAAAACAGTTGCTCAAGGATATACTGCATTAATTTCATTTGACCCAACAATTACATTGGAAGAAAATACTGAAACAATGCATGATGTCGTAACTAATATGAAATCCGGTGAAGTAACTTACGCTGTTCGTGATACAGAAATGCACGGTGTTCAAGTTAAGAATGGAGATTATATTGGTATCTCTAAATCTAAAATTATTGTTTCATCTAAAGAACGTCTAACTACTGTTTCTGAATTGTTAAGATCACTTGTTAATGAGGAATCTGAAATCATTACCATCTTTGTAGGTAATGGCGTAGAACAAGAAGAAGTTGATGAAGTTATTGAATTTGTTGCATCGATCAATGAAGATTGTGAAGTTGAAACGATAGAAGGTAAACAGGACGTTTACTCATATATTATCGCCGTTGAATAATAAATAAATTTGGTGCTCGTAAGAGCACCATTATTTATGTTTAATATTGATTTTTACACATTTAAGTGTTATCATGTTTATCGAGCTCGGGTGGTGAAACGGTATACACGCTACCTTGAGGTGGTAGTGGGAGAAATCCTGTGAGGGTTCAAATCCCTTCCCGAGCACCATAGTTATGTTGTTTGACTACGCTATAATAATGTCTTAATAAATCCATCTATAGAGTGATAAAAACGATAAGAGAGACTGATTACTGTCTCTCTTTTATCTTTTTGTAATCATTTTTATAGAATGCTGAGTAGGCGATTGAATCTCAAAATCATATAAACTCCATATTAAAATGGGTACTGAATAAGCTACCGAACTTCGAAATCTACTAAAACTAATACTTGACATCTAATGAATTATTATAGTATTGTGGATTTTCTACATATATTAATCAGAGCCATTTCTGTGAATATCAAGAATAAAATTCAAGTATTGTAATATATTTGTTATAAACAAAAAACATATCTATATAAGGTGGTCAAAAAATCATGTATAAACTTAGAAATACAATATTATCATTTCAGCATCAACTGTATTTTTATTAATTGTAGCAGTATTATTTATTACAGCTTTTGAAAATCCATCAAATTTAAAAGAATATACAGGTATTGTTGTCCAATTCAAGCAAAGAGATTAAAAATGGCATAGTAATTACAATAATAAAATTATAAATTATAGAATCACTGGATTACGTTTGAATAGTATGCTAAAATTCAGTTAAATTAACTGGTAATCATTAAAAATACTATTACAATTAGATATATTAGGAGATACCACTCATGAGAAAAAAAGTTTACAGTATCACAATAATTACAGCAATACTTTTGCTAGTTATTAGCTTTATCGTATTATCAAATAGAACTACAGAAGGTATACCTCATGGTATATATTTTAGGTTGGATGAAGGTGGAAGTATGATAAAGGATGGATTTGAAAGTGGGTGGAGTATTAAAAATAAAGAGGCGGAACATAGATATCTTACTTATAGAATCAAAAATATTGATGGAGTCATTTACTTTGAAATTGAGCTTTTAGAAGAAGATGGATATTCAAGTCAAGTGAGCGGACTATATAGATATAAAGTTCAATATGATGACAAAACTAAGATTCTGGTTGTAACAATGCATGCAGACTCCGTAGGAAATCCAAGTGTAGTACCAAATAGTGAATTTGATTTGAAAGAATTCCAATTTAAAAAATCAGGTTTCAGTATAGGTTGATTAGTTTTATTGATGATTAAAGAATTATAAAAAATATACGAGGCGAAAGTATAATGAAAACTTTTGAATTAATTAAGAATTAAAAGAAGAATTTAGTGTCTGTTTTTACATTAACGTTTCCCAAACTATTTTTTTAGGATCGAAAACACCACTATTTCATGGTCATTTAGATCAGGAACAGTTTTTGGATTTGTTTGAAGAATCAACAGGTTTGTCAGTGACTAATAAGATTTACCAAGTAGAAAAGAAGTATTGTATGAATGTTGTGAGTAGTAACTATAATTTTTGTACGGCAACATACCCACCTAGATTTATCAATTAAAATTTGGTCATGGTTTTCCATTGTTTACCTGCCATTACTCGGATTTACTAGATTTTTCCTGACTTGATATTTTCACAGTAGTTCACTTTATTTAGATTATAAATTACCAATTCAGTTAAGGTGAATAGAAACACTATTTTTGAGATATAGTTGTGTCCAAATATTAGATTGAAGGTATAATAGAAGTATATTCAAGATAAAGATAAGGGGACTTTTTATTTTATGAAAACAAAGGGATTCATAAACCAAATGGGTATGTTTTTTGATAACCATAAATATCATCTTTTTATGATATTATTTTCAATTCTAGCATTACTCTCATTTTTACTTTTACCAGTGTTATCTCAATCACCAGGTGGACCTGGTAAACATGAGTATACTGGCTGGGAGATGATATTTGGATTTGTTATGCCAGGTGCTGGTAGTTGGGAACCCAATCCTGGAGACGAATTATTAAGGACAGGTATGGGCTTTTCATGGATGTTAAGCTTGATTCCAATTTTAATCTGCTTATCCATAATCATTAACATACTAAATATTTTTGATTTTCATATAAAATATGACGCTCATTTAATCTTAGTAACTTTAATCATGATACTGGTACTTACTCTAACTAGCATATATTGGATCAACTATCAACCAAACATCCCAGAAGGAACCACTTTAAATCCGATTTCTATAAATGAATTAAATTTATATATAGGTGGATATCTGAGTGTAATGTGTTCTTTTGTTGCCGTAACTATAGCGTCATATCAAGTATATAAAACACGTTTGAAAAAATAACATTTCAACATTAATAAGATTATTAAAAAGACATTTTATGGATTAAATAGAATGTCTTTTTTATATTTATAAAAAGAAAATTGAGCAAAAATATAGCATAAAATAAGTTGATAACATAGTTTAATCACATATTAAAAATTTTTTTCATATTCATGTATATTAAAATAGACATAAGAAAGCGTTTTTATTACTTTTTTAGAAAGAAAGGAAAGAGAAAATGAAGAAAATTTTAATGAGTATGATGGTTGTCATGTTGTTATTTATGGCTGCTTGTACACCGGCTCCTGTAGAAGAAGAACCTATAGAAGAACCCATCGAAGAAAATCCAGATGAGGTTTCATTTAATGAAAGAATGAGTTTTCTTGAAGATAATAATTTTGAACTAGAAATCAAAATTACAGATCATCAAGATTTAGATGATACGATTGTCATGATGTATTTTGATGGTACAACGATTCAATATGTCGACGGATCATATGAAGCATATTATGATATATCAGCAGAACAAGCAAAACTATACGAGAAAAAAGGTGATACCTTTGAAGTTAAAAACATGAATTTTAACCAAAGTGGATTACTATTCTATGGATTTGAGTTTGACATGTTCTCAAAAATTAATGTAGATCAGTTTGTTTTAAAACAAAATCAATATGAAAATTTAGATTCATTTATAGCCTTAGGCGATGGTATAACAGATATCAATAATTTAGCAGTTTATTTTAATGAAGCAAATTTAGATAGAATCGTATTTGATATACATGTTGGAGAAGTTATTTATCTAGTGACGCTTACTATTAAGGAAGTAGGACAAGTGAATCTTGTCTTACCTGTATAGGAGGAATAAACATGAAAAAATTAATGATTACACTCTTTTTAGCAATGATGTTTGTTTTACTTGCAACGCCAAATGCACATGGTGCAAGTGATTTTAGATTTGTAAATGAGACTAGAGAACGTCGATTTGTAGAAGGTATAGAGCATATCGCTGTTAAGGGTCAATTAACATACAATGGAGAAACAAAGAGTCAGCATTATAATTATTTAGGTGTAAATACACAGACTACAGACTACAACATCGTTACTGTTGATAATTATCAACCATTCGCATGGGGTATGTCTAATCTTTTAGTTCAAATAGATACAGCTAAACAAAGATTTCCTCACCTAGATTTTGTTGGTGGTGTGAATGGTGATTTCTATGATATTAATAATACTGGTCGTGCAAATCAAACACATATCGTCAATTTTGAAGTTATACTCAGAGGTTCAACAGGTAGTTCTCGTACAGCAGTTGGATTTACAGATGATGGAGATATGATTTATGGAACACCTTCATACTTAGGACAACATATTAATATCTTAAATGAATACCGTGAACTTAAAATGAGAATTAAAGTGAACCGTATCAATGCACTTCCTCAAAATGATTTAGAAGTTTCTATCTATCATGATAACGTTGTTAGTGAAATTCCTGATGGATATCATAAAGTGGTTGTTAAAGCATCAGATATTAAAAAAGATGCCAATGATAATAGAAACTATTCAAAAGGTGTAATGGAATCTAGAACCACAGAACCCGTTACAGTTTCTGAACGTTATTTTGTATTAGTTGGTAAAATGTTCCAGGACGAAAATTTAATTACCGATAAGGATACTATTTTAGTGCAAGAATTATTGGGCAATGGTTTTGAAAATGCAAGATTTTCTATGGGAGCAGGACAAATGTTAGTCCAAAATGGAAACGTACTTCATGATCAATTTGAGAGTTTACCATCTACAAACATGGCACATTTTAGACATCCAAGAACTGCTATCGGTCAAAAATCTGATGGTACAATATTCTTCCTTGTAGTTGATGGAAGAGATATTTTAGCAGGTAAAAATGGCGTTAAGTATAGTGAACTTGGAGAACTTATGAAAATGCATGGTGCAGTGGTAGCATTCAACTTAGACGGTGGTGGTTCATCAACCATGGTCTTAAGAAATGAAGAATCTGGAGAATATGATGTATTAAACACATTATCTGATGGAAGAATTCGTTCTGTTTCAAATGGGTTAATTTTTGCAAAAGGTGATTTAGAACCAGTATTTGTTCAAATTCCTTATCCTGATACAAGAACTCCATATGATGCACCAACTGGTTTATATATGGATGAATCAGGAATATTCCATTTCCTTGGTAATGATGAAAATAAACATTATACTTTAAAAATAAATGGAAAAGAAATGTATCTTACAAAAGAAACACTACCATTATTGCTTGCACCAGGTCAATATGAAATTGAAGTTAGAGTTAAAGGAAATGAAACATATAGCACATCCGCATATAGTGAAACATATACTTATAATGTACATAAAGCTGATGTTCAAAGAATATTAGATTTAATGCGTCAAATGGCAAGCGGAAGTTGAGGTTTTTATGAATTATAAAAAAATGGATTCAAATGATTTCTTAGCGTTAACCTCTATTGTAGGTAAAGAACGTATATTTATTAAGGATCAAATTGATGAAAAGTATAGCCATGATCAATTAGGTACTGCAGTCTCTTATCCGGAAGCACATATTCAAGTCAAAGATAAACACGAAGTATCTAAAATTATGAAGTATGCATATCAAGAAAATATCCCTGTTACAGTTCGAGGCGCAGGAACTGGTTTAGTAGGTGGTTCTGTTGCTGTAATGGGTGGTATTCTTTTAGATATGTCACTGATGAATCAAATAATTGAATTAGATAAAATTAATCTCACACTCACTGTAGAACCGGGCGTTAAATTATTTGAAATTTATGAATGTGTAGAAAAAGAAGGATTATTCTACGCACCAGACCCAGGTGAAAAAAGAGCATCAATTGGTGGAAATATTTCTACGAATGCAGGTGGTATGAGAGCAATCAAATATGGTACTACAAGAGAATGGGTTCGTGCACTTGAAGTTGTAACACCTAAGGGTGAACTCTTAAGATTTGGTAGTAAGGTTGTTAAAAACTCTACAGGTTATGGTCTAAAAGATTTAATAATCGGTAGTGAAGGAACATTAGGTATTATCGTATCTGCTACATTAAAACTGATTCCAAAACCTAAATTTACCAAAAGTATGTTAGTAGCTTTTGCTAATCGAGAAGATGCGATTCAAGCATCACCTCGATTAATTAAAGACTATGTTCTACCAACAGCAGTTGAATTCTTTGAAAAACAATCACTAGAATATAATGAGGCATTCTTTGGAACAACAATTGAAAATGGAAGTTTCAATGCGTATTTATTACTGAGTTATGATTCTAATGATGAAGAGTCATTAGATAAGGATTTAGAACATGTTAAAAAGTTAGTTTTAAATCAATATGGAGCACTAGATGCATTCATTATAGATCCAAGTAGTAAACGTAGTAATGTTTGGAATATTCGTGGTGGATTCTTAGAAGCGATTAAAGCATCAAGTGATTTTGTAGATGAATGCGATGTGGTCTTACCACGTTCAGAGATTAGTGGTTTTTTATCCTATGTACGTGAAGTATCTTTAAAACTCAATGTAAGAATTCCTTACTTTGGACATATTGGTGATGGTAATCTACATATTTACTTATGTAAAGATAACGCATCAGATGAAGTTTGGCATGAACGTGTAACAAAAGGTTTTGAGATGTTATACCAAAAAGCATTTGAACTAGGTGGTCTAGTTTCAGGTGAACATGGTATTGGTATTGCAAAGAAGATGTATATGCAAAAATTACTAGGTGATGAACAAATGCTCTTAATGCAAGGTATTAAGAAAGTATTCGATCCTAAGATGATTTTAAATCCTAAAAAGATTGTTTAACATAATATACCAAACAAAAAGCCTATTAAAAATAAAACCGTTTACACTCATGATATAATATAGAAGAAATAGATAAGTGATGAGGTGTGTGAAGTCAATGAGTGTAATGCTAAATATGCTTAAAAATAAAGAAGCACTTAGTATGGCCGAGAGAATTGTTTTAGATTACTTGATAGAAAATAAGACAATCCTGAAGGATTTTAGTGTTGAAAAAATTGCGGAAGCTGCTTATACATCACCCGCATCTGTTGTTAGAATGTGTAAGAAGCTAGGATATAAAGGGTTTAAAGATTTTAAAATTGATTTTATTTTAGCAAATTCAAAAGTAGAAATACCCGAGACCTCTGAATATACAGATATTATTTTGATTAAAGATCAAAATAGTGGTAAAAAAGCAATCGAAAATAATATTAGAGCATTAGAAGAAACGATAAAACTATATGATGAAAAAACCTATACTAAAGCAGCATCCTTAATTATGAATGCTAGAAAGATATTAATCTTTGGTAAGGGATCGAGTTACTTAGTTTGTAAAGACTTAGAAATGAAGCTTAGAAGAATCAATAAATTTTGTATCGCACAAGGCGAATCCCATGATCAATTAGTCGATGCATCATTTATCAACAGTAAGGATGTTGTCATATTTGTTTCTAACTCGGGTAAAACAAAAGAAATCGTTTCTGCTGCTTTACTTGCTAAAGAAAACAAAACACCAATTATTGCGGTTACAAGAATTGGTTCAAGTATTTTAGCAGATATTTCAGATGTTGTGCTTTATACATCTGCATTAGAATCTGAGTTTAGAAGTGCGGCAATGACTTCAAGAATTTCTCAAATGTCAGTCATAGATGCACTTTATGCAAAATGTGCATATACAGATATTGACAGATCCATTCAAGCACTAGAAACAACCTATCGAACATTTAAAAAATTTAAGAGATAGTACAACTAAAGAACGTAGTGATACGTTCTTTTTTTGACAATTTTTTTCTATTTATGAAAGAAACAAACAAAAGATAAGCGCTTTCATCGATATGAAAAAAAATCATATATAATGAATTCGTATTAAACTTAGTGAGGGAAAATCATGAACACATCTAAGTTGGCTTGTGGAATCATGAGTGGTACATCTTTAGATGGTATTGATGTTGCAATAGCATCTATATCGGGTAGTGGATTAGAAACGAAGATTGAATTTATATCGGGTAAAACATATCCATATCCACGTGCAATTTATGAGAAAGTTAAACTAGCAATTGAAGATAAATTAAGTATAAGAGACCTATCCAGTCTCAATTTTGAATTAGGTAAACTATATGCGGATGTCGTTAAGGATTTATGTTCTTTAAATAAAATACAGACAAGCTCATTATCGTTTATTGCTTCCCATGGACAAACCATTTATCACCAAGCATATGGGGATGAATCAAGAGCTCCATCTACACTACAAATTGGACACGGTTCGGTTATTTCTAATCTCACTCAAACCACGGTCGTATCAGACTTTAGGGTTGCAGATATGATTGCAGGTGGTCAGGGTGCACCTTTAGTACCATTTGTGGATTATTGTTTATTTTCTGATCCGAATAAAAATAGAATTCTTCAAAATATTGGTGGTATTTCAAATATAACCTTTTTATCTAAATCACTTAAAAAAGAAGATGTCTTAGCATTTGATACAGGTCCTGGAAATATGATGATAAATCGTGCGATGGAAATATGTTATCAACTACCTTATGATGAATCTGGAAAAATTGCAAGAACAGGTAAAAATATTGAGGCATTATATAACGAAGTGATGCAACATCCATATTTTTTATTATTACCACCAAAATCTACAGGTAGAGAATCATTTGGAGTGGAATATACAGATCAACTGATTAGAAAATATGCATTTGAAAAACATGAAGATATCGTACATACATTCACACGTATTACAGCTGATAGTATCACTTCATCCATAAAAGATTTTGTTTTAAAGAAATCATCTGTGGATGAATTAATTATTTCAGGTGGTGGTGTTCATAATAAATTTTTGGTGGAGTTAATATCCAAAGGATTACCGGGTATTAAAGTATTGTCCACGGATGATATCAATTTCTCAAGTGATTTTAAAGAAGCGTTAGCATTTATTATATTAGGCAATCAAACATTATTAGGATTAACATCCAACTTAAAAGAAGCAACAGGCGCAGTAAAAAACGTTATATTAGGAACTGTTTCCTACTATACATAAAAGAGGTATATTATGTCAGTAAAAACTAAAATCACCGTCATCGGAGCAGGCTCAAGTTATACACCTGAAGTCATTGGAAAAATCATTGACTATCAGCATACGCTTAAAGTTGATGAGATATCCCTACTCGATTTAGAAGATAATCTAGATAGATTAAAAATCATTCATCAATATAGTCAGCGTATGATTGAAGCTAATAACGAGACCATTAGAATTTCATATACCCTAGATAGAAAAGAAGCATTAGAAGATGCAACATTTGTTTTAATTCAAATTAGAGTAGGTAAAATGGAAGCTAGAATATTTGATGAAACCATACCATCACTCTATGGACTATTAGGTCATGAAACAATCGGTATTGGTGGAATGTTTAATGCATTAAGAACTGTACCAGTTATTTATGAAATTATTGAGGATGTTAAAAAATATGCCCCTAAGGCTTGGGTCATTAATGTTTCAAACCCATCAGGTATTATTGCTGAGGCAGTATACCGATTCTCAGAATTTGACCGTTTCATAGGCATTTCAAGTGATCCGAATCAAGCAACCAAAACACTTCAACAAAAACTGAATGCTTCCCCAGGGGAAGTCGTTCCTTATTTTGCAGGACTGAATGACTTATCATTTATCTTAAAGGTCTATCACCATGGTAAAGATAAACTTGATAGTTTAATTGAAGAAGGTTATAGCCCTTATAAAGAAGGTATGGAATCTTTAATATTTAAAGATATGCGATTATTCTCACATCCGAATTTAAGATATTACTATCATCATGATGAAATGCTTAAAGCGTATTTAGACGATATGAAAAAAGGATCCATTCGAGCTAAAGAGGTCGTTTCAATTGAACAACAATTGTTTGAAAAGTTTAAAGATGAAAAAACGATTGATTTACCTAAAAATATGGATCAAAGACTTGGTAGAAATTATGCAGATACAGCTATAGGTATTATGGATGCAATTAAGAATAATACGAAAGCCTATCATGTTATTAATACAGTTAACCGTGGTCATATCTTAGGTATTCCTGATGAATGTGCAATAGAAATTACAAGTCGAATGACGAACCGTGGACCGATTCCTGTTCATATTGGTGAGTTACCATTACAAGTTAGAGGAATTATTCAACATTTAAAAGCATATGAAGAATTATTATGTGATGCAATATATGAAAGAGATTTAGATAAAGCATTACTAGCAATACAAACACATCCACTTTCTAGATCATTTAATCAAAATAAAGTGACATTTAAAAAATTAGTAGAAGCACATGAAAAACATTTAACTTATTACAGGAAGGATTCATAAATGAAATTATTTAAGTATCATACAAAAGAACCAATGACATACTATGAAACAACCAATCAAATAGAAATACCGGATACGTATCAACAAAAAGATGTTCGTGCTTTTTGGGTATCTAATGTATTAAATATTGATTTACCAACTGTTAATGATCCGACATACAAAGAAAAAGTTATTGAAATGTTAGATACAGCACTAGCTTATCAAATAAATGCAATATTCTTTCAAGTTCGTACTACAAACGATGCATTCTACCAATCTAAATTAAACCCTTATTCAAGATTTCTAACAGGAAGTGAAGGAAAAGCACCTTCTTTTGATGCATTGAAATTTGTTATTGATGAAGCAAAAATTAGAAACATTGAAATTCATGCATGGTGTAATCCATACCGTGTCAGTATGAAAAATGGTTTATCAAAGATGGAATATTTAGAGACATGCGATGATTTAAATTTTGCTAAAAAACATCCAGAATTTGTTATTACAGATAAAAATGGTCAACTCATATTAAATCCGATGAAAGAAGAAGTTAAATCATTTATTGTAGAATCCATGAAAGAAATACTTGAAAATTATGATGTTTCAGGTATACACTTTGATGATTATTTTTATCCATATGCTGGATTAAGTGAAACAGACAATGACTTAATGGACTTTGAAAATAGAGCAGATAAATCGCTTGATTTGGATGCGTTTAGAAGATTTCATATTACAGATGTGATTGATCAAACAAATCAAATGATGAAAACACATTTTCCAAACAAACGTTTTGGAGTTTCACCATTTGGAATATGGAAAGTTAAAGAAAGTGATCCATTAGGATCTAATGTATCACCTAAATGCAGTCAATCATTTGATAATCAATATGCGGATAGCTATGATTGGGTTAAAAGAGGATTAATTGATTATATTGTTCCACAACTTTATTGGGATTTTGAACATCCATTAGCACCATACGGAGATTTATTATTATGGTGGGTAGACCTTTGTAAAGATAGTTCTGTTGATTTATATATCGGACATGGTGCTTATAGATTAGGTGAAAAAGGTGGATATGAAAACAAATTTGAAGTTGTTAATCAATTGAAATTTGCTAATCAGTTTGAAACCGTTAAAGGAAACATTTTCTTTACATATAAAACATTTATTGAAAAAGATAAATATGAAAAAGGAATGGACGAAGTTAAAAAATTATTAAACCAAGAGAGGAAATAAGGATGAAAAAATTAATTACATTATTATTTTTATTATTCATGACGATCACCCTTATCCCGCAGAATGAAACACATGCTTTACCTGTAGGAGAAGTTATTGGAGATAAAGGAGAATTACGAGCTACCTGGATTTCTCACTTCATTGGTAGTATGCCAGCATACAGCAATGAAGCAACATTTAAAACACAAGCTCAATCATTATTTAATACATTAGAATCTTACAAGATTAATGCAGTGATTGTGCATTTTAGAACGCACAATAATGCGTTATATGATTCTGATTTAAATCCAAGAGCATCTTGGTTTTCAGCAGTAGATTTTAATACATTTGATCCAATGGAATATTTAATTGAAGAATCTCATAAAAGAGGGATAGAATTTCATGCATGGTTAAACCCTTATCGTGTATCTACAGCTATGCAAACAGGCGTTGTACCCGCAAGCAATCCTCAAAATGATCCAGCTAATTTATTATCTTATAACGGTGCAACGATACTAAACCCTGCATTACCAGCGGTAAGAGCGTTTGTTGTTGAAACAATTGAAGAAATATTAGAACGATATGATGTGGATGCCATACATTTTGATGATTATTTTTATATGAATTTAGGAACCAATGGTGGGAACATTATTTCTGAACCCGATCAAGCTCAGTTTTTAGCAAATCCTATGGGATTTCCAAACACAAATGCTGGTAAAGCAAATTGGAGAAGAGAACAAATTAATTTATTTATTGAATCCGTAGATGCTGCAATTGATGCATTTAACACCAATAATGATCGATATGTTCAATTTGGTATTTCACCTACTGGTATTTATAAAAACGGTGATGGCGTTGTCACTTATGATCAAAATGGTCATGCAATTACAACAGGGTCTAACACAACAGGACAAACACACTATTCATCTTATTTATTTGCAGATAGTTTAGAGTGGATTAATCAAGGTTGGTTAGATTATATTATGCCTCAAAGTTATTGGGCAATTACACACCCTGCAGCAGGTTATCACAATGTTATGGGGTGGTGGGATAAGGTAGTTAAATATTTACCAGTTAACCTTTACTCAGGTATTGGCGTTTATATGGCAAATAGTTCAACTGAAACCTATAGTTGGAAAACAGATAATTTAGAATTTGTTAAACAATTGAACTTTTTAGATACACTTGAAAATACGCAAGGATTCAGTATTTATAGTTATAACTTTGTAAGAGATGCATATTTTAATAGTAATTCAATGGCGACCACGCAAATGAATCAAGCAAAAACAGCGCATTTAACAGATTATGCGGTTTTGCCTGAATTAAAAAGTATGGATCCTGTGAGATTACCTGCTGTTTCTAATGTAAATTACGAAGCATCATCAGGTACACTTTCATTTGATGCACAAGCAGATGCGAAGTTTTATTATATTTACCGTTCAACCAATCCATTAACCTATGAATCCAGTGAAATCATTGATGTTATTTCAAATGATGGAAATGCAGTTATCAATTGGTTAAATGACAACCAAAATTCATACTATTTTGGTGTAAGAGCATTATCCAATACCAATCATTTAAGTCCAGCATTTGAAAGTGATGTCGATAGTCCAACCATGACGATTGATGGTGATTTTGATGGTATTAAGTTTACATCAGGTGTGACATTATCATTTTCTGCAACCAATCCAGTTTATTATAGTTTAAATGGTGAAACTTGGAATTTATACACAGAACCTTTAACATTTAACTCAAATGGTAGTTATACTGTACTATATAAAGCAGTCGATCAAAATCAAAATGAATCCAATATCTATTCAGTAAGTTTTACAACTGCTATAGTAAATAACTCTGTTCCAACAATTAATGTGACAGGTACCTTATCAGGTACTAGTTATTTATCACCTGCAACTGTTACAATCACTGCACCTTCAAATGAAATTTGGGTAAGAATTAACCGTGGCAGTGTGGGACCTTGGGAACTTTATGAAGGGCCGATTGAATTAACCGCTGCTGGTAACTATGCTGTATTTGCAAAAACAGTCGACCCAGGTGGTGTGGAATCCGAAATTGTTCAAAGAAACTTAACGATTACAACATTATTTGATGATCCAGTATTAGAATTTGCAGGGGATGGAATAGATCCTTATTACAAATGGATTGAAATTACATTAGACTTTGACCCATCAGCACCTCAACCAAGATACCGTATGAATGGTGGTGCATGGCAAACCTATACTGAACCGATGTTATTTGAACAACCAGGTAACTTCTTAATTGAATATAGAAATGGTTCAACTCAACCTATTTTTTCTAAATCATTTGTTATAGTTGAAGACCCAGAAGATCCAATTATTTCGATTGAAGGTACTCAAGAAGGGTTATTCTTTATCGATGAGACAACGCTAACAATTTTAAAACAAGATGAATTTGATACAATTTCTTACAGAATTCATAATGGAACGAATTGGACAAATTGGTTAACATATGATGCACCACTTCAATTTAATCAAAATAGAGATTTTACAATTGAATATAAAGCAATCAATCGTGCAGGTATTGAAACAGAAGTATCGGATGTTAGAATTCGTGTAAGAATTCCTGCGGTTGAAGATAATCCTTTTGTTATTAGAAATGGTGAAAATGTATATTACTACAATACAACAACACCGGTTGCACTTCCTACGACTTATGCAGAAAAGACAGAAGAAGTTCGTGCAGTTTGGGTAGCAACGGTTTCTAATATTGATATTGCACTATACCAAAACGAAGCACAATATAAAGGCTTAATTGATAATATGTTAAATCGATTAGAAGCTTTAAACTTTAACACATTATTCTTCCAAACAAGACCAATGAATGATGCATTCTATCCTTCTGAGTTTGCTCCAATATCTAGATTCTTGTCAGGCACTGAAGGTACTTCAGTTGATTTTGATGTGTTTGAATACTTAATCATAGAAGCACATAAACGTGGAATTGAAGTACATGCTTGGTTAAATCCTTACCGTGTAGCCAGTGGTACAGGAAGTAAGGAATCACAACTTGCATTACTTCATGACAGTAATTTTGCTAAACAAAATCCAGATTATGTAATTCAAGATAGTAATGGTGCACTCATATTAAATCCTGGTATACCAGAAGTTAGAGATTATCTATATGATGTTATTGATGAATTAATGACAAATTACAGAGTGGATGGCGTTCACTTTGATGATTATTTCTATAGTTATAATGGTACGCCCAATGCAGAAGACCAATTTGCATTTGAAAACTACAATCCAAACGGTTTATCCTTAGATGATTGGAGACGTTCTAATGTGAATACATTAGTAGAAACGATTTTTAATCAAGTAGAAACATTTAATGAAGCAAATGATATGCATGTAAAATTTGGTATTTCTCCATTTGGAATTTGGAGAAATAAAACAAGTGATCCACTAGGTTCTAACTCTCAAGGACTACAAAGTTACTCTGCTCAATATGCAGATACGAGACTTTGGGTAAAAGAGGGTTGGTTACACTATATTATGCCTCAACTTTACTGGCCATTTAATCACTCAACAGCAAGATTTGCTGATTTAGTGGATTGGTGGGTTGATGTGGTTAAGGATACTTCCGTTGATTTAATTGTGGGTCAAGGTTTTTATCGATACGCAGAATCCAGCAACAACTGGCCAGATGAATCTGAGTTTTTAGAACAACTCAGATATATGTCACAATACAGCGAAATTATTGGTAGTTCTGTGTTTTCTTATAAGACATTAAATTCAAATCACACATTAGTAACGCAAGCACTTGAAAGATTAAGTCAACATTACTGGACAAAAGATGTCACACATCCATGGGAAACACATATGCATGATGATCCAAATCCGGAACCAGAGCCTGAACCAGAGCCAGAACCAGAACCAGAAGCTCCAGCACAAAATTTTAATATGATCATCATTATCAGTGCAGTCGCAGGAACAATATTAGCGATGAGTGGAATTATCTTTGTCATCGTTAAGAAGAGACCATAGTTTCATGAAAAGAATTAGAGATTTATTACAAACTGCAATCATGGATTCTAGATTTCCAGGTTGTCATTATGCAATTGTCACAAAAGATAATGTAATGGTTGATTATATTGGATACAAGTCTTTGTCTCCAACAAAAGAACCTTTAAAAGGTAATGAAATATATGATATTGCATCATTAACTAAGGTGATTGCAACCACATCAACGATCATGAAGTTAATTGAGGAAGGTGTCATTACCTTAGACCAAAAAGTTTCAACGTTACTACCTAGATTTAAGCATCTTCATATTTCGATCAAGCACTTACTTACACATCAGTCTGGTTTACCAGCTGATGTGAAAGGTGCATCGAAGATTCCAGATGAAACATCGTTATTTAATATTATTTATGATATGGACTTAATTTATGAAACAACAAAAGATGTTGTTTATTCTGATATTGGATTTATTTTATTAGGAAAAATTATAGAAACTGTCACAAATAAACGATTAGATCAAGTGGTTACTGAAAAAGTACTTAAACCATTAAAAATGACTGATACAAGTTATCAACCATCAGTTGATCGAACAGCACCTACAGAATTTAGAGATGATTTAGTTTTTAAAGGATTGTTAAAGGGTCAAGTTCATGATGAAAAAGCATTTTTATTAAATGGACTTGCAGGTCATGCTGGATTATTTTCAACTGCATTTGACATTGGTAAATTCATCAAAGCAATACTCAATGATGAATTTATATTATCACCTGAAATGACTCGAATGTTGTTTGAACCACAAATAACAACCGATCATGGTGGTGTATATGTTTGTAGAACATTAGGCTGGTTAAAACCTTATCGTAAAGGATTTGCTGGTGATGAACATGATTTTTTTGAAACTATAGGACATACAGGATTTACAGGATGTCATATGTTTATAGACAAAAAGAACGGTGTTGGGTTTGTTTTATTAAGTAATGCCGTACACCCTAAGAGAGAATTAAACGGTATCATTGGTTTACGTAATGAAATTGGTAATTTAGTTTATCAAATAACGGAGGATTTATAGGATGAGAAAAATATTTGTTTCACTTTTGATGCTCATGACAATTATGACTGTTGCTGCTTGTACAGATGCGGTTGCCTTAACGTTAACAGTATCTGATACAGAAGTATCAATCAAAGAGGGTGAAACGTTCCAACTTGAAGTTGAAACGAATGATCCAGAAGGTTATGTGTTTGAACTTTCAAATTCAAATGTTGCAAGTATTAGTGATGAAGGTTTAATCACGGGCTTATTACATGGTACAGTTGAATTAAGTGTTATCAGTCAATCAGATGAAAATTTATTTGAAACTGTAACCATTACTGTGACAAAAGATGTCACAATTGATGTTGCA
Source organism: Acholeplasma oculi (assembly GCF_900166985.1). Lineage (GTDB taxonomy): Bacteria > Bacillota_I > Bacilli_A > Acholeplasmatales > Acholeplasmataceae > Acholeplasma > Acholeplasma oculi. The sequence continues at coordinate 655,302 of NZ_FUZK01000001.1, read as the reverse complement.
GAAGTTCATGATGTTTTGTGGGTTGGTTTAACCATTGAACTTGAAGTTACATCAAATGATACTTATCAAATGAGTTCAAGTAATGAGCAAATTGCAACCGTTTCAAATGATGGTTTGGTTACGGGTGTTTCTAGTGGAGAAGTAACGATTACTGTTACATCTGTTTTAGACAGTAATGTTAAAAAATCGATTACTTTAACAGTATATGATCAAGTACAATCCATTGTATTATCAGGTAGTGCAAAGGAAAATGTTGGTACGTCTAGAAAACTTACAGTGAACCTTTTACCAACAATAACACCTCCACTTTTAAACTGGAGCGTCAGTGATCAAGATATTGCAACAATTGATGATGAAGGTAACCTATCATTTCTTAAAGAAGGTGTAGTTACTGTAACTGCAACTTCAGTGACAAACGATGAAGTTACATCATCATATGAAATTGAAGTATTCAACGAAGTTGTAATTGATGCATCTAAAGGTAGTGGTGATGAAGTTACAATTGATGGACTCACATTTAAATTTGGTGAAAGATTATTTGCAAATACAGAAGCATTAGCAGATGCTTTAAGTGAAGGATTAACTGTCAAATTATATGATGGTACATATGATCAAGCTATAGAAATCAATGATGCATCCATTCAATTTATTGGCATGACAGAAGCAGTTAGATGGACTAAAAAAATAACTGTGGATGCAGAAAATATTAAGATTGATAATATTTTATTTACAGAATTAGGATCCATTGAAGCAACAGATCTTGCGAGTGGATTAATCATTACAAAATCTAGTTTTGAGAATTTAAATACTGAAGTGGATGCTGCAATTAAAATCCAACAAGCAAGTCATGTAACTATCACTGAAAATATATTTACAAATGTTAAACAAGCAATCTCAATTTTAGATATTAAAGAAGGACTTCAACTCTTATCTAAGAATATTATTTATGGTGTTGAGGATGCAATTTATGTTGAAGGTTCAACGTATGATTCAACAGCAAAATTACATGTATTAAGAAATGATGTAACGGATGCACTTCGTCCAATAACTGTATTACTAAAAGATGATATGGAGGCCATTGTTCGTTTCAATGCATTTAATGATTATGAAACGTTTGCTGCTAAATCTAATGTAGTATCTGATGTAGATTTTACTTTAAACTATTGGGGTAGTGAAACATTAGATTTAAATGATTTTATTGACATTGAAGAACGTATGTTACTTGGAAATTATGCGACTAAACAAGCAATTATTCTAGAAAAAGATTATGATCCAGAAATTCCGGTCTTTGTCTTTATTACAAGTCAAATTGATGCCCTTCAAGTCAAAGAAAATCAATTGATTCAATTTGAATATTTACCATATGAATTAAACAATGCTAGATTCCGTTTCATTACGGATGATAGTGAAGTCTTAATGATTGAACAAACAGGCATGTTGATACCTAAACGAAGTGGTTCTGCAACAATTACTGTGAGAAGTTCTCGTGCAAGTAGTGTTCAAGCATCTATTTTAATTGAAGTAACGACAGATCCAGGTATTGATTTTGTACCATCAACAAATACATCCGCATTACTTGTTGGAGACCCAATTACATTAGAAGCTACACCTTTCCCAGTTACAATAAGTGATCAAACAGTGATTTATGAATCATCAAATCCATCGATTGCAACAATTGATAGTGAAGGTGTTGTAACTTCCCTTCAAGCAGGTTCAGTTATTATAACTGCAAAACTACAAAGTGATCCACTTGTTAAATCTGAGTTTTATTTAACTTTCTATAGTTCATTAGATGAAAATAACTTATTAGATTTACTGACTCAAAATCAAGTATCATTTACAGAACACCACCGTTTCTTTGCTATTGGTAATGGATTAACTTATGAATATAGTGCATATGAAAGTGTATCGTTATTCTATTTTGATGAAATTGAAGTGAATACAACCAAAATGATTCCTGACCAGTATAAGGGTGGCCGTGTAAGACCGGGTACTAAGAAGAGTGCAATCCCTGCACCATATACATCCTATAATCCGGATAATGTCTACTGGATTACAGTCCATGACACAGCCAATACAGACCCATCCAGTAGTGCATTATCACATGCAAATTACTTATTAGGTCAAGCAATAGCAAATGGGGCACAAGTATCTTGGAATTACACAATTGATGACTATGAAATGTATCAACATATTCCTGAAGATGAAGTGACTTATCATGCAGGAGACGGATCAAATCTTGTCGGACAAGGATCTTATTTAGGTGGTGGTAATAGAAATGCGATTTCTATTGAAATGAACGTTGGTATGGGAGATGATTTATATCGTATTTGGCAACGTACTGCGAAGTTCTCTGCGCAAGCATTAGTACGTTATAACTTACCAAGAGAACATATTAAATTCCATCAACATTTCTCAGGAAAACATTGTCCAAATACCATGTTAACTGCAGGTTTGGATCCTAAATTCCAAAAAATGGCCGATGTGGAATATAAAGTTGCATCAGAGTTTTCAGATGCTGAGATTAGCTTTGTATCCAGTAATCCTGAGATTATTGATCATGCAGGACGTGTCATTCAAATGCCTGATCATGCAACCAATGTATCTTACACAATTACTGTATTGGTAAATGGTATAGAATCAAGTCGTACATTTAATGTATATATTCCAGGAACCATTCGTTAATCTGTGAAAATACTGAAAAAAATTATCAAAAGTTAAAAATATAGCGCTGTAAACTGGTCATTAAGTTGATAAAGTTGACAGCGCTTTCATTTAGGACTAAAATTGAAGTACATGTTTAAAATAAAAAGAAAAAGGGAGTAAAAAAAATGAAAAAAATTACAACATTATTATTGTTGTTATTCGCAGCACTTGTGCTTGTAGCACCTGCTTACGCTGCTGAAGAAGGCGAAATTGTTGACATCTATCCATATGATGATCCAAATGCTTTATACGGACCTTCAACACCATTCACTTTAGTGGGTGATTCTAATTGGGACGTAACATACTTAGGACGCAGATATAATATCGTTAGAGGTGGTGCACGTTTCGCAAATCTATTTACAGATGCGAATGCGGATGGTGTTTTCCAACCTACAGAGTATGGTGCTGTATCATGGAACGCATTTGCTGTAATGACAATAAACGATGGAGATTCTGATGTTGAATTAACAACAGCATCTGCTCGTACAGATATCACTTCAGTTGTTCACCGCTTATACTCATATTTTGATGAAGATGGAATTCTACAAATGTTTGAAGACCACATCTTTACTTACTATATCCATAATGACGGTGCTGACGTAACAGATAATGCAGACTGGAGATTTGCTACTGAAGCTGAAATTGATGCTTTTGATGCAGCTGAAACTCCTGCAACTGAAACACCAAACACACGTTTAACTCAGATTAGAATTATTCGTGATGATTCAGATACTGATGGTTATGTTATGGAACCTCTTGGTTACTTAACTTGGAGAAACCCAGACCTATCTGCTTTACCTGAAAATGAACAATCTCTATTATTGGATTACACACCTAACCACGTTGTAATTCCTGCTGGTTGGACTGTAGTATCATTTGGTACAAACGACCGTGGTGCTTACTCTTCAACAGACTGGATTAAACAATTCCCTTATGCAATTGCAGAAGGTAATGAAGAAGCTATGTTAGTTGAATATGATGCTCCAAAACCTGAATTTGCTGGTTTAACAGCACTTGATGATGATGGCGCTTCAGCTGGTGTTCAAATGATCGTTGAATTCCAAGAAGAAGGATTTGATTTAGCAAATACTGTTTCTGTTTCTTGGATTGATATGTTTGATGATACAACTGGTTTAATCATTAACCAAACTAAGAAATTAAGTTATAAAGTTGAGATTTTCCAAGATGATGTATTACTTGAAACAATTAACTTTGCTTATGACTCCGAAACAGATACATATACTCCAGATAAAGCTTTATCTGTAGTGGATTCAAGTGTATTTGGAGCAGGTTATAAAGCAGTATATTCTGCAAGTCATCCTGATGGAAAAACTACTGAAATCAATGTAGATATCGCTGTTGGTGTGTTGCCTCCAAGATTTGAAGGTGTTGCTGACAGATTCGTTGAAGAAGGTGTTTATGTAGACTTATTAGGAGCAATCACTGCTAATAACGGTTATGGTGTTGATTTAACAAACACAATCGAAATTACAGTTCCTCAAGGTTTCAATTATTATTCTCCAAAACCTGGAACATATGAAATCGACTTAGAATTTACTTATAACGTTTTTATCGCAGGTATTCCTACTGAATTAACAATCGGTACAACAACTTATGATATCGATATGACTAAAGTTAATACTGTTACAAACGTAAGCGTATTAAACTATGGACGTTTTGCAGTATTCACAGATGCAACTAAATTTAACACAGTTGGTTCTGGTTATGGTTCAGTGTTCTTAGTTGCAGCTGCTGATGGTACATTAAAAGAATGGTTTGACAGATATAACTGGAACCATATGACTTCAACTGGTGTTGTAGTTAAAGATCAAGCTCAATTTGATGCTTGGAGAACAGGTCTTACATTAGCTGAAGGTGAATTCGTGGTTGGTATGCACGGTTCAACAAATACAGCTGGTTTAAGAAACTTAGCATTTGGTCACCCAATTTCATTTGTAATGGGTACTGAAGATTTCGAAACAGATCTTGTAACTCAAGCATCTTATACATTAACAGTTGATGATAAGACAGCTCCAAGTCTATTTGTAGTAGATAAAAACTACGCAGTAGATGCTGACAAATTTACAAGTGTAAACGCTGCTATCTTAGCAAACGTTGTTGCATTTGATAACTTTGACAATCAAGCACAATTAAGTATCTATGTTTCTGCTAATGGTGGTATGACATTAACTGATGGTAAATTAACTCCTGGTACATATAATGTTGTTGTATCTGTTGATGACCGCGCTGGTAACTCATCTGATGCATCATTTACAGTTACAGTTAAACCTGCAAAACCTACTCAAGAAGAAGTAGATCAAAAAGTGGATGAAAAAGTTGACGAAGTTGAACAACAAATTCCTGTGGATGTAATTACTCCAGATGAAGTTGATGCAGCAATTGAAGCAGCTATCGAAGAAGCTTTAAAGAATCAAGAACCTGGCGTTAACGTTCTAACTGCAGTTCTTATGTCACTCGGTGCAGCATTGTTATCATTCGGTGGTGCAGCATTACTATTCTTCTTAAAGAAAAAATAAGAAAGTAGATTAAACGGAAAAGCCCAGTTCAAATAAATTGGGCTTTTTCTATCATTATGGGATTTATTGTAAGCGTTTGAAAAAGATTTTAATAATATGAAAAATTAGGGGTATTTCCGAGGTAATTAAAATAAATATACTACGTATATAGTATAATTAACTTGAAATATCGTATAAAAAAATAAACTAAGAGGTATAAATATGAAAAAAATATTTAGCATCACAGTGCTACTTGCTCTAATATTTACATTAGTTGCTTGTGGACCTGCAGATACACCACCAGTTAATGACGATGCAACTGCGACAATCTCAAATGTAGGACCAGTCACAATTAATGTGGGTGATACATTTGATCCATTAGCAGGTGTTACTGCAACAGATACCGTAGATGGTGATATCACATCTCGTATTGATGTTACAGAAAATACAGTATTAACAAATACAGCAGGAACTTACACAGTTAAATACGCTGTTGTCGGTTCAGACGGTAAAACAGTTACTGCAACACGTACAGTTACTGTAACTCCAAACCATACAACACCTCCAACAGAAATCGTTATTATGCATGGTGCACCTTATGAAATTGACCCATTTGACCCAGCATATTCTGGAAGAGAACAACAAGCAAGACAAAACAAACAACGTGAAGTTGAAGGTCGCTTAAATGTAAAAGTTGTTTATAAAGCATATCCAGCAAACGCACCTTGGGGACCAGATAGAGTCAATGCAATCATTCAGGCATCTGTATCCGGTTCACCACTTGCAGATATTTACTGGACAACATCAGACTGGACACAACAATTAGCTAAGGGTAATGCGATTGTTCCTGTTGATAAATATATGTCAACTCATGGATCAAATATCAGTATTCCGGCTAGAGAACTTGGAACATATAACGATAAATTCTATGCATTCTCAGTGAATAAACCAACTGTTGATGTTGGATTATACTATAACGCAGATGTAGTAGAAGCATTAGGAATTGACAACCCATCTGAATTATTTAATGCAGGTACATGGACTTGGAATGATTTCCAAGCATGGACTCAAGCAGCAAATGCTGCATTACCAAGTTTAGGTGATGATTATTCAGTTTTAGGTGGTATTGTAGGCGTTTATGCTGAAAACATGGTTCCTTTAAATGGTGGTGCACTCATTAATGCACAATCTGGACGTGTAGCATTCCATCAAAATCCAGCTTTACAAACATATGATTTCATTACAAATCTTTATAACTCAGGACTATTTGAGGCAACACCTACTTATGATGCAGGTTCAGCACAATGGCAAGCAGGTAAAGTTTTAATGCATCCAGGAAGCTTCTGGTTCTTAAATGCTGAAAACAGATGGAAGAACTTAGCATTCAATTTAGGATTTGTACCATTCCCAGTTTCTAACACATATACTGGTGAATATGTATCACCAATTAGTGGTGTTGCAGTATTCAATTTAGCAAGTGGTTTAAGTGCTGCTAAAGAAGAATTAGCATTCCAAGTATGGAATGAAATTCAAATGTGGAAAACAGATGAAGAATTCAGAGATGAATTTGAAGTTACATTAATTCAAAGATTTAATGATGAAGCATCCATTGAAGCTTATCTAAGCATCTTTGATAAGACAACACTCGATTTAATTAATGCATTAGGTATCTCAAGATACGGTGCAAATGGTTGGACCGCGGCAATTAATGTCGGTATTAGAACAGGTACAGCTAGAACAGAAATGGACAGAATTAGACCAGCATATGAAACAGCGCTCGAAGAATACTTAAGCGGTGTATAGAAAATAGAACTTGGTATGCCTTCCTTAAGTTTTTATCTTATGACTTAAGGAAGGTAATACCATTTTCATTGAGGTGAAACATTGAAAAAGATACATATAATCATTTTAGTCGTCTGCATAGTTTTCATAGGTTTTGTAGTCACAGATGCACTAACAATAGCTTTTGACAAGGATACTTTAAAATATAACCAAAATATTACCGTTGAACAATCCAGAGAAGCAAGTGATGAATCCTATGTCAAAAATTACAAAAACTACGTAGAATCAAAACCGCAACAATTTCCACAAAATAAAGAAATCACTGTTTATGCTACAGATTTTTCTCATATTGAAGGAGATTATGAAATCTTAAACGATTATCAAAATGTAGATCAATCACTTCTAACCTTTGAAACAGGTAAAGTGGTTTTACCTGTTGATATTGAATCTGAAGGATTTTATAGAGTTAAATTAAATTATTATGCTTATCCAGGTAAGAGTTCAGCAATTGAAAGACGTATATATATTAATGGAGAGGTACCTTTTGATGCTGCTGAGCGTGTAGTTTTACATAGATATTATGGAAGTGAAGAAGTCATTTATCAAGATTATTTAGGTAATGACATTCGTCCAAGCCAAATAGAAAAACCTATTTGGACAAATACCTATTTAAAAGATGCACTAGGATATATCAACGAGCCTTTTAATTTTTATTTAGAAGCGGGAGAAAATGAGATTACAATTGAATCATTAAGGGAACCTCTCTTAATTGAATCTATTGTTGTTGAATCTATTTCAACATTAAAGACTTACGAAGAAATGAAGTCTTTTTATCAATCTGAAAATTATCAATTAGCTAACCAACCGATTCAATTTATACAAGCTGAAGATGCTGTTCGTACAACTTCACCAACACTTTATCCATTAAACGATAGAACATCTGCTAAAACAATGCCATCAGACCCAACACTTATTAAACTTAATAGTATTGGTGGTACAAACTGGGGTATTGCAGGGGATAAAATTACTTGGGAGTTTGAAGTTCCAACATCCGGTTTATATGAAATTAGTATGCGCGTTAAACAAAGATTAGCAAATGGTATGGTTGTTTATCGTGATATTTATATTGATGGAGAAATGCCATTTAAAGAAATGCAAAACTACGCATTCACTTATGTTAATGACTGGAGAATGCAAACCTTAGGTACTAACGATGAGGCGTTCTTATTCTATTTAGAAGCAGGAACTCATGAATTATCTATGGAAGTATCCTTAGGTGTATATGGTCAATTAATTTCAGATTTACAAGATGTTATTAATAATTTAAATAAGATCTACCGTGAAATTTTAATTTATACAGGACCAAGCCCTGACCCATTTAGAGATTATGAATTGGTCAACAGAATTCCAAATCTTTTAGGTAGATTTACAGAAGAATTAGGATTATTAGAAGCAATTAGACAATCCTTAATTGATGTATCAGGAAGTAGAAGTGAAAAAACAGGTATCTTAGATACGGTTATTTTCCAATTAAATGACTTCTTAAGAACACCTAGAGAAATTCAAAATAATTTATCAACGTATGTTTCAAATATTTCATCACTTGGAACACTTGTGATTCTATTATCAAGTCAACCACTTGAAATTGACTACTTTATCTTACATAACCCAGATGCAACACTTCCTGAATATAAAGCACATTTCTTCGAAGGCTTATGGTATGGATTTAGAGCATTCTTAGCAACTTTCTACACAGACTATTCATCTGTGGGTCGTAGAGATACGGGTGAAGTGAATGAAACCATTGAAGTATGGTTATCTGTTGGTCAAGACCAAGTTAATATTCTAAGAAAATTAATCGATGAATCATTTGCTCCTCAAAGTAAGATTCAAGTAGACTTAAAACTTGTTTCTGCGGCATCCTTACTACCTGCAACACTATCAGGTAAAGGACCAGATGTTGCGCTTGGACAAGCCGATTCAACACCTGTTAATTATGCAATGAGAAATGCAACATATCCATTATCTTCATTTGATGATTTTGATGAAATTAAATCAAGATTTATGGACAGTGCTTTTGTACCTTATCAATATCAAGGTGAATATTATGGATTACCTGAACAACAAGTATTCTTAATGATGTTCTACCGAACAGATATTTTTGAAGAATTTGAATTAACTCCTCCAAATACTTGGAGAGAAGTGATTGAAATGATTCCATCACTACAAAAATATAATTTAGAGTTTTATTTACCGGTACCATTAACTCAAGGTGCAGCTGTTACATTACCTGCAAACCCGGTATTCTCAACAATGTTCTATCAAAATGATGGACAATTCTATATCAATGATGATAAAGAATCTGGATTTAATTCAGGATTAGGACCACAAGTCTTTGAACAGTGGAGTAGTTTCTATACAAATTACTCATTCCCAGTAGAAGCAAACTTCAACAACAGATTTAGAAGTGGACAAATGCCAATTGGTATTACCTATTACAATACGTATAATACATTAAGTGTATTCGCTCCTGAAATTAGGGGTAAATGGAATTTTATCGCTGTACCTGGAACAGAATATGAAGATGAATTTGGTGTTACACAAATTAGAAGAGAAACAGTATCCTCTGGTACTGGAGCGATTATTTTAAATCAATCCGATAAAAAAGAGGAATCATGGGAATTCTTAAAATGGTGGACATCCACTGAAACACAAGTACGTTTTGGTAGAGAAATGGAAGGTATTTTAGGTGCTGCTGCACGTTATCCAACCGCTAATATTGAAGCAATGGAACAATTACCTTGGACAATTGATGAATTATCTAAATTAAAAGAACAATGGGAATGGGTACGTGGTATTCCAGAAGTACCTGGTGGATATATGACGGGACGTCATTTAGACAATGCATTTAGACTTGTTTTAAATGAGGCTGCAAATCCAAGAGAAACTATCTATGACTATGTTCAAATGATCAATGAAGAAATTGCGAAGAAACGTCGCGAATTCGGATTAGACTGAGAAAGGGATCTATATGCAAGAAACCATTAAACTAGATTTTAAAACTAGATCCAAATTAATATGGAAAGAAATGAAAGAACATAAGCACCATTATATCTTAATGGCGCCATACCTCATTTTATTCCTGCTTTTCACAGTCATTCCTGTTGTGATGTCTTTGGGTATTAGTTTTACACAGTTTAATATGTTAGAAACTCCAAGATTTGTTGGATTAGACAACTATATTAAACTTTTACTGGATGATGAAGTTTTCATCATCGCTATAAGAAATACATTGATTTTAGCCGTTGTAACAGGACCAGTTTCTTATTTACTAGCCTTTGTGTTTGCATGGTTAATTAATGAATTGAAACCAAAATTACGTGCGTTTATGACGTTGATATTTTATGCACCATCCATTAGTGGTAATGCATTCTTAATTTGGTTATTAATATTTTCTGGTGATGCTCAAGGTTATGCCAATGGATTCTTAATGCAATTTGGATTTATCAATAATCCAATCCTTTGGTTAAGAGACCCAGATTATATGTTATTTGTTGTTATACTTGTTCAATTATGGTTAAGTTTAGGTGTATCTTTCCTTGCTTTTATCGCCGGTTTACAAGGTGTGGATAAAACACTTTATGAGGCTGGAAGTATTGATGGTATTAAAAACAGATGGCAAGAATTATGGTTTATTACCATACCAAGTATGAAACCACAATTATTATTCGGTGCTGTTATGCAGATTACAACCTCACTTGCGATTGCTGAAGTTTCGATGCAATTAGTCGGGTTCCCATCGGTTCAGTACGAAGGACATACTATTGTTACACATTTAATTGACTACGGTTCCATCCGATTTGATTTAGGTTATGCATCTGCAATTGCAACTGTATTATTTATTATCATGATCACTGCGAACTTAGTTGTTCAAAAATTCTTAAGAAGGATGGGTGAATAACATGCAAATGATCGAAAAATTCCTTTTTAATAGAAAAGTAAAGAAAAGAAAAAGATTAAATCGTTCTTTAGGTGGAGATATTGCACTATTTATACTGCTAGCATTATTTGGTATATTCTCAGCATATCCACTCATTATGACAGCATCCAATGCGTTTAAACCACTGGATGAACTCTTTGTTTTCCCACCAACTTTATTACCTAGAAATATCACATTTGATAACTTTAGAGATTTATCTGAATTAATTGGTAACTCATGGATTCCATTTTCTAGATATTTCTTTAATACGATTTTTGTAACTGTAGCAGGAACTGCAGGACACGTCTTAATTGCAAGTATGTGTGCTTACCCACTTGCCAAGTATAAATTCCCAGGTAGTAAAATCATTTTCATGCTTGTTGTGTACTCCTTAATGTTTGCACCTCAAGTAACTGCAACACCAAACTATATTATCGTTTCATGGATTGGATTAATTGATACACCATTTGCAATTATTTTACCAGCAATCGCGTCTTCACTTGGTCTTTATTTAATGAAGCAATTCATGGAACAAATTCCATTTGAGCTGATTGAATCAGCTAAAATAGATGGCGCATCCGAATACCGTATTTTCTTCCAAATTGTAATGCCATTAGTTAAACCAGCATGGTTAACTTTAATTATCTTATTATTCCAAAGACTTTGGACAACAGATGGTGGAGCATTTATATTTAGTGAAGAATTAAAACCTTTAAGCTTTGCTTTAAGACAAATTGCTCAAGGTTCTATTGAAAGAGCTGGTACGGTAGCGGCAGTTTCATTTATTATGATGATTGTACCAGTGACATTCTTTATATTCTCACAATCTAGAATTGTGGAAACATTTAGTCACTCTGGTCTGAAGTAGGAGGTCAATATGAAGATATTTACATTACTTACATTATTATTGACATTACCTATTAACTTTTCAATCGTTCGTTATAATTACTCATATTATGGTGATGTCATTCATTCTGCACCAGGTTTAAGTTTTGCTCAATATTTTAATGAGCAATCTTTAGGTGTGCCAATGAATTCACCAGAAGATATGGTTATTTATGATAATGAAATCTATATCATTGCAAGTGGTTCAAATGCCTTGATCATTACAAATGATCGATTCGAATTACAAGCTTCATTAACAGAATTTGCAGTAAGTGCAAGCTATCATGAAAAGCTTATGAATTCAGGTGTTGCTTTACCTGAAGGACAATTAGAATATGCACCACTTACATTAAATAAACCAATGGGTTTAGATGTTAAACCTACAGGTATTTATATTGCTGACTCAGGTAATAAACGTATCATTAAATTAAATCATCAAAAAGAAGTTGTAGATGTATTTAGTGAAATTGATGATATTACATTTAATGAATTAGATTTTGAACCTGTAAAGATTACGACGGATTCAACAGGTCGTATGTATGTGGTTGCCAAAGATATTATCGAAGGTATTATTGAACTTGATACAGATGGTTCATTTAATCGATACACAGGTGTAAACCCAATACAATTAACACCACTGGATATCTTTAACCGTTCTTTAATGACAGAAGAACAAATCGCTAAACTACCAAGATTCTTACCAACAAGTTTTACCAATGTTACGATGAATGATGAAAACTTCATTTATGCAACTGCATTACCATCCAGTAACAACTCAGAAAATATGATTCAATTGATTAACCCTAAAGGGGTAGACGTTTTAATTCGTAATGGATATCATACACCTAAAGGTGATATTCAATTTGTTGAAGGTATGAATAAATATGTTATTGATGGACCATCAACTCTTACAGATATTGCAATCTACAAAGATGGTATTTATACTGTTTTAGATCAAAAGAGATCTAGATTATTCACATATGATTCTGAAGGTAATTTACTTTATATTAATGGTGAGGCTGGACAACAATCTGATAAATTTTCAGAAGGTGTTGCACTTGGATATTTAAACGATAACTTATTAGTATTAGATAGAAGATTAAGAACAGTTATCGTCTATTCACACACAGAGTTTGGTGCGAAGGTTAATCAAGCTATTTATCATCATGAACGTGGTGAATTTGACTTAGCGGCAGAAAAATGGGCAGAAGTTTTAGTACTGAATACAAACTATGAAGTAGCTTATAACGGTATTGGTAAATTCTATTTAAGAAATGGACAATTTGAAGAAGCTATGGAATACTTTAACTTTGGTCATGACAAATACTACTATTCTAAAGCTTTTAAATCCTATAGAAACCAAATTATTAAAGATAATTTTGCATATATTTTCTTAGGTGTCATCTTAATTCCAATTGGGTTTATTGTTCTTAAAGAAGTTAGAAAGAAAAGAGGTAAGTTAAAATGAAAGATAAATTAAAACTTTTTGTTGAAAACTACCTAAGTTTCCCTAAATATCTTTTGTCACACCCATTTGATGGATTTGATGAATTTAAAGTTGAGAAGAAAGGCAAGATGCATGTTGCATTAGTTTTTATTGCACTCTTTGCACTGCTTAGAATATTAACATTTCAATTTGAAGGGGTTTTAATTAATAATAGAAACCCATTAGATTTAAATAACTTACAAGAAATTTTTGTTGTAGCGCTTCTGATCATGCTTTTTGTCACAGCCAACTGGTCTGTAACAACATTGATGGAAGGTAAGGGGAAGTTTAAAGAAATCTTAATGGTTACAGGATATGCATTGTTTCCAATCATTATCATTGGTTTTCCAGCATTACTGATTTCAAACTTTCTTACATTAGAAGAAATGCCTTTTTACACACTTGCAATTAGCATTTCATATGTTATGGCTGCATGGATGTTATTTATGGGTATTTTAAATATTCATCAATACGGATTATTTAAAACATTAGCAGCTTTCTTACTAACGATTGTATCAATGTTAGTGATGATGTTTTTAGGACTCTTATTCTTTGATTTAATACAACAATTTATTTCGTTTGTATCCGCTATTCTTGAAGAATTGGGGTTAAGACGATGATTAATTTTATGAAAAAACAATATAAAAAAGTGTTGATTGGTGTATTTGTTGTAGCAATATTAGCATTTGTTGCAATTGGTATACCGATGTCAAAAGTAAGCTATGCTTATTTAGAAACAAGAACTTTTTCTGAAGAAGGGTTTACAGAATCTACTGGTCCTCTAGACTCAGATAAATTAGTTACACAAAATGCATCTTTTGCACTCTATTTTGATGAAAATACATCTTATTTCAAATTATTGGATAAATCCAATGGATATGTATGGTTATCAAACCCAGATGTGGAAGATAATCGATTAGGAACTACTAATGCTGCTAAAAATCGTCAAAAATCAACACTTGAGTTAAATTACTTTAACCAAGCAGGATCTGTTACATCGATTAATAACTATTTATTATCTATTTCACATCCTGCAGGAGTATTAAATCCAGCAGGTGAACGTACGTTTAAATTTAAATATGTCGAAAATGGATTCCAAGTATTATATGATATTGTCAATTTAGAAATCGACCATTTGTATTTTCCTAAATATATCCCAGCTGAAGTGATGGAATCATTTGATGAAGCTACTAGAAATACACTTGAAACATTTGCTTATTCTGGTTTTAGTGAAGAATATAATGCATACATGATTGTGGATGCACAGTACACTTCAAACATGACAATTGGTGTAAAAAGAAGACTTTATCAAGTTTTCTATGAACAATTAGGTTATACATTAGAACGTACTCGAGAAGAAAATGCAAGCTATGGTATCTTTGATGAACCAAGTAAGATTCAATTCCAAATTGGTGTTGAAGTTACTTTAAATGATGAAGGTATTCAAGCAACAATTATCAAAGATTCAATTAAAGAATCTGGTGGTAAGATTTCTGAAATTTCATTATATCCACTATTTGGTACAGCACATATGGTTGTAGATAATAACCCATCTGAAGGATATTTATTTATTCCAGATGGAAGTGGTGCAATTATCGAGTTTAACAATGGAAAATTTGCACAAAACGCATATAGAAAACGTCTATATGGTATGGATTTAGCATTAATGCCAATGCAGATTGCTGAACAACAACAAAAAATCAATATACCAGTGTTTGGTATGTCTAAAGAAGATAATGGATTTGCTGCAATCATCACTGAAGGTGATGCAATGGCATATATTAATGCTGATATTTCTAACCGTATTGACTCCTATAATAAGATATATGCAAGTTTCCAATTAAGAGAAAATGAACAAGTGATTATGGGTTCAGGATTTAACACCTATGGTGTAAGTCTATGGACAAAGGATATTGTTGAAACAGACTTTACTGTACGTTATGAATTCTTAAGAGGTGCTAATAATAATTATGTAGGTATGGCTCAAACATATCAAAATTATTTAGTTGAGAATTTCAACTTAGAAGCAAAAGATACGACGGATAAGGTTAAAGTATTTACAGAATTTCTAGGTGCATTTGATAAGAAAGATTTCTTTGTAGGAATTCCTTATACAACACTCGATAGCTTAACAACATTTGATCAAGCATTAAGTATAGTAAATGAGTTAAAAGACTTAGGTATAAGTGACATTTCAGTTTCCTATTTAGGAGCTGCAAACGGCGGATTATCGAATCAATTATTTGATCGAAACGACTTCGTTACCGTTTTAGGTGGCAAAGAAGGATTTAGCCGTTTAAGTCAAGAACTCACTGCTCAAGACATTGACTTATATCAAAATATGAACTTTGTTACAACAAGTTCATATCGAGGTATTTTAGATGATTCATTCTATAGTACATTAAGAGTTCGTGGTTCTCGCTCACTCTACTATGGATATCACTATCCATCCAGATTACCTTATACAGAATTTGGTGAGGAAAAGGATTTAAATCAATTCTTACTCAATCCATTATTCTATGAAACACTTTATGGTAGAGTCCAAGGCCAAATCATATCTGAAGGTTTATCCTTAAGTTATATTGGTTCATCCTTAGTTTCAAACTTTGATTACCATGGAACATTATATAAACAAGATGCATTAAGAATTCAACAAAGTTTATTAGAAAAAGTTGAACAAAAAGTATTATTATCTAATCCACTTGGATTTGCATTTGCATATGCAAGTTTGATAGATAATTTACCAACAGAAACAACGCTTTACGGATTAATTGATTATCAAATTCCATTCATACAACTCGTATTAAGTGGATTTGTAGATTATTCAGCAGATTCTATGAACTTATCCAGTAACAGAAGCCCTGAATTCCAATTCTTAAAAGTCATCGAAACAGGTTCAAATTTAAAATATACATTATCCTTTGATAGTTCACAAAAATTACTGAATACCAACCATAACCAATATATGTCAACACATTATATTAACTGGTTAGATCAAATCAGTGATCAAGTGACAGAATTAAATGCATTAAAAATTGCAGAAGGTCGTTTGATCAATCATCAAAGAATTGCTAATAACGTCTATAGAGTTCAATACTCTAATGGATTAGATGTGGTACTGAACTATAATCTATTTAGCGTTCCTTATGAAACAAACACAGTTGAAGGTATGAGTTATTACATCATCCAAGGGGGTTCATGATGCAACATACACTAAATAATCAAGTGAATAACCCTAAAGGTAAAAAGAAGTATGAATTTACATACCAACGTCAAAAATTTATTTGGGCAATCATTTTCTTACTTCCATGGTTTATAGGATTACTCTTATTATTCTTATTACCATTTATGGAATCCTTAAGATATAGTTTTTATAAACTAACGCCTGCTGTTGGTGAGATTATTGCTGAATTTGTTGGATTTGATAACTATTTCTTTGCAATTAATGAACATGTCAGTGTTGCAACATCCACAAGTTTTAGAGTCGAACTGATTAATACAATGACCGATGTCATCTTTAACTTACCAGTATTATTAATCTTTAGTTTATTTATGGCTGTATTATTAAATATGAAGTTTAAAGGACGTGCATTAGTACGTGCGATATTCTTTGTTCCAGTTATTTTAAACTCAGTTGCAGTTACAACTGCTTTAGGCGGTGGTCAAGCGATTAATGACATCTTAGCACAACAAGGCGTGGGTCAAATCTTTGACTTACATTTCTTCTTACTCCAAACAGGATTCCCAGAATTCTTAGTTGCTTTTGTTGTCGGTTTAATTGATAGAATTTATGATATTTTAGCACTAAGCGGTGTACCGATTCTACTATTCTTAGCAAGTATTCAATCAATTCCAAATCATTTATATGAAGCGGCTAAGATTGAAGGAGCTACAAGTTATGAAATGTTTTGGTTAATTACATTACCAAATGTAAGCCCACATATTTTAACAGTTACTGTTTATGCTTTAGTGGATACATTCTTAACATCACCTGTTGCAACAATTATTTCAGATGAACTGAATAAACAAGCTTGGGGACTAAGTTCTGCTATGGCATGGATTTATGTTCTATGTATTATTGGTGTGTTATTAGTTGTCTTTGTGCTTGCAAAAATCTTTAAGATTGGAGGATCACATTATGAACATTAATATAGAAGCGGATTTAGCATTAGGAAAATTATCCTTTAATGAAGAAGCGAAACAACGTGGTAAAAGTATACGTCGTATTCGTAAATTTCAAAGTTTATCCTTATCCGTATTAAGAACACTTTTACTGGGTGGACTATGTTTTGTTATTCTATATCCTGTGATTCAACAACTCTTATTGGCATTTAGAGCACCGATGGATGCAAACGACCCATCTGTTGTATGGATTCCTAAAAACTGGAGTGTACAAAACTTTACAATTGCTGCACTCGTTCTAGATTACTGGAATGCATTACTCAATACATTAAAGTTAAGTGCAATCTCAATGATCTTGCAAATTGCATCCACAGCACTTGCTGGATATGCATTCTCAAGATTGAAATTTAAAGGTAGTGAAGTATTATTTATCTTCGTTATTATTACAATCGTTATACCACCACAAGCATTATCACTTGCTCAATATCTATATTTTAGAGATTTAAGTTTAATTGGTAAGGAATTATCCATTTATGTAATGAGTGGACTTGGTCAAGGTATACGTAGTGGTATCTTTATCTATATTTTTAGAAGTTTCTTTAAAGGATTACCAAAAGAATTAGAAGAGGCTGCACAAATAGATGGTGCATCCGTATTTAGAATCTTTTGGAACGTTATGTTACCGAATGCAAGAGGTGCGATTGTAACTGTAGGATTATTCGCATTCGTATGGCAATGGAATGATGTTTATTTTGCTAAAATATTTGAAATTTCAACTGCTACATTCCCAATTCTAACCATGCGTTTAGTCAATGCTGCAGAAAATATATATGCTGCATTATTCTATACAGGTGGATTAAGCTTAATTGGTCAAGACGTATGGTCAAACCCAATGTTCTTAGCAACAATCTCCAACGTATCTGCATTACTCATGATGTTACCACTCCTTATTATGTATCTATTCGTTCAAAAACAATTCGTTGAATCGATAGAAAGAACAGGTATAGTCGGCTAATGAAAAAACAATTTGAAAGTGGTTTTTACCAAAAATTAAATACATTTGCTGATTGGGTACTTCGTATTACAGTCATCAACATTATGATTATCCTAACAAGTTTACCGGTAGTTACGATATATCCAGCATTACTTGCTGGATATAAACTCTACCATAAATACTTAAATAAAGAAGAAGTTCCAATGATTAAGTCATATTTCAAGTTCTTCACAGAAAACTTTGGTAAGAAAATGCAAATCGGTTTAGTCTTAGCATTTGCACTTATTTTAGGATTTGTTAATGTAACAATTTATCAAGATTTTTTACAAACAAACCCAAATCCATTTAATGTGATTGGACAATATGTCATGATTATTATGGTATTAAGTGTGGTCTTTGTATCGATGTTTACATTACCACTCATGATCACTTATCCGAATACGGATACATGGTTATTGATAAAGTTTGCATTTTTCTTAAGTGGAAAATATGTGATTAAAACTGTCTTAGCAGTACTCATTATGCTCATTCCATTCTTAATGCTCTTGCATCCTATTACAATATTTATTTTCTTATTTGCAGGATTATCAACACCTGTTTGCTTATACGCATTATTATTTAAAAAAGTTGTAACATTTGTGGAAGGTCTGGATAAAGAAAATGTTTAAATTAGGCATCGAACGTATTGACTCATATATGCATCTTTTTGAAGGAAAACGTGTTGGTTTAATAACAAATCCAACAGGTGTTTCTAAAGATTTGAGATTAAGTGCAGATATATTAAATGAAAAAGTAAATCTAACAACACTTTTTGGTCCTGAGCATGGTATTCGCGGAAATGCTGAGGCTGGTGTGTATGTAGATAGCTATTTTGATGAAAAATTAAATAAAATAGTACACTCACTTTACGGTAAAAACCGTCGACCTAATGATGAAATGCTTAAAGATGTGGATGTATTATGTTATGATATGCAAGATGTAGGTGCTAGATTTTATACCTATATCTATACAATGAGTCATGCGATGACTGCTGCTAAAGAACGTGGACTTAAATTTGTTGTCTTTGATCGTCCAAACGTATTAGGACATGATATTGAAGGTAATATTCTAGACTTAACATATCGTTCATTTGTTGGGTATTATCCAATTACACAACGTTATGGATTAACTATTGGTGAGTTAGCAATGTATTTTAATGATGTTTTTGAAATTAATTGTGATTTAGAAGTTATTAAAATGGAAGGTTATCGTTATGACTTAGATTTTAGTGCATATGATATACCTTGGTTATCACCAAGTCCTAACCTACCAACCAGAGATAGTGCATTTGTTTATTTAGCAACATGTATTTTTGAAGGTACGAATGTGTCAGAAGGTAGAGGAACAACTAGACCTTTTACAATGATTGGTGCACCTTATATCGATGCAGATCAATTATGTGATGCAGTTTCTAAACTTCAAATTGAAGGTATTAAGGTACGCCCAATTCACTTTACACCAAACATGAGTAAACATGTTGGTGAGGCGTGTCATGGTATTGAGATTTTTGTAAGAGACCATCAAGCATTTAAACCTGTACGTGCAGGTTATAGAATTCTTAATGTCATTCGAAATCTATATCCAGATTTTAAATTCCTACCACCATGGAAGGAAGGTCAAAATCAAATGATTGATTTATTGACAGGTAGTCAAGATTTAAAATTAAACAAAGATGAAGCTTTAATATTTGAAGGCTTTAAAAAAGATGAAGAAGCATTCAAAGCTTCTGTGAAGGGGTACCGATTATATGAATAAATTTGACATTAAAAACTTAAGTACGCAAGAAAAAATTGGCCAATTGATTATGGCTGGATTTCACGGTACAACAGTTACAGAAGATATTAGAAATTTAATTAAAGACTATAAAGTCGGAAATATCTTATTATTCTCAAGAAATATTGAATCCGCACAACAACTTTACGAACTGAATAAAGGTTTACAGGAAGTTGCTATGAAAGAAATTGGATTACCTTTATATATTTCTATCGACCAAGAAGGTGGAATGGTAACAAGAATTTTTGATGATGCTACATTCTTCCCTGGTGCAATGACAATTGCTGCTACAAATAAAGTAGAAAATGCATATCAAATTGGTGATATGATGGGTAGAGAATTAATTAAGTTAGGTGTGAATATGGATTTAGCACCTGTACTTGATGTTAATAATAACCCTAAAAACCCAGTTATTGGTGTAAGAAGTTTCTCAGATGATCCAGAAAAAGTTGCATTATTTGCTAATGCTAATATTAAGGGTTTACAAAACCACGTGGTTGCAACAGCAAAACACTTCCCTGGTCACGGAGATACACATGTTGATTCTCATTTAGCATTACCAAAGGTTGAAAAATCTTATGAAGAACTAGAAAGGTTTGAATTTAAACCATTCGTAAAAGCGATTCATGAAGGAATTCATGCAATCATGAGTTCACATATTAACTTTACAAATTTAACTGAAAATGGATTACCTGTTACTTTATCTAAACGTGCATTAACAGATTTATTAAGAGGAGAAATGGGTTTTGAAGGTTTAATTGTTACAGATGGTATTGAAATGAAAGCAATTCATAACCATTATGGTGCAATTGAAGCAACTTTAATGACAGTGAATGCAGGTGCAAACCTTGTATGTATTTGTCATGATTTACCATATCAAATCGGTGCATCTGATCGTTTAAATCAAGCACTTTTAAATGGTGAATTAAGTATGGATACATTAAATGAACGTGTTGAAAGAATTCTTAAATATAAAGAAAAACTTGAACCGATCAATTTTAGTGAAACATATGAAGATGTTAAAACAATTGTTGAAAATGATGAAACAAAAGCATTTTCTAAACAAGTTGTATTTGATGCAGTAACTTTAATCAAAGGTCAACCAATCAAACTTGCTAAGAAAGCTTTAGTTATTGCAACACTTCCAACTGCAACATCGATTGCAGATGAAGATTCACATAACTCAAAATTAGGATTAAGACTTAAACAAGAATTTAGTCAACTTGATGTGGTTGAGACAAAAGTTCAACCAACAGAATCTGACATTGAAAAACTTGTTTTAAAAGCTAAAGATTATGATCAAATCATTTATACATCTTATAACGGAAATGTATATCAAACTCAAATTCATTTGATTGATGCACTTGCGAAATTAGATAAAGATTTACATGTTTTAGCACTTAGAAATCCATATGATTTATACTATACAAAACAAATTAAGAATTATGTAGCATTCTATGAATACACACCAAATTCTATAGAAGCAGTGATTCAATATCTTAAGGGTGAATTAACACCTAAAGGAGTTGCCCCAATACGTTATGAGTAATATTTTAAGTATCGACGGTGGTGGAACAAAAACACTAGGCGTCTTATATCATGAATCCGGAGTAGAAATCAATAGAGCATTAGCTGGTTCTAGTAATTTTGCTGTTGACTATGTTGAAGGTAAAAAAACAATTATAGAAGTAATTGATCGTTTGGTAACAAAGGATACTGCTTTAATTGTCATAGGTATTGCAGGTTATAGTATGGTGCCTAATATCGCTTTATTAACACTTGATATCAAGGAAAAATATCAGATACCTGTTGAAATTCATCCCGATGCTTACTTAGGACTTTATTCAGCATATGATAAGCTTCATCCACTTGTATACGTCGTAGGTGGTACAGGAAGTATTATTTACAGTTTAAATGATGGTTTAATCAAGAGATTTGGTGGATATGGTCATTTATTTGGAGATGAAGGCTCAGCATATGGATTTGTCATGAATTTTATGAAAGACATTTTGAATAGACTGGATGAGGATAAAAAATTAAATCGTGTACAACAGTCTATTCTCAATGCATTAAAACTCGAAACGAAAGAATCCATTATTGGATTTGTTCACAAAGAGAAGAAACAAGATATTGCAAGTATTGCAGCTTTGATTACAGCAAAAAATGATTCCTATGTTAAAAAATTATTAATCAAAGAAGCAAGTGTTATTGCAAAATCGATTGAAAAAGTTTCAAAAATCAACCAATTTAAACAGCCATTTAAATTAGCACTACGTGGTGGTTTTATCCAAAATGCTCCGATCGTTATTGAAGAGATAAAAACCCAACTACAGAAAAAAGAAATTCAATTTTTAATGGAAAAAGATATTAGGGAAGCCGTTTATGGTGGGTACAATCTATACTTAATATCCAAAGGAAAGGAAATCTAATCATGGTAGATATCAAATCAATAAGTACTGAACAAAGAAATAAATTAACAAAAAACCTAGACGTAAGTTCAACGGTAGAAATTTTAAAGATGTTTAATAACGAGGATAAAAATGTTCCTTTAGTTATCGAAAAAGTCATCGATAAAATAGCATTGGCTGTAGATTCTGTTACAAACTGTCTTGCAAATGGTGGAAGACTATTTTACATTGGTGCAGGTACATCAGGTCGTTTAGGTGTATTAGATGCATCTGAATGTGTTCCAACATTTGGAGTAAGTTCAGATATGGTTATTGGTATTATTGCAGGAGGAGATGTCGCTTTAAGACATCCTGTTGAAGGTGCTGAAGATGATGAATTAGCTGCTAAAAACGATCTGATGAAATATCAATTATCAGCAAATGATTTTGTTATTGGTATTGCTGCAAGTGGTCGTACACCTTATGTAGTTGCTGGTTTAAAATATGCAAAATCAATCGGTGCTAAAACTGCAAGTATTACAACTTCACACAATGCTCCAGTATCTAAAGTTGTAGATTTTCCAATTGAAGCTGTTACAGGTCCTGAACCATTAACAGGTTCAACACGTATGAAATCAGGTACTGCTCAAAAATTAATCTTAAATATGATTTCAACAACTGCTATGGTAAAACTTGGTAAAGTTTATGAAAATCTTATGATTGATATTCAAATGAGTAATAAAAAATTAGAAAGTCGTGCAGTTAGTATTGTTGTTGAGGTTACAGGCGTTGATGACAATGTTGCACAAGCTCATTTAGATAAATATAAATCCGTAAAACATGCAATATTTGCAATTATCTCAAAGATTGATGATGCAAAAGAAATTAAGCGTATATTAGATTTATATAACGGAAATATTAGAGAAGCATTACGTCATAATATATTATAAAAACAGGAGAAATAATCATATGAAAGACATGTTGGTTCATTTATATAATTTAGATTTTAGCGATAAAATGCCTTCAAAAGAAGTGCAAATTATCAGAGTTTTATCACCAAATAGTGATAAAGTGATTCAATTTGTAGAAACGCATTTTTCTAAAGGTTGGGCATCTGAGGTAAAAGCTGCTTTATATAAAGCACAACCCACTTGTTTTGTTGCATTAAAAGATAAGAAAATTGTCGGTTTTTCTGCTTATGATGCAACAGCTAAAGGTTATTTTGGACCGATTGGTGTGGATGAAACATTAAGAGGTCACAATATCGGTAAAGCATTGATTTTACATACACTTGAGGCAATGTATCATGATGGTTATGGGTATGCAATTATTGGTGGTGCTGGTGATTCTGTATTAAAATTCTACGAAAAAACCGTAGGAGCAAAAACAATAGAAGAAAGCGGTAATGTATACGACCGTTTAATTAGAGGTTGATAGCGAAAGTGAATATTCAAGTTTTTCAATCTAAGGAAGCATTATATGATGCCGTTGCTAAAGTATATATCGATCGATTGAATCAAAATCCAAACCTTACATTAGGTCTAGCAACAGGAACTACTCCAATTCCTTTATATAAAAAATTAATCAAAGCATATCAAGAAAAATTAATTTCATTTAAGGGTGTTAAAACATTTAATTTAGATGAATATATTGGATTAGATGAGTCACATCCAGAAACGTACTTTAATTTTATGAGACGTGAATTATTTAATCATGTAGATATTGATTTAAATCAAACACATATTCCCAATGGACGAATAGATTTTAATGAGGCAATGAAAGATTATCAATTATTACTTCAAGAAAATCCAATAGATATTCAACTATTAGGAATCGGATCGAATGGTCATATTGGATTTAATGAACCCAATACACCATTTGATTCTAAAACACATATCATTGAACTTGCATTAAAAACAAGAATAGATAACTCAAGATTATTTAATAGTTTAGATGAAGTTCCAACACATGCAATTACCATGGGGATATCTGAAATTTTAGAAGCTAAAGAAATTATCGTTATTGCTACAGGTAAAAATAAGAGTGATGCAGTTTATGAAATGATTAAAGGACCTGTTACTGAGTCTTTACCTGCATCTATTCTTCAACGTCACAAAAATGTTATGGTGTTTTTGGATACAGATGCAGCGCATAAATTAACATAAGAAAGAGGTATTTTGTTATGGAATTAAAGTATAAATTAAAATTAGATCCTAATTTTTCACCAGCAATTTTATATGTGAATCAGTTTAAAAAAGAAGTATTAGCTTCCAATAATTATGAACCACTCAGTATCGTTGTTGAAAGAAATGATGGATTTAGTGAAGTATATCATACACAAGTATTTAAAGATCATCAACGTATGAATGATAATCTATTCTTTGTAGAAAGATTAGTTAAATCCTTACTTTGGATATATGGTGGATATAAAGTTACCATCGTAGGCAATAAAAAGATTTACGAAGTAATCAAAGACATCTATGAAAATGGTTCTAGAGTATTTGATAAAGATTTTATGAGTCGTATTTATGGTCAAAAATTTGTTGTACTTCACAGTGATACACTACCTAAAATATATTCTGAAGACCAACCAATGGGCAAACACTTAGATGGTTATCGTATCGGTTTTGATGCGGGTGGATCGGATATGAAAGTATCTGCAGTGGTGGATGGTGTACCTATTTTTAGTGAAGAAATCGTATGGTTTCCAAAATTAAATAGTGATCCATTGTATCATAAAGAATATATACGTAAAGCGATTTATAAAGCTGTTGAAAAAATGCCTAGAGTGGATGCATTAGGCGTAAGTTCTGCTGGTGTATATGTACATAATGAAGCAAGAGTTGCTAGTTTATTTATACAAGTTCCAGACGATTTATTTGAACAACATGTTAAAAACATTTATATTGATGTGGCAAAAGAACTGAATGTGCCATTAGCCGTTGCTAATGACGGTGATGTTACTGCACTTGCAGGTTCCATGAGTTTAGGTAAGAATAAACTCTTAGGTATTGCTATGGGAACAAGTGAGGCAGCAGGATATATCAATGATTCAGGAAATATATCTGGTTGGTTAAACGAACTTGCTTTTGTTCCAGTTGATTTTCAAGAGAATGGTCCTGAAGATGAGTGGAGTGGTGATTTCGGTTGTGGATTGAAGTATTTCAGTCAAGATGCCGTGATTCGCTTAGCAGAAACATCAGGTATCAAGTTTGAAGAAGATATGCCACTTGCAGAACGTTTAAAGGTTGTTCAAGCACTTGATAACAATAGCGAAATTTACCAAGATATTTATCAAACGATTGGTACATATTTAGGATTTGGCTTAGCTTATTATAGTGAATTCTATGATATCGAACAAGTTTTATTACTTGGCCGTGTAACATCAGGACTTGGTGGTAAAATTATTGTAGATACTGCTAAAGAAGTTCTTCAAAAAGAGTTCCCAGTTCTAGGAAATAAGATTCAAATTGATTTACCAGATGAAAAATCAAGACGTGTAGGACAATCTGTTGCCGCTGCAAGTTTAGTAAAAATTTAAAGAGGTTAAAATAATGGAAAAATATTTAAGTCGTACAGAGTTTTATGTTCCCGATCAAGTTGATTTGGAAAAAGCAATAAAGCGTACCACACACATGGCAGTCTTAGCGCATCATGATGATATTGAAATTGGTGCAATAGATGGTGTATTACAAGCATTCCAAAAAGAAGATAAATGGTTTTTTGGTGTGGTTGTTACGGATGGTTCTGGTTCTTCACGTGGTGGAAATTATAAAAATTACACCAATGAAGATATGATGCGTGTACGTAATTTAGAACAAAAGAAGGCAGCATTTTTAGGAGAATATGGATTACAAGCATTTATTAATGCACCTTCAAGTGAAACAAAAGATGCTAAAAATGAAACTGTTGTTGAAGAAATCAGAAAAATGATTTTAGATGCAAAACCAGAGATTATTTATACACATAATTTAGCAGATAAACACGATACACATATCGGTGTTGTTACTAAAACGATTAAAGCGATTCGTTTAATTGATAAATCCCTTCGTCCAAAAAAACTATATGCAGTTGAGGTTTGGAGAGATTTAGACTGGTTAATGGATGATGAAAAAGTGGTCTTTAGTGTGGGACATCGTCCAAACCTAACAAGTGCTTTAGTTGAAATATTTGACTCTCAAATTGATGGTGCTAAACGATACGATTTAGCAACCATTGGAAGAAGACTTGCCAATGCAACCTTCTCAAATGCACATCAAGTAGACCAATCCGATCAAGTGGTTAATGGTATGGATTTAACACCGTTAATTGAAGATGATTCAATTGATATGGTTGAATTTATTCTAGCTGCAATTGATCGCTTCAAAAAAGATGTTGAAAACAAAATTAGAAAAATGATATAAGACAAAGACTTTCCTTAAAATAGGAAAGTTTTTTTTATGTTTGAAGTAATAAGTTTGAGAAAATTCTAAATTTTTACCATAGATTCTAAACTAGGAAAAATGACTTTTATTTTTAGTTTGAATGTTGTATAATGAATATAAGGAGTCTATATATACGTATGCCGTTTATAATCATAGAAACTAAAACAGAAATTAAACCTTACCGTTTTGTAATATTGGATATATTATCTAAGAACCTTAACATATTAAAGGTAGAGGATTATGAAACAAAAATGGTTTTATATATTGAAGAGATTTCAAAAGCATCAGAAGATCTCTTTTTAGGCTTAGCCTCCGAACTTTATGCAGATTTAAGAGTCTATCTAAGTGATCAAGAACCTAAATTCCCTATTGATAAAGTAGAAGTATGGTTTAAACTCATACCGTTTATGAATACCGTTGTTTATGATGATCAACTTATTTTGATGAAAAGACTCGATTTTCCAGTAAACAATGAACTTAAGAAAATTGTATTAAAAACGATTTATGAGGATACTGAATTACTTCACACGATTAAAGTCTATTTAGAATCTAATCAAAATACCTCTAAAGCAAGTATTAAATTGTATCTACATAGAAACACTTTAATTCAAAGATTGGATAAGTTTTATGCAAGAACTGGCTTTGATTGTAGAAACTTTAAAGATGCCTATATCATTTATTCATTAATAAAGTAATAAATGTGCATTTTGCATATATATTTGTCTGTAAAATAGGCATATAATTTACTTATAAGTTAGTTAGGAGATAACACATGGCAGTATTAGAACTTAGTAAAATCAACAAAATATATCCTAACGGTGTACAAGCCGTTCACGATTTTAATTTAAAAATTAATGATCGTGAATTTATTGTTTTAGTTGGACCGTCAGGTTGTGGAAAATCTACAACATTACGTATGATTGCAGGATTAGAAGAAATTACAGCAGGAGATTTCTTAATCGATGGTGTTAGAGTCAATGATAAGGCACCTAAAGAAAGAGATGTTGCAATGGTATTCCAATCGTATGCACTTTATCCACATATGACAGTTTACGATAATCTAGGTTATGGTTTAAAACTTAGAGGTATGGAACCTGAAGAGATTGAAGAGAAGGTTAAAGAAGTTGCAGATATTTTAGAACTTACACCTTATCTACATAGAAAACCTAAATCATTATCTGGTGGTCAAAGACAACGTGTTGCTTTAGGTCGTGCAATTGTACGTGAGGCAAAAGTGTTTTTACTGGATGAACCACTTTCAAACCTAGATGCTAAATTACGTGTACAAATGCGTACAGAGTTAATTAAGATTCATGAAAAGATTGCTGAAAAGTTTAATACATCAACAATTTATGTAACACATGATCAAATTGAGGCTATGACAATGGGCGATAAGATTGTTGTCATGCGTGATGGATATATACAACAAGTAGCTTCCCCAAAAGAAATATATAATGAACCGGTCAATATGTTCGTTGCAGGATTTATGGGAACACCGCCTATGAACTTTGCAAAAGGTATTGTTAAATCCGATGGATATTTCTATGCAGGTGATACAAAACTTGAAGTTCCTCTTGCTAAAGTCAATGTATTAAAAGAAAAAGGATACATCGATCAAGAAGTCGTATTTGGAATCAGGCCAGAAGATATTCATAATGATCCAGTAGTCTGTGAAACATATCCAAGTACATCCATGGAAATTCGAGTGGATTTAGTTGAATTGTTGGGTTCAGAAACAAATATATATTTTGCAATTAATAATCAAAATGCAGTTGCAAGTATACCAACAAAAGCAGTGAAAAGAGGAGATTTCTTAAAGGTTGCATTCGATATGAACCAATGTCATTTCTTCGATCCAAAAACAGAACTTGTAATAAAGTAAAAAGTAAAAGAGAAAATCATTAAGGAGAATTTTATCATGTCAAAAATCAAAGATGTTATTGTTGAGTATTACCGCATTCCACTTCCTGAATTGGTAAGTGATGCAAAACATGGAGTGCATACTCACTTTGAAGTGCCAATCGTTCGTGTTTTAACAGATGATGGTAGAGAAGGTGTTGGATACACTTATACAGGTGGATTTGGTGGAAGAAGTATTTCAAAACTTATCCAAGTGGAATTAAGAAACGTTTTATTAGGTAAAGATCCTTCATGTGTTGAAGACCTATGGGAACAAATGCAAACAGGTATTCACTATGTTGGTCATGGTGGATTAGCATCATTTGCAATTTCTGCAGTTGATATTGCATTATGGGACTTAAGAGCTAAGAAAGCTCAAGAACCATTATGGAAATTACTTGGTGGACATAATAAAGAAGTTAAAGCTTATGGTGGAGCAATCGATTTAGCATTCCCATTAGAAAAATTATTAAAGCATCACCAAAATTATTTAGACATGGGTTTAACTGCAATTAAGATTAAATTAGGACAACCTAAATTATCTGAAGACATTAAACGTGTTAAAGCATTAAGAGAAATGATTGGACCAGATGTTGAATTCATGGTAGATGCAAACATGGGTTGGACAATTGAACAATCTGTACGTGCTGCTAGAGAATTATTAAAATATAATATTATATTCTTAGAAGAACCAATTGACCCAAATAACTATGAAGGTCATAAGATTATTGCTGAACGTTCAGGTATGGCAATTGCAGCAGGTGAAAACCTAAGAACTCCAAAAGAATTCTTCCAAATGATGACTCAAGGTAAAATTGATTTCCCACAACCAGATGCATCAAACATCGGTGGTATTACAGGATTTATGAAAGTTGCTCATGTTGCGCAAATGTTAGACTTAAAAGTATCTACACACGGTATGCAAGAATTACATGTTTCATTACTTGCTGCACTTCCAAATGCAGGTTACTTAGAAGTTCACTCATTCCCAATTGACCAATATACAAAGAGACCTCTTGTCATCAATAAAGAAACACACCGTGCAGTCGCACCAGATACAATTGGTACAGGCGTAGAATTTGATTTTGCTAAATTAGCACCATATAAAACTGATTTTTAATCTATAAAAAAAGGGGTCGTAAGTATGCATGTATATGAAATTAAAAATGAATTTCAAATCTTGCGCTTATTAGATCACGGAGCTACTATTTATGAGTGGCTCTGTTTTTCCGATAAGACATCAATTATGTTGAACAATCAAGATTTAGAAATTTATAAGGATTCATCCAGGGGTTATTTTGGTTCAACTGTAGGAAGAGTTGCAAATCGTATTGCCAATGCAAGTTTTAAAATCAATGGTGAAACTTACAATATTCCAAAAAATAATTTAGATAAACATAATCTACATAGTGGTCCTAATGCGATCAATACAGTATATTTTGATGTTGTATCACATGAACCTACTAAGATTGTATTTAAAACCGTTTCACCGGATATGCATAATGGTTTTCCAGGTGAAGTGACTTTATATGTAACGTATGAATTAATTGGGAAACAAATGAAAATCTCATATGATGCAACCTCTACACGTGACACAATTTTGAATATCACAAATCATGGACATTTTAATTTAGGGGATCATACGATTTTAGAACATGAACTAGTTACTACAGCAAATAGAATTTTGGATGTGGACCATGAATTGATTCCAACAGGAAAACTCATTGAATTAACCAATCATCCATTAGATTTTAGAACGAAAAAACCACTTAAAGATGGCATATTACCATTAAAAGATACTTTTACAAAAGGAATTGATCATGCATTCTTATTTGAAGAAGGTAAAAAAAGAATCATTGAATTATCCTTTAAGCATAAGAAACTTACAATTGAGACATCTTATCCTGGATTTCAAGTCTATACAATGAATCGATTATTTTCACAAAAGACTAAAGATGGATTAGATATTCCAGTCTATGGTGGTGTTGCATTTGAATGTCAAATTGAACCAGATGCAATTAATCATCCAAATTTTAATTCATCCATATTAAGAAAAGGTGAAACGTATCAACATTTCATCTTATATACAGTCGAAGAGGTTTAATCAAATGATTAAAGCCAATAGCATTTAGCTGTTGGCTTTTTTACACATAAAAATATAGTTATTTTGCACATAGAGACTTATTCCACAATTTTATATAATAAGATTGTATAAAACGCTTACATGCGTAAAAATAACGGAGGGGAACATGAAAATTCGCACAAAACATATTTTAGTGTTTATTTTAGGTTTTTTAATGACCTTAATGATTGCTGCTTGTACTGTACCTACATCAACGATGTATACAGTGACTTTTAATAGCCATGGTGGGCCAAGTGTAGCAAGTAGAGAAGTTGAGGCAGGTTCTTTATTAACAGAACCAAGTATTACAAGAAGTGGATTTACACTCGATGGTTGGTATAAAGAATCTAGTTATACGACTAAATGGGTATTTGCATCGGATAAAGTAGAAGCAAATATCACACTTCATGCAAAATGGACAGAGGATGCTCCAACAGAGTATACTGTCACATTTAACTCAAATGGTGGAAGTACAGTAGCTAATATAACTAAAACAAGTGGACAAACACTTGGTACTTTACCAGTACCTACTAAGGCTGGTTCAACATTTATTGGTTGGTTTAGCGACAGTAATTTAACTCAAGCAGTAACAGCTTCTACAGCGGTTACATCCAATATGACACTTTATGCAAAATGGGAAGTGAATGCAGTTGAATTTACAGTCACATTTAATGCATTGCCTGGTGATGTATTCCCTGCAACAAGAACTGTTGCAGATGGCGCTTTGGTATTAGAACCAAGTGCTGAATATGAAGGCTATGAACTTGTTGGTTGGTATAAAGAAGCAAGTTTCATCACACTTTGGGACTTTGCAGTAGATACTGTGGAATCCAATATGACACTTTATGCACGTTGGGAATTAATTCCTGAGGGAACAGCAATTACATCTGAGGATCAATTCTATGAATTAATAAATGGAACAACTGTTTATGAAACAGGTGCGATATTCTATTTAAGAAACAATTTAGATTTTACTGATTTTGATTGGGATGGTAGTTTATTAACCGAAACACTTGTACAACCACATTCATTTGTACTTAATGGTAATGGGAAAACTATATCTAATTTAAGTTTTGAAACACCAAACCAAGCTGGTTTAGTACCAAGAATGTCTGGTGGTTCAATTTATGATTTAACACTTGAAAATGTACATGTTAAAGGTACATCACAAGGTGGTATCTTAGTTGGACGTATTATGAATGGTTCAACAGTATCGATTCATGATATTACAATCATTGATTCATCTGTTGAAACAACAGGCGTAGGATCTGGTGGTTTAATTGGTCATATCCAAGGAGCTGCTACACCTTCAACTGTTACAGTGGATGGTATCGTCTTAAAAGGTGTTAAAGTACTATCAAACTCCAATGCAGCTGGTGGATTGGTTGGGGATGTTGAATCATCCGTTATAACAATTACCAATGTATTATTAGATGTTGAAGTAACAACAACAGGAGAACGTGTGGGTGGTATCTTAGGTGAAGTTAGAAGAAACTCAAACGGTTTAAGACCAGAATTTAGTGTAGATAATGCAGTTGTTTATGCAAATCTACATGGTATGAGATATTTAGGTGGAGTTGTTGGTCGTGCAGATAATAATTTAACTCAAGACAATGAGTTTAAAGGTACAATTGGTACAATTACAGATGTGATCTTGGTTCTAAACTTTGATACAACTCATGAAACAGATAATAATAGTGGACATATTGCACGTAGTAATATTACATCATTTAGCCGTGTTTACGTCGTGGCATTTAACTATGATCGTCAACAACTTAATGGTGTGAATACAACTAATGAATTGGTATTTGCAAACATTTCATTATTACCTGAAACAAGTTTAGCAGAGTTTGCTGATGGTTGGGTATATGTAGAAGATGCACTTCCTACATTCAATGGATTATCTATTGATTTAGGATTTGAAGTTACACTTTCAGTCAATGATGTTAATTCATATCAATATGTTAGAGGAAATTCTAAATTAAGTCCAGTATTTGTTAATCCTGAGCTTGGTGCTTTCTTAGGATTCTATTTAAATGATGTATTATTTGAATCAGAAGTTACTGAAGATATTACATTAGTTGCTAAATTCGTAGAAGAATTTGCAGTTACATTTGATGTTGACGGTGGTTCATCTGTTACAGCACAAACAGTTTTAGATGGTGCTAAAGCATTATTACCAACAGCACCAACTAAAGATGGATATACATTTGATGGATGGTATACATCAGCTGAATTTACTACATTATTTGATTTTGATGCAGTCATTACAACAGATGTTATAGTATATGCAAAATGGGTAGATGATATTGCTCCAGTTGTTACAGTATTACCTGAAAGCGGATCTATATCACTTGGAGCAGAAGATACATTTGTATTAACTGTTCAAGTATCTGATGTTAATGCATATAGTTTAGAAGTTGATCATTCATTAGAAGCAAACTTACCAGAATTTACAGTTTATGCAGTTGAAGTATCTGAAACAAATCCTTATGGACCATATGGTTCATTAGAAGCTAAAAATCAATTTGATGCTTTAGGTGTTACAGTTACTTATACAGCTTTAACACAAACATTTACAATTGATTTTGGTGCAACAGTTACAGATATGTTCGTAGATAGTGGTATTACATTCTATCTTGTTGCAACAGATTCATTTGATAACGTATTTGGTTCAATGGACCCAACAACAGCACAAAACACATTCGCATATGACCTATCTGTAGTTACAGTATCTCATGTGGTTTCATTTGATGTGGATGGTGCAACAGCAATTGAAGATATTGAAGTTTTAGATGGAGAGGCTTTAGTATTACCTCCTGCTCCATTCAAACCAGGCTTTGAATTTAAGGGTTGGTTTACAGATTCAGAAAAGACAGTAGCATTTGTCTTAGAAACTCCAATTACAGCAGACTTAACTTTATATGCTAAGTTTGAGGAAATGAGTTATGTTCCAGAAGGAACTGCAATCTCAACTGTTGAAGAGTTTTATAATATGGTTAATGGTGTTGCTCCATTTAGTCTAAGCGAATCTTATTATTTAGCAAATGACCTAGATTTCACAGGTTACTCTTGGGTATGGCAAACAGGAAAAGTATTTACAGGTGTCTTAGATGGTAACTTTAAAACTATTTCTAACTTAACAATTCAAGGTACACAAGATAGAGTAGGTATTTGGTTTGGACTTAGAGGAACAGTTAAGAATATCGAATTTATCAATGCAGCTATCTCAAGTACAGTAGCAGCAAGAGCTGGTTTAATTGCAGGTGAAATTACAAACGTTGAAGCTGTCTTACAAAATATTCATGTAGACGGATTAACTGTAACAGGTGCAAGTTCTAATGGTGTAGGTGGTTTAATTGGTTATGTGAACCGTGGAACGACTGTTGAAGATATTTCCATTAAGAATGCAGTCATTACAGGAACTCAAGCAACTGGTGGATTATTCGGCCGTGTAGGTGATGGTTCAGCAGCTTGGAATATGAGTGTTACAAATATTTACTTAGAAAATGTATCAGTTTCTGGAACGAACAGAGTCGGTGGATTATTTGGTGAAAATAATGGTGCATCTGGATACATCGTCATTACATTATCTAAAGTAGTTATGGTTGATGTTGATGTCAATGCATCAGGTACAGGTGCTGGAGCTGTAAGTGGACGTCATAATCCAAATCCAACTGGTACAGGTACACTTCTTGATGTATATTTCAATGGTACAGTATCTGCAGCAGTAGATGCAGCACATATTACAACTACTAAAACATATGAAACCATTACAAACTTCTGGTTCTATGGTACATTAACAGGTCCAGTCAATGGAACAACAACAACAAATATCTTAGAGGTAGCTCCAACTCAAAGTTGGTGGGATCTAAACTTTGAAAATGCATTCGATGAACTTAAATGGGAATATGATGCAACACTCAATGTTTATCAACTAAGAGACTTAAACTAATATAATGGGTGGAGCCTATGCGGATACATAGGCTCCATTTATTAAACTAAAGTTGTAGAATGATAAATTTTTAAGGAGCTTTTATAGAAAGATGAAGAAAATTTTAGGCATATTTATATTTATATTATTTTCAATGATTTTAATAGGTTGTGAGCAAATCAATACAGAAAAATCAGAACTACTTAAAGCTTATGCCGATTCATACACATTTAACACCTCGATTGAAGGGGATATTTTTACTCTAGATTCATCGGTTGAGGTGAGTGAACTAGGAACAGTAAATATTTCATTTAGATCATCTAATTTAGAGGTTTTATCTTTAGATGGTGTTATTAACCGCTCTAGTACCGATATCGATATTA
Organism: Acholeplasma oculi; assembly: GCF_900166985.1. Classification (GTDB taxonomy): domain Bacteria; phylum Bacillota_I; class Bacilli_A; order Acholeplasmatales; family Acholeplasmataceae; genus Acholeplasma; species Acholeplasma oculi. The sequence goes on along the minus strand of NZ_FUZK01000001.1, from coordinate 619,871 downwards.
CGATAACAATAATTTTTGAATTTGAATCACTCCAAGAAGAAAGAAGTTATTTGGTAACCATTAAAAAAGCTGTAGTCGATTCTAGTTATCAAGTCATATTTGATCCAAATAATGGGAGTCAAACATTCACTATCCTCGTATTAGAGGGAAATCAAGTATTAGAACCAAGTGAACCTACAAAATCAGGTTTTAGATTTATAGGATGGTATTTGGGTGATACGTTATTTGATTTTGATCAAACCATCGAAGGAAATATCACATTAATCGCTCGTTACGATGAAATCATTGCTGAGGATTTCATTACGATTTCATTTGATTCAGATGGTGGATCAGAAATAGATGATGTCATCATTGAAAAAAATACGACACTTGAAAATATTTTAGTACCTACAAAAGAAGGGTATATGTTTAAGGGTTGGTATAAGGATGATGTTTTAGTTGATTTATCCTACGTATTTCAAACAAACACAACACTTTTAGCACATTGGGAATTAATTATCCAAACTTATCGAATCACACTTGAAACAAATGGTGGAAATCATTTAGATGATATTATTTTAGAAAGTGGTCAAAAACTAGAGATTAGTGTACCTGTTAAGGAAGGTCACATCTTTATCGGATGGTTCTTAAATGATGTTAAGTTTGATATGAATCAAGTCATAACATCAGATATAACATTACATGCAAAATGGATCATATCTGATGGTGAAGTAGATAGTTTTGAGTCTGGTGCATATTTAGAAGCAATCTATGCAATCTTTGAAGATACTTCAAGTCAAAATGCAACCGTTCGATATAAAAAATCGAGTATGGTAGACTGGATTTATGTAGATCAAGAACTCATACGTCAACAATCTTTAACACATGCAAGAGTAGATATTGTTGGTCTTGAAAGTGATTATTATGATATTGAAATTGTTACATCAAATTTAGAAGTTTTAAGAAAACAATCGATTTTTACGGAATCACACGATCGATCTGGTTATGCACATTTCAATTATACAGAAGGAATTGGTGCATATTTAGATAATGGAACATTAAAACCTGATGCGAAAGTTGTCTATGTAACAGAAGAAAATAAAAATGATGTTGAAATAGAAGGCATTATGCAAAAAGGACTGGGATGGATATTAAACAATAACCAATACCAAAGTTCAAGTTCAAATACTTATAGTACAGAACAATCCTTAAATTCTCTTTCAACATATAATACACCGATTGTCTTTAGAATCATTGGTAAAGTCACTGCACCTGAAGGCTTAACAGTTTATAACTCAACTCAACAAGGAGGGTCTGTTGGCGATAATGGTAACATGGCACGTATACGTAATGGTAAAAATATAACTATTGAAGGTATTGGTGAAGATGCTGAGATTTATGGTTGGGGTATTCATTTGATTGCCTCCACAGCAGGTAGAGGAACAAGCTTTGAGGTTAGAAATTTAACATTCAGACATTATCCTGAGGATGCTATTGGTTTAGAAGGTATTCAAACAGGTTCACAACTTACAGCTCCTGTCAGTCGTGGTTGGATGCATCATTTAACATTCTTTGAAGGATATCATCCAAATCCGGCTGAATCTGACAAGAGTCATGGTGATGGTTCATTAGACATTAAACGTGGTGAATATTTTACGATAAGTTATAATCAATTCTTAGGTGCACATAAAACAAATCTCGTGGGTTCTAGTGATACATCACTTCAGTATCATATAACATATCACCATAACCACTGGAAAAATAATGCATCAAGAATTCCACTAGCTAGAAATTCTAATATCCATATGTATAATAACGTTTTTGAAACAACGGATGATAATCAAAATGAAAGCTCTTATGCTCAAAATACAAGAGTCAATGCCTATATACTAAGTGAGGCAAATTACTTTTATGCAACAAAGAATCCTTCAAGAGTGGATTCAGGGGCAATTAAATCTTATAAAGATGTGAAATATTCAACCTATGATACAGATCAAGCAACCGTTGTAGAAAACCGTGAGGACTTGGTAAATTCTGGTAATAAGTTTGAACATTTTGATACGAATAAAGATGTGTTTTATTATGACCCTATACTTAAACGATCTGATGTCAAACATTTAACGGATGCTGTAACTGCTAGAGCAGAAGTTGAAGCATATGCAGGTGTGTTTAAACCATATCAAGAAGCAACATTAATACCTATAACAAATGTATCACCAACTGTGATACATGAGAATGTAACTCAAGCACCAGTCAAAATTAATAAAGGTGTTCCTCTATTGGTTTTTGAAATTTATGTGAGAGCAGAAATTACATTAACTCAAGGGTCTACATCCGTTCCACCGGTATTAGTTACTATTTATGGTGAGAAAATATTAGTAGGTTCAGGAACCGCGCAATTAGAGCCTGGTCAATATGTGATTGAATCCAATCAAGCACATGGTGCTTCCAAAGGTACATCACAAGCTAAAGAATCAAATGCTGGATATCAAATTACGCTAGATACTGAGGCTGCGAGTCAAGCAAGAATCGATGCGTATAATTTAGCTATAGATAACCTATCTGGGAATACAGTTTATACAGCAGATTATTTAGAAAAAATTACTTATGCTAGAACATTATTCGATAGTTTATTACCAAACGAAAAAGAAAGCGTTAGTGATGCGTTATTATTAACTAAAGAAACGGAATATATGAGTTTAGGTAAAGCATTTGTTGAATCCAAGATTATGGATATTGGTGAGGTTACTAAAGATTCATTGATTAAGATCAAAGATGCTAGAAATGCTTATCAAGAAGCAACTTTAGAAATCAAGCAAAGTATTACTAATTATCAAACACTTATAAATGCTGAAATTTTATTTGAGTCCTTTAAAATAAGTGCATTAAATGATGCGATCTTAGACCTTTTAGATGTTTCAGAGATTAATATTACAAGTGAATCTGAAGTTAATGACTTATACACTATGTATCAAGCAATTTATGAAGAATACATTTTATTAGATGAAGCAGAAAAGTCAAATATTATAGATGCTACAAAACTTACTGAAGGTGTAAAATATTTAGAGGATATATTAGCAGTTTATGAGTTAATCGAATATATAGATTCCTTAGTTATAGAGGAAATCAATCGATATAATTCAACAGAATTGCTTAATTATTATGAGTTATTTGGAACACTTGATATAAGCCTTATAGATTTAATACCTTCAGAAATCCAAGATAAATTGGAAGCTGCATATGAAAAGTATTTAAGCATTGAAGGTATTAGATATCAATATATTCCAGAGTTTTCTACAAATACATCCAATTATTTCACGTATCAAGGGGATAATCCAGTAACAGATGCAGGTACATTTAATATATTGGGTAATGATTTAAATAAAGCACTCAAACTCAATTCGAGTGCAACCCTTACCTTTACAACACAAAGTAGTGGTGCAACACTATATCTTGCAGTAAAAACACGCAGTATCCAAACAGGTGGAAGATTAGATATTAATGGTCAAATATTTGATTTGGATACACTCTATAATGCATTAGGGATTGCTATTATAGAAATCACACTGGATGAATCAGGTACATATATTATTAAAAGAGACAACCGAGAACTTGCATTATTTTATGTAGAAGTTATTGAATAACAACGAAAGAGTGTATAAAAAAACACTCTTTTTTATGAGTGGAAGTTAATACTTGAATCATGAGATTAATCTAACAACTAAAATATAAAACCCCAATCCAGTATCAAACTGCTGAATTGGGGTTTTGAATTTAAAAATCTATAAAGTATGGATGACTTCAAAGTAGTTTTTATTTGGAATGTTTCTCTTTTGTAATGATTTCTGTATATGCCATAATCAGTGGTCCTACACCTTTAGCATCATTATCAACAATCGGTTCAGATAGATAGTATTCAATACTACCATCTCTTCTAGGATTGGATTCAGGTCCTAATCCGGAGACTAATACAATACCTTTTAAGGTTACTTGATCGTTTTCTACAACTAATCGGTTAGAAACGATAGAATCAAATATTTCTTTTCCTTTTTCATAGTAAGAGATATCCAAAAGATTTTGATTATAAGCCTTCATCATGGCATAAGCAACCAAGAGTGAGCCAGAAGTTTCTGTGTAATTACCTTCTAAATCTTTAAGTTTAACAAGATTATAGAATAATTTGGATTCTTTGTCTTGGTAGGTCAATAAACCATCGATACATTCTTTTAAATAAGATGCAAGTTCTAACTTATAATTTTCATCTTCCATTAATGCAGCACAATCTGCAAAAGCAGCAGTTAACCAACCAATAGCTCTTAACCAGTAGTGTTTAGAAAGACCAGTTTTTTTATCTGCCCAAAATAATGTTTTTGAATGGTCATAACAATGATAATATAATTTATCTTGTTCATTGAACATTATTTTTCTAACATTTCTAAATTGATTGATAATATCTGTATAGTTTTTCTTGAAATTAAACTCATTTTCAAAATTCAAATAAAACACCTGCATCATATATAATCCATCTAACCAAACCTGATCATGATAGATAGCTTTATGCCAGAAGTTACCGATATCAATTCTTGGATGTCCTTCAATTTGAGTATATGTATGATGAATTGCATATAAATACTTTTCTTTTTGGGTGTACTTGTAGAGATTAAAAAGAATTCTGGATTGACTTAAATCATCTGTTGAATAATGCAGTGGGTCATAACCCTTAATTGTTCCATCATCCTGTACATAATAATCTGCAAAACTATCCACAAAATCTAAATATTTTTTATCTTGTGTTGCCTCATATAAAGATAATAAAGACGATGTAAAACAACCATCTATATAATTCCAACGATTATCCTTACCTTGTTTTTGGAGTTCTATATTCCATAAAGGTTGGTTTGGGTTGGAACCCTTAATTAAATAGTCAATATATTTTTCAATTACTTTATACAAATCCATATTCCATATCCATTGATGTTTGGATATACCTTTCATAATCTATAACTTATTTTTATTATACTAAATATATAAACACATGTTTATATGCAATCTATACATATCACATAATTATATGTGCAATTGTAACATTTACATAAAAATTATTATCTTATAAAATATAACTACTAAATTGCTCATATGGGAGGATTTTTCATGTTCAAGAAATTCATAATAATATTATCCGTCGTACTGATGTCTGTAATCATGGTTGCATGTCAAGAAACATTAGAACCTGTAAATTACGATAGCATCTTCGAAGAGATATTTGAGGAGATTCAATTACCAACTGAAACAAGTCAAAATATAGATTTAAAGTATGAGTCTTTATTATACCCTGAAGCTAAAATCTCTTGGCGTAGTAACAAAGCATCCATTATTACAAATCAAGGAGAAGTCAGAAGACCTGACGTTGAAACTGAAGTGGATATGGTTGCTGCAATTACATATCAAGGCATTGTAAAAACGAATCGCTTCAAGATCAATGTTTTACCTGTTGAAACAAGAGTGTTTGATTTAAACGCATATCGTTCAGATTATGGATTTGCATCCTTAGTGATTACCAACCGTATGAATCAAAGAGAAAGTGTCGTTGAAGTTGCAACACCGGTAGAATTTTTAGATGCATTAAAAAATAAGAATAACAAAATTATTAAAATTACAGCAGATTTAAATATGGGGTTTTACCATGTCGAAAGAGAATTAAAGGCATTAGGTAAAACTGATGAAGAAATTAATGCATATACAGATGGTTCATTTTATAGAATGAATGCCAATGTACCTGTATTACATCCAACACTTTTAGAAGAAGGTGTGGGTCAAATGATCATCCAAGATAGAAATGAAGGATTAATGATTTATTCAGAATATGGGGCTAAAATTTCTCATTTGACAACGATCATTAAAACAAGTAAAGATATCGTGATTAGAAATTTACATTTGACAGGCATTTGGGAATGGGATGATGATTTAGCTGCAAACTATGATGAGTTAGATTGGGACTATTTCACAATTGAAACCACACAAGGTGTATGGTTAGATCATTTAAAATTTGATCAATCATATGATGGGTTAGTGGATGTCAAAGGTGGAACCTCAAACATGACGTTTTCTTATCTAGATTTAAATTTCCAAGCAAATGATTTCATTATAGATCAAATCAATCATTTAGAAGCAACACTCATGACAGATCCGACTAAAAATCCTGCTAATTCAAGATATGTAAGAATTAGAGAATTTTTATCTGTTGAGCAAATTATTGAATATACTTCCATGCAGAAAAAAGGATTTAATTTAGGAAATACAACAATGGGATTGGGCTTTGATACAATCACAGTAACCATACATCATTCTAGATTTATTAATTTAGCTGATAGATTACCAAGACTTCGTCAAGGGGATGCGCATGTGTATAATGTATTACTAGATAATACAGGTTTACAACGTGTAAGAGATATGATTGGTGGAACTGGACAAAGCTTACCATCACAAGCAATGGTTCCAACAGAAGAAGGTGCTGTATTATTTGAAAACAGTAAAGTAGTTAATACTGCAGAACCTATTAAAACACATCAAGATAGCATTTTAGATCCAGAATACACTGGACGTTATCAAGTTTTAAACTCTGTATTAGTTACTGGTGTTGACTTCTATTATGGAAGTTCATATGAAGGACAAGAAGGTGGAGATTTCTTTACTAAATGGAAACAAGCCAATACCAATGTAGGTCGCTTACCATTCTTTATGAGAAACTATCAAGAAATACCTTATCAATATAAGACAAATCCAGATTTAAATTACTTAGTAGATGCCCAAAGTATTGGAAGAGTATTAGAAGATAACTATGTAGGACCTGGAATTATTCCTGATTTTGATTGGTTAGAAATAAGAAGAGTCTTATCAAACCCAATTTCACCAACTGCAGTTAGAGGTCATATGATTGATCCAGATTCTATTCAAATTGAGGATGATTTAGTGGAACTAAATGCAACATTTGAACCTGCTAATCCATCTGTTCGTAATTTCTACTTAGGGGGGCCAAGTTATAGAAGAGATGTAGATTATCGTTTAGATGTAGATACATCGAACTTAAATACTGCATCTGTTGGTACATATGAAGTGTATTATACATTTACAAATTTAAATAATGATTGGGATACATACACATATACACAAAATGTTTTAGTATATAACCCTAATTTAGCAAATGAAATTTATAGATACAGTGCAACAGGTGAATTTAATGGAACAATTTCTGTCGATTATAGTGTCTATAGAAATTCAGGTACGCTATATTATTTATTAAGTGAACAAGATGATTTAACGTTAGAAGATATAAAAAATTCAAATGATCTATTGAGTATTGAAATATCTCGAGTGAATGGTCGTATCTTGGATATTGAGACAAACCGTTTACCATACCTTTACATGTATACACTGAGAGAAGCATTATATTCAGAAGTTGTAAGACTCGATATACTACAAGAACAAATTGTTGAAATTAGAACCATTCAAGATTTAAATAGTATGATAACCTCCTTTAGTTCTACAGGTAAGTATTATGTACTTATGAATGATATTGATATGTCTACAGGTAGAATTGATCAATTATCAACAAGTAATGTATTTAGAGGTGTCTTTGATGGTAATGGTTATACATTAAGAAATTATGGAGCAAATATGTTAAGAGGTGGATTATTTATGACCATCAATGGTGGTATGATTAAAAACCTCACACTCGATAATTTTAACTTTAATGTAGATTCTATATTTGCACCATCCTCAGATGATCCAAATGTATTGGTTGAAACTAGACCAAGTGATGATGCAGGTATACTCGCAACTTATGTATACGGAAGTGCAGTGTTTACCAATATTACAATTCAAAACTCTAGTTTAAAAACTGTTAGAAATTATGGTGCTGCACTGATTGGACGTTTAAGAACAGGTGAGGCAACATTTAATCAAATTAGAATTATTAATGTCAAAGTGGATGCTATGGTCACAGCTGCAAAATATACAGGTGGATTAATTGGTGGTATTGAGACCAATACGAAACTTTATATGAATGACATATTTGTTGATGGGTTAACCATCACACATCAGCAATCCGATATGATTGGAGCTGTGATTGGACGTGTTCGTTCACATGCAGAATTAAATCGTATTGTCTTACTCAATGTAAAGATTAATGGAAGACATAATTTAGGTATTCTTGCAGGTAAAGAAGATAATACAACAACATTTGTTCATGCAAATCATGTTTTTGCAGATGTGGACTTCACATTCCAACCTGATGTGAGTGGTGTATATTCTGAGTATCATGGATATGTTGTTGGTAATCCAGATGCAGGAAAGATTACAGTGGAAAATTATTATGTTGTAAGTGATCCTGACTTTATGTCCAATTCAAAGGGTCAAAATACACAAACAGGATTCATTGATTTAGAAACAGTTGATGAAACTTGGTGGCAAACAAACTTGAATGCATTTACTCAAAGTGAACTTTGGGAATATGATGCAACAGGTGTCATGAAATTAAAAGATTAATGAAAGAGAAAGAAAGTTGCGGTTATTAGCTGCAACTTTCAATATGATAAAGTGATAACCCTCAACCAGAAAGACGAACGTAAACGTCATCAAATCATACATGGTAGTTTATGGAAAACTATCCTTATTTTATCGCTACCTTTAGCAATATATGAAACATTTAATTATCTATACTCATTTATCGACTTATGGTTGGTAACAGGTATGGATACAAGTTTTGTAACATCCGTCATCTTTGTCGATGAGATTAGGTTAGCTGTTGCAGCATTTGGAGGATCCATTGCAGCAGCAGGTTCTGTTGTTGTTGCAAGATTTTATGGGTCCAACGAATTAGAAAATGCTAAAAAAAGTGCATTTCAAGCACTTATTTTAGCTATTATTGTGTCATTTACGATTGTTATACTTATGGTAACATTTGGTGAAATCATTTTAAGGTTTTTTGGAGCGACTGAAACCATTATTGATCAAAGTCTAAGTTATTATAATGTACAAATGATTACAACTGCACTTGTGGCATTTAACTCTGTATTTATTGGTCTTGAAAAAGCAAAAGGAAATACAAAAGTTATTTTGATAGTTAATATAGCTGTCATGTTAGTTAAACTTGGTGTATCCGTTGTCTGGGTAAGATACTTTAATGGTGGTTTATTAGAACTATCCTTATCAAGTTTACTTGCTCAACTCATTCTTAGTTTTGTTGGAATTTATGTGCTGATGTTTTATAAACATAATTCACTACGTTTAAGTATTCGTGATATTAAAATTGATAAAGTACTTATTAAAGAAATATTTTTACTAGCGATTCCGGTCTTCTTAGGTAAATTCTTATTTAATATGGGTAAAGTCATTATCAATGGTATTGCATTACTTTACCATGAGTTTGTGGTTGCAGCATTAGGTATTTGTGGTAAGATATTTGGATTCTTTGCAAACGTTGCAAATGTGTTCCATGAAGCTGAAATGTCGATAGTTTCACAAAATTTAGGTAATAAAAAACTGGACCGTGCGATTCAAACATTTTATATATCTTTAATTTATGCAGCGTCCATTTCAATCATAGGTTTAATTGTAAGTCATTTTATTAAAGAATACATGATTCATATATTAGGCAACTTTAGTTCTGAGGAGTTCTTTGTAATCTTAGAAATCTATAAATATGAACAATTTTCACTTGTCTTTTCTGCACTGATTTCAGTCGTTTCAGGCTTCTTTATTGGCTTTAAAAGAACTAAAATCGTATTTTGGATCAATATAACAAGAGTCGTCATATTAAGGCTTCCTGTACTCTACATAATGTATCAGTTAACAGGTGGGAAAAATTTTAGAGATGTAGGCTTTGTTATGTTTTTCTCCAACAGTTTAACAACACTCTTATGTTTTTTCTTAGTATTTAAATTCATACAAGAATTGAAAACATTTGGATATGATCAAATACCTTATAAAATCTAAATAAAAATAGAAAAATATCTGTCAACAATTTTATATGAAAGCGTTGACATTTATTTTTCTCTGTGATAAAATACTCTTGTATTATGAACGCCGTTTATAATGATAGACGATTCAGGATAAACCAACCTCATTCAGCCAAGATAAAACTTGATTCTTATCTTCTAAAGATAAAGGTTTACTCAAATGAGAAGACACATAAGGTTCTTCAATAAAATCAAATGATGGTTTGTCCCAATCTTCAAAACGATTTGTCAAAGCAATACCTTCAAATTGATTGTTATAAAAAATTGTGCGACCATGGGTTCTCCAAGGTCTTGCAAGAACAATCTTTAAATGAGGTTCTCTGGATTGAATAGAAGATTTATAGAATACAATACCCAGTTCGCCTAGGTATGTGGATGGTGCACTTAAGTACCCATCTGCATTGAACATACAGGTTGTTTGATAGATTAAAGCATTTCCACTTCCGAATATGAAATCAATGTTGCCTTCAATATATGAATTTACAATGACCGTATGCGTCATACGAGGAAGTAAGAAGTCAGGTCTTAGAATGTGCTGGTAACGTTCAATTAAATCTGTAGGTAATGGACCTAAGAATAATGTGTCTTGATTTCCAATCAATCGACAATCATCAATCCAAAGATGATCACCATAAACGGATAAGGCAATCGCTTGACCAATGGTTTGATGGTGACCTGCATCATTCTTGATGGTTAAAGACTTGAGTTTACAGTTGTTGGAAGTAATGGTAACTGTTGATGTTCTAAAGGTATTATAAAGTAAACCGTCCTCATGTAATTTATAGCTATAATCACGGTACATTAGAATGGTTTGATGAGAAGATTCACTCAGTAGTGTGATATTGGGACGATCTATGATAAGTTTTTCATAATAGACGCCGTTTGATAAATGAATGGTATGATCCATGCCATCTGTCAACTGATTAATTAAGTTTTGAATCGAATCCTTAGGGGTTAAGTAGTGATGTTTCATATGTAGCTCCTTAAAAGTATATATTCATTATAAGTGGAGAAATGAAAATTGACAATCAAGAAATTTATGTGGCTAGACATTTTAATACTTATGGTACTTGCAATCATTATGGATTCAGTTGCATACATCATTACCGATTGGATACGAAGTAGTTCACTAGAATTACCGATTGTTGAATCTGTATTTATTGCACCTTCATTTACTATCATCTATTTGATTTATCATCGATGGAAAAAGTTTGGACTTATTCCTAATGTGATCATTATCATACTACATTTCATACTGTATGGTAAACAGATATTTATAAGTTATGAATATCCACTGATGATTATTGCTTCTTATATGATATTTAGTTTAACGCTTCTATCCTATAAGTGGTTAAAAGTAACAAAGATTCCTGATTGGTTATTTCATCTCATGAACTTCATGGTCATATATATACTGATGTTCTTAGTGGAATATGCAATAGGTGTTATATTAGGTATTCAATTAAGTTTATTAGGTATTACCCTAAGACATACAATGAATGTCATACTAAGTAGTATCATCATCATTGTAATGTCTGTACAAAAAAAGTTATTGATTGACATGGAAACACATTTAATAAAACAAAGCAAAGAAGAGGATTACGCATGAATATGAACAATCAACCAGAAATCATTTCTTATAGAGATTTAGAATTACTGAGAGAAGAAGCAATCTATAAAGAAATGGAAGAATCAAAACTTCATAGATATTGGTTAACCATTAAACGACAATGGCCAATCTTTGTTATGTTAATTCCAGTCTTAGTATTCTTCCTATTATTTAGATATAGACCCATCCTAGAACTTATCGTAGGATTTAAGTCTTATGATGCGAATGTTACAAATAATGCATTTGAATCGCCTTGGATTGGATTTTATGCACTTAAGGAATTAATGTTTGGTACAAGAGAATATACCGTATTATTCTGGAGAGCATTTAGAAATACATTTACAATTTCAATGTATGGGTTACTCTTTGGTTTCCCAATTCCAATCATTCTAGCACTTTTATTCAGTGAGATTAAGAGTGATGGATTTAGATCTATTACACAAATTCTAACGTATTTACCTAAGTTTATATCAACTGTTGTCATCACGTCATTATTATTCTTAATGTTAAGACCAGGACAAGCGGATGCAAACATTCAACCAGGTATCATTAATGGTATGTTGGTATGGTTAGGTGTCGTACAGCCAGAGGTTAATATGTTAGGAAATCCAGCATACTTTAGAACCATCTTCATCCTATCGGATATTTGGGAGGGTGCTGGTTATGGCTCTATTGTATATTTTGCAGCAATTATGGCGATTTCACCAACTTCTTATGAAGCAGCGAAAATTGATGGTGCAAATAAATTAGATCAAATTCGTTATGTTACATTCCCTGGAATGGCACCAACACTTACAATTATGTTGATTCTAAGAATTGGTAACATTCTATCCGTAGGTTATGAAAAGATCATTTTAATGACTGAAAATGAAGTACACTGGGTATTAGACACAGCCGATGTACTCTCAACATTTATTCTTCGTTTAGGTAATGTGTATGGTTCGAATGCTGGTTTATCTGTTCCGCCTGACTTAATCCGTGCATTCTCAACTTCCGCAGACTTATTTAATTCATTTATTGCAATGTTCTTGGTACTTGGTGCGAATTTCATCTCTCGCCGTGTCTCAGATACATCACTATTTTAGGAGTACAACATGAAAAGACTAGATACCAGTGAAATTATATTTAAAATACTTGCATATGTACTTGTAACATTATTTGCAATAGCAACCTTATATCCATTCTTGTATACCATATTTGCAGCAATTTCATCCAAAGCTGCTATGGATTCAGGTTCTGTTGTGTTTTGGCCGGTGGACCCAGATTTTCTAGCGGTTAAAGCATTCTTCGAAGATCCTACACAAGGTGTTCGATTATGGAGAAGTTATACCAATACATTATTCTATACATTCTATGGAACATTATTCTCAATGGGTGTTTCCATATTTGCAGGTTATGCACTTTCCAAAAGTAATTTATTATTTAAGAGACAAATTGCATTCTTCATTATCTTCACGATGTGGTTCTCTGCAGGATTAATGCCAACTTATTATAACTACCAATCATTATTAGTTTCTAATCGATGGGGTATTATATATGGATTTGGTGTACAAGCATTTAACATTATCTTATTAAGAAATTATTTCCAAGGAATTTCTAAGGAAATTGAAGAAGCAGCGATTGTAGATGGTGCCAATGAGTTACAACTCTTAACATCCATCTATATACCGATGAGTAAGTCAGCAATTGCTACCGTCACATTATTCTATGCATTATCCAGATGGAATGGTTACTTCTGGAATAGAATCTTAGTTTCTAACGTGAACGAACATCCACTACAAGTAATTCTTCGTTCAATCGTACAAGAAGCAGGTGACTCAGAAACAGGGTTTGACTATCCGTACTCATTAAGATCACTTGCTTATGCAGCTATTGTATTGTCTGTAATTCCGATCATCATTATCTATCCTTACTTGCAAAAATACTTTGCAAGAGGTGTTAATGTTGGTGGGGTAAAAGAGTAAGAAAAAGGAAAAGGAAAAGGAGATTAAAAATGAAAAAAATATTTTCATTGATCGCTTTAGCGTTAGCATCAGTAGCTTTAGTTGCTTGTCAGCCACCAGCTGAATACAAGCCAGACTTTAGCCAAGAAGTTGACCTAAACGTAGCTATAAACTATACAACTTCAGGACAGTTGTTTAGTATTTCATACCAAAGAGAGAATTCATATTCTCCACTCATGAAACCTGGTAAGACATATGTCAAAGGGGATTTATTACCGGTATGGGAAAAAATTGGTGAATTAACCAATACAAATTTCCATGATAGAGCAGTTGTATCCGATGAAAATACAAATGCACAATTTACACGTTTACTAGACGATGGTTTTGAAGACATTGATTTGGTAAATGGTACTGGAGCATTAATCGGTGATGCAGGTGTCAGCGGATCATTTGTTGATTTAAATGATCATTTAGATAAAATGCCAAATATTTCAGCATTCTTTGAAGCAAATCCATCTGTTAAACAATCTTTAACATCTGGTGATGGTGGTGTGTACTTTACACCTTACTTCGACGGTATTAATGAGTTAGAACATATGTTTTTGGCTCGTTTAGACTGGGTTAAAGATATTTTAGATGCTGCAAATACAGATGCATTTGATTCCAATGTATATGCACTTGGAACAAATTACCAAAAAGAAACACCTGCTGGTAGTTTAAGTTATTCAGTTAAAGTTGCAAATGCAGATGGAACAACAAGAACAGTTCAAAAATCTAGAACATCTAACGTTATTGATGTTTTACGTGGAGTATCTGTAAAGAGTGGTAAAAACTTAGCAGATGCATTCCGTGGATATATTACACAAACTTATGGTTCTAACCATGGTTATGCTAAATTATCTGATATCTTTGTTGGAGCAGATGCTTCTTACGATGTGGATGAATTAGTAGCATTAATGTATGTAATTGATGCAAACCCTCAATACATCTTACGCCAAGTACCTCAAGGTACAATCGGTTCTATCGAAATGTATTTCCCTCGTGAAAAATCAGGTTCTCGTGTTCGTCAAATGTTTAGAGGTTTAGAAATGTTTGGTTTACGTGGTGCATCATCTAGAAACGAATGGTTATACATCGATGAAGATGGTGAAATCAATGATTCACGTGCTGGGGATTCAGTTGATAAATTTATTAGCTCAGTAAATAACTTATCTAATTTAGTTAAAGATGGTTTAATTCCAAACGTTAGTGGATTCACAACAACAAACCTACGTCAAGAATTATTATCTGGTGCTGCTCCTAAAGCTGATGAAAATAATCCAAACCCAACAGGTCGTTTCGGATTCTTAACTTATGATTATAATGCATCATCAACTACAACTGGTTTAATTGAAAACGGTGGTAAATTATTAGACTCTGATATGGAATTCCAAGCAATCTTACCTCCAGTGGTTGATTGGATGGGTAATGGTGAATACTTCCACTTCTCTGAATCTAACCGTTCTGTTAAAAACGAAGCTTGGGGAATTCCTTCTTCAATCTTAGAAAAAGGACCAGAAGTATTAGACCGTGCACTTGCAATTGTTGATGGACTTTACGATTACTCTACAGCAGATTCATTAGGTAATATTCACCTTTATGGACCTTCTGAGTGGAGAAGTGGTGATGTTCTTGACTATAATGGTGAAGCAGTATATGAATTACACAAAACACAAGTATTAGGACCTAATGGTGAAATTAATACTTTAGCAAACGGTAACCATATTAACTATTTACGTTGGTACATTGGTGCTACAATGCCAATCGGTCACGTACGTTCACTTGGTTTAGAGTATCAAACATTAACTAAAGACGGTATTGATGGTATTGAAAGAATTAATACAGCAGTTCAAGCTGGTGTATTAAAGATTGCAGGACATCAAAACGCAGCAGATTTAGGTAACTTCGGTAAATTAGTACCAACATTCTTACCTTATAATGCATTAGAAATCGATGCACGTGCGAACTCAACATTCAGAAATCATACAGCTGATGGAGTGTTACTTGCATTAATGAATAATGGATTCTCAGGAACAAATGATGTTATCTCTGCAACAGCTTACAAACAACTATTAGTAACAGAACAATATCAAACTTCATACCTTGCAGCAGTACAAGCAGCATACGCTCGTTCTCAAGGTTAATCAATCAATATGTTGTTGGTGGTGGGATTTTCCCACCACCTCCACAACATAAAAACATTTACATTAAGGAAGAATAATATGACAGCTACGAATCTTTCATTTAAAAATAAATTAGTGGATCATCTAACGAAAAATTGGAAAGCCTATGTTTTCTATTTAGTCGTATTGTTTTCTACTGTGTTATTTATATACGCACTAGGGTTTTCAACTGCTTGGGCAAGAACTGAGGTTTTAGGTAAAACCTATAAAGAAACTCAACCTATTTTTGATTTGACCAAACAAATCAATGATGCCATTGCATCACTTGCAGCAATTGGATTAATCTCTGCAGTACTGAATATAATGGTCGGTACTCATAGTAGAAAAAAATATTTTTGGACAAATTATGTATTACTTGGCATATTGATTGTATCTACACTTGCAACAGGTATTTACATATTTGTAGGATCTGAGATTTTAAAAAGTGAATTTACAAACTCATTTGATGTGTTTGAATCACGCTGGGCATATTTAATTCAATTATCATTCCAAGGAAGAGATATTAGACCTGGAATTATTGAATCCTTAAGCAATTCATTGCCTTATATGTTAGTAGGACTTATTGCATCTGGTTTATCCGTTTGGTTACTGATAGACGAAAGACTAAAAAGACCGATGCATTTAGCACGTGAAGCAGAAGTTCAATCTATTTTAGAAAAAGTTGAAAAAGGTGAAATTAAAGTTTCAGAAAAAGTGATGAATCAAGTGCCATCTGTTGATGATGAAATTATTGATTTCACAGAAAAAGAAGTACTTGAATATGAAACGCTTGAATTTGGAGTATTCCATAAGAAACATCAAACCTCTATCATGATTGCTCATGTTTGGGCAGTTATAGTAACAAGTTTAATCTTTATATCCTTTATTGGGTCTATTGTGATTGATTTCTTAAACAGATATCAAATCATCGACTTCAATACGGAATCTATCGTTTCATTACACCCAAGTCTAATTAGTTTCTTATCAATTTTATTACTACTTGCAGGATTCTTTAATTTATCAGCAATTAAAGCTATAGAGAAAATTAAAACGGATTCTATTCCGAGAAATACATTGCTTGGTTATGCAATTTACTTAATTCCAACAACGCTTATTTCAGGTATCTTACTATTACCTGTTGCATTAAAACTTCCAAGAAGTAAAGTTGAATTAGCAAAAATGCGTTATCAAAACAATCAGTTCGGTTTCACTATGACATTTGGTTCCATGTTATTCTTCATTTGGAGTTTATTTACATCTATTAACTATTCCTTATTTACAGGTTTAGCAGAAGAAGTACGTGTGAAACCAGATCATAATATAGCACTTGATATAACGATTTCTATTGTCTTGATTCTTGTTATGTTCTTAAGTGCTGAGAAAGTTAAAGCATATTCTAAACAATGGTCTTATGGTTTATTTGTCATATCCGTTGTAAACTTATTAAGATTATTCTATGTACCACTTATTAGTTTAAATACCAATCAAATACCAATGGATATATTTATCCAAATTGCAATTTGTCATATCATTTCTGCAGCACTCACAACAATTGCAGGTATTGTTTCACTTAAAAAAGCAACCAAAATACAACAAGCACTTAAACAAGGAGGAAAATAAACATGGCAACAATGAAATTACAAAACATCAATAAAGTTTATCCTTCTGGTGTTCAAGCTGTGTTTGATTTTAATATCGATATTAAAGACGGAGAGTTCATTGTTTTAGTTGGTCCTTCTGGATGTGGTAAATCAACAACACTACGTATGATTGCTGGCCTTGAAGAAATTTCTTCTGGTGATCTTATATTAGATGATAAACGTGTCAATGATTTAGCACCTAAAGATAGAGATATTTCAATGGTTTTCCAAAACTATGCATTATATGCACATATGACGGTTTATCATAACATGGCATTCTCACTTGTCTTAAGAAAAGAACATTCAGATGTTATTCATGAACGTGTCATGTGGGCTGCTGATATTTTAGGATTAACACCATATTTAAACAGAAAACCTGCAAATTTATCAGGTGGACAACGTCAAAGAGTTGCTGTTGGACGTTCAATTGTAAGAAATCCTAAAGTATTCTTATTTGATGAACCATTATCAAATTTAGATGCAAAACTTCGTGGTGTGATGCGTAAAGAATTAAAATTACTTCATACACGTTTAGGTTCAACAATGATTTATGTTACCCATGACCAAATAGAAGCATTGACACTTGCAGACCGTATTGTTGTCATGTCTCAAGGTTATGTTCAACAAATCGGAACACCTACAGAAATTTATACGAATCCTGCGAACTTATTTGTTGCAAATTTCATAGGAACACCTCCTATGAACATTTTTGAAACAAAATTAAGTGAAGCGTTTGAATTAACCATCGGTGATACACTTGTTGAAATCAAAGACAAAAATATCCAAAGTAAACTCAAATCATACTTAGGTAAAGAAATTGTAATCGGAATTCGTCCAGAACATGTACTCATTGATAATGATGATCAAAAACGCATAGGCGTTCGATCTATCGTTACAAATTATGAGTTATTGGGTGCATCTGCACTTGTTCACTTCATGATAGCAAAACAACGTGTTATTGCAAAAGTGGATGAACGTGTCCTATTTGAAAAAAATGATCCAATTGTCTTTAACTTAAATTTAGAGCATACATATTTCTTTGATAAAGAAACTGGAAAACGAATCTATATCGAAGGGGAGGTATAAGACATGGAATCTAAACAACAAAAAGAAAAACTTCCTTTAGCAACATATTCTGCAATCGGATCAACAATTTTATGGACGCTCATTGCATTCTTTTCACCAAATATTGCTGCAATCGGAACATTTGTAGGGATATTTGCAATCATCTTGATGTTATCATCAGGTATGGGTGTGATTGAATTATTTTCAGAGCATAAAAATGGGTACAAAAAAGAAGTATTAAAAAATTGGGGTATATTTTACTTGTTTGCAGGTTTTGTTGCAACAGGCGTTCTATTATTGATTCAGTCTAATAAAATGCCTCATACAGATACATCTTTTAAAAAACCATTTTCATGGAAAAGATGGTATAAATTTAACAAACAACGTATTCCATTATATTTAAGTATTATTGCCGTATTACTGATTACAGGATTGGTAGACTTTAAAGTTCAAGAAGTACGTTTTGAACTTAAATCGCACTTTGATGCGATTAATAATTTATACTCAAACGATCTTAAATCCATGGCAACCTTTATGGTATTTGCACTAAACTTATTATCAATTATTCAAATCTTTAATACTGTCTCATACAGTAAGACAAAAGCACCAGTGAATACATTTATCGCAACATTCTTAACGACTTTAGAAGTTGCTGCTTATGGAACTTATATGTATGTATTTATTATTGAACCAACAGTTTCTTCTAACTATACATATACAGGTTCAGTATACTTCTCATTAACTGTATTTGGTTTAGGTATTTTATTCACCGTATTATCCACTGTATTTGCATGGAAATATATAGATTGGAAGTATGTTAAAATTGAAGAATAATCAAGAAAATAGAGTAGGTAAACCCTACTTTATCGATAAATTTTCAACAATTAAACCAAGCACTAAAATAGGATTTTTAAAATTTTGGGTCGCTGGAGCAAGTTATTTTCTGGCATTTATGACCATTGAGAGTGCGCTTCGTTCAGATATATTAGACCAACTATTTATATTATTTCTATTAATGGGTTTATTAACAGAGTATGTAACGAATAAAATTATTTATCACATGAATCGAAGTGATCAAGATACGTTAATATACTTACCATTTAAAGCAAACAAAGATAGAAGTAAATTAGCTTCATTAGGTCTATCTTTTGCTTACGCCTTTATCATGATAGGTGAGGCATTAATACTTCATACGATTGTGGTTGAACTCTTTAACTTTTTAAATCTACCAACCATTGGTGGATTGTTACTAGGCACACAAAATAGTATGGATCCAATTAGTTTTGGACTCTACATCTTTATACTGGATATGATTTGGTATAAAGGAAGAAAAATAATGAAAAAGGAGTAATCTAACATGCAAGTCGTATTTTTATCAGCAACCTCTGTTTCCATTGAACTTACAAATAATGATGTTTATTTTACAAAAGAAGCATATGATGTATTTTTAAATGATGAATTAGTCATTAAAAATCATAAAACAAATGTCTTTTCAATATATAAATTGGAACCTAATAAACCTTATGTGATTAAGGTTGAGGATCAAACTGTATCTTTTGTTACACCGGGGTATTCAGAATATCTAGATGTTTCAAAACTAGGTGTTATTGCAGATGGTGTTACCGACAATACAAAAATAATTCAAAAGATTATCCAACAAGCTAAAAAAGATGCATACATTTATTTTGGCCCAGGAGAATATTGGACAGGTCCAATATTCTTAAAAAGTAATATAACAATTGAACTGGATAAAGGCGCAACACTCTTTGGAGAAACAGATCGCTATAAATATCCAATTCTTAAAGCTCAAATAACTAAACCAGATGGTACCATCTTCGAACAATCAAGTTGGGAAGGTGTTCCAGCAGACACATATGCATCTTTAATCACTGGGATTGAAGTTGAGAATGTAAAGATTATTGGTGAAGGCATCATTGATGAAAATGCTCAAAAATCTGATTGGTGGGTGAACCACAAAATCATGCGTGGTGCATGGCGACCAAAAGGAATGTTCTTAAGTCATTGTAAATTCATTGGACTTCAAGGTATAACTATCAAAAATACACCATCATGGAATTTACACCCATACTTTAGTAGTTATTTAGATTTTATTGATATTAAATTAGAATCACCTCACGACTCACCTAATACAGATGGTTGTGATCCTGAAAGTTGTAGCAACCTAAATTTAATCGGTGTCAGATTCTCGGTTGGTGATGACTGTATTGCAATCAAGTCCGGAAAATTTGAAATGGGTATGAAATATCGTAAACCAACCGAAAAAATGGTTGTTAGAAATTGTTATATGGAACATGGACATGGAGCTGTTGTATTAGGAAGTGAATGTTCAGGTGGTATTAAAGATTTAACTGTTGAGAAGTGTTACTTCTACAAAACAGACCGCGGTTTACGTATTAAAACACGTAGAGGTCGTGGTGAATCGATGGTTATTGATGGAATCACTTTCAATCATATTGTTATGGATGAAGTAAGAGCGCCACTTGTTATGAATATGTTTTATTTTTGTGATGATGATGGTAAAACACCATATGTTTGGGAAAAAGAAGCATTGCCTGTGGATGAAAGAACGCCATACTTAGGACAATTTACTTTTAAAAACATTGTTGCAACCAATACACATTCATCTGCTGGATTCTTCTATGGCTTAAAAGAAATGCCAATTGAATCCATCACACTTGAAAATATTAAGTTTACATATAGTAATGAAGCTGTTCCATTTATTCCAGCAATGATGAGTTTCTTAGAGCCTCAAGTTAAAACTGGACTTCAATTCAGAAATGTCAATCAAGTGAATATTTCAAATGTATCATTAGATGGCGTTTTAGGTGAAGAAGTTATATTAGAAAACGTTAAAGATTATAAAAGAGATTAACATAACTAGAGATTATATCAATCACTTGGTATAATCTTAGTGTATATCCAAAATAATAAACGCCGTATGAAAAAGGAGATAATCGTATATGAACAAACAAGAAATTCTTAAAAGAATTACAGATGTTGGTGTAGTTGCAGTGATCCGTGCAACATCAGCAGATGAAGCTTATCAAGTATCTAAGGCTTGTATGGAAGGTGGAATTCCAGCAATTGAATTAACCTTTACTGTACCGAATGCGCTTGATGTATTAAAAGAACTATCAAAAAACTTCACAAAAGATGAATTAATTTTAGGTGCGGGTACGGTTTTAGATGCTGCAACAGCAAGACTTGCTATATTAAATGGTGCAACATACATAGTATCTCCAGGATTTGATTTAGAAACAGCACAAATTTGTAATCTTTATCAAGTACCTTATATGCCAGGTTGTTTAACAATTACTGAAATGTTAACTGCACTAAAAGCTGGATGTGACATTATTAAATTATTCCCAGGTTCTGCTTTTGGACCGTCTTATGTCAAAGCAGTTAAAGGTCCATTACCTGATATTAATATTATGCCTACCGGTGGTGTGTCACTATCAAACATCGCTGAATGGGTTGGTAATGGCGTTGTTGCTGTAGGTGTAGGTGGAGAATTAACAGCACCTGCTAAGAAAAAAGATTATGACGGCGTAAGACAAAATGCCAAAATGTTTGTTGAAGCTGTTAAAAATGCTAGAAAATAAATGAAATCCATCGCGACTTTTGGTGAGATCATGCTTAGACTCACTCCGCCAAACTATGGAATCATTGAAGATACTTATGATTATTTAGCAACATTTGGTGGAACAGAAGCTAACGTTGCAATCTCTCTTGCTCAATTTGGGCATTCGACAAAATTTATCTCTAAGTTACCTGATAATCAATTAGGTGAAGCAGCAATTAAATATTTAAATGCAAACAAAGTGAATACTGAAGAAGTCATTATGAATGGTGAAAATATAGGAATTTATTTTCTAGAAACAGGGTTTGGAATTCGACCTTCTAAGGTTTTATATAATAGAAAAAATTCTTCTATGACGACGATTCAAATTAGTCAACTACAATTAGATAAAGCATTTAAAGATGTATCATGGTTTCATTTCAGTGGCATTACACTGGCATTATCAGAAAGCGTTCGAAATACGGTTTATGATATATTAAAATACTGTAAGGCACATCAAATTTATGTTTCATTTGATTGTAATTACAGAAAAACTTTATGGACGATTGAAGAGGCAAGATATGCATATAAGTGTATCGAACCTTATGTTGATTTATTTTTTGCAACAGCATTTGATGCAATGCATTTCTTTGACGTACAACCCGATAACTCCTTATCCGGTATCGAAAAAGATTTTGACGTATTAAAAAGATTTATATGTACGAACAACTCCTCCTTTGTATTTGGTTATCAAAGGAATGTATTTGCAGCAAATGAAAATAGCATACAAGCCTACGCATTTACTAAAGATGAGCTTAAAGAAACCAAACCAATGCGTTTTCAAATATATGATCGAATTGGTTCAGGGGATGCATTTGCAGCAGGCGTCATCCATGGTTTAATGAAAACCAATCTCAAAGATATTGGTTTTGCATTAGAGTTTGGATTAAAAGCATCGATTCTTAAACATACACTTTGGGGAGATGCATTCAAATTGAGTGAAAAAGATGTATTAAAATTTATGGAAAATGAAAGTTTTGAAGTATCAAGATAATAAAGGAGAATATATAGATGGCAAAAGTAGTTACTTTAGGAGAAATCATGTTACGCTTATCCACACCAGGCGTAAAAAGATTCGTCCAATCAGAAAGTTTTGATGTAGTATATGGTGGTGGAGAAGCAAACGTTGCAGTATCACTTGCAAATTATGGTCACGAAGCTTATTTTGTGACAAAGCTACCTAAACATGAAATCGGTCAAAGTGCTGTAAATGCTTTAAGCAGATATGGTGTAAAAACTGATTTTATTGCAAGAGGTGGAGACAGAGTTGGTATCTATTATTTAGAAACCGGTGCATCTATGCGTCCTTCTAAAGTGATATATGACAGAGCAAACTCAAGCATCGCATTAGCAAAAGCTAACGAATTTGACTGGGCACAAATTTTTAAAGATGCAAAATGGTTCCACTTCAGTGGAATTACTCCAGCATTATCCGCTGATGCAGCAGAACTAACAAAAATGGCTTTAATTAAAGCTAAAGAATTTGGTGTAACAGTTTCTGTTGACTTAAATTACCGTAAAAAATTATGGACTCCAGCAAAAGCTCAAGAGATTATGAGACCTTTAATGCAATATGTCGATGTATGTATTGGTAATGAAGAAGATGCAGAACTTGTTTTAGGATTTAAACCTAAAGGTGTAGATGTGCATTCTGGTAAATTAGATATCAAAGCATACCATCAAATTTTTGAAGAAATGAAAGAAGCATTTGGATTTAAAATGGTTGCTACTTCATTAAGAGAATCTTATTCAGCTAATCATAATGGATGGAAAATTCTTTTATACAACGGAAAAGAATTCTTTGAATCTAGACGTTATGACATCAATCCTATTGTTGACCGTGTAGGTGGAGGAGATTCATTCTCAGGTGGACTCATCCATGGTTTACTCACACGAAATGAACAAGAGGCTTGTGAATTTGCAGCAGCAGCAAGTGCTTTAAAACATACCATACCTGGAGATTTTAACTTAGTAAGTGAAGAAGAAGTGTTAGTGCTTGTTAAAGGAGATCAATCAGGTAGGGTACAACGATGAAAGAAAACAGAAGTGTCAATAGAATATTATCGATTCTAGAATTGGTTGCAGCACATCCTGAAGGATTAACACTCGGTCAAATTTATAGAGAACTCGATATGCCTAAAGCAACTGCATATGACTTTCTTCAAACACTCTATAAGGCTGATGCCATTTATTATAAAGACCCACGCTTAAAAAATTACGTGATTGGTTCAAAAATGTTTGCAATTGGTTCTGTTTATACGAAGAATTCGAGCTTAATTGAAGCATCTGTGTATGACTTAAGAAATTTTGCTAATGAACATGGTAAAACTATTTTAATTACAAAACAGACAGATGATCACTATGTACACATATTTAAATATCAACCACCAAACTCATTAATATTTATTAACGAAGAAATCGGATATATTTCATATGATTTTGATATATCACCGATTGGTAGAGCATTTAGAATATTTACCTCAAAACGTACGAGTTTAACACCTGAAGAACAAGTAGAATTTGATCATAGATACGTATTAAGTAATTCACAACAAGGACACATTTCTCAAGTGTGTGTTCCAGTTAAAAACTTTGAAAAAAGAATTGTTGGTATGATTACAGTATGTGACTTATGGCAAGATAAACCTGAAAAACCAGAAGTTATTGAAGAATTAATAAAAATTAGTAAAGCAATTTCAAAAAGGTTAGGATATTTAGGTGAGTAACATCAGAATAGGTGTTCGTGCACATGATATGGGACAAATGGATATAGAATCCCTAAAGAATGCAATGGACGCATATGGTTTTGATGGTATCCAGTTAGTCTTAAAAAAAGCTTTAGATGAAACATTAGAAACAGTCGATAGAGAACGCTTAAAATCTGCATTTGATGGAAAGGTGATGTTGTTAGGTGCATACTTCAACATGATTCATCCAGACACAAATGAAGTATTAAAAGGTGTGGAAAATTTTAAAAAACATTTAGAACTTGCAAGAGAACTAAATATTTCATACGTTGGAACTGAAACAGGCTCTCTTATGGGTAGTCCTTGGGGATATGACCCACTCAATCATTCCGATGAGTCCTTTGAAAAAGTTGTTTTAGTTACAGAAGAATTAATTCAAAAAGCAAAAGATGAAAATGTTTTTGTTGCAATAGAAGGTGCTTGGAATCATACGATATATAGTCCAAAAAGACTTAAAGAACTTACGGATCGTATTCAATCACCCAATTTAAAGGTTATTGTTGATTTATATAACTTCTTAAATATCGATAATCACCAAAATCATTTAGAAATCTTAAGAAGTTCCATTGACTTATTGAAAAATAAAATTGTTATCTTTCATTTAAAGGATTATATTGTAGAATCTCAAAAGCTTAAACAAGTAGGTTTAGGAAAAGGTTTAATGCAGTATAAAAAAATTATACCGATGATATTAAAAGAATTTACGCATGTAGATTTAATATTTGAAGGTGTTGAACAACAAGATTTAAAAAGTAGTTTAGAGTTTATAAAATCAATCATAGAAGGAGAAAAGTAAAATGAAATTAGATATCCGATATAATAATCATCCGGAAGATTCAAAAAAATATGACACGAAAACCCTTAGAGAACGTTATTTAATCGAAGAGGTTTTTACAAAAGACACATTAAACTTTACCTATTCACACCATGACAGAATTATTGCTGGTGGTATTATGCCAGTTGAGAAGACAGTAGCACTTGGTTCTACAAAAGAACTAGGTACGGAATACTTCTTAGAACGTCGTGAAATGGGAATTATCAATGTGGGTGGTGAAGGTTTAATTATCATCGATGGTGTATCCTATAGTATGGTACATAAAGATGGAATATACATTCCAAAAGGAACCAAAGAGGTCTTATTTAAATCAGTAGATGCTAACAATCCGGCTAAATTTTATATGAACTCATCTCCAGCACATAAAGTACTTCCTATTGTACATATTCCATTTAGTAAAGCAAATCCTAGAAAAATAGGAGATCCAAAGAATTTAAATAAGCGTACGATTTATCAGTATTTAAATCCAGCTGTTTTAGAAACTTGTGCACTTCAAATGGGATTAACTGAACTTGAAGAGGGTAATGCATGGAATACAATGCCTGCTCATACACATGATCGTCGCATGGAAGTATATTTCTACTTCAACTTATCGAAAGATGATGTTGTCTTCCACTTAATGGGTGAACCAACAGAGACAAGACATATCATTTTAAAAAATGAACAAGCAGTGATTTCTCCTTCATGGAGTATTCACGCAGGGTTTGCAACATCTGCATATACATTTATTTGGGGTATGACAGGTGAAAATCAAACATATGATGACATGGATTTTGTAAAATCCACAGATTTAAAATAATAGAAGGAGCGTAATTAAAATGGCATACATCGATAAATTTTCATTAAAAGGTAAAGTAGCACTTGTTACTGGAACATCCACTGGTCTTGGACAAGGTATTACACTGGCTTATGTTCAAGCAGGTGCTAAGGTTGTAGGTGTGGATTACATGGCTACACAAGAAGATACTCAAACAAAAGTAAAAGCATTAGGTGGAGAATTTTATCCACTTCAAGCAGACTTAATTAAAGCAACACCAAGTGACTTAGTTAAACTTGTTGAAAAAGTTGTTGAAGTCTATGGTAAACTTGATATTTTAGTCAATAACGCAGGTATTATCAAACGTCAAGATTTATTAGAGTTTTCAAAAGATAATTGGGATTCTGTCATGGCGATTAACTTAGATACAGTATTTTTCTTAAGTCAAGCAGCAGCAAACCAATTTGTTAAACAAGGACAAGGTGGTAAAATCATTTCTATTGCCTCTATGTTATCTTATCAAGGTGGAATTAGAGTACCTTCATACACTGCTTCTAAATCAGCAGTTAAGGGTATTACAATGGCATTTGCTAACGAATTAGCAAAATACAATATCAACGTAAATGCAATTGCACCTGGTTATATGGCAACAAACAATACACAAGCATTAAGAGATGATGAATCACGTGCAGGTCAAATCTTAGAAAGAATTCCTGCAGGTCGTTGGGGAACACCTGATGATGTTGCTGGTCCAGCAGTCTTTTTAGCAAGTGAAGCAGCATCCTACATCAATGGATTTACATTAGCTGTTGATGGTGGTTGGTTATCACGTTAATAAATTAAATCTAATGAAAATACACTCTCTTTCATGTATAATGACATGTAAAGAGGGTGTTTTTTGATGATAAAGTTAAAGACGGGAAAGAAAGTACAAATACATGGTTATAAACATGATGGTAGTTTACATCGTGTTTGGACAAACTCCATAGTCATAGAAGATTGTAAAGATTATTTAGTAACAGGTAATTTAAAGACGAAAGTGATTGAATCTGATGGAAGAAGTTGGTATACTAAAGAACCAGCACTTTGTTACTTCTTTGAACGAGAATGGTTCAACATTATTGCAATGTTCAAAAAAGATGGCATTCATTACTACTGCAATATTTCAAGTCCATATACTTATGATGGGGAAGCTATTAAGTATATTGATTATGATTTAGATTTAAAAGTATTTCCAAATGGCCGTATGATTGTACTTGATCAAAAAGAGTTTGAACAAACATCACAATTGATGTCTTATTCAGATGAGATTAAAAAAATCGCTTTAAATGGCGTATTAGAGCTTAAAAGATGGATAAAGGACAAACATCATCCTTTCGATAATGTGTGCCTAAATAAGCATTTTGACAGTTTTAAGAAGATGTTAGGGGAATTAGAAAGTGTTGAGTACACAAAAAATAAAAAATAAGGGGTATAGTTATGAGTTTAGAACGTTTTGAAGAAATGAAATATGACTTAATTGTCAAAAGATTAAAGGACCGTGGTGTGGAATTAATGGATATTGCACTGATCACACTTGAGTTACAAAAACCTTATGTTCCAGGAATTACGATAGAAATTTGTATGGATCATGTTAAAAGAGTATTGGTTAAAAGAGAAATTCAAAATGCAGTACTTACAGGTATTGAACTAGATGTATTAGCAGAACAAAAGAAATTATCAGAACCACTTTCAACTTTATTATTAACTGATTTTGGATTATATGGAATCGATGAAATACTAGCACTTTCAATTGTTAATGTGTATGGTTCTATTGGATTGACTAATTTTGGTTATGTGGATAAAGTTAAACTAGGAATTATAAAAAAATTAGATACTAAAGTAGAAGGTGAAACGCGTTGTAATACATTCTTAGATGATTTAGTTGGTGCGATTGCTGCAGCAGCTGCAAGTAGTGTTGCTCATAAGTATGTTGATTTAAGTAAAGTGATAGATGCTTATAGAGAATAATCTATAAATTCAAAGATTTAAATTTGAACTAAAGAACCATTTAAAATAAAAAATAAGGACCCATACATACTGTATGGGTCCATTTTTAAATTCATATGGAGCCGGTGAGGCGGATTGTATGAAATCCATCTGTTTTTCAATGCCTTTGTGAACATGAAAGTGCAAAAATTCAGAAAAATTTCATATATTACAATATTTATGAACTTAAAAAAATAGCATTGCATTGTATCATTTTGAATTTCAGGGCACAATTTTTCTAAAACGAATATGTTATAATAAAAATGAATCGATTGAGTTAAAGAATTTTTGGGGGTAAAAAGTATATGAATGAGATTCAAATTAAAAAAAGTAACGTTATTTTTCTTTATGTCAAAATCCTAATGATTATTGGTTTAGCCTCTGGTTTCTTCCCGGGTATTATTTATTTAATCGCGTATTTTAATTTCAAGAAGAATAAAGAAATGAATGAAATACCAGTAAAAACAGTTGTCGTATTGATTATTTATAATTCTATTATTACAATGGTATTTGTTGCAATTATTCTTATTAATTCAGTACAAGCACCATTCGAATTTATTCCATATACTGTAGTTTTTGGTGTGATTTCACTGTTTGTATTTGGGTTACCACTTATACCTTTGCTTCAACTATATCAATCTACGCAATCTGTGTATGAAAAACTAATCTACAGCATCATTTTATTAATAGGGAGTATATTATTATTTGGAACAAGCACTGCT
The DNA here is from genome assembly GCF_900166985.1 of Acholeplasma oculi. Taxonomy (GTDB): domain Bacteria; phylum Bacillota_I; class Bacilli_A; order Acholeplasmatales; family Acholeplasmataceae; genus Acholeplasma; species Acholeplasma oculi. The sequence continues at coordinate 590,689 of NZ_FUZK01000001.1, read as the reverse complement.
AATTTTACATATATTTATATGCGTTCAAATTATGGGCATGATTCACTTATTGATGATTTATTTGGATTGCTACAATTTACTGCTATTGTTGGTATTATTTATTCAGTAACCATTATTGTAATGGAAAGTATAAAAAACCATAGATATAAAGTATTTGATAATAGAGAAGAAGCGGATAAATACTTTAAAGAATTAAAGGAACAAAAAAAAATATCTAAACAGTTAATGAAAGAACAAAAAGTTCAAGCGAAAAAGAATAGATACATAGCAAAATTGAAAAAGTTGAAACAACAAAATAACAATATAGAATAAATTAATATATATTGAAATTCAAATTTTGAAACAGATTCAACTTAGAAATTTTGGGTTTAATAGGATGTCACAATAAAATCAATTGAACAAGATTTCTTGAATTTAGGGTGAAAAAATGCTGTTTAATAATGATTTCATGCTGAACAATAGATTCAAATAACAGAAATACAAATCTTTACCACCTAGAAAAACTATTCTTTGATATAGGAACACTTATTTACTTTATTGATACATAAGTTGAATAGATTTATCTGAGTAAACAGAAGGTTATTACATAAAAATCTAGATAATATGAGATAATAAAATGATTTTGTATAAATAAAAAAGTTTCCATTATCTTAATCTAAGGCGATATAAACCGCTTTTTTAAGTATTTGGAAACTATTTCAAAATTTCATGGAGCCGGTGAAGGGAATCGGACCCTCGTTTCATCCTTGGCAAGGACGTGTAATAACCATTATACTACACCGACATCGTGCTTTATTATGATATCAAACTTCATACATACTGTCAAGACAGATTTTAACAAAAAAATAAAAATGTGTTTTTTTTGATGATATAATAGAGAAAGAAGGAATGGATGATTATGAAGAAGCGATTTATAGGTATTTTTATTTATGTACTTTGTGTCATAATAATTGGATTTTTAGTAACGATGGGAATCTATGAAGGGTTTTTTGAATTTGTATTTCAAGGGATATCTTATTTTCCATGGTATATACATTTTTTATTCATTCTTGTTGCATTAAGTTTAGTGATTACTGTTCATGAACTTGGACATTTTTTCACATTTTATAAATATGGAATTCATGTAAAAGCAATCTACATTCTATTTATCGCATTTGTAAAAGAGAACCGATGGAAAATAAAGTTTATTCCAAAATTCTTATTATTATTTGGAGGAATTGTTATTCCTGATCATGTAGTTATTGACTCAGATGAGAGAAAAGAACAGGTTATCCAAATATTTAAAAAGGTTTTAATTGCAGGACCGAATACATCACTTGTTTATGGTGTATCCTTAGTGATGATATGGTTTATAAGCTTATGGTTTAATGTAAATCATTTAAGTGGTATCTTATTTACATTTATGATGACTACAGCTTTGATGACTGTATTGGTGGTCCTATCGTCTAGAATATCTAGAGGTTCATTGTATGGAGATTATGCAGCAAAAAATGCACTAAGTCAAAATGAATCCTTTACATTATCTTATTTACTTCAAATTGCCTCATTTATCAAATATGATGAAGCAAGTTCAAAATATTTATTTAAACTATGTGCTACCTACTTAGAAAACACGCCATATAGACAAGATCAAACCTATCAAGCTATATTATCATTCTACTTAGAACAAATGACTTTCTATAGAGAAATTGGTTCAACAGCAATCGATCAAAAAATTCAACAAATGATTTCAAGACTGCCAAGAAATGAAGATGGACTTAATTTATATACTCAAATCATATTTTATAAAAAGTATTTAAAAGATAATGAAAAGGTGAATCAGTTATTAAATATCCAATTTAACAAACGATTTAAAGTCAAAGAAGATGTTATGGAATTTTATTTAAAAATGATTAACCATGTATTGAAATTTAACGATGAGGCACTTTACTTTTCAAAAGTTTCTGCACATGAGCTTAAAGATTTATCCTTTATCTATGAACCACTGCATTTAGATTTTAAGATTATGGAAATAAAATAACCACCAATTCTGGTGGTTTTAAATTATTCTTATAATGGTGCCCAATGCAAGAATCGGACTTGCGATTCATCCTTACCATGGATGCGTGATACCACTTCACCAATTGGGCATAATTTAACATGCAAAAAGATTATAACAAACTAAAAACATAAAATAAAGACCTAAAGCAGAAGAAAATGACAATTTCTTTGAAATATCCCACTTTTTTGACAAATTAAGTTATTCCATGTCATCGTAAATAAATTAAACGATGGCTTTACATGGCTCTTGATACGATTTATATTATTTTAGTTGTTATTTTTAAAAATAAAGTGTATAATGATTTCAGACGTAAAAGTCTAGATCTAAAGAAGGAGTATTGCATTTAATGAAAGGTACTGTTAAATGGTTCGATGCAGGTAAAGGCTATGGCTTTATCACTGCAGACAACGGAAAAGATGTATTTGTTCACTATTCAGCTATTCAAACTGATGGTTACAAATCACTAGCTGAAGGCGACCAAGTAGAATTCGAAATTAAGACAGGCGATCGTGGCGACCAAGCTGCGAACGTTTCAAAAGTTTAATTCGCTTAGGTAAAATACAAGAGGTTTAGTAATAAACCTCTTTTTTTTGTGCAAAATTTGGTATAATTTAATAAAAGGGGCGATAGACATGAATCAAGATTTATTAGAAGTTGATAAATTACATTTCAATGAATTAAGAGAACAGGTTAGTGTCGAAAAATTTCAGTTATTGTTGAAAGAGTTTATCAACAAATTTACATATGAGTCCATCACGATAGAAGGTAAGAATGCATTATCGTTTGAAGATGTATGTCATTTACTTGAAAAAGAGATCATAACTACCAAACTACCTGAACGTGAACAAAAGGAAGCACTTAATTATTTTAAAACATTTCATTACGTATTTAAACTCGTTACTTCGAGAAGAAAAATTAATGAAGAGATTTTAAAAGATCTTCATGAGATGTTAGTCGATGGGATTTTTGTAGGTGGTCAGTATAGAAAAGTGAACATTCAAATTAAAGAAAGTATGCACCAACCACCTGACTATGTTAAAGTATATGACAGAATGGCAAAGTTTTTCTATGATCTAGATAACTTTAAAGGTAGTGCAGTTTCAAAAGCAGCATTTGCGCATGCACAAATATTTAAAATCTATCCATTCCTAGAAGGTAATGGTAGATTGGCTCGAATGGTACTTAATTACATCCTTATGTATGATGGATATATGCCAATATCCATACCTATTGATGAAAAGGAAGTCTATCTTCAACATATCGATACATTCAAGGTTGAAAAGGATTTATCACCTTTTGAAGAATACATTCGAAAAATACTCTTAGAGTCTTATGAACATTACATTCAAATGTTAGAAAACTAAAATCCTGATTCAGGATTTTTGTTTATTATGATATAATTTTAGTAGGTGAAAATATGGCATTAAAAGTTGGAAGAATAAATGAATTACAAGTTGTTAGAAAAACAGATATTGCTTATTTATTAAAAAATAAGGATAATGAAGAAGTTTTTCTACACGTCAATGAATCAAACCACCGCATCCTAACTCCGGGGAGTTATGTTGATGCATTTTTATATTATGATGCTAAAGGACGTTTAGCAGCAACACTTCAAGAACCTATCATTACAGAAGGTAATCCAGGTATATTAGAAGTTGTATCTGTTAAACCAGGACTTGGTGTGTTTTTAAATTTAGGAATATCTAAAGACGTTTTACTTTCTAAAGACGATTTAGGTGAAGATGAATCTTTATGGCCCTTAGTGGGTGCTAAATTGTTTGTTGAACTCAGAGTGAAAACAAAAATAACAGCAAGATTAATCCCTTATCATGAATTAAGAGTCATCGTTGGAAACTTAAATATCGGTGATGAAGTTGAAGGGTTTATCCAAGAAATTGGGAAAATTGGTTATTTTGTTATGACGGATGAAGGTAATGTTATTTTAGTTAAACGCTCTAATTTAAGAGGAACTCATCGTTTTGGAGATCGTATTACAGTTAAAATTACTTATGAAACACCTAATGGTTATGAAGGTAACTTAAGTGGATTTAAAGAAGTTTTAAGAGTGGATGATTCTAAAATGATTATGGATTACTTAATTCAAAATGGCGGTGAAATGCCTTTGACAGCAGATACAGGTAGTGAAGAAGTTACTCGTGTATTTGGATTGAGTCGAAAAGCATTTAAACGTGCATTAGGATTATTATATAAAGAAAGAAAAATAGAATTTAAGGATAATAAAACATATTTGGTGAAAAATCATGAGTAATAAAAAATTAGTTGAACAAATCACATCAAGAGATGTTGATTTTAGTCAGTGGTATACGGATCTTTGTTTAAAAGCTGAATTGATGGACTATAGTGATGCGAAAGGATTTATTATTTATCGTCCTTTAGGTTATGCAATTTGGGAAAATATTCAAAAGTATTTAGATGCTGAGTTTAAGAAAACAAAGCATGAAAATGTTTATATGCCAATGCTTATACCAGAATCATTATTCCAAAAGGAAAAAGACCATGTTTCAGGATTTGCTCCTGAAACGGCAATGGTTACGACCACAGGTGTTGAAGATCTATCAGAAAGATTGATTATCAGACCTACATCTGAGGTTTTATTCGGTACACATTATAGTAAAATTGTTAAATCATATAGAGATTTACCAAAGTTATATAATCAGTGGTGTTCTGTGGTACGCTGGGAGAAGACTACCCGTCCATTTTTACGTGGAAAAGAGTTTTTATGGCAAGAAGGTCACACAGTTCATGCAACCGCTAAAGAGGCTAAAAAAGAAACTTTAGATATGCTAAAGATTTACAAAAAATTAGGTAAAGATTTATTAGCAATTCCGTTTGTTACTGGTAGAAAAACAAATAAAGAAAAATTTGCAGGTGCTTTAGAGACTTATGCGATTGAAGCATTAATGCATGATGGACAAGCACTACAATCAGGAACTTCTCATTATTTTGGTAATGAATTTGCTCATGCATTTGATATTAAGTTTACGGATGAATCCAATCAACTTAAGTATGCTTATCAAACATCTTGGGGTGTATCCACACGTTTGATTGGTGCTGTGATTATGGTACATGGTGATGACAATGGACTTGTCTTACCTCCATATGTTGCACCAACACAAATTGTTATAGTGCCTATTAAACCAAATGATGAAGTGCAAGCTGCAGTTAAAAAATTAAGTAAACAACTCAGTAAAAAGTACAGAGTATTTGTGGATGATAGTTCAAAATCACCTGGATGGAAATTCAGTGAACATGAGATGAAGGGTGTACCTCTTCGTATTGAGGTGGGTCCAAGAGACTTAGAACAAGGTTTAGTGGTTGTAGCATTCCGTCATACACATGAAAAAGTTACAGTTCGTTTAGAAGATGTTTCAAGTTTCGTTAAAAATGGATTAAAGAAGATGCATGATGATATGTATCAAAAAGCACTTGATCATGCACAATCTAGAACCTATACAACAACGAATTATGATGAGTTTAAGTCTTATCTGAAACAAGGTGGATATATTAAAATGTCAGTTTCTGGTGAGGATGCTGAAATTAAAATTAAAGAAGAAACAGGAGCAACTGCTCGTGTCATCTTAAAAGAACCATTATTATCAGAAATATGTCCTGTTACAGGTAAAAAGGCAAAACAAACCATATTGTTTGCTAGAGCATATTGATCATCTAATTTTAAAATCCTCTTTAAAAATCAGTGTGATAAATGCAAATAGTGCTTTCTAAAATCATGTGGTAAACTACCCCTTTCAATTATTTTGTGGTAGTCAAAAGGGCACTTTGAAGTGCCCTTTTTATTTTCTGATAATCTATAATTACAATTAATTTTGAATGTGTATATCTTTGTTGATTGAATATAAAACCCTATTTCTAAATCTTGTAAATTTTCTAATTAAGAACATGATATGACAATTTAAAAAGCAAGCATAAAGAACACATCAATAAAAGAGTGAAAAAAATTTGTATCTATATCAAGAATGAATTTCTAAATAACATAAAGTAAACATTAATAGAAGATATATTGTAATTTACTAAGGAGAAAAACCATGAATACCCAGATACCAAAATGATCCATTTTTCTTTAAGTTGAGAATGGGTCATTTTTTACATACGTAGCTGCTCACAATCTATTGAGTAATATTTCAATTTTTTCATTGAAGGTTTTACCTTGGCTAGCATTTAATTAATGAAATATGTGACAATATTTCATACAACACATGAAAAAAAGTCACAAATTTCAAAACTTGTGATATAATGAGTTTGAGATTATGTTTCGGAGGTATGTATGGGAAATTTAAGTCTTATCGATAGAATATACGATTTCATTAAAAGTAGTTATAAGAGTGGACAGCCATTTTTTTTAAAAGATTTATACAAGCATTTCCCCGAAATAAACGATGGAACGATTAGAGAGTCCATTCGAAGACTCATCGATAAAGAAAAAATACTGAAGGCAAAAAATGGGGTTTATGAGTTACCAAATCCTAATAGAGTTCTAAAATCACATGTAGTTAATATATCCAACGTGGTAGAACAAACATATCTAAAAGACAAAGAGAATAACATAATTGGGTATAGGAGCGGTATAAACTTTGCGAATCAATTAGGATTGACTTCACAAACAGCAAGTGTTGAGGTTGTATACTCGAATAATGTATCAAATAGGAAAAGAGAAATAAAATTAAACAAGAGTAGATTGATTATAAATGCACCAAGAATTAAAGTCACAAATAAAAACTACAAACTACTTCAAATATTAGATCTTTTAACAGAGTTTGAAAAATATAGTGAATATGATTTAAAACAAGTAGAGTCAAAAATCTTGTCGTACCTATCCGGTATTAAACTATCACCTGATCAACTTGAACGAATCGTAGAAGCTTATCCACTAGCAGCACAAGTGAAATTCTACAAAATCGGAGGCGCCAATGTTATTACACAAAGATAAAGATGTTTTTAGGGAATTAGTCATTGCAACAGCAAGTGATTTGGGACTTGAAAACTTCCAAGTTGAAAAAGATTATTATGTATCACTTTTCCTAAAAGAATTAGCGAAACGTGAATCCAATATCACTATCGTGTTTAAAGGGGGAACATCTCTATCAAAATGCTATTCCATCATTGATCGCTTTTCTGAAGATATCGATTTAACGGTGCAGTTCAAAAATGCAAAAGTCACGCCAAGTGAAAGAAAACAACTGAAGAACTCAATATTAGAAGTCATTAAAGTGCTCAATATGTCTTTACATAACGAAGAAGAGGTTCGTTCAGGAAGAGATCACAATGAATACCATATTGGATTTGACAATATTTTTGATGGAGATGGGGCAATGGTTCCACACATCATTGTGGAAACAATTGTTGTTTATCGACCATATCCTTGTGTAAGTCTAGATGTCAGCAATTATGTAACCAAATATTTGACTAAAGCAAATGAGAATCAGTTAATTATAAAATATGAATTAGAACCATTTAAAATGTTGATTCAATCTGTAGAAAGAACATTCATTGATAAACTTTTTGCTATATGTGACTACCACTTAGAGGGTAAATACAATCGGTATTCAAGACATATTTATGACATTCATATGATTTGGTCCAGTGGGAAATTGAACATGGAACTCATGGCGGCTATCGTTACTGATGTAACCAAAGACAGACAACGCTATGGTAATCGAAATTTATCTTGTCAACCAGGAGCAGAACCTCATTAAATTCTAAAAGAGATTGTCGAACGCAACGTATATGAAAATGATTACAGGGAAGTAACCTCTAAATTCATTTATAAAATGGTTGATTACGGTGATGCAATCAAGAGTTTGACTGAAATAATCGATTTAAACATTATCCCTAATCACATTGAAACATTCTAATTTAAGTTATAAAATCAATATCTAGATCGGGTTTTGTGTTTTATATTATTTGGTGTTTTCTTAGTCTATATATGTCAATTAATACACTCTCTCTAGAAAATCTCCTTTGATAAGCCGCTTTTAAAGAGGTGCTAAATCGTATTAAGGTCCTTTAACTTAACCGAAACACATATAAATCAGTCAAAACATGTATTAAAAAAATGACAAAACAAACCATATTGTTTGCTAGAGCATATTGATCATCTAATTTAAAATGGATTTTAGTTAACGTGGCTATTCATATAGTCACGTTTTTATTTATATTTGGATTTATAAAAAAAACACTGGATAAATTCATATCCAATGCATTATTTTCTATTGATAAATTGTAGAAATTCACTCATTTGACTTGCCCAGAAGGGTTCGTTGTGTCTACCACCATCATATACTTTATAAAAGATATGTTTTGAGGAAGATCTCAATGATTTTTGAATTTTCTTTGTTGTTTGAATGTAGCGTCTGTTCTGTTTAGCATCAAGTGTTCCAGATTCGTTAGAACCACACGTGATATAAAAAGATTGTTCAGGAGATGCTCTTTTAATATTTAATAATGCATCGAGTCCTGTTTCATTCCACCAAGCAGAAGTTGAAAAGAGTCCGATATGTCCAAATACATGAGGGTAGAATAAACCACCATATAAGCTGATGAGTCCACCCAGAGAAGATCCTGCGAGTGTCGTATATTTTGATTCTTGTTTGGTTGGATATTTTGAATCAATCCAAGGTTTCAATTCTTTTACGATAAAATCAATATAGCTATCACCATAGTAAGGTACTCTTAAGTCATCTGGATAGGATTCATATATTTTGGAATTATCAAATGGTGCATATTCATCCATTCTAAATTTTGTATGATCAATACCTACGATCAGTGTAGGTTCCATAAGACCTGCCTTCATTAATCGAAGTGCTTGTGTATGAATATCCCATATCTCACCAACGTAAGAAGATTCTTTAAAAAATAGGTTTTGTCCATCATGCATATAAATGACTTGGTAAGGACCATTAAAATTTTCAGGTATAAATACACTAAAAGTTCTTTTTTGTTTGAGTATCTTAGAAGTAATCTTATGTACTTTGATCATGTTTCTTACCTTTCTTTTTAGGAACTGGGTCATACTTTGGTTTAAATAATGGATTACATGTAAGAATCCTTTTTGAAGTCAGTAAAGTTGCATACAAAAAGTTATGAGTCTCGTAAGCCTCAACTGCATAATGACTACATGTTGGACTATGTCTACATTTATGACTTTTTATAGGTGATAAAGTTTTTTGATACCATTTAATGGCTTTAATTGCTAATTTTTTCATACCATAAATATTATACTATGATTTGTGTAATTAAAGACAATCACATGATTAACATTATAAATAACAAAAAATAAAGATTGGATAAAAAAATAAATACCATATTAATTGATTAAAAATAGATGTATGTTATAATAAAAGTACAATGTAAACGCATACAAATCAAGGAGGCATTTATGAAAGATTATGGAACAAGGGACCTTCGAAACATCGCACTTCTCGGTCATTTAGGTAGTGGTAAAACATCACTAACTGAAAGTCTATTATTTGTTTCGAAGGTTACAAATAAAAAAGGAGAAGTGGAAAAAAAGACAACAAAGTCTGATTTTATGGTGGAGGAACACCAAAGAGGCTCCTCTATGCAAACATCTTTAATACCGATTGAATGGAATGACTGCAAACTTAACTTTCTCGACGTACCTGGTAATGATGAACTCATCAGTGAGTTATACCATGCGCTCGAAGTTGTTAAGGGAGCAGTCATTTTAATTGATGCGACTAAAGGTGTAGAGGTAGGAACTGAGCGTGTTTGGACAGAAATCAGAAAACGACATATACCTGCAGTGTTATTCATTAATAAGATGGATAAAGAAAATATTGATTATGAAAAACTTCTAGAAGATATTCGTACTAAACTAGGTAAACGTGCAGTTCCATTTACTTATCCAATTGGTCGAAAAGAAGATTTTGAAGGATTTGTAAATGTTGTTGAGATGAAAGCCAGAATCTATAATGGAACAACGTGTGAAGATGCTGATATTTGGGAAGAAAAACTTCCTAAAGTTGAACAATTACGTGAGATGATTATGGAATCTGTTGCAGAAACTAGTGAAGACCTATTAGAAAAGTATTTAGGTGGAGAAGCTATTTCTGAGGAAGAAATCAAAAAAGCTTTACATGAGTCTATTTTAAATGGTGAAATCACACCGGTTTTAGTCGGTTCTGTAACAAAAAATATAGGTGTTCAAACATTACTTAAAATGTTGATTGATTTTTCACCATCACCGAATGAATTAAAAGAATTAGAAGCTAAGAAACTGGATAATAATCAAATAGTTAAAGTAAAAACTGTTGATACAGAGCCATTTAGTGCATATGTCTTTAAAACAATGGTTGACCCGTTTATTGGTACAATCTCATTCTTAAAGATAAACTCAGGAACGATCAATGTAGGCGATGAAGTTTATCATCCTCAAAGTGATTCGTTAATTAAAATAAATCAATTATTAACTTTAATTGGTAAAGAACAAATTCCATTAACTAAAGCAATTGCTGGTGATATTGTAGTTACTACTAAACTGGATAGTTTAAGAACTGACGATACATTAAGTGATCCAAAATTCAAGATTATGTTTGATAAGATTAAACTACCTACAGTCGTTATCTATAAAGCCATACATCCAACAGATAAAAACGATGAAGATAAAATATCGATGGCTTTAGGAAAAATTAATATAGAGGATCCGTCTTTTGATATACAACGAAACAAAGAAACTGGACAACTTTTAATAGGTGGTTATGGATTATCACATATTTCATATATTACAGATAGAATGAAAAATATGTATAAAGTTTCTGTGGTATTTGATGATCAAAAAATTGTTTACAGAGAAACCATTAAGAAAAAAGGTGAAGGTGAAGGTAAACATAAGAAACAATCCGGTGGTGCAGGTCAATTTGGTCATGTACGTATTCGATTTGAACCAAGTGAAAAGGATTTTGAATTTAGTGAAGAAGTATTTGGTGGAGCTGTTCCAAGAACGTATTTCCCAGCTGTTGAAAAAGGATTGATTAAATCATTTGAAAAAGGACCATTGGCAGGATTCCCTGTAATCCATGTAAAAGCAACACTCTTTGATGGATCTTATCACTCTGTGGATAGTAATGAAATTTCATTCGTATTAGCTGCAGACTTAGCGTTTAAAGCAGCATTACAATCGATTGAACCAACAATTCTAGAACCTATTTTAAAACTTACAATTACTGTAAAAGAAGCATATGTGGGTGATGTTATGGGTGATATGAATAAGCGACGTGGTCGTATCCTAGGTATGGATCAAAAAGATGGTTATACAGTGATTGAAGCAACTGCTCCTGAAGCTGAAGTTGTATCCTATGCTATTGATTTAAAAGCAATGACTCAAGGTAGTGGTCGATTTGAAAGAAATTTTGATCGATATGAAGAAGTTCCAACACATTTAATACCTAAAATTATTGAGCAATATAAAAAGTAAATGATTTAAATTCATACTACTATAAGTAGGGTGAATGATATGTATACGTGTAGTTTATGTAAGAAAAATACAAAACCTGTGATTGATTTTAGAAAATTCTTCTCTACAACCTATCCAGAGACTTGTAGGATGTGCTTCAAATTACATATGAATCTCTATCCTTACTTTGTTATTCCGATTCAAGGTGGATTGCTTCATGTTTTTGAAATACTTATTCCAGAATCATTAGAGGTTATGGATATAACAGACTATCTCAGACCTTATTATAAAGCGTATTTAAAAACAAATAAACAAATAGATGCAATCTATATAGAATATCTAGATCAACACATGATAGATTTATTAGACTTATTGGCATTAGGACATCTCATTGTATTTACAAATAATTATAAGGAGGCTAAATCATATGAGATATGAAATCATTGGTAAAAACGGATTTACTCCAACAGATGCAATTAAAGCATATGTTGAGAAGAAGTTAAACAAAGTAGTACAAATCTTTGATGCAAAATTAATCGAGCAAGTCAGAGTTGTATTAAGAGTGTATAAAGAGTATTCAAAGGTAGAGGTAACAATACCTGCTCCGTATATTATTTTGCGTAGTGAAGTTAGAGACGCTGATATGTATGCTGCAATCGATAAATCTGTAGATAAATTATCTCAACAAATAAGAAAACATAAATCTAAAATTAGACATCATTTTGAAAATCGTGGTCAATCTCCAGTGTTTACACCTGAATTTGATTTAGAAGCTATGGATAAAGAAGTACGTGCAAGACAATTAGTTAAATCTAAGAAGTTTGCGATTCAACCGATGAGTGTGGATAATGCAATTGCACAAATGGAATTAAGTGGACATGATTTCTTCATTTTCTTAGATGAAAAAAACCATCACCCACAAATTGTTTACCGAAGAGAAGACGGCGATTATGCTGTCATTGAAACAACACCTGAATTATATAAGTAATAGAAATTTTTTAAATGAATCCCCTATGTGTAGAATTTATTAGACATCTTACGTCTAAATTGCTACATAGAGGGGATTTTTCATTTGTTAAAATCATTCATATGAAGAAATTATGACCTTGTGATACAATGTAAATATATGAAAGGATTTACATGCAAAGATTAGATTTCGGGATAAAAAACTCAAGAATTTGGCATATTTGTATACAAGATTTAGAAATAAATAAATCGATTACATTAGATAACTGGACAAGATATCGAGGCCAATACCGTGAAATATTTTATTTGAATGATACGATTAAGTTTTTAGAAGTCGATCATTTCAATCATAAATTTAAGTTTTTTAAGTCTGCTGTTAGAAAACAAAATATAGAGGACTTTAGAAAATTTTTCAAACTGTTTTTAAATTACTCTGAATATGTATAACAGGGGATATGAACTTCATTATTTCGTGATAAAATATCATTAATCTATTTGATGTGAAAGAAGTATACGATGGCACTTATTATTTTTATTCTAACCCTTACCTTAATGATGGTATCTTTAATATATATACCTAAAATCTACATATTTAAACGATATGTTCAAACGCATTGGTTAATTGTATTAACTGGTGCACTTTTTATGATAATCTTTGGATTCATACCCATTGATCATTTAATTGCTTTAATGACGGACCCTCTTGGGATGAATCCGATTAAACTAATTACTCTGTTTATTTTTCTAACCATCATCTCATTATTTTTAGATGAAGTAGGTTTTTTTAAATGGTTAGCATATGTATTTATAAATAGGGTTAAGGGTAAACAGTGGATGCTATTTCTATCACTTTACGTTTTAACCTCAATTCTTACCATATTTACCTCCAATGATATTATTATATTAACCTTAACACCCTTGATTATATATTTTTCTATCAATGTTAAGATTAATCCATTACCTTATCTGTTTGGTATTTTAACGGCTTCAAATACTTGGAGCTTAATGCTTATGATTGGAAACCCGACCAATATTTATCTTGCAAGTAAGGTAGGGATTGACTTTATGGAGTATTTTAAAGTGATGTGGTTACCAGCTTTAACAACAGGTACATTAGGATTTATACTGATTTCAGTGATATTTAGAAAAGATTTGAATCAAACCTTAAATCCAATTGAAGGTTCAGTTCAATTAAAAGAACCTGTTCTAGTTGGTATTGGTTTAATACATTTACTCTCAACAATTGTTTTAATGGCTTTAAGTAATTATATTCAAATTGAAATGTGGGTCATAACAGTATTATTTGGTATGAGTATCATTGGTATAGGATTGATATATCTTAAGGTTAAAAAATTACCACTGACACCAATTATAAAAACCGTTCAAAGGGCACCATGGGATTTTATTCCTATGATACTGGGTATGTTTATTTTGATATCAGCGATTAGTTATAGTGGTTATGTAGATGATTTTGCGAATTATCTTAATATGTTGGATCCGGTTTATGGCTATGGAATATCTAGTCATATCGTTAGTAACCTTACAAACAATCAACCAATGAGTATGTTATATGCTGAGATATTAATCAGTAATTTAAATGATCCTAATATCTATGTTCGTACATATGCATCCATTATTGGATCCAATACGGGTGTACTTTTAACACCTTTTGGAGCGCTTGCTGGATTGATGTGGCACCAATTACTTAGAAAATATGATATTTCACTTAGTGTATTAAAATATATACAAACGATAGCTGTTACAGGATTCATCATATTAATAGGTAGCTTGTTTGTACTGAGTTTTGTGGTATAAAAAAAGTTCAACGTGACGTTGAACTTTTTTAATATCATTAAGCGTTTAAGAATAGTTCTGAAACTTTGTCCCAGTTCACAACATTGAAGAATGCTGCAACATAATCTGGACGTCTGTTTTGATAATTTAAGTAATATGCATGTTCCCAAACATCTAATCCTAAAATAGGTGTTCCTAATGCAAGTGGTGTATCTTGATTCGGTGTTGAGGTAACTACTAATTGATTACCTTGTTTAACAAGCCATGCCCAACCAGAACCGAAACGAGTTTTAGCTGCATTTGAAAATTCTTCTTGGAATTTTTCAAATGAACCAAATGATGCTTGAATTGCATCCATTAATTTACCTGATGGTCTAGCGCCGTCATTTTTCTTTAATAATGGCCAGAAGAAGTCATGATTAAAATGTCCGCCTCCATTGTTTCTAACAGCACCTTCAATGTCTTTAGGTACTTTAGTTAAATCCTTTAATAATGCTTTTAAATCATCCATTGTTTCTACTTTTAATTCTGGATGTTTATCTAGCGCTGCATTCAGATTTGTAATATATGCTTGATGATGTTTCCCATGATGGATTTCCATCGTTTGTTTATCAATAAATGGTTCTAATGCATCAGATGCATAAGGTAATTGTGGTAATGTAAATGCCATAATTTTGATTCCTCCTCGAATATTTTTATACATCTATCTTACTTCAAAAGACAATTTTATTCAAATGTTAAGCATTCTTAAGAATTGAATTGATGAAGGATTCATCAATGTCGATAAAAATGGTTTTTTCGTTTTTGATCTTTACAAAAGATGCAGGCATACCAGATATCTTAGATACATATTTAAATTCAGTATAGTTAATAGGTATAGAAGATGAGTTTTTAAAAGTTGAAAAATATGCTGCAAGCATAGATGCACGTCTAATGTTTTTTTCAGTTAATCTTTCTGTTCTTAATAAAACATGTGATCCCGGTGCATCTTTTAGATGAAACCAGTAGTCTGTTCTTTTACCAATTTCATTCATCAGTAATGCATTTTGAAGTGCATTCTTACCAATGATATATGTTGAATCCTCATCATTTAAAGTGAGTAATTTAATTTTGTGTTTTTGATTTTTCTTAGAAGATATGCGTCTTTTCTTTAGGAATCCAAAGGGTTCTAGTAGTTCGTCAAACTGATTGATTTCTTCGTCGATAGATAAATCAAGTTCATTTAAGTAATTTTTTAATGTTTCTATCATGGAACTAAATTTATGAATTTCTGCCTCAATATAATCTATGGAACGTTTAGATTTATGATAGAGTTTATAAAACTCTTGTGCATTTTGTGAAAGTGTTTTTGTTTCATCCAGTGCTATTTTATCGATCCAACCGATTTTTAAGTTTAAATTCATACCAGATGCATAAATCATATCACCTTGATCTTTGTAGGATAGATTTAAGTGTGCCTGCTCAAGTTGATGATTTAAAAGATGTACTTTCTTTTCAAATTTCTTGATTTCTTTTTCAATAAAGTTGATGTAAGGTGTTTTTAAATCTTTAATGTCCATAATCCTTTGATCTAAAGCTTCACTCAGTGTATTAAAGTATTGAACTTCATCATCAAATAAATTGAAAAAATAAGTTTTATTTTGATTTAAGGATAGTGTGGGTTGAACTTGAATTTGGAATGGATTGATTCTATGTTCTGTTAAATATTGAGCAAGTCTTAACGAGATACCTAAATACTTTTGAGTGATTTCTTTAGGCGTTTGTAATGCATCATATTGGTAGAGTGTAGCATCTAATTTATCACTTTTGAAATAATCAAATTGTGCATGTGTAACTAAGTGTCTACCATCTAAAACAAACATTTTTTTATAAGCATCAATAATAATTTGCTTATCAAGTAAATATAAATTAGCATGTCGACCCATTGCTTCAAAAATGAGTTGTTTATGTGTAGGGCCTTCTATGTAATCATATACCGTAAAGTTAAAAATAAAAACTCTATCGGTTCTATATTGTTCAATAGATTCTAAAATACCACCTTGTAAATATTTTTTTAATTGATTAGAAAAGTTGGTTGTATCACCTTTTTTAATAGGGTTATTGGTTAAATAAGCACTTGTGAAACTTGCATTTAGATTAATGATCAAAAAGTGTCTTTGTTTCTCTTTATATAAGGATAAACAAAATCTAAGACCACTTTGTGTAATAGACTCTAATCTAGATTTTTCTAGTGTCTCATGAAGTTCTTTGATGAGATAATGTGTGTAAATACCATCTAAAGCCATAATCTCGCCTCCTATATTTACTATAACATGAAAATTACTGAAACTATTTACATAAAAAAAACTTTCGTATATAATGAATTAAACGAAGAGTTAGGAGAGACACATGAAATTAAATGAACGTGGGTTACTCATCGTCATTTCTGGGCCATCCGGAGTTGGTAAAGGTACAGTCAGAAGAGCACTATTTGAAATGAAAAATCATAACTTAGTTTATTCTGTGTCTGTTACAACCAGACCTCCAAGAGCAGGTGAAGTTGATGGTAAGGACTATTATTTTGTGGATAGGAATACCTTTTTACAAGAAATCAAGGAAGATAAGTTTTTAGAGTATGCAGAATTTGTAGGTAACTTCTATGGAACACCAAAAGATAAAGTGGATGAAGCACTGGACTCTGGTAAGGAAGTCGTTCTAGAAATTGAAGTAGAAGGTGCACTTCAGGTAAGAGAAAAAATGAAGGAAGCTGTCTTTATATTCTTAGTACCACCAAGCAAAAAAGCACTATATGAAAGACTTAGAGCAAGAGGTACTGAAGATCCTGAAATTGTTGAAAAGAGATTTAAGAAGGCAGAAAAAGAGTTTTCACTTGCCTATAAATATGATTATATTGTTGTGAATGATGATGTAAATAATGCTGCAGATAAGATAATGGCAATCATTAGAGCAGAACATGCAAGAACACAACGCACGATACACAAATATACAAAGATGTTGGAGGAATAAATATATGAAGAAAAATAAGCAAGGATTAAGTTATCCATCGATCGATATGCTTCTTGAAAAGATTGATTCAAAATATAAACTCGTATATGCTGCAAGTAAAGTTGCACATATTATCGAAAGTGAAAAATTAGATGTTAAAGATGCAAAATCTGTAACAACTGTTGGAAAAGCATTAGAAGAAATTGTAAATGGTAAAGTAAGTATTACGTTCGATGAATGAACGTAATACTTTTTTTCTATACCTTATGTTCTATTCATTTTAGTATATAATAGTATTGGTGAGGCTATGAAAGAAAAATTAAAGTTATTACCAGAGGGTCCAGGATGTTATTTAATGCTCAATGCATTAGGTGATGTTATTTATGTTGGTAAAGCTAAAAACCTTAAGAATCGTGTGAAATCATATTTTAATGGTGCGCATAATGCAAAAACAGAGAAGTTAGTTTCTGAGATTAGAGATTTTAATTATGTAGTAACAAACTCCGAACAAGAATCTTTAATTTTAGAATTTAATTTGATTAAAAAATATGCACCACTATATAATATCCGATTAATTGATGATAAAAGTTATCCATATATTGAAATTACTGATGAGTCTGACCCGATGCTCATTGTTTCAAGATATACCGAAGTGGATAAAAATAAAACTTTATTTGGTCCATATCCAAACTCAAGTGCAGCTAAAGAAACACTTAAATTACTTCAACGTTTATATCCATTAAGAAGATGTCAACCTGTTGGTAAGAAACCTTGTATGTATTATCATTTAGGTTTATGTTTAGGACCTTGTACAGGTCATAAAGTAGACTATTCAACAAATATTAAGAAAATCACTCAGTTTTTAAAAGGGGATACAAAATCTGTATTAAATGAATTAGAAAAAAGGATGCAAAATGCTTCAGAGGTATTAGAGTTTGAAAAAGCTTTAGAATATAGAGATATGATTAAGGCTGTTCAAGAGACAACTGAAAAACAAATAATGAGTTTAAATGATTATAAAGATAGAGACTTTATTGGATTTCATTCCAATGATGATGATGTATCCATTCATATTTTAATGATGCGTCAAGGACGTATTTTAGATACGCATCAAACGGTTTTATCTTTTATGGATGATCCGATTGAAACGTTACTTTCATACTTAAAAAATTATTATGATAAATATTTATTACCAGATGAACTCGTTTTTGATCAAAGAATCGATATGAATTTACTTTCGCTTTATTTTAATCAAAAAATATTGATTCCAAAAATTGGTGATAAAAAGAAATTACTAGATTTAGCCAATAAGAACGCTTTTGAAGATTTGAATCATTATTTTAAACTGTACCGTTTAAAAGAAGAAAAAGTAAATGAGCAATTAGAGTCACTTGGTGCAATATTTAATCAAAAAATAGAGTATATTGAAGTATTTGATAATGCGCATTTATTTGGTAGTGCACTAGTTTCTGGAATGGTTGTTTGGAAGGATAATCATTTTGAAAGAAAGATGTATAGAAAATACCATCTGAAGTCAACAACCAATGATGATTATCAATCTATGAAAGAAGTTATTTATAGAAGATATCAAAAATTATTGATTGAAAAACAGAAATTACCGGATTTAATATGTGTAGACGGTGGAAAAGGTCAAGTGAGTGCTGCACATGAAGTATTAAATATGTTACAATTAGAAATACCTATTTTAGGTCTAAAAAAAGATAAATATCATACACTTGAAGGTTATGTGGTTTTAGATCAAGTTACAATACTGGATAAAAAAGCACCACTCTATCAATTTTTAGGTAAACTTTCTGAGGAAGTTCACCGATTTACAATTTCATTCCATCAGGCAACTAAAAACAGGAAAGATTATGGTTCTGTATTAGATAATATTAGCGGATTAGGTTTAAAAAGAAAAAAACTATTACTTTTAAACTATCAATCGATTGATGATATTAAAAATGCCAACAATGAAGATTTAAGAAAACTTGGTATACCAGATAAAGTGATTAAAGCGATTAAGGAAGGTCTAGCATGAAAGCATTTATACATTCGATAGATACTAAAAATAAACTCTTTTACTGTGTCATCAATCATAAGTTAGAAGCATTTTATCTATCTAACCGATTAGCCAAAATATTTCTAACCATCATTAAAGAAGGATTAATGATTGATTTTGAAGTAACTGAACCTGTTAAAAGAAGAGTTAATAGAAATTTATATACAGTGTATCCAGTGAGTCATTTTAATCAGATTATTCAGTTAAAACCAAGACTTTTATTATATGATCTAAAAACACTTCGACAAGAAATGAAAAAAGTATTAAAAAAATACCAATATTATTTATTCTTAGATTTAGAAATGAGTATGCCAGGTTATACAAAAGGACCTCATACGCCTGAAATATTACAAGTAGGATATATTCTACAGTCTAAATCAGGTGAGGTTATACTGGATAATGGTTACTATGTTGTACCCAAAAATGAGGAAGCACTGAATAAACGTACACGTAAATTTCTAAACATTGATGATATTTCTTTTTTCAGTAAAGCTAGAGAATATGAGTATTTCTACGAGGATTTAGATAAAATTTTAAAGACATATAAACCACAGATTGTAACATGGGGTAAAAATGATATTCAAGCTTTAAATATTAGTTATCAATTACATGAATTAAAACCCTTAACGCATGATAAACAGTTTATCGATTTATTAAAACTTCATAAAGATTACTTTAATCTTCCCAATGATTTAGGTTTATTTGATGCATATAAGAAGTACTATGCGATAGATGAAATGCCTAATCAAGATCATGATGCAAGAACAGATGCAATTATTACAAAAGATGTTTTTGATGCCTTTATGAACCAAATGAAGTAACTTTAAATAGATAATAAAAACCATTCAATATACCTTAAATGAAGGCATATTTGAATGGTTTTTTACTGTATATAATGAATGATTATTACCCTAGGTTCATAATGATTGGAATAATCATTGGTTTTCTAAGCGTAATATCATAAATTTTATCGGATAATTGTGAAATGATTTCTTGTTTCATGTTCAGTTCATTATACCCTTTTTTAGGCAGTTCTTTTAACACGATTTTTTTAACTTGCATCGCTAGAGTTGAAGTTAATTCTTCATTACCCTTCATATAGATAAATCCACGAGAGATAACGGTAGGTTCACTCACTAATGTTTTTGTTTGTTGGTTAATACTTAATACAATAGAGAATAATCCCTCTTCAGAAAGTATTTTACGTTCTCTTAAAACATTAGATCCAATGGTTCCAATACCCGTGCCATCAATATAAATATCACCTGCTTGAACTTTTCCAGCAAGGCGGATACTTTCTTTTGTAATACCAGCAACATCGCCATTATCCATAATTAAGATATTGGATGGTTCTACACCACACTCAATAGCTAGTTTTCTGTGATGTTTGAGCATTCTATGCTCACCGTGCATCGGTATAAAGTATTTAGGTTTGATTAATGTCAACATCAGTTTTAAATCTGGAACAGAACCGTGCCCGGATGTATGTGTATCAGTAATCGGTCCGTGCGTAATAACATTTACATCTTTTCTAAATAGTAAATTAATTGTTTTATTGATGGGGTCTTGGTTACCTGGAATAGGAGATGATGAGAAAATTACGGTATCACCTTTAACTGTTTTAATTTGACGATGAGATCCATTAGCAATTCTTGATAATGCTGCAAGTGGTTCACCTTGGGAACCAGTAACCAAAATACAAGTTTCTTCAAGTTTATATTTGTGTAGTTCTTCAGGTGCAGTGAGTGTACCTTTTCTAGGTTTAATATATCCTGATTGTTGTCCAGCCTCAATAGCACGTTCCATAGAACGTCCAAAAACAGCAACTTTTCTACCTGTTAATTCAGATGCTTCAATGATTTGTTGAATTCGATACAAGTTGGATGCAAAGGTTGCAATAATAATACGTCCTGGAATTCTTGTGAAGAGTTCGTTAATGGATTTACCAACTTTAGATTCAGATTGAATCAAACCTTCTTGTTCAGCATTGGTAGAGTCAGATACTAACAATAAAGTACCTTCTTGCCCAAGATTTGCGAGTTTATCATACTCAGCATGAGGTCCAACTGGGGTGTAATCGATTTTAAAATCTCCTGTATGAAAAAGAGGTCCCTCATTGGTTCTAAAAACAATACCAAACATATCAGGAATAGAATGATTTAATCGTACAAATGATATTTCAACACCATCAAATTTATAAGAGTAGTATGATTTGTACTCCTCAATTTTTGGTGGTTTGATATCTTTATGTTCACCTAATTTATATTCGATTAAGTCAACAGCGATACCGGAAGCATAGATTCTAGGAATTTTCACTTGTCTTAATAAATAAGGAATTCCACCTATATGGTCTTCGTGACCATGGGTAATAAATAATCCTACAATACGCTCTTCATTTTCTTTTAGATACGTATAATCAGGAATCACATAATCGATTCCAAGAAGATCATCATCAGGAAAAAGGATTCCAGCATCCACTATAAATATTTGATTATTAATTTCGTAAACATAAGTATTTTTACCGACTTCTCCGAGCCCACCTAAGGCAAAAACTCCGATTTCTTCGGTTTTTAACAACGTGTTCTTTGGCATAATTTTCCTCGTAACGTGATAATTTATACTTTTATTATACTATATTATTTTTAAAAAATATATTATTTTGTTTCATGTTAAAATAGTTTATGTGAGGTGCAAGATGAAAAGGGTTTATGTTTTTGACTTAGATAACACAATAAGATCATCTAAATTAGGTAAAATACTACCAGGTACTAAAAAACTCATTCAGGAATTATCTGCTCATAAAGATAATGTTTTAGTACTAGCAACAGGTAGAGGTTTTTCTAAGATTGATGTATTAGAAGGCTTAGATATATATTTTAAATATAAAATTTTAGTAAATGGTGCATTGGTTTTAGAAGATGATCAAATCATGAGTGAAATTACAATCCATAATGATGATATTGATCAAGTTATTTTAGATATGCAAAAGAATGATATCGCAATTGGAATGGTCGGGTATCATGAAGAGGTTGTTACACGCTACGATGAGCATGTTAAAATGGCTGTTGGCTCTTTTCATAGAAAATATCCTGAGGTGGATCCAAACTATCATTTGAGTCATCATGTTTATCAATTGTGGGTATTTCATCCGGATCAAAATCTCATTGATCAATTAGTATCCAAATATCACCAATTTGTTCCATTTCACTGGCATTATGGTGGTATAGATTTGGTTTATCCGCATGTATCTAAAGATCAAGCATTAAAAGAAGTACTTAAAAAATATCCTGGGTATCAAGTGATTGCTGTAGGGGATGGTCATAATGACTTAGGAATGATTAAGCTTGCAGATATTGGTATCTTACTTGAGAATTCCAGATGGTTTGATGAGGCAGAAGGTTTATATGATTTAAGAGGACCTCATGTGGATTTGGACCAACTCTATAATTTTTTCAAAGAAAATAATTTATTAATACATGAAGAGGAAGACAAATGAATTATAACGTAACAAGATTAGAAAATGAACACTTAATTGTAGAAACTATTGATTTTGCTGCTGGTGTTTATCAAGTATATTTAAAAAAAGATGGTGTTCAAATACCTATATTATCAACTCCTAAAACCTATGATTTATATATAGAAAATACATTAAGTTATGGAAGAACAATGGGAAGAACAGCTGGTAAACTCCATAAACTCGAGAGAAATTTACCCTTTGTAGATTTTAATGAGGATTCATTTTTAATGCATGGTGGTCCATCTAAGTTTTCGTTAAAAAAATTTGAAACTAAGGAAGTTGCCAATGACCTTGTAATCTATGCCTTAGAAGTTAAAGATAGAGAAGACAGATACCAAGGTCATATGAAAGTTATGGTTACATATCAGTTAATTGGCAATACACTTAGAGTTAGACATCAAGCTCGATCAGACAAAGATACCTTATGCAATATGACATTTCATCCATACTTTAATTTAAATGGTGATAAAGACTTATCAAACCATCAACTTAAAATATATTCAGATACATATCTTTCACAAGATGCATCAGGTATTTTTAAGGATCGAGTTCATGTTGAAAATACAAAAAGAGATTACAGAGTACTTAAAACATTAAATATTCAAAAAGATAATGAACTCGATGATATTTTTATATTGAAACAAAAACACGCATTAGATTTAATAAATGGTCATTTAAAACTCAGTGTTTTTACAAATTATGATGCTTTAGTGGTCTATACACAAAATAAACCAACAACTACAGATTTGAATCATGCACAAAAGTTAAGTGTATATAGTGGGGTTGCAATTGAATGTCAAAAACCACAAAGTGATTTTGTTTTATTAAAAGCAAATGAACCTTATGATTTTTATATTGATTATCAAATAAGCACGATATAATGAAAAGAGAAATTCACTTAGAATTTCTCTTTTTTTAATTTTTATTTGGATAGTTTTTCTTTGACCATGGATACAAGTTCCTCTGGAATATAAGGACTGATATCTGCATCATGGTAAACAAGTTCTTTGATACTAGAAGAAGAAACAAAATGGTTTCTAGAAGATGGAAATAATACAACAGTTTCAACATGTGGATTGATATTACGGTTAAACTGATAGAGCATATACTCATTTTCATAATCAGCAATATTTCTTAAACCTCTGAATAAAACCTTTATTTGATGAAGTTCTGCATATCGAACAACTAAATCTGAAGTATAAGATACAACAATATTTGGCATATCTTGTGTCACTTTTTTGATCATTTCGATACGTTCATCAGTTGAAAAAGCATATTTCTTCTTTGGGTTATCAGCAACAACGACGTGTAACTCATCGACAAGTTCGGATGCTCTTGTTATAACATCTAAATGTCCTAGTGTGAGTGGATCAAAAGATCCAGGGTATAAACCTTTTTTCATAAAATAAACCTCTCTTTAGATAGAAATATTGTAACACAATTTACTTACTTCTTGTCATTTATATAAATAAATGGTATAATTTTAGCTGAAGATGAGTGGGGCTGGTTGGTTCTCACTTATTTTTTGGAGGATATGAAATGAATATAAAATTAATTGAAGATAAAGTCATTGAAATACTTAAACAACATGATTTGACACTTTATGAAATTGTTACAGAGAAAATGGGTAAAGAAAAAATCTTATCGATCGTTATTGATGCAGTGATGGAACATAAGGAGTTAGAACAACTTCATATGGAAGTCTTGGATTCTATTAATGACGATATGGATGATGATTATTTTCTACAACTTTCTACTGTTGGAATTGAAAGGCCTCTTAAAACATTAGATGAGGTAAGAAATCAAATAGGTTCATATGTTTATATCGAATCCGATATATTCATTGGCGATGCAACATTGAATGATGTTGTTGATGATCTACTGACCATTAGTTTCTTCATCAAAGGTAGACCTAAGAAAATCGAAATTAAGTACCAAAATATTAAATTTATTAGACAAGCAGTCAAATTTTAAGGAGAGAAAGAAAAATGATTAATAAAGCATTTTTTCAAAACATCGAAGAAGTAGCAAATGACAACGATTTAACAAAGGAACAAGTGTATCTCGCTTTTGAACAAGGGTTAATCGCTGCATGTAAAAAACAACTTGGTGTTCAAACGTGTCGAGTAGAATTCAAAGAAGAGAAAAATGAACTTTTAATCTTTGGACAATACTTTGTGTTACCAGAAGGTGAATTGAGTTTAGATTTAGATAAAAAGTATACATTTATTAAGTTAGATGATGCTAAAGCACTGAATCCAAAAGCAAAAGAAAATCAATTATTAGAAGTAAAAATCGAACCAGGTGATTTCAGTTATAATGCATCACGTGATTTAAAACATCGTTTTAATGAAGTTTTAAATCAAATCAAGAAAGAAAATATCTATCAAGGTTTAAAACAATTGCAATATGAAATGGTTAATGCAAAAGTTTTAGAGGTTGAACAAGATTTTTATCGTATTGAAATTAATAAAGATGTAATTACAATGTTACCTAAAAAGGAATCATTACCTACAGATAAATTCCATGTTGGAGACAGAATTAAAGTTTATGTTACCGATGTAGAAATGAAAACTAAAGGACCTAAAATCTATGTTTCTAGAACACATGTTGCTTTAGTTACAAGACTATTAGAAGAATATGTTCCTGAAATCAAAGATGGTACCATTGAAGTCTTAGGAATTTCTAGAGATCCAGGTGATCGTTCTAAAGTGGGATTACGTTCAAACAACGAGAATGTCGATGTCATTGGAGCAACCGTTGGTGAAGGTGGTTCACGTATTAAAGAAATTTCTAAATTCTTATCCGGTGAAAAAATTGATTTATTCAGATGGAGCGATAACGAAAAAGAATTAATCGCTCAATCCTTACAACCTGCACCGGTAGTAGCTGTAACAAAGGTTAATCCTAAAGAGAAAACAGCACTTGCAATTGTTCCAGATGCGCAATTATCATTAGCTATCGGAAAACTTGGACAAAACGTTAAACTTGCAGTTCAAGCAAGTGGATGGTCTATTGATATTAAATCTGAAACCGATGCTGCAAAAGAAGGAATTATTTATTAAGGAGGTTTTTATATGAAGCCTGTAAAAAAAGTTCCATTAAGAACTTGTGTTGTGACTAAGAATGTATTACCTAAAAAAGATTTGATTCGTGTGGTTGCTGACAAAGAAGGCAATGTCATGGTTGACCTTAAAGGTAAAGCAAACGGTCGAGGTGCATATCTTACACTTTCAAAAGAAGTGATTGAACTCGCTAAAAAATCTAAAGCCCTAGATAGAAAACTGGAAGTTGATGTTCCGAGTACTATTTATGATGAATTGATGAATTTACTATGAATAAAGGCGCTTTAGGACTTGCATATGTTGCAAAAAAACTTGTTTTAGGTGCGGACGAAGTCGTTATAGCACTTAGAAAAAAAGAAGTGTTTCTAGTTTTACTAGCAAATGATGCAAGCGAAAATACAAAAAAAAGAATCAGTGATAAAACCCAAACTTATCAAGTGGAATTAATGGATAGATATACAACAGAGGAATTATCAAGTGCTGTTGGAAAGAAAAATATTAAAGTCATAGGAATAAAGGATAAAGGATTTAGTATGTTGCTGAAATAGAAAGGATTGATGAAATATGGCAAAACAACCAATCAAAAAGCCAATTAAAAAGAGTTTTCATAAACCAGTAAGTCAACAAAGCAGACCAAAAGAGGTTAAATCAATGCCTAAGGAGCTGATTTACCGTCCAGAAATGACGGTATCAGACATTGCATCTGAATTATACCTAGCAAATGCAGTATTGATTAAAAAGTTAATGGGATTAGGTATCATGACATCTGTTAACCAAATTTTAGACCGTGAAACGGTTGAATTAATTGCACTTGATTTAGGTATTGAATTAAAAGATGAGGTTATTACAGATTTAACAAGATATGATGAAATGGAAATCATTGATGATCCAAAAGATTTAGTAAAAAGAAGTCCAATCATCACAATCATGGGTCACGTTGACCACGGAAAGACTACACTTTTAGACTCAATCAGAAAATCTCGTGTCGCACCAGGCGAAGCGGGAGGTATTACACAGCATATTGGGGCATATCAAGTAGAGCATCAAGGTGAAAAGATTACATTTATTGATACACCAGGTCACGCCGCATTTACTGAAATGCGTGCAAGAGGTGCGAAGGTAACGGATATTGTTATTTTAGTTGTCGCAGCGGATGATGGTGTTAAACCACAAACAATTGAGGCTTTACAACATGCAAAAGCATCAGGTGTTCCAATTATTGTTGCTATCAACAAAATTGATAAACCTCAAGCAAACCCAGATAATGTCATGTCTGAATTATCAGCACATGATTTATCTCCAGAAAAATGGGGAGGAAAAACTCCTTATGTTGAGGTCTCAGCATTAAAGAAAATAGGTATTGATGATTTATTAGATGTTATTTTATTACTTGCTGAAATGGAAGATTTAAAAGCAAATCCAAAACGACCTGCAAGAGGAACTGTTATTGAGGCATCTCTTGATAAAGGAAGAGGTCCAGTAGCAACAGTTATTGTTGAAAATGGTACGTTAAAAATTGGAGATATTATTGTTATTGGTAATACATTTGGTCGTATTCGTACGATGAATGATGATTTAAAGAGACGCTTCACTGAAGCATTACCAGGTACACCAGTAGAAATCACTGGTTTAGATGAAGTTCCTCATGCAGGGGATATCTTCATGGTATTTACTGATGAGAAAGTTGCAAGACAAACATCTCAAGCACGTTCAGCTAAAGAACGTGAAAATATTAGTAAACAACAAAAAGCAACATCATTAGAATCTATGTTTGGTGCTCAAGATGATGGTCAAAAAGTATTAAATATTGTATTAAAAGGTGACGTTCAAGGTTCTATTGAAGCTTTAAAAGGAATGCTTGATAAGATTGATATTGAAGGATTCCATGTCAATATTGTTCGTTCTGGTGTTGGAGCAATATCCGAAACAGATGTTCAATTAGCATCTGCAAGTAAAGCAATTGTTATGGGCTTTAATGTAAGACCAACTGCTGCAGTTAAATCTCTTGCTGATTCTGTAGGCGTTGAAATTCGTTTATATAATGTGGTATACCGTATCACAGAAGATATTGAAAAAGCGCTTAAAGGTATGTTAGAACCTGTGTTTGAAGAAATTGTAACAGGACAAGCAGAAGTTAGACAACTATTTACATTCTCAAAGATTGGTACAATTGCAGGTAGTTATGTTACAGATGGTTCAATCAAACGTGATGCAAAAGTTACAGTTATTAGAGAAGGTGTTGTAGTTTACAAAGGTAAATTATCAAGCTTAAAACGTGGTAAAGATGATGTTAAAGAAGTACGCCAAGGATTTGAATTTGGCTTAAGTATTGAAAACTACAATGACTTAAAAGTAGGAGATATCATCGAAGCATCTATCGAAAGAGAAGTTGAGGTATAAAACAATGAGTATTACAACAGATCGATTAGCCTCTAGAATTTTAAGAGAAATTGTTCATATTATTAATGATGTTGTTAGAAACACGCAAGTAGGTTATATTACAATAACAGAAACAAAAGTTACGAGAGATTTAAGTTTTGCAACCATATACTATACAATCATACACGATGATGAGGCATTAAGAGTACGTTGTCAAGAACTACTAGAATCTAGTAAAAAAGAAATCCGTATGAGATTAGCAGAACGCATTGATAACATCAGAAAAATACCTGATTTAATTTTTAAATTTGATGAAGCATTAGCATATGGAAATCATATTCACAAACTTCTATCAGAAATCAATAAAAAATAAATATCAACGTGTTAAAAAGAATAACTAAGCAATTAGTTATTTTTTTATGAAATAATGGGTAAATACCCCATCAAATTTAGCACGCTCACATCAAAAATAAGATCAATCAATGATATAATATTTAAGGAAGGTGTTTGGATGATTGCACAAGTAATTTTGGATATTGCTCATGAACAAATAAATACGGTATATGATTACTTTATCAAACCAGTTGACATTCAACATATCAAAAAAGGTATGCGAGTGATGGTGCCTTTTGGTACTTCAGATACATTACGTATGGCATTTGTATACAATATCATAGAAACATCAGATTCAGCAAAAAAATATGTGGAAGAAGTCATAGATATTAAACCCATCGTTGATGATGAGTTTTTTATACTTTTTGATGCATTAACTCAAGATCCTAATGTCTTAATTTCTGATGTGATGCAGACATTACTTCCAAAAATATTTTGGATGTCTTATCAACATGTTGTTCAAGCAAGTGATTTAAGTCAAATACCGGATGAATTTGTTCATAAATTTAATAAGCGTTTAGAGTGGGTTATTAAAGATAAGGATAAATCACATTTATACAAACTAAAAAAATTAGAACAACAAGGTATCGTAACCATAAAAAGACATGTATCTAAAAGAAATATTCAAACATATGAAACTTGGATAGAACTTAAAGAACCAGAGATTAGAAAAAACGATAGTCAATTAAAAATTATTCAACATCTTTTAACATATGGAAATACCTCTAAAAAAGAATTGCTCGCACAATATTCTAAGTCCAGTATTCAATGGTTGATAGATCATGAGGCTATTAAAGAATTTTTGGTAGAAAAAAGAATCGATCATCATAAATTTAATAGAAATCAACAAATTAAAACCGGTTCAAACATATCTTTAGATAATCAACCCATAGATTTATCTAAACATCAAATTTATGCACTTAAGGGATATCGAAACGAATCCATTGAACTTAGAAATCAAATATTTAATCAAGTTTTAAGTCAAGGTAAAAAGATATTTATCATGGTGCCAGAAAGATTTATGATTGAAACCACTAAAGATGCACTGATCAAAAACTTTCCAAACGAGTTATGGATTGAACTACCTAGCGAATTAAGTGATAAAGAACTGTATTTAAGATATAACCAAATCGAAGAAAGTCAAGAAAAAATCATTATTGGTAATAAAAAAGCGTTGTTTACTCAAATGCATCATTTAGGACTGATTTATATTGTGGATGCAAATGATTCAACACATCAAACATTTGAAGGCTTATATTATGATGCCGTTGAACTTGCAAAGCTAAAGGGAAGACATCTTAATATACCTATATGTTTAGAAGCTGATACATATAGTGTTTCAGTATATCAAGATATTCTAAATGGAAATGTAGTGGATTTATCCGAAGATTTAATAGATGATGAAAAACATATAACTATCGTTGATATGAAAAAAGAATTAATGGAAGGTCACACAAAAATGATTTCTAGATATTTAGAAGAAGAAATCAAGATAAGTCTTCTAAATCATCAAAAAGTACTCCTTATCTTAAATCATAAATCATACGCACCTTTTGTGATGTGTAGAACCTGTTCTTATGTACCTAAAGACCCTGAAACTGGGATTGCACTCAATTATAGTGAAAAGAATCATATGCTTTATTCTCATATGACAAAACACCAAGAACCTTTTCAAAAAACTTGTCCGGTTTGTGGAAAACCTACGATTAAATCTGTTGGTAGTGGACTGGAACAATTAGAAAAATATATTAAAGAATTATTTCCATTAGAATCAATTCTTAGAGTCGATCAAGATTCACTATCTAATAGAAAACTATATCAATATATTATGAATGATTCTAAAGAACGTATAGTCATTGGTACACAAATGGCACTGAAGACTTCATGGGTGAACACATTTAATTTAGTAGGAATTCTCATGGCAGATCAATGGTTAAAAGTACCTAGATACCAAGCGTATGAAGATAGCTATTTAATGCTTAAAAAGTCAAAACAATTAGCATTAAATCATTTAGTTATTCAAACCTATGACCCGCTACACTTTGTTATAAAAGATTTGAATAAAGAAGTTGATTTCTATCAAGAGGAACTATCTAATCGAAAAATTTCTAAATTACCACCTTTTAGAAATCTCTTGCAGATTAAACTATTAGGAATGAGTTATTTGAAAACATATCAACATGCATTCGTGATTAAAGAAAAATTAACTGAAATGGGTTTACAAGTACTTGGACCTGCTCAAAGTGTTAAACTAAAAGAGAATCAGCATTATCAAGTGCTATTAACGGTTAAGTATCAACACTTAGAGCCTAGAATGTATTCCTTATTAAAATCCAATGAACAAATAAAAATAAAAATAGTACCTGATATCATTTGGTACTAAAAAGGAGCTAAAATGATCGTATTTATGGGAACACCGGAATTCTCAGTACCAATACTAAAGATGTTGATTGAGAAAAAGTATGATGTTTCTCTGGTTGTTACGCAACCAGATAGTTATGTAGGAAGAAAAAAAGTTTTAACAGAGTCCCCGGTTAAAAAATTAGCAAAATCCTATGGGATTGAAGTATTTCAACCAGAAAAACTTAAAGAAAATTATCAATACATTATAGATAAAAAACCTAAATTAATTATTACTGCAAGTTATGGTCAAATATTACCTAAGGCTTTATTAGATAAAGTAAAAGCTGTCAATATTCATGGTTCATTACTTCCTAGTTTAAGAGGTGGTGCACCGATTCAATATGCATTATTTAATGGACTTAAAGAAACGGGTATTACTTTAATGGAAATGGCTTTTAAAATGGACTCAGGTGATATGATTGAACACGTTAAAGTTACTATTGAAGATCAAGATAATTATTTAACATTAAGTCAAAAACTATCTATTGCTGGAAGAGATCTTTTAGAAAAAAGAATGGATGATCTTTTACTTGGAACGTATCATAAAGAAAAACAAGATGAAAGCTTAGTTACGTTTGCTTATACATTAAAATATAGTGATGAATCACTAGATTTTAATCAAAATGCAATCTATAACCACAACCGTGTAAGAGGGTTAAGTCCTGATATTGGAGCACATTTTGAGTATAAAGGTACAACGATCAAGGTATTTCAATCATTAGTTAGTGATATAATAGACTTAAGCCCAGGAAAGATACTCATATCTCAAAAGAGACTTTTCATCGGTTGTAACGGTCAAGCACTTGAAATACTTGAGTTACAACAAGCTGGAAAGAAACGTATGATGGTAAGAGATTTTCTGAATGGACAAACATTATTTTCACAAGGGGAGAATATATATGAGTAAACCTAAACTGCTTTACAATCGAGAAGAGATGCTAAAACTGAATATCGAAGTTTTACAAAACCGTTGTAATGTAACAGTCATGGATATTGCAACGATTGCACATCAACAACAAAGTAAATACTATAAAGGTGTTGATATTAAGCTTTGTATCGAATCCGTTGAAAAAATTCTTACATTTAGAGATGTGTTTCACCACATCCAATTTGCAGCTGAAGTTGACCGTTTAGCAGAAGAAAAAATGTTTAAAGGACCTATTCAAGATATTTTATATTATGATCTTGGACTTTTCGGACTGGATGAAACACTTGGACTTGATGTTGCAAGAAATTATGGTGCTATTGGTCAAACAAACTTCGGTGACATCGATGTGAATAAACGTGGTGTAGTTGCAAGACTGAATGAAGACGGTAAAAAAGATGGTGTCGTTCATACACTCATGGATGATATTGTAGGTGCAATTGCAGCTGCAGCATCTACTCGTGTTGCACAAGTAATGAATGAAGATTTAGCACTAGAAAATCCAAGTTACCAAAAGATTAGTTTATTTGATTTAAAGAACAGTAAAAAGGGTAAATAAAATGAATTTTAATAACCAAAAAAAGAAGTTAAAAGGCCTTGGTAAAAGACTTTTTTCGAAATATTTTGGTTTTGAAACTGGTATAGATATTGCCAATGATGTTGCGGTACTTTATAGAAGAAACGTCGTTATTAAAAATATCGTTTTCGTTTCAAACTTACTATATTCACTAGTATTTTTTGTACTAGGTTTTAGTGTGTCTAACCCAACAACTGACTGGTTATTTGCAATTGCAGCACTACCTATTACATATGCTGTTGGTAGACTTCAAA
This sequence comes from Acholeplasma oculi, assembly GCF_900166985.1. Classification (GTDB taxonomy): domain Bacteria; phylum Bacillota_I; class Bacilli_A; order Acholeplasmatales; family Acholeplasmataceae; genus Acholeplasma; species Acholeplasma oculi. Next base: position 557,877 of record NZ_FUZK01000001.1, on the reverse strand, counting down.
CAAAACTTATTGATTTAGATCATCATGATTTAACCAAACAGCAAATAGCAATGTATATATCCAGTTTTTGGATCTTTATATCGGCTATATTAGTATATATCCGTATTTATGCCATTGGACAAAATTCACCATTTGAAACAGCAAGTTATGTATTAATTTATTATGCACTCGTTCAAATTTCTCTATATCAAGATAAGAGATTATTATCAAATTCTTTCGCATCCTTAATTGGATTTGTATCACTCATTCATATTGGTGTTACATATAACTTTTTCAATCTAGGATTGACATGGCAAGAATTTTTATCAAATCTTTTTATAGACCCTTCATTAGCAAGACAAATGGCTGATTTAGCCTTAAGAACAATCATTTTTATACTCTTTTATTTAATTAATTTTATTATTGTATCCATTGGACAATCGATTCAAGAAGAACGTAAAAAAGAACTTTCTAAAAGACGAGAAGTTCAAGCGGATTTTACACATATCGTCAGAAGTTTATTTAATGTCGTTTTTCAATCAGCAAGTGGATTATTAGAAAAGAACCATGCACATCGTGTAGCAACGCTTGCATCTAAGATTGCAACATTTTATAATCTAGATGAAGATCTTAAAATGGAAATGGAAAAGTATGCACTGATTCATCTTAGATTTGATGAAATCAAAGATCTTATGATGAATACCGATGTATATGATGAGCATACATATGAAATTATTAAAGAGAAAACAGAGTTAGGTTCTAGAATTGGTAAAAGAATCCAGTTAGCACAAAAGAGTAATGACATCATTAGAGCGCATTATGAAGGTAATGCAGATGAAGTATTTATAGAACAAATGAAGTTAATACAACATGAAATTACAAATCAAATTATATTACTTGCGGATTGTTATGTATCCTTAAGAAGTTTATCAACATACCATCACCCGAATAATCATCTACAAACAGTTAATATATTTAAACAAGAATTAACACCATACTTTGACTATAATTTAAAAGAGACTTTCTTAAAATATCAAAAAGAAATTGATGTTATTTATCACGATTTATAACATAATCTAGCGTATAAGTTTACAATTCATAAAAAATAGTATATGATAAATTGATAATTAAATCATACTTATTCAGAGCAGGCGAAGTGATCAGTCTTATGACCCTGCAGCAACCTATTTGATTTAGGTGCTTACTGACAGGGGGAGACCCACCAATAAGGAAAATTTCAAATACACTTCCTTATGGGAAGTGTTTTTTATGAGAAAGAAGGCAAACAATATGAGTTATTTATTTTCAAGTGAAAGTGTATCTAAAGGACATCCAGATAAGGTATCTGATTTTATATCCGATAGTCTTTTAGATTTATGTTTATCTAAAGACCCGAATGCAAGATGTGCAATTGAAGTTGCACTTGCACATACATCAGTTTATATATTCGGTGAAGTCACAACAAATTTTGAACTTACAAAAGAACTTGTCATAGAGACTGCTAGGAAAGCTATTGATTATTGTGGTTATAATAATCCAAGATTTATTTTTGATGCAAACACTGCAATTTATCATGTAAACTTAAATCGTCAAAGTCATGATATTGCATTAGGTGTTGATGAGGTTAATGGTAAAGAACAAGGTGCTGGTGACCAAGGTATTATGTTTGGATATGCTAAAAATGATACACCTAATTTAATGCCATTACCGATACATTTAGCACATGAACTAACTAAACGTTTAGCATTTGTAAGAGAAACTGGTTTAGTTCAAGGCTTAGGACCTGATGGAAAGAGTCAAGTTACTGTTTTATATGATGAATTCAACCATCCAGTATCTGTTGAAGCAATCGTTCTTTCAACTCAACATTTTGAAGAAAAAACATTAGAAGAAGTTAAAAAAGATGTATTAGAACATGTTATTAAACCTGTCATTCCATCTCATCTATTAAAAAATGATACTAAATATTTTATTAACCCTACAGGTCGATTTGTGATTGGTGGACCAGTTGGTGATAGTGGATTAACTGGTAGAAAAATTATTGTAGATACATATGGTGGATATTCCAGACATGGCGGTGGTGCATTTAGTGGTAAAGACCCATCGAAGGTAGACCGCTCAGCATCTTATATGGCACGTTACTTAGCAAAACAAGTTGTTGGAAGTGGTATTGCAGAAACTTGTGAAATTCAACTTGCTTATGCAATTGGTGTTGCAGAACCTGTATCATTATATGTCAATACATTTAATACAGGTAAAGTGAGTGATGATGTTATTAGAAATCAAATCTTAAAATATTTCAAACTTACTCCAAAAGCAATTATTGAAAAACTAGGCTTAAAAAATCCTATTTATAAAGAAACCGTTCATCATGGACATTTAGGTAAAGAAAACCAAGGTTTTAAGTGGGAAATGCTGGATTCAATTGATATTTTTAAGCAATTGTTATAAAATAATTGAGGAAGTAATTACGTTTAGGGAGTGAATCTAATGCTTGAATATTTATGGTTATGGATTACCATTGCAATTTTATTACTTTTCATATTGATAGCCATAATTAGTATGGTGATATCTTCACATATATTAAAGAAAAATTTAACTCAAATCAAAGAATCTAATGACAAAATTGATGTCATATTAGCTAGACAATTTGATAACTATTCAAAAATTTTAGATCATCTTAAAAAAGCTAAATTAAATCCGATGGATTTAGAACCATTCTTAGTTAATGACTTACTACCTAAAAAAGAAGACCCTATGTCTTATAAACAGCAGTTTTCTTATGACTTACATGATCGTTTAGTTCTCTTATTAAAATTAAGTACTACTATCGATAAAAAAGTAGAATTAACTCAGTTGGAAAATCAAGCAAAAGAAATTTATGAAAACCTTCTTTCAGCACGTAGAGTTTATAATTCAATGGTTTCTATATTCAATAAAAATTTAATTTCATTCCCATTGAATATAGCAAATAGTTTTTTGAAACTTTCTAAAGAACAATTCTTTGAAATTGATATTTATAAGTTTGATCATACCGATAATTGAATTTCTTATTAAGCTATATAAAAACAGTAACCTTTTTGGGGTTCTGTTTTTTTCATAAATATTTTATAGAAATGTAGGTAAAAATCATGGGATATATCATGAATTTAAGAGAAAAGGTTGGTCATGATCCGATAATTATGGTATCATGTGGTGCAATCATCTTAAAAGATGATTCTATTTTGTTACAATATAGGAGAGACTTTAAACTATGGGCTATCCATGGTGGAGCACTTGAAATTGGTGAAACCTTAGAAGAAACACTTATAAGAGAAGTTTTTGAGGAAACCGGTCTTAAAATTACGGATTATACGTATTATAAAGTATTTACTGGTAAAGAATTTCATTTAACATATCCAAATCAAGATCAAGTCTATTTAGTCGATCATATCTTCAAAATTAATGCATTTACTGGTAAAATAGATGAAGAAAATGATGAAGTCTTAAATTTAAAATGGTTTAACATCCATGAGATACCTTATGAACACATGCTACCTCATAACCAAATCATTTTAAAAGAATTTTTTAAAAATATAAATACATCAAAGGGAGAATAACGTATGTTTGGACTATTTGATTCAACTAAAAAAGCACTTAAAAGATACCGAAAGATTGCACTTCAAATAGAGGCTTTAAAAGAATCTATGAAACAACTTTCGAATGAAGAAATACAATTGAAAACTGCAAGTTATAAAGAACGCATTAAAAATGGTGAAACACTCGATGATTTACTTGTTGAAGCATTCGCTTTAGTTAGAGAAGCATCAACTCGAGTCACAGGTCTTACACCGTATTTTGTACAGTTAATGGGTGGTATTGCAATACACGAAGGTAATATTGCAGAAATGAGAACGGGAGAAGGTAAAACTTTAACCGCTGTTTTACCTGCGTATTTAAACGCTTTACAAGGTGAGGGTGTGCATATTGTCACAGTCAATGAATACCTTGCAAAACGTGAAGCAGAAGGTGAAATTGGAGAGCTCTTTAAATTCTTAGGATTAACAGTTGGACTCAATCTAAGAGATAATGACCGTGAACAAAAGAAAGCTGCTTATGCTTGTGATATTATGTATTCCACAAACGCAGAACTTGGATTTGACTATTTAAGAGATCACATGGTTTTATATCATAAGGATATGGTTGCTCAAAGAGGATATCCATATGCAATTATCGATGAAGTGGACTCTATTTTAATTGATGAAGCTAGAACACCATTAATTATTTCTGGACCTGCTAAAAATACACAAAATTTATATATGCAATCTGATAGATTTGTAAAATCATTAAATGATGAAGATTATGAACTCGATGTAGAATCAAATACTGTTGAATTATCAGAATCTGGTATTACTAAAGCAGAACAAATGTTCGGAATTGATAATTTATATGATTTAAAACACGTATCTTTATTACACCACATTAATAATGCACTTAAAGCAAATTTTACAATGACCAATGATAAAGAATATATGGTTGTTGAAGGTGAAGTACTTATTATTGACCAGTTTACAGGTCGTATTTTAAAGGGTCGTCAATTTAGTGAAGGACTCCATCAAGCAATTGAAGCTAAAGAAGGCGTTGAAGTTAAAAAAGAAACAGTTACTGTTGCAACAATTACATATCAAAACTTCTTTAGAATGTATAAAAAACTATCTGGTATGACAGGTACTGCTAAAACTGAAGAAGAAGAATTTGTTGATATTTATAACATGAATGTTATTGAAATACCAACCAATAAACCAGTCATTAGAGAAGATGCAAAAGATTTCTTCTTTGTAACTGCAGAAGAAAAATATAATGCATTAATTGAAGAAGTGAAGATTCGTCACGAAAAAGGTCAGCCAATCTTAATTGGTACGATTGCAGTTGAAACATCCGAATTATTATCTACAATGTTAAGAAAAAACAGAATTCCTCATGAAGTACTAAATGCGAAGAATCATGAACGTGAAGCTGAAATTATTGCAAAAGCAGGTTTAAAAGGATCTGTTACAATTGCAACCAACATGGCAGGTCGTGGTACGGATATTAAATTAGGTGAAGGTGTTGTTGAATTAGGTGGTTTAGCTGTTATTGGTTCTGAAAAACATGATGCAAGACGTATCGATAATCAGTTAAGAGGTCGTTCAGGTCGTCAAGGTGACCCAGGATTTTCAAGATTCTATTTATCCGCTGAAGATGAACTTATGGTTCGTCGTGGTGGAGATAGATTTAAGACAATTATAGGTACACTTCAAAGGGCACAAGAAACAGGCACGCCTGTTACATCTAGAATGATTACAAACCTGATTACAGGCGCTCAAAAACGTTCTGAAGGTGTAAACTCAGAGATTCGTAAGAATGTATTAAAATACGATGATGTTTTAAGGCTGCAAAGAGAAATTATTTATGCTGAAAGAACATCTGTTCTAACAAATCAATCTGTTGAGAGTCAAGTCATTCGATTTATCGAAGATGTGGTCGAAGCTGAAATTGATGAATTTATTGTTCCGGTTGGAAGAAATAAATTTGATATTAAAGATGAGGCAATTATTCATCACTTTGAAAGTTTTATGATTCCAAGAGATTTAGTAAAAATTGAACAAATTAATCAACTTGATGAAGTTGAAATAGTTAAATTCTACAAAGATTTAGCGATTAAATTGTTAACAGAAAAGAAAGAATTAGTACCAATTGAAGTTTATAATGAATTTTTAAAAGTTATTATGTTAAGAGTTATTGATACATATTGGATGCGTCATATTGATACCATGCAAGAATTAAGACAAGGTGTCAGATTGCAATCCTATGGTCAACAAAATCCATTAATCACTTACCAAAGAGAAGGTAAACGATTATTTGATGAAATGACTTATAGTATTTCAAAAGATGTAGCAAGATATGCTACACTTGGTAAGATACAACTTAATGTTTCTAGAGAAGCTGTTGTTAAAAACACAAACACCAATCAAGGAACAGAAGTTAAAAAAGATAACAAACCTAAAAAACAAAAAGTTCGTCATAGCCAATTGCCGTGGAATAGAAGGTAATTATGGAAAAGTATGAAGTTAATAAAACATTAGAAAGTTTTGGAGTTACCATTCAAGATTTAGAAAAAGCCTTGAATATTGAGGAATTATCTAAACGTCTTTTAGAAATCGAAAAGATTATGGAAAACCCAAATTTTTGGAATGACACAAATCAAGCTAAAAAACTAAGTTTAGAATCCAATCAATTAAGAGAAAAAAAGCATACCATTGAAAAAATTAGAAGTCAATATGAAGACACACTTATTTGGTTAGAAGATGCTAAAGAAGGTACGGATACTTGGGAGATTTTAGAAGAAGAAATTAAAGATCTTGATAAAAAGATATCTGAATTCGAAATTGAAGTCTTACTTAATGAACCATATGATCATCATAATGTTATTTTGGAATTACATCCAGGAGCAGGTGGAACTGAATCCATGGATTGGTGTGGCATATTAATGAGAATGTATCAAAGGTTTGCACAATTAAGAGGGTTTAAAGTAGAAATACTTAACTACTTAGCAGGTGAAGAAGCAGGTGTTAAATCTGTAACCATGCGCATTAGTGGAGACTATGCGTACGGTTATTTAAAATCAGAGCGTGGCGTACATCGTTTAGTTCGTATCTCACCTTTTGATTCTAACAAGAGAAGACATACATCTTTTGTAAGTTGTGATGTAGCACCAGAGTTTTCTGATGATATTGATATAGTGATTAAGGATGAAGATATCCGTTTAGATACGTTTCAATCCAGTGGTGCGGGTGGTCAATCCGTTAATACCACATATAGTGCAGTAAGAATTACTCATATTCCTACAAATATTGTTATTAGTATGCAAAACGAACGTAGTCAAATTAAAAATAAAGAAGCTGCAATGAATATTCTTAAGTCCAAACTTATACAAAGAGAACTTGAAGAAAAACAAGCTCAAATGGCTCAGTTAAAAGGTGAAAAAGCAGACATTGGTTGGGGAAGTCAAATTCGATCTTATGTGTTTCAACCTTACCAAATGGTAAAAGATCACCGTACAAACTATGAAGTTGGTAATATCCAATCGGTCATGGATGGTGATTTAGATGGTTTCATTAATGCTTATTTAAAGAGTAAAAAGCATGATTAAAGATAAAATCATTTCTTATGTATTTATTACAATAGGCGTACTTGTACTACATATAGGTTTCTACTTTTTCTTACAACCACTGGGTTTAATTATTGGTGGTATGATGGGGTTAAGTTTATTGATAGAACCATATATTCCTTTATCCTTAGGGTTAATTTATTTAATTGCTAATATTATTTCATTAATTATTGGTGGTGTATTTTTTGGGAAGGATTTTTTCCTCAAAACCATTTATGCAACGATATTGGCACCATTATTAGTTACACTATTTGAGGTATTAAATATCAATGACACATTACTCATGTCAAAAATAGATTCAAATTACCAATTATTGGTTGCATCTATTGCAGGTGGTGTATTGGTTGGACTTGGTATAGGAATCGTCTTACGTTATAATGCAACCACAGGTGGCATGGATATTTATCAAAAAATGATTAATAAATACTTAAAAGTACCATTTTCAGTTGCAGTATATGTAACAGATGGATTAATTATTTTATTTGGTATGTTTATAAGTTTTCAAAATGGATTGTTTGCTGTCTTGTCGATGTTACTTACCGCATATATGATTGAAAAAACAGCTGTATTTGGTAGAAGTTCTTTTGCATTACTAATTATTACAGAAAAACATGAAGAAATTCAAAAAGCTATATTTGAACAAATTGACCGTGGTGTAACACGTTTAAAGGCCATCGGTGGATATTCAGGTAATCCAAAAGAATTAGTTATTACAACAGTTACAAGACAAGAACTATATCATGCTAAAGATTTTGTGACATTAATTGATCCGAATGCATTTACATTAATCATTTCTACTAAAGAAGTATTAGGTGCCGGTTTTCACCGTGATGATATCTCATGAAAATCGTTGAAATTAGAAAACTCAAAAATAAATATCAAATAACGCTTGATAACGGTGAAAAACACCTTGTTTTAGAAGATACAATTGTTAAATACCGATTACTACCAGGACAGGAATTTAATCAAGATATTGATTTAGAGAAAGAAAATTTCAAAGAAAAAATGTATCAAAAAGCTCTAAGATTTGCAAGTTATGGTAAATCTGAAAATCAAATGATTGAGTATTTGAATGCTCAAGGTATGGAAAATACTTATGATTTGATTATGCGTTTAAAAAAAGAACGTTGGATTGATGATAAAAAAATGATTTTAGCACTTGCAAGAAAAGATTTTTCTTATTTGATGCTTGAGTCTAAATTAAGATTTTACAAATTTGAAGAAAAAGACATTGAATGGATACTTTCTTCATATGATGAACTTATACCTTTAAAAAAACAATTATCAATTGCATATAAAAAATATGAAAAAGAAGTATATCCTAAAAAACAGGAAAAAATATACCGATATTTAGTATCCAAAGGATTTAATGAATCCAGTATTCAAAGTCTCATGCATTTATCATAAATAAAAAAAAGTAACCCACCTTTTCCACCTGAGGAACTAATGGGTTACTTTTTATTTAACGATTTATTTTAAATTAAAGAATTTCTCTAAATATAAACCTACACCACATTGATCATTATCCAGTGGTAAAATTTCTTTAGCCACAGCTTTTAATTCAGCAATACCATTAGGCATAGCAATACCTCTTGCAACACCTTGAATCATTTCGATATCATTTAAACCATCTCCGAAAGCAATCGTATGCTCATGCTTTATATTATAATGGTAGCGCACCCACTCTATTGCAGATAATTTTGATGAGTTGTATTTATATAATTCATAAATACTATGTTTAGAATCACTACCCCATAATCTAAATGAAACTTCCTCTTTATATTTTGTCTTTAAGAAGTCTTCAAAAGAATTTGTGAACTCATTTGAAACTAAATAAATCATTCCAGTAGGTTCGTGGTGATATTGGTCAAATTCAGTATGAATGATTTTAGCTTTTTGACTACCCATAAAGATTTTATGGAGACGGTCTAAATATTGATATGCATAAACATGATCACCAAAAGAATAAAACGCAGATACTAAATGTGGTTTAGTATAATTAAATATATCATGTGAAACTAACACAGGAATACCATCTGTGACAATTTGAAAATTAGGATTCTTAGGTTCTCTAATATTTCCACCGTTATCTGTGATTAAAGGTGTATTGAGTCCAATATAATTATAGATATCAATCGTTGCGTGATAGGGTCTTCCTGTTGCTAATACAACCATATGCCCTAAATCTACTAACTTATTAAGAACTTCTTTGTTTTTATCTGGTACTTCAGAATTTGAATTTAAAAGTGTGCCATCTAGATCGATAGCGATTAAATATTTTTCCATCTTGTCACTCCTTATACTTTGTTCTATCCATTATCGCATAATGTAGGAGTGTAAACAAGTTTATAAGTTAAATAATGATGAAAATATAGTATAATTTATGTAAAAGGAAGTGAACTTATTCATGATTTTTGATTTAGGATTTATAAAAATTGATATTGGTTGGTTGATTACCTTTTTTTCAGGAGCTTTATTTACTTTAATTCTTGTTACACTTTGGTATTTAGTGGCAGTCTTAAAATCACTGAATAAAGATATGAAACGTAATAAAGTACAAGAAGAAGATATTGATGAATTAGAGATCAAATGGTTGATTAATGATGCACATAAATTATTTAAGCAAAAAGATGTTAGAGACTCTGTGGGATATGGCCAACATTTACTGAATGTAAGTCTTGAACTGGGAAATGATATTGCAACTAAGTTTTATCCTAGAAGTAAGTATCCATATCTAGAATTATCTTTGGATGAATCACTTGTCTTATTAAGATATGTGTCCAATCGATTTGATGAATTATTAAATAAACCAATCTTAAAAATGTTTAAAGGTTTAACATTAAGAAGATTGATTACATTAAATGATGCTAAAGTTAAACTTGATAACAATTTATTGGTTAAAGCAACTAATAAATTCAAAGTTAATGAAATTTTTAAACAGACGATGTTGGTATTAAATGTTGTCAATCCAATCTATTGGTTTAGGAGATTAGTCTTAGATAATGTGACTCAAGTCATAATGATAAAACTAGGATTAGTAGTCATATCATTAACTGGTGAAGAAACATATAAGATTTATTCTAAGAAAGTATTTAATCAAGATAAAGAATTAAATTCAGGTATTGAAGAAATTTACAAAGATATAGAAAATAGTTTAAAGGAGGATAAGGATCAACATGAAGAAACGTAAAAAATCCGTAGAAATTGAAGAAGCCTTTCATATTCCTCAAATACCTAAAATAGAAGGTATTAGGTCAGAACATAAATATGTCAAGGAAAAGTTTATTTCTCCTTTATTTGGTAGTGATGTTAAAGATGAAATTCATGTGCCATTTGTCGTTCATGTTATAGGCGATAAGGTTAAGAAATATGATGCATTTAGAACAAAACCTAAAATGACAGATGTGGATGCGACAAGTAAAAATGGTAGTAAATACTATGAGTTTGATGATGCACTTATTTCAAGTAAAACGAGGAAAGAAATTTTTGGTGTAGATTCTTATCAAAAAGATAAACAAACTAAAGAGATTAAAGAAGTTGAAAAACCAGTCGAAAAAGAAATATCTAAACCTATGGATAGATTTTTCATGGAAGAAGAGAAGCAAAAAGAACTACCTCCTTGGATGCAAACCAGACAAGTTTATAATGACTTAGATTTTAATGATATTAAAGTAGAAACACATGATAGAAGAGAAAAAGATATTAAAGTTAAAACTAATTTTGGAGAAGTGGAAGAAGCTCTAACCATTAAGAGCCCTACAGAAAAAGTGGACCCACAAATTAGAAAACAAGTTGTTTATGAACAAAAGCATAAAAACTATGTATTACCTCCGATTACATTATTAAAAAAGGGTGAACGACAAAAGGATGAAAAACCAGCTTGGTTATTAGAACAAGTTGAAGTGATTAATCAAACCTTTATGGACCACTCTGTAGAAGGTGAAGTTGCACAGTCTAAAAAAGGTCCAACGGTTACACGTCATGAGATTTCATTAGAACCGGGTGTTCCTGTAAAAAGAGTTACAAATATTCAAGATAATTTAATGATGAGTTTAGCTGCTAAAACACTTCGTATTGAAGCGCCAATTCCAGGTAAACCTTATGTGGGTATTGAAGTACCGAATAAAGTTGCTGAAATTGTCTCATTTGGTAATGTTGTGGATACAAAAGAGTTCTTAGAAGACCATGACCATCCATTAAAAGTTGCATTAGGTGAAGATATTGATGGAACAAATATTTTTGTTGATATCGCTAAAATGCCACATGGACTGATAGCAGGTGGTACAGGTTCTGGTAAATCAGTATGTGTGAACACGATACTTATTTCCTTATTGTTAAAGAATAAACCTGAAGATTTAAAACTTATTTTAATCGATCCAAAAATGGTTGAGTTAACACCTTATAATGATTTACCACATTTGATTACACCTGTTATTACAGACCCCAAAATGGCAGCTACAGCTTTAAATTGGGTTGTTAATGAAATGGAAAGTCGTTATCAAAAATTTGCTCAAACAAGATCTAGAGATCTTAAGAGTTTTAATGATAATGTTAGAAAAGGTTTTGTTGATGAAGCTAAAATGCCATTAATTGTTGTTGTAATTGATGAATTGGCTGATTTAATGATGGCTGCAGCACATGATGTTGAGGATGCGATACAACGTATCACTCAAAAAGCTAGAGCAGCAGGTATTCATCTATTGGTTGCTACACAAAGACCAACTGTCGATGTTATAAGAGGTACAATTAAGTCCAATATTCCAACAAGAATTGCATTTAAAGTTTCTAGTTTTACGGATTCAACGACTATTCTTGATGGTGCGGGTGCTGAACAGTTATTAGGACGTGGTGACATGTTGTTAAAAGAAACAGAAAGACCAATTCGTTTACAAGGTGCTTTTATTTCAGATAAAGAAATTGATTCTGTTATTGATTTTATACGATCACAGTCTGAACCAAATTATATATTAAAACATGAAGATTTAAAGATAATTAATCAAAGCAGAGAAACTATTGATGATGACTTATTTGCTTTAGTTGCTGAGTATGTTGTTATGGAAAACAACTGTTCAATTAATGGTATTCAAAAAGAGTATAATATTGGGTTTAACCGTGCTCAAAAGTTAGTAACTCTTTTAGAACAATATGGAATAGTATCCAGTACACAAGGTACTAAAGCAAGAGAAGTTTTAGTAACAATTCAAGAACTAAGTGAAATATTAGATAAAGCAGGTATTAAATGAAACAAGTCCAATGGTTCCCAGGACATATGTTTAAGTCCTTAAGGGAAATCAAAGAAAAAATTAAACTGATGGATATCGTCTATTTACTGGTGGATGCAAGATTACCATTTAGTAGTATGAATCCAGAAATCTTAAAAATTGTTGGTGACAAACCAACACTTTTACTTTTTAATAAAATCGATCTATCAGATAGAAAAACACTTGATTATTGGATTAAGTATTATGAAGATATGGGTTTTTATACATTACTCATTAATAGTAATAATGGATTTAATGTCGATAAGATATATTCAAGAAGTAAAGAAATACTAAAAGATAAGATTGAAAGAGCTCAAGCCAAAGGTATGACTTTTAAAGTCATAAGAGGTATGATTTTAGGTATACCTAACGTAGGAAAATCTACACTGATTAATAAGATGGTTTCCAAAAAAGTTGCAAATACAGCAAATAAACCAGGTGTTACCAAATCACAACAATGGATTAAAATTAATCCACATTTTGAGTTACTGGATACACCAGGTGTATTATGGCCTAAATTTGATGATGAAAAAGTAGGATTTGCACTTGCTTGTACAGGTGCTATTAAGGATGATACATTACCAATTAATGAGGTTGTTTTATATTTGATTAATTATTTAAAAAAGTTTTATCCAAAACGTTTGATGGAAAGATATCAACTTGAGAATATTGATGCATTAACTGAAGTGGAAATTATGGATCTTATTGCAGAAAAACAAGGAGCCCTTTTAAAGGGTGGCTTTACCGATTATGATAGAGTTTATCAAACACTCTTAAAAGATACTAGAAATCGTATGTTAGGACCTCTTAGTTTTGATCATGACCAGACAACTTTATGAGCGTAAGTATCATGATTTAGGTTATCAGTTTATTTGTGGAGTTGATGAAGCAGGACGTGGTCCATTGGCGGGACCGGTGGTTGCTGCTGCTGTCATTTTACCCATTGATTTTTATGATGAATCGATTAATGATTCTAAAAAATTAAGCAAAAAAGAACGAGACCGTTTAAGACTTTTGATTGAACAACATGCATTATCCATTTCTATTTCGGTCATAGATTCTAATCGAATTGATGAAATTAATATTCTAGAAGCATCTAGAGAAGCAATGATTCTTGCTGTTAAGAATCTAAAAATTCAACCTGATTTTATTTTAACGGATTATATGTATATAGGAGACTTACCACATCTTTCTTTAAAACATGGTGACAGTTTATCCATTTCGATTGCAGCTGCAAGTATTATAGCTAAAACAAAACGTGATGAATTGATGATGATGTATGATCAAATTTATCCGGAATATGGATTTATTAAACATCAAGGATATGGAACAAAGATGCATCTAGAAGCATTAAAAAAGTATGGTATAACACCAATACATAGAAAAAGTTATAAACCAGTTTATCAAATTATGAACGATAAAACCGTGTGAAATCATGGTTTTATCTTTTAAAAAAGCGATAATTTTCTTCTATATAAATATATTATATAGAATGCTTTTATTTTAAAATGATATACTTGACATCAAAAATTAAACATATATAATTGATGAAGTATCAAAAAATAAAAGAGGAAAACACATGAAAGACTTAGTCATAATTGTAGAATCTCCAGCTAAATCTAAAACCATTTCAAGTTACTTTGACAATAAAGTAACTGTTTTGTCGTCTGTTGGACATATTAGAGATTTAGCAACCTCTGGTGTGGACGGACTAGGCGTTAATGTTTTAGATACGTTTGAGCCTACCTATAAAGTCATTAAAGGAAAAGCTACACTCATCAAAGATTTAATTAAAAAAACTAAAGGTAAAGAAGTTTTACTAGCTACCGACCCCGATAGAGAGGGAGAAGCGATTGCTTGGCATTTAGCTCAAGTTCTTGATTTAGATATTGAGGAAAAAAATCGTATTATATTTAAAGAAATTACAAAACCTGCTGTATTAGAAGCAATCAATCAAAAAAGAACAATTGATAAAGGATTGGTAAATTCTCAAGAATCTAGACGTATACTAGATAGAATCATTGGGTTTAAATTATCTAAATTCTTACGAAACAAGATTAAATCTCAATCTGCTGGTCGTGTACAAAGTGTTGCATTAAAACTCATTGTAGAACTTGAAAAAGAAATTTTAGCATTTGTTCCAGAAACATATTATACAATTCATGCTCATTTTGGTGATTTAAGAGCAGAATATATCATTCCTAAAGATTATAAGATTAAGTTAGAAGAAGCTAATCAAATCTTAGAAACTTCTAAAAATCCATTTACAATCATTAGTATTGATGAAAAAGAGAGTAAGAGAAATGCAAAACCTCCATTTATTACATCAACCTTACTTCAAGATGCAGTGAATTCACTTTCAATGAGTTCTGCTAGAACGATGCAAATTGCATCTGAACTTTATCAAGGTATAGATATAGAAGGAGAACTCATTGGGTTAATCACTTATATGAGAACGGATTCTGATCGTTTAAGTAAAGAGTTTGTAGATCCTGCTAATAAATATATTGAAGAACATTTCGGTAAAAAATATTTAGGTCATTATAAAACGAATAAAAAAGACTCTCAACAAGATGCCCATGAAGCAATCAGACCAACAGACCTACATTTAACGCCACAAAGAGTTGAACAATATTTAAGCAAAGATCAGTTTAAACTATACAAAAGGATTTATGAACGTGCATTAGGGTCCTTAATGGCACCTGCTATCTTCAACTTGAAGAAAGTTAAACTGGATGCTGGTGGAAACATCTATGAACTTGATGGTAGTCAACAAATCTTTGATGGGTACTTGAAAGTCGTAACAGATAAGAGTAAAGATAAAATCTTACCTCCATATCAAGTTGGTGACAGATTAGAATCTGACTTAGTTGAATCTATTGAAAAAGTAACGATGCCACCTGCTAGATATAATGAAGCATCTTTAATTAAGGATTTAGAATCTAAAGGTATTGGAAGACCATCCACCTATGCAACAATTATTAAGACATTAAAGTCAAGAGATTATGTTACGGTTGAAGAAAAGAGATTTAAACCGACAGAACAAGGTATTCTAACTGTTGATACATTAAATACTTATTTCAGCGATATCATGAATACTGATTATACATCTCGTATGGAAAATGAACTGGATATGATTGCTGAAGGTTCTGTTAATGGTGTTGAACTGTTAAAAGATTTCTATCAACGATTTGTCCCGTTATTAGAAAAAGCGGATCAACAATTAGAAAGAATCAAACCAGTGATTTCAGATAAAATATGTCCACTTTGTGGAAAGCCACTCGCAATTAGAAAGTCTAAATATGGACAGTTCTATGGCTGTACTGGATTTCCTAAATGTAAGCATATTGAACCCTTCGAAAATTAATTATGGTATTCTAAACATACTTACGCAAATAACTTTACACCTAAAATCAATTAGAATATAATGAACATGCATCCAGCGATGGGTGCTACTTATCCCCTATTAGTGTACTTAGTACACAAATCCCCTTTAATGACCTTCTGGCCTTTAGTCAGGAGGTCGCTTTTTTATTTGTTAGTAAAATTAACCAAAAAACCCCCTAAATGCAGACACATATTCGTAATTTAAGCACCTATTTGGATTCTAAAATAATTATATCAACCTAAAAGAGATAACATTTTTGATATAATTACATTCAGGAGGATAACAAAAATGAGCTTACTTGAAATTAAAAACTTAACGAAGATATATCAAAACCAAGCTGTATTAAAAGATGTTTCACTCGAAGTCTTAAGTAATCAAATGATTGGTTTATTAGGACCTAATGGTAGTGGTAAAACAACACTC
The DNA here is from genome assembly GCF_900166985.1 of Acholeplasma oculi. Classification (GTDB taxonomy): domain Bacteria; phylum Bacillota_I; class Bacilli_A; order Acholeplasmatales; family Acholeplasmataceae; genus Acholeplasma; species Acholeplasma oculi. The sequence goes on along the minus strand of NZ_FUZK01000001.1, from coordinate 541,637 downwards.
ATTAAATTAATTAATGGACTCATTCAACCAACAACGGGGAAAATCTATATTCATGGAAAATTAATGGAGCCTTATCTTAAGAAACATATTAGTTTTTTACCAGAAAGATCCTATTTGGATATGAATCAAACTGTGAACTCTGCACTAAAAATGTTTGATGATATTTTTGATGATTTCATCATCGAAGATGCAAAACATATTATTGAATTATTTAAAATTCCATTAAATAAACGCTTATCTCAATTATCTAAAGGACAAAAGGGAAAAGTTCAACTCGGACTTGTTTTTGGAAGAAAAACGGATTTATACATCTTGGACGAACCACTCGATGGAGTAGATCCTGCAAGTAGAGATTTTATTATGAAAATTATAAAAAAATACAAAAAAGATCAATCTACTGTAATTTTATCAACCCACCAAGTTGCAGATATTGAAGACCAAATTGATGGTGTCATTCTTTTGAAAGAAGGTGCACTAATTGAAGCAGGTCCTATATCCATTCTTGAGAAAAAATACCAAATGACACTAGGGAAATACTTCAAGGAGGTCTACCGCTATGATGAAAAAACTATTTAAATGGGAATTTATCTTTTACATTAAAGAACTTAAGTTTTTACTCATTGGAAGTATTTTACTTAGTTTAGTATATATTGGTTTAAATGAACTTAGTTTAAGTTATGCTGTATTATCATTTTTTAGTGGTACAGCTTATGTCATTAGTATTATTGGTGTACTGAGTTTAATATTATTTACTTATTTTTTAATACTTCAACGATACTATAAAACGATGCTAAAAGATGAAGGTTACTTCACTCATTCACTACCTTTAAAGAAGTATCAGATTTTAATCTATAAAATGGTTACAGCATTTACAGTTTGGTTAGTTGTACTTTCAGTAGGTGTTTTATTACTTATTTGGATTAAACTTATTCCAATGGACATGATTAAGCAGATGATTGAAGCAGATGCTACCATGCTTCCTATGTTAAGTATAACTGTTGCTTCATTTGTTTTAACAAGTCTAGTTATGATTTTGGTATTTTATAGTGCATTATCATTTGGGTTTAGTTTTAACAAAAGTGAATGGTTATATGTGTTTTTATATTTTATTGGATACTATGTTTTAAACCAAATTCTAAGTGTAATTAATTTAGGGATTAATCTTATCATCAATCCAGGGTTCTTTGAATTAGATGAATCCAATATATTTCAATCGATCACACCACTTTTAGTCATTCAACTTATATTTATACTCGCTATTGGTGTTGCAAGTTTTATCATCACCAATAAAATTATGACAAATAAACTTAATTTAAAAAACGGTTAATTCAAATGGGTTTAGCTGCAATTTGCAGCTAGACCTTTTTTTAAATACGGTAAAAATTACAATATTTATCGTATGAGAGTCTCCATTTTATAACTTCCTTTGACTTTTATAGAATCAAGATATAAAATCATTTAGGTAAGAAATGAGGTATATATGAAAATACTTACAACACTCCATGATATCCATAATTTAGAAGAAGTTATGGTTCATGCAGATGGATTATTAATATCATTTAAACAATACTCTAAAACATATACAATGGATTCTGAATCTCAATTGGATTTTATACTTAAAAAATTAAAGGATTTAAATAAAGAATCCTTTTTACAGTTTAATCGTCTCTATACGGATAAAGAACTTAATCAGATTAAGACTTTTTTACAAACTATAGATATGTCATTGGTTACAGGTTATATTATTTCTGATTTAGGGTTATTATCGGTATTTAAAACCTTATATCAAATCGATAAGGTCGTTTATAATCCTGAAACATTACTGACAAATGAAGTTGATTTTAATTATTTATTTCATGATGGTATCATGGGTGCATTTTTATCCAAAGAAATTACGTTAGAAGACATACTTTCTATTACTAAAAATAAGAAATATAAGGCATTTATGTTTGGTCATGGACACATGACAATGTTTTACTCTAAACGTCAAATCGTTAAAACATATCATGACTATATGCAAGTAGAAAATCAAGATCATTTAAATTATGATATTACATTAAAAGAAGCAAAACGTTTAGATGAAAACTATCCTTTATTAGAAGATGATGCTGGAACTCATGTATTTAGAGGTCATGTTTTTGAAACTATTGAAGAACTTGATATGTTAAGACAACATATTGATTATTTAGTGGTTGATACGATATTTAAGGATGATTTATATGCTACATGGATTCTTCCATATTATCAAGAGAATGGAAAACCAACAGTTGATCTAAAAACAATTAATGAAACCTATCAGGATACGTTTCATAAAGCATTTTTACATAAAGAATCCACAATAAAAGGTGAAATCGATGATTGAACTACTCGCTCCAGCAGGAGACTTAGATAAATTAAAAATTGCAATTCTTTACGGAGCTGATGCCGTATTTGTTGGTGGTAAACAGTTTAGTTTACGTGCAAATGCATCTAATTTTACGTATGATGATTTGGTTGAAGGTTGTAAGTTTGCTCATGATCGACAAAAAAAAGTATACGTCACAACAAATGTTATTCCACATGAAGCAGATAAAGAAGGTCTAATTGAATATTTAAAATCTTTAGAAGCTGCGAAGGTGGACGCAATTATTGCTGCAAGCCCATTTATTATTGAAACAGCATTAAACAATACATCTTTAGAAGTACATATTTCAACGCAGCAATCCATTATGAATGTTCCAACTGTTAATTATTGGAAAGAAAAAGGCGCAAGTCGAGTTGTTTTAGCAAGAGACATGGACTTAGAAGAAATCGCTTATATTACAAAACATACAGATACTGAAATAGAAGTATTCATTCATGGTGGTATGTGTGCAGGTTATAGTGGAAGGTGCGCACTTTCTAATCACTTGACCAATAGAGATGCCAACAGAGGTGGTTGTGCGCATACATGTAGATGGTTCTTTGATTATCAAAAATCCCTTCAAAAAGAACATGAAGTGCCTTTTAGCATGGGATCTAAAGATTTAAGTGCTGTTAGAGAAATCACACGTTTAATCGATATGGGTGTTGCATCACTTAAAATAGAAGGCCGTATGAAGTCTCTACATTATATTGCAACTGTTGTTCAAACGTATCGAAGAATAATCGATGAATATACGAAAACAAAAACGATTCAAAATTATGAAATGTATGAAGATATGTTAAAACATGCAGAAAATAGAGAAACGTCTCATGGATTCTTTCATGGATTACCAGAAGTTAGTGAGCAGCTCTTTGAAAAAAGAAGTGAGCGAGTCATGCAAAACTTTGTAGGATTAGTCCTTGATTATAATGAAGAAACAAAAATGGCAACAGTAGAAACTAAAAATGTATTCTTAATGGAAGAACTTGAAGTTTTTTCACCAGTTCACGAAAGCAAAGTTTTTAATAACACTAAAATGTTTAATAAAGACGGTGAAGAAATTACGAGAGCAGCTAGAGCCCGTGAACACGTTTTAGTCCATATTCCGTTTAAAGTACATCCATTTGACATGATTCGTGCGAAAAGATTTTAAAAATGAACCTCTTAACATATAATACATATGTATAGGAGGTTTTTATATAATGAAAACTATGAAACAAAAACCAATCACTCTTATCGGTGAACCATTAAAAATTGGAGATAAAGTCCTTGACTTTATTACTGTCAATAATAGTTTGGAGGATGTATCTTTTTTTAGTCAATTTAAGAAACCCAGTGTGTTAATCAGTGTGGTACCAAGTTTAGATACATCGGTTTGTGATTTACAAACCAGACGCATCAATGAAAAACTGGCATCTTACCCGGATATTGATTTTATAACGATTTCAAATGATTTACCATTTGCACAAAAAAGATGGTGCGGTGCAGCGGGTTTAAATATCACTACTTTAAGTGACCATAAATATTTAGATTTTGCTGAAAAATTTAGTGTACTAATATCTGAAATGAGATTACTTGCAAGAGCAGTATTTCTTTTAGATTCAAAAAGACAAGTTGTTTATGTAGAATATTTAGATGAAATGAGCAATCATCCGAATTATGATAAACTATTTGAAATACTAGATCAAAAAGAATCTGCTTAACCAATCAATTTAAATATTTAGGTTAAAAGCATGAATGGGTTTTATTTAAAGCCCATTTTATGTTAAAATAGTAAGGATTATAAAGGATGTGAACATATGGGTTTTTTTGCAAGATTATTCAAAAAGAAACCAAAAAATGATAAGTATCAAATGGGTTTACATAAAAGTAAACAGTCATTTGATAATTTAAAGAAATTGTTAGATGAATCTCATGATATTAATGATGATTTGTTTGACGCAATTGAAGATTTATTGATATCTGCAGATATTGGAGTAGAAACTGTTCTACATTTCACAAATGAACTTAGAAAAGAAGTCGAACATCAAAAATTTAGTCAGCCTTCTGAGATTAGTTCAATCATTGTTGATAAACTATTTGAAATATATTTAAAAGACGAATTTGTAGATACAACACTGAAATATGTTGAAGGCGATGTGAACGTTTATTTATTTGTTGGAGTCAATGGAGTAGGAAAAACAACAACGATTGGTAAACTAGCTAAACAGTATAAAGACCAAGGTAAAAAGGTCTTAATGGTTGCAGGAGATACATTCCGTGCAGGTGCTATTGAACAGTTAAGAGAGTGGAGCCTTAGAGCTAAAGTTGATTTTTTTTCAAAAGAAGCTCAAACCGATCCTTCAAGTGTCATTTTTGAAGCTTTAAACAAAGCTAAAAATGAAAATTATGATTTGGTATTGATTGACACAGCAGGTAGATTACAAAACAAGATAAATTTAATGAATGAATTATCAAAAATGAAACGTGTGATTGAAAAAGTAATTCCAGAAGGTGCGAATGAAACCTTATTGGTTATTGATGCAACAACCGGTCAAAATGGAATGAATCAAGCACAAGTATTTAATGAAGCAACCGATCTTTCAGGTATTGTCTTAACTAAATTAGATGGTACAGCTAAAGGTGGTATTGTTTTAGCAATTAGACATCTATATAACTTACCAATTAAATATGTTGGATTAGGTGAAAAGATTGATGATTTGGTACCATTTGATATTGAGGATTACATTTATAATCTATTTAAAGGATTCTTCTAATGGAACAAATAGAAAAAATTGAGTATTTGAATCATCTTTTTAGTTATTATGGTGTATTATTAACCGATAAACAAAGAGAATATTTTACCAATTACTATCACTTAGATCTTTCTTTATTTGAGATTGCTGAAAGTTTTGGTGTGTCTAGAAATGCAGTATTCGATCAACTCAAAAAAACTGAACAACATTTATTGGATTTCGAACAAAAATTAGGATTATTCAAGTTAAGTCAAAAAAGAATTGATTTGATTGAAAAATATGTTAAAACTCAAGATATGAAATATATTGAAGAACTTAGAAAGTTGGATGAATAATGGCAAATTCATTATCAGATCGTTTACAAATGTTTGTCAGACGTGCAACAGGTAGAGGACGTCTGACAGAAAAAGATATCGAAGAAATGATGAGAGAAGTACGTCTTTCACTTTTAGAAGCCGATGTTAATTTTAAAATTGTAAAAGAATTTACGAATAACGTTAAAGAACAAGCTTTAGGAGAAAAAATCCTAAGTGGTTTAAATCCAGGTCAACAAGTTGTAAAAATTGTTCATGATGAATTAAAACGTGTCATGGGTGATGAATCGGTTGGACTTATTTATGCAAATACAGGTATGTCAACAATTATGACCATTGGTTTACAAGGGTCAGGTAAAACAACCGCTATTGGTAAATTAGGATTATGGATTCGAAAAAAAGATAAGAAAAATGTGATGTTTATTGCTGCAGACGTTTATAGACCTGCTGCAATCGACCAACTTAAAACATTAGGTAAAGGTTTAGGAATTCATGTTTATGATGAGGGCATTAAAGATGCTAGAGTCATTGTTAAAAATGGTTTAAAATATGCAAAAGACAATCAATATGATGTTGTCATTGTCGATACTGCAGGTCGTTTAACGATTGATTCTGACATGATGCAAGAACTTAAAGATGTTAAAGACATTTTAAAACCTAATGAAGTATTACTAACTGTGGATGCGATGATGGGACAAGAAGCTGCAAATGTAGCTAAATCATTCCATGATCAAATTGGTGCTACAGGTGTCATTTTAACTAAGATGGATGGTGATACCCGAGGGGGTGCTGCATTATCCATTCGAGAAATTTCAAATATTCCAATTAAATTCGCAAGTAGCGGAGAAAAAATGGATAGTTTAGAAGCGTTTCATCCAGAACGTATGGCATCTAGAATATTAGGTATGGGTGACATGCTTACTTTAATTGAAGAAGTAACATCCAATATTGATGAAGATGAAGCAAAATCAATGATGGAAAAAATGATGAGCGATAGTTATAACTACTTAGACCTTCAAAAACAATTTAAAATGATTAAAAGAATGGGATCTATTTCTAAGATACTAGGATTTATTCCAGGTCTTGGTAAAATGAAAGAAGCCATTTCACAAGTCGATGATAAGCAATTTGACCGTGTGAATGTTATTATTCAAAGTATGACTGAAGAAGAAAGAAAATATCCAGAACTCATTGATAAATCATCCAGACGACGTGAAAGAGTTGCAAAAGGTGCCGGTGTATCAGTTTCTGATGTGAATCGTTTAAGAGAATCACTTGTTCAACAAAAGCAAATGATGAAACAAATGTCACAAATGGATGAAAAACAAATTGAGCGTTTACAAAAAAACCCTCAAGGTTTCCAACCACCTCAAGCCAAGGTTAAAAAAGGTAAAGGTAAAGGAAAAGGCGGGTTCCGATTTTAAAATCTAAAAGGTAGATTCTTTTGAGAACTACCTTTCATTCTATTTAGAAAAGTTTTCCACAAATATTGTGGGAAATTATTCTAAATATGTATGTTAAAATAACAATTAAGAAGAGGGGAAAGACATGAAACATATTACTTTAGTGGATGGAAATTCCATATTATTTAGAGCATATTACGCCACTGCATATCCCGGAGCTAAGGTTTTACAAACATCAAGCGGTATTTATACAAATGCTGTTTTTGCATTTAGCGGGATGATTGATAAAATTATTGAACTCTCCAATAGTCACATGTTGATTGCATTTGATACTGGAGAACCAACACATAGACATTTATCCTATGAAGGATATAAAGCGGGTCGTAAGGAAATGCCTGAGGAATTAGGTAGTCAAATTCCCTTAATTCATGAATTAATTAAGCATTTAGGTATTAAAGAATTTTCGCTTCCAGGATATGAAGCAGATGATATAATTGGAACACTAGCAAGATTAGCAGATGAATCAGGTTATAAAGTGGATGTATATTCATCGGATAGAGATTTACTACAACTTGTTAATTCAAATATTACAGTACATTTACTTAAAAAAGGAATGCAAGTTGTTGAAAGTTATACGCCTGAATCACTTCTTGAAAGATATGGTTTATCACATGAACAGTTTATTGATTTGAAAGCGCTCATGGGCGATGCATCTGATAATATTCCAGGTGTTCCTGGAGTCGGTGAAAAAACTGCTGTAAAACTCTTACAAGAATATCAAACATTAGAAAATATTTTAGAAAATGCAACTCAAGTTAAGGGTAAACTTGGAGAAAAGTTAGTAGAATTCAAAGAACAAGCACTTTTTTCTAAAGTATTATCAACTATTGATACAAACACACCACTCCCATTTGGTTTAGAAGCAACCCAAAGAATGGATGTTTTAGAAGATGACTTGCTTAATTTTTATAAACGTTTAGAGTTAAAACAACTTGTTATTACATATAATAAGAAAAATCCTACAACAAACGAAGATAAACCAATTAAAATAGAAGATTTTAAAGTCGATTTGATTGAGGATGAAAAAACACTTGAAAGTATTTTAAAATCAGATTTATCTTTATATTTTGAATTATCAACTTTCAATTATCATAAAGCGGATTTATGGGGTATTGGATTATCGACTGGATCAAAACATTACTTTGTTTCAAGTGAATTGGCTTTAGGAAGTCCTTCATTTAAAGATTATTTATCCAACCCATCCTATAAAAAATCAGTTTATGATTATAAAGCGATGAAAGTATTTTTAAAGTGGAAAGATTTAACTTTAGAAGGTGTAGATTTTGACTTATTACTTGCAGCATATATTGTAAAATCTAGTATTGGTAAAGAAGATTTTACAGCGGTTGCACAGCTATTTGACATCAACGATTTGGCATATGATGAAGAGATTTACGGTAAAGGTGCTAAAAAAGGGTTACCACTGATTTCTGATTTATATGAATCTCATATAGCTAAAAAAGCATTTATTATTCATAAATTAAAAGCAGTTACTTTAAACATACTTAAAGAACGTGAACAAACAAGTTTATTAAATGATGTAGAACTTCCTTTAAGTGATGTCATTGCAGATATGGAATATCAAGGTTTATTGGTGGACCCATTAGAACTAGAAGAACAAACTCAAGCAATCAGTCAAAGAATTTCTGTATTAAAAGAGAAAATATTGGAATTAGCAGGTGTTGATTTTAATATCGATTCGCCTAAACAATTAGGAGACGTTTTATTCGAACATCTAGGGCTACCCAACGGTAAAAAAACAAAAACAGGATATTCAACAGATATTGAAGTATTAAATTATTTGATGGATCGACATCCAATCATTGAACATATTGTGAATTACCGCCAATTAACAAAACTATATTCAACATATCTTATAGGAATTAAAGATTCTATATTTAAAGATCAAAAAGTACATACCATATTTAATCAAGCATTAACACTTACTGGTAGATTATCAAGTTTAGAACCTAATCTACAAAATATCCCAATTCGAACAGAAGAAGGACGATTAATTCGTAAAGTGTTTGTTCCTGGTGAAGGAAATTACTTATTAGGTGCGGACTATTCACAAATTGAACTGAGAGTATTAGCAGATATGGCTAATGTTAAAAATCTTCAAACAGCATTTATAGAGGGTGAAGACATTCATACATCAACAGCTAAAAATGTTTTTCACGTCGATGTTGTTGATAGTGAACAAAGAAGACGTGCAAAAGCAGTTAACTTTGGAATTATTTATGGAATAGGACCTTGGAGTTTAAGTGAAGATATTGGTGTAACAGTTAAAGAGGCTGAAAGCTTTATTACAAGATATTTAGAAGTTTATCCAGAAATTAAAGAATATATGACCAATATTGTTGAGTTTGCTAAAACACATGGTTATGTAGAAACAATTTTAAAGAGAAGACGTTATATTCCTGAATTATCCAGTAAAGTTTATGCATTAAGAGAATTTGGTAAACGTACGAGTTTAAATGCACCAATTCAAGGAAGTGCTGCAGATATTATTAAACTTGCGATGATTAAGTTACATGCATATTTAAAAGACAATCAGAAACAATCTAAACTGATTTTACAAGTACATGATGAATTAATCCTTGAAGTTGTTCCAGGAGAATTAGAAGAGATGAAGGAAGTTGTACCTCGTATTATGCAAGATGCATATCCACTCAAGGTGAGTTTAAAAACATCTTGTGATGTAGGGAAAACGTGGTATGAACTCAAGTAAGAGGTAGATATGCCAGAATTACCTGAAGTTGAAAGTATTAGAAAAAATTTAGAGGCAGTCATTCAAGGTGATACGATTGAACGTATCACTGTTTACTATCGTCCAATCGTTTCAAATGATGAATCGTTTGAAACGAAATTGATGAATCAAACCATTCATCAAATTGGTAGAGAAGCTAAATATTTAAAGTTTATATTGGATGATTATTGTTTAATCTCTCATCTTCGAATGGAAGGTAAGTATTTGGTTGATGAACCTATTACAAAACATACACATGTAGTGTTTCACTTAAAGAGTGGTCATATACTGCAATATCAAGACACCAGAAAATTTGGACGTTTTGAATGTGTACCTATTGAAGCAAGCAATACATATTTAAACCTTAAAAAAGGATTAGCTAAAGACCCAGATCAAATGACAGATGAAGCGTTTTATGATGCGATTAAAAATCAAAGAAGATCAATCAAAGAATTGTTGTTAGATCAAAAAATCATTGGTGGAATTGGCAATATCTATGCTAATGAAATATTATATTTAGCTCAAATGCATCCTGCAAGAAAAGGGTTAACGATATCAAAAGAACAATCAGATCTTATTTTAAAACATGCGAAAGAAGTTATTTTACTTGCAACAAAACTAGGTGGTTCAACAATAGATACTTTCGAGTCCTTAGGACATAAAGGGCAATTTCAGCAACATCTAAATGTGCATGGGAAAACATCTGAAACATGTAAAATATGTGGTAGTACCATCCAAAAAGTTCAATTTAAAGGCAGAGGTACTTATTATTGCCCGGGTTGTCAACCATCTATTACAATCGGCTTAACCGGTGGTATAGCTAGTGGTAAAACAACAGCTTCCAATTATTTAAAAAAACTAGGGTTTATGGTCATTGACTCTGATCATATAGTTAAAGAGCTATATGAGAAAAAAGAAGTTATAGATTTAATTAGTAAACAATTTGATGTATTAGAGTTTGGATTTATCAATAAAAAGAAACTCGCACAAATTATTTTTAAACAACCAAAAGCCAAAAAGAAACTAGAATCTATTTTACATCCTTTAGTATTTGAAGCGATAGATGTACTTAAGCATCAAGCTTTTGAACATTTGATATTTATTGATATGCCACTTTTATTTGAAGTGGGTTATCAAGATATTGATTATAGTCTATTAATTTATACGAAACCTTCAACGCAGTTAAAACGATTGATCGATAGAGACTTTTTAACAGAAAGTGATGCACTTTCAAGGATCAAGAGTCAAATGTCCATTTTGAAGAAAAAGAAATTAGCAAATCACGTTATTGAAAATGAAAAAGATATCCTTGATCTTTATCAAAACATGAATACATATTTAAGAGAGGTTCTCTCATGAAGAATAAACAAACATTTACAGTCATAACTCAATCTGCATTATCCAGTGATGAATGGAAAGTTTTAGGACTTTTATATCAACCTGTGATGGGATATTTAGCATTTTCTATGTATCATACGTTTTATCATTTACTGAATCAAAAGAATTACCAGTCTCAAACATTTACCAAAGAGTTCATTTTAGAATTACTCAATATTAAATCAGACCAATTCAAAGAGGCTTTAGAAAAACTCGAGGCGCTTAATTTACTGAATAGTTTTAATCATGAAGATCATTTTGTATTTCAATTAAAAACACCACTCTCACCAAGAGGGTTTATTCAAGATACAGTCTTAGGACAATTTCTTAAAGCTGAAATTGGTCAAAAAATGTATTTAGCATTAACAGAATTATTTAAAGTTGAAAAGTTTGATTTAACCAATTATGTAGAAACAACAAAAACATTTGATGATATCTTTAATTTTGTTCCAAGTAATCATTACAGTGATACGGATGTTTATTTAGGTAAAAAGAATAATTTAGGTGCACAAATTAAAAAACAAATCGATTTTGATCAATTTATAGAAAGATTACCGGATCGTTGTAAGAAACCAATTCTATTTTGGTGGAAAACAGAAGAAACGATTCAAAAGCTTGTCTTTATATATCAATTAACAATGGATGAGATTGTGGACCTTTATTTAAAAACAGTTATGCCAAGTGGTGAAATTGATTTATCAAATCTCTCATTTAAAGCTCAAAACTTATATCAAAATAAGAAACAAAGTCTTCCAGTTGTCTCCATGCAAAAAGAATTAAGTGGGTCAGAGGAACAAATTAAACAATTAAAAGAATTCTCACCAATGAGAATTGTTGAAATGTATGTTAAAGATGATTATCAAATGATGTCTTCTGATACAATTATGCAACTTCTTGAAAGAAACCAAGTTGAAGTAGGCGTTATTAATGCTTTATTATTACATATCCTTAAATTTAAAGAAGGACAATTACCACATATTAATTACTTAGAAAAAGTATTAGAAACATGGATTAAAAATGGTGTGAGAACTACAGAGGATGCATATCATAAGGTACTCAGTCAAGCAACTCCAGAACAAAAGACAAAAACTCAAAGTAAGAAGAATCCTGAATGGGTTGATAACTATTTAGATGAGTTAAAAGCATTGGAGGAATCTTATAATAAATGAAATTAGAAATGATTAGAAGTATTGTTGAAAAAGACAATGAACTGAATAAAATGAATATTCAAGATCAAGATCTTTTGGTTGCTTTTCAATATATCATGCAACGCGATCAAAATGATTTAAAAGATTTCTATCCTAAACTGGTTTTAAAACCATATGCACATATTGCATATATACCTACAAAAGAAAAAGTTATGTATGATTCCACAAGAAAACTACGTAGTTATTTAGAAATATTTGAATCAGATATTTATATATCGGATGCAACTTTAGATGATTTTATCATTGAAGATGATATTCATGAAAAAGCAATTAAATATGCTAAGAGTTTGATTCATAAAAAAGATACATTCTATAAGGGGTTATTTTTAGTCGGACCATATGGTTCTGGTAAAAGTTATTTATTATCTGGACTTGCTAATGATTTGACAAAATCCGGAGTGGATGTGGTTTATGTATTTGTACCAGATCTTATAAGAAGTATTAAAACATCGATTGGGTCTGATATGCTTGAAAAGAAGATTAATATATTAAAACGAGCAGACTGTCTGATCTTAGATGATTTAGGGGGAGAAAATTTATCTGTTTGGTTTAGAGATGAAGTTTTATTACCTATTTTACATTACAGATTAAATGCAAAACTACCTGTTCATATTTCATCCAACCTCTTTTATACGAAACTAGCAGATGCTTTAAAAACAGAAAAGGAAGATTCTGTTAAAGTCATGCGTATTATTAAACGTATACAAGATTTAACAGAACCTTTTGTATTCACAAAAGTGTTCAAAAAAGATTGATTTTTTAAATTATTAGAGTAAAATATCATATAGGCGTTAATAAAGGACATGATTTAAGAAAACAAAAAAGCGATGTAAGAATGGTGAAAGCTTACAACAAAACTTAAATTACCACCTTTGTAGCTGACTTAAACCAATAAGTCCGTCGAGTCTAGCGTTAATAGACAATGAAGTGCAATGGATTATATTTACAATCATTGAACTAAGGTGGTACCGCGGAAATTATATTTCGTCCTTATGTGTTTTTACACATAAGGACATTTTTATTTTAAGGAGGATTTATCCATGATACAAATTAAATTTATGGACGGAAACGTTCGTTCATACGAAAAAGGAATAAGCGTTATTGAGGTAGCTAAAAGCTTATCTATCTCTTTAGCGAAAAAAGTTATTGCAGCTAAGTTTAATGGGAACTTTATTGAAATCAACAGAGCATTATTAGAAGATGGTGAACTAATTTTATTAACTAAGGAAGATAGTGATAGTTTTAATGTTTTAAATCACTCTGCTGCGCATTTACTCGCTCAAGCAATTCATCTTTTATATCCATCAGCAAATTTTGGTGTAGGACCTGCAATTGAAGAAGGTTTTTACTATGATGTAGACTTTAAAGATCAAACATTTACAGACCAAGATTTATTAACATTAGAAAAGAAAATGAAAGAACTTGCTAAAAAGGATTTTTCAATCGAAAGACTTGAAGTATCTTACGAAGAAGCTGTCCAAGTGTTTTCACATGACCCTTATAAACTAGAACTTATAGAACAATATAAAGATACTCAGTTATCTTTATATCGTCAAGGTGAGTTTGTGGATCTTTGCCGCGGAGGTCATGTACCTTCCACACGTTTTATTGAACATTTTAAACTTTTAAGTATTGCAGGTGCTTATTGGAAAGGGGATGCAAAGAATAAACAACTGGTTCGTATTTATGGCGTTGCATTCTTCACAAAAGAAGCACTGGATGCACATTTAAACTTACTTGAGGAAAGAAAACAAAGAGATCACCGTAAAATAGGTAAAGATTTAGATATCTTTATGGTCAACCAAGAAGTGGGTTCTGGTCTACCATTTTGGTTACCTAAAGGGGCAACCATCAGAAGACTGATTGAAAGATATATTGTAGATAAAGAAATTGAGTTAGGGTATCTACATGTTTATACACCGATTATGGCTAATGTTGATTTTTATAAACAAAGTGGACACTGGGATCATTATCATGAAAACATGTACCCTCCAATGGACTTAGGTGATGGAGAGTTATTGGTTTTAAGACCGATGAACTGTCCGCATCATATGATGATTTATAAAAAGGATTTACACTCCTACCGTGAATTACCAATTCGCCTAGCTGAACTAGGTATGATGCACCGTTATGAAAAATCAGGTGCATTAAGTGGTTTACAGCGTGTAAGAGAAATGACTTTAAATGATGCCCATATCTTTGTAAGACCGGATCAAATTAAAGAAGAATTTATGCGTGTTGTTCATTTAATCGTTGAAGTATATAAAGATTTCAACATTACAGATTATTCCTTCAGATTAAGTTATAGAGACCCATTAAATACAGAAAAGTATTTTGATGATGATCAAATGTGGCAACGTGCTGAATCTGAATTAAAACATGTTATGGATGAAATGAAATTACCGTATAAAGAAGCTATTGGTGAGGCAGCATTCTATGGACCTAAGCTGGATATCCAAGTGAAAACTGCTTTAGGTATGGAAGAAACATTATCCACAGTTCAATTAGACTTCTTATTACCTGAACGTTTTGACTTAACTTATGTTGGCGAAGATGGTAAGAACAATCATCGACCTGTCGTCATTCACCGTGGTGTAGTTTCTACCATGGAAAGATTTGTTGCTTATTTAATTGAAGAATATAAAGGAAGCTTCCCATTATGGTTAGCACCTGTTCAATTAAAGTTTATACCAGTTTCCTTAGAACATCATAAAGACTATGTCATGGAGTTACATGAATCATTTAGTAAATTAGGATTTAGGGTAGAATCAGACTTTAGAAATGAAAAATTAGGATATAAGATTAGAGAAGCTCAAACTCAAAAAATACCGTACCAACTCGTCGTAGGGGATAATGAAGTCCAAACACATACCATTACTTATAGACCGTATGGTTCTGTTGAACAAGTCAACATCAAGATAGATGATTTCATTGCTTTATTACGCAATCGAATTGATTCTAAAAAATAATGAATGAAAACCTTAGTAGATGATATACTAAGGTTTTTTTGATATCAAAAATTTATCCGTGGATATGAGTTTGTGGTATCATAGATGTAGAAAAACTTAAAGATAATTAGATAGATAGGAGAAAACAATGCTAGAGGTAAAAAACGTCACACTTAAATATGGTGATTTTGTTGCAGTGGATAATCTCTCCTTTGAAGTAGAAAAAGGAGAAATATTTGGTTTGCTTGGTACGAATGGTGCAGGTAAGACAACTACATTTAGAACCATTATGGGTTTACTTTATCCAAGTAGTGGATATGTACGATATGAAGGGGAATTTGTATCATATCAAACGGTAGATAAAATTGGATATATGATTGAGGAAAGAAGTTTATTAACGAAACTTACGGTTAAGGATTTAATGCTTTATTTTGGTCAATTAAAAAATGTAGAAGCAAAAACAATTTTAGAAAGACTGGATTACTGGCTAAAACGTTTTGATATAACCGATTATAAAAATAAAAAAATTAAAGAATTGTCTAAAGGTAATCAACAAAAAATTCAGTTTATTAGTGCACTCATCAATGAACCTTCTTTACTGGTATTAGATGAACCATTTAGTGGGTTAGATGTTATCAATATTGAATTATTTGTTGAAGTCATTAGAGAATATCAAAAGAAGGGATGTACCATCATCTTCTCATCTCATCAAATTGATCATGTTGAAAGTTTTTGTGAAAGACTTGTAGTCTTACAAAAGGGTAAGAGCGTGATTTCAGGATTAATTAAAGATGTGAAAAAAGAATTTAAAAAACATAATATCAAAATTATTGTTGATGGTTTTGATCCAAAAGAGGTATTAAAAATCGATGGTGTTTTAGATGTCATTGAAAACTCCAATGAATGGATTGTAAAAACACGAGAAGAATCTGTTTCAAAAGATGTTTTTAATTATGTCAAACAACTCGATAATATTAAAAAATATGATGTTGAGGAAGCAACACTCTCTGAAATATTTATTGCGAAAGTAGGTAAAAAGTATGAAGAAGCTTAAGTATTTAATTCAATATGGTTTAAAGAAGAGACTTTTTACCAAAGCGTTTTATATTTCAACTGCTGTAATTGGCGTATTACTCATTGGTATAACCTTACTACCAACAATTATTCTTAACTTTACAGACCCAAATCAAGGTGAGTTATTAGAAGATGAAGTTTTAATTGTTAATACAACCACTTATGATGTTGGAAATGCAGATTTTACCAATTATATTATTACAGGAACCAATGCTGTAATCAATCAATTAGGGTATGATAACCAAGTAAGCTTTTTAAGAAGTGAAGACCCACTGGATGTTCCAAGTGATAATTACTATAATGAAGCACATAGTGAACAAGCATTAATTTATATTTACCGTGTTCAAGTAAGACCTGGAGATCCTGTTAATGATGATTTATTTGAGGTTCGAGTTAAGGTTTATAACAGAGGTATCAACTCAGGATTACTAGAAGTCATTCAAATGCATTTATCAGAACTTCAACGATTAAAATATAAAATAGACCATCCACAATTAGAACCAACACTCATTCAAGATTTACGACCTGAATTTGTTGTAAATCCAAATATCAGTGATGGTGTGGATCAAGAAATACTTGCTGCATTATCTCCAATGTTAATTATTCCAATATTTATCTTAATTACGATTGGTCTACAATTCGTAGGTACAGAAATCATGGAAGAGAAATCTACAAAAGCTATTGAAATTATTATTGCTTCTGTGCCACCTAGAACCCACTTTTTTGCAAAAGTACTATCCGTTATGATTTTCTTAGTTATTCAGTTATTTATTTATGTATTATTTGGAATGATAGGATATGGACTAAATGAAATTATTGCAGGAGGTCAGGTAAGTTCTGGTGGTAGTTGGAATATGATCTTAGGTGTGATCGCACCGATTGTCTTACCAACCTTAATACTGACTTTAATATGTTCGATTTTAGGTGCCTTAATTTATTGTATTATTGGTGCATTTGTTGCATCACTTGCAGTCAATCAAGAAGATTATCAGTCTATACAAACACCTGTAATGATGATTCTATTATTCTCATATATGGGTGGTATTATTGCAGGAGCTTCACAATTTAAAGAATTACTATTAATATTTGCTTATGTACCTTTCTCTGCACCACTGGTTATACCTGTTGCTTTCATGTCTGGATATATCGGGTTGGTAGAAGCAAGTATTGGTATTGTTATTCTTTTAATATCTACAGTACTTTTAATGATGGTATTTACACCACTTTACCGTGCAAGTATTTTATCCTATGACCAATCTTCATTAATTAAACGTATCAAAAACACATACAAAACAGCAAAAGTTTTAAAACAAAACCAAAAGATGCATGAGGAAAATCATATTGACTAATTTAGAATTATTGATAGAAGAAATTCAACAACTAAAAGATCCAAGTCTTGGTATTACTTTAAAGGAATCCAGTGGATTATTAGGTCATGAGTTTAACGATCAAGTCCTAGATTTAAAAATAGCTATAAAAAATCGTAAAAAGGATGAATCCACTTTAAAACTTGATATTGCTAGACTTGTAAAAATTAAATATCAAATTCCAGGACTTAGAATTGAATTCTTCGATTCTAAGTTTAAACTTGATAATGAAGAAAAAATAACTTATATTGGTGTGATATCTGGAAAAGGTGGCGTAGGTAAATCCAGTGTTTCTGCGAACTTAGCTCTAGCGATTTCAAGACTTGGATTTAAAGTAGGTATCATTGATACCGATGTATATGGTTCGAGTATTCCAAGTATATTTAAACTTCCTATAGAACCACTGGATACCACAGAAGATGATGAAATCATTCCTGCATTATATGGAGATATTCAAGTTATTAGCCCTGAATTTTTTATGCCTAAAAATCAACCACTGATGTGGCGTGGTCCTATGTTGGGTAAACTTATTACACATTTTTTTAAGAGTGTATGTTGGGATCCTGAAACAAAGTATATCATTATGGATTTACCACCAGGAACAGGAGATATTCAACTTGATGTACAAACATTTGTTCCTGAAAGTCCAATGATTATTGTAACAACACCACATCCTAATGCCAGTCATGTGGCGTTAAAGGCTGGTTTAGGTGCTATGGAAATAGGACATCCGATTCTTGGTGTTGTTGAGAATATGAGTTATTATTATAATGACTGTCGACAAGAAAAGGATTATATATTTGGTCAAGGTGGTGGGCACATGGTTGCTGATGCATTAAAGACATCCGTTCTCATTGAAATACCAATTAATCAACCGCTTAATCCTGAGTCTTTTTTATATGATTTAGAGGATATGAATGGTAAACTATATTTAGCACTTGCTAAAAAAATATTAGAAAAGTTATAAATGAGGTTTTAAATTGGCTAAATTAAGAAAGTTCTATGATTTAGATAACGCTGCAAAGATATTTCCTGTGGTTGCGAATGAATCTAGAAGTTATATGTTTAGATTGTCCATTGTCTTTAAAGAGTTAATTGATCCTGAATTACTCAAAATAGCTCTTGTTAAGACAACTAGACGTTTTAAACATTTAAATGTTCGCATTCGTAAAGGACTCTTTTGGTACTACTTTGAGGAGAATTTAAAAGAGCCATTTCCAATGCTTGAAAATGGATTAATTAATCCATATCTGTATTTTAAAGAGAATAATGATTTTTTATTTAGAACACTTTACTACAAAGAACGTTTGAGTGTGGAGTTTTTCCATGCACTTACAGATGGAAAAGGTGCATTAGAGTTTATTAACTCATTGGCATATGAATATTTGACTTTAAAGGGTTATAACATTGATCCTGAGGATTTAGTCATTCGTGCGGATGCTGCCGGTAGTTATCAAGAAGTAGAAGATGAATTTAAAAAACTTTATCATAAACAAAAAATAACATCCACTAAAGAACCTAAAGCATATCATTTAACTGGAACTTATTATGCCAATCATTATAATGCTGTTATGAATGCTTATATTGATGTAGAAAACATTAAAGCCGTTGCTAAAAACTTTGGAGCAACCATATCTGAGTATTTGGTTGCAGTAAGTATTTTAGCAATCAAAAGATCCGGTGGTCAAAAACAGTATAAACATTTGTTAAGAGTCTTTATACCTGTGAATATGAGACAATTCTATCCAAGCATTACATTAAGAAATTTTGCAAGTTTTGTAAGAGTTAATTATGATTTAAACCAACAAGAACAAGAATTAAAAGACATTATTATGTTGGTTAAATCTGAAATGAAAAAAGAGTTAGACCCAGACTTAATGTTAAATCGTATCATTCAAAATGTACGATATGAACAAAATCCATTCTTAAGATTAACACCTTTATTTGTCAAAATACTTGCTATGAGAAGTGTGTATGGCATGATTGGTGAGGCTTTAAATTCATTTGATATATCCAATTTAGGTCAAGTGATATTACCTAAAGATATGCAACCCTTTATATCACATTATCAGTTTACAATTGCAACCTCTAATGATACGCCAAAAGCTTTATCAGTAGTTACTTATAATGGTACATTAACCTTGTCATTTATTTCTAAAATGATTGAGCGTGACTTTGAGAAAGCATTCTTTGAAATACTTGGTGAACATCAAATTAAATCCTATATTGAATCCAATAATTGGGAGGTAATTTAAATGAAATACTGCAAAAAATGTCATACATATTACCACCATGATATTAAACTCTGCGATGTATGTGGCAGATCATTAGTAGAAACAGATTTTAAATCTAAACTAGTTACTCAAGGATATCCTGAAGTTAAAGTTTTAAAAGAAACAAGTCGATTCATTATGAAAATATTTAGTATGATATCGATAGGAATCAGCGTTTTATTAGTCGTTGTGAACTGGATGACTTATAGTGATTATCCGACACTTTGGAGTTTACTCGCTATAGGACCGATTGCTTATGCTTGGTTGTTGTTATTCCAAGTGGTTATATCGAAACATGATTACCCGACCAAGGTTGTCAGACAAGTATTCTTTATTAGTTTAATCTTAATTGCTGTAGATTTCTTTACGGAATTT
Organism: Acholeplasma oculi; assembly: GCF_900166985.1. Lineage (GTDB taxonomy): Bacteria > Bacillota_I > Bacilli_A > Acholeplasmatales > Acholeplasmataceae > Acholeplasma > Acholeplasma oculi. Next base: position 521,371 of record NZ_FUZK01000001.1, on the reverse strand, counting down.
CGATCTTGGAGTCTAACCTATGTGATTCCTTTCATGTTAACTACAACAACACTGATACTACCTATTATGATTGCATCTAATCCGGTCAAGTATTATTTACATGTTAGAACACTTTTATTCTTAGTTATTTTAAATCTAAGTATATCAATTCTTGCATTTACAACAAACCTTTGGATTGATACTGCAACTTGGACAGCTGTGATGAGTGGGTTATCAGGAGTATTCTTATTACTTTCAATGTTTGTTTTCGCAAGAAAGACAACATGGAACGAACTGGTTAAAATTTTTAGAATATAAAAGTTAAATGAATCACCTCCTATTACTATAGAGTAAGGAGGTGGTTTTTTATGTTTGAAGATAAACCTAGAGAAAAACTCATAAAGTATGGTGTATCAGTCTTAACAAATGCAGATATTATTGCTTTACTCTTAAGAACTGGAACTAAGAATAGTAATGTATTTGAAATGTCTTTAGAACTCATGAATAGATTATCATCCATACAACATATTCAAAACTTCAAAATTGAAGATTTTAAAGCAATCCCTGGTATTTCAGTTGCAAAGGCTACAACTCTAATTGCAGCGATTGAATTAGGACGTCGGGTATATGAACATAAAAGGGAAGAACAACCTTTTTTAAGAGAGTCTACAGACATTTATAAATTGCTCTATTTAGAGGTTTCTAATTTAGAAAAAGAAAACTTATTTATTCTATGCATTGATATAAAAGGAAGACTTCTCAAAAAAGACCATGTCTATATCGGTACATCCACTGCCATTCATGTTTCTATCAAAGATTTATTCAAATCAGCCATATTGGTAGGTGCTTATGGAATCATCTTAGTACATAACCATCCCAGTGGTGATTCTAGACCGAGTTATTCAGATGATACACTCACAGAAAAATTAAAACAGGCTGGTCAAATGCTCTCAATCGAGGTAGTTGACCACTTAATTATTGGTAAAAATGAATTTTACTCGTATAAAGGAGGGAAAGTCTATAAAATTTGATATAATAAATCAATAAAAGGAAGTGAATGACTATGAAAAGAGATTCATCTAAGGGTTTATGGTATTTAGTAGGAATAGGTGTATTAATTGTTATACTGATGATGATTACCGCATCTGTTATTCAGGTAGGAGAACAATTAAAATCGATTCATGAATATGCACCTTATGTATTTTATGGATTGGTAGCGATATTGGTATATGTCTTATTAATTAGACCGATTGTTATTATTCTTTTTTCACCTTCATTTTCTATAGATACAACACTTGATAAAAACCCAAAAAGAGAATATGGTGTTTTTAAAAGAGTTGCTAAAAGATTATTAGAACAAGAGGATCTTCCAGATTCCATTAAAGAAAACATTAAAAAGTCATACAGTAATCCAAGTGCTTTAAGAGATGCACTTCAAAATGCATATACACATCACATTAAAAAGAAGATGAATAAAATCATTAGAGAACATGCAAAAACCGTTATGGTATCAACAGCAATATCTCAAAATGGTCGTCTAGATTTTATTACGGTTATTGTAGTTAATATCAAAATGATTAAAGAACTTGTCTTAGTATGTGGGTTTAGACCAAGTTTTAAGAATTTAGCGAAGTTAGTTATCAATGTCTTTATAACAGCATTAATTGCTGAAGGATTAGAAAATATCAATATTGGAGACATATTACCGCAGTCTACGATGAACATGTTAGGCGAAATTCCTTTAATTAAGCCAATCATGTCATCTGTTCTTGAAGGTGTATCCAATGCGTTATTAACACTTAGAATTGGTATTGTAACCCGTAAATATTTATTTGATGATTCAAAAGAATTAACAAAAGAAAAGATTCGTTTCGGTGCTTTAATCGAAGCAGCACAGCATCTACCTATCGTTATAGCAGATGGACTTTTCTTATTTCCAAAAAGTGTGATGAATATCTTTAAACCTAAAAAAACCAAGATCGAAGAGATTGACGGTAATTAAAAATATCATGTTCGATTTTACAAAGCAAATTCTAAATTAGAGTTTTCACTTCTTGATAATCGTGTAAAATTGTGGTAAATTAATATTAGTATATTAATAAATAATATGCTAGGAGGAGATTTAAATACATGAAAAAAATATTAGCACTCTTAATCTTAAGTGTGTTTTCACTTGTGCTTGTAGCATGTGGTGAACAAACGACTGAGTGGAACATCGTTATGTTAACTGACGTTGGAACCATTACAGACAAATCATTTAACCAAGGTACTTGGGAAGGTGTTAAAGCTTTTGCAGAAGATAATGATATTACACACTCATACTTCAGACCAAATGCCGCTACACATGCTAGCTATTTAGAATCAATCGATATGGTTGTTGCTAATGGTGCAAATGTTGTTGTAACACCAGGCTTCTTATTTGAAACAGCTATTTATGAAGCACAATCTAGATACCCTGATGTATATTTCATCTTAATCGATGGAGAACCTCATACACCAGATTATTCTACATTCCGTACAGATGACAATGTTGTTAATATTTTATTCCAAGAAGAGCAATCAGGTTTCTTAGCTGGTTATGCTGCTGTTGCTGATGGATTTACAAATTTAGGATATATGGGTGGTATGGAAGTACCAGCTGTTCAAAAATTTGGTATCGGTTATGTTGCTGGTGCTTATTATGCTGCAAATGCATTATCTAAGACAATCACTTTTGATGCTTCAAGATATGAATATCTAGGTGACTTTGATAACAAACCAGAACATACAACTAAAGCTGCATCTTGGTATAATGCAGGTGTTGAATTGATCTTCGTTGCTGCTGGTGGTGCTGGTAATGCTGTAATGGCTGCTGCTGAAGCAACTTCAGGCAAATTTGTAATTGGTGTTGACGTTGACCAAGCTGGTGAATCTGATACAGTTATTTCTTCAGCAATGAAAGAATTGGCAATTGCAGTTCGTCAAGAATTACAAGCTTTAATCGATGGTAATTGGAATGGTGGACAAACACTACGTAAGAGTGCTGCAAATGACTCAGTAGGTTTACCAACTGCTCAAGCATCATGGAGATTTAGAACATTTACACAAGCACAATACGAAACAGTATTAGGCAAAGTTAAAGATGGTACAATTACTGTTCCTCAAACAAAAGCTGAATTAACTGCATTCTTAGCGGCTAATGGCAACCCAAGTGCTGCTGCATTAGTTAATAAAACAGTTACTGAATAATACAAAAACACTTTGAACTAGGGGATGATATTTTTATCATCCCCTATTTTAAAAGAAAAGGTGCACGATGGAAAAATATACTTTAGAAATGATTGGCATCACTAAGAAGTTTGGTCAACTTGTTGCAAACAACGACATTACACTCAAACTTCAAAAAGGTGAAATTCACGCTATTTTAGGTGAAAATGGTGCTGGAAAATCAACATTAATGTCTATTTTATTTGGTTTGTATCAAGCAGATGCAGGTGAAATAAAGATTAATGGTGAAGTTGTACATATAAAAAATCCAAATGACGCAAATAATTATCATATTGGTATGGTACATCAACATTTTAAACTGGTCGATACATTTACAGTATTGGAAAACATTATTTTAGGCAAGGAAACAGTGAGTAAGTCTAATTTTTTAGACTACGATACACCTAGAAAACAAATTGAGGCACTGTCTAAAAAATACAATTTGAATGTTCCACTTGATGCATATATTAAAGATTTAAATGTTGGTATTCAACAAAAAGTTGAAATTTTAAAGATGCTTTATAGAGATTCAGATATTCTTATATTTGATGAACCAACATCAGTTTTAACACCACAAGAGATTGATGGATTATTTCAAATTATTAGAAACTTTGCTAAAGAAGGTAAAACAATTGTCATTATTACCCATAAGTTAAACGAAATTAAGGCAATTGCAGAAAGATGTAGTGTACTTAGACGTGGTAAGCTTATTGGGACCGTACTGATCAAAGATACAACAATTGAACAATTATCATCAATGATGGTGGGAAGAAATGTTAACTTCCACGTCAATAAAGAAAAACAAAATGTCGGTGAAACCGTACTTGAGGTTAAGAATTTAACGTACTTTAATAAAGATAAAACAAAAAAGATTTTAGATGAAGTAGCGTTTGAAGTTAAGGCAGGAGAGATTGTTGCGATTGCAGGGGTTGAAGGTAATGGGCAGTCTGAACTTGTTTCCTTAATAACTGGTCTTTCATTAGTTGAGGATAAACAATCCAAAATTATTCTCAATGGACAAGACATTACAAAAGAATCTATTCGAAAAAGAATTAAATTAGGTATGTCACATATTCCAGAAGATCGACAAAAACATGGTCTTATTTTAGATTATAAATTAGGTGAAAATCTAATTTCAAATACCTATATGGAAGAAATGTTTCAAAAATATGGCTATTTACTCGATGATAAGATTGTAAAACACGGTGAAGAACTTGTTAATTCATATGATATTAGAAGTGCAGCAGGCATTAAGAGTAAAGCTAGAGATATGTCGGGTGGTAATCAGCAAAAAGCAATTATTGCAAGAGAGACTACAAAAAAACATAACTTATTAATTGCATCTCAACCTACACGTGGTTTAGATGTAGGTGCCATTGAGTATGTGCATCAAGTACTTGTCAAAGAAAGAAACAATGGCCAAGCAGTATTAGTCGTATCTTATGAACTGGATGAAGTTATTGATATATCCGATAGAATCTTAGTTATTCGTGAAGGAAAAATTGTTTATAATGTCAAACAAGAAGATACCACAATAGAAGAATTAGGTCTATATATGTTGTTTGACCAAGAACAAGGTACAAAAATATGATTAAAACAATTGGACTAAAACTTAAAGATTACTTTACGAGTGTTCGTTTTTACACAACATTTGGAACCATTATAATTTCTATATTGATAGGATTTATGATTATGGTGATGGTCAAACCTGAATCTGCATTTAGAGGTATATACTCACTTCTATTCAGTAACTTTAGAAGTCTTCAGTATATTGGTAACGTATTATTTGATGCGGGTCCATTAATACTTGTGGGTTTAGGTGTAGGGTTTGCTTTTAAAACAGGTTTATTTAACATTGGAGCATCAGGTCAGTTTATGATAGGTGGTTTAGCAACATTATATGCAGCACATGCACTAAACCTACCTCCTGGTATACATTTTATTGTAGCAATGATTATCGGTATGCTTTTTGCAGCATTATATGCATCCATACCAGGTATGTTAAAAGCATTCTTTAATGTAAATGAAGTCATTACTTCAATTATGCTTAATTATATTGCAGCATTTTCTTGTTATATTTTAATTCCTATGACAGGGTTTTATGATGTAGGGATAACTGCAATATCTACACAGTTTGGTAGTGCAGCAATACCTCAACTAGGTATGAATTTGATTTTCCCAAATTCATATATTGATATTGGGATTATTATTGCTATTTTAGTTGCAGTATTCTTACAATTTTTACTAAATAAAACAACATTAGGTTTTGAATTAAAAGCAGTAGGTCTTTCTAAAGAAGCAAGTAAATATGCAGGTATTAAGATCAAACAAAGTATTATTACCTCAATGGTCATTTCAGGTGCACTTATTGGTATGGCATCTGCACTGAATTACTTGCCATTAAATCCAGATTATTTTAGATACCAAACATTGGTAGATCCAATCGGATTTAAAGGTATTTCTGTTGCTTTAATGGGAGGGTCAAACCCAATCGGTATTATTTTCTCAGGCATATTTATTAGTTTTATTGAAAAAGGTTCGTTGACTATGCAGCTTTTTGGATACAATAAAGAAATTGCATCCATTATTACATCCGCTATTATTTATATGATTGCAATATCTGCATTTGTTGGACAAATGATTGACCAATCTATCAAAAATAAGAAATCACAAGCAAAGAAATTAGGTGATCCAAATGTATGATAGTATATTAAGATATTTAAGTTTAGTCGTTATTGTTGCTATACCGTTGATTGTAACTGCATTAGGTGGCATGTTTACAGAGCGTGGTGGTGTTACAAATATCGCTTTAGACGGGTTGATGATCATCGGTGGATTCGTAGGTCTATTGGTTGCAAACGCACTTAAAACAGGCGATTTAGTGACTAATTTAGTTGTTTATATGGTGGCTTTATGTATTGCTGGATTGGTGGGTATCCTCTTTTCGATGATACATGCATTTGCATCAATAAAAATGAAAGCTGACCAAACGATATCTGCAACGGCAATCAACACATTAACACCTGCACTTGCGTTATTCTTAACTCAAAGTTTAGTTTTAGGTGAATCTCAAGGGTCTGATAAATTACCTGTTTTTGCACCTGAATTTAGAATTAGACATATACCATTCTTATCAGATATTCCAATCATTGGCGACTTATTCTTTAAAAATGTTCAACCAGGTCTTTATGTTGGAATTATTGCAATCATCATTGCATCATTAGTCATTTTCAAGACAAGATTTGGACTAAGACTTACTGCAACAGGTGAAAATCCACATGCTGCTGATGCTGCGGGTATATCTATTTATAAAATGAGATATCTAGGAGTAGGTATCTCAGGATTCTTAGCAGGTATTGGTGGATTTATCTTAGTTATGACATTTAATGAATTTTCAGGTGATGTATCTGGATATGGATTCTTAGCTATTGCTGTATTAATATTTGGTAATTGGAATCCAATCAAAATTATGGGAGCAGCACTATTATTTTCAAGTTTATTAACATTGGGTAACGGTGTCGCATTCTTCCCGTTTTTAGAAAATTTAGGAGTTCCTTCAGCATTTTGGAGTATGGTTCCATACATTGCAACCATCATCGTATTGATCTTTACTTCTAAGCGTTCTAGAGCACCTAAAGCCTTAGGTATTGCATACGATAAAGGTCAAAGATAATAAAAATCATCGGTAATTCTCATAAAATAAGTAAAAAATAATAAAATCTAAAAAAACCTGGTTAAAACAGATTATTAACTTGACAAAATGCACGAAATCATATAAAATGATACTCGCGTTGTACCACGTAGAAAAGGTCAAAAATGTCTCCTGACTACCTTCATAGTGTGTCTTCAAATAAAAAAATAAGGAGGAAACAGCATGTTTGCAATTATCAAAACAGGCGGTAAACAAGTAAAAGTAACTGAAGGACAAGAAATCTATGTTGAAAAACTAGAAGTTGAACCAGGTGAAACTTATGAATTTACTGAAGTTCTTGCAATCGACTCAAAAATTGGACAACCATTCATCTCTGGTGCTAAAGTTGTTGCAGAAGTCGTAAAACAAGGTAAACAAAGAAAGATTATTGTTTTTAAATATAAGAGACGTAAGAATCTTAGAAGAAAACAAGGTCACAGACAACCATACACTAAATTGGTTGTTAAATCTATTATCGGCTAATGATTCAATACAGATTTCATAAAGATAATGGTACAATCCAAAATGTTCATGTCGAAGGACACGCACTCTTTGGAGCACATGGAACAGACATCGTTTGTTCAGCAGTATCAACTGCATTAATCATGACGGCTAATGCAATTGAAATTCTAGGCTTTAAAAAACAATTTAAAGTCAAGATTGAAAGTGGATTCTTCGAATTAAATGTGATCAAATCTAATGATACCATCGAAGGGTTACTCAAAAATTTAGAATACACAATGAATGAGTTAGAAACTCAATATAAAACTTACATTAAAAACCAAAAGGAGGGATAACATGCTAAAGATTAATATTCAGTTATTCGCATCTAAAAAAGGGGTTGGATCGACTAGAAATGGTCGTGACTCTAGATCACAACGTTTAGGACAAAAATTATCTGATGGACAATTCGCTTCAGCAGGTTCAATCATCTATCGCCAAAGAGGAACTAAAATTCATCCAGGCAATAATGTTGGACGTGGTGGAGACGATACGTTATTTGCTAAAGTATCAGGAACTGTAAAATATGAGCGTAAAGGTAAAGACCGTACGCAAGTATCAGTTTACGAAGCTTAATTTAAAGGGTAATTGATAATTACCCTTTTTTCTTGTAAAATAGTTGCTATTAGGAGTGATAGATATGAGTATATTTGTAGATGAGGTCACAGTAGAAGTTACTGGTGGCAGAGGCGGTAATGGTAAAGTTGCTTTTAGAAGAGAAGCCCATGTAGAATTTGGAGGTCCTTCTGGAGGTAATGGTGGTCACGGTGGTAATGTATATTTTATTGGTGATGAGGGTAAAAATACACTCATCGATTTAAAATATAACAGACACATTCGTGCCAAAGATGGTACACATGGTCAAATCAAAGGTATGCATGGTGCAAATGCACCTCATACGTATATTAGAGTTCCATTAGGTACCATCGTATATGATGATAAAAATCAATTGATTGGCGAAATTCTTTATCATGGTGAAGCACTTTTAATTGCTAAAGGTGGTAAAGGTGGACGTGGAAATATTTCATTTGCATCCAATAAAAACCAAGCACCTGACTTTGCGGAACAAGGTGATTTAGGTCAAAAGTTTGTTGCAAAAGTTGAACTACAAGTCTTAGCTGACGTAGGTCTTTTAGGTTACCCATCTGTTGGTAAATCTACACTAATTTCTGTTATTTCTAATGCTAAAGCCAAAATTGCTGCATATCACTTTACAACATTAAGTCCACAACTTGGAATGGTTAGAGTTCAAGATGATGAGTTTGTTGTGGCGGATTTACCAGGTTTAATTGAGTTTGCTCATTTAGGCGTTGGACTTGGAATCCAGTTTTTAAAACACGTTGAAAGATGTCGTGTATTACTCCATATATTATCGATGGAAAGTGATAATCCATTCGATGATTATCAAAAAATCAATAAAGAACTTGAATTATATGATGAAGCATTAAAAGATCGTAAACAAATTGTTGTTGCCAATAAAATGGATGTTGAAGGCGCTAAAGAAAAAGTTGATGCTTTAAGAAAAGAACTTAAAGATGTTAAAATCTTTGAAATTTCAGCGTTATCCAAGGAAGGATTAGAAGAACTCAAACACGAAATTGTTAACGTGTTAAAAGAGATTCCTAAACTTAAACCTAAAGAATCAACACGCGTTTATACATTCAGTGAGGAAAAGGATTCACCGTTCATTATTAAAAAGGCAGATGATGGTGTCTTTGAGTTAAGCGGTGAGAAACTATTCCAACTCTTCAATAGAATTGATGTCAATAATGAATCAGCAATTAAACGATTCTCAAGACAATTAAGAGAATTAGGCATTGATGATGCATTAAAAGAAGCTGGTATTCAAAACGGAGAAATTGTACGTATATTCTCTTATGAGTTTGAATATTTAGAGTAATCATATTAAAAAGGTACACCTAAATGTTAGGTGTACCTTTTCATTTATAAACTATAGTTTAAGTGTTCTTGATTTAAATGCAAAGCTCTTTTTAGCATCAAGTAATTCTTTTTGATAAAGTTTCTTTTCATGCATTTCAACTTTTAAACCAAATTGTTCATACTCTTTTTGGTTTTCATCCATTAAGATTGTTTTTTGTTTGGTTGTTTGTTCTAAGTCCAGATGGATTTGTTGTATACGCTTTTCAAAATGTGCTTGTTTTTTGTTTAAGTTCTCTTTATACTCAGTAATTTTATTTTGGTAAAATTCAGTGAGTTTAACTTCATTTTGATTAAATTTCGTATGTAGTAATCCATTTTTAGACTGAGTTGAATCCTCTAGTTGTTTTAAGTTTTTATCTTTTATAGTTTTTGCTTCAACAAGTTTAGACATATTTTTATTCAATAGGTCTTGTACTTTTTGATAAGCTTTATCATAATCCACTTTAAATTGAGCAATAACAGAACTTAGGTTTGCATCTATAAGCTTAGATTCATTCTCTAGATTTCTTTCATTGTTCATAATGTAGCTTTCCGTTTGAACCATGGATTCTTTAAGCTGCTGAATGGTATGGAATCTATCTTTATGAAGGGCATCTTTTAAGGCTTTAAATGAAATAGATTTTTCATTTGAGGCATCAATTATGATTTCTTGATACTTTTTCTTAACTTGGTTTATGGTTTGTTCTGATTGAATCATCTTTTTTTGAATCTCAAGTTCTTTTTGTTCAAAATCTTTATAATAGTTTGTTTTTAAAGACTCTTGATCGGAAATAAGTTGATTAATCAATCGAACACTCACCTTTAATAACTCTTGATATAATACATTACTCTTAAGTTCAAAGTAGGTTTCAATTTTATCATAACCTTTTTGATATTCTTTCATGATATTATCTGTTAGATATATAGGTTGATTGAGTTTTTGAGTTATAAAATCTACCTTTTGTTCATATGTCTTAAATAACTGAGTCAGTTTACTTAATATACGTTGATATATCGACATTTGATTCAAATAAACATTTGCTTCAATTTGATATTTTTTGCTTAAGTTCTTTTTACTTTGTTCAAATTGAGTATAGAGTTTTTGTTTGGTTTGTTCAATTTTGTCGATCGCTTTTTGGTTTTTTAGAATTTCTGTTTCAATATTGGAAACTTCACTTTCTAAATCATTCATTTGTTTAGATAGAAGTTCTTTATTAAGTTTATAGTTCTTATTACCTTGATCGTCTCTGTTATCTAAAATATTAATTTCAGATTGTTTTTTATCAATGTTATTATTAAGAAGTTTGATTTGATATTCATATTTTTCAATGACACTGACATAATTTTCAATGGATAATTCTAGACTATCTAACTTATGATTAAGTTCATTATTGAGAAAATCCACTTTAGTATTCATTCTTAAATTCATCAAGTCATTGATTTTAGTCTCGTGATATTGATGCAAATCAATTAAGAATTCATCCTTAGACTGTTCTTGTATGAAACTTAGGTTCTTAAATATATCAAGACTTAACTGAATGAATAACTTGATATCTTCAGGATGTGCAGGTAATTGATATAAATTCATAAGTTGTAGCATGAAATGATGATGAATATTATAAATTACATAGATTTGGTTAAACAAGAAGTGAATTCTTGATTGAACAATATCTAAATCCTTATAAAGTATTTCAGAATCAAGTGTAATATATTCTAGATGCTCATTTAAATTTGATTTAAATTCCTCAAGTGAACGAGATAGGTTAATCTTTTCTATTTCGATTTGAGTAAGAGATTCAATTTGTTCAGAATATACACGTTCTTTCTTCATTAAGAAGTCAATTTCTGAATTGATCTCTAAAATAGATTCTAAAGTATCTAGTTCCAGTGATAATGCTTGACGTTCAAAAGCGTAAATGGATAAATCTTTTTTAGATAACTGTGTTTTTACTTTTAGATCTCTTATGACGTTTTCTTTATCAATGTTTAATTGATGTGTCATTTGGGTCACATTCAATTGATAATCATAATATAACTTTAAGGATTCCAACAGTGTTTCTTGTTCTAAAATAAATGATTCTAATTCAAATGCGATTAAATCCTCTTGATGTTGGTAGTAATTAAGATGATAATTCGTATCGTTACTTAAAAGATTGATATCTCTTTCTGAAATAGAATTCGCAACACTTAATTTTAATTCTAGTGGAGCAATTTTAGATAGATATACCAACTCGATTTTTTCAAGTTCAAAATCATGAGCATACTTAAGCGATTTTTGTTTGAACTCTATTTGTTTTTGATGATAGAGATGTTCTTGGTCGTTTTTAAAATTCAGTAACTTTTGATTGATAATCATCAGTTTACCTTCAATACGCCATTTCATTTGTTTTTCTAATAATGCAATTTCCAAATCATAAAGCTTTTGATATTGTTCTTTATTTTTTTGAATGGTTGCTCGATTGGTACGATGAATTTGCTTATTAAGTTCATTATCTTGACTACGTAAATATTTATTTTTGTTTCTGTTTAAATCTTTTTTATCATCCTCTGTTGAAAGCAGACTAAAATCAGCTTTATATTGAGTTAAATATTCATGGCGGTCGAGTTGGATTGTTTCTCTGAATGCTGTAAGCTTAGAATTATAAAGTGTGATTGCTTCAGCTGTTTCTTTGATGATTTGTTCTTTTTTTGCTGAATATTCTTGATTCATTTCATCCATTTGCTTTTTATGAACTAAGAACTTTTGATGGTAACTATCTTCAATCTCTTTTTTAGTAAGTTCATATTTTTGATTAAACTCATATTTTTCATCATCAATTGGAATGAGTGCTTTTTTATAAGTATCTTTAGCTTTTTTAATAAACTCATCTTTTTCTTTTTTGAGTAAGTCAACATGTTGATTAAACTGAATGGATTCAAGATGATAATCATTTTTTATGGATAAGTATTTCTTATCTGACTGATCTCTGTAAGTATTTTTAAGAAGATTCATCTGTTCTAGTCTTAAAGCTACTTCAGCCTTTTTAGAATTCATACTTTCATGTGTGGTTAAAACATTTTCATCATAACTCTTTTTTATTTCTATTAGAAGAGATTGATGATTTTCCTCAATTTGCTTCAGTTGATGATCACTATGCTTTTTAATTTCTGCAATTAAACGCTCAATCTCAGAGATTTCTTTAGCTTTTGCTGTTTGGATTTCTCTTTTAAGTTCACCTTGTTTTAATTCTAATTCTTTAATAGAATCTTTATGTTTAGCAATAATAATACTCGTTTCTTTTTCAATCTCTTTTAAATCATTAGTTTGCTTTGAATCAAGTTGAAGGCGCTTATTTTTAACCTCATCTTTATGATGTTCGAGATTTTTTTGTAGCATCAAAATTTTTTGATTGAATGTTGATTTGAGTAAATCGTGACTGTCAAGTGTGTTTTTTAAGATAGATTCATGTGACTTTTTAAAGCCTAAAAACTCTCCTTTAATATTGGAAAGTAATTCTTTTAATGGATGTGTGATGTCTTTATACTTCTTATCTTTTTTCGCTAGTTCATCCAGTTTTAAGTTGGCATCTTTAATGAATTCAAACACTTCATTCACCTACCTAATTTATTATATCATAATAAAGGGTTCAAAAAATGTTATAATATTTTAGAATACTAATTATAGGTGATTGCTATGTACGGATATATTAAAGGAATCGTTAAGAAAATTACACCTCAACATATTATTGTTGATAATCATGGAATAGGATACTTAGTCATAAGTCCAACACCGTATCAGTACCGTTTAGAAGAAGAGGTACAATTATCTACATATCTTCATGTAAGAGAAGATATTTTTCAATTATATGGTTTTAAAGATGATCAAACGTTAGAACTATTCTTAAAATTATTAAGTGTTTCAGGTATTGGACCAAAGAGTGCTTTAAGTATAGTAGCATATGATGAACCCAATAAAATTATTTTGGCAATTGAAGAAAGTGATGCAAAATACTTAACCAAGTTCCCTGGTATTGGGATGAAATCTGCTCAACAAATTATATTGGATTTAAAAGGTAAATTAGTTTCAGATGATTTAGATTTAGAACTGATTAGTGATGCATCCAAGGATGTATCTTTAGCGCTTGAGGCGTTAGGATATAATAGAAAAGAAATTGCTAAAGCATTAAAGCATATCAACACCGATCAAAGTGTTGACCAAGCTTTAAAAGAAGCGTTAGCTTATATGTTGAAATAGAGGATATAATCCATGATAGATGATAAATCAATTTTAAGAGATTTAGAAAATCAAACTGAAGATGAATTAATGCTGCGTCCACAATATTTAAATCAATATATTGGACAAAATGATATTAAAGAAATGTTAAGTATTTATATTCAAGCAGCAATCAAAAGAAGTGAAAGTTTAGACCATGTCTTACTTTATGGTGCTCCTGGATTGGGTAAAACAACACTGGCTCAAATTATTGCTAATGAATTAGGAGTAAACATTAAAATCACAAGTGGACCTGCAATTGAAAAAACTGGTGATTTGGCAGCCCTTTTAACATCACTTCAACATGGGGATGTCTTATTTATTGATGAGATACATCGCTTACCACGTTTTGTTGAAGAGGTTTTATATTCTGCAATGGAAGATTATGTTTTGGACATTGTTTTGGATAAAGAAAGAGATTCTAGAAGTATTCGTATTGAGTTACCACCTTTTACTTTAGTTGGAGCTACTACTAGATTTGGTGATTTATCGCATCCTCTACGTGAAAGATTTGGTGCTGTTTTTAGATTGAGTTATTATACAATTGATGAAATAAAGCAAATTGTAAGAAGAACATCTAATGTTTATCAAAACAAAATCGATGAACTCGCAGTTGATGAGTTATCTAAGCGTAGTAGAGGTACACCTAGAATTGCCAATCGTTTGTTTAGACGTGTGAGAGATTTTGCAGAAATTATGACAGATGGTGTCATAACATATGATGTAACAAATCTCGCATTAACAAAACTTGGTATTGACCAAAAAGGACTCGATTCATCCGATTATTTATACTTAAAAGGTATGATTGAACGTTTTAATGGAGGTCCGGTAGGATTAGAATCTATTGCTTCTACCATTGGTGAAGAACCCGGTACAATTGAAGATGTATTTGAACCTTTTTTACTTCAAGAAGGATATATTAAAAGAACTCCTAGAGGTAGAGTGGCTACTGAAAAAGCTTATGAACTCCTAGGTAAAAAATATTATAAAGGATTACTAGAGACTTGAAAATAGAATTATTTGATTATCATTTACCCAAAGAAAATATAGCACAACACCCTGAAGATAAAAGAGATCACTCTAAATTGCTTGTTATTGATAGAAAAAATGATCTTACACATGATAAGCATTTTTATGATATCTTGGATGAATTTACTGAAAATGATGTTTTAGTGATGAATAATACAAGGGTAATTCCTGCTAGACTTTTAGGACATCGTGAAGGTTTACAAGGTGTTATGGAAGTATTACTATTAAATCAAACATCTAAAGATGAATGGGAAGCCTTAACAAAACCTGCTAAAAAAGTTAAACTAGGAACCATCATCGTCTTTGGTGATGGTAGTTTAAAACTGAAATGTGTAGGTATTAAAGATGAAGGTATACGCGTCTATGAGGCTATTTATGAAGGTATATTTTTAGAAGTATTAGATAAACTCGGCACGATGCCACTACCACCTTATATCACAGAACAACTCAGTGATAAAGAACGTTATCAAACGGTTTATGCTAAATATCCAGGGTCTGCTGCAGCACCAACTGCAGGACTCCACTTTACCAAAGAGTTATTAGAAAACATTAAGAAAAAAGGTGTAGAAATTGTTGAAGTAACACTTCATGTAGGACTTGGTACGTTTAGACCTGTTCAAGTTGATGATGTGTTAAGTCATCATATGCATAGTGAGGCTTACGAGATCAGTAAAGAAGCAGCAGAACGTTTGAATACCTATAAAAAGTTGGGTAAAAGAATTATTGCAGTAGGGACAACCTCAGTTCGTACACTAGAATCCAATTATAAAAATGGATTTCACCATGGACATTATTCTACAGATATATTTATTTATCCAGGATATCAATTTAAAGTCGTTGATGCAATCATTACAAATTTTCATCTACCAAAGTCTACATTGATTATGTTAGTTTCTGCATTTTATAACCGAGAAAAAGTTTTAGAAATTTATAATGAAGCAGTAAAAAAAAACTATCGCTTCTTTTCATTCGGCGATAGTATGTTTCTTAAATAATAAAGAGTATAATGGATATAATGCCGACTGTGAAGGCATAAATCGAAAACCATATTAAATTTTTAACTTTCACAAACTTAGACATAACGTGTACAGTTAAGTATGAAAATATAAAACTAAATATAAATGCTAATGAGAATCCTAGAATATCAATTGTTCCAGGATTTTTTATTGCATCATACAAACCTAATAAAGATACTGGAATACTAACAATTAAATAACTTAAAAATGAAAATTTAATAACCTTGGAAAGTGTAATACGTTGAGATAATCCACCTACCATTGTAATACCAGAACGACTTAAGCCCGGAAGTACTGCAAACATCTGAAATAAACCTATAATTAATGCGTTTTTGTATGTTATATCATTTTCAAATGTTCTATGTCTTAGTAAATAAATTCCAAGTAACAGTAATGAAGTAACAATTAAGGATATTCCAACAGAAAGTAGATTTGTTGGAATTAGATCTTTGAATAATAGCCCAACGATACCTATTGGAACAACAGCAATGATGAGTTTTAAAACATAGAAGAAGTTCTGTTGGCTTTTTTCACGTTCTTTGGTAAATACAAACTTCCACGAATCTACAATTAACTCCTTTACATCTTTAATATAAAAAATTAAAAGAGCAAGAAATGAACCAATGTTTGTAATCATCAAAAATAATGTGAGACTTTGATTAAGATCTTCCCCACCCATAAATAAATGTGAGAATAAAACGAGATGCCCAGATGATGAAACTGGAAAGATTTCAGTGATTCCTTGAATGATCCCTAGAATGATGTATTTAATAAGTTCAATTATATAGTCCATGTTTATGTTTCCTTATTTAGATTTAATATCGTTATTATAACATAACAAATTTGTGTAAGCGTTGTATTTTTAACGAAAAAAACATATAATAAGAATTAAGGAACGTGATAATATGACAGATGGACAAATAATTACACTCATTATCTCAATAATTGTCATTCTTTTGGGAGTGATATATCTATATATATATCATAAGAGAGTAACATTAACTGAAACTGAGACTAAAAAAATAGATGTAAATGGGTTAGTAGATGCACTTGGTGGCATAACTAATTTAAACATGGTAAGACTTGAAGATAAACGATTAAAGATCGGTTTAATAAATCCAAAAATGGTTTCTCAAACACTTCTTAAATCTCAAGGTATCGTTGGTTTCTTAACAGGAAACGAACTCAAATTATTAATCAAAGAAAATGCTATAGAAATTAAAAATGTATTAGAAAAAATGATAAGTGAGGTAAAATAATGAAACAAAAATTCGTCATTGTGTCTGAGTATGGATTACATGCAAGACCTGCAACACGTTTGGTAAACCAGGCTATGAGTTATCAATCAGAGATCAGTTTATCTGCATTTAATCGTACTGTAAACCTCAAGAGTATCATGGGTGTCATGAGCTTAGGTATTTATAACGGTGAAATAGTTGAAGTTCAAGCTGAAGGTGAAGATGCAGCAGAAGCTATTGAAGGTTTAACCAATTTCATGATTCAAGAGGGTTTGGGACAAGTTAAAGAATGATTAAAAAAATAATGATTGGTATTTTAGTTGGAATAGGCTCAATTTTACCTGGAGTTAGTGGTGGTATGATTGCAGCTTCTTTTGACGTATATGCAAAGCTCATACGTGCACTCGATGAACTTACCAAGACTCCTATCAAAGCGGTTATATCCATATGGGAATACTTATTAGGAATACTTATTGGAGTTTTACTAGGATTTTTAGTGATTGCAAATATATTTTATTTGATACCTCTTCCTTCAACACTACTATTTATCGGATTAATACTCGGTGGATTACCAGAAGTTTATGTTTTGTCTAAACAAGAACATCAAAAGTTTAAATGGATATCTATTACAGTCCTTTCATTTCTCCTTATGCTTAGTATCACCATATTTGGACAAGGTTTAAATAACCAAGGATCAACAGATGCGAATTTCATGATTTGGATTGTTGTGGGCATGATGCTTGCACTAAGTTTGATTGTTCCAGGTTTAAGTGGAACAATGCTATTATTAGTCATTGGTTTTTATACACCACTCATTTTCTTAGGTAAGACAATGATAGAAGCGGTTGTTACATTAAATATAGATTTGCTTATGCAAAACATTCCAACGCTTATCTATGTTGTTATAGGACTCATTTTAGCATTTATCATACTTGCAAAAGTGATCAGCTTTGTATTAAAGAAATTCCCAAAAACATTTTACCAAGTCATTTTAGGTATTGTCATTGCTGCACCTATAAACATAATGATTAGTTTGAAAGATGAACTATTATTAGAGGATGTACCTGTGGATATCTTTGATGTAAAAACTCATTGGTTAATGTGGGTCATAGGGCTTATTTTAGTTCCGATTGGCATTTGGATTGCTAGAAAATTTATTAAGGATAGTAAAGATGAGACAGAAGAAAATCAAAGAGGCAACACTTGATAATTTAAAAGAGTTAGATGTATGTATGGATCCTCTTTTAGCAAGTATTCCTTCAAATAAAAAAATCACATTAGAAATTGGCAGTGGTAAGGGTAGATTCATCACCTCACTTGCAAATGATTTTAAGGATGAGTTTTTTATTGCAGTTGAAAGAGATCAAAACGTTTGTTATCGACTTGCACAAAAAAGACATGCACTTAATTTAAATAATCTATTAATAATTTGTGATGATGCTGAGAAATTACCACTATATTTAAAAACAAGTAAAGCTGATTTAATTCAGCTTAATTTTTCCGACCCATGGCCAAAGAAAAGACATCATAAAAGAAGACTGACTTATCCAACAAAGTTAAATCAATATAAAGATATGTTAAGTCCTAATGGAAGAGTCATTTTAAGAACAGATCATCCGGATTTATTTATTGATTCATTCCAATATTTTGGTACAGCAAATTTTAATATTTTAGAATGTGATTGGAATCTTCCAGTCTCTGATTACATGACAGAGTATGAGGAAAAGAAAAGAACAAAAGGACCTATTTATCAATTAATTGCTGAGGTAAAAAAACATGAATCACTATGAAAATTTAACAACCATACCTGGAATATCAGGTCATGAACATTTTGTAAGATCATATATGGAATCAGTGATTAAAAAATATCCACAATACCAAATTGTAAAAGATAAATTGGGTAGTGTTTTTGCATATAAGAAATCATCTAATCCAAATGCTTTAACAGTTTTGATTGCAGGTCATATGGATGAAGTCGGTTTAATGGTTCGTGGTATTAAAGATAATGGAGCAATTGAATTACTTCCAATTGGTGGATTATCTGCGGATGTTTTTATTTCTCAAATACTTTATGTATACACAGAAGAAGGTAAAAAAATACCAGGAATCATAGGTAGTGTGCCACCTCACTTAAAACAAAAAAATGTACTAGAGATAAAAAATCTATTACTTGATATAGGAACAGAATCTAAAGAAGAAACATTAAGTTATGGTATTAAATTAGGTGATATGGTTTTATTTGATACACCCTATATAGAAACGGTGAATCAAAAAAGATTTATGGCTAAATCTATTGATAACAGATTTGGTTGTGGTTTAGCTTTAGAAGCTATTGAAAAATTTAAAGATGAAACTTTTGATTTTAATTTAGCTATAGGAGCAACCGTTCAAGAAGAAGTCGGTTTAAGAGGTGCTGAAACTTCAACTAATCTATTTAAACCAGATTTATTTATTGCGCTAGATTCATCACCTTTAAACGATTTATATCAAGCGAGTGCATCAGGAAAATTAGGGGACGGATTTTTATTAAGAATATTTGATCCTAAGAATATTATGTTATTCTCACTCAAAGATTATTTTAAAGAACTCGCATTAAAACATAAAATCAAGTACCAACCTTATATTTCTATGGGTGGAACGGATGCTGCTAAAGCAATTGATATGCATGAAGGTATTTTATCAACTACGATTGGTTTACCTGCAAGATATATTCATAGCAGTGTTGCAATGGCAGACTATTTTGATTTAGAACAAGCAAGAAAAATGTTGTTTGTATTAATTAGTGATTTAACAAGTGATAAAATTCAACAATTAAAGGAGGAAAATTAGTGAAACAGTTTAAACTCAATAACGGGGTTTTAATGCCAGCATTTGGATTAGGAACATTTAGAGTAGAACCGGGAGAATCCGCTTATGAAACGGTACTTTCTGCACTCAAGATGGGTTACAGACATATTGATACAGCAATTATGTATGGTAATGAATCCGATGTAGGTAAAGCAATTAGAGATTCATTAATTCCACGTGAAGAAATTTTTGTAACATCTAAAATAGCTAAACATTATTTAGGTGATAAATCCTTAATTATGAAAGCATTAGATGAAAGTTTGGAACGCTTAAATATAGGGTATATTGATTTGATGTTGATTCATTGGCCTAATCAGGATGATGCCATGAATCAATTAGTTTGGAGTGTTTTAGAGTCTTATTATGAGGCTAAGAAGTTTAGAGCTATAGGGGTATCAAACTTCCAAAAACATCATTTAACTGCACTATTAAAGAATGTTAAAATTAAACCACAAGTCAATCAAGTTGAATGTCATCCACTTCTTAATCAAACAGCATTACATAAATTTTTAGTTGAACATGACATACAAATGACTTCCTATGGACCTTTTGCTAAAGGTAAAGTATTTGAAGGACAAACCTTTGAGGCACTCACTGAAATTGCTAAGGATTATGGTGCTACCGTATCACAAGTGATTATTGCATGGGGTTTAATGAGAAATATAGTCATGATACCAAAAAGTGTTCACGAAGAACGTTTATTGGAAAACTTTAAAGGTCAAGAACTCGTGTTAAGTGCATCAGATATTGAAAAAATTAATGGATTAAACCGAGGATCTAGACTTTATACAGATCCAGACAATAACACGATTTATTTATAAAAAAGACCAATAAAGATAATCATCAATATATAAATGATTATCTTTTATTGTATAATGGTAATAGATAGACACGAAGAGGTATTTAATGGCACAAAAAAATTATGATGAAACAAGTATACAAATATTAGAGGGATTAGAAGCCGTCAGAAAAAGACCAGGTATGTACATTGGTTCCACAGATCAACGTGGTCTACATCACCTTGTTTGGGAAATTGTTGATAATGCTATGGATGAAGTTCTAGCTGGTTTTGGTGATGAAATATCAGTCACCATTAAAGCAGATAACTCCATCGAAGTTTTAGACAATGGAAGAGGTATGCCCTATAAAATGCATCAATCCGGTGTACCAACGACACAGGTTATTTTTACTGTTTTACACGCAGGTGGTAAATTTGGTGGTGATGGTTCTTATAAGGTTGCAGGTGGTTTACACGGTGTGGGTAGTTCTGTTGTGAATGCCTTATCGGTTGCACTTGAGGTAACTGTTTTTAAAGATGGTGGAATGTTTAGACAACGCTTTGAAAATGGTGGTAAAAAGATCTTACCTCTTGAACGTATAGGAGATTCTAAGAAAACAGGTACACAAGTATGGTTTAAACCGGACCCTACGATATTTTCAACAACACTTTATAATTATGAAACAATTAAAGAACGATTAAAAGAATCAGCATTTTTAATCAAAGGATTAAAAATCAATTTAAGCGACCAAAGAAAAAACTTAAAAGAATCATTTAAATATGATGATGGTATTAAAGCTTATGTTGAACTTTTAAATACAGGAAAAAATACCTTACATGAAGTTAAAGATGTAGAAGGTAATTTTAGTGCAAGTAAGCAAGCTGTTATTGAAGTTGAGGTTGCACTTCAATATACAGATGGTTATCAAGATAACATTATATCTTTTGTAAATAATGTACGTACAAAAGATGGTGGTTCACATGAGGTTGGATTTAAAAGTGCACTTACTAAGGTGATCAATGATTACGCTAGAAAGTATAATTTTATAAAAGAAAAAGACGATAATATTGATGGTGTGGATATTAGAGAAGGATTAACCGCCATAGTTTCATTGAGAATTCCAGAAGCGATTCTTGAATTTGAAGGACAGACTAAATCAAAACTAGGTACTCCGGAAGCAAGAAATGCACTTGAAGCTGTATTCTATGAAAAGTTTAATACATATCTTGAAGAAAATAGTGATATAGCATCTAAAATCATCGGTAAAGCAATTGCAGCATCTCAGGCTAGAGAAGCAGCTAGAAAAGCTAGAGAAGATGCTAGAGCAGGTAAAAAAAGAAGTAAAAAAGAAGTTATTTTATCAGGTAAGCTTACACCAGCACAAGGTAAGGATAAACAAATCAATGAATTATTCTTAGTCGAAGGGGATTCTGCTGGAGGTTCTGCAAAACAAGGTAGAAACCGTTTATATCAAGCGATATTACCCCTTAGAGGTAAAGTTATTAACACTGAAAGAACCAATACTGAGACGATCTTAAAAAATGAAGAAATCTCAACCATGATTTATACTATTGGTGCTGATTTTGGTGAAGATTTTGATATTACTAAATGTAATTATAAAAAAGTAATCATTATGACGGATGCTGATGATGATGGTGCACATATTCAAGTACTACTCTTAACATTCTTCTTTAGATATATGAAGCCACTCATAGAAGATGGAAGACTCTATATTGCTCAACCACCGTTATACAAAGTTTCAAGAAAAAAATCTAAAAAAGAAGATATCGTCTACGCTTGGAGTGATGATGAATTAAAAGAGATTTTAGATAAAACTGAAGGATCTTATACCATTCAACGTTATAAAGGTTTAGGTGAAATGAACTTTGCTCAACTTTGGGAAACAACCATGAATCCTGAAAGTAGAACGCTTATTCAAGTAACAGTAGATGATTATAATGTGTCAGATAAATACATTTCAACACTCATGGGCGATCAAGTTCAACCAAGAAGAGAATGGATTGAATCTCATGTGGATTTTGAAGTAACCGATGATTTTGATATAGAAGGTAAAAGCAAATGAGCAAAATAAGCAAAAAACTAGATCAATTTGTCAGTGAAAAAATACAAAAAACATTACTTGAAGACATTATGGCAAAAAGCTTTGGTAGATACTCTAAATATATCATTCAAGATAGAGCATTACCGGATGCAAGAGATGGATTAAAACCAGTTCAAAGACGTATTTTATATGCCATGGGACAAATGGGTGTTAACTTTAATAAACCACATAAAAAATCAGCAAGAATTGCTGGAGATGTTATGGGTAAATACCATCCACATGGTGATTCATCGATTTATGATGCAATGGTTCGTATGAGTCAAGACTTTAAAATGCGTATCCCATTGGTAGATATGCATGGGAATAATGGTTCCATTGATGGAGACTCAGCTGCAGCAATGCGTTATACTGAGGCAAGACTTTCAAAAGAAGCTGATTATTTATTAAAAGATATCGATAAAAGAACTGTTAATTTTGTACCAAACTTTGATGATGAAGAACAAGAACCTACAGTATTACCAGCAAAATTTCCAAATTTATTAGTTAATGGTGCAATGGGGATTTCTGCAGGTTATGCAACAAAGATTCCACCTCATAACCTAAAAGAAGTTATTGATGCTACAATGGCTTTAATCGATAATCCGGATTTAACCGATATGGATATGTTGAACTTTATTAAGGGGCCAGATTTTCCAACAGGTGGTATTGTACAAGGTATAGATGGCATTAAACAAGCAATTAAAACAGGATCCGGAAAAGTTATTATTCGTTCAAAAACAGCGATAGAAGAAATATCTAAGTCACAAGATCGTATTGTTGTAACTGAAATACCATATGAAGTTGTTAAAGCAGATTTGGTTCGACAAATAGATACTTTGAGAATTAATAACAATATTGAAGATATTTTAGAAATTCGTGATGAAACAGACCAAGAAGGGTTAAGAATTGCTATTGACCTTAAAAAAGGCGCAGATTCACAATTAATGTTGAATTACTTGTTTAAAAATTCAGATTTACAAATTAGTTATAACTACAATATGGTAGCAATTCTAAAAAATCGTCCTGTACTTTGTGGTGTTTTAGAACTTTTAAAAGTTTATATAGAACATCAAAAAGAAGTCATTACCAATCGTTCAAATTTCGAATTAGAACGTGCAATGAAGAGAAATCATATTGTTGAAGGTTTAATCAAAATGACATCAGTTGTTCAAGAAGTCATTGATGTTATTCGTAAGTCTAATAATAAATCCGATTCAAAAATCAATATCCAAGAAAAATTTGGGTTTAGTGAACTTCAATCTGAAGCAATTGTTATGTTACAACTGTACAGATTATCATCTACGGACATTGAAGCTTTAATGAAGGAACGTGATCAATTAAACCAAGAAATCATTGAACTGAACTTGATTTTATCTAATGAAAAAGTATTGCTTAAAACCATTAAAAAAGAATTATTGGAAGTCAAAAATACTTTAGGTGATGAAAGAAGATCATTAATTGAAGATGAGATTGAAAATATTAAGATTGATCAAAAAGACTTGATTACAGACGAACAAACCATCATTGGTATTACGAAAGATGGGTATGTTAAACGTTCTTCCTTAAGATCATTTAATGCATCAAAAGAAGTTGGATTAAAAGAAAATGATGCATTACTGTTTGAAAAAGAGGTCAATACATTACAAACACTGATTATCTTTACAAACCTAGGTAATTATTTATTCCTACCGGTTTATAAGATTGAAGACCAAAAATGGAAGGATTTAGGGGTATACATCAATAACATCATTCCGATTGAAAAGAATGAGAAAGTTATCAAAGTTTATGCTATTGAAACATTTAAAAATGATACAAAGTTACTCCTAACTTCTAAACAAGGCTTGATGAAACAAGTTAATTTAACCGACCTTGAAGTGACACGTTTTAATAAACCTATTCGTGCAATGAAGTTATCTAAAGATGATGAACTCATTTTTGTGGATATGAATGAACTTGAAAATATCATATCGATTTCTAAAAATGGTTATATCCTTCGATTTGAAACATCAGAATTACCACTTTATGGATTACAAGCAGGTGGTGTAAAATCCATGGCGTTAGGTGAACATGACGAGGTTGCAGTTGCATTTTATGCAAAACCGACAGATGATTTTTATTTCTTAACATCTCGTGGACATGTCATCAAAGATACAGTGTCTGAACTTCCAAAGTATGCAAGGAACAGAAGAGGTATTATTTTAATTGAACGTATCAAAACATCACCTCACTTTATTGTTTCGGCTGCTAGAGCATCCAAACAACAAATTAAAGAGAATGTAAAAGTAAGACTCTTATCCAGTAAGGAATTATTAGAAACAGATTTACAGGATTTAAAATATTCTAATAATAAATTTGGTAAAAAAATGATTGAGGATGGTTACTATATAGAAATTAGTCCATCTGTTGAACCGGAAACTGAAGTAAAAGTCACTAAAAAGGTTGTTAAACAAGAAGAAGTTGTACCTAAAGTATTAGAAGAAACGATAGAAACAAAACAAAACCAAAAAATAAGATTATCGAGACTAGATTTGTTCGATGAAGAATAGAGGATAATATGAAAGTTGTTGTAAATCAACAAGAATTAGAATTAAAAGAGCCAATGACTCTTGAAAAAATTGCAGAATCACTTTCTATACATGATGCAATGTTTGCAACAGTTAATGGTCGTATGAGAGAACTCTCTTATGTACTTTTTACAGATGCAAAAGTAGAGTTTAGAAATTTAGAATCACATTCAGGTATGCGTATATATGAAGCAACATTGAGATATGTATTTGCTAAGGCAGTTTATGAAATTGATCCATCATTAAAAATTCGTTTTTCATACTCAATTTCAAGAGCTATACTTGCAACGATTGATAATAAAGAATTTTCAACTGAACTTTACGATCAAATATTAAGCAAAGTTCGTGAGATTATTGCAAGAAAAGAAGATATTAAGAGAATTTCTGTAACAAAAGAAGAGGCAACAGAACTTTACACAAAACAAGGTTATTTAGATAAAATTGAAACCTTAAAATTAAGACAAGAAAACCATGTTAACTTATATCAATCAGGTAGTTATATTAACTATATGTTTAGTTATATGTTACCTAATACAAGTTATTTAACAATCTTTGATGCGAAATTTTATCATCCTGGATTCTTAATATTCTTCCCAAGAGCGGAATTAATGGGCAAATTACCAGAATTTGTTGATCAAAAACATTTGGTAAATCTCTTAAAGAAGCTTACAAGTGGGGTAAGATCATTGGTGGAGATACCATTGCAAATATCAATAAACATAGTGAAACTAGAGACAGACAAGTAGATTTCGTGAATCTTTGCGAAACAAAACATAATAATCAGCTTTCTGACTTAGGTAATCAAATTGCTCAAAATATCGAAGATATTAAATTGATTGCTGTTGCTGGACCATCATCCTCTGGTAAAACAACATTTACAAATCGTTTACGTATTGAGCTCTTAGCAAAAGGTATTGAACCTATGATGATATCCATGGATAATTACTATAAACCTAAGACAGAAGCACCTAAAGATAGTGATGGTAACCCAGATTTAGAACACGTTGAAGCACTGGATGTTAAGAAGTTCAATCAAGATATGGCAGACTTGGTCATGGGTAAAGCTGTATCCATGCCGATATTTGACTTTAAACTAGGAAAACGTGTTTTAGGACCAAGTATTACTTTGAAAAAAGGATCTCCTATTTTAATTGAAGGTATTCATGCATTAAATGATAAATTAACAGACCTTATTCCAAACCATCAAAAATTCAAAATCTTTATTTCACCAAATACACAAGTTCATATTGATGATCATAATCCATTGTCACTGACAGACTTAAGATTAATCCGCCGTATGGTTAGAGATCAAAAATATAGAAATACACCAGTGACTCAAACACTGGATATGTGGAGTAGTGTTCGTCGTGGTGAATTTAGATGGATTTATCCACATCAAGAAACTGCAAACTTCATTTATAACTCTGAACTGACCTATGAATTACTTGTTTTAAACAAATTTGCTTTACCTCATCTTTTACAAGTTCCTAAAGATGATAAACACTATATTACTGCAAATAGATTGGTCAAATTCTTGAAATATTTCAAAGAAATTGATTCTACATTGATTCCATCAAACTCAATTTTACTTGAGTTTATTGGTGGTTCACCATTCCACGATTAATAAAGGATAATAAACATGATCGCACTTTCTAACATGTCAAGACTTCAAGTATCAACAGAGACACTTCTATTATTCATTAGAGTTTATGAATCTAAGGGTAAAGAGTTCTTTTATGATGAATTATTTAATAAAGATAAAGATGTATTCTTGAAAAAGACGATAGAAAGTAATGTTTTTTACATTGGTAAGTTGTTAAATATGCCACTAACGGATGCAAGGCTTAAACTCATTGCTAAAAAGAAGTTAGTGGCTAAAAATAAAGCTGAAACATTAATGATTAATATCAAACATGCACTTTCATCGATTCAAAAATTCCCTAAAGATTTTGAACTCTTTCCTAACGAATTTGATAATTTAGCACGTATGCTTTCAAAAGATAATGAACCTATAAAATTTAGAGTCACTGAAGGCAAACCAGATGGAACATTATTTTCTTCTAAAAAAACGATTAGTTTAAAAGAGCATTTGGAACTATTAATCAAAGAATACAATACACAACAAAAAACAAAACAATATGAGTTATTACAACTGATAACAAATTTTTATATAGATTATGTCAATGCATCTGTTTTCTCATCTCATAATGAGTTGATTGCATACATCATTCTATATGCATTTTTACTTAGAGATTTTAATGTATTTAAGTATGTTTCATTTTTTGAATACTTTTATAAACAGCAGGAACAATATAAACTCGCTTTAAATCAAGCAAATTATTACTATAATACAGGTTATCCAAATACCGATCTTTTATCTAAGTTTATTATGGATATTCTAAATAATGCATATGATCATGTCAATGATTTTGCCAGAGAATATTCATTTGAAAAGAAATTAAATAAGAGCGATAATATCGAAGCTACCATTAGAAACGGTAAAGAGATTTTCTCTAAAGAAGATATAAGACTTGCACATCCTACGGTTTCCTTGATTACAATTGACCGTACATTAAAACGATTAAAAGATGAAGGTTTAATCCAACCACTTGGTAAAGGTAGAAGTTCGAAGTGGCAAAGAATTGATGAAAGTAAACGTCAAAATGGAAGACAATTGGATATATTCCAATTCACAGATTAATATGAAAACAATTCTCATTACAGGTTCCACAAGTGGTATAGGTAAAGCACTTGTATATCATCTCATGGATGATCAATTTGATTTAATTTTAGTTGGAAGAAACCAACTACTTTTAGATGAGCTTGAAAAATTTGTAAAAAAAGAAGTTCCAAAAAGACGTATTTTTACGTATGTAATGGACTTTGGTAAGTTAGAAGATGTCTATCAAGTAAGTAACGTAATTAAAAAAAACCATCCGCAAATTGATTATTTATATCATAATGCAGGAGCTGTCCCTCAAACTAAAAATGCTTGGACAAAAGATGGACATTTAGAAGCCTTACAAATCAATTACTTATCCATGCTACTCATGAATGAGATTTTATTAGAAAATGTATTAAACTCATCTGAAAAAACGATACTTCATACAACATCCATGTCAGCAAGTAAAAAATTTTATATGGATGAGATATCGATGATGAGTCAATATGGCAGAATAAAAATATATGGTATTTCAAAGTTATTCTCAAGACTATACTTTCACCATTTAGCAACAATACATAATGATTTAAAAATCAAATTAATCAACCCTGGAATTGTATTTACGAATCAAATTCGACACATGATTCCTAAACCTTTAAGATTTTTAGAAGGTGGCGTGAGATTGTTTATTAAAGACCCTAATCAAGTTGCTGGACATATCAAGTCAATCATTAAGAAAAATCAAGAGGTACCGATTGAATTATATAAGGGTAATAAAATTGAAAAACATGCTAAAATTAATTTAGATCAAGACTTACAAAAAGAAGTCATGATGTATAGTATGGATTTATTGAAAGGATACTCATTATGAAAATAGGATTTACAGCAGATTCATCCAGTGGATTAGAGTATGCACCTTTTAAACATCAAGTTAAAATCACAAAAACAACTATCCATTTCGGAGATGAAACATTAACCGATGGTGTGGATATCACAGCTGATGAGTTTTATTTAAGATTGGAAAAAGAACATGTTGTACCAACCACATCCGCACCTACATTAGGTGAAGTTTTAGATAAAGTAATAGAGTATAAAAAACTAGGGTACACGGATGTCATTCATTTTCCAATCTCTACAAATCTTTCAGCTTATGGTAAACACATTAAAAGATTGGTTCAAAGTGAAGTATCCGGTATTAACTTTAAAGTTATTGATACTAAAGCTGCAACGCTTGTACAAGGGTATTTAGTATCTGTTGCAGAAAAGCTAGCTTCTATGGGGAAAAACCCTGATGAGATTGAAAAAGAGATATTAGAACTTAGAAATCAAATGCAAGCATATTTTGTTGTAGATGATTTGAAGTATTTAATTAAGAATGGTAGATTATCAAATATTACTGGAACGATTGGTATACTAGCAAAAATCAAACCTATCTTATCCCTAACTAAAGATGGTAAGATAGAAACTATTGAGAAGGTTCGTACACACCATAAGGCAACCGAGAGCATGTTCATGCGTATTAAAGATGAAGCAAAATCCTATAAAAAAGTAACTTATATGGTTTTACATACAAATAGGTTAGAGGATGCTTTAAAGTTTAGGGAACGCATTTTAAAAGAAATGGATAATGTTCATGAGTGTTTGGTTTCAACAATCACACCGACAGTTGGAGCACATATCGGTTCTAAGATACTTGGTGCAGGTTATGTTATACTAGATACATATGATTACTTATAAAAAACATATCCAAACATTTAAAAGTATGCTTCATATACTAAAAACTGAAAAAGATATAAATAGTATTAGAAATCATATTATTATATTTATGAAATATCTTGAAAAACACCATTTACTTATAAAGGATTATGCAGCATATCATAAGTTATTCTTATGTTGTGAGGTCAAAGCGTGTTCGATAAAAGATCAATCCATAGAAGCAAAATTAGCATTTTTAACTTTGATACATCGAATGGATTTTATAGATTCAAATAGTGATGTATTCATTATTTATTATAAGAATCATATGTTACAAGAAATCATCGAATCTGCAATAGATTCGTTAGAATTATTAATCGGAGGTATAGATAATGTTTAAATTCACATGGCAAAGAAGAGTGGTAGCAGCAACACCTTTAATATCACTTTTAATATTCCTAACATTAGGTTTAGTTTGGGGATTATGGCATCCGGGTTGGCTTGCTTTCCTACTTATACCAATTGTTCCTTATTTTGTTGGGTTAAAACAATTTAGAATGACTTTTTCATTATTGATTGTAGTTATTTTTGTTGTCTTAGGATCATTTGGTTATTGGCATCCAGGATGGTTGGTATTTTTACTTATTCCTATCTACCATATATTGTTTCCGGCAGATACGAAGTTATTTGTAAAAGCTGAAACAAAGCCTAATAAACATTACGATATTGAACAAGAAGACTAATCTATCAAGAATTCAAAAACTTCATAACATATTTTGTAAGCTGTACTTGGAAAAATATCAAGAGGAACTCACCTTAATTGAGGAAAATGAAAACTTGATTGTTTTTAAAAGTGAAAAAGGTATCTATCAAATTGAGCATTTTATATCCAATAGAATACGTATTGTTTTTCCAGATTATCATGGAGAAATAGATTATTTCAGGTATTACTTTGGTGAAATTTTAGGTACAAATTATGAAATATGTGACACAAGTGATTTTTTAGAATACACATTATCATTTGTCGACAAAATAATTATGAAGCATTCGTAAGTATGAAAAAACCTCATAGAGGTTTTTTTTCTTTTCTGTTTATTGTAAATTCTTTAATATGTTGAATAATTTTTGGATCTTGGATTTGATTGGTTGAAATTAAGTAGTTTGCAGTATCTAATAGAGTTTCTTCTAAGTCTCTGGGTTGATAGAAAATGGTATGGTCTAGTTTTTCATGACTGAATAAAGCATTAGAACTTAATGTATAAAGTGAGTAATTCGTAAATAAAGGAATACGTTTTTTAGCATGATAATAAGATTCTATAATAGGGGATAAAATTCTTACAAATGTAAGTGATAATACTTTAATGTATGTTTTTCTGCCACTTATCTTTTTAAGTGTTTCAAAGATTTCTTTGACTTGGATGTTTCTATTGGATACGATATAAAAACCATATTTCTTAAGTTTAGATAAGGATAAAATACTTTCAGCAACATCTCTTACATCGACAAAATCATATCCTCCAGTTACTCTGGTTGACATTTTCTTATTCAAATAATTTTTGATTAATTCTGTTGTATGACCATTTAATAAATCATTTGGTCCGATTATACCTGAAGGATGAATGATTGTTATAGGATAGCCTTTAACATAATATTCTTTCACATAGGAAGTTGCTATAGCTTTGGACTTTCCATAATGACCATAGACAAATTTAGGATCAAACTGCGTGATTTCTGTCATTACTCTTTGTTTAGGTAATTCTCTAATCGCATGAACACTAGAAATATAAATAAAATGACTCACTCTTTTTAAGATGGAAAGGTCTAGCATATTTTTAGTGCCATCAACATTGACAAGATACATGTTCTTAGTATACTTGCTTGAAATAGATATAATTCCTGCACAGTGTATAACAACGACCTCTGAATATTTAAAAGAAGTATTAGACAAATCAAAAAAACGATTTAAATCTTCAAGAGAAGTTACATCACCAAAAAAAACTTCAATCAAAGGATTTTTTAAGGGTGTGATATCACTACCTGGTAAAACTAGAGCTCTTATATGTTGTTTTTCCTCTAACAATTTTAAAACGATATTGTAACCTAAATGTCCAAGTGCACCTGTTATGAAGTAAAGCATTATAAACACCTACCCTTCACTTACATTTTACATCGCATATTTTAAAAAGGTTGAAAAACTATAAAAAAAGGTACAATGTATTAAAATTTACATTGTACCTAAGTATTAGATAATGTCTTTAAATTTGACAATAGGATTTCTTGCAGCTTTTGCTTCATCTAAACGTCTAACGATTGTGTGATGTGGAGCTGTTTTTATCATGTCAGGGTTTTGATTTGATTCATCAACAATGGTTCTCATCGTTTCGATGAAGTGATCGAGTGTTTCTAGACTTTCTGATTCAGTAGGTTCAACCATGAGCGATTGACTAAATGTTAATGGGAAATAGATTGTAGGCGCATGGATACCATAATCCAGAAGTCTTTTTGCAATATCAAGTGTCTTAATTTGGTGTGGGTTATTTAATAAGCCATCATAAACAAATTCATGCATAGCATGTTCTTTAATCGGTAATTTGAATAAGTCTTTTAATGATTCTTTGATATAGTTCGCATTTAAGGTTGCAAGTTTACCAATCATTGGTATGTATTCTTTACCAAGCGTTAAGATATAAACATATGCTCTTAAGTAGACAGATGCATTACCATAGAAATTTGATAATGGTCCGATGGTTTGAGAAGGTGTAACCAAGTGATATTTGGAATCTATTTTTTCAACTATAGGTCCTGGTAAGTAAGGTGCTAAAAATGATTTGACTCCAACTGGGCCAGATCCTGGACCACCACCACCATGTGGAGTTGAAAATGTTTTATGTAAGTTTAAATGTGTAATGTCAAATCCCATATCTCCAGGTCTAGAAACACCTAATAAAGCATTAAGGTTTGCACCATCATAATACAATAAACCACCACAATCATGAATTAAGTCAGATATCTCTAAAATATCTTTTTCAAACATACCAACAGTGTTAGGGTTTGTAAGCATTAATCCTGCGACCTCATCACTTAAACTTGCTCTTAAAGCATCCATATTCACTGTTCCATCTGGATTAGATTGAATCTCTAATACATCAAAACCAGCAACAGTAGCAGAAGCAGGGTTGGTACCATGTGCACTATCAGGAACAATAATTAATTTTCTCTTAAAATCTTTTCTATCTTCATGATACTTTTTAATAATCATTAATCCAGCTAATTCACCTTGTGCACCAGCATAAGTATTTAGAGAATAAGCATCCATACCTGTGATTTCAGATAAATAAATAGATAATTCGTTATAAATCCTTAAAAAACCTTGTGCATGCGTAATGGGTTGAAGTGGATGAATGTTTTGAAATCCTGAAAGACTTGCTAATTCATCGTTAATTTTAGGGTTATATTTCATTGTACAAGAACCAAGTGGATAAAATCCTGATTCAACGCCAAAATTCTTCTTAGAAACATTTGTATAATGTCTAACAACATCAAGTTCAGAAACCTCAGGTAACATTGCATCCTCATCTCTAAGTAAGGATGAAGGTAATACAGCTTTAGGAAAATCATTTTTAGGAGTATTATGACCTATACGACCTGGTTTTGAAATCTCAAATATTAATTTATCATAGTATATCATTGAAATTTACCTACCAATTCTATGAAGTGATCGATTTCTTGTTTGGTTCTTTTTTCAGTTACAGCAAATGTTAATAAGTTGTCATGTTGTAAAACTGGTCCTAAATATCCGTATTTAAGTAAATAATCATTGAACTTATCGTAATCTCCATTAAATTTTAATGTGAATTCATTAAAATGTGGGTGATTTGTAAATGGTTTAAAATGATTAAGTTTCAGTAATTGATCTTTTAAATAGTAAGCACCATCTAAGGATAGATTAGCAACATCTTTAAATCCTTCTTTACCAAGAGCGGATAGATAGATTGCAACACTTAAAGCCATTAAGGATTGATTTGAACAAATATTAGAGTTTGCTTTCGCACGACGAATATGTTGTTCTCTGGCTTGTAATGTTAAGACGAATGCTCTTTTTCCATCAACATCATTTGTTAAACCACAAATTCTACCAGGCATCTTTCTAATTAGTGCTTTGGTTGTTGCTAGAAAACCTGCATATGCACCACCAAAAGATAGTGGTATTCCAAGAGATTGTAAATCTCCTGTTACGATATCAACTTGTAAAGCTTTAGGTGTTTTTAATATAGCTAATGATCTTGGGTCTGTATTTAAAATAAACAAGGCTTGGTGTTGGTGAACAAGACTAGATACAGAATTTAGATCTTCAATAATACCGTATTTATTTGGGTTTTGTAGGATAACTGCAGCAGAATCCTTTAAATTGTCCTCTAAATAAGATAAATCTGTGATACCATCTTTTTCAGGTACCAGTAAAAATTCGACATCTCTAAAATGCCCATAGGTTTTAATAACATCGATTTGACGGTCTCTCATCGTACTGGATATAAGTACTTTTTTCTTGCCTGTTTCAGCAAGAGCCATAAACATTGCTTCTGCTGTAGCTGTTGGACCGTCGTACATGGAAGCATTCGTAATATCCATTCCAGTAATCTCACAAATCATCGATTGATACTCAAAAATATATTGTAGAGTACCTTGACTCACCTCAGGTTGATAAGGTGTATAAGATGTTAAAAATTCTTGTCTTGATGTTAACTGTTTGACGATAGAAGGGGTATACACATCAAAAGCACCATGTCCTCTAAAAACCTTAAGTTCTTGATTTTCTTTTGAAAGAGACTGTAAGAAATTGGTGAGTTCTAAATCAGAATACTGTGAAGGTATTTGATACGTTTTATTGAATCTCAGTGCTTTAGGTATCTTATGAAATAAGTCATCGATAGAATCTATACCGATGACTTTTAACATATGATCTATGTCACTTTTTGTATGTGGTTGATATTTATGCATAGATGATATGCTCCTTTACAAATTATAATGTTGCTTCGTATGCGTTGACATCCAATAAATCACTTAAATCAGAAGGATTGGATAATTCGATTTCTACAATAAATTCATTAAATGGATCTTCACCAACAAGTTGAGGTTCAGAAGATAATTTTTCATTTACAGAAACGACTGTACCACTTACTGGTAGATAAATATCAGATGCAGATTTAACAGACTCAACTGCAGCAAATACTTCACCCTTTTTAAATGTTTTACCTACTTTAGGTAAATCGAAGAATACGATATCTCCTAAGTGCATTGCTGCATAAGATGAAATACCTACTTTTGCACGATTACCTTCTACAAAAATCCATTCATGGGTTGGTGCATATAATACATCATTTTTATTCATATTTGTTCTCCTCTTAAATTTTATTATTTTTCTTTATAAATTTTTTATCTCTAACGATTGCTTTGACACGCTTTTGCCTAATTTCAATTTCAATTTCTGTACCAAGTTTACTAAAAGGTATATCAATGTATGCTAATCCGATAGCTTTTTGAGTTGTAATAGACATATAACCAGTTGTAACATAACCTATTTTAATATCATCTTTGTATATATCGTAATGAGATCTAGCTACATTTCTTTCAAGTAATTCGAAGCCAACG
Source organism: Acholeplasma oculi (assembly GCF_900166985.1). Taxonomy (GTDB): domain Bacteria; phylum Bacillota_I; class Bacilli_A; order Acholeplasmatales; family Acholeplasmataceae; genus Acholeplasma; species Acholeplasma oculi. Next base: position 486,202 of record NZ_FUZK01000001.1, on the reverse strand, counting down.
AGTTTTCTTTTTAAATCATTTTCTATAGATAATAGTGCATTTTTACCAATAAAGTCATCTTTAGTCATATCAACAGAAAATTTTAGACCAGCTTCAAAAGGATTGATAGTTTCATCAAGTTCATTCCCATAAAGCGGCATAGCAGCTTCAAATCTAAGTGTATCTCTAGCGCCTAAACCTATGGGTTTAACATCTAACTGATAAAATTTAGACCAAAGTAGTTGTATGAGTTTTGCATTACCATAAAATTCATAACCATCCTCACCTGTATAACCGGATCTAGAATAAATAACATCATGACCGAATAACTTTGATTCTTTAAAATCCATTGAATTTGGAAGTTCCTCAATTTGTAATGCTTGAAGTATTTTAGATGCACGAGGTCCTTGAAGTGCAATTAATCCATATGATGAACTTTCATTTGTTATGCGTATATCAAAACCATCTTTTAAAGTTAATAAATGTTCATAATCTTTAATCGTATTGGATGCATTTACAACAAGCAATGCCTCATGATCACTTAATGGATAAACCATTAAATCATCTTTAATACCACCATTTTCATTTAGAATAAGTGCATATTGGATTTTATTATTTTTAAGGATCCTTTGAGAAAGTGCAAAATTAAGAAATTTATATGTATCCTTACCTTCAACAAAGATCTCTCCCATATGTGAACAATCAAACATACCTACATCATTTCTAACTGAAGTATGCTCTGATTGAATTGTTGTATAGTAAAGTGGCATCTCAAAACCATTAAAATCGATTAAGGTTGCTCCAAGGTCTTTATGTGCCTGGTTAAGTATTGTTTTTTGTAGCATCTATATGTATTCCTTTCAAAGCAATTCAATAATCATATTATAAACCATAAGTGGTGTTTTAACTACAGTTAAAGATTTGATAAATGATAAAATATAAAAAAGAGGTGCACAGATTGAAAAAGTACTTTATATTTTCAGACATTCATGGAACGTTAAAACCACTAGTTGAAAAGTTAGATAAATTAGGATTTGATATGGTTGATAACAATCATATTCTTGTTTCACTAGGGGATAATTTCGACAGAGGTGTCGAAAATCTTTATGTTTTAGGTTATTTGAGACATTTTCATAAACTAGGTAGACTGATTATGATACGTGGTAATCACGATACATATTTAGAAGATTTTTTATTAGGTAAAAACGATGGAATTTTCAATATTAAACATAATGGATTAGGAAATACGCTAATTGAATTTGCTGATAAAGATGCTTTATCAATCGATAAAATTCGAAATAGCATTATTAAGAAGTATCCATTTTTAGTACAAATGTTACATGAAATGATAGATATTTTTGAAATAGGTAAGTATAGATTAATCCACGCAGGTTATGTTTTAAATGATATGTCGACATGGGTGATAAGTGATTTTGCAAATGCATATGATATGATTACTAAAATGACTAAGGACGATTATATTTATATATTTGGACATACACATGTAAAAAGTCTTAATCATTTTTTACTGGGTAAAGATTCAAATGATATATTTGAGTATAAGAACTATATTGGCATTGATGCAAATACGATCCTTACAAAAGATGTACATGTTATTGTAATAGAAGCAGATGGAACATTAATATAATAAAACCCGATATTTATTTTCCTATAACAAGGAAAGATAGATGATATCGGGTTTTAATTTTAGTAGTTTACTTATTTTTTGATTAAGGATTTACCTGTCATTGCTGCAGGTTTTTCAATACCTAATAAATCAAGTAGAGTAGGAGCAACATCACATAATGCACCTGGTTCTAATTCTATACCTTTTTTAGTAATGACAACAGGAACTAAGTTTGTAGTATGAGCTGTATGAGGTAATCCATTTTCATCTCTCATTTTTTCAGCATTACCGTGGTCTGCTAAGATAATTGCAACGCCACCTAATTCATTAATGATGACATCTGTAACTTTACCAACACACTCAACAGTAACCTCAACTGCTTTAGTAGTAGCTTCTATAGATCCTGTATGACCAACCATATCCGGATTTGCAAAGTTTAACACCATAGTTTGATATTTATTTGTACGTAGTTCAGCAATAACTTTATCTGTTAATTCGTATGCTGACATTTCAGGTTTTAAGTCATAAGTAGCAACTTTAGGAGATTCAGCTAAGATTCTTGTACTATGTGCGAGTGGAACTTCTTTACCACCATCAAAGAAGAATGTTACGTGTGCATATTTTTCTGTTTCAGCAGCTCTAATTTGGTTTAAACCATTTTTTTCAATCACTTCACCATATAAATCATCAAACTTTTGTAACTCATATGCTAAGAAACCTTTTACGGTTTCTTTATAATGCATCATGGAAACAAAACATATGTTTTTAGGAGCTTTAGTTACATCAAGTAATGGTTTACCTTCTGTGTATAAAGATTTTGTAGCCTCAGGGTTTGATAAAGCAGTAGCCATACGAATAGCTCTATCAGGTCTGAAGTTTGCAAAAATCACAGAATCATTATCTTCAATTAATCCAGCAGTGTTTACTACAAAAGGACTGATAAATTCATCTTGAACACCTGATGCGTATGACATTTTTATACCTTCTAATGCAGAATCAATGTGAGGTGCATTTCCTTGTGTCATTGCATCATATGCTAATTGAATTCTATCCCAGTTATTATCTCTATCCATTGCATAGTATCTTCCAGATACAGTTGCAACGTTAAAACCATAATCAACTAAGGATTTAACGAATTCATAACCAGATTCTTGAGGTGTATCACGACCATCTGTAAATACATGAAAATAAGTTTTGTCTAAAATGTTTTGTTGTTTAGCAAAGTCATATAATGCCTTGAAATGACTTGTATGTGCATGAACTCCACCATCAGAAACTAAGCCCATAATATGCAACTTAGAATTGAATTTTTGAGTATGTTCAACAGCTTTAATAAATGCTTCGTTTTTGAAGAATGATCCGTCTTTAATAGCAACATTGATTCTAGAAAGAGATTGCCAAACAATTCTTCCTGCACCTAAATTTAAGTGACCAACTTCACTATTACCCATTTGTCCTTCAGGTAATCCGACATTTTCTCCAGATGTCACTAAAGTTGTGTTTGGATAAGTCTTTAATAAATTATCTAAATATTCAGTATTTGCTAAAGTAACTGAATTTGAATCGGATGCAGGTGCTATACCTAAACCATCCATGATGATTAATGCAGCGAATTTTTCTTTCATATGTTATACCTCTTTTCATAATCCAAGTATATTATACTATATTTCAAAAAAATAAAAGAAATGTTAATAATATAACAAATTTAAGGAAGGAATTCTATTTTGTATTTTGTTAAAAAATGGGAGAGTTTATCAAATTATTAGTTATGGGAATTAAATAGTGATATAATTATTTTGTATCCAATTTAATAATCTTCGGGGCGAGGTGTAATTCCTCACCGGCAGTTAAAGTCTGCGAGCAATGTTTATTGCAGGAACCTGTGTGATTCAGGTACCGACAGTATAGTCTGGATGAGAGAAGAGAGAATTCCTTTTTTAGGTCTTTTTGTTACCCGATTAATTTTTTTGGGTAACTTTTTATTTTAAAGGAGAGTTTACCAAATGATTGATCAAATCACAGAATTTCTAAAAAGTAACATGGCAATAATTGAACTAACATTAATTATTGTATTCATGATTGCTTTAGTTGTATTAATTATTTTCGCTTGGAGAGCTGAAAATAAGATAGAAAATAAACCAAAGAAGATAAAGAAGATGGTTGTAATATCCATATTGTCCGCTTTATCAGTTATTTTATATTACTTTATAAAATTTCCATTAGGTGTTATTTTACCGTTTGTTCCACAATTTTTAGATATACATTTTTCGAATGTACCTATCTATATAGGTGGATATTTATTTGGACCTATTAGTGGATCTATCATCGCAATTATACGATTTATTGTGAAACTACCAGGTTCAACAACACTAGGTACAGGTGAACTTGCAGACTTAGTCATAGGACTAGCAACTGTTTTGGTCTCATCTATTATGTATCACAGAAAGAAAAACAAGAAAACAGCAATCACATCAGCTGCTGCAATTATGGTTGTATGGATTATTACTGCAATACTTGCTAACTGGTTATTTATTTTACCGTTTTATATGAGTTTATATGGATTTGATGCAGTCTTAGGAATGCTTTTGGTGATTCCAGGAATTGATGCTTCCAACTATATGTTACTCTATATTTTATATGCAGTGATTCCATTTAATATTGTGATTTCTGGTTTAGTCAGTGGTATGACTTTCTTACTCTATAAACGATTATCTATTATCTATAAAAAAATATAAATAAAGATAAAACTTTCAACACATAATTTCATATGAATCTTTAAGTATGCGTTTTCATTCATGAGGATAATTGAAAAAAAATGAAATTAATGTATAATATATATGGATAAAACATTAAAAAATTTTATAAGGAGAAACAAAATGCCATTTATTACAAGTGTTTATGCAAGAGAAATTCTTGATTCACGTGGTAACCCAACAATTGAAGTTGAAGTTGCAACTGAATCAGGTGCTTTCGGACGTGCGTTAGTACCATCAGGAGCTTCAACTGGAGAACATGAAGCAGTTGAATTACGTGATGGTGATAAGAGCCGTTATTTAGGAAAAGGTGTCTTAAAAGCAGTTGAAAATGTTAACGACATTATCGGACCAGCTATTTTAGGAGATTCTGTATTAGATCAAGTTGCAATCGATAGAAAAATGATCGAACTTGACGGTACAAAAAACAAAGGTAAATTAGGAGCTAATGCTATCTTAGGTGTATCTATTGCTGTTGCTAAAGCTGCTGCAGATTTATTAGGATTAGAATTATACCAATACCTAGGTGGATTTAATGCTAAACAATTACCTGTACCAATGATGAACATCATCAATGGTGGTGCACACTCAGATGCACCAATTGACTTCCAAGAATTTATGGTTTACCCAGTAGGTGCACCATCATTTAAAGAAGCAATTCGTTGGGGAGCTGAAATTTTCCATAATTTAAAGACTATTTTAAAGAAAAAAGGTTTAAGTACTGCAGTAGGTGATGAAGGTGGATTCGCTCCAAACTTAGCATCTAATGAAGATACAATCGATACAATCTTATTAGCAATCAAACAAGCAGGTTTCGAAGCTGGTAAAGACGTATATATTGGTTTTGACGTTGCAGCATCTGAATTCTTTGATAAATCAAAAGGTAAATACGTATTCAAAAAATCTACTAAACAAGAATTTACTTCTGCTGAATTAGTAGCTTATTATGAAGCACTAGTTGCTAAATATCCAATTATCTCTATTGAAGATGGTATGGATGAAAATGACTGGGACGGATGGAAGTTAATGACTGACAAACTTGGTTCAAAAATCCAAATCGTTGGTGATGACTTATTCGTTACAAACACAGAATACTTAGCAAAAGGTATTGCAACTCAAACTGCAAACTCAATTTTAATCAAAGTTAACCAAATCGGTACATTAACTGAAACATTTGATGCAATCGAAATGGCTAAACGTGCTGGTTATACTGCAGTTGTATCACACCGTTCAGGTGAAACAGAAGATACTACAATCGCTGATATTGCTGTTGCTACAAATGCTGGTCAAATTAAAACTGGTTCTGCATCAAGAACTGACCGTGTTGCAAAATACAACCAATTAATCAGAATTGAAGATCAACTTGGTGATTCTGCATTATATCTTGGATTAAAATCATTCTATAATTTAAAGAAATAAATTAAGCATTCAAAAACCCCTAAACCATACATGAAGCCAATCATGCTATAATGTATTTATAGGGGTTTTTTTAATGAAAAGGTGGAAATTATGAAAATTGCACTCATTGCACATGATAAGAAAAAAGATTTAATCATTGAATTTTCAAAATTACATGAAGCATATTTAAAGACACATCAGCTTTATGCAACAGGTACTACAGGAAAAAAGATTATGGAACATACGAATCTTTCAGTTAATTTAAAGAAATCTGGACCATTAGGTGGAGATCAAGAAATTGGAAGTATGATTGCTAATGGAAAGATTGATATGGTTATATTTTTTAGAGATCCACTCACAGCACAACCCCATGAACCTGATGTAAGTGCGCTATTAAGGCTATGTGATGTGTATAACATCCCACTGGCTACAAATCCAAAAGCTGCTGAATTATTCTTAGGAGAACTTAAATCCAAGTAATCTTTCAATGGTTTTAATGAGGTATACAACATGAAAAAAAATAAGAAAAAGAAAGTTATAGATTTCATCAATAAAGATTATATTGATGAAAATGGAAATGCTATTGTAGATGTCGTGATTAATGATCGATCCGAATTATTTTCACCATACTCTAATAAGATGTTACTAAGGAGAGAAATCTTTTTATATCTCGATACAATTGCTGATCCTATACCCAATGAATATCCACTGATAATTAATTTTATTGTCAAAGACTTAAATATCTTGAATCAAGAATATGTGAGAGAAGCTTTGAAAAGATATTATTGGTTTAGTTATAAAGAAATGGAAAAGAATCTTAGAAAAGATATGCTTTTTGTCTTTTTATACTTAGTCATAGGATTATTACTCATCATTGGATTTAACTTTTTTGATTTTTCAATGTTTGGTATCACAGATGCTTGGGTAAGAATTATTGATAGTTTCTTAACGATTTTTGTATGGGTTATCGTTTGGGAAGCCATCTCTCAATTAATCATTGGGCGTGGTAAAAAAGTGGCTGAAATGCTCAATGAAAAACAGATGGCTATCGCAGAGGTACGATTCTTCGATAGTTTAAGTGAGGTTGCAACCGAAGGTAGCGACCCCAATATGAAGAAATGAGGAACACATGATACATAAAGACTTTTTAATTTGGTTTTATAAACAAAAAAAACAAACGGTAGAATTAAGTGAAATTCAAAACAACTACCAAAATGATTTAGATTTTTTAAGTGATTTTAAAAACTTCATTGATGTAAAAGATCAACACGTAAGTTTAAAACCAGGTTACTCTATAGGTCACTTAAGCATTAAACGAACGATTGCTTTTTTATTGATGTTGGATTCTAAAGATATAGCAATCGATCTTTTTGATTTGAATGGAGCAATGGAAAATGACCTTGTTTTAGTTAATCATGTAACCAAAACACCTTATGTAGTAGAAATACTTAAAAGTGATTTAGAAAGGTTACTTGCAGATGTTAGAAAATCAAATGGTAGAGTTGCACGTTTTGATTCAAATCAAGCAAAAGATAAGTTAATTATTGTGGATAATGCACCAGAGTATTTAGTCGATGGGCATGTTGTTTTATTACAAGTCAAAGAAATAACTAAAACAAAAGTCATTACAGAATTTAAAGAAGTCATTGGTCATAAGAATGACCCAGATATGGAAATTGTAAAAATCATTTATGAGTATGAATGGCCTTTAAGCTTTTCTAAAGAACTATTAAATGAATTACATCACATAAAATTTGATGAGCAAGTAGAAATTAAAAGAAGATTGAATTTAAGGGACGAATTCGTCATTACAATAGATGGAAAAGATGCCAAAGATTTAGACGATGCTATTTCTCTTAAACAAATTGATGAAAATACATTTGAGTTAGGTGTTCATATTGCAGATGTAAGCTATTATGTAAAGGAAGGTTCTTTACTCGATCAAGAAGCATATAGAAGATCAACTTCTGTATATTTAGCAGATAGAGTTATTCCAATGTTACCTCACGCATTATCTAATGACTCTTGTAGTCTTAATCCTTTTGAACCTAAATATACATTAAGTTGTATCATGACGATCAACCGTGATGCAGTAGTCACAGACTATAAAATAGTCGAATCCATTATTGAAAGTAAGCACCGACTGACTTATGATGAGGTAAATATCTTATTAAAAGAAAATGTTTCATTAGGCTCCAAGCAATTAGATGATATGTTATTTCAAATGAATGAATTATCTAAGAAGTTAAAGATGATACGTTATAAAAGAGGTGCAATTGACTTTCAATCAAGTGAACTTAAATTTAAACTGGATTTAAATGGAAAAGTTATTGATGTCGAAGAACGTATGACCGATGAAGCAGAACAACTGATTGAGTCCTTCATGATTTTAGCCAATGAAGTGGTGGCGATTCATTTTCATGAGTCTGGTCTTCCTGGCATTTATAGAGTTCATGAAAAGCCTGACGTTGAAAAGTTAGACCAAGCATTTATATCTACTAAGAAATTAGGTTTTAGTGCACACAATGAATTAAAATCGACTGCAAAAAAACTACAAAAACTGACTAAAGATGTTTCAAATACGCCTTTTGAGTATATTGTCAATATGATTCTTTTACGTAGCATGCAAAAGGCAAAATATGATGAAAAACCTATTGGTCATTTTGGTCTTGCAAGTCCATATTATTCTCACTTTACATCACCAATTCGACGATATCCAGACCTTTTATTACATAGAATGATCCGAGAATTCATGTTAAAACCACTAAGCGAACAAGAACTTAATGATAAAAAGAAATATTTTGCAGGTAAATTACCAGATTACTCTGAACAAACCTCAAAAAATGAACGTACTGCAATAACCATGGAACGTGAAGTTAATAAACTCAAGAGTAGAGAGTATATGGAGAACTTTATAGGTCAATCCTTCAAAGGTCAAATTACTCAAATTTTACCGAGCGGCTTCTTTGTTAAAGTGGATAAAGGTATTGAAGGATTTGTTAATGTTAGAAATGTAAATGAATATTTAATTTATGATGAAGAAAATTTATTATTCTTTACGGACAATGGAAATAGATATCGTTTAGGTGATTTTATAACGGTTAAACTTATATCTGTTGATAAAAATGAAAATAATATTGATTTTTCTATTGAAAGAAAGAAGCGTCAAGGTGATGATTTCAAAGCTAAAGTAAACCAATCTAAAAAGCGTCAATCATCTCTATCTCAAAAAAGAGGTAAAACCAAGGGGAAACCGAAAAGAAAAGTGAATCATAAATAAGATTACATGTTAAAATTAAGATACACTTAGAATGATAAAAAAGGTATACATAATGAAGATTATTACGCAACATAAAAGAGCTAAATTTGAATATTTCATTGAACAAACACTTATAGCTGGTATAAAGCTACAAGGTAGTGAAGTAAAAAGCATTCGTGCGGGAAAAGTATCCATCAATGAATCCTATATCACATTTAAAAACGGTGAAGTTTTTATTTTGAATATGCATATTGCAAAGTTTGAAGCCTCATCTGTTTTTAATCATGATGAAACAAGAACGAGAAAATTACTTTTAAATCGAAGTGAAATCAATAAATTAGTAGGTGCTAAGGAACGAGATGGAATGACTTTAATTCCACTTTCGATTGAACTCCATCAAGGATTAATTAAAGTCAAAATTGCACTTGCTAAAGGTAAAAAACTCTATGATAAACGAGAAACAATTAAGGAACGTGATCTAGAAAGAGAAAAAAGAATGGCATTTAAGGACAAAAATCGATGAAAAAAGACAAGGTTAAAGTTGGCTTAATGCTCGGTGGTGGTGGTGCTAAGGGTGCGTATCAGTTAGGTGTTATTAAAGCATTAGAAGAAGCTCAACTTATAAAATATATAAAAGCTATTTCGGGTACATCTATAGGTGCGATCAACACCTTACTTTTAATGAGTAAAAGAAAACATGAAGACATTTCTAAGATATGGGAACTGATCGATAAGGATAATGTCTTTGGAACCAAAGGCACTTTACTTTCTAAAGATAACCGTATGTATTCTTTAAAACCACTATCTGAAACTTTAATCAAAGAAATTTCTTTAAAATCGATTCAAAAATCAAAGTTTAAAGGGTTTGCAACCACATCAAAAATGTATCATAAAGTTTCTATATTACATCAAATTAAAACAGATACAATGGAAAAAAGAGTGTTTAATTTGAATGAATTTAGTGATCCATATATTGCGGTAATGGCTTCAGCTTCATTTCCTGTTGTATTTGGACCAACTCAAATAGGTGATGATCATTATGTGGATGGTGGACTATTAGATAACTATCCCATTCAACCGTTAATCGATGCGGGTTGTAATCTTATATTAGCCGTAGCATTAGATGACAGATTTAATCCAAATATATATGATAATACCAATGTCAACATTATTAATTTCACAGCTCAAACTGCTTTTGAAAAAAACATTTTAAAAGATTTAATGGATGTGATGAAATTTGATCATAATTTTAAGAGCGAAAAAGAAGAAATAGGATATGTTGTTGGAAAAATCATGATCAAAAAAATGTATGAAGAAAGATATTTGACACCATTTATGGGTATGAACTTCTGGTATAAACGCCCTAACTTTAAAGTTTTGAGTTTATCACCTGAAGATGAACTATATTTGAAACGCTTAAGTGTTCATAAAAAAAGAAAAAAACTTATTTTAAAAGAACCACCAAAGGGAGATAATTTATGAATGAAATAGAAATTGTAAGATGGGTCCAAGGTATAAGATTCCCATTACTAGATGAATTATTTAAAATCATTACTGAACTCGGTGATCAGCTTGCATTTATTGCAATAGCACTGACTATTTATTGGTTTTTCAATAAAAGAATTGCTTTTAAATTAGTTTTTGTTTTTATCAGTTCAGCGATTGTCAATGAAGTTTTAAAAGCAATTATTATGAGACCTAGACCATATGTTGTTGATCCAGATACGAATGTTGGAACATCTACACATGGATACGCATTTCCATCCGGTCATGCTCAAAATACAGGTGTCATTACTACCGTACTGAATCAAAATTTCGGTAAAAAAAATCCTTGGTTAAGATGGGTTTTACTCGCATTTTTAATTTTAGTGCCATTTTCTAGAGTCTACTTAGGACAACATTATCCAAGTGATGTTGTTGTCGGATTATTATTAGGTATAACTATTGCATATGGTATTTCAATCCTTGTAGATAAAATGGGTGAAAAAGAACATATCTATGGAATGTATGCAATAATTCCTTTGTTATTAGGTGTTCTCATTCTATCGTTATTAGGACAACCCTATGAAGAAGTAAAAAATATATTCGTTGCTTTAGGTGGATTGACTGGATTTTTCTTAGGGTATTTCATCGATAAGAAATATATTCAGTACCATGAGTATCCTAAAGGTATTAAGATTTTATATCGATTAATGATAGGTGCTTTAATCGTTATGATTTTCTACTTAGGTTTAAGTATATTATTTGATATGATTGCAGTAGATAATCAGTATTTAGATTATATCCGTTATATGTTTGTTGGATTTGGTGGTTCTGCACTATCCATGCTGACATTTAAAAAGCTTAAGGTGTAACATGATTTTTGATAAAGCATTTCATGAACTCTCACACATAGAACTTCTTGAAATCATGAAGCTTAGACAAGAAGTATTTATGATTGAACAACAAATATATGAAGTAGATATTGATTCATATGATTCTGTATGTAGACATCTATTTATTAAGAGAAATGGGCATATCGTTTCGTATGCTAGATTAATACTTAAAGATGATGAATACCATATTGGTCGTATTGTGACTGATAAAGCATTCAGAAAACAAGGATTTTCTACATCCATTATTGAATATTTGAAGCATAAACATGAGTCTTTAAAGTTATCTGCTCAATTACAAGCTGTAGAATTCTACAAGAAATTAGATTTTAAACCTATTGGTAAAAAATATAAAGAAGCAGGCATATACCATCAAAAAATGGTCTATATTAATCCTAATTTATAAACCAAAAATTTACTTTATTGATTGAAATCTATAATAATATGTTAAAATATTGGTAGCAATGATTAAGAGGAGTAGTTAAAAACATTGTAAAGAGAGTCACTGGTTTGGTGTAAAGTGATCAATGTGATAATGAAGGCTATCTTAGGAGCTAAAAGTACACTGGCTTTAACAGTATAAATGAGTGCACGATTTTTCGTGAACTAAGGTGGTACCACGGATAATTCCGTCCTTAGAAGATATTAATCTTTTAAGGACTTTTTATTTTTTAATAAGGAAGGTATGTATATGAAATACATGACAGCAAAACAGATTCGTGAAACATGGTTAAATTATTTTAAGGAAAGAGGACATCAAATTGAACCGTCTGCATCATTAATACCAGTTAATGATCCAACATTATTATGGATTAATGCAGGAGTTGCACCATTGAAAAAATACTTTGATGGAACTGAAACACCTCGTTCTAAACGTATAACAAATTTACAAAAAAGCATACGTACGAATGATATTGATAATGTAGGAAAAACAGCAAGACACCATACATTCTTTGAAATGATGGGTAATTTTAGTATTGGGGATTATTTTAAAGAAGAAGCAATTGGATTTGGCTATGAGATTTTAACAGATGCTAAATACTTTGGTATGCCAAAAGAAAAGTTATATATAACTTACTACCCGGATGATTTAGTAGCGAAAGAGACATGGGTAAAATTAGGTATACACCCAACACATTTAATACCACTTGAAACAAACTTTTGGGAAATTGGTGCGGGTCCATCGGGTCCTTGTACAGAAATATACTTTGATCGTGGTGAAGGCTATGATTTAAGAGGTCCTGAATTGATTGCTAATGACATAGAAAATGAGCGTTATATTGAAATTTGGAATATCGTTTTTTCTCAATATAATGCAGATCCTAAATTGCCAAGAAGTTCTTATAAAGAATTACCGAATAAGAATATCGATACAGGTGCTGGTTTAGAAAGATTTGCATGTGTATTACAAGGTACAAAAACTAATTTTGAAACAGATCTTCATTATCCAGTAATACAAAAAACAGAAATCTTATCAGGTGTAACATATGAAGGACAAATGGCATTTAAGGTGATTTCTGATCATATTAAAACATTAACATTTGCTATTTCAGATGGAGCAACATTATCTAATGAAGGTCGTGGATATGTTTTAAGAAGAATTCTAAGACGTGCAATTAAGTATGGCCGTTCCATTCAACTCATGGAACCATTCTTATATAAGTTAGTGGATGATGTTGTTTTAATGATGAAATCTTTTTATCCTGATTTAGAATCTAAAAAAGAAATTGTTAAAAAGATTATATATAAAGAAGAAGTTAAATTCTTCGCAACCATTTCAGATGGTGAAAAACATCTAATTCAATCTATTAAAGATCATAAACTCGATGGTAAAGAAGCATTTAAACTCTATGATACATATGGATTTCCAATCGAATTAACCATGGAATATGCAGAAGAAAACCAAATTACTGTAGATAAAGATGGGTTTTATCAAGAATTAGAAATTCAAAAAACACGAAGCCGTGATGCTAGAAAAGTTAATCAATCGATGAAATCACAAGACGAGTCATTCTTACAGTTTACTGAGAAGTCTTTATTTGTTGGTTATGAAACTTTACAAGTAGAAGCAAAAGTTATTAAAATATTTGAACAAGGTATTGTATTAGATCAAACACCTTTTTATGCAACTATGGGTGGACAAGTTTCTGATAAAGGTACGATTAACGGATTAGTTGTTCAAGATGTTGTTAAACTGCCAAATGGACAGTTTTTACATGTCATGGAAACAGATAGTTTTGAAGAAATGGATGATGTACTTGCAATTGTTGATGAAACCCATAGAAGACAAGTTGAGAAAAACCATACAGCAACACATTTACTCCATCAAGCAATCAAAGATGTTTTAGGTAAGCATGCGAATCAACAAGGTTCATTTAATGGTCCAAAGAAATTAACATTTGATATCAATCATTATGAATCTATTCAAGTTAAAGATATTATTAAAATTGAATCAATTGTAAATGCATATATTCAAAAAGCATGTGATGTAGTGACACATGTATTACCAATTGATGAAGCTAAAAAACTTGGTGCTAACATGTTATTTGGTGAAAAATATGGTGATATTGTTAGAGTTGTTGATATTCAATCATGGAGTTTAGAATTCTGTGGTGGTACACATGTTAAAAATACAAAAGATATCGAACATTTTATGATTACATCAGTTGAGTCTATTGGATCTGGATTATACCGTTTTGAAGGTATTACAGGGGAATTATCAGTGTCTTCAATGGAGATACATCAACAAGTCATGCAGTCCATACATTTATTTAAAGATAAGATACATCAATTAGATCAAATGATTCAATTACCAGCAGAACCAAAACTTTCATCAAGCTATCAAGATATTATTAATTTACGTCAATATCAAATGGAATTGAGTCAGTTATTTAAACAGTTAGAAAAAGATAAAGAACAACAAATTATCCAAGAAATCTTAAGAAAAGCAGATGAATGGATTCCAAAAACGATTCAAAAAGAAACCATTATTGCTGTAAATGATTTACCACAAGACTCCTTAAAACCACTTGTTGATGTGCTTTATGATAAAATAAAGACAGAAACAGTTATCTTGTTTAATTTAAACTCATCTAGAGTCAGTTATTTTGTAAAAACAAATCAACAAAATGCTAGAGAACAAATCAAAAACTTGAACCAACTTTTCGATGGTAACGGTGGTGGAAAGCCTGATTTTGCTCAAGGTGGGACACAAAATATAACAAAAGTTTCAGATTATTTGAAAGGTAATAAAATCATTTGACATATTTAGGTTTAGATTTAGGAGATAAATCCTTAGGTGTTGCAATATCACTTTCTGGTGTGATTGCAAATAATCATACGACAATCCGATTTGGTTATCAAGATTTTTCGTATGCGATTAAAGAACTCAAAAAAATAGCTGATCAAAATCAAATACAGGTTATTGTTCTAGGTTTTCCTAAACATATGAATAATGATGTTGGAGAAAAAGGCGCTTTAACGATTAAGTTTAAAGAATTAATGGAAAAAGAACTCACTCAAGAAATCGTATTATGGGATGAAAGATTATCAACCAAGACGGCTTTAAGAATGCTTTCGGATTCCAATAAAAAATATGATAAACAACGTCAACTTAAAGATGAAGTTGCTGCTCAAGTTATATTACAAAACTATTTAGATTCCAGGAGGAATTAACACATGAAAGAAAATGAATTAATCATTGTAAGTGATGATAAAGAGGAAAAGGTAACAATACTTTTTACATTTACAGAAAAAAATAAGAACTATGTAGTTTTTGAGTTTGATGAATCTGAAGAGGTATCTGCAGCTATATACGAACCACTTGAATCCGGTGAAGTAGGTACATTATCAGATATCACTACGGATGAAGAATGGGATCTTGTTGAAAGAATTTTTGAGCAATACGAAAAAGATTTAGAAGATGCATCAGATGAAGAAACGGATTGATGATTTAAAACAACTGTGTATTCATGATAAGATTCCTATAATTACGGATGAGGCGTTATCCTTTATTAAGAATTATATAGAAGTTCATCAAGTTAAAAAAATTCTTGAAATTGGAAGTGCTTATGGCTATAGTTCCATTTCATTTAGTCTAACAGGTGCATTTGTAACAACCATTGAAAGAGATTTAAATCGATATTCAATCGCAAAAACATGGATTCAAGAATTAGATAACAATATCAAAATAATTCATGCCGATGCACTGACATATGATCTTTCAAATGAAAAATTTGATATGGTTTTTATTGATGGTGCTAAGTCACAATATACAAGGTTTTTTGAAAAATATATGAACAATTTAAATGATGATGGCGTCATTATTTGTGATAATATAGACTTTCATGGTATGAAGGTTACAGATACTAAAAATAGAAATACAAAGGCATTAATTAGAAAATTAGAACAGTTTAGATCTTTTCTATTTAATCATGATGCATACGAAACAACTTATTATCCAATAGGTGATGGTCTAACCGTGACGAGAAAAATAAAAATATGATACAAACCTACCAACATGGAGATATCAATATCAAATATCAAGTTCATAGGAAAAGAATTAAGCATATATATTTTAGGTATATAGATGATGTTTTACATATCAGTATTCATCCTAAATATTCAGAGCAAAATCTCAAAGATGCTATAGAAAGAAATATGGACAAGATCAGCCGATTGATTGTGAAAAAGGATAAAAAAATTGTAATGCATCAAACGCTATGGGGAAATAAATTATTAGAACCTTTGCTCAATTTGAATCAATATCACGATTTATTGACAGATGAAATCATTCTAAAAATTAATGAACTTAATCACGAGATAAAACCGCTTATAAAAGCGTTTGGACTGGATTTTGTCCCCATTAAAATAAAACAATTAAAAAGTAAATTTGGTTCTTGTCATACGCTTCAAAAATATATCACAATCAATTTATTTTTAGCAAAACTTGACCCAATTTATTTAAAGTATGTACTGTTACATGAATATGCGCATTTTATAGTGCCCAATCATTCAAAAAAGTTTTACAATGTACTCGATCATATGATGGGAAATCATAGGGCTGTACAAAAGAATCTAAGAAAACATGTGATTTCATTCTAGATATCATTATATGATATAATATTAAGTAAATTAAGGAGATTAGATATGGCAGTTAAAAAACAATATGAATTAACACAAACTGGATTGGAACAGTTAAAGGCTGAACTTGTTGAGTTAAAAGATGTTAAAAGAAAAGAAAATTTAGAGGCTTTAAAAGAAGCACGTGAACAAGGTGACTTATCAGAGAATGCAGATTATGATGCTGCAAGAAATGAACAAGCACGTATTGAGTCTAGAATTCTTGAGATTGAATCCATTTTAAAGAATGTTAAAATTATTCGTACCAATGATGATTCTTCATCAGTAAATATCGGTAAAGAAGTTGTTTTAAAATTCATTGAAAAAAACAAAGAGGTAACGTATCACTTAGTTGGTACAATTGAAGCAGATCCACTTAAAGGAAAAATTTCCATCGAATCACCACTTGGTAAAGCAATCAAGGGTAGAGAAGTTGGAGAAGTTGTAACTGTTAAATCAGAAACCAATAAAACATTTAATGTGGAAATATTATCTATTAATTAATGGCATTATATAAAAAAATAATACCTGAAATCTATGTTGATTCAGTTAAAGATATTCCATATAAATCCTTAAAAGTGCAGGGTATCAAAGCTCTGCTTTTTGACTTGGATAACACCTTAATTGATTATGAACAAACAAAATTAGATACGGATACATCTAATTTTTTAATTGAATTAGAAAAAGATTTTTTAGTAATTATTATTTCTAACTCATATGAAAAACGTGTTTACGGTGCGGTTGGTAATCAGTTTTCACATATATCATTTGCTAAAAAACCTTTGAAATTCGGTTTTAAAAAAGCGTTAAAAAAACTTATGCTTGAACCCAAAGAGGTAGCAATTATTGGTGATCAACTTATGACTGATATTTTTGGTGGAAATCGAATGGGGTTTTATCCAATACTAGTCAATCCTATCAAACAAAAAACAGATAAATTACCTACACGAATCAACCGAATAATAGAGAAATTCTTCATTAGAAAAGTTAAACGAAATGATCCTAATAAATATGATGAGGTTTTAAAGAAATATGCTGAAAAATACTGATACTTGCCTAGGATGTGGTAGTCATTTACAAAATGAAAACCCAAATCAAGTAGGTTATACAATAAATCTTGAAAAACCATTTTGTATGAGCTGTTATAGACTGATGCATTATGGAGATGCTAAGGCACACCATCATCCAGATCAATTACCTGATTTTGAGGCTAATTCTTTAGTTGTAGTTGTTACATCCGTTTTATATTTAGATACTATATTAAATTCTGATATCAAACGATTAGGTGATCATCAAAAGGTAGTTTATTTAATCAATCAAATTGATTTATTACCACAGTCTACATCGAAAAACTATTTGTTAGGAAAAATTCAAAAAAACTTTAGATTGTTCCGTGTACTTTATGATGAAATCATTTTAATGAGTGCTAAAAATCCATTAGATATTGAAAATTTAAAAGATTATTTAAAACATACAAAATTTAAAAACATTTATTTGATTGGTTTACAAAATAGTGGTAAAACAACAATATTTAAAGAACTAACTGGTAATAAAGAAGCATTAACCATGCCTAAAGCGGCTTTAACGCAAAGTATTTTAAAAGGTTCTTTTGAAAATAAATTAATTTTTGATACACCAGGTCTTTATCAAAGTGGATATTTACATGAATTTTTACCTTATGATACATATAAAGATATCCTACCTAAACAAGAATTCAAACCAAGAAATGGTTATATGAAACTCAATGATGCCATCATTATTGGTGGATTAGTAGCGATTTCTGTTATTAAAGGTGAGACGAAGTCCACACTCTTTGTAAGAGATGAAGTCAAACATCATTTAACTAAAGATGAAAAAGTTCTATCGGTATTAAATAATGAGGCTATTTTTGATATCAAAATGGATCAATATATAACTGAAGATTTCAAATTAAAAGACGATGTGAAGTATCAATTTACATTAGCGGATTTTGGGTTAATTCAGTTTATGGGTCCAGTCACTTTAAGAATTTATCGACATCCAAAAATGTATGTGTCTTTATCAGAAGGTTTCTTTAGATGAGAGATATCATATATCAAGACGTCTTAGAAAAATATATAGATAAACCCGACAGGTTAAAGCATATCTTAGGTGTTGCAGAAACAGCTGTCGTGTTAGCAGATATTTACGGTGTTAATTCAAATGATGCGTATATTGCTGCAATATTCCATGATTATACAAAGTATGATTCAATTATCGATCATCAACAAATCATATCACATAAGGATTTGAATAAATACAAGGATTATCCTCAAGTCTATCATGCGATAAGTGCATCCATTCTCTTAAAAACAAAATATAATATTCATAATAAAGATATTATTGATGCAGTAAGATATCATGTTTGGGGAAGAAAAAAGATGACTTTAATGGAAAAGATTATCTTGATTGCTGATAAAATAGAACCCTCAAGAAATTATCCAATTGTTGAAAAACTAAGAAGTACTTCAAAGATTTCACTGGATTTAACCATCAAACTTTATTTAAATGACCTTATTGAAAATGTACATGGTAAAATCATGAATGTACATCCTGAAGTTTTTGAATATATTAAAGAATATAAAGGAGTCTCCAAATGACCACATTAGAAAAAGCAAAAGCAATACTAGAAAAAATTAATGCTAAAGATATAGCAGTTTACGAATTTAAAGAAAAATCACCTTTTTATGATTACTTTATTGTAGGAACTGTAAATGAACGTGCTGGTAATGCAGCAATTAGCTATTTTAACAGTGAACTACAATCTGAAATAAAACATGTTGAAGGTAAGAAGAATACCAGTTGGGTTTTAATTGACTTAGGAGATGTAGTCGTTCATCTTTTCAGTGAAAGTGATAGAGAATTCTATGGTTTCGATAAACGTTTCATGGAAATTAAAAAGAGGTAACTCACTTGAGATTCGAACACTTCTATGATGTCTTTCAAAAAGATATTCAATATGAAGCACTTTTAAAGCCAATATTAAAGTATCTTCATCCCAATGAAACTTTACTGGATGCAGGGTGTGGAACGGGTTATATCTTAGAACTATTACTTAAGAAAAACTATCAAGCAATTGGTTTAGATGTTAGTCCCTTCATGTTATCTCTTGCATATGACAAATTACAACCACTAGGATTTACCCATCATCTATTTGAACATGATCTAAAAAAACCGATAGGTATGCAATTTAATCAAATCATTTGTCTTTTGGATGTTATACATTATTTTAAAGGTTGTAAAAAGCTGTTTTTAAATCTATACAGAGCATTAAAACCAAATGGACGACTGATTATTGATTTATATAAAGAACCATTTGATTCATTTGAAAGTGGCAAAGTATCTTCGTTAGCATATACTTGGAAAGTTTCAAAGCAACCCAATGGAATCATACATCAAATTGATGTTCAAAATGATTTAGATAAATATCATTACCATTTGAAACAATA
Organism: Acholeplasma oculi; assembly: GCF_900166985.1. Classification (GTDB taxonomy): domain Bacteria; phylum Bacillota_I; class Bacilli_A; order Acholeplasmatales; family Acholeplasmataceae; genus Acholeplasma; species Acholeplasma oculi. The sequence goes on along the minus strand of NZ_FUZK01000001.1, from coordinate 466,226 downwards.
TGTCTATCCAATGGATTATTATGTAGGTTTACTTCAAGAAATTGGATTTAGTATACAGGAATTTAAAGGCTTTGATGATAGAAAGAAATATTTTGTTTGTACAAAATAAAAGTTAATTTATAAAACTTTCACATTATATGGATGTGGAGGTTTTTTTTATGAAGAAAAATATTTTAATTGTAGTTATCATTGCTATTGTCATTGGTATCATCTATATCATACCTAAAAATCAAAAGGAACTTCAAACCTTCAAAGTTGAGCATGAATTGGTTGAAGTAACCATCAAAGGTGAAGTTCAAAGACCTGGTACATATCAAGTTAAAAAAGGTATGACACTGTCGTATCTAATTTATTTATCAGGTGGATTTACTGAATATGCGGATATTGATCAACTTATTTTTAATGAAAAAATTCAAGAGAAAGAATATGTAATCCAAAAATTACAATTAGATGTTGAAGAATTCATTAAAAAATATGATTTAAATCAAATCACTTATGAAGACTTAATTAGAATTCCTAATATCACAGAATCACGTGCATTAGAAATTATTCTTTATAGAAGAAGTCATCAGAAATTTATAAGGGTTGAAGAATTATTGGAAGTTAAAGGCATTGGACAAGCAACATTTGATAAGATTAAAGTCTATTTTTACGTTTAGAAACAATCATATAACACTTTGGTGTTTGATAGGTTTCATCTTATGTATGCATTTTTGGTATTATCTTATACCTTATTTAATCATAATGTACTTCGTTAGAAGAAAACTAAAATGGATTGATTTTGTAGTTATTGGCATCTACCTACTCTTATTTATAACAGGTTTACCTAACGCATCACATGTAAGTGGTAAACTATTGATTACCTATAAAGAACAAAAAGATGAATATTATCAATATGAAGTCCGTGATCTATTTCATCAATATACCATCAATTTAAATGAGAACCTCCTTATTGGAGATATCATCAACATCGATGCAAAGATAGAAAAATATAGAAAACTGACTAATTTTAGAGGTTTTGATAGTTATAGCTATTATTTATCTAAAGGCATAGATGGAAGATTAGTAAATTTTCAATATGAGAAAAAGAATTCTTTATCATTTTTGCATTGGTTAAATCAAGATAACGTGTGGATAGATTTTTTTAAGGATATACCATTCATCGATGATGAAATATATGGGTATCTTTTTAGTTTTTCAAGCCTTCACCTAAGTGTTATTTTGATTGGAGTTCAAAAAACATTTTATTATTTAGATCTTAAAGATAGTAAAAAGGATTTGATACTCACTTGTCTTTTAAGTATATGTTATTTGATAGGTCAAAGTGTCCTCATTTTAAGATTGCTCTTAACATCTTTAATACGTTTTATGTTGCATAAGCTAGAGTGGGATATTGACCGGATGAATGTTGAAATCACAGTATTCATCCTTATTTTGTGTATCAATCCATATGTCATATACAATCATACATTTCTTTTACTTTATATCATCATTTTTCTGAATCTTTTTAAGTCTATCCAATCTTTTATAACGAATCAATTAATGTTTATTTTAATATTTATACCATTTTTGTTGTTATGGAATGGAAAAATCGATGTATTGTTATTACTTTTCATGCCTATAATATATGGCATGTTAAAATATACATTCGTTCCATCGTTATTCATTTATTTTCTATTTCCAATGATTAAGTTATCAACTTACATGCAAGAATCTATCGTTCGAATTCTAGAGTTTGTTAAAACTTATGATTTATCCATATTCATACCAAGATTTACAAACGAATGGATGGTTCTTTATATACTTATCATGATTCTATTATATGCATCTAAAAGTTTACGAACATATTTTGTAAACTTAATGTTAAGTTTAGGTATTTTAATATGTTTTATAGTTATTCAATATACAACAATCAACGACAGTGTCTATTTTATTGATGTAGGGCAAGGTGATGGTGCAGTAATTATTAAGAATAATTATGTAATTGTGGTTGATGCCTTTGATGGTGTTTCAGATTATTTATATTATATGGGAATAGACCGAATTGATTATTTAATCCTTACACATCACGATTTAGATCACATCAAAGAAGCAGATTCTTTGATAGAGACTTTTAAAGTGGATGTTTTAGTGCTCAGTGGGTACCAAGATTATCCCGTTAATCACCCGAATATCCTAAGGATAAACCAAATGAACTTACCAACTATAGAATCCATTGAACTGAAATTTTTAGGACCTGTAAAAAACTATAATAATGCAAATGCAAATTCGATTGTTTTTCAAATCAATGTCCAACAAGAGATTTATTTATTCACAGGAGACATCGATAAGTCGGTTGAATTGGATCTTATTAATATTTATGGACATAAACTCAAAAGTGATATTATTAAAGTTCCTCATCATGGATCTAATACATCAAGTGGAGAGTTGTTTTTAAGTTATGTTAATCCTAGGCTGGCTATTATAAGTGTAGGTATTAAGAATCGTTACAATCAACCACATCCAGAAATTGTTGAATTATATCAATCTTTTGGTATTCAAATACATTTGACAAGTCTAGATGGTGCATTCTATATAGAGGGTGAACAAAGTAAGAAATTTTCTCCTTATTAAGGATTAAAGGGTTTAAATAAAATCACAAAAAAGGTATAATGATAATAAGCGAGGTAACCCATGGAATCTATATACTTACTGGTTGGTCAATCAGTCTATTTAATCAATGAACAGGTTAAAAAATATCAAAGTGAATCCTCAATAGACGCATTTAATACGGTGAATATAGATGCATTAGAGACATCTTTAGATGAAATATTAAGGGAACTACAAACTGTTTCATTTTTTAGTGAAACTAAAATGGTTATTATAGAACACGTAGATGCATTAACTCGATATGATGATCATCAACTTGAACCATTTTATAAGTATTTAGAATCGCCTAGTGAAGACATTAAACTTATTATGACTATGAATGAAGTGCCTAAAGCACATCAATTATCTCAGTATCTTGAGAAGTATGCATTTATCGAAACTATTAAAAGTCTAGAAGGTTCAGCATTACCAATCTATTTAAATAAAGTAATTGAAAAAGATGGATATAAAATGGATGGTAGGGCAATTGAACTTTTAATTGATAGAACAAGTGGAGATTTATTTTTATGTTTTCAAGAAATTGAAAAACTAAAGGCATACAAAGTAGATGAAAAACATATTGTGGTTGATGATGTTGAGCTATTAGTAACAAGAAATTTAGAAGACAATATATTCGCATTCTCTTCAGCATATTTAAAAAACGATATTAAAAATTGTATAAAGATATATGAAGATTTAGTTACAGGTAAAACACAGACATCAACGATTTTCAATCATCTATACCAAACAGTTCAATGGATATTACAAACACAGTTATTAATCAATAGAAATCTAAGTCAACAAGAGATTGCAAGTGAATTAAATATATCCAGTGGAAGAGCTTATCATTTAATTCGAGAAGCTAAAACACAAAGTAAAAAACGTTTGGAACAACTGATTATAGATTTATCTAAACTTGATGTAGAAATAAAGACTGGACAAACAGAAGAAAAAATAGGTTTTGAACTATTGTTATTAAGGGGGATCAAATGAAACTAAATTATAAAGAGATATTAATATTTGATTTTGAAACAACAGGATTGTCACCAATGCAAGATAAGGTAATTGAGGTAGGTGCCGTTTTGGTTCAAAAACATGAAGATACATTTGAAATAAAAAAAGAAATCAATTATCTTATTAAACAAAGAGAACCGATTTCACAGTTTATAACAAATTTAACAGGTATTACTAATGAGATGTTAGAATCTACTGGTGTCGATGAAGAGTTTGCATTTAATGAACTTAACGCACTCATCCAAGAGGATACATTATTAATAGCCTATAATTTAAATTTTGATATTGGTTTTTTACTGAAACTCTATCAAATGTATTTTGATCGTAAATACATGATTAAAAATGATATTTTAGACTGCATGGCAGTTTATAAAGATCGTTATGAATATCCACATAAATTATCAGATGCTGTTGAAAGATTCAAGTTAACAAATGATCAAGCACACCGTGCAAGTGAAGATGCTAAAGCAACCTTCCAAGTTTTATTAAAACTTTCAGAAGAACTTGATAATATGGATAAGTATGTTAATGTATTAGGATACAATCCTAAATACCGTCAACCTGACACATATTTCTTTAAAAAACCGATTAAGTTAGTTGCTCAAGGTTTTAAAGGATTTCGAGAAATAGAAAAAAGCAAATAAAAAACACCTTTTGGGTGTCTATTATAAGGAGTTTACTAAATTTGCTAACGCCGCTTTGTGACGGGCAACAAAGTTTTTGTGGAAAATTCCTTTAGCTTGTCCCTTGTCTAACTTTTTATGAGCAAATGACAAAGTAGACATTGCTTTTTCTTTATCTTTAGCTGCAACAGCTGCTTCAACAGCTTTAACCGCAGTTTTGTATGAAGATTTAAATGCAACGTTTGCTTGATGACGTTTTTCATTTGTTAAGTTACGTTTGATTTGAGATTTAATATTAGCCACAAATTCACCTCCTAAATAAGCACATATCATTTTACCAAATCAAACGGTAAAATGCAATAACTATCGGTGAAATATGATAAAATAAATGAGATGGAGATTTTTTATGACAACTGCTAACAAAATTACTATTTTAAGAGTGCTATTAATTCCTATAATGATTGTTATACTTTATATAGAACCACTTAAAGTTTATATGACTATTTTTGGTTTAAGGTTAAATGAGTTACTGTTCGCTTCTATATTTTTAATTGCGAGTGCAACAGATTTTATCGATGGGTATATTGCAAGAAAATATAATCAAATAACAACTTTTGGAAAGTTTTTAGACCCTATCGCCGATAAGGTATTAGTATTTACAGGTTTATTATACTTAATGCTTCAAATGAGTGATCGTGTACCTCTTTGGACAGTTGTATTAATTATAATTAGAGAATTTATGGTGACAGGTATACGATTATTAGCTGTTGAAAAAGGAAATGTCATAGCAGCAAGTCATTTAGGTAAGTATAAAACAATATTTACATTAGTTGCAATTATCATTTTACTCTTTAATGATTTTGGTCTAACAGCGATTAACCCTAATTTTGTATGGGTAGGAAACGTTATTTATTATATAGCACTGATATTCACAGTTATATCGGGTGTAGACTATTTCATGAAGAATAGAAAAGTTGTATTAGAATCTATTTAAAAAAAGTTATTTTCAAACAATGATACTATTATCTTATAGGAGGAAACAATAGATATGAGTGATAACAAAAAACAACAAGCACTTGAACTTGCTTTAAAGCAAATTGAGAAACAGTTTGGTAAAGGTTCAATAATGAAATTAGGTGATGAAGGTGATCACTCCATAGAAGTTATCCCTACAGGCTCAATTGCATTAGATATTGCTTTAGGTATTGGTGGATATCCAAGAGGAAGAATTATTGAAGTTTATGGTCCTGAGTCCAGTGGTAAGACAACTTTAACATTACATGCTATGGCAAGTGCACAAAAACAAGGTGGTACGGTTGCCTTTATAGATGCAGAACACGCATTAGACCCAACCTATGCAAAAGCATTAGGTGTAGATTTAAATAATTTAGTTTTATCTCAACCTGACACGGGTGAACAAGCACTAGATATTGCTGAGGCATTAATCAAGAGTGGTTCAATCGATATGATCGTTGTAGACTCTGTTGCAGCACTTGTTCCTGAACAAGAAATTGCAGGTGATATGTCTGCAAACCATGTGGGATTACAAGCAAGAATGATGAGTCAAGCAATGAGAAAAATGAGTGGTGTTATTTCTAAATCAAATGTTGTTGCAATATTCATTAATCAAATTAGAGAAAAAGTCGGTATAATGTTTGGTAATCCTGAAACAACTCCAGGCGGACGTGCATTAAAATTCTTCTCATCAGTTAGATTAGAGATTAGAAGAGCTGAACAAATTAAAAGCGGTAGTGATTTAGTAGGAATTCGATCTAACGTTAAGGTAGTTAAATCTAAAGTAGCACCTCCACTTAAAACTGCGATGGTAGATATTATGTATGGAACAGGTATTTCTAGGAGTGGAGAAGTTCTAGACTTAGCAGCTGAACTTGATTTTGTTAATAAGAGTGGTGCATGGTATAACATTGGTGATGAAAAACTAGGCCAAGGTAGAGATAATGCTAGAATTTATCTTGAAGGTAAACCAGAACTACTTAAAGACCTTGAATCTAAAATTAGAAAACACTATAATCTTAAATAAGTCATTTGAAAAAATGACTTTTTTCTTACATAATAATTTGAATTGAAGCATTATTGAAGTTATTTTGATTTATGTTTGTTATTCTATATAAAAATGAAAGGAGTAAAATATGTTTAGTTTAGTATTAAATATGCAAAAAACTAAAAAGTATATCATTGAAGGCACCATATTCTTTATTTTATTTTTAGCAATATTTTTCACACTGGATTATCTAAATATGTCTTATCAAGACATGAATCTTACATATGGTAGTTGGTTAGTTGTGCTAAATATTTTTATGAATATTGTAATGGCTTTGTTAAGTACTTTGATGATGAACTTTTCAACAGCATTAGTTGAATTAAGAGCAAGTAAGGGAAATGGATCTAATTTAGGTTTTCTAGCAACTGTTTTTGGAATTTTCACATATGGATGTACAAGTTGTGTGATTGCATTTATGAGTGCAGTAGGTATTAATCTTGTAGTCATTGCATTACCATTTGCGGGACTTCCATATAAGTTTTTATCCTTACTATTAATCATTATAGGATTAGGTATAATTATGAGAGAAATCAAAGTAGGCGTTTGTAAAATTAAGTAATTTCACATAATTTAAGTTGCTTCAGAGTGGTGAAGCATTATATTTGATTTTATTATACCCCTGGGGGTATGATGATACCAGTGTTTATAATGAGGAGAATTCATATGAAAAAGAAAACTATTGTCGTTGTTGGTGGTGTTGCTGGAGGAATGAGCTTTGCAAACCGTTACCGCAGACTCAATATAGATGATGAAATCATCGTTTTTGAGAAAGGTCCGTTTGTGTCATTTGCAAACTGTGGACTACCTTATCACATCTCAGGAGAAATAAAGAGTAGACAAAGTCTATTAGTTGTAAAAGAAGAGTTATTACAAAAAAGATTTAACTTAAATGTACGATCCAATTCTGAAGTGATCTCAATCAATCCCGAACAAAAAAAGATTCAATACCGTTCTAATCAGGAGATTTTTGAACAATCCTATGATGAGCTTGTTATCTCAACAGGTGCCAAACCAATTGTTCCAACAATTGAAGGTCTCGATCGAATTCCATTCTTTACGTTAAGAAATATACCGGATTTAGATAAAATTATGCTGCAAATTAAAAACCATCATCCTAAGCATGTCAGTATTTTAGGAGCAGGATTTATAGGGTTAGAATTAGCTGAAAACTTAAAGATGCGTGGAATTGAAGTTGCACTTATTGAAAAATCTAGTGATGTTTTACCTGTGTTGGACCCTGAAGTATCCATTCATGCGAAAAATGCATTAATTCAAAATGGAATTGATGTCTATACGAATAATGAAATCGTTAAGATTGATCCTAATACGCTATATTTAAAATCAGGTCAAGAAGTGAAAACTGATTTCCTTATAATATCCATTGGTGTTGCACCAGATACAACTCTTTTAAAGAATATTGGAGCAAACCTAGGTATGAAAGGTGGAATTATTGTAGATCATAATTATCAAACTTCAATTCCTCATATATATGCAGTTGGTGATGCAATTATTGTCAAAAATCAAATTTCAAATCAAGATACACTCATTCCACTAGCAAGTCCTGCAAATCGTCAAGGAAGACAGCTTGCTGACATTTTAAGTGGTTTAAATGTTTACAATAAAGGTAGTATTGGTACATCTATTGTTAAAGTATTTGATATGAGTTTCGCAAGTACGGGTTTAACAGAAAAACAACTTACCAAGGGAACATATCATGTGATTCACTTATTAGCAAATGATCATGCAAGCTACTATCCGGGAGCTACATCGATTCATCTAAAAGTTATATTTGATAAAATGTCTCACCAAATACTTGGTGCACAAGCATTCGGTCAAAAAGGTGTGGATAAACGTATTGATATTATTTCTACAGCCATTAAAGCGAAGCTAACAATTACTGATTTACAAGAACTAGAGTTTACGTATGCTCCTCCATATTCTAGTGCTAAAGATATTGTAAATTTAGCAGGTTATGTAGGTCAAAATATAATATTAGGGATAAGTCAATCCGTACAATGGTATGATGTTGAAATGCTTAAAAATGAAGGTTACTTATTCATTGATGTAAGAAGCTTTATTGAAAGAGAAGGTTTCGGATATATTGAAGGTTCCATGCATATAGATATTGATGAATTGTATCTAAGATATCAAGAAATTCCAAAAGATAAAAAACTAGTTGTATATTGTCAGTCAGGAACTAGAAGTTATAATGCTGAAAGATTTTTAAGAGCTAAAGGTTTTGAAGTTTATAATTTAGATGGTTCATATAGTGTTTATGATCAAATATCAAAGGAGATAAAATAATGTATAAAACAGTAATGATGTTCGAACTCGAACAAACAATGAAAAAAGAAAATGTAAAAATAATTGATGTAAGGGAAATTGATGAGTTTAGTGAAGGTCATATTCCAAATGCTATCCATGTGCCTATGTCAGATTTTGTAAATAATTTGAAAAAATTGAATAAAAAGGAAGCTTATTATGTGGTTTGTTATTCAGGAGCAAGATCACAAGCTGCATCTCAGTTCTTATCAAAACAAGGTTATGATGTAACCAATGTTTTAGGTGGTATGAGTACATATCGCGGAGATTTATCTGATGAAGTGTGATGACCAAATCGTTAACAGAATAAAAAGAACACATGGACAAATGAATGGTGTTTTAAAGATGATGGAACAAGATACAGATTGTGAGCAACTTGTTATCCAGTTGAAAGCCATTCGTTCAAGTATAGAAAAAACAATTGGTTTAATTACTGCAAATAACTTGATTCAATCCATTGAAAAAGAACATTCTATTGAAGTTCGTGATATCAAAGATGCACTTGATTTAATTGTTAAAAGTATTTAGAATGATTAAAAACTCATACGAAAATGTATGAGTTTTTTCGTTAATAGAGTATCTAATGAATTGCTGATATGGACGTTGAATTTTAGTAATTTAGGCATATTTATCATATTTGAATATTTATATCCATTTGATACTCATTTTAAAAAAATGAGGGTATAATTGAATTGATAATATTTTTTTGAGGTTGCCATGTTTAATATATATAAGAAAATCGGTTGGTTCATCAAGCAGGAGTGGAAAACATATCTACTCATGTTTACGCTTCTTACGTTAATTGCTTTGTTAGCATTAACACCTGCTTACGTTTTAGGTATTGCCATAGATGTCATCGTATCCAAAAGCTTAAATTGGACATCTTTTGCTTTTTTAATAACAGCATTAATCCTTATACCTGTTGCTAGGTATCTATCATCGTATTTTTATAACTATACGGTCAACAAAACATCTCAAAAACTGGCATTCACTTTTAGAAAAAACTATCTAAAAAAGCTTTTTGATATGGATGCTGAATTTTATGAAAAATATCAAAAAGGAGATTTAATCTCTAGGGCAACAGCAGATTTAGATATGATTACTGTTGCTGCTACATCGATGATTGAAGGTATGATTTTTAATATTGGTATGATACTCATTGCAATCAGTATTATGGCAATAACAATTTCATGGGAGCTTACTTTAATCTCTGTAACAATAATGCCTATAGGTATCACTATTTTAAATATTATACGTATGAAAAAAAGAGAATATGTTAAGAAGCATCGTGTCATTTATGCTGCGATGACAGAAAAGATTTTAGAGTCTGTTGAAGGACAAAAAACGATTCGAGCTTATGTACAAGAAGAAAATGATTTAAAGGAACAAAAACGTGTTATCGTCAATGATATTGAATCATGGAGATATATCATTAACTATGAAAATAGATTAGCACCTATGTTTGAATCGGTATATGCAATTGCATATATTTTAGCATTCGTGTTTGGTGCATTGTTTATTATGCAACAACAAATGACTGTAGGACAATTAGTTATCTTTATCTCTTATATTGGTATTTTATATGGACCGATTATTTCTATATCAGGAGTCTTTCAGCAAATCAATAATGCAACAGTTGCAGTCGACCGATTTGATGAGATTATGAAGACTGAACCTGATGTTAAGGATGATGAAATTCCTGATCATATTCTAGATTTTAAAGAAATTGAATTTAGAGATGTAACATTTAAATATCCTTTTGATGAACAACCTACGATTAACCAAATAAACCTTACGGTTAAGAAAGGTCAAACAATTGGCGTTGTTGGACCTACGGGAAGTGGTAAATCCACATTAATTCGTCAGTTGTTAAGAGAATTTAATGTAACTTCAGGTCATATCTATATCGATGGAAAAAACATTAAAAAATACAAAATTGAAGATATAAGAAAAATTGTTGGATATGTTCCACAGTCCCATATGTTATTCCGTAGAGGAGTGGATGATAATATTTTAATAGGAAATCCACAAGCAACAATCGATCAACTCAATCGTGCAATTAAAATTGCCGATTTTGAGAAAGATATTCACTATTTAAATGCTGGATTACAAACAAAGGTTGGAGAAGGTGGTGCGACCCTATCAGGTGGTCAAAAGCAACGTCTATCGATTGCCAGAGCATTAGTTAAGGAACCTGAGATTCTTATTTTAGATGATTCATTATCTGCTGTAGATGCAAATACAGAAGAAACTATTTTAGAACAACTTAAAAAATTTAGAACAGGTAAAACAAACATTATTGTTGCTCACAGATTTTCAGCAATTAGAGATGCTGATTTAATCATTGTAATGGATCAAGGAAAGATTATCGAACGTGGCACTCATGAAGAATTAACTAAAATCGATGGATGGTATAAAACTCAATACATCCAACAAATGAGTATGAAATAGGTGTATGATGAAACAAGTTAAAAAAGTATGGAGATACATTAGAAAATATAAAAAATTACTTACTATTTCTATAGTATGTATGCTTGTTGTCCAATCACTAGGATTACTAGCTCCTTTAATCGTACGTTCTATTTTAGATGATCAATTGGTAGGAATCACTCGTCCATGGTATGAAACAACATCTACTGATGGTGTATATTATGACGGTAATTATTATACACAAGATGAGACATCTCCCAATCAATTAACCATAGTTATTGTTAATGGAAATTATTTAGTAATCGAAGGTTCAATTGAAAGTGGTAACCAACAATATATAGCAACAAATGATCAAGAGGGTACATTAAGTATCACAACATTTGATGGAAGTGTCGTAACCTATCAAGCAACTAAATTGACAGGGAATGAAGTAAGCGCATTTTACACACCATTTTATGAGCCTGTTATTATCCTTTTAATTCTATTATTTGCAAGATATGTGTTGCATATAATCTTCCTATTTGTTCAAAGAATATCTACTGCATATATCACAATGAATGTGGTTAGAGATGCAAGATTGGATGCTGTTAAAGCATTACAACGTATGCCAATGACATACTTTGAACAAGAACCAGCCGGAAAAGTTGCAAACAGAATCATTACAGATGTCAATGGAATGATCAATCTCTTTTCAACACTCATGAATCTATTATTTAATGCGACATTATCAGTTATTTTTGCATACATAGGTATGTTTTACTTAGACTCAAGTCTTGCACTTATGACTTTCTTAATTTTCCCTGTAATTTATGTTTGGTTGAAATTCTTTATTAGACACCTCAATCAAATTGCTCAAAAAGTATCTGAGTCTGCATCTATGATTACAGCTAAATTAAATGAAATCATTAATGGGGTAAACATTTTACAAATATTTAACTATCAAGAACAAACAGAGAAAGAATTTGAAATAATATCCAATGAGTATCGCCGTGAACAGTTAAAAGAGCAAAAATTACACTTAACCATTGGATGGAATTTAATTCGTTTGTTAGGATTTTTGGTTACAGCATTCATCATAGGATACTTTGGTTTCCAAAGTTTAACTGTAAGTACCTATATTATGACTGCAGGTACAATATATGCATATAATGATTATTTATCTCGATTGATTGAACCAGTATCTATATTATTTAGAGAATTTGGGAATCTTCAAATGGCATTAGTCAGAACGGATAGAATATTTTCTATTATAGATGCAGAACAAGAAGATGACAGTTTCGAAGTTATACCAAGATTTGAAGGTCATATTGAATTTGATAATGTATGGTTTTCCTATAAAAAAGGTCATCCTGTCTTATTGGGTATTAATTTAGAAATTCAAAAAGGAACGATGGTAGGAATTGTTGGTCATACAGGTAGTGGAAAATCAACCATGATGAGTTTACTTTTAAGATTCTATGATTTTAAAGAAGGCGATATGGGGAAAATACTTGTAGATGGAGTTGATATTACAACGTATTCTAAACGTACATTTAGAAGTCATATTGGTATGATTTTACAAGATCCAATGATTTATCAAGGAACAATTGCAAGTAATATTAAATTTGGTACAGATGCAAGTGATGATGAAGTCTTAAGAGTTCTAAAAGAAATTGGTGGAGGACCTATGGTTGAGAAGTTACCAAATGGAATTCATCAAGAAGTTTACCGTGGTGGTGGCAACTTATCACTTGGTGAAAAACAATTAATTTCATTTGCTAGAGCGGTGATTCATAATCCATCCATATTAATTATGGATGAAGCAACAGCAAATATTGATACAGAAACTGAGTCACTCATTCAAATAGCTTTAAACAAAGTCAAAGAAGGACGCACAACAATAGTTATCGCACATAGACTTTCTACCATTAAACATGCCAACAAAATTGTCGTATTAGAAAATGGCGTTAAAATTGAAGAAGGTACACACGATCAGTTACTGAGTGATGATAAGAAATATGCTGCAATTTATCGTTCACAAATCAAAATGATTCATGAAAATTCATAAGAACTAGACTAGATGCTTAAAAAACTAGACCTTTTATAAGTTCTAGTTTTTTTATATCCTATAAAAAAAGTTGAATACCCTTAGCATTCAACTTTATAATATAACTATTTAATTTAGGCGTTATTTTCATCAATAACTGTTGATGGAGTTAAACCAAGAAGATCCGTTCTAAAATAATAATTAACAGTAACTTCTTGATCCATAGCAAGTTCTATATGATAAGTTATTTTAGAATAAAGATTTGGTTTTTGAACCTCAACAAACCATAGAGGTTGATGCGGTAGTATATGATTAAATGAAATCATACGATTGGTACTAAAATTCTCAGTTAGTGCCATATTTAATGGCTCAGATTTGGCATTCATCCAATCTGTTTGAAGTAAGAAAACTGTTTCAAAACCATGAATATGGACATTATTCTTTGTTTTATATTTAGCTCTAATTGTATAATGACCATTTGTTTCATCGTAGAATTCTGGTATATGAAATGAAATAAGTTTTACTTGAACAATTAAATCTGGTGTTTCAAGGTTGATAATTTCATGATTTGTTTCATCTTCATATGTGATATAAGAAGATAGGAAATTTGATTGAATATCGTTACCAAAATCTACATTTTTATATTTTAAGTAATCTCCCAAATAAAGAGCAATAATAAATGTCACTGGAACGACAATGATGAATATAAATAAGAATAACTTTAATCGATACTTTAGTAACCATTTTCCAAATTTTGACTGTGGTTGATGTTTAGGTAACATGGTAAATCTCCTTTTAAGTAGTCAAAATTAATTATACTATAAAACACACAATTTATAAACCATATTAAAAAATATAAACTCAATAAATACATTTATGTAAAATGCATTGCCACACAATAATATAATTGACTAAAAGTGATTTTAAAGTTATAATTAAATGAGTACAAAATGTACTTAAATAATTTTTGATGAATTAATAGATTAAAAGTTAAAATTATAAATATGGAGGTTACAGAAATGTTTAACATTATGTTTAATGTTGACACGCCTGCATTGATTACCTTCATTTTGCTAATCGTCTTAGGATTATTGGGTGGCGCAGTAATAGGATACTTTATTCGCGTTTCACACCATGAAAAGAGTCTACGTCAGTCTAGAGAAGCTGCTGAACGTATTGTTGAAGACGGTAAAAAAGAAGCGGAGAAAACAAAAAGAGAGCTTGTTTTCGAAGCTAAACAAGAGATATTAACGTTACGTAAAGAGTTTGATAATGACATGCGTGAAAGACGTCAAGTCGTTTTAAACCTTGAAGAAAAAGTTTCACAACGTGAGATTGCACTTAACAATAGATCGCAATATTTAGATAAACGCGAAATTGGTTTAGATGCTAAAGAACAAAAATATAACGAACGTAAAGAACAACTTGATAATCAATATAGCAAAGTGGAAGAATTGGTGAAGGAACAGGAATTAAAACTTGTTTCTATTTCGGCATTGTCTAAAGAACAAGCAAAAGAAGTTATAATGGCTCAAGTAAGAGATTCATTATCTAATGAAATTGCAACATACATTCGCGATGAAGAAGATAAAGCAAAAGCGATTGTTCAAACAAAGAGTAAGGAATTGTTATCACTTGCAATGCAAAAGTATGCATCTGAAACAACATCTGAAAGAACAGTATCTGTGGTAGAAATACCTAATGAAGATATGAAGGGTAGAATTATCGGTAAAGAAGGTAGAAACATTAGAACACTCGAAGCTCTCACTGGAGTGGACTTAATTATCGATGATACACCTGAGGCAGTCGTGTTATCTGGATTTGATCCAGTTAGAAGAGAAATTGCAAAACGTGCATTAACAATCTTAGTTCAAGATGGAAGAATCCATCCAGGACGTATTGAAGAAGTTGTTGAACGTGCAAGAGCAGAAATTGATATGTTTATCAGGGAATCTGGTGAAGAAGCAGTCTTTAAAACAGCTGTTGGTAAAGTTCATCCAGATTTAATCAAACTTTTAGGACGTATGAGTTTTAGAACATCATATGGACAAAACGTTTTAAAACACTCCATTGAAGTTGCATTCTTAGCGGGTAAATTAGCTGCTGAGATTGGTGAGAATGAAATTCTTGCAAGACGTGCTGGATTATTCCATGATATTGGAAAAGCAGTTGACCATGAAGTTGAAGGATCACACGTTACAATCGGAGTTGATATTGTATCTCGATATAAAGAACCTAAAGAAGTAATCGATGCAATTGCATCACACCATGGTGATACAGAACCTCAATCTGTAATTGCAGTATTAGTTGCTGCAGCAGATGCATTATCAGCTGCAAGACCTGGTGCAAGATCAGAATCTATGGATTCCTACATGAAGCGATTAACCCAACTTGAAGAAATCTCAAATGAGGTTGAAGGTGTAGATAAAGCATATGCAATTCAAGCTGGACGTGAAGTACGTGTTATGGTATTACCTGAAAAAATTGATGATTTAGGTATTATAAATGTTGCACGTACAATCAAAGAAAAGATTGAAGAAAAGATGACTTATCCGGGAACCATTAAAGTAACTGTTATTCGTGAAAAACGCGCAACAGATGTTGCAAAATAAACGATTAATAAACAAACATCACTTGATTTAAGTGGTGTTTTTTTTGTAAATAAGTATTTTATGAATCTTTGCAGGTTTTTATCTAATAAAATCGTATATAATAAGTGTATGAAAATATTATTTATAGGAGATATTTATGGTACTCCAGGTATCGAATATGTACTTGAAAACATACCATATCTAAGAAAAACCTACCAACCCAACTTAATTATTGCCAATGCTGAAAATGCAGCAAATGGACGAGGTATTACAAAAGTACTGTACAAAAAACTAATGCAAGCAGGAATTAGTCTTTTAACAATGGGAAATCATACATGGAAAAACCCAGAATTAAAAGAATTTATCACAGAGTCTAAAATTATAAGACCGATTAATGATGGTTCTAATTTAGGTCGAGGATACGCAATTATCCAGTATAATAACGAAAAGGTATTGGTCATAAACGCTTTAGGCAAAGCATTTATGCAAGATGTCATTGATCCTCCATTTTTAATGGTTAAAGAAATACTAGAAAAAGAATCTTTTGATTATAGTTTATTAGATATACATGCTGAGGCTACATCAGAAAAGGTTGCAATGGCACATTTCTTGGATGGAAAAATTGATATGATTGTTGGTACGCATACGCATGTTCAAACCAATGATGATCGTATCATGCCGAAAGGAACACTCTATATTACAGATGTTGGTATGACAGGTCCTCTCAATGGTGTGATTGGTGTGACTAAAGAAGTGATTATCGACCGATTTATTTACATGAATCAAAGACCTAATGAGGTTGCTAATGGACCAAGACAATTAAATGCAGTGTTATTTACACTTTCACCAAAAAGAAAAATAGAAAAAATACATATAGAAGAAACAAGCACATCCCTTTAATTTTTAGGAAAACTTGTTTCTTTTTTTATCAAACATTCAATCATCTTTCATTGAATTATGATTATTATGATATAATAAATCTAAAGAAAAAGTGTTTTAGGGGGAGATAATATGGCTTCAATCACTAAAGATGGATTTTTAAATGTTAAAGGTAAAAAGCATCAGATTGTAGATTTAATCCAGGATTTAAGTTTTGTATCAGGTACATATATTGTATCTTTTTTGCAAGGCATTGGTCTAAGTGTACCTAGAAAACTTAGAATGGCAGTTTTAAAACGTGTGTTAAAAGACGTCGTTGATAAAACGATTGAAGAAAGAAAGACTTTAGCTGATGAAATGGGTTATCGGTTAACCTGGTTCCAAAAATATACGGATTCTCAGCTTGTTAATCTCTTGGATTGGTATAAGAGCACATCACTCAATAATAAATATTTGATGGATTTTTGGAGTGCTTTACTTGCATACATGGTTGAATCAGGTGTTTCTGATCAAGAACTAGAAAAATTATTTGGTCATGCTACCTTAGAAGCTAAAAAACAAAGTCGACCTCAAGCACGATTATTTAATGATGAAATCAATGCTGTTTTATATGACAATCCAGGTGAAATTGATGGTGTAACTCAAGAACAGTTTAGACCAGTTACTTATAAAGCAACAACTCTTTCTGAGCTAAGAGCAATTGGTGATAAGTATAATGCGCCAATTCCAAAACGTCTTAAGAAGAAAGAAGTTTTCGATGTGATTATCGATAAACTTAAAGAAAAGAATGAATTGACACCACAATTAGAAGAAAAACTAAAAGGTCAAAATATCATTTTATTAGAGAGATTTGCTAAAGATCACGATATTAAAGTATCTACAGAATTGAAAAAAGAAGAAATTATTGAATTTATTCTGTCTAATGCTCAAGAGACAAGAGCTTCATATTTTGTTCCGCAATCACTAGATGTCTATGAAACAATTGATGAAGAACCAAAAGAAGAAATAAAGGAACCAATCGTTCCACCAGTTATAGAAACAAAGATTGAACCTCAAGTCAAAGAGGAAACACCTGTTGAACCGGTTAAAACTCCAGAAGTTGTGAGTGAAAAAATAATCGAAAAGCAAGTTGTTGTTTCAAGTGGTATTGATTATAAACCTGAATTGAATCGTCTGGCTGAAGCATTTGAAAAATTAGCTCAAGCATTTAGTGAAAAAGAATTTACGATTAAAGTAGATAACCATATTGAATCCGTAGAACGTCCAGTTGTTGCTGAAAAACAAGTGGAAGAAAAAGAAGAGAGAAGACCACTTAACACGAATTTAATGGTAAATCCAGAAGTTATTGTTAAAGAATTATTGAAAGACGATGAGTCTGATATTCCTTCTTTTGAAGAAACTGAAGAAAAAGTTGTTGAAAAAGCAGTTTTATCAACAGGTTACAGAAAATTTATTTTAGTACTTGCAGGGTTTATCTCATTAATATTTGCAGCTGCATTTACTACAGTTGCACTTGCAGTGAATCAAATTATTCAACTACCTGCTGAAATTGATTTGTCTATCATACCTTTAGATTCATTAATGACTATGATTATTGCATCAGTTTTAGCAGCAATTAATTTAGTTGCATTTATAAGATTTGTATTTATGAAGCCTACTAAAAAAGGTATTATCACATGGGCAATTATTCTACTAATCACTGGTAGCTTAATTGCAGGGTTTATTGCATTCTTTGGTATCAAGAAAGTTTATGTCTTACCTAAAGAAGAACCAAAAGATGATGCGGGTCGTATTATAGAAGCGATTCAGTCTATGCAAACAGAAAAACCTCAACAAAAACGTTACAAAATGAATGTATTACTCAAAATATTCTTAATACTATTTATAACAGCTGCGATCATCTTTGCTGGATTATATGCAATGTGGAGATTAGGAATTACGTATGGCTATGAAAATATTCCTTTCATAGGTCCTTTCCTTAGAGACTCTGTCATTATTCCTTTATTTGGTTCGGCTCACGAAATGGCATCATAATTTTATTAAAGCAGAGGAGGCATTATGGAAGATAAAGAACTTTATACTCCAATGATGCAACAATATATTAACATTAAACAAGACTACGCTGATGCGATAGTCTTTTTTAGATTAGGTGATTTCTATGAAATGTTTTTTGATGATGCAATTGTTGCATCCAAAGTATTAGAAATAACCTTAACATCTAAAGATGCAGGTAAAAAGGTACCCATGTGTGGAATACCTTATCATGCATCTAAGGTTTATATACAACGTTTGGTATCAAAGGGATTTAAAATTGCAATTGCAGAACAGGTAAGTTTACCAGGAAAAGGACTCGTTGAAAGAGAAGTTATCAAACTCATCACGCCAGGTATGATTATTGATGAAGGTATCTTAAATGCCAATGAATATAATTTCATTGGTTCTATTATATTAAGCGAACATGGGTACGTATTAAGTTATGCAGACATTTCAACTGGTGATACATTTGTCATTGATGGATTATCCAGAGTAGAGATTATCGATGAGATAAAAAATCTTAAACTTAAAGAAGTTATTTTAAGTAATACTTCGGATCAACAACTGATGAACTTTTTTAAGTCTGAATCTATATTAGTCACAGAATATAAAATTGAAGATGAAATACACTCCAAATTAATCCAATCACTATCCAGTAAAGAAGTTAAATTATCTGCATCCTTGTTGTTAGATTATTTAACACGTGAAAGTAAATTAGAGTTATCACATTTAATGCCATTTAAGGAATTAACCTTTAAATCCTATATGCATATTGATCATCAGGTATTTGAGCATTTAGAACTTATTGAATCAAATAGTAAAAATCCTAAATCTTCCTTAATTTATTGGTTAGATCAAACCTTAACCGCAATGGGTTCTAGATTACTTAAATATACTGTTACGCATCCTTTAAAAGATGCTACTTTAATTGAATACAGATATGATATGATCGAAAGTTTCAAACCCTTTGAACCTCGTAATCAATTAGAAAGTTTACTCGATCAAATGTATGATATTAACCGCTTGGTTGGTCGTATTGCAAGTAATAATGGAAATGCAAAAGATTTAGTACAATTAAAAAACACACTCAGTTTGATACCAGAACTTAAAAATGTATTATCGATGTATCCAGGCAATCTTATATTAGAACTCAATAAAGAAATAGATACCCATGAAACTTTATATGAAAAATTACAACTTGCTTTAAAAGATGATGCACCATTATCGATTAAAGAAGGTGGAATGATCAAAGATGGTTATCATCATGAACTCGATGAACTTAGAGAAATTGCATTACACGGTGAGGACTGGCTTGAAAATTTCTTAGAGACTGAAAGAGAAAAAACCGGGATAAAGAATCTTAAAATAGGATATAACAGAGTTTTCGGTTATTATATTGAGGTTTCCAAAGGAAACATACCATTAATACAAGATGAATTTGGTTATATTAGAAAACAGACACTTACCAATGGTGAAAGATATATTACGGAATCTTTAAAAGTTGTTGAACAAAAGCTACTTACATCAAAAGAAAGAGCAGATAAACTTGAGTATGAACTTTTTGTTGAACTCAAGGAGTTTACAAAAGGTTTTGTAGAAAGTTTACAAAAGTTAAGCTATTTAATTGCACAAATGGATATGTACTTAGCGCTTGCTAAAGTAACAGATTTATATCATTATGTGAGACCTAAATTAAACCTTAATGGTTTTGTTGAAATAGAATCAGGTAGACATCCAGTTGTAGAAAGACATGTGGAATTTATTTCTAATCATATAACGATGAAGCCTCATGAAATATTTATTTTAACAGGGCCTAATATGAGCGGTAAGTCCACTTATATGCGTATGTTTGCATTAATTGTTATTATGGCTCAAAGTGGCATCTATGTACCAGCAAATAGAGCTAGTCTTCCAATCTATGATGCAATTTTTACAAGAATAGGATCGAGTGATGATATTTCTGGTGGTAAGTCTACGTTTATGGTTGAGATGGTAGAGGCAAATGAAGCTTTAACAAAAGCCACAAAAAACTCCCTCATTTTATTTGATGAAATAGGACGTGGTACAGCAACATATGATGGTCTTGCACTTGCACAAGGAATGATTGAATATATACATAAACATATTCAAGCTCAGACAATGTTTTCAACACATTATCATGAACTGACTCAACTCTCTGAAAAGTTTGAACATATTACAAATCTTCATGTAAAAGCAAAAGAAGAAAAAGACCATATGGTGTTTCTACATCAAGTAGAACGTGGAGCATCAGATAAATCATATGGTATTCAAGTTGCAGCACTTGCACATCTACCAGAAGCGATTATTAAGCGTAGTAAGCAAATACTCAAAGTGTTAGAAAAAGAATCTAGCAAATTAGAAAATAATTTGTTCATGTTTGAAGAAAAAGTGGAATTGGAACATATTATTCCAAAAGATATTCAAAATATACTAGATGATCTAACGTTGATTGATTTAGATAAATTAA
This sequence comes from Acholeplasma oculi, assembly GCF_900166985.1. Taxonomy (GTDB): domain Bacteria; phylum Bacillota_I; class Bacilli_A; order Acholeplasmatales; family Acholeplasmataceae; genus Acholeplasma; species Acholeplasma oculi. The sequence continues at coordinate 445,129 of NZ_FUZK01000001.1, read as the reverse complement.
CTCCTATTGATGCATTAATTAAACTTAAGTATATTCAAAATCAAATCAAACAAACGAAAAAGGATTCATAAATATGCACGATATAACCATCATGGATATGGCACTAGCCAATACAATTGCAGCAGGTGAAGTTGTTGAAAGACCAGCATCTGTTGTTAAAGAACTCATTGAAAACTCAATTGATGCTGGTGCTAAACAGATCATTGTCGAAGTAAATCAAATGGGTTTAGAATCAATCATTGTAACCGATGATGGTTTTGGTATGTCCAAACTTAATCTAAGTAAAGCAGTTTTAAGACATGCTACGTCAAAAATATTTAAAATAAGTGACTTAAATCAAATTAGTACTTTAGGATTTAGAGGTGAGGCATTACCATCGATTGCATCGGTTTCTAAACTAGAGATTATGAGTCGTGTGCGTGGAAGTGATGGGTATCAAATTTCTGTTGTCAATTCTAAGCAAAGTGAGATTGGTCATGCATCTTTAAATCCTGGAACAAAAGTTATTGTAAGAGAATTATTCTACAATACACCTGCTCGATTTAAATATATTAAAAGTGAATATGCTGAGAAAAATGCAATCACAGATGTTGTTTTTAAACAAGCTTTATCACATCCAAACATTTCATTTCAACTCATTATGGATGGTAAGTTAATTAAAAAAACATTAGGAAATGGTTCTATTCCAGAACTCATCGATACCATATATGGTAAAAACATGTCGGATGGATTAAAATCATTGAGTCATGAAATGGGCAAAATTAAGATTAAAGGATACTTATTAGACCCTAAATTTGTAAGATCTAAAAGAAATGATATTTCAATATTTATTAATCACCGATTTGTTAAGAATTATGCATTAACTCAAAGTGTCATCGAAGGATATCACACGTATATTATGACTCAAAAATATCCTATTGCATTAATTTATATGGATATTGATCCTTCACTTGTTGATGTAAATGTACATCCACAAAAGATGGAAGTTAAATTAGCAAACGAAAAGATGATTTCATTTAGTTTGACACCCATTATAAAAAATACATTAGAATCAGGAAGAATTCCTATTCGAGAAACAATACAAGAAGTTAAAAAGGAAGTATTTAAACCTGAAATCAGAAGTCTATTTGAACTTAATGAATCAACTGATGTAGATGGATTGAACGATATTAATATAAACCAAGATCTTCCTTTCAAGGTAGATGAAAATGAAGTGGTTGACGTAAAAATTCCACACCTAGAATTTATAGGTACATTAAGTGGAACATATTTATTATTTCAAAATGATGAAGGATTATTTTTAATGGATCAACATGCTGCAGCAGAACGTATTCGATATGAGTATTATGTAGATAAAATTGGTGATCAAGAGATTAGAGTGTATCATACACTCATTCCATTGGAACAACATATTACAGATCAAGATGTTCATTTGATCAATGAACACAAGAATAAACTCAATCAGTTTGGATTTAATTTTGAAGGTAGAAATTTAGTAAGTCATCCAGATTTTCTAAGACCAAATGAAATTGACTTGGCAATTCATTCTATACTAGAACAACTAGAAAATAATTCAGACATCAACCTTTATAAACTAAGAAATCAATTGGCTAAAGATATTTCATGTAAAGGTGCAATTAAAGCAAATCATCAATTATCAAAAGTTGAAATTGATGCAATTCTTAAGGATTTAAAAACTTGTAAAAATCCATATACATGTCCTCATGGTCGTCCTGTTTTAATTAAACTATCTAATCAAGATATAGAAAAAATGTTTAAGAGGATTGTATGAAAAAGGTCATATGTATCGTTGGACCGACAGGTAGTGGAAAAACAAAATTATCTATAGAATTAGCCAAAAGATTTCAAATGGAAGTTATCAATGGTGATTCGGTAAGTATCTATAAGGAATTAAATATAGGTTCAGCAAAAATCACAGAAGATGAGATGAATGGTGTTAAACATCATCTCATCAGTCATAGAACGTTAAATGAACCATACTCTGTATTTAATTTTCAAAAAGATGTTAGACAATTAATAAGTCAAATCCAATATCCATTAATTGTTGGTGGAAGTGGTTTATACATTAAATCTGCACTCTATGATTATGAATTTGAGGAACAAGAGAAAAAAGAGTTACCAGAAATCAGTCAAATGATTGAATTTATTAAGGAAAACGACCCAGATATAGATCTAGATTGGCATAATGAAAGACGCATTGTTTCTGCATATCAGACAATTATTTCTGGAAAAAAACGAAGTGATAAAAACAAGTTACATCATCCGTTATACGATATTTATTTGATTTATTTAGATATGGATAGAAATATCTTAAGACAAAGAGTAGAATATAGATTAAATCAAATGATTGAAAAAGGATTTATTGAAGAAACAAAAGCTTTAATGACGTATGATTTAAATATTATTGGATACCGTGAATTAAAAGGATATTTAAATCATGAATTGACGCTAGAAGATGCGATCAATACCATCATTACTCAAACGATGCGATTTGCTAAAAGACAAAAAACCTGGTTTATGAATCAAATGAATCCAAATGTTTATGATGGATTAAGTCCTGATCTTGTACAACAAGTTTCAAAAGATATCGAACAATTCCTGAAAGGATAAATTGAATGAAAATATTTTTAATAGGGATGCCTGGGACTGGAAAATCCACTGTAGGTAAAATCTTAGCGAATAAACTCGGGTGGAAATTTATGGATTTAGATCACTACATTGAAGAAAGAGAACTGATGTTTATAGACCATATCATAACGCTATATGGTGAAGATGCATTTAGAGTCATGGAAACAAATGCACTAAAATCTATCAATGAAGAATCTATGGTCGTTTCAACAGGTGGTGGTATTGTCACTCGTAAAGAAAATAAGCAATTTATGAACGGCATAAAAATTTATTTAGAAACTCCTATAGAATTGATTGAGCAAAGATTAAAGGATAGTTATGAAAGACCTTTATTAAAAGAAAAATCATTACAACAAATTTATGATGAGAGATTCTTAAAATATCAAGGTTTTGCTGATCATATCATATCCAACTCAAAAGAAGTATCACGTACTGTTGAAAATATATTAAGTCTATTAAAGGAGATGAATATACTATGAAAATTGCAATTATACATGGACCAAATTTAAATATGTTAGGTAAACGTTCAAAAGAACATTATGGTATTTTAACCCTAGATGAGATTTGTGATATGATTATTGAAAAATTCCCTTCAGTGGATTTTATCTTTTTTCAAAGTAATCATGAAGGTCAGATTATTGATTTCATACAAGATGTATATGTAGATGGGTTAGTGATTAATGCAGGAGCTTATACACATACATCCATAGCGATAAGAGATGCACTTGAAATTTTGACTATTCCTAAAATAGAAGTACATTTATCCAATATTTATCTTAGAGAACCGTTTAGACACACAAATTATATTAAAGATGTGGTATTAAAAACATTTTATGGTGAGAAAGAACTGTCTTATTTAAAGGGAATACAGTTTTTAGTTGAAAAAATACAAGAAATCAAGTAAAATATACGAGGTATTTAAAAAGGAGTTGTTAATATGGTATCAACAAGTGAATTTAAAACAGGGTTAACGATTGCAATTGATGGACAAATTTATGTTATCTTAGAGTTCTTGCATGTAAAATCTGCAAGAAGTGGAGCAATCATTAATACAAAGTTAAGAAATCTTAGAACAGGCAATATTCAAGAAATTACCTTCAAATCAGGCGATAAAGTAGAAAAAGCTCAAATTGATCGTATCTCTATGCAATATTTATATGCTTCTGGAGATATGCATGTCTTTATGAACATGGAAAACTATGAGCAAATTGAAATTACAAAAGAGCAAATAGCTTATGAACTTAATTTCTTATATGAAGGTCTTTCTGTAGAAATTAATTTTTATGGTGATGAAATTATTGGTGTAAACTTACCTGAAAAACTCGTTCTTGAAGTTAAGGAAACTGTTCCAGGTGTTAAAGGTGATACTAAGACTAACGCAATGAAAGATGCATGGTTGCATTCAGGTTACTTAGTTAAGGTTCCAATGTTTATCGAATCTGGAGAAAAAATCATCGTTAATACAACGGATGGTTCTTACGTATCTAGAGCTTAATTAGATGAATTATAAAATTAAAAAGACCATCGGTCTTTTTATTTATGTAAAATCAGTGAATCGGCATCAAACTGCATGAAATATGCTATAATATTTAGGGTGAAATTATGGAAAGATTATCAAAAGTTTTAGCACACGCTGGTGTGGCTTCAAGACGCAAATCTGAAGAGATGATACAAAATGGTCTCGTTACTGTCAATGGACAAGTTGTAACGCTTTTAGGATTTAAAGTGTCACAAAAAGATGAAATATTAGTAAATGGTAAACCTATTGATAAAGAAACATTGGTTTATTTTTTAATGAATAAACCTACTGGATATCTATCCACTTCAACAGATGCATTAAAAAGAAGAAATGTTACAGATTTATTATTACCTGAGGATAAGGATTATAGATTATATCCGATCCACAAATTAGAGTATGATGCAGCAGGACTGCTTATCATAACAAATGATGGTGATTTAACTAAACATTTAACTCAACCTAATATTGAGCTTAAAATGGAATATAATGTTCGATTAAAAGGCATTATGATTCGCGAAAAATTAAGAGAACTCAGACGTGGAATTGTTCTAGGTAAAAAGATGATTGAATTTATTGATATTGCAATCTTTGAGTTAGATAAAAAAAATCAATCTACTTTAGTAAGATTTGTTTGTAAAGATGTCACAAGTAAAGAATTAAGAGAAGTATTTGAAAAACTAGGACACCCGATTAAAAATATGACACGTATTGGATTTGATACACTGAATCTTGAAGGTGTTGCTCGTGGTGGATATAGAAGATTAAAAGTACAGGAAGTTAAGTATCTCTTTAGAGATCTTAGTACAAATACAAAATAGAGTTATTTTAATATGATATAATATAAATAGTGTGGAGGATTTTTATGGCGGTATTTCAAGTGGCCATCGATGGACCAGCAGGTAGTGGAAAATCAACAATCAGTAAGATTATTGCACATCGTCTAGGTATGACACATATTGATACTGGGGCAATGTATCGTGCAGTAACATTACTTGCCATTGAAAATAAAATAGATTTAAATGATGAAGCAAGTTATCGTTTTTTAGAATCCGCTAAAATTTCATACCACAAAGATCATATATATATTGATGATCGACTGGTTGAGGCTGATATTCGAGGTAAACTCGTAACAGAAAATGTTTCATTAGTTTCAAGTTTCCCTTATGTGCGAAAAAAACTTGTAGAAATACAAAAGGAAGTTGCACAAAAAGGTGAAATTATTATGGATGGTAGAGATATTGGCACAGTTGTCATGCCAAATGCAAATTTAAAAATATTCTTAGTTGCAGATGTTTTGGAAAGAGCCAAACGACGTCAACAAGAAAAGATTAAAAAAGGTCATGATGTTCACTTAGACAAATTGGTTGAGGAAATCATGATAAGAGATCAAAAAGATTCTACTAGAAAAGAATCGCCATTACGTAAAGCAGAAGATGCTATCGTTATAGATACTACAGCATTAAGTATTGAACAAACTGTTGAAAAAATTATAGAGCTGATTAAAAAAGCAAAAGGAGAAATCAAATGAGTGACTTTATATTTCCAAAAAAAGGACAAATCGTAGAAGGTGAAGCTTTCGATGTTAAGAAAGATAGAATATTAGTATCTTTTAGTGCTGCTACAGAAGGTACTATATATGCAGAATATTTCGATAAACCTCAACCACAGGATTTAACAAAAATCGTTAAAGTGGGTGATAAAATTCGTGCGAAAGTTGTGATGGTTAAAGAAGAAGATCATTCAAGTATGATTTTACTTTCTCGCCTACCATTATTAGCTGAAAAGAAATTAGAAATCTTAGAAAAGGCATATCAAGAAAAACAAACTATCCAAGCGGTTGTTAAACAAGCTGGAGAAAAAGGTCTTGTCTTGAATTTTGAAGGATTTGAATTATTCTTACCATATTCTTTATTAGATTTTGAACTTAAAGAAAAGAAAGAACAACTCATCAATCAAAAATTAGAAGTTTTAATTGAAGAGTATAAAGAAAACAAAAATAGACCAAAAATTATTGCAACTAGAAAACCAATTTTTGAATCTATTCGTCAACAACAACAAGAAGAACGTCAAGCATTAAGAATGGCTGAATTAGAATCAATTCAAACAGGTTCTATTTTAGAAGGTGTTGTTGAATCCTTCGAGTCACATGCTGCATTTGTTCGTTTTGAACATGTTTCAGGTATGTTAAGAATATCTCAAGTTTCACATCACCGTGTAGACAAAATCGAAGATGAATTAACAAAAGGACAAACTGTTCGCGTTAAAGTTATCAAAAAAGAAGGTAATCGTCTAGATTTATCTATGAAAGCATTACTTCCAACACCTTATGAGGCATATTTTGATGCGCATAAAGTTGGTGAAACTGTTAAAGGTACTGTTGTTTCTAAATTACCATTTGGTGTTTTAGTTGAACTGGCACGTGATGTTAAAGGTTTATTGCACAAGAATGAATACTCTTGGAATCCAAAAGATAATTTTGATTCATATATTAAAATTGGAGATGAAATCGAAACTGCAATTTTATCTAAAGATATTAAAAAAGAACGTATTGCTTTAAGTAAAAAAGCAATCGAACACAACCCTTGGAGTAACTTAAACTTAAAGAACGGTCAAGACATATCTGTTAGAGTAGAATCTGTTACAAAAGATGGTGTTTTAATTTCATATGAATCCGTAGATGGAATTATTCCTACAAATGAAGCTCATAATGATCCTAAGGTTCATATTGAAGATCACTATCAAAAAGGTGATCAAGTCAATGCAAGAGTCATTGAGTTTAACAAAGACAATTGGGTACTTAAGTTATCCGTAAAAAGAATTTTGAATCAATTAGAACGTGCTGAATTTGAAAAATATTTAGGCGAAGATGAAAATCAAGAAGATTTCACTTTAGGTGATATCTACACAGATTTAAAAAAGAAAAAATAATATAAAGAAGGTTTTTTAGATGCCATTTACAGTAGCAATTGTTGGTCGTCCCAATGTAGGCAAGTCTTCATTATTTAATCGCATATTAGGTGAAAGACTCTCCATTACAGATGATGTAGCAGGTGTCACAAGGGACCGTATATACGCCCAAGCCGAGTGGTTAACTAAAAGATTTAGCATCATAGACACAGGGGGCATAGATATAGGTGATGCACCCTTTTTAACTCAAATTAAACACCAGGCTGAAATCGCAATGGATGAAGCAAACGTCATCATTTTTGTTGTTGATGGTTTAGTCGGATTAACAGATAGTGATTATTATATTGCTAAACAATTATATAAAACTGAAAAACCAGTGATAGTTGCTGTTAATAAAATTGATGATTTAGTTCATGTTCATAATGCGTATGAATTTTATTCATTAGGCTTCCAAGATCCAATTGCAATCTCATCACATCATGGTATTGGTGTAGGTGATTTGCTTGATAAAGTATTATTCTATATGACAACCGAAGATAAACCTGCTGAAAAAGGAGTTATCTCATTTGCAGTTATTGGTAGACCTAATGTTGGTAAATCATCTCTTGTCAATGCAATTATTGGTGAGGAAAGAGTTATTGTATCAGAAATATCAGGTACAACAACCGATGCTATTGATACATCCTTTATAAAAGATAAACAAAAATATACAGTCATTGATACAGCCGGAATTAAAAAACGAGGTAAGGTTTATGAAAATCTTGATAAGTACTCTGTATTAAGAGCACTTACAGCACTTGAACGTGCAGATGTTGCATTACTTGTATTAGATGGTGAGGCTGGTATTCAAGAACAAGATGGTCACGTAGCTGGCTATATCATGGAATATAAAAGAGCATGTATTATTGTCGTTAATAAGTGGGATTTAGTTGAAAAAGATAGTAAAACGATGAAGAAATTTGAGGAAAAGATTCGTGAGGAATTTAAATTCCTAACATATGCTCCAATCGTATTTTTATCTGCTAAAGAAAATCAAAGAGTACATACTGTATTCCCAGTACTTCAATCAGTATATGAAAACTTTACAAAAGAATTATCAACTAAATTGATTAATGATACATTAATTGATGCAGTTTTAATGAATCCACCTTCCGTTTTCAATCAAGGTAAAGCGAAGTTTAATTACGCAACACAAACAGATATTAAACCACCGACAATTACCATGTTTGTAAACGAACCTAAATATATTCACTTTAGTTATGAAAGATACCTACAAAATCAATTTAGAGCAGTCTTTGATTTAACAGGTAGTCCTCTTAAATTTGTATTCAGAAAGAAGGAGTCTTATGAAGATTAGTTTAATTGGTGGTGGTTCTTGGGGAACAACCCTAGCACAAGTACTAACGGATAATGGTCATGAAACACTGGTATATGATATTAATGAATCTGCTGTAAATAAAATTAACCATGGAGAACATCCATTCTTTAGTAATCATATTGAAGGTATAAAAGCGACAACAAATCTTAAAGAGGCTTTAGCATTTTCTGATTATCTTGTACTCGCTGTACCTACAAAATTTATGAGACAATCTTTAAAAGAAATCAATTTAAATGCGGATAGAAAATTACACTTTATCAATGTCTCAAAAGGTATTGAACCTGAAACACTTAAACGTGTTTCTGAAATTGTTGATGAGGAAATTAATCCAGAGTGGTTAGGCGCATATGCAGTCTTAACTGGACCTTCACATGCAGAAGAAGTTATTGAACGTAAACTTACTGTATTAACCGCTGCAAGTTTTACACCATGGTTTGCTAAAAGTGTACAATCACTTTTCTCCAATCAAAAGTACTTACGAATTTATACATCCGATGACTTAATTGGTTGTGAAGTCGGTGGTGCAATTAAAAATGCTATAGCAATCGTTTCAGGAATGATGACGGGGTATGGTTTAGGTGAAAACGCCCGTGCAGCATTAATTACACGTGGAATCCTAGAGATTGTTCGTGTTGTTGTCTATATGGGTGGAAAAAAAGAAACTGCGTTTGGTTTGACAGGTATTGGTGACTTAATTGTCACTGCATCCAGTTTAAATTCTAGAAACTTTAACGCAGGATTAAGAATCGGTCAAGGTATTCCCGTTGATCAAGTTTTAAATGAGTCCAAAATGGTTGTTGAAGGTGTCAGAGCCATAGCAGCTGCTAAGGATTTATGTCGTTCATCCAATATTGAATTACCAATTATTGAAGTAGCATATGATGTAATTTTTAATCATATGACGGTTGAAGATGCAATTACAATCCTACTTACAAGAGAGCTAAAAGCAGAAACGATTGAATAATAGATTGCATTTTATTGTAAAGATGGCTTTAATATGTTATAATCAACTCAATAAATAGGAGGATACAAGAAATGAACAAAACAGAATTAGTCGCATTAGTAGCGGATAAAGCTGGAACAACTCAAGTTCAAGCTGAAACAATTGTTAATGCATTCGTAGAAGTTGTAACCGAAACATTGGGACAAAGAGGGGAAAAAGTTGTTGTCACAGGATTCGGAACATTCGAGGTGAGAAACCGTGTTGCAAGACGTGGTAAAAACCCTCGTACGGGAGAAGAAATTGTTGTTCCTGCACAAAAAACTCCTGCTTTTAAAGCTGGTAAGCTCTTAAAAGACGCTGTAAAATAATTTTAATGCGTGTTGAGTATAACTCTCATGCCTCAATAAAACCTTCTATGAATTAGAAGGTTTTTTTAATCCAATGAAAAGGTAATATCTCATGAAAATACTTAAAATATAAAAATTTTTATTGATTAAAAGTATTTATGGTTTGGATTTAGATTATCAAAATTCATAAAATAAGTTATAATATGAGTAGTAGATCAAGGGGGTGTTGGAATGGATTTATTTAAATATGCTTACGAGGATAATGTTGCATACTTACAAACGCATTTAGAATCTGTACATATAAAAGATCCAAAAGGTAAGAGTCTTTTACATTATGCTGTGTTAGGAAGTTCTCATGATGTTATCGATTATTTACTCAATCAAGACATCGATGTGAATTTGCAAGATCAAACCGGTGAAACAGCTATTTTTGACTGTGCAAGAAAAGGAAAATTAATTGTTGCCAAGAAATTAATTCAACGTTATGCTAAACTTGATATCAAGAATAATAAAGGTGAAACATTGTTTCATTTGGCAGCACATAAAGGCGATATATCATTTATAAAGCTTTTAATTGAAATGAGTGCAAACCCTAATGAACTAACCAATGAAGATAAGTTACCGATTCATTATGCAATATTAGCAGGACATGTGGAAGTTGTAAATTTCTTAATAGATTATACAAAACAATCATGGTTCTATTTAGATGCTTATCAAAATTCATTTCTTCATTATGCTTGTAGAACAACGAATAAAGACATGGTGAGACTGTTTTTGAATAAAGATTTAGACCCAAATGCACTCAATACTCATTTTGAAACACCACTTTTTAATATTATTAGATATTCAAGTAAAGATATTCTTATCCACTATTTAAACCAAGACGCATTCATTGATATTTATAATCGACGATTTGAAACTCCGATGACATTAGCAAAAGTTTTAGATCAAAAAGAATTTTATGAAATATTAAATGAGTTTAAATTATCACCTGCTTACCAACGCTTAATTGAACAGCAAGCACTTACGATTTATGTTCTGAATCGAGATCATAATAAGTTAAAACAACTTATTGATCAAGGTTATGGATTAAAAAAAGACCGTTTAAAGAAAACGGCCTTAGATTATGCGAATCAATATAAAATGTCAATATGCATCAATTTATTAAGACCTTTAATTTAAGGTCTTTTTATTACATAAAAGCAAGTAGAATACCGATTAAATTATAAACCATATGAACAAGTATATTAATGTGAATATTCTTTTTGTTTTGAATGTAGATTAAACCTAAGATAAATCCACCACCAATATAAGATAAACCACTTGTTAATGCTAATAATATATCACCTTCTAAAAGTTCAGTTGTAATATGAATCGCACCAAAGATTAATGAAGATACAATCAGTGCTGTTTTTGTATTTTTTATTAATCCAAAGATTGCTTTTCTAAATACAAATTCTTCAACAATAGGTGCAAGTATGACTGCAGTTATAATCATCAATATTGCAAATTCAGAGCTAAGCATTCTATTTATAGATAGTTGGTTTGCAGAAATTTCTGATGGAATACCGAATAGTGATTGTAAAATAATTACAATAACATTCACGAAAATATTGGTTGCAAATAAGTATAATACACCAATACCGGTTTTAGAAAGAACATCTGATGATGTCATGCTAGATTTTAATTGTATATAATCTGTTTTGATGATAGGTTTACAAATCCATATCAGTGGAACAGTCACTATGATATATATGATAAAACTATATAAAGCATTAAATGCTGTTGTAGGAAGTATACCTTCCTCAATTCTTACAACAGATTCAAGTTTTGGGTTATTCAAAGTGAAATTTGGTTCATCAACATCAGGTATATAGTAACTGATTTGTGCGCCATTGCTCCATGTGGTTTTTTCTTCATTAAAAATTTCATTAAACCCTAAAGCTGTCAAAATGACGGGGTTATTTGAGTCATCAGTCAGTTCAAAAACATCATCAGTCATATAAAAAGATGCTGATGTGTGGGTGTAGATTGAATAATCTCCTAATGTAAATACGTTATAGAAAAATGGAAAATAAGATGGATCAGCATTTAGAAAATCATCTGTTCTAATAACCAATACAGCATTTACATCACTAACTGCATATTCAATTGCATTTTCTGCAGCTGAAACAGGTTTAAATGCAAATGGATTATTTCTAAGCATTAATACGACGAATATAGAAAGAATAAATGGTAGTATCATATAACCTAAATAGATAAATAATGTTTGAATATATCTCTTTTTATAAGTTACATCTAAATCCTCAACTTCCTTATGGAGCGGTGCAAACTCATCCTCTATGGATTGTAAATGTTCATTCATGTATAAAATTCCTTTCAATTATATTTGTTATTATTATACTATGAAACACGTAGTTTTAGGAAAAATGTTATAATGATTATAGTAAATTCTTTAGAGGTCAATTATGAAATTACTTGTTACGACAACAAATGCACATAAACTCATAGAGATAAATGAAATATTTACAAAGTTACCCTTGATTGTTGAAGTAGAATCATTAGAAAAAATTATGGATGTTTTAGAGGATGGTAACACGTTTTTAGATAATGCTAAAAAAAAGGCATTAGAATATGCAAAGATATATCAAACCATTACATTATCTGATGATTCGGGATTATGTGTGGATGCAATCCATCAAATGCCTGGGGTATATTCCAGCAGGTATTCAGGGCTTGGTGATAAAATAAATAATCAAAAGTTATTAAATGCTTTATCCGGAAAGAATAATAGAAATGCTACATTCTATTCAGTCATTGCAATTGCATTTCCAGATGGTAAAGTATTTAGTTTTGAAGGTAAGATTCATGGCTCAATATCGGAAGTTGAAATGGGAAGTGAAGGTTTTGGTTATGATAGTTTATTTATACCTGAAGGATATAATCAAACATTTGCTTCATTAGGTAGTGATTTTAAAGCGAAGCATTCACATCGTCGAATGGCTTTAAACAAAGTTATGGAGGGATTTGATGAGATTATTAATTACTGGAGATATTCATGGAAAGCGTGAGCTTCTACTTAATATTGTAAAGAAAGAACAACCATTTGACTTACACTTAAATACCGGTGATTTAGGTATAGACATTAAAACTATAGAGCAGACTAAAATGATTGCTGTAAAAGGTAATAATGATGTATACTTTGATCTACCAACAGAAAGAATTATTGAGTTTGATGGTAAAAGAATTTTACTTACACATGGTCATTTACAAAATGTTAAATATGGACTTACGGAATTGATTGAACTTGCCAAAGAAGCAAATGCAGATATTTGTATATTTGGTCACACCCATGATGCGTTTTACAAAGTTATTGATCATATTACATTTATTAATCCTGGTTCTTTAACGGGGTATAAAGAAAAAAGTTATGCAATTTATGAGTTAGAGAAAGTGAGTTTTATGTATGTCGATTGAATTAGAAATATTAGAAATTGCTAAAAAGGTTTTTCAGAAAAGTGAAGAACAAATCAAAGTTGAATATCGATTTAAAGGTGGAATGAGTAATTATACTTACCTTGTCCATGTATCCGGTATTCCCTATGTGATCAGAAAGATTGGGGATGGTGGTGAATTACTTGTCAATCCTGCAATCGAAAAGGAACACTTAGCATTAATTCAGCCATTAAAGATTTCATCGGATGTTGTGTATTTTGATGTCAATACAGGTATAAAAGTGTCAACATATGTTGAAGGAGAACCACTTTCGACGGGGTTTACAGAAAATGATTATGCACTGGTTGCTAAAGAGTTAAGAACATTACATGAATCAAATTTACCAGGTCATGATTATGAACTTAAAAATAGATTAAGACGTTATGAAAAATTATTGAAACATGAGCCTGGTAAACTATATTATCAATTAAAAATGCAATGGTTAAAATTATATGATGATTATTATGGATATTTACCAAAAGTATTTTGTCATGGAGATGCACAACGTTCAAATCTTGTGAAGCACGAGCAAAAGATTTATCTATTAGACTGGGAATTTGCTGGTTTAAATGATCCGTTTTATGACATCGCATCATTTGGTAACATTGATTTTAATGACTCTTTAAAACTACTTGAATTTTATTTAGAAAGAAAACCGACACATCAAGAATATCAACGCGTGAGATTCTATAGAATGTTTCAAGTACTTCAATGGCATATTGTTGCAACATATAAACACGAAATTGGATTATCAGAAAAACTACATTTGGATTTTGAAAAAATCGCTCAAAAGTATTTGTTGATGGCTGAAAATTTCAACAATGAGTTAAAGGATGATCGAAAATAAATACAAAATATATATTACAACTAGAGCCTAGTTTTGAGACTTTAGTTGAAATTCAAAACTTTATCCAAGACAACACCTTAACAGTCCAAGATTATCAGACTGTTTTTGTGCGTTTGTTAGAGGTTAAATTTGAGCTTTATATGTTTAAAGAAGTCATCGATGAAGGTAAGGTATTTGAAGCATCAAAAATGTTTTCAAATGAGTTATCTCATGTTGAGAAGTTCTATTATTTAATGTTTAAATCTGCAATCAAGTTAAATCTATTTGAAATGGCGTATAGATATATTCAAAAAAGGATGGAGGCACTACCTGTATCCAAAAAATATCTAGGAACTTTTGACTTGATTGAATTCAAAAAATCAACGAATCAATCCTATATACAGGATATTGAAGTATTGATTAAGGATGTAATTCCACAAGAACTAAGATTAGAGCTTGTGAAAGAGCAATTAAATATCTATATCAAAGAAAAACAATATGATAAAGTATTAGAAGTGATACCTCAAGTTAAAAAAATAGATATCACGCATAGTTATATACCCTTTTATATGGAGGCATTATTTGGTCTAAATCAGTTTGATGAACTTAAAAATCTAGCAAATCAATATAAAGATCACCCAACTTATAAGTTTATAGCATCACTGTATTTATTGAAACTCTATATTAAAGATAATGATGCCCATCGAATTGCTATACTTGATGCTGATTTTGGCTCTCAAATTGACAATGAGTCGCCTGAATTCCAAAAAGAAGTTTATGAATTGTTCAGGACCTTCTATCAATCCATTAAGAATCGATTAATGCATGAGTCATATTCCAAAAAGTTAAAAGCAATCCTTAAAGAAGAAAAAAAGACTAAAAATAAAGAACCAGAAATTGTATTAACCAATGAAAAGATAAGTCAACTACCAAATGAATCTCAATCGGTATTTGTAAAAAGCAATAAACAGACACTTAATAAAAGTTTACCAACACTTATTGATTTATTTGCTTATGCTCATCAAATTTCTGATACAAGAAATATTCGTGAATATTTAAGACTTTTCTTAATTAAAGCAGAGGAATACTTTAAGTTCAAAGATATCGTTATTTTTTCTATCAAAGATGAAATGCTTTATCACTATAAAAAAGAACGCCTCTATGATAAACAATTAGATAAATCATCATATTTTAATACGCTCATTTATGAGGTAAGCCAAAAAGGAGTAGAGTTTTTTGGTCAACCTTCAGAACTTGAGAAAAACATAAATATTTTAACTCAAAAACCCTATGAAGAAGATATAAAATATATCTATGCATTTCCATTATTTGATATGGGTGTTTTAATGATTCATGTGGATCATGATGTATTAGACCCTGGCACATATTTTGATTATATCAATGGACTATCTACTATCATCTATTCCATTTTAAGGGATGAAGAAAAAAACACTAAATTAAAGCAAGAAACTCATTTTTGGCAGAGGATATTTGATGCTAAAATTTTTGATATGAGAATTATGGATCCTTATTATTCAACTTACAATGTTAGTTCTCAAGCGCTTCTTAATATGGAAAGTCACGCAACACTCGATATGTTTATAAGAAATATAGCCATTCATGAAGTCAAAAACTATCAAATGAAGATTCAAAAGCTCTTTCAAAAATCAGGACAGAGTGATGAAATCGTCTATATGTATCAGGATAAACAAATTAGAGAAAAGTTAGTATCTATAGAAAATAAAAAGGAAATCCATATTATTTCAATATTTGAAGATTTAACAGAATATTATGAAGAAAAGAGTCGATTAATGATGGAAGCTACGGTAGATTTTGAAACATCACTAAAAAACTTAAACGCACTAAATAAAGAAATGACTGAGTATGTCAAAGATAAGGGTTCTTTTATGTTAATCACTTTTAATGACGCTATATTACCAATATATGGTTATGATGTCACGTTAAAGTTTTTTAAAGAATTTGGACAAAGAACTCAAAAGTTCTTTAATGATGGTGATGTTTATCGTTTTTCAACCTATCAACTTTTCGTTTATATTCCTCAAAATGATATTCGAAGTGTGACAAAAATAATTAAAGACTATATAAAGTATTTAGATCAAAACCAATCTGTAGTCATCCATTATGAGAAATTCTTACCAAAAATATCCATTATCCGATATCCTGTTGTAACTGAGGAAAAACTACCTGCGAATCTATATCGATATTTAGAGGTATCTCTAGATTACTTAAAACGACAACTCAATGATGAGTCTTATATCTTTTTTGAATATCAAATTTATGAAAATGAGGTTTTTGAACAACAAGTTATTAATTACTTAAATCAAGCCATGGATCAAAATCAATTATCATTGATGTTCCATCAAATCATTGATATCAAGCGACAAATCGTTTGGCAATATGAATCAAGTATTGCACTAGAGAACTTAAATATTGATAGTAAGTACTTATTATCTATTGCTAAAAAGAGAAATAGACTATTTGAACTCGAAAAATATCATATTCAAATGGTATTTCAATTCTTAAGTATCCTAGAAAAGGAAACAGAAAGATTAATTAAAATTACAATACCTGTTTCTAAGGAAACATTCCTTGATGTAAACTTTAATCCATTTGTTTTTGGATTAGCCCAAAAGTTTATGATACCTTTTGAGTTTATTCGATTTAAAGTCAAAGGTGAAAACTTAAAAGGAAATCAACATATCAATCAAATCAATGAACTCATTCAGGCCGGAATCGGACTCGATACAACCAATGTAGATATGGCATTAAGTTATCCTTTTCATGCACTTCATTTAGATATGAAACCTAGTGATTCAAAATGGAATGCATATCTTAAAATGTTAAAAACAGTTTTGGATGAAAATAATATGGCATTAATTATTAGAGATATTGATGATAATGAACAAAAAGATATGGTTGAATCACTTGGTATTCAATATATTGAGGGTAATTTATTTAAACGTATGCATGCAGATAAACTTTTCATGAAGATTAAAGGAAGTATACAATCATGACAATTTTAGATTCTATCGAAACATTACCATTTGATGCAAAGATTAGAGCTAAAAGTGCTTATAGTGCACTTCAATATGTAGATTTAATGATTGATGATTTTTTAGTTCGAACTGCAAAGAACAAAGCAGATATATTATTAGATGTGTTTGGGGTGTTACAAGGATTATTTGTTGCTATTGACGGATTATATCAACTATCTTTTGCAACAACAAAGTATAAATATCATATTAATATTAATCAAAATCGCACACTAAGATTACTAAAATATTTAAGAAATGATGTGGTTGGTCATCCTACGAATCGTAGTTATAGTGATGGTACATTTGGGTTTTCACTGATTTTAGAAGATGAAATTACTAAAGATCACTTAAGTTATGTTACCTATATCATGAGAAATAAAGATATTACACAATCAAAAGAAACAATTTATTTTGATAAACTTATTCAAGCATATAAGAAAGAAAAGAGTCAAGCATTAAAAGATTTAGAAAACTATTTACATAGACAACCATCCAAGATTGAAACAACAGGATATATCGTGCAATTATTTGAGAAAGCAAGTATCAATAGCTTAGATGTGGAATTGTTATCTAAAATAAGAAGAGAATTCTTAAGAGAACAAAATCTATCTGAGGATTCTAATAATCGATTTATTTTCCGATTAGATTTATTAAAATCCACATTTAATTGGAAGGATTCAAAATTCCAAGATGTGATACATTATATCGTTTTAAAACAAATATTATCTTTATATAAGATGAATTTAGATTTATCCGATAAAAAAATCAGGATTCCTGTCGTTGAATTACCCACTGTACTGAAAACTCTTAAAAAAGAAATTCAATCTAATGCAAAAAAAAGATCACTCATAACACATCTAAATGATACGGATTATCCGATGTTTCAAAATGATTTAGAGCAATTAATTTATCAAGTTAATGACCCAATGGTCAAAGAATTCTTAAATTGGTTTAAAAAAATAAGTGATAATAACCACAAATTTTTAGTTGGAAAAACCATCAAAGATATTTTGTCATAAATATGTTATAATAATTTTAAGTAACAATGTAAGGAGATAAAACCATGGCATGGAGTAATGAAACATATTTAGTAGGCGAACGTATTCGTGTAGAAGGTGAAAGAGATTTAGGTATAGTCACTCGTTTAGATTTAGAAAGAGGACTTATCTATGTAATGTTTAAACGTTTAAGAGAAGAAGTTTATTCTTATCCAGAGTCCATTGCAAACCAAACTTTAACTCCTCTCGTTAATAAAAGAGATAGTTAATTCATACACTTAATCCAAATGGATTAAGTGTTTTTATTATTTAAATATGTGAAACTCTATAAAATAAACTATCACAGTTCATATTTCATGACAAATAATTGAGTTCATGCTAAAATACGGACATATTAAGAGAGGTTATGTTCTTATGACTGAGAAAAGATATAAGGAATGGGTACAAACTGAATATATCAAAAAGAAACAGTCAACTGTAGATGCATTACGTCAGATGTCTGTAGATGATCTATATGATCATATCAAGGCATATAAAGACTTTATGCTTTCTCTTGCTATGGATCATGAGCAAGAAATTATGGACGGAAACCTAGAAAAACAAATAGAAAAACAGCTAAGACAAGTCGATACCCTAGAGAAATTTTTAAAGGATGGTATTACGGAATCTTTAGTTCATATTATGCTTGATGAAGAAATTATTATGCATTTAATTAAAAAAGTTAAGAAAGACCAAACAATTGGTGCTTGTTGCGAAACATCTTTTGAATAAGATGTTTTTTTTTTGATACAATAGATATATGATAAATATACTAACCTCTAAAACTATATTCCATAAGGAATATGCAAAAAAAGTACTAACTCCATATATTCAACCTGAATCCAAAATCTGTGTGATAGCATTTTCGCATTTTGAAAGTAACGATATGTTGAATTCATATTATAAAACCTATGAAAAACCTCTAGGTATTTGGTATTTACATATTGTAGAACCATTATTAACATATGGTATTCTAGAAGATCAAATTGAGTTTGTACTCTATAAAAAAGATTCAAAAGAAGATGCATTAAAAAAGATTCAAGAAGCTAATATCTTGTTTTTACCTGGCGGAGCACCGGATAAATTTATGGAGCGATTAAAAGAGTATGAATTACTTGATGCGCTTAAGAATTTTGATGGGATTATCATAGGTCCATCCGCTGGAACAATGATTCAATTTAATTGGTTTCATATCTCTAAAGACAGAGATTATAAAAAATATAGTATAAACTCAGGAATCGGATATTTAAATGATTTTGGTGTGGAAGTTCACTATAATCGTAGGAAACAACAGAAAAAGAGTATAAGAAGAGTAAGCCATTATCACGATAGACCTGTCTATGTAATCGAGGAGACTGGACTTATGATTTTAAAAGATGGGAAAATTATTTTCCAAAAAGATGCATATAAATATTATGAAAAAGGTAAGAAAGTATACAAAAAAAATAAAATCTATGCTTAACATAGATTTTTTTTATGGTTTAACATTAATTTAAAAGCCATCTGTCGTAATATAATCGACACCTAATTCAATCATTTTTTCTGCTATGTCTATATCATTAACTGTCCAAACACCAATCTTAAGATG
Source organism: Acholeplasma oculi (assembly GCF_900166985.1). Taxonomy (GTDB): domain Bacteria; phylum Bacillota_I; class Bacilli_A; order Acholeplasmatales; family Acholeplasmataceae; genus Acholeplasma; species Acholeplasma oculi. The sequence goes on along the minus strand of NZ_FUZK01000001.1, from coordinate 425,384 downwards.
ATGGTTATGAACGATTTGAACCATTTCTTGATTCACTTTTGAAAAATGAATTGATAAATTCATATGATATTTCTTGAGCATCTGTAAGATAACTTCATCAAATTGATCGGTTAAAAATTGAATTTCAATGGTTGAATTTATTCCTCTTACATGAAGTAAGTTATCGATAATAAAGGATATAAATATAGTATGTTCAATATAGTCATAAGCTTCAATGAGTGCATATAGTTTTTTGAACTTTTGATGGGTCATTGGAAACTTTAATTCAATGACTGCTTTTTTTCCTTTGGACTTACAAATTCTTAAATAAGTTTCCAATAGAGGAATTTTATGTTGGGTATTTTTAAGTGGGTAATTTAACAGGTTTTGATAAGTAGATTTTTCGATTAATAAATCTATTTGGGTTAAGTGTTTAATGTTGTCATCATGGTGTAAAACAAATATATCATCATATGTGAGGTGAACATCAGTTTCAATACCATAAAATGGTAATTCAGATGCAAGTAAAAAACCTTCTTCGGTATTTTCAACGCTTTGAGAAGGCAATCCTCGATGTGCGATCCATTTAACTGATTTATGATTGAGTATTTTATTTTTCATAATTTAATTATACTATAAAAAAGAAAAGAACTCTAGTTTGATAGAGTTCTTAATGATTTTTAGTGGTACACCCAGACGGGATCGAACCGTCGACACCCTGATTAAGAGAGAGTTGTTCCGAGCGAATCGAAGGATTCGTTTTTATTTTCTAAGGGGGATTTTAATGTCTGTTGATTTAGTTCTTAAGAAACTACATACAGAAAGTAACTATAAACGCATGGGCGATCATCGTAAGTTCAAGTTTGTATTAGATCATTTAAACTCTACAGATGCAGTGATAAGTTTCTTCATTGAAGTATTAAAGTATAAACGTTATCAAGCAAACAAAATTGCTTATAACGTTGTGTATCACAAGAAGTATTATCAAAATCAATTAAATAAACCTGGTCAAGTTAATTAATGATAGAAAGAGTCTATTTAGCGTTTGACCAGGCGTTACATAGACTCTTTGTGTTATTAAAGGTTTATCAGAGTGTTCCTCTCCTTCTATCTGATAAATACCATGAATTTACTGTATTATCCCTTATACAGTGGATTCAGGAAGTATTAGATCGATACGTCCATGTAATCTTATCTAATACTTCCTGAATCTAATAAAAAGATTACATGGAGGATTTAAAATGAAATATGAATTTAAAATCAATGGTGTTGCTGTAAGCTTACAAGATTTTTATATAGCAATACATGAAGAAATCGATGGCGATATCGGTTGGCATGAGTTACTAGATACTACTAGTATCGAAGTAAATGGTAACACTTATTCTATCGAAGTATCTAATGATAACAAAAGTGAAATAATCATAAACCTTGTTAGAAAGATTTGTTATGATGCGATGTCAAGTGATTATGGTTGGAGTCTTAACAGAATTAAAGAATCATTATCTAAGATTGGTTTTAAAACAATCGATTTGGAATGGATTAAGGATGATTATCCTCATGAGTTTTTGGTTACAACCACTTTAGAAAATGAGGGGTTTATTATAGAAATTAATTCTGATGAATACCTTAAAGAGTTAAATGATGCATCATGAAGAAATATCTTATAGAACGTAACAACAAATACTTTACTGCTTTCGGTAATGAATTCGATAAAAAAGGCAAATCTAGAATTAAACCTATTTATGGAACTATAGAAAATGCAGTTTACTTCAGTTCACTCACAGATGCACAAAATACAGCTATCAGAGTGAATGGGAAAGTAGTCGAATCATGAAAGAAATCATTTTTATGACATGGATGTTAAATATTGTTATAACTCTGATATCAATCGTATCACTCATCACTGTATCATTTACCATTACAAAACTCCTGGATGAACTCAACTTATGAACTATGATGTTGAAATGTTGATGCCAATCGTTGTTCAAATTGTTAAGCGTACATTTACAAATGATTTTATAATAGGAAAATTGAAGTATTGCAGACAAACAGTATCAGCAATACAAAATAATAAATACAGCATCAAACAAGCAAAATACTACATCGATGTCTTTCTTCCAATCTTAATCAAGCTTGAATTGATAAAGTTATAAAAGACAACGTTGTCGCCTGAAGGAGGGAAATAATATGACAATTTACGAACTATTTATTGGAGTTATTAAACTTGGTAAATCTAATGATCCGAATTTGATTATTCAAAAAAACAAGAAAATAATGAGCATCGATGTAACATCTGATGATAATGTTATATTTAATTTAAGTGATAATTCCACTGTCAAAATGAAAGTCAAAAAACTTGAACAAATCATTAAAGAACAAGAAAAAGGTAACTAGAAATGAGATGCCTGGTAAAGAATGATTTAGCACTTCATAAGATATTCGGAGTCGTTAAAGTCCTAGAAAATCAATCGATTGATAAATACTTTATAGCTTGTGAATTCATGATCGGAAATAGAGAAATAAAATGGTGTAAATTAGCAGTATCTGGATTAAAGAAGTTAGACAATTATTCAGAAGAAAGAGGGTTGCATCCATGAAAACTACAAGACCTGAAGCACTAGAGAAATTGTCATGGAAAGAAATATTAAAACTCCTGGTATCTAAAGAAGAATATGCACTCATGGAGAATGATGTAAGAAAGTTCATGTCATATAATCATAAGGTATCTCCTGGTATATTGAATGCAGTCATGATGAAAGCAATTATTACGGCCAAAAGAGTCCATGGAGAACATACAACGATTAACATCGAGTATTTAAGAATTACATTTGAATCATTTGTTTTTAATAAGCATAAATCAACTCATACACAAAAGAAAAACCAATCATTAAATGTCGATTATGAAAGAAATTACATGGTAAGAAATGTACATCAAGCAGTTGCAAAACTCGACAAAGAAATGAATGATTTGAGGCAAAAAGGAATTGTTACTTCAGTTAAAGAAAATCCGGAATTTGTGGATCAATACATAGACGAATTAAAACAACTTGAAGAAAGCTATAATGTCAAAGATCCTGGAGAATTTGCAAATCAATACATGAATGATTTAAGAAGTATTGAAGATGCGAATTATCCATTAAAAAACAATTAATGAGGTTGTCATTTGAGCAATAAATATCTACTTAAGAAAATTGAATATGTTAATAAGCAAGATGAGGATACAAGCTCTATTTTTATTGCTATCAAATTGGCTCTATTATTTTTTCAAAAAGTAATAGGGAATCAATCAATCCAGGATTCCAATGAAAGACTGTGTGAAGTCTTACAATGTAGCTTGTCTGGATTGCATTATGCCTTTAGAATCTTAGAAGCCAACGGTATACTTACAAGAACATATGCTGATGATAACAAGTTTACTCGTACACAATTTATATTTAACCTGGAGAAGTTTGTTTCATGGCTAAAACTAACTAAATATGATGATGAGTATCTTAATGCGCCTAAGCGTAGTTTTAAACGTGCTGTAGTCAATCAAACATCAATAATCATCAAAGATGTTAGATCCAAAGTAGAACGTGCAATTGCAGAGATTAAACGTAAAGAAAAGATTACAGATAGAAAAGTATTAGAAGATAAAGTGAAGAAGATTACAGCTAAAGTTGAACGTGAGTATACACGTTATTTAAAGCATCTACAAACTCGTGCAACTAAACTTGCAAAGACTGAAGCAAGACGTCAAGAAAAAGCATATAAAGATTCATTAATGAAGACTATAATCGAAATGTCGATGTCATATGGCCACAAACCACCGGATAGCTTAAAAACTGCATAAAATGGAAATGAGAACTTAACCGTTCTCGTTTAGCGTTATTGAAAAATCACAAAACATGAAATAAATCATCTAAAGAACTGTTAAGGTTCTTTTTTTTACGTTAAAAAGTCAATTAATTTGTACCCACTTTTTTATATATTGTTAATTTGTATCCTTCTATTTTTATTCCTTCGCACCATAGTATTGGCCTAGTATTAATCATAATAAGTAACTCTATTTAATATTGAGCAATCTATCGGTGGTGGCTCTCAGTGAAAAAATGTTTTCTATGCATCTGTAGATGAAGATAAAAGACATGGTCTAAAACATTTTTGGCCGCTTTATAAAAAAAGTCATTGTTAGTAACTACAAAAATAAAAATTGGTTAGACTTTTTTTTCGCCACCTGGCCATTTAAAAAACACGCTTAAAATACATGCTTACGCATGTTGACCATTGGTTTAGAAATAAACGATAAGTGGAGGATCTAAACATTGATTTGTTAGATTTTTAAAGAAAATACATTTTTTTACAGACAAAAGTTTACTAGCCAATTTGATTATTGTTGATTTTAACGATAGATTGTGATTGATAAGCATTGCTTATTAAATAAAATGGCTATATGCCAGGAAGGTTGTTTTTTATGAAAAAGATTTTTAGTTTTCTTTTAATGGTGTTTACTGCATCTGTTGGTTTATTTGCAGTTACTACACAAAATGTTTATGCGAATCCGGTCTATCCACTTTCAATCACTGGCCATGACCAATCGATCACGGATATTTACTTACAAGCTAATGGATCCACATATGATACATATAAAATCATGATTGATTCACAAGTCTATGATTTTAATGTTTATTTGGATGATTGGGCAACGAATTTTACGAATCCCAATGTTGGTTATGCGATTGAAATCAAAGCCAATACATCCAGTTTATCTCTACAAAGTCATCCAGGTACTAAATCTGTAATTATTAATCATACAGGGTCATCCTTTGAGATTTACTTTGACGGAGTTCGTTATCCTGGTGCAACAAATCAGATGCAATCATACATGGCCGATTGGGCGCAAGATTACTCTAGTGTCAACCCAATCTTAGATAATGCAATTCATTTTGCAATCGATGCACGACCAACCATTTCCGGGGAAGAGAATTTCGCAACTTCTGTGAACGATTTAAGACCACTCTCATTCTTCCAAGGGTTTTTATATGCATTTGATGAAACGGACGGCGATTTAACGGATTCTATCGTTGTGGTTACGGATAACTATACGGCCAACATGTCAGTTTTGGGAAGATATGAAGTTACATTTGCAGTTGAGGACTCTGCAGGTAATCGAACAGAGCTTATCGCTTATATCAATGTTGTGGATATCACTGCACCAATCATTTCTGGTAACACTAATGTTGCTGAAGTAAGTTATACACAAACTTATAATATTCAGACGTTTAGATCGACTTTGACAATTACCGATAATTATCATAATCTTACAAACTCAAACATCATTGTTGAAACTGATAACTATACTGCAAATAAAACAGTACCAGGAACTTATAGTATTGTCTTTTCTGCAACTGATCCTTCAGGTAATAAAACAACATTTACAAAACAAGTAAAAGTTATTGATGATATTGCACCGGTCTTCTCAGGTACAACATTAATCACAAAACCAAGCAATTCTATTTTGACCGTTGCAAACATTCAATCACAGCTTTCTGCAGTCGATGCAATCGAAGGAAATAAGACTGCTCAAATCACTGTTCAATCGGACGGATTTACCGGTAATGGTAATCGTGTAGGGTCTTACGATATTGTGTTCCAGGTTCAGGACTCCAAGGGTAATAAATCTACACATACAGTTAGAGTCAATGTTGTTGATAATATCGCTCCAATTATCTACATCAAAGATAATGTTTCAATAGTCTTAAAAGCAAACGAAGTTCTTACAAGAGAACAAATCATTCAGATACTTCAAGTAACTGAACAAATCCAAAGTGTCAATCAAACTACAGTATTCTCATTTGACATCGATGAGTATTCTGGTAATGAGAATACAGTCGGTCTATACATGATGTCTGTACGTGTTTCAAATGTATCAGGTAATGAATCTGTACATAACATGATGATTAACGTTGTTGAGGGAGATACTGAAGACGACATCACTGTTGAAGAACCTCATTACGAGTGGTATGAACACGTTTGGAATTTCATTGTAGCTGTATTCAATTTTGTCATCGATGTCTTTGTAAATATTTGGAATTTCATTGTTGGTATTTGGAATTGGGTTGTTGGTTTGTTTCAAGCTGAAGAGGTAGCATTTGCTTACTTTATCAGAAGATATTAGAAAATAGGAGGATTCTCCAATGCTTAAAAAAATATTTATTATCATGAGTTTAATAGTCAGTGCGTTTGCACTGACTATCAACTCTTCTTATGCTTTAGATACTTGGGAGTTAAATGATGACGGTTATCACTATTACACTCAAAATCTACAGTTTGGAAACTCCATAACTATCGCGGTGGATCCAAGTGAGGTATTAGAAATTTTTGACTATAATCTTAACATTTATGTTGTTCCTAAATCAACATCAGGTATTGCACAAAATCAAGTTAAAATCACATTTGATTATGATGATGTACCAGGTTATTTTGGTTTATATTATGAGTATGCAGATAAGTCCTATCTTGCAATATCTTTTGTATCTAATCAAGCTGTAGAGATTAAAGTTAGGAAACTATCAGATATTACAAATATACCTGATGATGATTTGCTCGATGTCTCTGAATTACCTCAAACCAAGAATGAGGGAAATTTTCTCATGGATGTTGGCCATGTAAATTTTTCTGTGCAAGATAGAAAAGTTTTAATAACAATCACTTATTTTGGTACACACAAAATTGTTTATGATATGGGTATTCAAACTGATATGAGTTTATTTAATTCTACTGAAGCATATTACGTGAATTTATCCGGAGATGATCCACAAATATTCATCAACAATTCAGACAATTATTATCTTAAAGACATGTTGTCAAGTGATTCTAAAACTTTTGTAAAGCATACGATTTGGAACTTAAAAACAAATGAACTTACACATGTCAACGAATATAAAGCATACACTTACATTAAGCAAAATGATGAAGGTGTTTTAATTGCATATTTTTATACAGATACTTTTGTCATGGATAGGATTTTAACTGCAGAACTTGAATATACCTCCAGGATAAGAACGGACAAGTTTGGATTTATAACCGAGTATACTGATTGGAATCGACGCCAATTTAACTATACATCAGATGATGCACTTTCGTATTTAGATCTAAGTATTGATTGGAACTTGCTTGTGCCTGGTTGGGGTTTACATTCACTTGGTCTTAATCCTTTAAATGCATTAACAATTCCTAGAATTGATGTAGTTAACTTCTCTAATATGACAAATTACAATATCACTCAAAATGAAGTTAAAACATATTTTGAAAGTCTCTATGATTCATTTAATAACAATTCACAAGAGGACTCCTATAAGTTGTTTGCATTTGCTTTATCTGACGGAGCATTAATTGATACCGGAATTGTTAAGATGCAAACAGAAATTTATAACAATAAAAATAATCCGGAAGATCCTCACAACTTTCAAATATTTCATATTGTTTATGAGACAAACGGACATATTTATCAAACTGTAGGAGAAGACATCGATGTCGTTGTTGATACTGACCCAGACATATCAACACCAGATAATATCTTTAGTGCATTAGAACAATTATTGAAGATGTTTACGGACTTCCAACAATTTATGTCTTCCTTAAATTGGAACGATACACTTACAATCGTTATAGCTGTTGTTGTAGGTCTTATTATCTTAATCATAATAAAGTCTCTTGAGACGGTTATTTCCGTAATTAAAATGATATTTGGAGCAATTAAACTTGTATTCATGGGCATTCTTAATCTAGTCAAGTTTATCTTTAGCATACCAGGAAAATTATTCAAGTTTTTAAAGTTTTTATTCATACCTAAAAAGAAAAATAAATATAAAAGGAGTTACAGAAAATGATTACTGCACTTGTTATTTATCTATTCACATTACCGGTTAGAATCCTTAAAGGATTACATAAAGCATTTCATGCACTATTCATACCTAAGGCCAAACCTAAAAAACGAGGTCGATAATGACTGTTACTAAAAAGTTGGCCTTGACTGTTGATGAGATATCAGAGTTTAACTATAAGCTTGATAGATCTATTACGAAAGGTATATCAAAGTTCATTTTAAAATATAACGATTTTGTCATGGATGAAAGA
>NZ_FUZK01000001.1:0-417277 GCF_900166985.1 Acholeplasma oculi | reverse complement strand
TCAGAAGATATTAGAAAATAGGAGGATTCTCCAATGCTTAAAAAAATATTTATTATCATGAGTTTAATAGTCAGTGCGTTTGCACTGACTATCAACTCTTCTTATGCTTTAGATACTTGGGAGTTAAATGATGACGGTTATCACTATTACACTCAAAATCTACAGTTTGGAAACTCCATAACTATCGCGGTGGATCCAAGTGAGGTATTAGAAATTTTTGACTATAATCTTAACATTTATGTTGTTCCTAAATCAACATCAGGTATTGCACAAAATCAAGTTAAAATCACATTTGATTATGATGATGTACCAGGTTATTTTGGTTTATATTATGAGTATGCAGATAAGTCCTATCTTGCAATATCTTTTGTATCTAATCAAGCTGTAGAGATTAAAGTTAGGAAACTATCAGATATTACAAATATACCTGATGATGATTTGCTCGATGTCTCTGAATTACCTCAAACCAAGAATGAGGGAAATTTTCTCATGGATGTTGGCCATGTAAATTTTTCTGTGCAAGATAGAAAAGTTTTAATAACAATCACTTATTTTGGTACACACAAAATTGTTTATGATATGGGTATTCAAACTGATATGAGTTTATTTAATTCTACTGAAGCATATTACGTGAATTTATCCGGAGATGATCCACAAATATTCATCAACAATTCAGACAATTATTATCTTAAAGACATGTTGTCAAGTGATTCTAAAACTTTTGTAAAGCATACGATTTGGAACTTAAAAACAAATGAACTTACACATGTCAACGAATATAAAGCATACACTTACATTAAGCAAAATGATGAAGGTGTTTTAATTGCATATTTTTATACAGATACTTTTGTCATGGATAGGATTTTAACTGCAGAACTTGAATATACCTCCAGGATAAGAACGGACAAGTTTGGATTTATAACCGAGTATACTGATTGGAATCGACGCCAATTTAACTATACATCAGATGATGCACTTTCGTATTTAGATCTAAGTATTGATTGGAACTTGCTTGTGCCTGGTTGGGGTTTACATTCACTTGGTCTTAATCCTTTAAATGCATTAACAATTCCTAGAATTGATGTAGTTAACTTCTCTAATATGACAAATTACAATATCACTCAAAATGAAGTTAAAACATATTTTGAAAGTCTCTATGATTCATTTAATAACAATTCACAAGAGGACTCCTATAAGTTGTTTGCATTTGCTTTATCTGACGGAGCATTAATTGATACCGGAATTGTTAAGATGCAAACAGAAATTTATAACAATAAAAATAATCCGGAAGATCCTCACAACTTTCAAATATTTCATATTGTTTATGAGACAAACGGACATATTTATCAAACTGTAGGAGAAGACATCGATGTCGTTGTTGATACTGACCCAGACATATCAACACCAGATAATATCTTTAGTGCATTAGAACAATTATTGAAGATGTTTACGGACTTCCAACAATTTATGTCTTCCTTAAATTGGAACGATACACTTACAATCGTTATAGCTGTTGTTGTAGGTCTTATTATCTTAATCATAATAAAGTCTCTTGAGACGGTTATTTCCGTAATTAAAATGATATTTGGAGCAATTAAACTTGTATTCATGGGCATTCTTAATCTAGTCAAGTTTATCTTTAGCATACCAGGAAAATTATTCAAGTTTTTAAAGTTTTTATTCATACCTAAAAAGAAAAATAAATATAAAAGGAGTTACAGAAAATGATTACTGCACTTGTTATTTATCTATTCACATTACCGGTTAGAATCCTTAAAGGATTACATAAAGCATTTCATGCACTATTCATACCTAAGGCCAAACCTAAAAAACGAGGTCGATAATGACTGTTACTAAAAAGTTGGCCTTGACTGTTGATGAGATATCAGAGTTTAACTATAAGCTTGATAGATCTATTACGAAAGGTATATCAAAGTTCATTTTAAAATATAACGATTTTGTTATGGATGAGCGTATATATGAACCTGTTCGACGTTTGACCAAGCCTTTGCATAAAATTTGGATTGGTGCTTGGTTGATTAATTTAAAGAAGTCCTATGAGGATTATCCATTTAATAAACCGGGTGTATATATTTGTGTGGGAGAACCTGGATCAGGAAAATCATCACTCGCCATGGAGATTATGACAAGACTTCTAGCTAAGACCGGTAAAGGTTCATATATTAACACTGCAATTGAAATTCCAAGAGTTGATGATAAAACCTTTAGAAAATATCTTCATCATCCTAGATATGAAATCACAGATTTTTTTGATAAAGGGGAGATTGTTGCATATCCTAATCATTTTCAATTTGCATCGATGCATATTGATGAAGCTCATATGCTTTGGAACTATCGACAAAATCAATCCGATGATTACATGAAAACATTTAAGCCCTTCATGAAATATGCTGTAGGGGTTAGACATTATATCAAGTATATCTTTTTATATACTCAAATGGAAAAAGTCGATACTCAGGTTATGAGTTTAGGTAACAAGAACTTTTTCGAGGTTCAAGTTAGAAAAGGATTCAATTATGATTTATGGTTAGTAAATGGACGTTTTGAAACAACTATCCTAGGTTGGGATTTAATATTCTTTAATATGCAATCTAATGGTTCAGGAGGTTGGATCAAGCACCCTTATAAACAATACTTCTTACCTAGAACATTTGACTTACAATATTTTGATACATATAACTTAAGAAGTGGTTTAGGGTCAGTAACATTTGATAATAGATTTAAAACGGAGGTAGTAAAACGATGAACCAGGATATTTGGTTTCAAATATTTGAATATACACTTATGGGAGCATTTATAGTGCTTGGTGTAACACTTATTTTCTTGGTTGGGATGTTTATATTTGCAACGGCCATGTATATATTTCCAGCCAAGCAAGTTAAGATTGATTTAAGAAAAATTGCTGAGACAGAGATTGAATCCAGGATATATCTGGATGAGTATCAATTTACAATTGCAAACGCTCATTGGAATGAAAAAATTGAAGAGAAAGAAAAGCAATTTAAACATTTAGAAAGTCAAATCAGAAGTAAAGCTGCAGCATTAAAAAGTTTAGATTCGAAACTACAGACTGAGACTTCTTCTAAAGGTAAAAAAGGATCTAAAAAGAAACAAGAATCTATTCAATTAGAATCAAAAGTTGATGATGAATTAAATGAGGATGAAGTGATTTAGTTTATATATACTTTAGTATATATATAAATACTATTAACCGGTGGTTGAAACATCACTCACAAAAAAATTAAACCATAGGAGGAAAACACATGGGTTTGTTTAAAGTTAAAAAGAAGAAGCACATAGGAGATGTTTATGCAATACCTCCTGAGCATATAGTTGAAGCAAGTAGAATTAAGGAATATAGGAAAATTAAAACTTCACGAGGGCAAAACCCTGATGCTAAAAAACTAGTAATGGTTGGTGTCGAGAAATCAAGTAATAAAGTTCAATTATCTGATGTAAGTACGAAAGCAACACAAAGAGAATTGAGTAAGAAACAAGCTGTTAAACTCGATAACTCAAAATTTAAGAAAGCATCATATGCCGATACATCTACAAAATCTAAAAGTGAAAAAACAAGAAAGCATTTTAAGGTAGGTGTGGATCCTTTAACTAAAGTTAATCGTTCAAGTATCAAAATACATTCTAATGACATGAATAAATATGAAAATGCTAGATCCATTAGATTCCCTGGTACTAAAAATAAAAAGCCCAAATAACTGGGCTTTTAGTATGATAGGGATTACTCCATACCACGTTGGATATGCTTTATCAATTGATAAGCATATTCATTCTATACTATTTTAATTATCTTGTCAACACATATGGAAATGAGTAAATTCGCAAAAGATTCCTTCAGAATAATGAGCCTGATGTTTCAAAAGTTATCCACATATTTTGTGGAAAACTTCATGTTGCTTTTGTAAGGCTGTCAAGTATAATATACTTTGTATACGGTTGGCCAACCTTTCAAAAAAACAAATTGAAAGGGATTTAATAATGAACCAGGAACTTAAAGTATTATTTAATAACTACATTATAGAAAAGAAACAATATCATACAGAATCAACACATATAAATGCAAATGAAGCATATGCACCAATAATAAAATGTTTGATTGACTTAGGGATAAATACAACAGATGATTTAAAATTTGAAGACGGTATAAGGATTTTTAATTGGTTTGACCAAAATTCATGTGTAAAAAACACAACAAAAAATAAATATATGGGATATATAAAAGCAGTATTAAGACACCATGGCTATCTAAGTCATCCTTATCTGTTAGTAAAAAAATTACCAAATGATGTTGAACCGTATAAACCTGTTGATCGTGAGTTGTTTGATAGTATTATTGAGTATGCAGCAAATAAAGATACTCATGTAAATGATTGGATATATTATGCTGTATTTGTAATAATGTATGACACAGCTTGTAGAATTAGAGAATTGTTGACTATAAAAAAGCAAAACATTATCATATCAACAAACACTATCATACTAGAAAACAAAGATACTAAGGGAAGAACTCAAAGATTTGTGTTCTTTACAGATTCTAAAAAGGATCTACTTAGGGATATGATTAAACAAACACCAAGTGAGTATATATTCTGGAATTACTCAAAACAACGAAAATTAACTGAAAATGATGTCAGAAACTACATAAGGAGAATTAAGAAAAAACTTAACATCGATGTCTTTCATCCACACCAGGTAAGGAAACTATCGGCAACAGATTTGGTCGTAGCAGGTGCAAACTTAAAAACAGCACAAACAATACTTGGCCATAAAGAACAAAAGACTACGGAACTATACATAAATTACACAGCACTTGTTGCCAAACAAGAGTATGATAAGTTTAGAAATAATCAAAAAAGCTCACTAAAAAAGTGAGTTTATTTTTTCTTATTACGACTTTCTTCAATTCTTTTTTCTACACGTTTATCTAAGTCTTCTGATAACTTGTTTTTAATTTTTTGATAGTCGATCAATTCATCAACAGTAATACCGAGTTGTTCAGCTATCTGTACTAGTGTTAAAATACTAGGGTCATTTACACCACGTTCATAAAGTGAGACGGCATTTTGCGACATCTCTAGTTTAGACGCTAATTCTTGCTGAGTCATACCTACTTTTTTTCGGTATTCTTTTATTTTTAACATATATACCTCCATAAATAAACTAAAACAGTTTAAAAGACTTGCATTTTAAACGATAATGGTTTATTATTTATATATCGAACTGTAAGAGGTTTGTTAAGTTCAAAGGGCTTAAACGGCAAATTTAGCCCTTTGAATTGATTATATTGTGGTACGCCCTGGGGGATTCGAACCCCCGACAGACGGATTAAGAGTCCGCTACTCTACCAGCTGAGTTAAGGGCGCATATTGTTAGATTCACTTAGAACACTTGTTTAAGAGTCAGGTGCTCTGCCAGCTGAGCTATGGGTGCAAATTTTAACGCATAGATATTGTATAATAATAGTTTTTAATTGTCAAATCAAAGTTGAAATTACTTGGTAATTTATACATTATGTATTAGATAATCACTAGATTGTTTCACCTATTCATCAAAATTGAATGTTATATTAAATAAAAAAAGTAATTTGAAGCTTTTCCTTCTATTATTAATTAAACAATTAAGGAGAACGTTTAATGAAAAAATATATTAAATCAATGATGATCATTCTTGGTTTTATCTTTACTGGAGGGTTAGTTACAAATGTTTATGCTATAGAAAATCCTCCGGTTCATTTTAAGTTTATAGAAGGTTATGCGGAAATTGGAGTCACTAAAGATACGGATATGTACTTCATAAATTTAGAAGGTAATGACGATATTGATCATCAATCATTTCATGAGGACAGGCCATTTATCATAGAAATGAAGAGTTTGTATCAAACTTTTATCATCAAAAATTCAACAACGAATGAACTGATATATCAAATGGATGATTTTGAATATATTCAACTGGATTCAACAAGTCTAAAAACCAATCAAACGATAACTATTCGTACAAACCAATCGACGTATGAGTTACTCATGAATCAAACATATCGAATGTATTTCATCAATCATCGTCGTTTAATTTCAATTCCTATGAATTACTTTGCTACTGTGGATGTTGATCATCCACCGACGATAGATGAAATTAATAGTAGGTTTGTTGCTTGGGATAATCAAGAAGGAGATATTAGTGAAAGAATAAGTATCATAACCGATAATTATACAGATAACAAACATGAATTAGGAGATTATCAGGTTGTATTAAGTATTATTGATGTTGCTGGAAATGAAACGAGACTTACCTATATGATTAAAGTCATAGATAATGAAAGTCCAAAAGTTGTTCCACCAGAGGATATCTATGTAAGTTACAAAACTTTATTAGATTTAAATGATGTTCTTGAAAGTATAGAGGCAACAGATAATCATGCAACGAATCTAGAAATTTCTATTGATTCAGAAAATTATGTAGTTAATTACAATAAAATCGGAACATATACAGTTGAAATCATGGTCGATGATTTTGCTGGAAATGCAGTGATTGTTGTACAAACAATTCATGTCATCGATGATGTTGCACCTGTCATTGAAGGAATTGATCATTATAGAATATCTGTTGATGAATCATTAGATATTCAAAAAATTATCAACGAGTTTGTTGTTTTTGATGAGGTTGATCATTCAGTGATTAAGCCTGTTATCATATCGAATAATTATATCCCATTTACAAGTGGTACATTTAAAGTTGTCATTCAAGTTGAAGATAATGCAGGAAATTTTAATTTTCTAGAGATTAATATTGAAGTATACGATGATACACCACCAATTTTTTATCTTAATCTCGATCAAATCGTTACCAGTAGTTCATCTGTTATGACAGATTTAGAAATTATTCAATCTGTAGCAAAGAAGATAAACTTTGATATAGAAAATTTAATGATCACACATAATGAGTATTCAACGTCAAATCAAGAGGCTGGATTGTATAAGGTTCTACTATCCAGTAAAAATGATTCAAATGTGTCATACTTCCAAATCATGATTCGAGTTATTGAAGATGCTCAAATAGAAGAAGATCCTAACAACAGTATACTAACGAATCCTTGGACATGGACAATTATGGGTTCCATAACTGTTTTAACTGGGATTGGTGTTACACTCTTTATCCTTAAGAAAAAAAGCATCATATAATCTATAAAAGTTTAAACCGAGTATAATAGGTTTAAACTTTTTTATTCGAGGTGTTAGAAATGAATATGTTTCAAGGTATTAACCAATTAAGAAGTAGTAAAATTGTAAGATATGTGCTTGCTGGTACTATATTCTTGTTTAATATTTACGCAATGATCGAATTATTTTTTAATAATTCAGAATGGTTTGGTGGAATTAGAAGACTTCGTATGTTTACGAATCTTTCAAATCTCATTATATTTGTAGTCGTATTACTCTATCTATTAGGTAAAAATCATTCGAAAATCTATAAATATATTTCAGTTATTGGCTTAGTCAATATTCTCATGACAGGTATTATATATCATGCACTATTAGCTAGTGGAAATATGGACTTTAATGATCATGTTGTTCATACATTAAATCCGATTTTCTATCCAATATTTTATTTCCTATTGGTAAGTCCAAGTATTCGATTTAGAGATTTTTGGGTAACACTGATATTCCCAATTCTTTATTTTGGTATCATACTTCTTATTGGACCATGGACAAACTGGTATCCGTACGGCTTTATGAACCCAACTTTGGCAGGTAGTAGTTTAGGAAGTGTATTAGTCTTTTGCTTAGGAGTTTTATTGCCAGTCATATCTGTTTTTACAGTGATACTCATTGGATTGAAAGTATTATTAGAAACCCAAATAAATAAATTAAAATAACAAAAAAAGATTCCAAATTAACCATCAGAGTTATTTGGAATCTTTTATTTTTAGTACATTTGAGGATAAGTAGTTTATATAAAACTCATTAAAATCCAAATCAAAATCTTTTTTAATCCAATCATCAAACATCTTATTTTTCGATTCATTATTAAGTAGGATGAGTGTCGATTTACATTGAAATAATGAAAATTCAAATCTCTTATGATTTTTCTTTTTGAAATAAGATAACGCTAAGAAGTAGTAGTAGAACTCGAGATTAATCAAATACTTACTTTTTGAATTTAATTTCACTCCAAGATTGGCAAAATGTATGACGTTGTCATAATCAGAATTGATACCGAAGTATTTAGCAAGTCTAAATAGTACAATATTATAGGTTACGATTTGATTACCTGTCCATACTAAATCAGGATTTTGGAAGAAGCCATTAAACTTACTGATTATCACTTCTTGTTCATTCGTGTTTACAAAATCTAACAAGTTTGATAATATGATCACTTCAAAAATAGATAATCCAGATTGTGACAAAACTTTAGGATATTGAATTAGTGATTTTAATTTGGATAGAAATGAATTATTATCAATTCGTTTCTCTAAGTATTTTTCTAATAATTCTGTATATTCATAAAATATTCTATTAGAATGGTCAATAATGAATTGTGGAGTAAGCTTTAACTTAATTTCTTTTGCTTTAGTTAATTCATTATTATTAACTGCGTTAAAGTAATCTGTAACTAAGCTGGTTTCTTTAAGTGTATGACTATCAAATTCTAAAAGTAAAAGATCTTTCTTGATATTCAATCGCTCAGCAAAAGCATCAAGTAAGTGAAAAGGCATCGGTGAGTCTCCTCTAATATACCTTTGATATTGTCGATTTGAAATGATACTTTCTGTAAAATCTTCTTGAGAAATTCCTCTAAAAGTTCTTATTTTTTCTAAAAAAAGTGCTAAATCTTGTGATCGTTTTAACATCAATTATCCCCCGATCATTATACGACATATATGTCGTGTTCATTTTTAATGTTATCTTGTAGAATATAGCCATGAGGTGATTTATATGAAAAAAATCTTATCCGTAATTGTATTATTCTTAGTAGCATTCTCACTATATACATTTGTTTCTACACCTGTTGAAGCAAAAGATGATCTTAAACAAAGTCATCAAGTTGATTTCAAAGACGTAAGAAATCCTGATTTAGGTTTACCTTACGGTCCAGTAAATCCTTAATTAGTTTTATTATACAACATAGATATTCAAATTTATAAATATTCGTTGACCTTTCTCGATGAAATTTATAACTTCCTATTTAAAGCCGTTTTTGCAGTCTCCCTCAATCTCGGCTTATGTAAAACCCCTAGATATTGAATCTCTCCCTCAATATCTCAATCGATGAAGTACATTCATCAAACTAAGAAAATAACAGATTTTTATTTAATACCTTCTAAATTTCTAGATTACTCCAAATCTATTAGTATAGGTATTTGATAAAAATCTGTTTTTCTTTTGTTAAAATTTCTTTAATTTACTTGCTATTAAATAACAAACAATCATAGATTCATATAAAATAATCATTCCTAATTCGTCAAGAATCCTTAACATGTTATAATAATAAGGAAAAGGAAGTGCAATAATGGAGTTTATATATACGCTTGCATTTATTAAGAGAAACGATGAGATTCTCATGATAAACCGATACAAACAGCCTTGGAAAGGTATGTGGAATGGTATTGGTGGAAAAAGATTAAAAGACGAATCTGCAATCGATTGTATTTTAAGAGAAATTAAAGAAGAATCTAATATCGAATTATCAATAAGTCAAATTCATGATAAAGGTATTGTAACTTGGAATGATGATTTTCAAGCAGAATCAAGTGGATTACACATTTTTTTTGTAGAAGTTTCAAATGACTTTTTATATCCTTCACCGATTGAAACGGATGAAGGTATATTAGCTTGGAAGAAAATCGACTGGTTATCTGATAAAGATAACTTAGGTGTAGCCTATAATATTCCTTTTTTTATACATGAAATTATTCATGATATGAAAAAGTATCATTATCACTGTGTATTTAGTGGTAATCAACTCTTAGAAGTGAGGAAGACAAAACATGAATGAGTTTAGCGATATCTTAATATACATTATCATCGGATTTATTATTATATTTATTATATATGGAATCTATGTGGGTTTTAGTAAATACATAGAAAAACAATCAAAGTCTATTCAAAAAATCAAAGATACTTTAGAACGATTTGGACAACTTGAAGATCAAAAATCATTTTCAACATTAAAATATCAAAATGAAGATTATCATATTTTAATTATTAAAGTCCAAAAGGGAGCTAAATTTACATTTAATTCAAAGACAATTTGGGAAAAGAGATTTGGTACGAATAAATATTATACTGACCAAACCATTTTTTCGAAATTACCAGGTAAAAAGATGGTTATTATCTATCCAAGTGAAGGACCATTTATGTATCATTATGATGAAAATGAGATACGTTTTACAAATCCTAAAGAAAAGATTTGGGATATGCACATTATTGCAGCAAGTGAATTAGAAAGCACTTTAAAAGAAGGATTTAAATGAGTTTACTAGAAGTTAATAATTTATTTTTTTCATATGCTAACGAATTATTATATGAAGATGCTAACTTAAGATTATTTGAAGGTGAACATGCTGTTTTACTTGGACCTAATGGAACTGGTAAGTCAACCCTTTTAAAATTACTAAATAAAAGTTTATCACCAGATAAAGGCTCTATACAGTGGGTAAGTCATATAAAAGTGGGTTATTTAGATCAATATGCATCTATCGATCCTAAAATCACTGTGAAAGCTTATTTGTATGATGTTTTTTTACCATTATTTGAAAAAGAAGCACTTATTCAAGAACTTTATGAATCCATAGCGGTTATTGATGAAAGCCAATATGAAAAAGTTTTAAATCGTGCACACCGTTTAGAAGAAGAACTTGCAAAAGACAATTTTTATGCTATTCAATCAACGATTTCTAATATTATGAATGGTTTAGGTCTTGATACATCTTTACTCAACTCTAGAATTGAAACTCTATCAGGTGGGATGAGAGCTAAACTTATATTAGGTAAGTTATTACTATTAGAAGCAGATTGTTTATTACTTGATGAACCTACAAACTTCTTAGATATCAAACATATTGAATGGCTCATCAAATTTTTAAATGGATTGAATAAAACATTTATTGTAGTATCACATGATGAATATTTTGTAAAAAGTATAGCAACTACTGTATTTGCAATTGAAGGTAAAACTATTTCTAGATATAAGGGGAATTATGATTTTTACTTAAAAGAACATGCGCTTAGAATCGATCAGCAATCCAAAGCTTTTAAAGCACAACAAAAATTTATTCAGGAAACTGAAACTTATATTAATAAAAATATCGTTCGAGCATCCACTACTAAAATGGCACAATCCAGAAGAAAGATGCTTACAAAGATAAAAAGAGTTCATAAACCTACAACTGAGAAACATATTAAAATTAAATTTCAAATGGACCGTACAACAGGACGTGACGTATTAAAGGTAAACCAATTATCTATTGGATATGAATTTCCTTTAATTGAACCATTAGATTTTAAAATAGTTCGTGGTGATAAAGTTGCAATAACAGGTAAAAATGGTATTGGTAAATCGACTTTTATTAAAACTATAACTAACCAATTAGAACCCATAGATGGTAAATTTGAGTGGATTGATACCACAAATATCTTATATTATGAGCAAGAAATCAAACTTGATGGTGAGTCTACACCATTCGAATTAGTTCATGCTGAAAACATTGATTTTGATAGAAAAATGGTGATGACAGTATTAGCATCATTTGGTATCGATTTTGAAATGGCAAATAGACCACTAAAAACATTATCTGGTGGAGAAAAGACTAAGGTCAAGTTTGCTTTAACAAGAAACAATAAATCTAATGTATTGATTTTAGACGAACCAACCAATCATTTGGACAAGGTTGCTAAACAAGCATTAAAAGATGCGCTCATAGAATACCCAGGAACTGTCATTTTGGTATCCCATGAGAAGTCATTTTATGAAGAAATATGTGATTATGAAATTCATTTATCAACTATATAATTTTTTGAGTTGAAATTCATCATTAATTTTGTTATACTTAATATGCAAGTTTGGAGGGAAAATTTCATGCGTGAATTAGTTAAATTAGTTTGTACCGAATGTGGCGATGAAAATTATTACACAACAAAAAATAAAAAGACAACACCAGATCGTTTAGAAATGAAAAAGTATTGTCCTCGTCTTAGAAAGTACACAATTCATAGAGAGAAGAAATAAACTATCATTGTATAGTTTTTTTTCTATATAAAAACATGTTCTATCAATTTAAAGGAAACGAAGAAATCGCACATTCATATATCATTTGTAGATTTGGGCAATGTTTACTCATTGACCCTTCTTTTGATTACGAAAAAATTATTGAGAAGTTGGGTCCCAATCAATTGCAAGGTATTTTATTGACACATGCGCATCATGATCATGTTGCTTTAATTCATATGTTTAAAGCACCAATTTATATTCATGAATTTGATGCATCTTTGTTATTTGAGGATCAATACAATGGCTTTTCTAAACTAAATCCCAGACAATATAAGAGAAAAGATTTAAATTTAGTGATGATTCAAGATGATACTAAAATACCGTTAGCTGATAAATTTGTCCAAGTAATCCATACACCTGGACATACGAAAGGTTCTGTATCCTTTCTTTATGAAAATTACTTATTTACTGGGGATACGCTATTTAAGGAAAGTGTAGGACGACATGATTTATATAGTGGTAATTTATTCGAACTCAAAAAAAGTGTCTTAAAGATAGTGGATTCCATACATCCGAATACAACAATCTATCCAGGACATGATGATGCTTCAACCATTCGAAATGAAAGAAAAATGAATCCATTTTACATAAAATGGAAAAAACAAGGTAAAATATAACAAGAGGTATAAAATATATGATTTTATTATTTGATGTTGGTAATACCAGTGTATATACAGGAATCTCAGATGGCGTTGATATCTTAAAAACGTTTCGTTTGAATACTGAAATTGATAAAACACCAGATGAGTATTTTATTTTATTGAAGGAATTCATTGACCCATCTTTAGTTGAAGGTGTTGTTATAGGCTCTGTTGTACCACCTGTAACAAGATCATTACTTAAACTGAGTCAAAAATATTTTAATATTGAACCTATCATTATTCAACCTGGTGTTAAAACAGGTGTTTTTGTTAAAGCGGATAATCCTAAAGAAGTAGGTGCTGATTTAATTGCAGATGTTGCAGGATTAAAATCAAAGCTTCCAACATTAATCATTGACTTAGGCACAGCTAATAAATTCATATATGCAAAAGAGGGTCAAATACATGGTGTAATTATCTCACCAGGTGTTGTATTAAGTATCAAAGCATTGGCTGGAAATACTGCATTATTGCATGAAGTTGAAGTCAAAGCACCACCTAAGTATTTAGGAAACAATACGGTTACTTGTATACAATCCGGTGTGATTTATGGTACGGTTGTGATGATTGAAGGTATGATTGGAAGAATCAAAGAGGAAGTAAAAGAAGATTTTGAAATCATTATTACAGGTGGTCTTTCTAAAGTGATTTTAGAACATATTAGAGTACCAATGACAAGAGATTCACATCTTGTATTAAGAGGATTATTAAATATTTATCACAAAAATCAATAAGGGGAATTTTTATGTCTTATCAAGATAACTATCAAAAATGGTTAAATGAAAAAAGTTTAACAAATGAAGAAGTTCATATTTTAAAATCAATGACTGAAACTGAAAAGGAAGAATCCTTTTATCAAGATTTAACATTTGGTACCGGAGGTATTCGAGGCATTTTAGGATTAGGATCAAATCGAATCAACGCTTATACGATTCGTAAAGCAACTAAAGGCCTTGCGAATTATTTAATAAAGAATCAACTTTTAAATGGTGTTGCTATATCCTATGATAATCGATTTGGTTCTATAGAATTTGCATATGAAGCAGCGAAAGTTTTAGCATATAACGGAATCAAGTCGTATGTTTTTAAAACACTTAGACCAACACCTATGCTAAGTTTTGCTGTCAGACATTTTAACACTTCAGCAGGTATTATGCTTACTGCATCTCACAATCCAAAAGAATATAATGGATATAAAGTATATAATTCAACAGGTGCACAGCTAAATACATATGAATCCTTAGAAGTTATAAAAGAAATTGATGCTATCAAATCACCATTTGGTATAGAAACAGCCAATAATGAATTGATTAATTGGATAGATGCATCATTCGATGAGATATACTTAAAAAAAGTTCGTGAACTCACAATCCATCATGATGAAAAGATATTGAAGTTAGTCTATTCACCTTTACATGGAACAGGTGGACAAGTCATACCCAAACTATTAAAAGAACAAGGTTATGAAGTTCATGAGGTTTTAGAACAAATGATTGTAGACCCTGCATTTACGCATACATTAAGTTCAAACCCAGAAGAAGCAATTGCTTATGAACGTTCTATAGAACAATTAGAAAAAGTGAATGCGGATATCATTTTGGTCACAGACCCAGATGCAGATAGATTAGGTGTTGCACTCAAACATCAAAACAAAATAAAGATTCTAACAGGAAACCAAACAGCTGCAATTATTTTAAATTATTTAATCCAAGAGAAAAAACCAACTAAGGGTATAGTCTATACGACAGTTGTTACATCCAATCTTATTAAGGATATTGCTATGAACAATCACTTAGAAGTTGGTGAGACATTAACAGGATTTAAATTTATTGGAGAACAAGCTAAACTGAATGAAGGTATTAAACCATATATCTTTGGTTGTGAAGAAAGCTATGGTAGTTTAATTAGTGATTTTGTAAGAGATAAAGATGCTGTACAAGCTGTATACATGTTATCTGAGATAGCAAATCATCTCAAACATAAAGGGCTAACGCTTATGGACTATTTAGAAGATATCTATCAACAATATGGATATTATGTGGATCAAACCATTAGCTTATCATTAAAAGGTATTGAGGGATTAAAACGTATAGATGATATCATGACTTACTTTAGAACAAATGGTCTTGATCTTCCGATATTTAATGTTAAAAAACAATTAGACTTTATCAATGGTTTAGTTAATGGTTCAATTTTACTACCACCTTCTAATGTCTTAAGATTTGAAAGTGAAGATGGATTCATTTGTTTAAGACCTAGTGGAACAGAACCTAAACTCAAACTATATTATTCAACTAAAAAACCAAATCAAAAAGACGCTTTAGCGTACATAGAACAATTGATTTTAGAAATGAACTCAATCATTTCTAAAATATAGGAGGAAACATGTTTAATTTACGAAGAAAAAAATATTTAGAAATGGCTGAACCATACAGTTTATCCATTTTATATTCAGGCAAGGCACCTCATTTATCACACGATGCATACTATCCATTTCAAGTGAATAAAAATTTCTGGTACTTAACAAATATCGATCAAGAAAATGCAATTTTACTTATGGCTAAATCCAGTACTAAAATAGATAGTTATTTATTTATTAAAAAAATTGATCCTGTTGAAGCACTTTGGGTGGGTGAATCTTTATCGTTTGAAAAAGCTAGTGAATTATCAGGTATCCCTATTGAAAATGTTCGCGATATTGAGTCATTTGATGTGTTTCTAGCAAATCTATTTACACAATCAAGAAGAGCTTTGTATGGTGCTATAGAATCCGTTTATTTTGATATCGAACGTCATTCATACAAAGATGAACCCCTTTTAGGTGAAAGAGAAGCAAACAAATTTAAAAATAAGTATCCTCATATTCAAATTAAGCATGCGGGACTTATCATCGCAGATTTAAGAGGAAGTAAAGATGATACTGAAATTAAGGCTATTCAAGGTGCACTAGAAGTTTCAAGAGTTGCTAACTTAAAGTTACTTGATGCACTGAAAACAGCACATAACGAGTATGATTTATATGCATTATTTAATTATGTTTTAAATCAACATCGAACAAAACCTTCATTCGGAGAAATTATTGCATCTGGTAAGAATGCAACGATATTGCATTATGAATCACATGATAGTGATATGAATCCATCTGATTTAGTACTTCTAGATTTAGGTGTAAGATATCAATATTATGCATCAGATATCACAAGAACATATCCAAAATCAGGCCAATTTACAGAACGTCAAAAACAAATATATCAAGCAGTTCTAAACGTCAATAAAGAAATCATTGAATGGGTTAAAGCTGGTGTGACACAATTTGAGTATAATGAGAAGGGTCGTAATTTACTCATTAGAGAAGCTAAGAAAATTGGTTTAATTGAAAAAGATGAAGAAATAAGTAAATATTATTACCATGGATTAGGACATGCATTAGGACTGGATGTCCATGATGTAGGTAATCCTGAGTTACCATTTAAAGTGGGTCAAGTTATAACTGTAGAACCAGGGTTATACGTTGCTGAAGAAGGTATAGGTGTTCGTATTGAAGATAACTTACTTTTAACTGAAAATGGATGTATCAATTTATCTAAAGATATCATTAAAGAAGTAAAAGATATCGAGGATTATCTAAAATAATCTTTAAAAAGAGTTACCAACAATTGTTTGGTAACTTTTTTATTTTTATAAAAAGTTAATAATTGATTTTCTTACTAATATCATATAGGAGGAATCAATAGATGAAAAGAATAATTATAATTGGACTTTTAATATGTATCTTGACCATGGTACAACAACAAATCTATGCTTACGCAGATTTTGAACACTTTGAAAAAGTAGGAAATGGAAAACTCCTAAGTGAATATAAGGATGATGATTATGCACTTTATTATTCGAAAATGGATCATCCTGAGTTCTTAGGTTGGAGACATATGCATGTGACAGAGAATATGAAAGTTAAATTTATCTCTGAAACTTTATTTAGTTACTATAATAACGGAAAATCTGCTATTACTTATAATTATAAGGCTAATAAAAAAACAATAAGTGCCTATAAATTAAAGGTTTCTGGTGGTATTAAGCTTCAAACTAAGAAAGATAATAAAGTATTTGGTGATGGTCTATCTGCATCTTTAAATATGGATTATGCATATGATTTTAGTCAAGAAGAAACAGAAAGTTTCGATATTAAGGTTGCTATTGAACCTCAAACTCAATTGGTATTATATTTATATGGAGAAGGAAAAATTACAAATGGTATAGCAAAAAATTATTTCTTCTGGATCGAAATTGCAAAAGGTGGTTATGAAATATTTTTAGTAACTACACACTATCAAAGGTTAGAAATTATACCGATATGAAAAAGTACATTGTTATAGGTATATGTTTAGTTATTGTTATAGTTGGTATTTTATTATGGAGAAAAGAGGATCAAACTGAATCTGTAGATTTAATCTTTTTAACGGAATCTCATTATATACTTTATGATGAAGATCAATATTTAGATATTGACTTTTATAGTAATCGACAAGAAATCAATTTAATGGATGATGCACTTACCTGTTTCATTCACAATGAAGATGAATCCATCAAGTTTATGATAGAAGATATTCTCTTAAAAAGTATTCATAGTGAACAATTTGAAGAAAAAACCTTTTATGGTTATCGATTAAAATTAAAGTTACCTCAAATTAATGATTCGTATTATATCGATAAACTATATGTTAAGATTGATAATTTATGGATAAATGAATCATTTTATGCAGGCGAATTATTTGTTAAATATAAACAAAATGAAACAAATGATTTTAAGTGGAGTGGGCTTGAAGGTATCAAAAACAATAATGTTCAGTTAAAGCAAATCGTTATCGATGTTTTAAGTGAAGCAGATATTCAAGTCTTTATAGGGCCACATGAACTCTCTTTCACGTATTATCAAAATCAGTTAATTATCCAGGTAGACATGTATAGATACTTAATGCATCAAACATATGTTGAAATTATCACGAATGAAGGGTCTACTTATTTACCATATTTCAACTATTTTATGCATTATGAAATGTTGAAAACCGGTATGTTCCGAAGATATACAGTTTAAAGTGGTTTTGTGTTAAAATAAATAACAGAGGTTTTGTTTATGTTATTTATATTTAAAAAAATGGGGAAATATTTATATAATGTAATTTTCTCTTTAGTAATTAAAGGATTAGGGGCAATTGCGGACTTACTATTGCCTTTTTTACTTGCATATATGATTGATACTTTATTACCAAGAGTCACTACAAATGATTATTATGAACTCATTTGGATGGGTATACTCATGTTATTAATTGGGTTAGTGGGTTGGGTCTTTAATATTGTTGCTAATCGGAGTGCTGAAAAGGTTGCTAGTTTGGCTGTTGCTGATGTTAGAGCTGAACTTTTTTATAAAATTGAGCACTTAAATGCTCAACAGGTTAATGATATTTCGACATCATCATTAATATCAAGATTAACAACAGATACTTATAATATATATTCAATGATTGGCTCACTTCAACGATTAGGTATTAGAGCACCTATGTTATTAATAGGTGGTATTATTATGTCGTTATTTATGGATCCTATGTTAACAATTATTATGGTTTCTTTATTACCGTTTATTGTATTCATAGTATATTACTATACAAAAAAGGGGCGACCACTTTATGATGATATTCAAAAACAAGTGGATCAAATCATAAGGGTTTTAAGAGAGAATATTACAGGCGTCAGGGTTGTTCGTGCACTATCCATGACCGATTATGAGAAACAACGTTTCCAAAACGAAAATAATCAAACAGTTAAAAAAGAAATTAAAGCTACCATGACAATGAATAAAGTACGACCAAGTATTGATATCATTATGAATATTGGTCTAGTAGCGGTACTCGTATTTGGTGCATTTAGAGTTCAAGAAGGATTTACTCAAGTTGGTGAAATTTTAGCACTTATTACATATTTCACACTCATTTTGAATGCGATGACTGCTATTACTAGAATATTTATTCAAATATCTAGAGCACAAGCTTCTGCAGCAAGAATTTTAGAAGTACTTCATTTAGAAAATCAAATGGAAGATGGTGTCAATTCGTTAATCATTAATGATAAACCCCATTTGTCATTTGAACATGTTCATTTCTCTTATCATGGTAAAGAAGATCATTTAGAAAATATTGATTTTAGTATTTTACAAGGACAAACACTTGGTATTATAGGAGCAACAGGAAGTGGAAAAACAACAATCATTAATTTGATTATGCGTTTTTATGACCCTCAAAAAGGAACCATTCGAGTCTTTGGAGAAGATATTAGAAATCTAAAAAGAGATGAACTTAGAAGACACATGGGTCTTGTTTTACAAAATGATTCTGTCTTTTCAGATACTATTGGACAAAATATCGCATTTTCTAAACCAAGTGTCGGTATCAATGAAGTCAGATTTGCTAAAGAAATTGCACAAGCAGACTTTATCGATGATATACCTGATACTTATAACCACATGATTGCTCAAAGAGGTACGAATATCTCTGGAGGACAAAGACAAAGACTATTAATTGCTAGAGCGATTGCCAATAAACCAAAATTACTGATATTAGATGATGCATCATCAGCACTAGATTATCAAACGGATAAAAACTTAAGATTGGCAATTAAAAAGAACTTGAAAGATACAACTAAAATTATTGTTGCTCAAAGAGTTTCATCCATCAAAGATGCAGATCTCATTTTATTAATCGAGGATGGGAAAATTGTGGGTAAAGGTACACATGAGGCGTTGATTCAATCAAGTGAACATTATAGAGTTCTGGTCAAACATCAACTTGGGGAGGAAATATTATGAACCGTGGCGGTGTAAAACGTGGACGTAATGATGGTTCTGAAGTCCCTAAGAATCGTAAAGTAACAATTAAGAGACTTTGGTACTATCTATCTTATTATAAGAAACGATTGATTATCGGAATTATATTAACAATTCTATCAAATGCATTATCACTCATAGGTCCTTATTTAACTGGACAAATGATCAATGAAATGTCGGTTTTTAATGAAGGAATTGATATCAATTTTAATCAAATATTTATTTTAGGTTCACTGATGATTGGCTTTTATTTAATATCAGCATTAATGAACTACTATTTAAGTATAGCTTTAGTTAAAATGAGTCAAAGTGTTGTATATAAACTAAGAATGGATTTATTTAACAAGATGACAACCGTTAAAGTTGGGTATTTTGATGACAATCAAACAGGTGACATTATCTCACGTATGAGTTATGACATTGATTCAATCGCAACTTCTCTTTCTGCTGATTTAATGAACGTCATTACATCAACCATTACATTAGTTGTATCATTTGTTATGATGATTATCGTGTCTCCATTACTGTTACTCATTTATTTTATTACGATACCTTTATCATTTTTAATTACAACACTATTATCTCGAGTGATTAAGAGAAGACTACGTATAAGAAATACAAAATTGGGTGAATTGAATGGTTTTTCTGAAGAGATGATTTCAGGTCAAAAAACGATTCAATCGTATGTACAAGAAGATAGTATTTTTGAAAAGTATCAAGAACATAATTTAGATGCAGCTAAGAAAAGTTATGAGGCTGGTTATTATTCAACGGTAACCGGACCATCTGTTAACTTCATTAATAACTTTGGAACTGCATTAGTTGGTACAGCAGGTGCTATATTGGTCGTATTTGGACGTATTATGATTGGAGACTTATCTGCATTCATGTTATATTCAAAAAGATTTTCTGGACCGATTAACCAACTCAGTAATTTAGTAGCTGATATACAATCCGCACTCGCTGCAGCGGAAAGAATTTTCTTCGTACTTGACCAAGACAATGAGAAAAAAGATATTGATGGTGCTAAAAGCAGAGGCATTAAAACGGGACTTGTTGAATTTGAAAAGGTAAGTTTTGGGTATAATGCAAATAAGATGGTACTAAAAAATGTATCCTTTCAAGCTAAACCTGGACAAACAGTTGCAATTGTAGGTGAAACAGGTGCTGGTAAAACAACACTGGTTAATTTATTAATGCGTTTTTATGAAGTGAATGAGGGTACGATTAGAATTGATCATATACCAATCGATAAATTCCAAAGAAGATATTATAGAAAATCATTTTCGATGGTGTTACAAGATACTTGGATATTTAAAGGAACTGTGTTAGAAAATATTATGTATGGTAATGATAATGTAACATTTGATGATGTTGTTTCAGCAGCCAAGAAAGCTAGAATACATCATTATATAGAACATTTACCAAATGGATACTATACAGAACTTTCTGATGATGGAGTCAATATTTCAAAAGGTCAAAAACAACTGATTGTTATTGCTAGAGCTATGTTATCGCACTCACAGTTACTTATCTTAGATGAAGCAACTTCAAATGTTGATACATATACGGAAGTGAACATTCAAGAAGCTATGAGAAATCTTATGAAAAATAAAACATCCTTTGTTATTGCGCATAGATTATCCACAATTAAAAATGCTGATTTAATTTTATTAATGAGCAAAGGTAATATCGTTGAACAAGGAACTCATGAGTCACTGATGAGTCAAAAAGGTCAATATTACAACTTATTTATGTCCCAGTTTGCATAATTGTGGGATTTGAATTATTTAATTGACAAACATAATGAATTACTATATAATGATTACGGTAATAATGTGAAAAGAAGAGATACCCTCTCACCTGATGGTCCTATCCTTGGGTAAAAAGCACAACGACAAAATTTCTTTTATGATGAATTTCGTGCGAAGTGGGTATATTAAAATATATCCACTTTTTCATTTTTATACCAAAATAAAAAATTGAAGGGAGTGGTTGAATATAAAACCACAAAAAAATGGGTTCAAACCCGTACAAAATTCAGATTTAGTAAATGAACTATTACCAAACGGTCAATTCTTAGTTATCGATGAGACAGGTAATAAGTTAGGGTTGTTCGATCGTAAACAAGCATTAGCTATTGCAAATGATAGAGGTTTAGACATATTAGTTGTCTCCCCTCCTAATGTAAAGCCAATGGTTACAAAATTGTTAGATTATTCTAAACATCGATTTGATCAACAAAAGAAACTTAAAGAGATGAAGAAAAATCAAGTCATCGTTAAGTTAAAAGAAATTAAATTATCACCTACAATTGATAAACATGATTTTGACACAAAATTAAAAAATGCTCAAAAGTTTATTAATGCTGGAGACAAAGTTAAAGTTACACTACGTTTTAGAGGACGTATGATAACACACCAAAGCATTGGATTTGAACAAGTAAACAAATTCATTAGCTTACTACAAAATATAGTGGTTGAAGCACAACCGAAACTAGATGGTATGACTATTCTAGGCGTTGTAGCTCCATCTAAGAAAGAAGAAAGAGGATAACAACATGCCAAAACAAAAAACACACAGCGGTTTAAAAAAACGTATCAAAGTTACTGGTACAGGTAAATTAATGCGCCATAAAGCATATTCTAATCACTTAGCAGCATCAAAAACTACAAAACAAAATAGACAATTAAGTTCAGAAACAACTGTTCACGCAACAGATGCAAAGAGAATCAAACGCTTAATTGCTAACTTAAAATAAGGAGGAACTAAAAAATGGCTAGAGTAAAAGGCGGCATCGTCACTAGAAAAAGACGTAAGAAAATATTAAAATTAGCTGAAGGTTATTTCGGTTCCAAACATACCTTATATCGTACAGCACGCGAACAAGTTTTACATTCCTTAATGTATGCTTATCGTGACAGAAAACAAAACAAGAGAAACTTTAGAAGATTATGGATTGCTCGTATTAACGCAGCAGCAGTTGCAAACGGATTCAAATACTCTAAATTAGTACACGGTTTATCATTAGCAAACGTTCAATTAAACAGAAAAGTATTAGCTGATATTGCGGTTACAGAACCTACAGTATTCACTTCATATGTTGAATTAGCAAAAGATGCTATTGCAAACCCTGCAAAATTTCAAGTTAAGCAAGAAGTAGTTGCTAAAGCTGAAAAAGTAGTAGTTGAAAAAGCTCCTAAAGCTAAAGTTGAAGCAGTTGTTGACACAAAAGCTTTAGAAGTTGAATTAAGTAAAATGCTTGTAGCTGATTTAAGACCTATTGCAATTGACAAAGGTATTGAAAATGCTAAATCACTAAAGAAACAAGAATTAGTAGAAGCATTAGCTAAAATTGGATATAATCCTGCAAACTAAAATTAGATGAAATCTCACAACGAGATTTCATTTTTTTTATTAAATAATCCACTTAAATAACATGTTACTAGGTTACAAATACCGTATAATTTGATATAATAATATAAATCATACATTGGTAAGTTATAGGGGTTTACAATGCGAAGAAGAATCTTTATTAGTTTGATCATTTCAATCTTATTACTCATCTCTTTTTCGTTTGTTTATCCATTTTTAGAGCTAGATTACTCCATTATTTATACGGTTGGTACTGTAATCTTGTTCGTTTTATTGTTTGTGTATTTGTTTAGTGGCATACATAAATTCATTGTCGTATTTATTTATTCAGTCATCATTATATCCGGGTTATTAGTATTACCAGATTATCAACAACCGATGATTGCAATAGGAACGTTAATGATTGTGTTAAATCCGTTAGCGAATTTTGAACAGTATATAGAACGTAAATTAAGAGATGAGGATACATTACCACTAAGAATTTCTATTCGAGGTAAATACTGGCCATTTTATTCTTACCGTCAAGAGATGAAGAATTATGTTCGATTACCTCAAACAAAAAAGTTATTCACTAAAAAATGGTATCTAAGATCTAGACAACTTTTAACAGTGACCATGCTTTTTGCAGGAATATACTTATTTATTAGCGAATTAAGAAATATATATATTGATTTACAAACGTATAATCCAATTCAATTTTTTACTTTCTACGGGGTTGTAACACTCTTTGTACTAACATTTATTTTATATAAAAAAGGTTTTAATGCACTATTTAGAGCAGCCATCATGTTTATTTATGTACCAATGATTCTAGCAATATGGCTACTACCCATATCACTCACATCTCAAATTATTTTAACAGTTGTTATATCGTTGTTAGGTATTGCAGATATCATATACGAAAAGGTTTCATCTTTAAATAGAGTGGCTTATCATGCATATAAATACTATGATCAAGATGATCAAAGATATGTTTTTGCAAATGACTTTTATGAACCTTTTGTATATAATGAGACCTATCATATAGTTGGGATATATAAATTTAGAATTGATTTAGAGACATTTCAAAAACATATACATGAGGTGTTATTTTACTCAAATAGAAAACACTTTATGATTACTGCTTATACGTATAATGGATCTGATTTAATGATATACACTGATTTTTTCCACAAACATGGCAAGAGAGCTCAAAATTTCTCTACGTTCTTGGAGAATTTATATCATACACAAGTATCTGAACAAATTGTTTATGATAAAAATAAGCAAATATATGAAAAAACATTCTTCCATAAAACAGATTATATTGTAGCAAGAGCATTATCACTTGCTGATTTACTCAATGATTTACATATTATCAATAATGAGTTAATAATTTCAATTATTTTCTCATTTAAAGAGATGGAAGATATATTAAAACTATCTAAACTATATTATGTTGCAAGGTTAGAAGAACTAGATGATGCAGAGTATTATGCTGCAAGAGTATCGATAAGAGTTTCAAATTCAAAATTTGCTATTGAGCAAAAGGTAAGAGATTTATTATTAAATGCAATGATTTACAAAGCACAGTATGTAAGAATATTAGTATATTACGAAGGAGAAAAATAGAATGATTAAAAAGGCGGTTATACCTGCAGCAGGATGGGGTACTAGATTTTTACCAATCACCAAAGCAGTTCCAAAAGAAATGTTACCAATTATTGATAAACCTGCATTAAGTTACATTGTAGAAGAGGCAGTAAATTCAGGAATTGAAGAAATATTAATTATCATTTCATCCAATAAAGGGGCTATTCAATCTTATTTTGAAAATAATGTTGAACTTGAAATGTTTTTAAAAGAAAAAAACAAACTTGAAGATATTAAATTAATGAAGAGTACGAATTATGGCATAAAAATATTTTACACCAATCAAGAAGAACAACTTGGATTAGGACATGCTGTTTTACAAGCAGAAAAATTTATAAACGGAGAGCCTTTTGCAGTACTTTTAGGTGATGATGTTTATGTTTCAAAAGAAAAACCAGCACTTAAACAATTAATTGATGCATATAATGAAAAGAAATCTAGTATTCTTGGAACATTAGAGGTCCCTGATAGTGATACAAAACTTTATGGTATTTGTATACCTTCAGATGATAGTCAAAAACCAATATTTAAACTTAAAGGTGTTGTCGAAAAACCTCAAGAAAAAGCACCATCCAATTCAGCAATTTCAGGTAGATATATTCTAACGCCTCAAATTTTT
Organism: Acholeplasma oculi; assembly: GCF_900166985.1. Taxonomy (GTDB): domain Bacteria; phylum Bacillota_I; class Bacilli_A; order Acholeplasmatales; family Acholeplasmataceae; genus Acholeplasma; species Acholeplasma oculi. Next base: position 391,833 of record NZ_FUZK01000001.1, on the reverse strand, counting down.
GATTTACTTAAAAATCAAAAAAGAGGTGCAGGAAATGAAATTCAATTAACAGATTCTATTTTAAGACTCATGGACACTGAAGATGTATTCTCATTGGATATGACAGGAAAACGTTATGATATTGGATCTAAATTGGGTTATATAGAAGCCATCATTGATTTTTCTTTAGAACGTGATGATTTAAAGGATTCTGTAAGAAATTTACTAAAAAAGTATAAGTGATCTAAGTCTTATAGATTGACAAATCAATCGATTTGAGGTAAATTGAAAGTGCCTAGGAAGTACCCGTGGAACCTAACATATCTTTTAGGGAACTGAACCTATAATGGAGTTGAATGCCAAATCTAATTTGGAATCCCGATTTATAGTAAGTAAATTCCCACTTAAACATAAGAGATTCTCACCACTTCCTAGGTTTTATTATAGTTTAATACCAATCCATTAAAAATAAACCAATTAAAATGAAAGAAAGCGTAGAGAAAAAATGAAAACATATTCTTTATTAACTGAATTAAGTCAATTGGATGCAATCGCATCAAACGAGAGAGAAGTTTCTAATTATTTAGTAAGTAAAATCAATAAACCACACATCAAAGATGGTTTAGGTTCAATAATATTTAAAGAAGGTGTTGGACCTAAGTTGTTACTAACTACGAATATGGATGAACCAGGCTTAATTGTGACAGGATTTACTAAAGATGGGTTTATTAAGTTTCAACCAGTAGGAATTCATTTTTCTCAAAGTTTCTTACATCAAATGTTTACAATTACTACGAAAAATGGAAAGATACATGCAGTATCAACTTATAAACCTTATTCATATTTACAACCTGAAGAAAGAAAATCTGAGTTTCCATTAAAAGATATGTTGTTGGATGCAGGATTTAAATCAGATATCGATGCACAAAAAGCAGGTATCGAGATAGGAGATATGATAACCTATCAACATAAAATCAACCGTTTAGGTAATGATTTAGTTATTGGAAAAGGATTATCCAATCGATCAGCAATTTCTTTATTGATTGAACTTCTAAATGAATTAAATACGAGTGATGTTGAATTAAATGTTGCATTTACAACACAAAAAAGTATGTCTATGAAAGGTGCAAAGACTGTTTCTTATATGGTTGAACCCGATATTTCTATCGCAGTTTATGCATATGATGCAATGGATTTGCCAGGTTTAGATTCAAGAGGCAGAAAATTAGGTTCTGGACCAATGGTTGCAATCTATGATCAAGGACTCATTGCACATCCAAAACTATTAAGATTTGTAAGAGAAGTTGCACAAAAAGAAAAAATTTCTATACAGGAAATGTATTTAGAAACAGAAGCATCTGAAGGTGGATATTTATCACTTTCCAAAACAGGATCTGCGTGTATATCTATAGGTATTCCTGTTAGAAATAGATATTCAAGTCAAGAAATAGTCAGTCTAGAAGATATTTTAGAGACCAAAAGGTTATTAAAATCCTTAATTCTAGCACTTAATTCAAACACAGTAGATAAAATATTATTCGAGTAAAAAAAATTCTGTCGTTATGACAGAATTTTTATTTATACGCGATTATTTTTTACTTGTAGGTTCTTTTGTAGTTTTTGCTGTTTCTGTTAATGCAGTAACCATACCAGCAAGATCAGCTAAGTTAGATGGAACAACAATCTTAGTGGATTGACCATCAGCAAGTTTAGCAAGTGCTTCAAATGCTTTGATTCTAAGAACAGCTTCATCTGCACCTGCTTCTTTAATCAATTTAATACCTAAAGCCTCGGCTTCCTTAAGTTTAAAGATTGCTTCAGCCTCAGCTTCAGCTTGTAAGACAACTTGTCTCTTTTCAGCTTCAGCTTTCAAGATGATTGATTCATTAATACCTTCAGCCTCAAGAATTTTAGCACGTTTTTCACCTTCAGCAATTAAAATTGTTTGTCTACGTTCACGTTCAGCACGCATTTGTTTTTCCATAGACTCACGAATATCTTTAGGTGGCATAATGTTCTTAACTTCAACACGATTAACTTTAATACCCCATTTATCAGTTGCATCATCAAGAATTAATCTCATTTTTTCATTAATGATATCTCTTGAAGTTAATGATGTATCAAGTTCTAAGTCCCCAATAATATTACGTAATGTTGTTGCAGAAATAGATTCAATCGCATTAATCGGGTTTTCAACACCATAAGCATATAATTTAGGGTCTGTAACCTGGAAGAAGACGATGGTATCGATTTGCATCGTTACATTATCTTTAGTAATAACAGCTTGTGGATCAAAGTCTTTAACTTGTTCCTTTAAAGAAACGACTGAAACCACCTTGTCAACGAATGGTATAAGCCAATGAAAACCTACACCCCATGTAGCATGATAAGCACCTAATCTTTCAACTACGTACTTTCTCGTTTGATTTACAATACGAATTCCTGAAACTAAAATGACTGCAATGACTACAAAGAAAATAATCAATACAATCAAGAATACATCTGGTTGCATATTTTTAATCCTCCTTATTTTCTATTTGTGTAACTATAAATTTATTACCTTCTACAGCAAGTATTCTAACTTTTGAACCGACTGGAATGGTTTCTGATGAAATAGCAGTCCAGTTCATATTTTCAAAATCTACTTGTCCTCTTTGCGTGTCTGATATTTCTTTAATAACTATAGCGACTTTACCAATATATGAATCTACATTTGTTGAAACGACATTCCTTTTAAAGTACTTAATCAGAACTGGTCGAGTTAATGCCATTAAGACGAAACCTGAAACGAAGAATACAATGACTTGTAACCATAGGTTATCTGGATAGAAGTATGAAACTATCATTGTAGGAAGGGTTGCAAGTGCAAACCATACGCTAATAAACTCAACACTCAAGAATTCAACTACAAGTGCAATAATAAAGATTACTAGCCAAAACCAAATCATATACTCACCCATTATACTACTACCTCCTTCAATGACACTTCTAAGATATTTTTATTGGATATCCAAACCGCTTTAAACTTTGAACCTTTATCTAAGTAATTGAGATCAAATACTTTAGATATTCTAAGCATAAAGGCTTTGTTTGAAACTCTGCAATAACTTGAATTGACACTGATATTATATCGAGTGTGTTCTGGAATATCCCCTCTTAAAACCTCATCTTTCGATAAAGGCCTTATCAACAATACTTGACGATCTAAATCATACCCCAACATCACTTGATTGGCGGTTTCAAAGAACTGCGCACCAGGTTTATTGATTGTTAGATTGGTTTCAGTCAATGTTACAACAATTTCTTTTGGTTCTCCGTTAAACCATGTAATACCCATAATATCACCTCACTACCTATATTATAAACCAAATTATTTCAGTTGTCAATGAAATTACTAAAAATTATTTTTAATTATTTTCTATGATTAAAAGTATGAATTTCAATAAAGTAAATAGCTTGTATTCTGGTTTTAATTTGATATAATAATAACGATCAACTTCGGGGAGTCAAAGATTGACTGAGAGGATTAAATTCAAAATCGACCCGTAAACCTGATCTGGGTTATGCCAGCGGAGGGAAAGTTATATATTTTTAACTTTTTATTTCTTTGGCTCCCAAAGAAATTTTTTTATTTTCTTGAGGAGGAAAAAGAATGAATCAAAATCATTTAGATATCAAAAAAATAGCTTTGGTATCGACTTTATTAGCTATGGCTTTAGTCATAGATTTCGTGACAGGTTTGATACCTGGTTTAAATGTGTCCATGCCACTCGGTGGAAGATTTTTTAATCTTTCATTGTTACCAATTATTTTAATTGGTTTAGTTATTGGTCCATTGTATGGCATCATTGGTGCAGTGCTTTATGGTGTACTCACGTTCTACATGGACGGATATGCACTCGCATATTTCACAGAGGATTTTTTACAAGCCTCGCTTGTCTTCATGTTAGACTACGTTATTGCATTTGGTGCACTAGGATTAAGTGGTTTTTTCAAAAAAGGTTTGGAAACACCTCTGAACTTCATTGTAACAACAGTTACTGTGATGATGATTAGGTGGCTTTCATCAACAATTGTAGGTGCATTGTTATGGGTAACTTATGCGAGCTACAATGAATGGACTCAAGATCTATTAAATAATGTAGGACAAAATGCATTCCTATATTCAGGAATATATAATATATTGTATACATTAACTTCGATCATATCGATTAGTGTTATAGGGTCACTAACTTTAAAACAGTTAAATATTCTAAAAAATCAATTTCAATCAAATCCAATTAGATTAACGAATCAATAATTTTTAAATAATCTAGTCTTGGTTGATAATTAAAAGGTATAACTAAACAATGATCTTTAAAGAATTGGTAGGGAATAGATTTCCTACCTTTTTCTTTAGCACCGTTCCAAAACTCAATGATTTGATCTATAAAAATAATGTAATGTTCATCGTATTGAGACCATTTAATAATTAAAAATGCAATGCCTTGATGTTTTTTTACATCTTGTAAGTGATTAATCTGATGTTCATGAATATTGGATAAAGGAAAACTGGTTTTAGAGTTTGTTTCCTTGGCATCAAAGTCAATATATTTGCCCTTATAGATACCATTAAAGTCGGTAGTAGAAGGAGTTCTGTAATATGCTTCTACAATTTTAGCTTTATTTCTAGCTGGATATGAGACATTAACAACTTGAATCGGTGTGGGTTTTTTATGGATAATAGCGATGTCTTTAGAGCGGTAATATCGATTGGTTTCATCAATATCAGATTCTAAAGTCATGCCTAAATTTGCATAATTATTTACTTTAGGTACTATTTTCTTTTTATTCGGATAACCAATCATATGCTAAACGCTCCTTGTTTATGTTCATTATAAACTATAATCAAAAAAATCAAAACCATTATGATAAAAATGTTTTTTTTAACCAAGATAAAAAAGTATGTTATAATAATCTTAAAGTATTACGTTTCTGAAAGGACCGATTATTTATGAGTGAAATTCGTTTTTTCGCTTTAGGTGGATTGGGTGAGAACGGAAAAAATATGTATGTCATCGATGTTGACAAACAATATTTTATTTTGGATGCTGGTTTAAAGTATCCCACTCAAGAACTCTATGGAGTCGATGAAATAATTCCTAATTATAGAATGTTAATTAATATTAAAGACCGTATCAAAGGTATCTTTTTAACGCATGCCCATGAGGATCATATTGGTGCATTACCACATATATTAAATGAACTCAATGTACCTGTATATGCGACATCTTTTACAATGGACATTGTTAAAGATACACTAAAAGAAAAGAATTTTGATTTAGAACAACTTACATTAAATACAATAGATCGAAATACGATTATAAGATTTGGTAACGTTAAAATTACTTTCTTTTCAACAACACACTCTATACCTGAATCTGTAGGTGTTGCAATCCATACAATTGATGGTGTGATTGTTTATACATCTGATTTTACATTTGTTCAAAATGGTGATCCAAAATATCAAACCGATTTTTCTAAGATTAATGAACTTGCTCAAAGAAAAGTTATTGCTTTATTAACGGAATCGTTAGGTTCCACTTTAGTTCAAGATGGCGGCATTCACGATACATTAACACATAAGATTAATTCTGTATATGCTAATGCTGAGGGAAGAATTATTGTTTCACTTTTCTCATCTGATTTGCAAAAGATTCAAAGAATCATTGATATATCATTAAACCATCATAAAAAGATTGCAATTATTGGTAGAAGAGCACAACGTATTGTTGATATTGCTATTGAAAAAGGATACTTAATTATTCCTGATGAATCTTTAGTTAATTTAAAATTTATTGATGAAAAAAATAAGAATGATGCAAACAATTTAGTTTGCTTAGTAACAGGAAATAGACATGAACCATTCTTTATGTTACAACGTATGTGTAAGAAACAGGATAGATTAATACATATTACTGAAAATGACACTGTTTTAATTATGACAGCTCCTGTACCAGGTACAGAAAAAATGGCAGCAAAAACCCTTGATGTATTATACCGAAGTGAGGCGGACATTAAGGTTATGGATAAGCGACTATTATCAAGTGCACATGCAACAGCTGAAGAAATTAAAATGATGATTAATTTACTTAGACCAGAATATATTATTCCAACCATTGGTGAGTTTCGTCATCAATATGGTGTGAAACAATTAGCTTTACAACTTGGTTATAAGGAAAGCGAAGTATTCTTGTTAGATAATGGAGATTCTGTAAATTTTATTAAAGATAAAGAAGCATATGTATCAAAAGAAGAAATAAAAACTGGAGATATATTAATTGATGGTACTGCTGTAGGTGATGTGAATGATTTTGTCATGAGAGACAGAGAACTCTTGGCAGCTGATGGCGTATTACTTATCATTGCTAATATTGATCCTAAACAGAAGAAAGTTTTAGGGGATGTTGAAATAGTATCTAAGGGGTTTGTTTATGTTCATGAAAATCAAACAGTCATTCAAGATATTAAACAAATATTCGATAAAGTTTCAGATAAGCATTTAAAAGGTAAATATATCAATTGGAATGAACTCAAGTTAGAAATTAGAGATGAAGTTTCTAGATATGTGTATCAAGAAATCAGAAGAAAACCGATTACAATTCCTGTAATTATCTCTACTGAAATAAGTTAATTCAGATGATAAAAAATAGTTCACTTCAATGAAGTGAACTATTTTATTTATATGGGCTATTTTTTTAATAACTCAATTAATTTTGGAAGATAGTATGGTAAATCTATTGGACGTCTTGCTGTAACGATGTGTCCATCTTGAATGACAGGTGCATCTATCCATTTTGCTCCTGCATACATCATATCATCTTTTATACCAGGAGTTGAAGTCATTTGAACATCTTTTAATATACCAGCAGAAGATAACACCCAACCTGCATGACATATTGCACCAATGATTTTTTTATCTTGGTGCATAGAACGAACAATACTTAAAACACTTGGTAACCTTCTTAAGTAATCCGGAGCCCAACCTCCTGGAATAATGATTCCATCATAATTTTTAGGATTGACAGACTCAAAAGAAATGTCTGAGGTCGTTTTTAAACCGTACTTCCCATGATAAACTTTACCTGCAACTTCTGCAGCAATCGTCACTTTTGCACCTGCTTCGGTAAGTCTTATCAGTGGGTAATGAAATTCTAAATCATCATAGTCATCTGAAACAATCGTTAATATATTTTTTGATTTAAGTTCCATATTCTTAATATCCTTTCAATTTATCAATAATTTTCTTTCTTTCAGAAAGTGCTTTTTCATATGCGCTTTCTTGTTTTGGTTTATAGTATTTTTTCTTTAATATTTTTTCAGGCAAATATTGCTCACTATTGATAGAACCTGGGTCATTATGAGGATAATGATAAACTTCAGGGTGAACTTTTAAGTATTTATTATCCACGTGTTTTGGTATATCCCCGGTAATACCATTTTGGAAATCAGCAATTGCTTCATCTAATGCAACATGAGCAGTATTAGATTTTGGTGATAAAGCCATATCTACAACTAATGTTGATAAAGGAATTCTAGCTTCAGGTAAACCTAACATTTTGGATGCTTGATAAACAGCGACCGCTTTTTGTCCCATGGTTGGATTTGCCAACCCTATATCTTCATATGCAATAACGATTAAGCGACGTAAAATAACTTCTAAATCACCGAGTGTGATTAACCTTGCAAGATAATGAAGTGATGCATCCACATCACTACCACGAATAGATTTTTGAAGTGCGGATAACATTTCATAGTAATGATCTTCATGATCATCTAATGATAATTGAGGTTTTCCAGCAAGTTTTCTTATAATATTTGATGTGATTGTTTTACCTTCATGAACAACTAAAGATGCACTTTCCAGTAAATTTAATGCCGAACGTATTTCATGATTTGAAGCACGAATAATGGTCTCCACCGCATCATCTGTTAATTTCACAGGAACATCTAAATAAGAAATACCTTTATAAATTGCTTTTTTGATGTCTTCATCACTCAAGGACTTGACCTCATATAAATGACATCTACTTCGAATAGCTAAATTGATAGACTGATAAGGATTTAATGTTGTTAATCCAATCATAATAGCCTTACCACTTTCCAAAAATGGAAGTAGATAATCTTGTATATCTGTTTTCATACGGTGGATTTCATCAACAATGATTAATATATCGTGATAAGCAGTCATATCTAAGATATCTTTTAATCGAGCTTTATTATCGGTTGAGGCATTAAAAAAGAATGTATCCAGTTGAGATGCTTCTGAAAAAAGTTTAGCAATGGTTGTCTTTCCTGTACCAGGAGGACCATATAAAATAAAAGATAACCATTTCTTTTTTTCTAACATCATTGTCAAAACACCATCATTTGAGATTAAATGATCTTGTCCTAAAACGTCACTTAATTGAATGGGTCTCATTTTACTAGCTAAAGGTTCCATGTCATTCCTCCTATCATTATTATATCATGATAAACGGTTAATTTGTTTAAAACTGGGTCATAGTTTTAGGATTGATTGAATGGGTTTTCATTGTAAAATATAGTGAAATAACATATAATATTTATGAGAGGCAAACATGCCTATTTTAACTATGAAGGAGAAAACCATGGACTTAAAACAATATATTGCTGCTGTAAAAGATTTTCCAAAAGAAGGTATTTTATTTAGAGATATTACACCTCTAATGTTAAACGGAGATGCTTATAAATTTGCAGCTGATGCATTCACAATTTTTGCAAAAGAAAAAGGTGCAACTGTAATTGTTGGACCCGAGGCAAGAGGTTTCATTTTTGGATGTCCTGTTGCAGTGAATTTAAGCATTGGTTTTGCTCCTGTAAGAAAACCTGGTAAGTTACCACGTGAATCTGTAACGGTATCATATGATTTAGAATACGGTTCAAATTCACTATCCTTACATGCAGATGCCATTAAAAAAGGTGATAAAGTTGTAATAATTGATGATTTATTAGCAACAGGTGGTACAATGCAAGCAACAATTGAACTCGTTGAAAGACTGGGCGGAGAAGTTGTTGGATTATGTTTCTTAATCGAACTTGATGATTTAGAAGGCAGAAAACTATTAAAAAATTATGATGTAAAAACATTAATACATTATTAAAATAAAGAAAGGTGGTTAGATTTTATGAATGATGCATTATATAAAGCACTTATGTCTGATATTTCTCATTATATTAAAAGTGAGACAAACATAAAATTAATCACCAAAGCTTATGAACTAGCTAAACAAAAGCACTTAGGTCAAATGCGAAAAAGTGGTGAACCCTATATTACGCATCCTGTTGCTGTTGCTAGAATTCTTTCAGAACTTGAAGCTGGACCAATCACATTGGTTGGTGCATTACTACATGATACAGTAGAAGATACAGATTATACACTTAAAGAACTTGAACAAGATTTTGGTAAAGATGCTGCACTCTTAGTGGACGGTGTCACTAAATTAAGTAAAATTAGTTTTCAAAATACGGAACAATCTGATAATCAACAAAAAATGTTGATTGCAATGGCAAAAGACATTCGAGTGGTTTTAATTAAAATTGCAGATCGTCTTCATAACATGAGAACATTAAACTCGATGTCATCAGAAAAACAAGTAAGCATTAGTAAAGAAACATTGGATATATATGCACCGATTGCACATCGACTCGGTCTATTTAGATGGAAAGCAGAATTAGAAGATCGTTCATTAAGATTTGTGGACCCTGCGATGTATTATAAAGTTTCTAATCTCGTAAAAGCAAAAAGAACAGAGCGAGAAAATAATATTGAAAATGTTATTGAATATATAAAGACATTATTTGAAGAATCTGAACTCAAAAATTTTGAAATAAAGGGTAGAATTAAAAACATTTATTCGATTTATAAGAAAATGGTCAATGGTGGAAGATCATTTGAAGATATTTATGATCTTCTAGCAGTACGTGTAATTGTTGACAAGGTTGAAACATGTTACCAGTCATTAGGAATTATTCATGCACATTTTACACCAATCCCAAAACGATTTAAAGATTATATTGCGGTACCTAAACCAAACCTTTATCAGTCACTACATACAACAGTGCTACATTCAGACGGTACGTTATTTGAAGTACAAATAAGAACAAAAGAAATGGACAAGGTTGCTGAAGACGGTATTGCTGCTCACTGGGCATATAAAGAAAATAAAGTATACTCTAAAGAACGTGAACAATTTGAAATTGCATCTAAACTTAAATGGTATGCAGAATTACTCAAAATAGCAGAGGATAAAGACGATCAAGCTGGAACCTCTCAAGAGTTTGTTGATACGGTTAAAACAGATATATTTTCAGCAAACGTCTATGTTTTCACACCAAAAGGTGAAGTGATTGAACTTCCACATGGTTCTACACCAATAGATTTTGCCTATAGAATTCATACTGATGTAGGTCATAAAATGGTTGGTGCAATTGTTAATGGAAGAATTGTGACATTAGACCATGAATTACAAACAGGTGATGTGGTTTCTATTAAAACCAATAAAAACTCATCAGGTCCTAGTGAGGATTGGCTAAAAATAGCACAATCACCACATGCAAGACACAAAATTAAAGGTTTTATCAATAAAGGCAATCAAGAGATAACTCTATCTACAGGTAAAGAATTATTAGAAAAAGAATTGATTCTTAATAAAAGAGATGATATTCTCGATGATGAATGGGTAGAGAAGAATTTTGAAAAGTCAGGTATTGAAACATTAAATGAACTTTACCTAGAAATTGGTAAAGGAAATATTTCAACAAAAACTGTTATGAACAGGTTAATTCCTGAAATAACAAAAGAAATGTTGATTCAAAGACAAATTGAAAGAACTCAACGTCAATTAATAGCCATTTCTGAAACAGGTGTTGTTATTGAAGGACTTTCAAACCCACAAATAAAACTTGCTAACTGTTGTACACCGATTCCTGGTGATGAAATATCAGGTTATGTGACAAAAGGAAGTGGTATTGTAGTTCATGCGAATCATTGTACAAACTTAAAACAATACGATAGTAAGCGATTAATTACTGCTTTATGGGGTACGAATTTAACTAGAAAATATGCAACATGGTTAAAGATCAAGGGAACATCAAGAACAGGACTCTTAACAGATATTATTCAAGTTGCAAATGCTAACGGAATTGCGATTGCTGAGGTTTCTGCAGTTACGAATCAAGAATTTGAAAGTATTATTCGTTTAAAAGTAACACTGAATAAACGCAGTGAATTGGATACATTAATGGTCAATATTCAAAAAGTGCCTCAAGTATATTATGTGGAGCGTGATATGCAATGAGAATGCTTGTAACAAAGGTCAGTCGTGCAAAGCTTTATGTTGAAGATACTTTAATCTCAAGCATTTCAGAAGGTTATATTGTGTATTTAGGCATTAAAGATACAGATTCAGAAGATTTGGTTGATAAATGTGTTAAGAAATTGATTAAATTAAGAATCTTTCATGATGAAAATGACAAACTCAACTTGAGTATCGATAAAAGTAAGCATCAAGTATTGGTTGTATCTCAATTTACTTTATATGGTGATGCATCCAATAACAATCGTCCGAGTTTCACAAAGGCTGCCAAGCCTGAGATTTCTAAACCCTTATATGAGTTGTTTGTTCAAAAACTCATGAATGAAGGTATTGAAACACAAACAGGAATATTTGGTGCACACATGGTTATCGATGCAACCTATGTAGGACCGTTTAATTTAATGTATGAGGTGGGTGATTAATATGAAACATCTAAACTCTAAGTTATTAAATATCGTATTATTGATTTTAATTCTAATAGGATTATTCTTTATATGGCCATATGTCTCTGGTATTGCATTAGTTGCATTTAATGCACTATTGCCACTAATTATCGCATTTACAATTGCCTATATTCTAAACCCGCTCATTAACTTGTTAGAAAAGTTTAAAATACCAAGATGGTTGGGTATTGTTATTGTCTATGCATCAACAGTTTTATTTACAATATATTTAATCTGGGGCGTATTAAAACCTGCTGTAGATTCCATAGGTAATCTATCTGTTGGTATTCAAAATATATTAATTGAAATAGGAGAAATTCTTCAGGTGGATACAACGAATGTTGCATCCTATGTAACATCAATTGTTGATGATATCGTCTTACAAGTTACAAACTTCTTTACTGCAACAGGCGGTACAGTTGATACTGTATGGAATGTGATTGTTGGTGGAGCTGTTGTAATTGTTGTTGGTATTATCTTCTTATTTAATTTCCCTAAAATGAGAGAAAACATCAAAGAGTATCTTTCTATCACAGTTAAACCAAAGACGTTTAATTATATTAAAACAATAGATAATGAGTTAACTAATTATTTATGGGCAGAAGTTATCATTGCAGGTATACAAGCTTTAGAGTATGGTGGATTAATGCTTATCCTTGCATTATTCTTTAATGAATTCTTCATATTTGTTCCACTTGTTGCTGTTGTTGCTGCAGTTTTATCACTTATTCCTTATTTTGGTGGGTATTTCTCAATCCTATTTACAGCAATTATCGTAATGACAGTTCCTAATGCAGCATATGGTATGATTGGTATTGGTGTATTCACACTAATATTCCCTCAACTTGATGCATATGTTATTAATCCTAAAATTTATCAAACACAGTTAAAGTTAAATCCAATATCAACGATTGCATTTGTCTTACTCGGTCAAGCGTTCTTCGGTATAATTGGAGCTATACTTTCAGTACCTATACAAGTCATCGTAGAAGTGACCTTAAAATATTACAAAGAAAACATTAAAAAGGGTATCAAAAAAATAAACGAGAACTTGTGATATTTATTGACTAATTATCACTAAAATGATAAGATATTTATAAATTAAATCGGTTGAAGACAAAGAAGAACTATATTGAAATCATTCACAAGAGATCAGTTGTTTGGTGAAAGACTGAAATGAAACGATATAGGGGACAACTTTAGAAACCAGCAAACGTTTAAGGGCCAGGCAACTGGAACTAAGGTGGCACCGCGAATCGAATTCGTCCTTAGAAATTTTTAAGGACGTTTTTTTATTAAAAGAAAGAGGTATGGAAAATGAAACAACCAGTTATTTATTTTGATCACTATATGTTAAGAGATATTGAATTAAAAGATGCCAATGATATGTTTGTATATGGTTCTGACATTGAAGTTGTTAAATTTCTAAGTTGGGGTCCTTATATGGATATTACTGAAGCATATGGTTCAATTAAAAGATATTTTTTAGAACGTCCAAATAGAGGATTACCAGTTGGATATGCAATTGTTGACCTTGAATCAAATCAAATGATTGGAACAGTTGATTTTCATACCATTGTAGAAGATGGAGTTGTTGAAGCAGGTTACTGTTTAAACAAGGCATACTGGAATAAAGGTGTGATGACCAAAGCACTTAGAAAACTACTTGAAGTAGGATTTTATTACCATGGTTATAAAAAAATCATTATTGGACATGCGGATACGAACATTGGTAGTAAACGTGTCATTGAAAAGAATAACTTTATATTTGATTATAAAGATAATGAAAAATACTATAACAGATTTACAGGACTTCACGAACCATCTTCATGGTATTACTTAACAAAGGAGCAATTCAAATGAGTTTTACAAAAGTAAAAGGTACGTATGATGTATTACCTGCTGAGTCACCAAAATGGCAAGCATTAGAAAACTACATAAGAAACCTATACGGTTTATACCAATATAAAGAAATTAGAACACCAATGATGGAATACTCACAGGTGATTCACCGTGAAAGTGAAGATTCTGATATGGTTACAAAAGAAACCTACAATTTTAAGGATAAATCAGATCGTGACTTAACACTTAGACCAGAAGGAACTGCCGGTGTCATTAGAAGTTATGTTGAAAATAAAATATATGCTACAAGCAACCTTTCAAAATTCTACTACATAGGACCTAATTTTAGATATGAACGTCCTCAAAAAGGTAGATTTAGACAGTTTATGCAATTTGGTATAGAGGCATTAGGATCAACAGATGCATCAGTGGATGCAGAAGTCATTACACTTGCTTATGAAACAATATCTAAACTCGGTTTAAAAAATGCAGTCGTTAAGATCAATAGTTTAGGTGATCAAGCATCTAAATCAAACTACAGAGAAGCACTTAAGGCATACTTAGCACCGTTAAAGCATAAATTATCACCGGACTCTCAGTTAAGACTTGAGAAGAATCCATTAAGAATATTAGATTCAAAAGATCCAGTGGACCAAGAACTTTTATTAAATGCTCCGATGCCACTTGAACATTTAACAGAAGAATCTATGAAACATTATCAAATGCTTGTCGAGCTTTTATCATCACTACATATTCCATATGAACTAGATAAAAAGCTCGTTAGAGGTTTAGATTATTACTCACATACTGTTTTTGAAATACATGCAACAATCGATGGATTTGGTGCACAAAATGCTTTAGGAGGCGGTGGAAGATACCACGAGCTTGTTAAAGAAATGGGTGGACCTGAAATTCCTGGGATTGGGTTTGCTTTCGGAATGGAAAGATTATTAAATGCATTAGAGGCTGAAGGGATTACTTTAAGTCAGGAACAACGTTTAGATGCTTATTTGATTAATTTTGGTAATGAAACCAAAAAAGAAGCTTTTAAATCACTCTATGAACTTAGAAATTCATGCATTCATGCAGAAATGGATTTTTCAAACAAGAACTTCAAAACTCAACTCAAAGATGCGATTAAACTGAATGCCAAATATGTAATCATCTTTGGTGATGATGAACTTAAACTTGGTCAAGTTACAGTTAAAAATACCGAAACACAAGAACAAAGTACGATTGCTATCAAGGAATTGGTAGCTTATATGAAAGGATTTTTATCATGATGAATTATACACATCATAACAATGCTCTGACTATTGCAAATGTTGGCGAAATTGTTAGACTCAAAGGATGGGTTGCTAAAAAAAGAAATTTAGGTGGTCTTATTTTTATGGATATCAGAGACCAATTTGGTATTACCCAATTACTCGTAAGACCAGAAAGTCCTATATATTCAGAAGTTTCAGAACTAAAAAATGAATATGTCATTGAAGTTGAAGGAAAGGTTATTGAAAGAGAATCCAAAAATCCTTCCATGAATACAGGAGATATTGAAGTTGAAATAACTCAGATGAATCTCTTAAATAAAGCTGAGGTAACACCAATTACTATTAGTGAACAAGATAATCTTTCTGAGGAAATAAGATTGAAGTATCGTTATTTGGATTTAAGAAAGAATTCATCCAAAAACTATTTACTACAAAGAAGTATGATTACTCAATCAATTCGAAAGAGTTTACTGGATATGAATTTCTTGGAATTAGAAACACCTTATTTAGTCAAATCAACACCAGAAGGTGCTAAAGAGTTTATTGTACCTTCTAGACTTTATCATGGTGAAGGATATGCACTTGCTCAATCACCTCAAATATTTAAACAACTTTATATGATTTCAGGGTTTGAAAAGTACTTCCAATTTGCTAGATGTTTTAGAGATGAAGATTTAAGAGCGGATAGACAACTTGAGTTTACACAAGTGGATATCGAGTCATCATTTGTCGATCAAGAACAAGTCTTGGGTTTTGGTGAGAAAATAATTTCTGATATGTTTAAAAATGTTCTTAAAAAAGAATTACCATTACCACTTTTAAGAATGACTTATGAAGAAGCATTTCATAACTATGGATCAGATAAACCAGACCTTCGTTATGAACTACACATTGAAAATCTAGACGGTATACTAGAAGGCTTAACTATACCGTTATTTGAAGGAAAAACTGTCCGTGGATTTACACTAGACCAAAATCCTTTATTTACCCGTAAGTACATCGATAAATTAACTGAAATTGTTAAGAAGAATCATGGTGACACGCTTGCTTATGTTAAAAATGAACAAGGTGTATTAAGTGGTTCAGTATCTAAGTTTATGACCCCTGATCTTGTAGAACCAGGAAAAATTATCTTCTTTGTTCCTGGAAACTATGAAGATTCAACCAATGCTTGTGGCGCATTAAGAAAAGAATTGGCGAAGGATTTAAATTTGATCGACCCAATGAAAGAAAGTTTATTATGGGTTGTTGATTTCCCGCTACTTGAATTTAACGAAGCAGATCAAAGATTATATGCTAGACATCACCCATTTACAGCACCTAAGAGTGTTGAAAGTTTAAAAAATGATCCTAAACATGCAATTGCAAAAGCATATGATATGGTATGGAATGGATATGAAATTGGTGGTGGGTCTATAAGAATTTACCAACAAGAAGTTCAAAACCTTATGTTTGAAACACTAGGATTTACACAAGAACAAATACTTAACAAATTTGGATTCTTTATGGATGCATTAAAATACGGTACACCTCCACACGGTGGTATTGCATTTGGTTTAGATAGAATTGTTATGCTAGCTACAAAAACGGATAATATTAAAGATGTGATTGCATTCCCTAAAACACAATCTGCAAGAGACTTAATGATGCAATCACCTAATATTATTGATGAAGATCAATTTAAAGAACTTGGATTGAAGGTGATTAAATGAAAACATTATATTTAGCAGGTGGTTGTTTTTGGGGAGTTGAAGCGTATTTTAATCAGCTCAAAGGTGTGATAGATACTGAAGTTGGCTATGCCAACGGAAACAAAGAAAATCCAACTTACCGTGAGGTTTGTGATGGTCTTGCAACACATGCTGAGGCTGTTAAAATTGTTTATGATCCACAAATGATTACTTTAGATACATTATTTAATCATTTTTATAGAATCATCGATCCAACCTCATTAAACAAACAAGGTAATGATATTGGTGTTCAATATCGAAGTGGTATATATTATGAGGATGAAGACACAAAAAAAGTCGCTTTATCATATATCCAAAAAGAACAACTGAACTATAAAAAACCTATTGTAGTATCCGTTGAACCACTTAAGAATTTTTATTTAGCAGAAAATTATCATCAAGATTATTTGAAAAAGAATCCTACAGGTTATTGTCATATCGATTTAAACTTAGCACAAGAGGATGAAATTAAATGAAAAGAGAAAACTATATTTCATGGGATCAATATTTCATGGGAGTTGCAAAACTTTCAGCATTAAGAAGTAAAGATCCATCCACTCAAGTTGGCGCATGTATCATCAATGAAGATAAAAGAATTATTGCTATTGGATATAATGGTTTACCTAAGGGACTTGATGATAATACATTTAACTGGTCAAAAGATGGTAAATATAGTGAAACAAAGTATCCATATGTTGTACACGCTGAAGCAAATGCAATATTAAATGCAACAACAAGTTTAAAAAATTCAACATTATATGTGACTTTATTTCCTTGTAATGAATGTATGAAACTAATTGTACAAGCTGGCATCAAAGAGATTGTATTTATGTCAGATAAAGACCGAGGAAAAGAAAGCCATTATGCCTCTACTCAAATGATGCAAAAAGCGATGATTCAGAGTAGACAAATTAAATTGGAGACGATTACACTTGAAAGTGAGTCCTAGTATCAAAAAAATATTTCATACATTCATATTTGCTTATGTATTTTTAATGATTGCATTAACTGTACCTACAAACTTTTCTGTCACAGCACCTAATGAAACGAGAATAGCAAATACGATGATTCAAATGAATGGCTATGAGCAATCTAGCCATTTTAAGACGATTTCAGTATTAACGATGTCTCGTATTACACCGTTTGCACGTATGCTTTATTTGATGCTTGAAGAGTTTGACATCAGTCTTATGGGTGTTTATGAGTCGCAATTAACGATGGGTGAGGAAAGACTACGTTCAAATATTCAAAAGCAAGCATCATTTGAACAGTCTCTCATAACTGCATATGAACTCGCAAAACTTAAAAATCCAACTGTATCAATTGATTATGAATGGGTTGGAATGATTGTTGATTACCGAGAAGCAAAACATCAAAATCTAAACATTGGAGATATCATTTTAGATGTGAATGAACAAGATTTCAGTGATTATGAAACCATGGGAAATTACTTTTTAGAACAAGATTCAACCGTAGTAATAGAAGTCTTAAGAAATCAAGAGACTCTATCTATAACGTTAGATAAATCATCCCTAGACGTATTTAGATTTTATCCAAAGTACAATATTGTATCCTCTAATCCGACATTTGAATTACCTGGACAATCTGTTTTTAGTGGGGGTCCATCTGCAGGCATGATGTACACATTAAGTATATATTTTGCACTTGTAGATGATCTAACCATTGATGTAGACATTGTAGGGACCGGAACGATTAGATATAATCAAGAAGTTGGAAACATCGGTGGTTTAAGACAAAAAGCATATGGAGCAATCAAAGAAGGAATTAAGCATTTTATTATTCCTTATAATCAATATGGAGAAATCAGTGATTTAAGTGATAGAATTCATATCTATCCTGTAAAAAATATATTAGAAGCCATTGAGGTCGTCTATGAAATATCTAATTAAACTCTTCAACGAAGCCAATATTATTAGACGTAGATTAGATGAATACACCGATATGAAAGTGGTTATTCTTTCTACATTGGTATCGATGTTACTGACTAGTTTAAGTGTTGCACCACTCGTACTTATTATAATTCCACTGTTTTTAATTACAGAATTACAGATTTTATTAATTATATTACTATTCATAATAGGTATTGCAAGTGTATTTTTATACCAATACTTGTTATACTATATACAGGGTATACAGATACCTAAAATTTTAGGTTTAAATACAAAGAAAATTGTTTATTTAGATTCCATCATAATCAGTACAGTTTTAATAATGGTTGGACTCATAGTAACATTTTCAATTTATGGAGGGTTAGCATGATTCTATCTTATATTATTATTGCAATCTTAATACTTTTTGATTTTCTTCTGAAATCATTTTATTCTGGTATGTATGCATTAAACCAAATAGAAGTTATTATACCGAATGTTTTAACATTAGGCTATATTAGAAACTATGGTGCATCCTTTGGAATGCTACAAGATCAACAGATGTTCTTTTTTATAATCACATTGATTGCTTTAGCAATATTTGGTTATTTATTTTCAACATCTAACATCAAAACGAAAAAACTATATACGATATCGCTAATATTCTTAATTAGTGGAACGATAGGTAATGGAATAGACCGTTTGCTTTATGGATATGTTATTGACTATATTCAAGTTCCTATATTACCCTTTGTAGGAAATACGTTTTTTAACTTAGCGGACGCACTTTTAAATATAGGGATTGCATTATTATTTATAGAATTTATAATCGAAGGTATTAAGGATTATAATAAAAAGAAACGAGAAAAAGATGGAACAAATTAAAGTAGAAAAATTAGAAGCAATTCGATTGGATCACTTCTTAGTAGACAAATTAGATTTATCAAGAAGTAGAATTTCACAGCTTATTAAAAGTGGTGATATTTTAGTGAATGATCAAGTTGTTAAACAAGGTTATATGTTAAAAACAAATGATATTGTTACAATTAAACCTGTTGAAACCAAAACACTGGATTTAAAACCTGTTGATTTAAATCTTGAAATTGTTTATGAGGATGAACATTTATTGGTTGTGAACAAACCAAAAGGTTTGGTTGTACATCCTGCAAAATCACATATGGAAGAAACATTAGTTCATGGACTATTACACGAAATGGATGAGCTATCTGATATTAATGGGTATTTTAGACCAGGTATCATTCATCGAATCGATAAAGATACTTCTGGATTATTAATAGTAGCTAAAACCAACGAAGCTCATCAAATTTTAGCGAGTAAACTTAAAGACCATGATATCAATAGAAGTTATATGGCACTTGTTTATGGCACATTTGAAGAATCAAAAGGTATCATTAATGCACCTATAGGAAGACACCCTAAGCAACGTATTAAAAATGCAGTTGTAAAAGAAGGGAAACATGCGGTAACACATTTTGAAGTGATAGAAACCTTCAAGGATTTTTCACTATTGAAATGTGAACTTGAAACGGGTAGAACGCATCAAATAAGAGTTCATCTTCAATTTATTAATCATCCAATTGTTGGAGATCCATTATATGGATTTAAACCACTCTTGGTAGAAGATGGTCAAATGCTTCATGCATATAAACTGGAATTTGAACATCCAATTACAAAAAAAGCAATGACCTTTGAAGCGCCATTGCCAGATAGTTTTAAAGCTTATTTAGAAAAGTTAAGATAGGTTTTGTTTAGTAACATTCTTAAAGTTCATTTTTGTAATGGACTTTAAGACATCCATTCCTAATTTTTCATGAACTTCTTTGATTTGTTCATCAACTTCTTTACTTGCACCTAGTTTAAGTTTGATACCAACTTCTTTACTTAAATGATGCATTTTAACTAAAAATGCATATCTTGCAATAATTGATGCAGCTGCGACACTTAAGTGAACAGATTCAGCTTTGGTGTAAAACTCAATATCTCTATAAACCAATTTCTCATCTTTTAAATAGTTAAAATAGTGAGAAGGTAAACAAAATTGATCGAGAATTACAGGGACTGCTTCATTCACTTTAGATGTTGTTTTCATAATCATGTGATTATGTAATAAGGCTTTAATTTTATTTAAATTTAAACCTTTTTGTGTTTGTTCATTATATTTTTCCGGTGAAAGAATAACGATAGAATGTGTTAATTTTTCGGCAATGAGTGGAGCAATCTTAATAATTTCTTTATTATTCATGGTCTTAGAATCACGAACATTCATGGATTCTAACCACTCTAAATCTTTTGTTGAAGTATATGCTGTACAAACAACAATTGGACCAAAGGCATCACCTGTACCTACCTCATCAGAACCAATTGCTGGATAGTTTTTGATGTTTAAAAAAGACTTTATAGCCATAAGTTCAGCATTGATTTCACTGCCTTGTAAGACAACTTTACCAGAATTAAATGCATTAATTCTGATATCATTATGTTGGGCAACAAAGTAAATGTATGGTTTTTCAAGTTTTAGTAAGTAATTATTATAAAATTGTTTTAATGATTCTAGTTGAGTACTAGATAAACTAATGGTATAAGTTCTCAATTTGGCACTCCTATTCAATACTATTATACCATAAAATCCATTATGGGAGGGTTTCATTCATGAATAAAAAACAACATGTATTAGAACTACAAACCATTCTAGAGCATGTATCAAAATATACGAGAACTAATAGTTCAAAAAATATCATATTGAATTTAGAACCTGATTTTTTGTTGTCTAAAGTTAAACAAAAAATCGATTTAGTTCATGAAATTCAAGGATTGATTGAAAGATTTGGTAAGTTTCCGTTTTATGATGATTTTGATATATTATCAACCTCAAAAAATTTAGATCAACGTACGTATTTAAATATTGATGAATTCATTTTGATTCGACAATACATTGAAATGGAAAAATCTTTTAAAGTTTATTTAAGCCAGATGAATAGCAGTACATCCCAGGTTTATGAAATTTTAAAGATGTTAGCACCAGAGATTGATTTATTAAATGCAATCAATGAAGTGATTTCTGAGGATGGACTTGTCTTTGATCATGTAACATCTGAACTACATGAAATCAGAAAAAGTTTAAAACAAAAAAATAGACTACTTGAAAAGCTATTAAGTGAAGTATTGGTTAAATATCAATCCTATTTAAATGAATCATTAATCGTGATGAGAAATGGACGATATGCAATACCTATTAAAGAATCTTTTAAAAATAAAGTTAAAGGTGTCATACACGATGTATCTGCATCGAAACAAACCGTTTATATTGAACCTGATGATATTAGACAAGTGACTCAAGATATAGAATATTTAAATCAATTAGAACAAAATGAGATTTTAAAAATTTTACAAAAACTCACTAAAGAACTCAAACCATATGGAAACATATTGTATGATAAAATTCAAATATTTATCAAATTAGATTCTGATCATGCCAAAGCTTTATATGGTAAAGAAATAAAGGCTAGTAAAGTCACTATCAATGATTTAGGAGTTATTGATTTAAAACTTGCACGTCATCCACTACTAGATCCACTTACAGTCGTTCCAATTGACATGGTACTTAATCAAAATCAAAAAGTATTGATGATTACAGGTCCAAATACAGGTGGTAAGACAGTAGCTTTAAAGACATTAGGATTACTTACATTGATGACGCAGGTGGGATTACTCATTCCAGCACTACCTAGTAGTACAATCAGTATATTTAAGCATGTATTTGCAGATATTGGTGATGAACAATCGATTCAACAATCTTTATCAACATTCTCAAGTCATCTCATTAAAATTAAAGAGATGATAGATTCTATAAAGGGGAGTGCACTTATTTTACTGGATGAAGTAGGAAGTGGAACGGATCCCTTGGAAGGTGTTTCTTTAGCGATTGCAATTATTGATTACCTAAGAAAGAAAGATAATGTTCGTTTAGTTGTAACAACACACTATTCTGAGTTAAAACTTTACGCATTTGAACAACAAGATATCTTAACAGCAAGTGTAGCATTTGATGAAAAAACGTTAAAACCACTCTATAAACTACAACTAGGTATAGCAGGATCATCTCACGCTTTATCGATTGCTAAAAGATTAGGAATGAAAGATGAAATCATCAATCATGCACAAACGCTTTTAAGTGGTCGACAATCAAACCTTGCTAAAAGTTTAGAAAAACTATCTCATGAACAGGCCTATGTCTTAAAAGTTAAAGAAGAATTGAGATTAAAAGAAATAGAAGCAAACCGATTAATTCAATCGCTTCAAGATAAAAATAGAAGTTTAGAAAGAGACAAAGAAGCAATTATTTTAAAGGTAAAAGAAAAAGAACTTAAAAAATATGAAAAATTAAAAGAAGAAGCACTTCAAATGATTGAAGATTTATCAAAAATGAAATCTATTACGACACCTGAGGTTGCAATGATTAAAGGTAAACTTAATCAAAAACCTAAGGAAGATACTAAAAAGTCAAATGAAATCATTGAATTAAATGATCATGTTTATATTAAGAGCTATCAACAAGAAGGTGTAGTTATCGATATTAAGAAGGATAAATACATTGTTTCTTTAGGGTTATTTGATTTACCATTTGAGCGAAACGATTTGGAAAAGATTGAACAAAAAATTCAAAAAGATGTCAAGAAAAAAGTTAAAGTGACAGGTACAACACCTACTAAACAAGGATCGATTGAACTTGATTTAAGAGGTGTGCGTTTTGAAGATGTTAAGAATCTTATGGATAAAGCAGTAGATGATGCATTACTATCGAATTTACCTTATTTAAGGGTGATTCATGGGTTTGGAACGGGAGCTGTTAGAAAAGCTGTCCATGACTATATCAAACAGTCACCTTACATAAAATCCCATAGATATGGGGCTGAAGGTGAAGGTTTGAATGGTGTAACGATTATAAGCTTTTAAGATTAGACCATTTCCTTTGATTATTTTAATGAAGAGGGTTATAATGGTTTTAAGAAAATAATTAGGAGGCATCTATAATGCAACAATATAAAGGTGAAGATTTTAATCAAGTTGTTAATAAAGACGGACTCGTTTTAGTAGATTTTTTTGCAACTTGGTGTGGACCATGTAAAATGCTAATGCCTGTTTTAGAACAAATCAGTGGTGAACAACCTGGAACGCAATTTGTCAAAGTGGATATTGATGAGTACAGAAAACAAGCAATTGATAATGGTATTCGCGCAGTTCCAACATTAGTGTTATTTAAAGATGGTAAAGAAGTTTCTAGAGCATCTGGTTACCAACCAAGAGAAAAAATTCTTGCTTGGCTAGAAGAACACAAATAAGAATAAGGCTTGAGCATTCAAGCCTTTTTTCTTGTGATATAATAGACTAACGAGGTGTTCTTTTATGAATGGATTTATTTTAGTTCATAAACCGGCAGGTATGACAAGTCATGATGTGGTTTACAGAATTAAGAAAAAATTAAATATATCTAAAGTTGGTCACACAGGAACTCTAGACCCTTTTGCTACTGGCTTAATGATTGTTCTTACTGGACAAGCAACAAAACTAGCATTTCTTTTTGAAGATTTAGATAAAGCATATACCGGTCAACTGATATTTGGTTCTTTATATGATACAGATGATTTTACCGGAAATATTGTCGATCAACGTGATGTGAATTATACGAATGAAGAAATTCTAGAAGCACTAGATTCTTTTAAACCGGAATATGAACAAATGCCACCTCTTTACTCAGCAATCAAAAAAAATGGGGTTAAAGCTTATCAAGCAGCCAGACAAGGTATCACGCTTGATTTAGAGAAAAGACATGTTAAAATATATGACATCAAACTTATTGAAAGTGGTTTAGAGCCTAAATTTTATGCACACGTTTCTAAAGGAACATATATTCGAAGTATCGCAAGAGATTTAGGTGAAAAATTAGGAACTTATGGTGCATTGAAAGCATTAGAACGTGTCCAAATTGGTTCATACCACTTAAAAGATGCCATACATTTGGATGATGTAACCATCGATGATATCACACCAGATGTCAACCTATTTAAAGTAGTAAAACAGATTAAACTCAATGATTATATGGTAAAACTTGTTTTAAATGGTGTATATTTAGATGAAAGACAAACCAATATATTAGAACCATTCATTGTAACCAATGAAAAAGGTGAATACATTGCTTATTATGAACCTTTTGAAGGTCAGTATAAACCGAGATACGTATTTGTGAGGAATACTTAATGAAAACATTTTATGCACATTATGAAGATATTGAAAATAACGAACCCATTACATTAGCCATTGGTAATTTTGATGGACTACATATAGGACATCAAAATATCATTGAAATTGCTAATTCAAATCGAGCAACCAAAAGTGCTGTCATGACATTTAGTCCACATCCTTTATCTGTTATTTTAAAAAAAGAATTACCCATTTTAATGGATGATCATGATAAAGAAAAAGCACTTGAAAGATTAGGCGTTGACTTTTTCTTTATCGTTAAATTTACAGAGGATTTCTCAAAGATGCTGGCTCATGAATTTATTGAATTTTTAAAGAGAATTCATGTCAAACGTATCGTTGTTGGAAGAGATTTTAAATTTGGTTATAAAGGACTTGGTACGATTCATGATTTAAACAAGCATTTTGATTTGGTTGTTTTGGATGATTTATTGTATCAAAATGTAAGAGTCTCTACAACGTATATCAAATTATTATTAGAAAATGGAGATATTAGGTTAGCTAAGAAACTACTTGATAGAAGCTATAGTATTCATGGAGAAGTCGTACACGGAGACAAAGTGGGAAAATTCATTGGTTATCCAACGGCTAATATCGACTATAAGAAATATTTTTTACCGAAGGTTGGAATATATGCTTGTTATGTTACGATTGGTGGAAAAAAATATATTGGTTGCGCAAATCTTGGACATAATCCCACACTTAATTACTCATCTATGAAAAGATTAGAAGTCTTTATTCTTGATTATGATGGTGATTTATATCATCAAGAAATATCAGTATCATTTGAATATTATTTACGTGACGAGATAAAATATGATAACGTTGATGACTTAATTGCTCAAATTAAAAAAGATGTTCAACAAACTATTCAATTATTTAAAAAAAATGATTTATGATAAAATAAAGATATAGGAGGATATGACAATGAAAATGATTATTGCTATCGTATCTAATGATGATGCAAATAAAGTACAAAAAGGGTTAGTCAAAGAACATTTTTTTGCAACTAGATTATCTACAAAAGGTGGATTTTTAAGAGAAGGTAATGCGACTTTCTTAATTGGTGTAAATGACGAAAAAGTACCTGAAGTATTAGATATTTTTGAAAAATATTCAAAAACTAGAAACAAAATTGTACCAAATGCAATTGTAAATGAATTTGGTGCTTTCAGTGCGTTACCAATTGAAGTATCGGTTGGTGGAGCCACTGTATTCATCTTAAATGTGGACCAATTCATTAAAATTTGATGTGTTTTCTTTCAAAATTTACACAATTTACTGAAAATTTTCAAAATATGATTGCAATTTATTTTCAAATATGGTAATATTGCATAGGTCGATAGCGAGGACAGCGTTAGCCAAAACGTAATCTTTAGTTATACGAGACATAGGAGGAAACCACATGGCACTAACAAAAGAAGTAAAAAAAGCACTTGTTGAGAAGTTTGCAAGATTTCCAGGGGACACTGGTTCACCAGAAGTTCAAGTTGCAATCCTTACTCATGAAATCAATGAGTTAAATGATCATCTACAAGCACATATTCATGACTTCCATTCAAAACGTGGATTATTTATGAAAATTGGACGTAGACGTAATTTACTTAAGTATTTAAAAGAGACAGATGCTCAAAGATATACTGCTTTAATTAATGAACTTGGCTTAAGAAGATAAAAAACTCCAATGCTGGAGTTTTTTTTCTGAATTAGAGTCTTGTTTAGTTCTAAAAATGATATAATAGATTAGATATAATAGAAAAGTTATTTCTTATAAAATGAAGGAGATTTTATATGTCAAAAAGAGTATTCGAAACGACACTAGCTGGTAAACCACTACGTGTTGAAATTGGAGAAGTTGCAAAACAAGCAAATGGTTCTGCAATGATTCATTATGGTGACACGGTTGTATTATCAACTGTTGTTGCAAAAAGTAAGCCTGTACAAACTGATTTTTTCCCATTAATGGTAATCTATCAAGAAAAGTTATATGCTGCAGGAAAAATCCCAGGTGGATTTTTAAGAAGAGAAGGAAGACCTTCTGAATTAGAAACATTAACTTCAAGATTAATTGACCGTCCAATCCGTCCATTATTTGATGAGGGTTACACAAATGATGTACAAATTGTAAATACAGTTTTATCATCTGACCCATTATGTTCAAGTCAAATGGCAGCTATGCTTGGTTCTTCAATCGTATTAGAAGTATCTAATATTCCTTTCTTAGGACCGATTGCAGGAGCTCATGTTGGTAGAGTGAATGGAGAATTTGTATTAAATCCATCTGCAGAACAACTTGAAGTATCAGATATTGATTTAATTGTTGCAGGTACTACTGAAGCGATTAACATGGTTGAAGCTGGTGCTAAACAAGTCAGTGAAGCTGACATGTTAGAAGCAATTTTATTTGGACATGCTGCAATTAAAGAATTATGTGCATTTCAAAAAGAAATTAAAGATGCAGTTGGTTTAGAAAAGGTTATTCCTGAATTAAACAAAATTGATCAAGAAATCTTCCAAAAAGTTATGGACTTCAAAGGTAAAGAACTGATTAAAGCTGTAGCTATTATTGAAAAACAAGAACGTTATGATGCAATTGATTCTATTAAAGAGGAAATTGTGAATCACTTTGATGAAATTAACTTTGTTAAAGAAGTTGATGGCATTAAGGTTTTAGATATGGATGCAAAAGCTACATTAATTAATCAAGTTAAATCATCTGTAGACCGTATCGTTACAAAAGAAGTAAGAAGACTTATTACTGAAGATAAAGTACGCCCAGACGGACGTAAAGTAGATGAAATCAGAGATTTATCATCAAGAATCGATGTCTTACCTAGAACACACGGTTCTGCATTATTTACAAGAGGTCAAACTCAAGCATTAGGTGTTGTAACATTAGGTTCATTAGGTGAAAATCAAATTATTGATGGTTTAGAAACTGTTGAAGTGACTAAACGATTCATGTTACATTATAACTTTCCACCTTTCTCAGTAGGAGAAACAGGAAGATATGGTGCTCCAGGACGTAGAGAAATCGGTCATGGTGCTTTAGGTGAACGTGCATTACTACAAGTTTTACCTTCTGAAGTTGAATTCCCTTATTCAATTCGTATAGTTTCTGAGATTTTAGAGTCTAATGGTTCTTCATCTCAAGCAACAATTTGTGTAGGATCTATGGCATTAATGGCTGCAGGTGTTCCAATTAAGGCACCTGTTGCAGGTATTGCAATGGGGTTAATCAAAGAAGGCGATTATTATACAATATTAAGTGATATTCAAGGTATGGAAGACCATGAAGGCGATATGGACTTTAAAGTTGCTGGTACTAAAGATGGTATTACTGCACTCCAAATGGACATAAAGATCACAGGAATTACAACTGAAATCATGCAAGAAGCTCTAGAACAAGCAAGAAAAGGTAGACTTCATATCTTAAATCATATGAATGAAACAATTTCTGTAACAAGAGAAGAATTAAGTGATTATGCACCAAAAGTTAAAATGATTCAAATTAAGCCAGATAAGATTAGAGATGTCATTGGTTCTGGTGGTAAAATTATTACTCAAATCATCGAAGATCATAATAACGTAAAAATTGATATTGAACAAGATGGTAGAGTATTCATTATGCACAATGATTCTGAATGGATTAAGAAAGCTGCATTATACATTGAAAATTTAGTTCGTGAAGCTAAAGTTGGAGAAATCTATGAGGCTAAGATTACGCGCTTATTAATGGATAAAGAAGGTAAAAAGATTCAAGGAGCATTTGCAGAAATCTTCCCAGGTACAGAAGGTTTAATTCACATTTCTAAATGGGAAAAAGAACGTACAGAGTCCTTAGAAGGAAAAGTATCTGTAGGTGATCAAGTTATTGTTAAAGTAGTCAAGATTGATGAAAAAGGCCGCGTTGATTTATCTAGAAAAGATGCGATTTAATTTGACAATCTAGAAAATACGATATAAAATTAAAGCGATTAAAAATTGGGAAGGTGACTGAGCGGGTGATTACATATCCTCCGTTAGGAAAGTCCATGCTAGCACAGACCCACTCGTTGGGTTTGTAGTGTTTGTGCCAAGGGAAACAATAACCTTGGGTATACAGTAATGTATAACGGCGATTTTAATGAGCTAAGGCTTGCTATGCTCAAAATCGTAACGTGCCACAGAAACGTGTCAGTTTAGAAATGAACTGAATGAAACGCGGTAAACCCCTCAAGCTAGAAACCCAAAATATGGTAGGGGCACGAGATTCATAGTAATATAGAATCTTGCGAGTTTATACTCGAGATAAATAGTCACAAGAAGGAAACTTCTACAGAACATGGCTTATACACCAATTTTTAATAAGAGGTCATTAAAAATATATGCATTGTCATATAGACCAAAAATGGATGCAACTCTAACATTTATTTGTAAGAGTAGCATCTTTTTTTATCGTTTGTTTTGAAGATTGTTCAAATACGTATTTGAGACATGAAAAAACCTCAAATGGTTAATTTGAGGTTAAATGAATTATTGTTTTCTTAAAGATTGTACAAATTTAATGATTTCAACGAGTACTAATGGAGAGATAGATAATCCTAAGACAACCACCCAGTCCATCACTTGCCAGTTTAATACAGAATCTACACCGAAAATATTATTTGCAACAAAAGGTATAGTTACTGTCATGAGTTGAAGCAGAAGTGAACCGAAGAATGCAATCATTAAGTATTTGTTAGGTTGTAGTTTAAATGTTGAGAATTTCTCACTTCGAACATTGAATGCATGGAATAATTGAGATAAAGATAATACCATAAATGTAATTGTTTGAGCATGCATTACATTTTTTCCACTAATCTCATAGCCAATATAGAATGCTAAGAATGTGATAAATCCAATGAATATACCTTGATAACCAATTCTAAATCCTAAACCATCTGCAAACAAACTCTTTGAATTATCTCTTGGAGGACGGTTCATAACATCCGGTTCTTTTGGCTCTAAACCTAGTGCGATCGCCATAAATGAGTCGGTTACTAAATTTACCCAAAGAATTTGAGCAGCAGTAAGTATTTGTAAATTAGGTTCAAGAGGGAATAAAATAATACCAATTGTAACACCTAATAAGATCGTAATGATTTCACCAATATTACATGAAAGTAAGAAGTGGATTGCTTTTTTGATGTTAGATAAAATAGTTCTACCTTCTTTTACAGCCCCAACGATTGTTGAAAAATTATCATCAGTTAAGATCATATCTGCAGCACCTTTAGCAACTTCAGTTCCTGTAATACCCATTGCAATACCGATATCAGCCTTTTTAATGGAAGGTGCATCATTTACACCATCACCAGTCATTGCAACAATTAAACCGGTTTCTTTCCAAGCTGTAACAATTCTAACTTTATTCTCAGGACTTACTCTAGCATAAACTCTGATTTGATTTAATTTAGATTTAAATTCTTCATCAGACATTGCATCTAATTCTTTACCAGTAATTGCTAAGTGAGATGATTCTAAGATACCTAATTCTTTAGCAATTGCAATTGCAGTGTTTTTGTGGTCTCCAGTAATCATAATTGTTGTGATACCAGCACGTTTTGTTTCAACAATTGCATCCTTAACTTCAGGTCTTGCCGGGTCAATCATTCCGACTAAACCTAAAAGTGTTAGATTATTTTCTAGTTCATCATGTAGAAGTTTTTTAATATCGGTAGTAAGTGGATACTCTTTATATGAGATCGCAAGTACACGGAGTGCCTCATCAGCAAAAAGTTGATTCTTAGTGATAAAGTTTTTCATGATAGAATCAGACATTGGGATTAATCCATTAGACTGATCAACATGAGATGCTTTAGAAATAAGTATATCTGGAGCACCTTTGGTTATAGATACGTATTGATCACCCACGATGTGAACGGTTGTCATAAGTTTACGTTCTGAATCAAATGGAAGTTCGTGAACTCGTGGATATTTTTTTAAGATGTCAATTGGATCTAGTTTTGTGTAAATTGCAAGATCGGTTAATGCGATTTCAGTAGGATCACCAATACGAACGTATTTTTGATTTTCATCCAATTGAACTTTCGTGTCATTACATAAAACTCCATAAGTGATTAAATCATTTAACTTACCTTCAGGATGAGCGATTGATGCAACACTGGATTCACTTTCAAAAAGATAAGTTTTAGTAATTGTCATTACATTTTGAGTTAAGGTGCCAGTTTTATCTGAACAAATGATGGATGTTGAACCAAGTGTTTCAACAGCTGGTAGAGTTCTCATGATAGCGCGTTGTTTGACTAAGTTTTGCATACCAATAGCTAAAACAATAGTAATAATTGCAGGTAATCCCTCTGGTATAGCAGCAACTGCTAGTGCAACAGAAGACATAAAGATTTCTACCCAATGGATGTTTTCAAATCCACCATTAAATGTACCTCTAAGAACTTGTATTAAAAAGATAACAGCAACAACGATAAGTGCGATTAAAGCTAACGTTTTACCAAGTTTAGCGATATTTTTTTGTAATGGGGTTGATTCTGCTTCGGTTGATGACAACATAGAAGCAATTTTACCAATCTCAGTGTTCATTCCTGTAGATGTTACGATAGCTAAACCTCTACCGTAAGTAACAACTGTTCCCATAAATGCTAGGTTTGTACGGTCACCTAATGGAACTTCGGATTTTTGAATTGCATCTGTTGTTTTCTCAACAGGAATAGGTTCACCAGTTAATGCGGATTCATCAGTTTTAAGATTGATGGATTCTAGTATTCTAACATCTGCTGGAATATAATCGCCTGCTTGTAGAATGACGATATCACCAACGATAACCTCATCGACATTGATAACGATCTCTTTACCATCTCGTAAGACAGTAGTATGTGGATTAGACATACGTTTAATAGATTCTAAAGCTTGTTCCGCTTTGGCTTCTTGAGCAACACCTAAAATCGCATTAATCACTACAATAGCGATAATAAGTAAACCTTCTGTTAATTCTTCAGGTTTACCTTCGATAATTGCTGCTAGGAATGCAATAAGTGCTGCAGCAATTAAAACAATAACCATAAAGTCTTTAAATTGATCTAAAAACTTCATGAATAAGCTGCGTTTCTTAGCCTCTAATAATTGATTAGGACCATAGAGTTCTAATCGCTTTTGAGCCTCAGTTGATGAAAGCCCCTTTTCGGAAGTGTTAAACTGTTTTAACACGTCCTCCTTTGATAACTGATAAACAAGTTTATCGTTCATTTTTTTGTTTCCTTTCGTATAAAATAAAAACCTTCAAAACCAAAACAGGTCTTGAAGGTCTCGTTACAAGATTTGCTTGAAAATTAACCGGGTTCTACCGTATTGACGATTAATTTTGGGAACTACTCCCCTTCTACGAGAATAATTGTAACATAAATCTTTTAGGATTTCAATTATAAAAATTTAGAATATGCAACAGCAATGTTTGCAGCAACTTTAGCATTATGGTAGATAAGTTGAATGTTGGTTTCTAAACTTTTCCCTTCAGTTATTTTCTCTATTTCATTAAGTAAATAAGGAGTAATCATTTTACCTTCTATACCTAATTGTTCTTGTTTAGTAATTGCAGTATCTATAACCTGATTGATATATGCTTGGTCTAATTCAAATATTTTAGGAATTGGGTTTACAACCAAAATCGAACCCCTTAGACCTAAAGACCATTTGATATGCATCATTTCTGCGATTTCTTCAGGTTTATCAAGCATATAAGGTATATGGATACCAGAGTGATTATGATAAAAAGCTGGAAATTCATTTGTGTTATAACCTATAAGATCTACACCTTTAGTTTCTAAAACTTCATTGGTGAGTTCTAAATCTAAAATTGATTTTGCCCCTGATGACACCACTAGACAGTTAGAAGTAGATAACTCATCTAAATCTCTGGATATGTCAAATGTTTTTATAGCATTTTTGTGAACTCCACCGATACCACCTGTAGCAAAAACTTTAATTCCAACCATATCAGCGATGAGTAAAGTTCCTGATACTGTGGTTGCTCCGATTCGCTTTTTAGATAAGCAAAATGCTATATCTCTTTTAGAAACTTTTATAACTTGCTTTGAACTTGCCATTTGTGTAATTTCATCTGGTTTCATTCCAACTTTAATACGACCATTCAATATACCTATTGTTGCAGGAATTGCACCTTCATGTTCAATTATCTTTTCAACAGATAAGGCAGTTTCTACATTTTTTGGATAAGGCATTCCAAATGCGATGATCGTAGATTCTAGAGCAACAATGGGTTTTCCAGTACGAATACCTTGGAGAACTTTAGGGTGAATATCGATATATGCTTGCATATAACTTAAACGTATTGAACGGGTTTTAATGTAAAGTTATCTGTTAATAGAATAACTTCTTCAATGACTACATCTTCATAAGGTTGATCATATGGATTGGTTCTAACAGATGCAATCTTATCAACCACCTCAATGCCTTCAATGACTTTTCCAAATGCAGCATATGCATCATCTAAATGTGGAGAGTCTTTATGCATTATGAAAAATTGTGAGGTTGCACTATTTGGATCACTCGTTCTAGCCATCGAAATAACACCTCTTGTATGCTTTAATGTATTTACGAATCCATTGGATTTAAATTCACCAGCAATCGGTCTTTCCTTATCTTTCATAGAACCACCTCCTTGAATCATAAATCCCTTTATAATTCGATGGAATATAAGTCCATTGTAGAATTTCTTTTGTACATAATCAACGAAGTTTGCAACTGTGTTTGGTGCAACTTCAGGATACAGTTCAAGGGTTATTGAACCGAATGACTTAACATTCATTTTAACTTTGATATTTGACATATTTTATAGTCCTTTCTAATCTTGATTTATTTCATTTTATCATAACATGATATAATGAGTATAGAAAGTGAGCGTACTTATATGACAGATTTTGGACAAGGTGCAGCTAGCGGAAAAATCATTTTAATGGGAGAACATTCTGTTGTTTATGGTAAACCAGCAATTGCACTTCCTTTTAATCAAGCACAAATAACTTCAAAAATATATAAAACGGATAAAGAAATTACAATTGATTGTATTTACCATCAAGGAGAATTAAACACTGCTCCAGATAATTTATATGGAATAAAACAATTAATTAATATTGTTCTTATTTATTTGAAACAACCATTTTTTGGAATTCATATAAAAATTGAGTCTAATTTACCTTCACAGCGAGGATTAGGATCATCAGCAGCAGTTTCTATAGCAGTTGTAAGATCTCTTTTTGATGCTTTTCAAGTGAATCTAACTCAAGAAACACTCAATCATTTTGTTGAAATCGCAGAACAGATTCACCATGTTAACCCATCAGGCTTAGATGCAACTACAATTGCTTTTGGTAAAGCAGTATTTTATCAGAAAGATATTGGTAAATCTGTAATTCCATTAAGAATGGATGCTATTTTAGTCGTAGCCGATACAGGTGTAAAAGGTTTAACTAAAGAGGCTGTATCTGATGTAAAAAAACTATGGAAAAGCAACCCAAATATTATAAATCCAATCATGGATAGATTAGAAGAACTCACCAATAATGTTAAGGTATTTTTAGAGAATAACGAAGTTGTAAGACTTGGTTTAGCAATGACAGAGGCACACCAATTATTAAGAAGTATTGATGTATCCGATGATAAACTTGAAGAACTTGTTGATGTTGCATTAAAATCAGGTGCATTAGGTGCAAAACTCACCGGTGGTGGTAAGGGAGGGTGCATGATTGCACTTGCAACAAATATGGAACAAGCAATTTTAATTGCAGACTCACTTAAACAAAGTGGTGCTGCACACACTTGGTTCTACGACTTAAAGGAAATAATCACATGACACATAAAGCAAAAGCACATACAAATATCGCACTTGTAAAATATTGGGGGAAGAAAGAATCTACGGATAATTTACCAATTAATTCCTCAATTAGTTTAACGTTAGATAATTTTTATACTATTACAAGTGTTACATATGATCCTAACTTAAAACAAGATGAACTAAAAATCGATGATGTATCTATTCAAGGTGTAGAGTTTCAACGTGTGACCAAATTTATGGATAGAATTAGAAAAATGTATCAAATTCCTTACTATGCTTATATTGATTCTAAAAATCATGTTCCTAAAAAAGCAGGGTTAGCATCATCCTCATCTGCATTTGCAGCACTCGCATATGCAGCGCTAAAGGCATATGGTATTGAGGTCTCAGATAAAGAACTTTCAACTGTTGCAAGAATCGGATCTGGTTCGGCATCACGATCTGTTTATGGTGGATTTGTTGTTTGGGAAGAAGGAATGAGTCATGAAACGAGTTATGCTTATCCTTTAAAGGATGCTGATGAATACGCACTTATTGTTTGTATGGTTGATAAAAAAGAAAAGAGTATTGATAGTCGAAGTGCAATGTTAAAACTAAATGAGTTCCCTGAACTTAAATTAGAATGGATTGAAAACACTCAATATTTATTCCAAGAAATGAAAGAAGCTATTTTAGAAGATGATCTAGACCGTATTGGGAGTATTGCTGAATCACATGCGAACCTGATGCACTATGTGATTCAAGAAACAGGAGTAACATTCTTAACGGATAAATCATTTGAGATTATGGACTTAACTGAGAAGATTCGACTTAAGGGATTACCTGTTTACTATACAATGGATGCAGGTCCAAATGTTAAAATATTAACGAAAAAGAAATATGTATCACAAGTTTTACCTTATTATGAGAAAGTAGCAGAAACAATCGTATGCTATCAAGGTGGAGGTATTGAGTCGATATGATTTCCTTAAAAGTACCTGGAAAGTTATTTATATTAGGTGAATATTCTGTATTAAAACCTGGTAATGAAGCTGTATTAGTTGCAGTGGATAAATTTATTAATGTAGAAGTTAATGCTCAAGAAGAGTATGAATTCAAATCGGAATTAGGACATTTTAGATGGATGTTATCAGACCGTTTACCTGTATTCTCATATGATGAACTTACACATGCAAAAGCAGGTATATATATTGCACATCGATATTTAAATTATAAAGGTATTGAACCAAGAACGTATCGAATCAATTTAGAATCAGAATTAACATCTAAAGAAAATATCAAATATGGATTAGGATCATCTGGTGCAGTTATCATAGCCGTCATTAAGTCTATTCTTGATTTTCATAAAGTAAAGATTAGAAAAATTAATTTGTTTAAACTAGCAGTACTCGCACAAATTGAAATTAATGATATCACATCAGGTGGTGAACTTGCAGCATCTATTTATGGTGGATGGGTTCATTATCAACGTTATGACTTGATTTGGGTAATGAATCGAAAAGGTAAATTTGATGAAATTATTCAACTGGATTGGCCATTATTAAGTATTAAAAGACTAGGAATACCTGATGTTCAATTAGCAATTTGTTTTAGTGGTTTTTCACAATCCACAAAAATATCTACTGAGAAATTTCAAGAGTTAAGTTCTGGAACTTGGTATCCTGGATTTCTTAATAAAACAAGATTGTTAGTGAGTCAATTTAAATCAGCTGTTGAACGAAGTGATTATTATACAATGAAATATTTAATTGAACTCTACAGAGGTCAATTAAAGGAACTAGAAGAACAATCCGATGTCGTTATTGAATCTGAACCATTCAAAAAAATGATTCAAACTGCAAATAATTTAGGGTTTGCATCTAAAACATCAGGTGCAGGTTTTGGTGATTGTGGATTTGCTCTAGTGAAAAATGGTGTGGATAAAGTGCGTTTACAAGATGAATGGATTAAACAAGGGTTAACCGCATTGGAAATTGAGGTTTGGAATCATGATAAAGAATAGAAAAGATGAACACATAGCATTTGCTTTTAAACAAGGAATAAGAATAAATAGATTTGATGATGTTTTTTTGGAATCAACTGATTTACCTGAAATGTCTATAGAGGATATTGATTTAAGTACGACATTTTTAGGATACGACATTCCTTATCCCTTTTATATAAATGCGATGACTGGTGGATCTTTAAAAGCAACAGAGATTAATGAATTTTTATCGAAATTAGCAAATCATTTTAATCTTCCTATGGTTTTAGGAAGTCAATCTATTGCAATCAAAGATGCATCATGGGAATCCTCATTTAAAGTCGCAAGAAAGCATCATAATGGTTTATTAATATCCAATGTGAATCCTAATTTCACTTTAGAACAAGCAAAAAAAGCAATTCAAATGGTTGATTCAAATGGTTTAAGTATCCACATTAATTTAATTCAAGAACTAAGTATGGCAGAAGGTGACCGTGATTTTAGATTATGGAACGATAATATTAAAAATATTGTTTCAAATATCCAAGTACCAGTCTATGTGAAACAAGTGGGACAGGGTATGTCACTTCAAACAGTACAAAAGCTAAAGAAACTCGGTGTAAAAGCTATTGATGTATCAGGAAAAGGTGGAACATCCTTTATTGAAATTGAATCAAACAGATCTAAAACTGACTATAGTTATCTAGAATCCTTCAGTATTGAGACTGTGGATGCATTGCTTAATTTAAAAGATGAAACCGAATTAGATATCTATGCATCTGGGGGGATTAGAAATCCATTAGATGTTATCAAAGCTTTAACATTAGGTGCCAAAGCTGTTGGACTTTCAAAATGGTTCTTATTACTTACAGAACTTTCAATGGAAGAAGCCATACAAAGGGTAGAACAATTCATTACTGATTTGAAAAAAATTATGTTGATTGTTGGAAAACAGAATATTAAAGCATTAAAAGAAGTCAAATACACAGTTAAATCATAAAAAAAAGGCAACTCGCTTATGAGTTGCCTTTATCTTATTTAAGATTGACCTTTTTTAAATGATAGGACCAATTCATATGATAAGTAGGCTGTAACACCGACGATTAATAATGCATGGAACCATTCATTCAATGTAATGCCACTGATGTTAGCTGTTAAATCATCTATCAAATTAATTATTGGGAACACGAGATTGGATAAAGCATAAAGTAATGCAATGATCTTTGTTCCAAAAAATAAGATAAGTAATAAGACAAGTGAATAGATGATCGTTGTTGTATATCCAAAAGCTAAATAACTTACTAATACAAACGCTAATAAAGGTAAAGAGTCTTTAAAAGATAGTTTGGTCGGTTTAGGTTTTTCATACAATACAAATGAAACAGATACAAATAATGTATAAAGCATTGCTAGTAAATTTACAATGGTTTCAGGTGTAAAAGCATTAATAGGTGAACTACTAAACAAACTGTTTATAAATGCTGATAATGCCCCTATATACAAAGTAAATAATATGAAATGTGAAATCAGTGGTTTACCTTTGTATTGAGCCCAAAATATAGTAAATGTCATAGCAACAACTGATAGCCAGATTCCAACTGTAAATAAGTTAAATCCTAAGCCGAAAATATTGAATATATCAATCTGCCAGAGTGCAAGAATTAATACAACAACTAATCCTCCAACACTCTTAGAAAAATCTTTCAAAGAAAGTAAAAATTGTTTCATATGGATTATCCCCCTCATAGATAATTTATACTTTAATGATAATACATTTGATTAAATAATGTGTAAAAAATGCTATTTAATTTGAGTTACTTCATTTTTTTATTCTGTTTATGATTATCCTTTTTAAAAAACCATCTAAATGGTATGATATTAGCAAGGGCTAATGACAAAGCATAGTAATACCATGGAACTAAAGGTTGATTTAAAACTAAAGAGGTAACAGAGGAGTCTGTTGTTGGAACCAAATGAATACTATTATTGAAATAAGTAATTTCTATATATAGTATTGGTTCTCCAAATTGAATTTCATAATATTCTGTGGCTTGAGCCTCAACAGGTGGTCTGTTCAGTGAATATACTTGATTTGGATTAAACGTAATAAAGTTATAATCTAAAGCAAATAAAAAAATAATCAATATAGATAATATCATTCGATTCAAAATGAGTTTTAATAAAAAATTCATATAATCACCTTCCAATAGACTCATAATCAAGACTATTTTAGCATGTTTTTATGAATACGAGTAGTTAAAAAATTATAGAATGAGGTTTAATATGTATAAAGAAACAAGAATCGT
This sequence comes from Acholeplasma oculi, assembly GCF_900166985.1. GTDB lineage: Bacteria > Bacillota_I > Bacilli_A > Acholeplasmatales > Acholeplasmataceae > Acholeplasma > Acholeplasma oculi. The sequence continues at coordinate 352,912 of NZ_FUZK01000001.1, read as the reverse complement.
TCAAGCATCAGAAATAGGTTATAATCATCAGATGCGACTTTTAGATGTAATTAATATGATTCAAGATGTAGAAGGTGCGCACATTGAACATTTGAAGCCTTTATCTGATGAGGCAAAAAGAGATGAATTCGGTATTATTTTAAACTATCGATATGTACACATCAAAAGATGGCCGAAAAATAAGAATCTATTAGAACTTATAACCTTTCCTTACGAAACAAAGTCATTTTATGGATATAGAAATACACTATGTTATGATTTGATGGGTGAACTTTTAATTGAATCTTATTGCGTAGGATCATTTATCCATTTAAAAGACTTAAGTCCACATAGATTAAGTAACTACACACTTAAAAGTATAAAGCCCATAGAAAAACATCCCATGAAATATGAGGGAAGAAAAATAGAATTAGATAGAGCATTAACATTTATAAAAGAAGAAATCATAACTGTAAAACAATCTCATATTGATTATTATCAACATTTGAATAATGCTTTCTATGTAGATTTTGCATATAACATGTTACCAAGATCATATGAATTTAATACAGTTATAGGTGAATATAAAAAGTCATTTAAATTAGACTCACAAATGCATTTAAAACTTTTTGAAACAAGTGAAGGATATCTTATCAAATTCTTTGATACAGAAAATGAACTGTATACCTTGATTGAATTTAAAAACATTTAGTTGAATAAGTGGACATGTAAGACAATCTATGATAATATAAATTGGTTTTACAAAAAGGAGAATGAGCATGCAAGTATTTGATTATGAAGATATACAGTTAATTCCTTCAAAATGTATTGTTAAATCAAGAAGTGAATGTGACACAAGTGTACAGTTTGGACCAAGAACGTTTAAACTACCAGTGGTTCCTGCAAATATGGGTACCATCATCGATGAGAAGTTAGCAATTTTTCTAGCATCGAATGATTATTTTTATATCATGCACAGATTTGATGAAAGTGGAAGAATTCCTTTTATTAAAAAAATGCAAAGTCTTAATCTGTATACATCCATTTCAGTGGGTGTAAAAACTGATGAATATATATTTGTTGAAACTCTTGCAAAAGAGAATTTAATTCCTGACTATATTACAATAGACATTGCACATGGTCATAGTGATTCAGTCATTGAAATGATTCATCATATCAAAAAACATTTACCTAAAAGCTTTTTAATAGCTGGAAATGTTGCAACACCTGAAGCAGTACGTGAACTTGAAAATGCTGGTGCTGATGCGACTAAGATTGGTGTTGGACCAGGGAAGGTTTGTATTACTAAAATTAAAACAGGTTTTGGTACAGGTGGTTGGCAGTTAGCTGCAGTTTCTAGATGTTCTAAAGTAGCTAGAAAACCTTTGATTGCTGATGGCGGTATAAGAACTCATGGTGATATTGCAAAATCCATTCGATTTGGTGCATCCATGATTATGATTGGTTTCTTATTTGCTGGTCATGAGGAATCACCAGGTAATACAGTTGAAATCAATGGCCAAACAATGAAAGAATATTTTGGTTCAGCATCTGAATATCAAAAAGGTGAAAAAATCAATGTCGAAGGTAAAAAGATATTAATACCTTATAAAGGTAAAATAGAATCTACACTTAAAGAAATGAGAGAAGATCTACAATCATCAATTTCATATGCTGGTGGTAGGGATTTAGAAGCATTAACTAAAGTAGACTATGTAGTCGTTAAAAACTCAATTTTTAACGGAGATTGGATATAAAATGATGTTTAAGAGCGAAAAATGAATAAGTTTTCGCTTTTTTTATGTAAATTCATATAAATTAGCATGGACAAAATTAATAAATAGTATATAATGTTCATATAATAAATCATTAGGGGAGAACATGGTTTATACATCTTTAGCAATAACAGCCTTTTTTGTCACATCTATCATCACGCTTTTAACATTAATTTCATATCAAAGGCTCAAAGAACAATTTAAGGGAATTCGTGAGTGGATTGTAGGTGTAAACCTAAACTCTATCGCACTTGTAATCTCAGGTTTAACAACGCTTGAAACAAAATTCATTTTTGTTCCTTTTATTTTAGCTTTGTTTATGTTAGGAAATATTTTACTTTTAAGAGGTATCTCCCGATTCTTTATTTTAAAAAATTTACATTTAGATGTCATCATTATTAATTTTTTATTATTCTCACTTGCACTATATTTTCTATGGTTTGATGATCAGATTTCGTTTCAAATATTGGCGTTGCAACTCGCACTCATATATACTTATGTGAGAAGTATCATGATTCTTTTAATTCATGGTGACAAACAGAATAAAATGGATAAATATATGTTTATCACTATACTTTTATCACTCGTTATAGTTTCAGCGATAAGATCAATTAATGGTTTCAATGTAGATTTAAACAACACAAATGCTTTGATTGCAAATGATTTAGGATACACGTTGATGTTAATTCAATATTTGTTATTTATCATGATGGCGATTTACTTTAATTTGTTTATTAATCAAAAAACACATGTTAAAGTTGATCAAGAACATGAAAAGTTTAAAATCATTTTTAATGAATCACCACTGGCAATGATGATGTTGAATGAAGATGGAATGATCATTGAGATTAATCAAAAATTTGCAGATATTTTTGGTTATCAATCCAAAGACATTGTTGATTCAAATATTACACATGCAAAACTATTTGAACTTGTTGATCAGGATCTACTTCAAGATATTTATGAAATGAATCCAAATATTCAAAATACCGAACTTTCTATTATGAATTCAAATAAGGAAAGAATTCAGTGTTTACTGAACACTTCATTTATTCAATATGATGATAATGTTCACACATTAATGACATTTACAAATATCAGTGAAATTCACAAATTAAAAGAAAAACTTTATTATTATGCACATTATGATTTATTAACAGAATTACCAAACAGAAGAAAATTTTTGAAATATATAGAAGGAGCTAAGAATTCCTTTGAAAAATTTGCTATTGTTACTATAGATTTAGATGACTTTAAGCAAATTAATGATATGTATGGACATGATGCTGGTGATGAAGTCTTAAAACTCATGGCACAAAAATTAAAAAACAATTTAGAAGAAGACGATTTCATCGCACGTTATGGTGGAGATGAATTTGTACTTGTTGTAAATTATCAACGTAATAAAGAAGTTTTAGAAGAACGTATTAAACGCGTTACAAACATCTTAAATAAAGGTTTTGTCTATAGGGATTACCGATTCCAAGTGACAGCATCTATTGGATATGCGGTATATCCACTTCATGGAACTGAGATTACAGATTTGATGAGAAAAGCAGATATCGCAATGTATTCTGTTAAACATCATCAAAAAAATGATTTTAAAGTATTTGAAGATTAATAGAAAAATTGGGATGAACTTATATTTCATCCCTTTTATTATGCTTCTTACAAAGAATTTAAAGGTACTATCATGTTATAATATTTAATAGACTCTAAAAGATTGAGGTTTACTATGAAAAAGATTATGACTGGGTTTATGATGTTGTTTGTTTTAATGATTCTACAAGCATGCGTAAGACCTGTACCTTTAGAAATTATATTTGAAGCACCTGAACAATATATACACTATATCGATGATGAAACACCTGATTTTATGGAAGATATTGTTGCTGAATTATCCGATGGAACAAGTTTGTTAGAATATGTTACTTATAATGATGCCTTAGTTAACTATGATCAAGTGGGTGAATATGCTTTAATTTTTAATCTAAACTATGATGACAAAAAATATCAGGAGTTTAGTGAAGTTAAAGTGGTTCGTTCAATTTCAGATGATGAGATTAGTTTAAATATATATTATTTAAATGATTTACATGGAGCTATATTAGAAGATGAAAGCTCTATGGGATTAGCTAAAATAGCAAATGTTATTATGAATGAAAAAGAAAATAAACCAGAAGAAACATTATTCCTGGCTGGTGGAGATATGTTACAAGGTCAAATCATTTCAAATTGGTATGATGGTGCCTCTGTGATTGAACTCCTCAATGACATGGAACTTGATGCATTTGTTATCGGTAATCATGAATTTGATTGGGGAATTGAAGAAGTTACAAAATATTTTGACGGATCATTTCCATTACAAGCAAATTACCCACTTCTAGGAGCTAATGTATATAAAAAAGAAACCAATACCCTGGAAGATGGATTTGAGCCTTATACAATAATTGAAAAACAAGGTGTTAAAATAGCTGTAATTGGAACGATGGGTTATGGTCTTGAAAGTTCGATTGCATATGCAAGAGTTAAAGATCATACATTTATTGATCCGATAGAGCGTGTTGGATATTGGGCAGAATATGTTCGTAAAGAATTAGGTGCAGAAATTGTAATTGCAATTAACCATGCCGATTCTTCACAGTTTAATAATCAAGTTGCAGGTTTTACAGGGGATAAGAAAGTAGATATGATATTTAATGGTCATACACATCAGGCTTACACTCAAGAAGTCAATGGTAAACCATTACTTCAAACAGGAGCATATGGTGAAAACCTAGGTAATGTTTTAATTCATTACCAAAAGGGTTTAGGTGTAACAAGTTTTACAATGAAGAATTTAAATGAATCAAATGATGCTAGATTACGAACAGAAGAAGCGAGTATTCAATTAAAAATAGAAGGTTTTTATGAAGAAATTGAATCTTTATACGAACCGATTATGAAATCATCAAATTATTATAGTCAAAGTGAACTTACGATATTTATAGCTAAGTTGATGCAATCTTACTTTGGTGCCGATGTAGGTGTCCATAACTTTGGTGGAACAAGAGACTCTATCTTACAAAATGAAGATATTAGTTACGCAAAACTATTCCAAATTTCTCCTTTTGACAATACAGTAGTATTAGTTGAAGTTACAGGTTCAATTCTACTTGGTGAAACAGGTAATCATGGATTAAGTTTTAAAGATGGACTATCAAGTGGTCAAATTCAAAGTAATCAAACGTACTTAATGGCTGTCAATGATTATATATTTGGAAGTAGTTCAACTTTAAGAAATCTTCCTAATGTCATTTATACACGTAAAACCGTTTTAGATATATTTGTTGAACTGGTTGAAACTCAAAAAGAGTTAGGACACACTTCTTGGTCAACGAGTTTACCACTTGTTTGGGAATTACCACTTGCTAAGCAAGCATATATCATTCCAAAATTTGATTTTATTGCATAAAAAGGTGCGATATTCATTAAAAAGATGAATATCGTACTTTTTTTTAATAACATGTTATAATATACAATGAAAAATAAATCATCTCATATAATGAGGCTGCGGATAACAAATAGTACCATGACTGGAAAAGGTGTTACCGCCGAAGCAACTAGATTTGCTGGGTGTAAATTGAATAAATTTACAACTGTTTCTTAAAACTCGCCTAAAGGTTTAAGAATTGCGCATTATTTGAGAATAGGCAAGAGTTTTAGTATAATCACTAGCTTTTGCAGTGATTTTTATTTTTAAAAAATAAAAAATGAAAGGCAATCATTCATGGATGATTGAAACGATATGAATGCAAATAGCAAACGTAGATATTAAAACACTTAAAGACAAATATCAGACACCTCTATATGTGTATGATGAGGATGCAATAAGACTACAATGTCAAAGATTCATCAAAAATTTTAAACATAAAGATATAAAAACTTCAGTTATATACGCATCCAAAGCATTTTTAACAATTGGAATGGTTCAACTTATAAAGTCAGAAGGTTTAATGTTGGACTGTGTATCACAAGGTGAGGTATATACTGCACTCAAAGCAGGATTTGATCCAAAACATATCGTTTTACACGGAAATAATAAAACAATAGAAGAATTACAGATGGCATTAAATTTTAAGATTGGTTACATTGTTCTTGATAATCCATTTGAAGCTAGACTATTAATGGACATTGTCAGTGAAAACTATATTCCAAAAGTGATGTTACGCATCAATCCAGGTATTGATGCACATACCCATGAGTACATTAAAACTTCCAAATTAGACTCTAAATTTGGAGTTTCCATTGAAGATAAGGAAACTCTTGAAATTATTTTTGAATTAAGTAAGCATCCATATATCGAGTTTCTTGGTACACATTCCCATATAGGTTCACAGATTTTAGAGCCAAAATCCTTTATTGAACATGCAAAAACTGTACTTAATTTTTATAAATTAGTTAAAGATACATATAATGTCGATCTTAAAGCGGTAAATCTTGGTGGTGGGTTTGGCGTGAAATACTTAAAAGATGATATTAGATTAGATTTAGAAAAGGTTTTACCAATGATGCTGGATTCTATATATGAAACTGCTAATCAATTGGGTATTATCATGCCTCATGTCATGATAGAACCAGGTAGAAGCATCGTAGCAGAAGCAGGTTATACACTCTACACCATTAATCAAACAAAAGAAACAATCAATCACAAGAAATATATATTTATTGATGGATCCATGAATGATCATATACGTACAGCACTCTATCAAGCAAAATATGATTGTTTAATTATTGATAAAGAAAATCATGAACCTGATACAACATATACGGTTGCTGGTAAAGCTTGTGAGAGCGGTGATATTATTATTCATGACATCTTACTACCAAAAGCAAATCCGGGAGATTTATTGTTAGTTAAAACAACAGGTGCATATCATTATTCTATGGCATCAAATTATAACAGACTCACAATTCCTGCAGTTGTATTTCTCTCTAAAGGGAAAGATAAGTTGATTGTAAAAAGACAGTCCATGATGGATTTAATTCAATATGATGAGGTTCTATAAGTGAGAGCAGTTTTAAAATTTGGAGGTTCAAGTGTAGCAACGATTGAACTGATGAAAAAAGTTGCTGAAGTTATTATAAAAAGAAAAAAACTATATGATGAATTAATTATCGTAGTATCTGCAATGGGAAAAACAACAAACCAATTGATTTCAATGGCCAAAGAAATCTCATTGTATCCGAATAAAAGAGAAATGGATTTATTGATTTCAACAGGTGAAGTTGTTTCAATCTCATTATTATCTTTAATACTACAAGAAATGGGAGAAAACTCAATTGCACTTACCGGTACTCAAGCAGGTATTTTAACAAAAGGTACGCATACTAAAAATAAAATATCAGATATTCATACGGAAAAAATTGAAAGTGAACTCGCATTAGGAAAGATTGTTATTGTTGCAGGATTTCAAGGATTTAATGAACAAGGTGATATTACAACACTAGGTAGAGGTGGATCGGATACATCTGCTGTAGCACTGGCTGCTAAACTAAATTCAATTTGTGAAATATACACGGATGTAGATGGTATTTACGGAATAGATCCTAGACTTTATAAAGATGCTAAAAAGTTAAAACAAATCGATTATGAAGAAATGAAGGAAATGGCATTTCTTGGTGCTAAAGTAATGGAACCTAGAAGTATTGATATCGCACAAAATCATGGTGTGATCGTTTATGTCGCTAAGACATTAAGTGATGAGGAAGGAACATATATTATGAATTATAAAGATGGTTTAGAAGATAAAAAAATAACTGGAATCGCAGTTTCTGATAAAGTGATTATGGTTTCTATGAAACGTATTCCTTATTCTGCAAAACTAACTGCTGAACTATTCAGAGATTTAGCTAAAAATGAAGTTAATGTCGATGTTATTAACCAAAATCCTAGTATTGGTGGCAATATGAATATTGCTTTTACTGCTCATGCAGATGATTTAGATGCAGTCAATGAAGTTCTTGATCAGTTTAAAGTAAAGTATCCAGTAGTCAATATTTTAAGAATTGATGATGTGGTTAAAGTATCTTTAATTGGTAGTGCTATGCGCACACAAAGTGGGATAGCAGCTGAAGCGTTTGAAGTACTTGCAGATAATGATTTAGAGTTTAAATTAGTTACAACATCCGAGATTTCAATATCATATACTTTTGATCGTTCCAAAAAAGATAAAGTTATTGAAGTGTTGGCTAAACACTTTAATGTTTAGGATGGTATGAGGATGTATATAGAAAAATATCAAGCAACAGGTAATGATTTTATTTTATTTAAAGAAGAAGTATTAAATCCTAGTGAGGTTGCAATTAAAGTTTGCCACAGAAGATTTGGTGTAGGTGCCGATGGTATTTTATTTCCATCAAGTTCTGTTGTTGCAGATATCAAGATGAATTATTATAATTCAGATGGATCGATTGCAAAAATGTGTGGTAATGGCATTCGTGCATTTGCAAAATTTGTTTATAATCATCAACTTGTTTCAAAACCTGTATTTAAAATTGAGACATTATCTGGTGTAAAAGATATAGTCATAGACTCTGATATGATCAAAGTTAATATTGGTGAACCAAAACTTATATTTTCAGAAGATGAACTTACACAAAGTTATGATAGCCATCACGTGTATCATTTTAATATACTGGATGGTTATATACTATCTGTTGGAACTTTACATGCAATTATATATGATGTAACAGAAGATTTAAAAAAAGAAGCTAAAAGTATTCAAAATGATCCAATATTTGTGGATGGAGCGAATATTAATTTTGTAAAAGTGATTCATAGAAACCATTTGTTTGTTGAAACATTTGAAAGAGGTTCAGGTTGGACACTTTCTTGTGGAACTGGTGTTTCTGCATCTGTTTATCATGCTATGATGTTAGGATTAGTCGATCAAGGTGAAGTATTTGTTGATGTTAAAGGTGGTAAACTTGTTGTTGAAGTCAAAGATAATCAAATATACTTAACAGGTCCTGCAGAAAAAATACTAGAAGGGAATTTTATATGAGAGATATTCAAATAGGTATCGTTGGAGCAACAGGATTGGTTGGTCAAACAATGTTGAAGGTTTTAGAAAGTTATAAACTACCCATTTCCAATGTTCGTTTATATGCATCAAGTCGTTCAAAAGGTGAAATTGTATACTTTAATGAAAAACCTTTAGTTATTCAAGAATTAACTGAGCATTTTGTTAACGACAAACTGGATATCGTATTATTTGCTGTAGACAGTGATATTGCAAAAATCTATGCACCTATGGCAGCTAAAAAACATATTTATGTAATTGATAATTCAAGTGCATTCAGAATGCACGAAAACATAAAACTTATCGTACCTGAGGTTAATATTAATATACTTGAAAAAGATGATTACTTAATTGCAAATCCCAACTGTTCAACAATCCAAAGTGTAGTACCTTTAAAGGTGATTAAAGATTTATTCGGACTTGAAGAGGTAGATTATACAAGCTATCAAGCAGTAAGTGGTTCAGGTCATCCTGGACTTAAAGATTTAGATCGAACCAAAGAGGGATTAGAACCAATCTTTTATCCAAAATCCATTTACGAAAATGTCATTCCGCAAATTGATCATTTTACAGAAAATGGATTTACAAAAGAAGAATTAAAAATGGTGAATGAAACAAGAAAAATATTGAACCAAGATGTTTTTGTTTCAGCAACATGTGTACGTGTACCTGTGCGAGTTGGGCATAGTGTCTCAATGAAAGTTACCACTAAAAAACCTGTTGATTTAGAAGAGTTAATCCAAGCATTTCAAGAAAAATCATTTATTAAGGTTTATAAAGATCCAACATTTCCAACACCGAAGGATTTAATGGATAGTGATGATGTACATATTGGACGTATCAGAATGGATTTAAATTATCCAAATAAATTACTGTTATGGACAGTTGCAGATAATGTTAGAAAAGGTGCTGCATCTAATGCTGTTCAAATTGCAGAATATATTATTAAGGAGTTTTTAAGCAATGTTTAAAGGATTAGGTGTTGCCCTCGTTACGCCTTTTAAAGGCGCAAAAGTAGATTATGATGTATTAAAAGAACTACTATTTTTTCATGTTAAAAATGGTACGGATTTTCTTGTTATATTAGGTTCTACAGGTGAAGCTCAAACCTTATCTTTAAAGGAAAAGAAAGATATTATTAAGTTTTCTGTAGATACAGTAGGAAATCAAATACCAATCATGGTAGGAACAGGGACCAATGATACAAAGGAAAGTATTAAATTATCAAGATTAGCTGAAAGCTATGGAGCTAAGGGGTTATTAGTTGTAACACCATACTATAATAAGCCGCCTCAACGTGGTCTTATAAAACATTTTGAGACTATTGCAAAATCAACAAACCTACCAGTCATGCTTTACAATGTACCTTCAAGAACAGGGATTAATTTATTCGTTGAAAGTGTAAAAAAATTAAGTAAAAATCCAAAGATTATAGGTATTAAAGAAGCTAGTGGTGATTTAGAACAAGTTAAGAAAATTATTGACCAGACTCATAAAAATTTTATCGTTTTAACAGGTAATGATGATCAGCTTTATGAAACATTAAAATTAGGTGGTGATGGAGCAATTTCAGTTACTGGAAATTTAGTACCCAAAGAATTAAAACATCTAATTATGAATCATAAGCACTTAAATGAAACTGATTTTATCAAATATAATGATTTACACCAATCAATGTTTATAGAGACTAACCCTATTCCTGTTAAAGCTGCTTTAATACATATGGGTTTTGAAGTTGGGAGTCCTAGACTACCTTTAGTTAAAATAGATAAGAAACATGATAAACTATTAATAGAAGCACTAAAAAAGTATAAGTTGGTGAAACATGATTAAAGTTGTGATATCAGGAATTCTTGGAAAAATGGGACAAGTTCTCAAAGAAAACATTGAAAATGATACTTCTTTTACTTTGGTTGCTGGATTTGATAGAGTTGAAAGTCCAATGGTTAAAACCAAGTTAAATGACTTACCTGATGCAGATTGTTTAATTGATTTTTCAAGTCCTCAAGTTTTAAAGAGTTTATTAGAGTACGCAGTCGATAAGAAATTACCACTTGTACTTGCAACTACAGGATATTCTAGTGAGGATTTCTTACTGATTAAAAAAGCATCAGAAAATATTCCGATATTTTATACTGAAAATTATTCATTTGGTGTACATTTACTGCAAGAAGCTATTAAATTAGTATCAAAAGCAATCGATTCCAGTTATGATATCGAGATTATTGAGAAACATCACCGTTTTAAAAAAGATAGTCCAAGTGGTACTGCCATTAAACTTTATCAAGCAGTTCATGAGTCTAGAAAAGAATTACCATTAATTGAAGGTTATAGTGATTTAAAAGGTGTTCATGTTCACAGTTTACGTTTAGGTAGTTTACCTGGTGAACATAGTATCATTTTCTCAAGTTTAGAAGAAACTTTAGAATTTAAACACATTGCACATGATAAACATGTATTTGCTAAAGGCGCAATGAAAGCAGCAAAATTTATTGTAACAAAAAAAGCAGGTTTATATAATATGACTGATTTAATAGGAGGCACGAAATGAATGAATTTTTAAACGATCCATATGAAATAGCAAAATTTATTAAAAACGCTACGAAGAAAACACCAGTAAAAGCATATATAAAAGGAAATCTTTCAAAAATTGACTTTAATACATTCAAATTTTTTGGAGATCATAATCATGGTGTAGTCTTTGGAGAAGGTAATACATTATTACCATTTTTAGAAAATCATAAAGAAAATATCTTTGATTATGTTGTTGAACTTGATCGTAGAAATTCTGCAATACCTATGAAAGATATTTCTAAGGTGAATGCACGTATTGAACCAGGTACATGGATTAGAGAATATGTTACGATTGGTGACCAAGCCGTTATTATGATGGGCTCTATTATCAATATTGGAGCAGTTATTGGAGATCGAACCATGATTGACATGAATGCGGTATTAGGAGCTAGAGCTACAATTGGTAAGGATTGTCATATAGGTGCAGGTGCAGTTGTAGCAGGTGTATTAGAACCACCTAGTGCAACACCAACAACCATAGAAGATGGGGTCTTGGTTGGTGCAAATGCAGTTATACTTGAAGGTGTCAGAGTAGGTGAAGGTGCAGTTGTTGCAGCAGGGGCTGTTGTGACTGAAGATGTGCCTGAGAATGCTGTTGTTGCTGGTCAACCAGCAAGAATTGTTAAATATAAAGATGGAAGAACAATCGAAAAAACAAAAATTTTAGATGATTTAAGGAAGTGATTTATATGACGCTTGAAAGACTTACTAAGATAAGAAGGGACCTACATCAAATACCAGAAATTGGATTTGATTTAGAAAAGACCTATGCATATGTCAAAAATGAGCTTGAATCCATGGGATTTAAACCTTTAACATATGCAAAAACAGGATTGGTTGTGGTCATAGAGGGTCTTTCAAAAGAAGCAATAGCTTTTAGAGCAGATATGGATGGACTACCTGTTTTAGAAGGCACAAAAGTTGATTTTGAAAGTAAACATGTTGGTAATATGCATGCATGTGGTCATGATGGTCATACAACAATGTTATTAGGATTTGCAGAATATTTATCAAATATGCCAAAACCCAATCAAACGATTGTTCTTATCTTTCAACCGGCTGAAGAAGGACCGGGTGGAGCAGCTGTTATTATAAAAGAAGGTTTATTTAAAGACTACAATATCAAAGAGATTCATGGACTTCATTTGTTTCCAGGGTTGGATGAAGGTATTGTTGGATTAAAGCGTGGACCAATGCTTGCTAGAAATGCTGAATTTGATTTTATAATTCATGGTAAATCATCCCACGGTGCACAACCTCAAAGTGGAATTGATGCAGTCTTAGCTGCATCTCAGTTTGTAGTTTTATTGAATCAAATTGTTTCAAGATACATTGACCCTCTAGAACCAGCTGTTATTACTACTGGTAAAATTGAAGGTGGAGAAGCCAGAAATATTATTGCGAACAAAGTAAAAATTTCAGGTACTATTCGAGCATTTAATGATCAAATATTTGAATTACTTAAAAGAAAAATGATGGATGCTAAACTGTCAATCGAATCATTTTATGGTGTGAGTATTGATGATTTTATTGTAGATTATTATCCGGCTGTTGATAATGACTCAGCACTATATGAGGAAGTAAAAGCATCTCTTAAGGATCATGAAATTGTTGAATTAAAACCAATGATGTTTTCAGAAGACTTTGCATTTTATCAAAAGGAAGTTCCAGGTGTGTTTAGTTTTATTGGTACTAAAAATATCAATAAAGATTTTATACATCCGCTACATTCAAATTTCTTTAATTTTGATGAAAAAGTGTTGTTAAATGGATTAAAATATTTCATTGATATTGTTCAATATAAAAAAATGTTCTAATTAAAAACTCCTTTAACGGAGTTTTTTGATTTTTTCAATCATTTTTTTAACATTATAGATTTCTATATGATATAATTTTAATGCTTATGGGACCTATGAATAGGCCTAAAAAGGAGAAAAAAATATGAAAAGAAATGAAACTTTTGAGTTAGTGTTAACATCAATTTTTGTTGCACTAATTTTTTTAATGGGGATGATTCCTCAAATTGGATTTATTACAATTATGCCGGGTAATCCTATTACGATACTACATATACCTGTGTTGATTGCGGCTGTTCTGTTATCAACTAAGTATTTTTGGATTGCAGGTTTTGCTTTTGGATTAGTTAGTTTAATTCAAGCAGCAATGAATCCAGTAGGGCTCAATGTAGCATTCATCAATCCACTTGTAAGTATATTACCTAGAGTGTTATTCGCTTTTGTGGTACATTATTTAGTTAAATTATTTAATTGGTTTAAAAATGTTAGATTTGGTAGCGAATTGATTGTAGGTCTTGTTGGATTGATAACAATTCTTGCAATATACTATGGTAGTTTTATTGTATTATCAGGTTTAGAGCAAGTACTTATTCATGTCATAGCAATTTCAATTATTCTAGTTTTTGTAGGGTTATATGTGTATCTATATATGAAACATGACTTTAAGTCGTTGGTGATACCATCTATATTCATTTTAGGTACGCTTGTACACACCATACTTGTATTAACTGCTGTTGCATTATTTGCATATAATTCATTCCTAGAGACTTTCCCTAATTTAGCAGTTGTAGATGCAATTATTTTAGTAGTAGGATTCAATGGTTTAATGGAAGCTGTTGTTGCAGCGCTAATAGCAACACCTATTTACCTTAGTTTACGTAGATTACCAGTCGTTCAACAAAAACTTGCTAAAATATAAGAATAAATATATAATAATGGTATGGGGCCGTTCGTGGATTTGCCGGGGCTTCGAATCTATTATATGCATGTAGAGGTAGCGCTCTTAAAAACGCGAGGTTATAATAACCGGAAACCAAACACAAACTTACGCATTCGCTTAATATAAAGCACTAGCGTGGCACCTTTAAGTATACTTGTGACTTAAAGCTTGCCTCAGAAAACAAGTTAAGATCTTATATATGTCTAGGTATAAGATACGAAAACCAAAACTAGCCTCGTACTTGCTAATTTTGTCAATTTACTAAGCGGTATTAAATCATTAGATTGACTAAACATGTAGATTGTAATAGAAGAAGAGTCTCGTACATGGGTTCAACTCCCATCGGTTCCACCATACATTAAAAGTCGACATTTTGTATCCGATGCAAGATGTCTTTTTTATTTTTATCGCTCTATAAGGGCATTTTATGGAATTTTTAATCATACCGAAAAAAGTCGACAATGTCGAATAAAATATTCAAAATGTCGACATATTAAGGTATAATATAGACAAAGGCGGTGACATAATGAATTACACAAAAACATTAAGAGAGTTTTGTATACAAAATCAAGGACGATTATTTGATGTTCAATATGAACAAACCCATCGCTTTTCTTTGATACCATATAAAACTCTACTAAAGATCCTAAATAGATTAGAAGATGAAAAAATTGTTTCAAGTATTACTAAAGGCGTATATATTGTCAACTCTGATCAACATATTGACATTGATAATGCAATCAAAGAATATTATGCGGATCATTTTAGCGGTATGATGGTTGGAAGAGCCATGTATAACTATTATGATATCGGAGATCAAGATGATGATACTATTCAGATTTATACGAACAAAATAGTATCTAACAACAAATCCATTAATAAATACCACCTCATTAAATTTAATACATTTTTTTATGATGAAGTAGTAAGTCTAATTACTGCCTTGGAGTTAATAGAAAAAGTAGGTTCTATAAAAGATATCGATTATATTCGCTATCATGAAGAAAAAGAATCTGGAATAAAATCATATTCCGATGAGATTATCAAAGAGATTATAACGCACCATCCATATAAATACTCAACAATCACTACTCTTGATGAATTATTAAATAGATATTCAATTAAGAATAATCTCATAAACATCTACAAAGAGAATTATAAAAATGCACTTCAGAAATAATGAAACAGATTTTTGGAAATGGTGTAGACATTATTTAAGAAATGCGAAGTCTATCATCGACTCATATGATAGTATAGTAAGTACTGATTATCGCATAAATAACATTAAGAAATACAAAGAAGCAAAAGAAATTCTAGAACAATACGAAATATTAAAATGTTCACTTTCTGATGAACAAAATGAATTACTAGAAAAGTCATTAATCAATAATGAGGAACTTAAATACAATTTTAAAACATTTAATAACTTAGATGAAATCATGAACAATTGGAGTCGAATCTGTTTTCCAAAACATAAGTTAAAACTTAAATCCATTGATAAAGTAAAAATCGGAAAGTCCATAAAAGAACAAAGACTATATCATGATATGTCATTAAAGTTTGTGGCTGATTTATTAAACATTAGTGAAGCTACTCTGAAAGGTTATGAGATGGGAACTAGGTTAGTTAGACTTGATGTGGTATATGGTTTATCTCAGATTTATAATATGACGATTGATGAGTTAATTCTATAAAGAAATATTAGTTACATTAAGAGTGAAAAAATTATATTATTCTATAATAGCAAGTGATAATTGCGTTGGTGCAATTAATAATTGGTGGTATTCAGAGTTCAATATAATATAATAAGTATGGTGATAATATGAATTTAGGAAATAAAATTACAGAATTAAGAAAAGTAAATAAACTTTCACAGGAAGAACTTGCTAATAAGCTTGATGTTTCAAGGCAAAGCATTAGTTTATGGGAAACGAATCAGTCAAGTCCATCTACTGAAAAACTGATAGCATTAGCTAAGTTTTTTAATGTAAAAGTCGATGTTTTAATTAATAATGAAATGATTGATAAAGATAATAGTTTAATTATAAGAACAATCCATTCTGAAATTAGCTATAGGTATTTACTTTTAGAAACCGCCAATTATTTTATTAGACATCTATCTAAAATTATGCCTATTACACTGATTCTTATTTTAATTATAGTGATTGGTGATATATCATTAGAAGAACGCTTATTATTTGTGGCTATGTTTTTAATTATAGCAGTTCCTATTATATCAATAGTAATAAATTATTTTGAACACAAAAAAGCTCAAAAAAATTTGAATTTCTCAAAGAAAAATCTTCAAAGGTTTATTTTTAAAGATGAGGAATTGGTGATTTATTTTGAAGACGGGGTGTCAACGACTGAATCTAAAGTGAAATATCAAGCATTTAAAAAAGCGAAAATATCAAATCATTATTTATATCTAGAACATCCGTCAATGAAAAGAAAATTTTTTCAAATGGACTTAAATGATTTTATAAATGGTGATAAAGGTTCTTTACTTGATTTTTTAAGAAATAAAAATATTAATGTTGAAAAAGTAAAATCTAGAAAAATTGCTGAAACACAAAATGCAAACAAAAAGAATTTATTTTTACAAAAATCATTATTTTATAGTCTAATAGGATCAATTATATTAACAATTGCAATATTTATTTCAGTGTCATTAATTCTTGATAATGCATCTAATGAATTGAATAGTTATTATTCAACGCGTGACTCGATGAACGATATCCCAATATTTTCAGTTTTGATTATCCCTCTCGTGGTAGCATTCTTCTATGTGATGTATTTAAGTAAGAAAAACTACAAATCAAAACTAATTATAGTTTCTTACATTATTGTTCCAATAGCTACTCTAGGAATCTTAGCTATGACACTTGTGATTCCAGGAACGTTTAATGAAAGATATTCTAAAGACTATGAAATTGCTAAAAACATTTTCAATATTGCTAGCATTTATATTCCAGAGGATGGTTTATCAGTTTCTGAAAAAACTTTTAAATTCACTGAGGATAATAAGACAATAATACCATTTACAGAAAAGCATAAAGTTTTACTTACTAATAATATAAATACGTTTGAAGATTCATTAATAAATAATGTGCATTGGGTAACAAGCAAAACAATACTTATGAAAGCTAAACTTAACATGTTTATTGATCAAGAAGCCGATTATTACTTAATTTATAATGAAACAGCAAACAATTACAATGAGGGAGAGCTAGAAAACGGAATAAACAAACTATATGTTTTCTATTATTATTTTGGTACAAATGAAATAAAAATATATGAATTTTATTTAGATAATAATGGATATAATTAGACTGTTTAACAGCGCGATAATTTAGGGGTGCTAAAAAAATCATAGGGGTGCTAAAAATTTTGATAGGGTGCTAATTTGTATTAAAATAGGTAGCATCACACAAAATAATCTTTGATTAAGGCGAAAAACAGCCTTATTATGCGATAAAAAGCAAGATTTTGCACCTTAATTGGTGCTTTTTCTTTGTAAAAAATTATATTTAAACAAAAAGGGGTTGAACCCCCTGATTTTGAATTTTCTCGTGTTGGTGAGAGTACGAACACTTAATGTATGTGTTAGCGTACAGTTAGTACGAACCCCCTAGATAAACCTTGATAGGTAATGTTATTGGTTTGAATAATTTTATATAAGTAAATGTTGATTCATGGATCAAATTGTAGTCCTTGAGATTTGGTGTGTCTTCATTTGATAGTGATAATTTTAATGAGATTGAATCAGCATCAATCATGATTTTGTTAAATATTTTTCTGTAATCATTAATGTCTTTTTCATGAGTACTGGTCAATAGACTTTGAATTTCTTTTAATCTATCCAAATGATTAATCAGTTTCAATTTATGAGTTAAAGGAGAAAAACTATCATCATGATAACTAGATGTTGTTTCTAATACTGATATTGATGATGTTAATTCTTTGAATAGAGGATAAGTGATAGATAAGATTTTAGGTTTAAGCTCTTTAACAATTTGAGCCAGTAAATCTAAGATGACCTTAACTTGAAAACCTACTCGATTAGTCCCTGGTTTAAGTCCGTTACAATAAAGGGTAGGTATTTCAGTTTTGTTTCGACCACTCTTACCTTTAGGTCGTTCCATTACATACTTAAGGTGTTTTTCATTGACAGTAGAATATATAAAACTTGCATAGGGTGATTTACTTCCAGGACCACCTGTGTGTTTCTTTCTTCGTTTTTCTCTAATCGCTTGTGCTTGGGCAAATGTTTCTTTAGAGATGATGCCCTCATGATTATTCTGAACAAATACTTTTTCAGTCAGATCACCATGATTCACTTTCCTTAGACCATTAACAGAAAAATTTTTACCAAGCATCATATCCCCACAAAACTTCTCATTTTTTAACATCCCTTCAAGTGTCGTCTTTGACCAGTAAGGATTGCCAGTAGGAGAAGGGATATTGTGATTAAAAAGAAAGCCGATGATGTATTTGTAAGTTGCACCATTAATATATAAATCAAATATTTTTCTAATGACCTTAGCTTCATCTTCAATGATGTGATACTCATTACCTGTAATTTTATAACCATATAATCTGTGAGTTAAATTTTCACCATTTTGCTTCTGGCGTTTAACTGACCAAAGTTTATTTTGAGAAATGTTATGACTTTCTTCTTCAGCATGACTTGATAGAACAGAGAACAGAAAATCAAATGAATCATCAAGTGAGGAAATGTTTTCCTTTTGAAAGTATACTTCAACACCTATATTTCTTAACTCCCTAATAATAGAAATGGTTTCTGTTAGATTACGACCAAATCTAGAGATTGATTTTGTGATAATCAGATCAATCTCTTTTTTTCTAGCAAGTTTAATCATTAACTTGAATTCATTACGATATTTAGCTGAAGTACCGGTTGCTTTATCTTTGAAGATGCCCATAAACTGATAATTCGGATTGGATTTAATGTCATTTTCTAGTTCCTCAATTTGTAAAACATAAGATGTATCTTGTTCTTCAGATTCGGTTGAAACACGAGCATAACCAACAGTTATCTTAAGTTGCTTGACACCGTTTGTGTAATTTGGGATTGCTTTAATAATATCAACTTTATTCATACAAAATTACCTCGTAGAAAATACCATGGTTGCCATCTTTAGAAACATACATTTTACTTAACATGGATTCAGAGTCTAGCATATTAGGAATTTTATCAACAAGCTGAGTTATGGTCTTGGCTGGTGAGATGATGAATAGTATTTTTTGCTCATCTGCAAGAATGATTGAATAAATATCTTTGAAATTTATAGATTCATTTATTTCCTCTAACTCAGGTAATGACTTGATATATTCAAGTTTTAATTGGGTTGAAACATAGATGCTCATTTGAATTTCTATTTTTGATAACGTAGTTTCAAGCGTTGTGATTTCTTGCATGATTGATTCATCGTTTGGCTTTGGTTCTAGTGATTCATGTAAAGAACGCATAGAAGCCTTTATTTGCATTTTCTGGGCTCTTAAGGATTCTAGATGAGTATTGATGTCCAAATGATTTAATAAGGCATTAAAAGGAGTTTTATCCGAAACAAGTTCTTTAACCGATTCCAATGCTGCACCAATCACTAAATCATATTTAGGTGAACCACTTTTACAAATATGCATGTTGTTATAAGTGTGATTACAATTCAAAATGACATATTGATGGCTACCACTTTTAATGTGTTGTCTTTTTAGTGTTCTGCCACACTTAGAACAGTATATTAATCCAGTGAGGGGATATTTTGTTATCTTGTTTGAATGCGTTAAAGCAATACTAGGATGTTTGAGTATGGTTTGAACATCTTCAAACATTTCTCTAGAGATGATTGGCACATGATTATTAGAAACATAATACTTATCAACGATGTTATCGTTTTTAACGGTCTTTTTGGTTAAATAATCAATGCATACTGTTTTACGTAACAAAGCATCACCGCAATATCGTTCATTTTGTAAAATATGTCTGACGGTGCCATATTTCCAATTAGACCCTTTCATGGTTAAGATGTTTTTATTGTTTAGCATTTTAACAATGTCGTTGATGTTGTAGCCTTTTAAAGCAAGCGTAAATATTAACTTGATGACCACGGATTCATTTTCATTAATTGAATATTTACCATCTTCAACGTTATACCCATAAATACGTCTTGGATCAACAATACCGTTTTTAGCCTTTTTCTCGATTGCCCATTTAACATTCGATGAAATAGCACGACTTTCTTCTTGGGCAATAGAAGAAAGAATCGTTAACATGAAATCAATTTTAGGATCAAGTGACGAAATGTTTTCTTTCTCAAAAAAGATTTCAACACCGATTTCACGCAGTTCACGAATATAGGTAATGACATCGACGGTATTACGACCAAAGCGTGAAATAGACTTGGTTAGAATTAAATCAATGTTACCATCTTTGGCAGATTGAATCATTTTCATAAATTCCGGTCTTTTCTTAGCTTGAGTCCCAGAGATACCCTGATCTGCAAATAAACCTGAAAATATGTAGTTGGGGTTAGATGTAATAGTTTGGGTGTAACTATCACATTGAACTTTGTAGGAATTAAGTTGATCTTCGTAATCCGTTGAAACTCTTGCATAAGCAGCGACACGCTTTTTTAAACTTGCTGTGTTTAAAGTTTCTGAATTTAGTTGTTTATTCGGTTTAATGATTTGAATTGTTTTTTGCATAATGGATACATCCTTTTCTAAGATTGCTTAAGTCCTTTTTGTTTTACCATAGTGTTTCTTTTAATCAAGTCTTTCATCAATTACTAAGATTTTATCAAACACTTTAGTAATCTATGGGTTGGCTCACAGCATAATTTGACATCATAAAACTAAAGCTCGAAGTCATGCGTGGACAATGTCCACATAAAAGTACACGCAAATGTCCACATAGAGTTTAGAGATAAGAGATTAGAGTATAGATATAAGAATAAAGATATCAAATCAATCGATCAAAATGATAGAAATGATAAATATGATAGAAATGATAAAATCACTTTTTCAAGTGAATCTAAAATAATAAACGAATGATGAATTGGCTTCATTTTTTGGGAAAGACTTTATAAAAATGAGGTCGTATGCTATAATTCAAGTAATGAAATTTATTGGTTTTTATTAAAATATACTTCGGGGGAACTTATGGCTACAATAGAAGAAAAAGTTTTATGGGATGCTGCAAATAAAATGATTGGTGCAATTGCACCAGTTGATTACATGAATGTTACGATGGGCTTAATATTTCTTAAGTATGTTTCTGATAAATTTGAAGTTAGATATCAAGAATTACTTAAAGAAGGTAAAGATGTATCAGATAAAGATTATTATGAAATGTTGCATATATTCCTAGTGCCAGAAAAAGCAAGATGGAACTTTATTAAAAATTACACTAAAGCAGATTATACCGATGAACAAGGACGTATTTTTAACTTAGGACAGTTATTAGATAACGCATTTATTGAAATTGAAACAGAAAATCCAGAGTTCAAAGGAATTCTTCCCAAAGTATTCTCGAAATCTGATATTGATAAAAGACGTTTAGGCGAAGTAGTCGATTTGTTTACTAACCAATTAGTTTTTGGTCATAGTGAACAAGATTTTATTGGTAGAGTATATGAATATTTCATGGGTAAATTTTCAAGTCTACTTGGGAAAGGTGGAGAGTTTTTTACTCCTAGATCAATTGTTAAATTGTTAGTAGCAATTCTAGATCCAAAAGATGGGAAGGTTTACGATCCTGCTTGTGGCACTGGGGGCATGTTTGTATCTGTTGGCGAATTTGTTTCAGCACATCAGGGTAATGTTGATGCGGTATCCGTTTATGGGCAAGAATTAAATCCTCAGACCTGGCGTCTAGCAAAAATGAATTTAGCTGTAAGAGGTGTAGAGGCAAATCTCGGTGATTCATTCGGAGATACATTTCATGAGGATAAACATAAAAATTTACGAGCAAAATACGTGCTTGCAAATCCTCCATTTAATATAAAAGATTATGGTCAACCAGCATTAGTTGGGGATCCTAGATGGAAATTTGGTACACCACCTGAAGGGAATGCAAACTATGCTTGGATTCAACATATGTATAGTAAACTTGCACCTAATGGAAAAGCTGGCTTTGTTTTAGCGAATGGATCATTATCAACTAGCAACAAGCAAGAATATGAAATAAGAAAAAACATGTTAGAAGCAGGTGTTGTTGAATGTATTATTACGATGCCAACTAATTTATTCTTTAATGTCACAATTCCTGTTGCACTTTGGTTTTTAAAAGAAGGTAAAAAGAGCAAAGATGTCCTTTTCATAGATGCAAGAAATATGGGTCATATGATTGATCGAAAGATTAGAGAATTATCTCAAGAGGATATCGATAAATTATCAACTACCCATCATAATTGGATTAATAAAAATAATTATGAAGATGTCAAAGGATTTTGTAAGGTTGCTTCAATTGAAGAAATAAGAGAAGCAGACTATACACTAGTACCAGGAAGATATGTTGGTGTTGATGATTCAAACAAGATGAGTCAAGAAGAAATTCAAGAAGAAATCAAAAAAACTTCACTTGAATTGCTAAAATTATTTGAAGAATCAGAAGAATTAGAAAAGAAAGTAAAAGAAATGTTAATGAAAAACGTAAGTGGTGAATAGTGTCAACTATGTGTTGTTGCAATTTTAGATTCGGCAAGCGGATATCAATAGATTTTAATTTATCTATTGTTATTGCTTGTTGAGATGATCCTATCAATAAAGAGTTTAAATGTGATTGTCCCATATAGGAAGTTAAGTAGTAATAAAGATATTTTGGAACTATTTTTGACCGATCATATTGATTTAGCCATATTATATTTCCATCTTTAAAATAAAAATTGTGTCCATCTGAAATATAGATTGAACCTATAGTTCCAACGGCAGTAACAAAAATATCTTCAAATTGTGGAACGTTGTATTTTTCTAAAAAATTTTTATAGATAAATTCATCGATAAATAGTGATTCGTTAATTTTATTTTTATTTTGTAAAAGAGTAATTTCTTTACCTCTATAAAATGGAATACCAGTTTTAGTGTATTGACTAGCAAATATACGTTTGCTAGAGGACACATTAACAAAAAGTTCAAGTTTCATAAAATCTTTCCTTTCAGAAATGGAGTTTATAATGAAAAAATTAGGAGATGTAACATATATAACGAAATTAGCAGGTTTTGAATATACTAATTATCTTTCGGGGAATTTTAAGAGTGATGGAATACCTGTTATCCAAGGTGTAAATATCAAAAATAATCATTTAAATCTAGATGATGTTAAGTATATAGATCAAGAATTATCATTTAGACTTCCTAGAAGTATAGTAAATAAATATAGCCTTTTATTTTGTTATGTTGCGAATGTAGGGGATTGTTGGTTAAATAAACCGGGATTTCATTTGCATTTAGGAAGCAATATAGCCAAAATTGATATTAAAGTAAAAGATTTGTTACCTGAATATTTATATTATTGGTTTCAAAAAAATAAATCTTATATGATGTCAATTTCAAAAGGATCAGTGCAAAAAAATCTTAGTATGACAGAAATTAGAAATATACCATTTGATTTTCCAAATCCAATTTTGCAACAACACATAGTTGACACTATCGGAAGTGTCGATGATTTGATTGAAAAACATGATCAAATTATTCAAAAATTAATTGAATTTGGTGATGCTATAACTGATTCAATAAATCCGCAATTAGATATTACAAAACTATGCGATATATCTCTAGGAGGAACACCATCACGAAAAAAAGGTGAGTTTTGGGGTGGTAATAATAAGTGGTTAAATTCTGGCGCAGTTACAAATATACCTGTAATCATTAAAGAAAGTGAATATATAACAGATGAAGGAATAAAAAAAAGTGCTACTAAATCAGGTAGCACTGGCGATACTATTTTATCAATAATGGAACCAGATGAAACGAAAATATCACTATTATCAGATGAGTTTTATTTCAATCAATCTACTGCAGTTTTAAAAGCACACAAATCAATTTATCAAGGTTCAATATATTTTGGTATAAGAAAGTCAATGTCGGTAGTTAAATTACTTAAGAATGGCGCTGCACAGCAATCAATAAATAAGGAAATACTTTCCAATTCTAGTATTCCATTCTCTGAAAATTACAGCGAGCGGTTGAATCTGATTAAGAATAATATGATATCAGTTGCGTTAAAAATCGATGCCCTTAAGAAATTAAAGAAACAATTGTTAGATAAATTTTTCTAGAACTACCAATTTACAATTTTATCTACAATTTCTTGCTGTTCTTCGCTAGTACGTCTCAAGTATATCCTCGTTGTTTCAATTGAATCATGTCCCATAAGGTCAGCTAGCAAAGCAATATCTTTATACTTACTAATAAAGTTCTTGCCAAACAAATGTCTAAATGAGTGTGGGTATACAACTTTCTCATTCATGTTATATTTTCTTGCCAGTTCTTTGAGGTGGTGAGCAATGCCTCTTGTGGATATTTGCTCACCATTTTTATTTAGAAATAAATATCCAGATGATCTGGACATATTATTTAGCCATACTTTTGTTTCTTTAGTAAGTTTTTTAGGAATAAATATTCTTCTTATTTTTCCACCTTTGGTATATAAATCAATATAACCTTGTTCAACATGTTCTATTTTAATACTAACAAGTTCAGATACTCTAGCTCCAGTTGCTGCTAGGTACCTTACAACAAAATACCAAGATAAATTATCATCTTTTTTAAGTTTATTTTTAAAAAATTCATAGTCTGAATTTGATATGACATTTTCTAAGAATGATTTTTGTTGTATTTTTACAAATTTAAGTTTTAATGCAGATTCTTCTAAATATTCAAGATATTTGTTCACACCTTGAAGTCTTAAATTGACTGTTTTTGCTTTGTTTTTTTCAATTAAATACCCTTTGTATGAAAGCAATTTTTCCTTATCGATTTTTTTATAATTTGAATAGTATTCTTTTACCGCATAAACGTAAGCATTAATGGTGTTTTCTGAAAGATTTTGATTCAACAACCATTTTTTAAAATCATTAATTTTCATGTATTTCGTCTCCTTAAACTAAATAGTCTAAGAAGTATTTACTACTCATTAAAAGAATTTATCAAGTAGTTTTGCCTTTAATAATCTCAATTCTTTGATTTTTCGTGAATTTATGTGGATCTTTTGATAATATTCATCAACTAATTTACCAAAACTCTCTATTTTATCTGTATCTATATTAGGAACAAGTAAAGATTTAAAAACATCATTATTTATGCTTTGCATTGTAGCACCAACACTAACTCTATTTTTTTGTTCTTGGAATTTATCTGAGGAAATCAAGGTATAAATATAGTTGTTTACATATTTGTTTGTACATTTTAGACCTAAAAATCCAGTAGAAAAAATCATTTCGTTGAGTTCACTATGAGAATATTCATCAACCTTTATGTACTTAGGACTATCTTTTAATTTTGCAAACCAAGATGAATTAGTTAATGGTTGCATGTTTGCTCTTGATGGTCTTTTATAGTGACTAATGTGGTAATCGGTTGATACAATTTCGTGATCAGAAACAGATGCTGTATCAATGTATATTTTGTTATTATCGAATGTTTGTATTCCGGAAGTGATAATCTTTACAAAATCATAATCTGCAAATGTTTTTTCATCATAGTTAGTGATTAGATTATCAAATTCAAGATAGACTAATTTAAATATTTTCTTGTTTTGTAATATGGTTTTTTCAATCAAATCATCAATACTTCCGATAGTGTCAATTATAGAAGACTTCAAATGTATAAAATAACATGCCATTTATCATGCCATTAATGCTATAATAAATATATGGATAAAAAAATTAGATTGTTAGAAATTGAATTGCAGACTATCAAGAATCTTGAAAAAGAACCCTTTTTGACGTTGCCAGAGTTATCGGTCAAAATCAAGAAGAGTTTACGTCAAACATCTAGAATTATACATAATTTAAAAGAGAAAAACATAATTGAAAGAGTTGGAAGTAGAAAAACAGGGTATTGGGGGATTATTAAATGAGTAGCTATAAATTTAGTGAATCTGAGTTAGAAAATGCATTGATTGCTTTAATTGATAAACATGATTTGTATCAATACATGGATAATGAAACAGATTCATGGATATCTACAAGAAATCTAAATGATTTTATTAATGATAAGTTATTGATTGAACAACTTCGATTAATAAATCCTGATGTTAGATCAGAAATAATTCTAGAAGTAGTCAAAAGGATAAAATTTATTGATAATCCATCTTTGTTTGAAAGAAATAGAATATTTCATAACTATCTTGTCAATGGTATTACTGTTGATGATGATTTTTCTGATGTTAATCCAACAATTAAACTCATTGATTTCGTAAATGTTAACAATAATGTATTTCAAATTTCCCATCAAATTGTTTTTAATGAATCAAGAGAAAGAAGTAATAGAAAACCAGATGTCATTATATTCATTAACGGTATACCATTGATTCTTATGGAATTAAAATCGATTGATATAGATGATGATTCAACAACCCTTGAAAATGCATATATGCAACTTGGATCAAATACAGAAAATAGTGGATATCGTTATGATATTCCAACGCTATTTAATTATAATGCATTTTTAGTTATCAGTGATGGTGTTCATATAAAGGTAGGTACATTAACTTCAAAACTTGATCGATTTAATGAATGGAAAAGCATTGATGGTGAACCAGGCTATGATGATTCATGTATCAACAAACTACAAATCTTTGTTGACGGCTTATTAGAACCGAAAAGATTGTTGGATGTTATTCAACATCACATCTTTTTTATAGATAACAAAAATAGAAAATCAACTAAGATTATGGCGCAATACTTCCAGTATTTTGGTGTTCTAAGATCACTTGAAAGTATTAAAAATAGTAAGTTACCTCATGGCGATGGAAAAGCTGGTATTGTATGGCATACACAGGGAAGTGGAAAGAGCTTTTCAATGGTTATGCTTGCGCATCGACTTATGTTAGAAAAAGATTTAAATGTGCCAACTATCATTGTTTTGACAGATAGAATTGATTTAGATGATCAAATATATAAAACATTTGAAAGTGCAAAAGAGTTCTTAAATGTAACACCAACCTTTACGACTTCAAGAAAAGATTTGGTTCAAAAGATTGAAGAAGTGCAACAAGGCGGTATCATTTTATCTGTCATTGCGAAATTTGATAAAAATGATGTTAGACCAAATTTAAGAGACAATATTATTGTTATGGCCGATGAGGCGCATAGAGGACATTATGGTGTCTATGAAAAAATATCTTACAAATACGATAAAGAAAATCAAGAGTATGAATTAATTACTAAGTTTGGTACAGAAAAATACATTAGAGAAACGTTACCTAATGCAACCTTCATTGGCTTTACTGGGACACCAGTAACAACAAAAGAAAAATCGACAGCTGATGTTTATGGTAATGTAATTGATACGTATGACATGACACAATCGGTGATTGACGGATCAACGGTTAGAATCTTTTACGAAGGCAGACTTGCAAAAATATGGACAGATGAAAAAGTAATCAATCAAATAGATGATTACTATAAATCTTTAGAAACAACAGGTCAGGCAACTTCAGAGGCCATTGACAAATCAAAGAAAGAAATGTCAAAGTTAAAAGTCATTTTAGAAGATGATGATGTTTTAAGACGACTTGCCATTGATATCCTCGAACATTATGATGGTAGAAAAGACTTTCTCCACGGTAAAGCAATGATTGTTGTATCAACGAGAAAATCAGCAATAAAGCTTTATAATTTTATGATAGAGCAAAAACCAGAGTATACCGATATAGTCATTCCGGTGGTAACTGAATCAAATAAAGATACTGAAGAGATGCGTGATTTATTTAAAAACTCCGCATATCGTAAGGAACTAGCAGAGGAATTTAAAAAAGAAGATTCTAAGTATAAAATTGCAATTGTTGTTGACATGTGGCTAACAGGTTTTGATGTACCAGATTTAGATGTTATATACTTTTTTAAACGCTTAAAATCACATGCATTAATGCAAGCAATTGCTAGAGTTAATAGAGTATATCCAGGTAAGGAGCATGGATTGATTGTTGATTACATAGGTTTGAATAAATTGCTTGAAAATGCATTGGAAGAGTATACGGCTAGAGACCGAGATTTTAACATTCAAGATATTCAAAAAGAAGCTTATAATCTGTTGAAAGAAAAACTATCTATTTTAAATGAACTTTTTGTCAAAGTAGAAAAAGTGGGATTCTATACAGATAATGCTCTTAAACGATTTAAAGCAATTCAAGATGGTGTTGAATTTATCATTAAAGATAAAAAACAAGAAACAATTTTCATAGAAGATTTATCACTAGCCATTAAGCAGACTTTTGTAATCTGTTCTGGTGTTTGTACTCTTGAACAAAAAGAAGATATTTTCTACTATTTAGCTGTAAGAAGTTATCTGCTTAAACTAAGATTTGGAACTTCAAAAGTATCAATTTCAGAAATCAATAATCATGTAAAAGAACTATTAGCAGACGCATTACAATCTGATGAGGTCAAAGTCTTAACTAAAGCAAGAGATGATAGCAATGTTATTGACTTGCTTAGACCAGAAAAGATTGATGAATTGAGAAAAAATAATCCACCACACGTATTTATAGAAATTATCAAGAAATTACTTGAAAGAGCTATTCATGAATCAAGAAAGCATAACATGTTTAAATCTCAGGAGTATTCAGAACGACTTAGAAGAATTCTTAAAACATATCATGATCGTGATGGGCTTTTTGACACTGTAAAAACAATCACTGAAATTATTGATTTTGCCCATGATGTTGTTGATGATGAAGATAAAGCAACATCTAATGGTCTATATGGTAGAGAGCGTGCTTTTTATGATGCACTTATTAGAAATAAGTCAGCAAAAGAGTTGATGAAGGATGAAACATTAAAATTGATTGCTCAAGAATTAAGAGCCACAGTTGAGGAATATGCTACATCTGATTGGACAAAGAAAAAAGCAACTCAAGCTACAATGAGAGTCAAGATAAAGGAATTATTAAAAAAGTATAATTATCCACCAGAGTATGAAAAAGAAGCCATGGAAAATGTTATTAATCAAGCTGCTTACATGATGGATGAAAACTGACTTTGTCACATAAATATGTTTTTTGATGTCTTAAAATTATAAAAATAAAATGAAGGGAAACATCTCGCTTGCTAACGAGCATTAATGAATTAATATGAAAAAAGATGTAATTAAAGATTATTTTAATAGATCGGGGTATTTTTCTGAATATCTGCCAAGTGAATTTTCTATTCATGGAATAAAGGATACATTTAGTAAAAATAAAGTTGGTAAAGTTAAGCCATATAATTATTCAATGAGTAAATTTCAAATCGAAGATCATAGAAGAAGTATCCATGTTCCAGAGCTGATTAGTTATCTAGCGGCAATTGAAAAAATAAGCGAATCTAATGTATTGGATAAAATACTTCAAACTGATGAAAATAGTCAGCACAGTTTTTCAAAATTAATGATAAAGAATGAAGTGGTTAGACATTCAAATCCTTCTGATAGAACACTTTCACTGCAAATGGGAAGAAATGTTGATGAAGAAAAATTTAGTTATTCTTTCAATTTAACAAAAAAAATTATAAATAGTAGCGGAGCAAAAGGGATCTTGTATTTAGATATAGCTAACTTTTTCGGAAGTTTCTATACACACAACATAACTGCAATTTTTAGGGGTGAACAATGGGCTCTAGAACAGTATAATCTAAAGAAAAATAATGAAATGGTTGATGATGAATATACTAGATTAGAGCGTATAGATTCAGCTATAAGAAATATGAATATTGGACGAAGTCACGGTTTATTGGTGGGACCATTTATTTCAAAGGTTTTAGCCGAAACATTGATGAATACTATTGATAAGGAAATTGAAAAAGAAGATATTAAATTTGTTAGATTTATGGATGATTATGAGATTTTTGTATATGAGGAATCCGAAATAGATTTGATAACTGCAAAAGTTGAGAATATTCTAAGCGAATACGGATTTTCTTTAAATAGCGCAAAAACAAATTATATTAGATTTCCTTATTCAGATAAAAATGATTTAACTTCTATTTTTGATTCATCAAAAAAAGAACTGCAGATTATTAATCTTTTTAACCGTTTTATAGAAATTGAGATTACGAAAAAGCAAAAGGGTGCGATTAAATATTTAATATCTAGAATTGATGAATTTGACAAAGAATCCAACGATTTAGTTATATCATTAATTGTTAATGCTATAATCAATAATCCTAATAGTACAGTTGTTGCCATCAATAAGCTCATTAATAAACTCAATGAAAAAAAGATTGAAACGCAAACAAATCGTGTGGTTGAAAGTTTATTGGTGTTTTTAAGAATTTGTGTTAAAAACAAATATGACTTAGAGCAAGTTTGGATTGTTTACGCAATATTGAAAATTAATTCAAACTGCAAATTTGATTTTAATGATTTGAATGAACTTGCAGCAATGGTAGTTTTATGTGAGTCAAATAATTTAAACGAGGAGTACATAAAAAAACATGCTGGGAAATGTTTTTTACTCGATTATGAACTATGGAGAAGAGACATTATTACAGATGATGATATCTTTGGATTTCATGAGTTAGATCAGGAAATTTATTGTAAATTGAAAAAAAGTGACTTCTCTTTTTATAAGAAAAAAACTACAGATTAATAACGTCATAAATAGTGGTTTATGATGTCTTAAAGCAGAAAAGGATATACTTTTATGGGTAATGGGTAGTCAAAATCGAGTAAATACGAGTAAATTGATAAGGAAGTAAATTTATGAACGACAACGAACTAAAAAAGTATTTAATTAAAGAAGAAGAACAAACATTTAAGGGATGGGATTTTTCTTATTTGAATAATAGATGGGAAAACGAAATACTACCTTGGGAATACAAGCAAATACTTTTAAAGTATTTAAACCCAACAGATACATTGCTTGATATGGGAACAGGTGGTGGCGAGTTCTTATTAACACTTAATCATCCACACCAATTAACATCTGTGACAGAAGCTTATGAACCTAATATTAAACTATGTCAAGAAATACTAGCACCTAAAGGTATTAAAGTTTACCCAATTACAGAAAATAATCAATTGACTAACATTCCATCAAATCATTTTGACATGGTCATTAATAGACATGAATCATATGATGAAAATGAGGTATATCGTGTTTTAAAGAAAGGTGGCATCTTTATTACGCAGCAAATTGGTGCATTTAACAACAAAGATCTGGCTACTTTTTTTGATGATAAACATATGGATCAATTTCCAGAAATGACACTTGAAAAATCAGTTCAACGTCTAATAAATAAAGGATTTAAAGTCATTGATCAACAAGAGTATTATCCTAAAAT
Organism: Acholeplasma oculi; assembly: GCF_900166985.1. Classification (GTDB taxonomy): domain Bacteria; phylum Bacillota_I; class Bacilli_A; order Acholeplasmatales; family Acholeplasmataceae; genus Acholeplasma; species Acholeplasma oculi. Next base: position 321,277 of record NZ_FUZK01000001.1, on the reverse strand, counting down.
AAAATTCTTTGATTTGGGAGCTATCGCTTATTTTGCTAAAATCATTAGTTGGGAATTTATTGATTTTTCAGTAGAAAGACATTTTGATAAGTTTATTGATTTAAATAAAAGAATTAAAGAAGTTGGTTATATTGAATCAACCGAACATAGATTCTTGATCATATCTAGAAAATAATCAATGCAATAATCACTGTTTATGATGTCTTAAATAGGAAAATGATATACTTTTATTGGTGTCAAATAGGTGAATTTGAGTAAATAGGGGGAAAAAGATTATGACAGCAATTTTAAAACTTACAATTGAAAAAATAACAGATGTTGAATCTTATCCAGGCTGGTGTGTAGCATATTTTCTAGATTCAGATAGTAATAAAATTGAAGTCGAAGATAAAATACCAGTTTTATTTGATGGTGAGCTAGATTTATTAGTAGAGAGACTCAAGTTTGGAAAAGTTGAGACCAGTATACCTTGTGAAGTAAAAGAAAAAAAAGATGGACTATTTATGATTGACATATCTACAAAAAGAGGTTTTGAAGATACTAATGGTAATCATTTGTTTTGGGTAAATAAAGAATCATTAATTAGAAGGAGCAAACAACAAAGTTAAATGATTCTCGTGGAACAAGAACTGATAAAAAAGAAGATAACAAATCTGTTCAATAATTAGCGTTTATGAGTCCATTATTGAGTAAATAGTATACCTACATGAGTAATAGATAGTTGTTATTGAGTAAAGATTAGTAAATCATGAAAGGGATTAAAAAATGAATAATATTGATCAGATTAAAAATGCACTTAGTGTTATTAAAGAAGCAAAAATCACTAGAATTAGTTATGCTGCAGATTTAATTATGCTAACATTCACAAAAGATGATATTGAATTTCACATACATAGCCAAACGTTGGTAAGATTTATCGAAAACAATCATATTTTATTTACAAGAACGGATTATTTTAATAAAGAAGATTATTCAGATGAAAATAATCTAGGAACAAACTTATATGTCAAAATCGATATGTATGGAAATAAATTTGATAATAAGAAAGTCTTGTCATTATTTATAAATGATCTTGGAGATATTGATATAATCCTTGAAGATGATTTGAAAATTCAAATCATTATTGACTCAAGTGCTGACAGTTATGGTTATGGAAATGAACATTAGAGATTTTTCAAGTCCAATTCAGATGAACCACATTTTGTTGTATCTGATAATTTGGAAATAGATTTCAATTAGCTTATAGTTGTATGATGATGCTAAAAAAGATATCAAATTAATTGTTTCAATAACACGAGTTTCTAACGTTTTAATTGAGTAAATCGTGTACTATCATGAGTAATTACTATTCTAAGTAGCGTAAATAAGAGAATAATACAAATCTATGACTAATGAGGTGAAAAAAGTGACAAAAAGAAAAGCATTCACAATACGAATTGTTATATATATTGCGGTTTATATGCTTCCTGTGGGAATGTTAATTGGAACCCTAAATGCTATAAAACAGCTCAATAATCATCAAGTAGAAACTATCACTTTCTCTTCTATTAGGCATGTAGAAGCGGATTCTGACTATTACTTAATCAAAGATATTAATGATAGAGAGTTTGAGATTGAAACACATTATAAAAAAGTATTTCGTTATGAACATTTTACTGATTATATAGAAGTGGGTGATAAGTTGACCATTACTTACATATCAAAAAATACAGTTCTTGAAATTAAAAGTGAAACAGCAACATACTTAAATTTATCTGAATCTACCAGATTATTGAATCAATCAAATATAAGTTTCCTTATTATTTCCTTGATTTTATTTGTTTTAATAGCAGTAACTGAGGTATATGATTATGGAGAATGGATTAAGAGTGATGCATACAAAGAATTAAAATAAAGCAAATTAATAAATTCAATAACTACAGTTTATGAAGCCTTAAATGAGTAAAAGATATACCTATAGAAGTAATTGATATACGCTATTGGGTAAATACGAGAAAATTTAATAACATCCAAAATGAATTACTACATTAACTGGATCTAATGGTCCTTAAGTTCAGTAAGTAGTCTGTAGTCAAAAATGTCACGACATTAGGAATCGCTAGTGTCTTTTTTGTTATAGGGAACAAATTAAATGCTATTAATAAAAAAGCATAATATATTGACAGCAAGAATTTTATATGATATTATATGAACATATAATCATATATAATAAAATTTGAAGTGGTTGTTCATTCAATTAGTTTTATTAATGCAAAAACAATAAGGTTGATTATGAAGACATAACTTGAAATGTTACATATTTAGTCATATTTTAAATATTATAAATATGGTATTAGAATAAATTGGAGGATTTAAAATGAAAGAAAATGATTGCTTATTACCTGATATTGAACACAAAGTAAGCATCTTGTTTAAAACAATTTCGGATCCAACTAGAATTAAAATTATTTATGCACTAAAAAATAAAGAGTTAAGTGTAAATGAAATTGTTGATAAACTTGAGATGACTCAAAGTGCGGTTTCACATCAATTAAAAACTTTAAGAGATGTTAACTTAGTAACCTTTCAAAAAAAAGGTAAGGAAGTTTACTATAAACTTGCTGACAATCATGTATACATGATATTTGATCAAGCGATAGAACACGTAGAGGAGAAATGAAAATGAAGGACGAGAAATTGAAGAACAACTATAATAATTATGAACATGATCACGAAGACCATAACCATAACCAGTATGAACACGATCACAGTAACCACGGACATAGTCATGGAGGGAAAAACGCAGTCATTATGTTTTTTCTAGGTCTTACAGCATATATTGTTGGTTTATTTGTTGAACATGAACTTACAAGAGATATTTTAAATATGACTGCTTTGATACTATCGGGATACCATATCATTATTGAGGGCATTGCTGATACTGTTAAAAATAGTATACAAAGAAGAAGATTTATACCAAACATTCATCTTTTAATGACTGTAGCAGCTTTAGGAGCTATTATTATTGCTGAATATAGAGAGGCTGCATTACTCATCTTGATTTTTGCTGGAGCACACTTTTTAGAAGAATATGCAGAGGGTAAAAGTAAAAAAGAAATCACAAATTTATTAAAGCTTAATCCAACAACGGCACGTTTGATTCAAGCAGATAGTACAACAAAAATCATTGATGTCTCTGAACTAAAAGTTGGTGACAAACTACAAGTTTTAAATGGTGATCAAGTACCAACAGATGGTATTATTTTGTCAGGAGAATCAGTCATTAATCAGGCAGCTATTACTGGTGAAAGTATACCTGTTGATAAAAAAGCAGGCGATAGTGTTTTTGGCAGTACAATGAATGGTAATGGAACGTTTGTAATGGAAGTTACCAAAGATAGTAAAGAAACTGTATTCGCTAAAATTATACAACTGGTCAGTCAGACACAAACTAATATTTCAAAAACTGCAGCATTTATAAAAAAAATTGAACCAGCCTATGTGACTATAATATTCTTGTTAGCACCAGTCTTTTATCTTTTAGGTCTCTATATATTTGATTGGGGACAAACAGATAGTTTTTATCGCACTATGGTGTTTTTAATTGGTGCATCTCCTTGTGCACTTGCTGCAACAGACATACCAGCAACATTATCTGCAATTTCAAATTTAGCTAAACGTGGTGTATTATTCAAAGGTGGGTCTTATCTATCTAATCTGTCTGACTTAAAAGCAGTAGCTTTTGACAAAACAGGAACATTAACAAAAGGAAAACCTGTTGTCACAGATGTATTCTTTGAATCTGGTGTTTCAAAAGAGGATGAATCACTTTATCTTGATGTTTTAGTTTCGATGGAAAAACAATCGAATCATCCACTTGCCGAAGCAATTATTAGACATTTTCCAAATAGAAAAACAGTTAAACTGACTGCAAAAAACATCGTTGGTGTTGGACTTGCAACAGAATATAAGAACATCACTTATCATGTAGGCAAACCAAGCTCTTACAGCCATGTTTCATATGAAATTTCAGCACAAACAGAAAATTTTGAATATAATGGAAAAACAGTTGTTTACTTTGGTACAAATGAAGAGGTATTAGGGTTAATTGCGATTCAAGATGTTCCAAAAGAAACCTCTAAAGAAGCGATTAGTTATTTTAGAGAAAAAGGCATTCACACAGTGATGATAACTGGGGATGCAAAACGTACTGGAGAGGCGGTTGGACGTGAACTTGGAATTGATGAGGTCAAAGGAAATGTTTTACCAGAAGACAAATCAAACATCATCAACGAGTTAAAATCAAAATATGGCGTTACAGCAATGATCGGTGATGGTATCAATGATGCACCAGCGTTGGTTGCAGCAGATATTGGGATTGCAATGGGAGAAGGTACAGATATAGCAATTGATGTTGCTGATGCAGTGCTGATGAAAAATGATTTGAAAAAATTTGCATATACACATAAAGTATCTAAAAAATTAAGAGTACTCGTAGTGCAAAACATTATTTTTTCAATGTTTGTCGTTTTATTCTTAACGACAATGAATATTCTAGGTATGATGGAAATGAGCTATGCAGTTTTGATTCATGAAGGAAGTACATTGGTTGTTATTCTAAATGGATTGAGATTGTTACGAAAAGTTAAGTAAAGTGTAGATGTATTTTAAAGTGTATTATTAAGCATTGCTGACATCAAAATAAAGATTTGATATATATCCTAGTAATGAGAAACCATAGTGTAATATATTTATGCAATTGAAAAATCACCCAAAATTGATTGATAATGTTAAGATAACGAACATATTCGATAAGCAGTTTTACGTTTTACAAATTCACGAGCATTAGCAATCGCTAGTGCTTTTTCATTTACTACAAATGAATCAGTCAATACAGCGTCTTCATAAAATTTAACTTGATATAAAGTTTCATTCCATCTACCATAAGTAGTACCACTTTCAATAAAAGCTCTTTTTGATAGGTGTCGGTTATGGTAGTTTTTCATAAGTTTAAAGTCTGGATAAAATTCATTCATTTATAAGTTCCTCCTGGGCTTGTTTGTATTTAAACTTAATAACTTTGATTATGCAAGTCTTTCATAATCTTTAATTGGTAAGAAGATAAAACTGATCTTAAGATTGGTTCTTTTTTTATGCTCTGAGCCAACCCATTAAAAAAGATATAATGCGGTAAAATCCATGTGAGCTGGTAATGAACCTACTGCGATAAGCAGTGCGAGAAATAGTCGTAGTTCCTCTATAGTCTTTAGAAACGAGGACTGATGATGAGAAAGGACAATTATCAAAAATGGAAAACTGATGGTACCTTGGAATCCAAATTAAAACTTATTAAAGAACTAGCTGGTCGTTCATGTGGTATGGGTGTGATTGCTTCTGAACTTGGTATGGCTGAAAACTCGTTGTATGCACTTAGAAAAAAATATAAAGACATAGATAAAGCATACGAAGATGGTAGAAACTTACTTAAGAAGTCATTACTAGAAAAAATGTTTGAACGTGCAATGGGTTTTACCATTACCAATGAAGACCAAATCATTGAACAAACCCCAACTGGTACCAAAAAGAAAATTATTAAACAAACTAGGACAATCATTGGCGATATGAGTGTTGCCAGATACTTACTTATCGTGAACTTCGGCAAAGAATATAGTGAAAAGAAATATGAACTGGAACTATCTGAACAAAAAGTGATCGATAAGAAAAATGAAAACGACTGGGAACGTTTAGAAATAGGAGAAATTGATGCAAATAATAAACAAAAGAGTAAGTGAACTCAAAGAATATGAAAACAATCCTAGAGATAATGCTCAAGCTGTAGAAGCAGTTGCTAATTCAATTAAGGAATTTGGTTTTAAAGTACCAATTATTATAGATAACGAAAATGTAATCATTGCTGGACATACAAGATTAAAAGCAGCTATCTTACTTAAACTTACTGAAGTACCATGTATTATCGCAAGTGACTTAACACCTGATCAAGTTAAAGCATTTAGACTTGCAGATAATAAGGTTGGTGAGATTGCTACATGGGATATTGAAAAGTTAAAGTTAGAACTAGAAAATATTGATGGGCTTGATATGTCCCTTTTTGGCTTTGAAACAAATGATTACGTAGAAGAAGTTTATGAAGATGACTTTGACCCAAATGAACATCTCACAGAAATACCGTTCTCACAAATTGGTGACATATACATATTAGGCAACCATAGATTGCAATGTGGTGATTCTACCAAAGAAGAAGATATTAAAAGATTAGTTGATGGTAATCAAATAGATTTAGTATTAACAGATCCACCATACAATGTCGATGTTGGTGCTAAAGGCGATGGTAATCAACAATTTGATAACAGAAGAATTAAGAACGATAATATGTCCTCTGAAGACTTCTTAGAATTTTTAGTTAAAGTATTCAAAAACATGAGAGAAGTTATGAAACCAGGTGGCTCATACTATGTCTGTCATGGTTCATCATCACTCGTTGAGTTTGATAAAGCATTACAGCTTAACAATCTAAAACCAAGACAACAACTTATCTGGAATAAGAATACATTAGTCCTTGGGAGACAAGATTACCAGTGGCGACATGAATGTATCTATTATGGGTGGAAAGAAGGTAAAGGTCATTACTTTACAGATGATAGAACCTTAACAACTGTAATTGATGCACCAAGCCTTGATTTCAAATCAATGAAAAAAGATGAGTTAGTGCAAAGATTAGAAGATATCTATTCGCTTAAGAATAGTGTCTTAAACCATGATAAGCCAACCAAGAATGACTTACATCCAACCATGAAACCAATATCTTTACTTGCAGATATGCTTAAGAACTCATCTAAACCAAATGATAAAGTCTTAGATCCGTTTGGTGGGAGTGGCTCTACTCTAATTGCATGTGATGAATTAAAGAGAAATGCATACCTAAATGAACTTGATGAAAACTATGTAGATGTAATCGTTAAAAGATACATTAACTTAAAAGGTAGTACAGATAACTGTTACTTAATAAGAAATGGCAATAAAAATCCGTTATCAAATATAGAATTCTTTAATCAAGGAGAACAAGTATGATAAAAACAAGTGAATCAGTTTTAAGAGGACATCCTGATAAGATATGTGATCAAGTAGCAGACTACATCTTAACTGAACTAATCAAACAAGATAAAGATACAAGAGCAGGCATTGAGTGTTTAATCAAAGATGAACTGCTACTCATTGCTGGAGAAATTACTACAAATGCAGCACTTGACTATAAAGAACTAGCTAGACAATGTCTAGAAGATATTGGACTTGATAGCAAAGAGTTTGAAATCTTAGAAAAGATAAGTATTCAATCAAGTGATATCGCACTGGGTGTTGATAAGGGTGGTGCTGGTGACCAAGGTATCATGTATGGTTATGCAGAAAGTGATACTGAAGAATTAATGCCACTACCAATTGTATTATCAAGAAAACTTGCTATTAAACTTGATGAGCTGAATACTAAAGAACCAGATGTCTTTGGTAAAGATGGCAAGTGTCAAATATCAGTAAGGTATGACAATGACAAACCAGTTGAAATCACAGCTGTTGTAGTTTCAGTTCAAACAAGACCAGAGATTAAAATAGAAACATATGAACCAATGATTCATACTCTAATCAAGCAAACCATTCCAAATGAACTTATGACTAGTAATACGAAAGTATTAATTAATCCAACTGGCGAATTCGTTAAAGGTGGGTCATATGCAGATTCAGGTCTTACAGGTAGAAAACTACAATGCGATAGTTATGGTGGACTTACGCTTCATGGTGGTGGAGCATGGAGTGGAAAAGATTTATCTAAAGTAGATAGAAGTGCAAGTTACTATGCACGATATATTGCTAAGAATATTGTTGCAGCTCGACTTGCAAAAAAATGTGAGATAGGTGTTGCATACGCAATAGGTATCAAAGAACCAGTAAGTGTATCAATTAATACATTTGGTACCAGTTCAATTACTGAAGAAAAACTATTGAAAATTATTCATCAAGTCTTTAACTTTGAACCAAAATCAATAACTAATGAAATAGGAGCAAATAATTATTATGAACTATCGTCATATGGACATGTTGGCGTAATTACAAATAAACTGCCTTGGGAAAGATTAGATAAGGTAGATTCATTAAGGCATTTGGCGTATGACAATCCGAGAATTCTATAACTCATCCATATGGCAAAAGCAACGTAAATATAAGATGCAACAAGAAAACTATAGATGTGCTAGATGTGGTGGTGTTGCAGAAGATGTCCATCATAGAATTACTTTAACTGAACAAAATGTAAATGACTTTAATGTGTCACTTGATTTAGATAACTTAGAATGCATATGTAGAAGATGTCATAATAAAGAGACACATGGTTTAAAAGAAAAATATGAATACGATGGAAATGGAGACCTTATTGAGAAATAGGATTTTTTTTGCTAAAATAAATATAAAAAAAGGTGATAAAATGATAAAAGTAAAATATTCGGACTTATATCCTGAAGGATTAGATTCTAAAAAGATTCATCAATTTTACAAAGACGGCAAGTTAATAAACATTTTTTCTTATCAAAATGAAGATAAAAAATTTAAACTTATGAAATCAGATCCTGAGTTCAATTACAAAGAGATGGCAAAGGCTTATCATCAAGCATCATGTCAAGTATATAGGTTCATATGCGATGAGCAATGGGCTAACAGCCTCATAGATGGATTATCGCTGGTACTATTATATTGCATGAGACATGCTTTAGAATTATTGTTAAAAAGTATGATATTGAAAGAAAATGAGAATAAAAAGAATATATGCTCTCCCATATTTTCTAGAATTAAACATAACTTACAAGAGGCCTATATTGAACTTAAGAGTAAACCAGTAGAGGATCCTTGGATTTCAATGTACTTGAAGAACATAATTATTGAAGATGAAAACGAATCATTATTAAGATATTCAATGGACCAAAAATTTAGAAAAGAAAATCAGTTTATAAATTTTGATGACATGTTTAAAGTATCGCTGTATGCTTTTGAAGTGCTATTAGATTTTAGCTATTCAGAGAGAATGCTTGATGAAGAAGAATTTAAAATAACAAGAGAAGCAAAAGAAGAAAAATCGCCGAATGGTGAATATTTGATAAGGGCAAATACAGGAGAAGGACACTTATACACTTGGCAGATTAATTCAGTTGATCTATATAAACAGATAGAGGGGTTCTCGAAATCAGCCGTAATTATTTCTAAGAACTTAGGTAAGAGTGATGAGTGGTTAATGTTTCCAACAATATTTTGCTTTAGACATTCGGTAGAAATTTATCTTAAAGAGATTGTGAACACACTTAATAATAGTGCAAAAAGTGACTTAAAAACAGATAACAATAAAGATTTACCTGAAATATTTTGGAGTACACACGATTTGAAAGAGATATGGAAATATTCAAAACCGATATTTTCAATGTATTCAAAAAAATTCCATTGGAATATTGAAGAAATTAATAAAGTTGAACAAGTAATACACTATATTAGTAATATAGATAGGCACGGGGATTTTTATAGGTATCCAACAGATAAGGGTATCAATAATAATGAAGTAAAAAGTATTGATAGAGATAAAATGATACAGTTCTATGAAGATTTAATAGAATTTATGTCCTACATATTTTCAGCAATAGAAGCTTCAAATGAGTGAGTGTCTATGTTATTAAGCAATTAAAAAACGATTTGAGAGTAATGCACTCCCCCCTCTATAATTAAAACATTAATGTAATCTACACCGAACGCCCCACATCCAAAATACGTGGGGCAATTTTTTGGAAAAATGGATTTGAAAACGACTCAAAACTTTACGACCTCAGACCCTTGATTGGGTCTTTTTTTGTGCATTTAAAAATTCTAAACTGCACCCCCTATACTGCAGTTATAATATTTCTTTAATTTGTATGCTCTGAGCCAACCCATAGGACTTTAAGGTGGGCGGTATAATCACAGTAACGATGCGGTAATTGAAGTCATAGAAACGGAAACTCATGTGGTAAACAGACATCCAAAATAGGCTCATTCCTACCTCTACCTCGCACTCCAAATGCTTTTTATGTATGTTCCATCGCAGAATTGGTTTGTTCTAACATTATCTTCAATTAGTTTCGCTATTTAGTAGACTTTAAAACTTTTAGCGGTATTGTTTGTTTAAAGACTTATATACAAAGTATATAAAGCAAAAAAGGAGAAGAAAATGCCAACAAAAATCTATGTGCTAGTCGCACACACAAATGATGATTGAATCATCGACTTGGGATACTCAGAAGACTTAAAAATCGTTCAAGATGCCATCAATTTTGGTGAAGTCAAAGAACAACTCAAAGAACTTGAAATAAAGGTTGTTACAAAATATCAAATCAGAGATAACTATTTTCCAACAAATTATTATCTACTATAAGAAGTATGTATTGACAAGATTTTGTTTATTATATCTTAAGTAAAATCAATAATTAGCATATTGAGAAGTAAGTGCATAGCAAGTTTTAGATTGAACCTAAGAAACTAACTAACAAAAAACAAATGATTTGTAAAAATGTAGTTATTAATGTAAAATAATTTTGTGGATGTAGTATTTATAACTGATTCATATGAATAAAATGATTTATCTAACTATCGTGGTGGTTATGTAAATCCTAAAATTCATATCAAGCAATTTATGAATAGTATAGTCCCAATCTTTTTTGGGCTATTAAAATACATCCTCCAATCGAAAATGAAAGGAGGATATTTTATGAAACAAAATATCATTAAAACGATTGAATCAGCAATTTCTTATGAATTCAAAAACAAGAGATTATTAGAACAAGCATTTACGAGAAGGTCGTATGCAAAAGAACACCCGGGAACTTTAGATAATGAGGTGTTAGAGTTTATTGGAGATGGTGTCCTATCTCATAGTATTTTAATGAATTTAGTATATTCATTCACAGAAGAGCAAAACCACGGACTTGTTTCTTCAAAAACAGAAAAAGACTTTACAGAACAGAAAAAGAAACTTGTCCAAAAATCTATGCTTGCCAAAAAGATGGATGAACTAGATATTGTAGAATTTATGCAAGTTGGCAAGGGTGATGAACAACAAGGAGTTATTAATGAAGATTCAGTTAAGGAAGATTTGTTTGAAGCTATCATCGGAGCAGTAGCAATTGATTCTGACTTTGACCAAGAGATACTTGATGAACTCATTGATGTCATGCTAGACCCAGATTCTTATATAGATAATAACTTTGAAGAAACTGAAGAAAACTATATTGGTATGCTTCAAGAATGGTATCAAAAAAAAGGATATGGTTTACCAGACTATGAGTTTTATGACTTGTGGGAAAATCCACCACAAGATGCTATTTGGAGATATGGAGATAACTATCGAGGACACATTTATCACTGGCAATTTAGAATTGAACTTGATGAAAAAGAATTTTTTGCTGAGGCAGATAATAAAAGAGAAGCCAAAATGGATCTTGCTAAACAAGTGATAGATTACTTAAAGGAAAATGATTTGTTTTATTCAGTAGAAGATATAGTGGGACAGCCATCACTAGATAGAGCAATCAATCAACTTCAAGAACTCTTCCAAAAGGGTTATATTCAACAACCCAGTTATAGTGAAGAAGAGATATATCAAGATGGTGTTTATAAGTGGAGATTAGAATGCCATATAGATGGTTATGAGTACTATTTTTATTCGATTGCTAACTCTAAAAAGGATGCAAAAAAACAAGCAGCATTTAGAATGCTTGAGCATATCATTGAGGAGGGGTTTAATTGATTTATTATTACTATCCAACCACATCCAATTTAACAAATGATATAAACACAGCAATTGGTGAAATAATTAAAGTTGTACAGTATATAGAATGGAATTTACTTAATAGATTAGGAATAAATACTTTTGCAGAAATGACGCTTGGACAAATTGTTGATATGATAAGAAAATCAGAAATTCTACCGAATGACAAGGTGAATTCTCTTGAAAAAATTTTAGGAAAAAGAAATCATTTGATTCATCAATATTTTAAGAAATTAGACTTTGAAAAGCATAGTGATAATCTTTCATTCCTTGACAATCAAAAAAAGTACTTGAATAATTTTCTAACGCAAGCACAAAGTTTCAATTCATGGCTCTGTAAATAAAGTACTTATCACTGCTTTTTACTCGATTTTACTCAAAAACGATCTTCAACTACCAGTGTCGCAAACAACCGATTTTTCCACCATTTACCCATAGATACCACTGGTTACCGTTATTTACTCAAAAACGGACTTTAACTTACTGTTTAGTTTTATTTAGGGGAAAAAGTTGCTACCTTTTTAGTAAAAAGAGACACCACAAAAATTATGGAAGTTTGATACAATGTGATCAAACTTTTTTTGTTGACATAAAGGATATTTCCTCCTTTCTGCCAGAAACTAATTGTAAATTAACAACGGGTTTTGATGATCTTAAGGTTGTGTATTAAAAGTCGTGAAAAAAGTTTTACACGATTACCCTTGAAAATACACGATTATAAGAGGATTTACACGATTTATTGGATTTTTACACGATTATAATTTTACATATAAAAAAAGTCCTAAAAAAATCGGACTTATTTAATAAATATTTTTTAAAGGTATAGTTATTAAAATGAAGCATTAGGATACAACCAGTAAAAAGATAACTGATTACCATCTGGATCCTTAAAATCTAAATAACGAAGAACTCCTGGAATATCTTCTATGACTTCCTCAGTAAGTATTCCAAGATCTTTTAAACGGATAAACTCTTTATCAATATCATCGGTTTCAAAGCGTAACACATGATCTGATTCTGTTATTGAGCCCTCAAATAACTGTAACCAAATAGGACCAACCAAATATTCAACTATACCATCTACAGGACTCATACTCTCTTCTAGTACAAAGAGTTTTCCATACCACAAAGAAGCTTTGTTCAAATCACTAACAGAAAGACCTACTGTGACACTATTTACTTTTAAACTCATAATTTAGAATTTCCTCTCTACTTTTGATTCTATTTTACACGAATATACTAAAAAAATAGAAGAACATGCTTAGATATTAAAACTTACAGAATAAACAAAATTTTAAGAAATGATATATCATATGAGAAAGGGATAACGATGAATAAGTCTAGTATTTAACACGGCGCATATATTTAGATTTTAAGATCACCTAGAAATTGAGCTTTAAAATTAGTATCCCAACACAGCGCATATAATGAGATTTAAACCCTCTAAGAACAACCTGAAAAACTAGGGGTGCTAAAAATATTGCTAGGGGTGCTAAAATTTTCATCAAGGGTGCTAAAATTTTTGTTAGGGTGCTAATTTGTATCAAAATAGGTAGCATCACACATCTAACTAGAATAGGTCTGATACACTCATCAGGCCTTTTTTTGTTCCTAAATTCAGTTAAAATAGACAAATTATGAATTGATACCATTTTCTTGTACTTTATGTTCTTTGTAGTTATTGTATCATTTATTGATTCATGAGTCTATATTGTATAGGTGAATACCCACCTAGCGTTAGTTTAATCCGTTCATGATTGTACCAATAGATATACTCATCAATTGTTCTAATTAAATCAGTTAAAGATTTAACCTTTTGTAAATATATAGTTTCACATTTAAGTGTCCCGAAGAAGCTTTCAACCACTGCATTATCATAAGCGTTACCTTTAGCACTCATGGATTGTGTAAATGATGATTTTTTAAGATAATTACGGTATTTTGGAGATTGATATAAGATACCTTGATCAGAATGTATGAGAAGCTTTGATAAATCTTCATTTGGATTAATCGCTTTCTTGAGTGTCTTAAGAATTAAATCCTGGTTTTGACTTCTAGAGATTTGATAACCTTTGACTTAGCCGTTGTAAAGGTCTTGAATGACAGATAGATATAACCGTTTACGATTGAACCTAAACTCTGAGACATCTGTGACCCAAGCTATATTAGGATCATCCTTCTTAAAGTCTCTTTTGAGTAAGTTGGGTGTGATTTTATTCGATATTTGAGAGATATAACGATATCTCTTTTTTCTTACCTTACAAACGATATGCAGTTCTTTCATAAGTTTAACAACTGTTTTATAGGCTATTTTGACCTGATAAAAGTTTTGAAGGGCGAGTTTGATGCGTCTATAGCCATAAGTTCGATTGCTAGCTTCAAAGATCTCTGAAATAAGTATCTTGATATCGTGATACTTATCTGTTTCTTTACGATGCTCATAATAGTGATAAACCGACTTTGGAAGTCCTGATATCTCAAGTAGATCTTTTAATGCATATTTTCGCCTTAATTCCTTGACTACTTGGTATTTTTGTTTGTTCGTTCCTGTTTCTGAATTAAGGCGGTAAGTTTTTTTGTATATTCAAGTTCCATTTCTAGATGTTTGACTTTCAGTTCTAAATCCTGTTCTACCTCTTTAGATGGTTTATGAAACTTTCTAACTGGATTCTTTCTATAGTCTTTAGGTGTTTGAAAAAAACGCTCTTTCCCATAGAGTCTATACTGATATACCCACCTAGCAGGTAGTGTATCATTAAGACTTCCTGATGATAAATACATATCATATTTACGTGCCGCTTGACTGTATGACAGTTCATTTTCAATGATGTCTAAAACTACCTTTAACTTGAATTCTCCGCTCCACAACCTATTCTTTTTCTTTTTATCTTTCATATGATGCCTCCTGCATATATTCTAGTTTACACTAAGTACAGGTTTTTGGTATCAGTTCATCATAGATGAAGAAACAAAGCAGTTCATAGTCCCTAATGCATTAGAAGGATCTTTTAAAGTAGAAGTAATCTATGACGGTAACATAGTTAAAACTCAAAGGATTAAATTGAAGTCTAATGATAGCTTTATATATTTATCAGAATTTAATAAGTTAAAACAAGAGATTTTAGAAGCCATTTTTCTATTTGGAAGATACCTTATGGGAACATATCAATAGTAAAAATCTTAGGAGTGTATATACAGCATAATCATATATAATTTATTAAAATAAATTAAACTAAATAAATTATCAACTATTAGTTGGTTTTAAGTCTAACTTTTAGAGTCAAGTCCATAATATTGTGTATTTTATTACAAATATCTTGTTACTTTAAAATAACTATAATACCCAATGTGATGTAAATTTAATTAAAGGTAATGGAACAATGATAAGAATATCCATCATTTTGTATTTCTATCAACGCACTTGAAAAAATCCTACTATTATAGTATAATATAGCTATTATTTAAAGGAAAGGTGGGACAATTGTGAAATTATTTCTTCATATGTCTCCATTGGCAACTGCCAAGGCACAATGTATTTGCAGTCAATTTTTGATTGTCTAAAAAATTAAACATTTTGAAAGGAGAAATAATGGAAACAATAGTATCCGCTTTATTAGTTTTTGTCTCTACATCAATTGACTACTTAGTTGTTTTGACTATCTTATTCGCAAGTCAAGGCAAGAAAGGTTTGAAATCAATTTATGCGGGGCAGTATTTAGGTACAGGACTGCTTGTTCTGGTTAGTCTTATTGCCGCTTACTTTTTAAATTTTATTCCACAAGATTGGATTATCGGACTCATTGGTCTAATTCCACTAGGTCTTGGTATAAGAGCAATTTTTGTGGATGAAGATATTGATGAAGAAGATATCAAGGGAAAAATTACCGGAGATGGATCAAAAATCTTAGCATTTACAAGTTTAACAGTGGCAATGGGTGGAGATAATTTAGGAATTTATATTCCCTATTTTACAGGAAAGAGTTTGATTGATATTAGTATAAGTTTAGTAATATTTGCGTTAGGAATTTTGTTTCTATGCAAATTATCTCAAAGTCTCGCTTCAATATCTGCTATCGGAGAGACTGTAGAAAAGTACAAAAAAATAATTGTACCTGTCGTGTTTATTGGACTTGGTCTCTATATATTGCTTGAAAATGGAACGATTAATTATCTCATATCCCTAATCACAAGTTAAAAGTCTATTTTTATATTTCAGACCTATTAAAGGAAATCTTTAGTAGGTCTTTTATGTTTAATTAAAATTCTCTTATTGCTCTGCTACGAAAAGTATATCGGTGATGCCCTATTACAGAAGACCTTCACCGTGGATTTCCTTACAAAGAAAAGAGTTAAGAATGAAGGACATGTCCCACAGTATTATGTTGAAAACAGTCATGAGGCGATTATACCAAAGGAACTATTTTTACAGGCTCAGGAAGAACTTCATCGCAGGAATAATATTTACACAGGAACAGATAAAAACAAAAGAATCTATAGCAGTAAATATGCTTTGAGCACCATAACCTTCTGCGGGGATTGCGGGGACATTTACAGACGGGTGTATTGGAATATACGCGGTAGAAAAGAGTTTGTATGGCGATGCGTTACGAGAATCGAGCAAGGTCCTGAAACGTGTAAGAACCGCACGGTAAAAGGAGGAGATTTATATGATGCGGTTATGACGGCCATTAATAGACTCCTTGCCGGTGGAGATAACATGATAAGAACACTAGAAGAAAACATCCGTGCGGTAATTGGCGACACCACAGAATATAAGATTTCAGAGATTAATGCTTTGCTTGAAGAAAAGCAGAAAGAAGTGATCAGCCTTGCCAACAAGGGTAAAGATTACGATTTTCTCGCAGATGAGATAGATAGTCTTCGTGAAAAGTGTCAGAGTTTACTTGTGGAAGATGCATCCTTAAGTGGTGAGAATGATCGGATCGACGAACTTATAGGATTTATCCGCAGGAACAAATACCGTACTCTGAGATATGATGATACCCTAGTAAGGAAGATTATCCAGAATGTTAGTGTTTATGATGACCACTTTGTAATATGCTTTAAATCTGGAATTGAAATGGAAGTATGATTTAATACTAATATAAACCGTCAATTAAGAGTTAGGTTCTCTTGATTGGCGGTTTTTGCATTGACTTGTACATGATTTATACATGTGATATTATCAAAAATGTTGTTTTTAAGGTTATTGATAAGGAGTTGACACATGAGTGATGTAATAAGCTGTTAGATGAAGCTATTAAAGAAACCGAAAACTTGTACGAAGGTGAAGTCTTTATTTTTAAGGATTTGTTTAAAGGATATGTATGGGACAGGATACCGAGAAAGGATGGTACTAATGTCTTAGTAGATGTTTTTGAGATATTTTAAATAATGTAAAAAACACTTGAATAAATGATCATATAACTATTGACACAAGAGAAAAACAATAATATAATAAATATACAACGTATGAATGCTTGTTCAAGTATTCAGATGAAATGATTTAAAAAGAGGTGATAATATGACTAAAAAATTTAATTCAATTGAAAGATGTGACTGCAATGTAATTCATGAGGATATTGTAAATCAAGCTAGAGATAAAATGGCTCAAGAAGAAAGCCTTTATGATCTAGCAGAATTATTTAAAGTATTTGGAGATTCAACACGAATCAGGATATTATGGGCTTTAAATGAAGCTGAAATGTGTGTTTGTGATATTGCTGTATTACTTAACATGACACAATCAGCAATTTCCCATCAGCTGAGAGTCTTAAAGCAGGCTGAACTAGTAAAGAGCAGAAGAGAAGGAAAGATTGTATTCTACTCCCTTGAAGATGAACATGTCCATGTGTTAATTACACAAGCAATGAATCATATCAAACATAAATAGAATGGAGAAAAAACATGAAAGAGATTAAATATAGTTTATCAGAAATAAGCTGTGCGAGTTGTGCAGATAAGATTGAACAAAAGATAAAGAAGTTAAACGGGGTTGAAGAAGGCTATTTAAACTTTGTTACAAAAGAAATCAAGGTACAAGTTGCGGATTCAACTGATACTGCAAGACTATTTGATACGATTAAAAAAATTGTGAAAGATGAAGAAGGTGATGTCGAACTATGTGAACTAACCCCAAATGTCATTTATGCTATAGATGGTTTAGACTGTGCAAATTGTGCTGCAAAAATTGAAACTCAATTGAATAAAACAGATGGAATAGAAGAAGCGAGAGTGGATTTTTTATCAGGGAAACTTATATTATCATTATCAAGTTTAGCTGATAAAAATGAGGTCTTACAAAAAACACAAAAGATAATTGATAAGATTGAACCAGGCGTTAAAATTCATGAAATGAGTAAAGAAGATCATGATGATGATCATGATCATAACCACGGAGAAGGAGTAAATCTTAAAGAAATGTTAAGACTCATCGTGGGTATTCTTATCTTTATTGGTGTATTATTTGTTAATAAAGAATCTATTTTTTATCTTCCAATGTTTATAGTAAGTTATATATTAATTGGAGGTGAAGTTGTATATAGGGCCTTTAGAAATATATTAAGGGGAAAAGTGTTTGATGAAAATTTCTTAATGACTATTGCGACTATTGGAGCATTTACTATTGGAGAATACCCTGAAGCTGTTGCAGTTATGTTATTTTACCAAGTAGGAGAATTATTCCAGGATTTAGCAGTAAATCGTTCGAGAAGATCGATTAAAAAGCTTATGTCAATAAGACCGGATGTTGCTAATGTTAAAAAAGGTGATGAAGTTCTCGAAATTAAAGTAGAAGAAGTAAATGTAGACGATATTATTGTTATTAAACCAGGTGAAAGAGTTCCTTTAGATGGAATAATAATGGATGGTGATTCATCATTGGATACAAAAGCATTGACTGGTGAATCGGTACCTATGAATGTGACTGTAGGAGAACAAGTATTATCAGGATGTATTAATATTAATGGTTTACTTACAGTTAAAGTTACTAAATTAGCAAGTGAATCTACAGTTGCTAAAATTTTAGAGCTAGTTGAAACTGCTACAAGTAAAAAGGCTCCAACTGAAAAATTTATTACAAAATTTGCTAGAGTCTATACACCAATTGTTACAATTGCAGCTGTGTTGCTTGCTGTTATACCTCCTCTATTTATTCAAGGTGCAACATTTGAAGAATGGTTATACAGAGCTTTAATATTCTTAGTTATTTCATGTCCTTGTGCGCTGGTTGTATCGATACCACTAGGATTCTTTGGTGGGATTGGGGCAGCCTCTAAGAATGGAATATTAGTAAAAGGTGGAAACTATTTAGAAGCACTAAATGATATAGAAATCGCTGTGTTTGATAAAACAGGTACACTAACTGAAGGATCATTTAAAGTTACCCAAGTTAATACAGTAAATAATATTTCTAAAGATGAATTGTTAGAAAAAACTGCATACGTTGAAAGTTTTTCAAATCATCCAATAGCTTTATCAGTAGTCAAAGAATATAATAAAAGAATTAATCAGAAGATTGTTTCAGATGTAAAAGAGATTTCTGGTCATGGAATAAAAGCAAAAGTTAATACCGATGAGGTATTAGTAGGTAATGCTCGTTTAATGAATAGAGAAAACATTTCATTTGAAGAATCATCTGCCTTAGGATCTATTTTATACATTGCAATTAATAGTAAATACGCAGGTAATATCGTTGTATCTGACCAAATTAAAAAGGATTCAAAAGAAGCAATAAAACTATTGAAAGCATTAGGAGTTAAGAGAACCGTAATGCTAACAGGAGATAAAAGGGCTGTTGCGACTAGTGTTGGTAAAGAATTGGGATTAGATGAAGTTCATGCTGAATTACTACCAGAAGATAAGTTAAATAAAGTCGAAGAACTATTAAAACATAAATCAAAACGAGGTAAGCTCTTCTTTGTTGGAGATGGTATAAATGATACACCAGTACTTGCAAGAGCAGATATAGGGATCGCAATGGGTGGACTTGGTGCGGATGCAGCAATTGATGTAGCTGATGTCGTTATTATGACAGATGAGCCATCAAAAATTGCAACTGCAGTAAAAGTTGCGAAGAGAACAAGAAAAATCGTATGGCAAAATATCATATTTGCACTAGGGGTTAAAGCTTTCTTCTTGATTCTAGGTGCATTTGGTATAGCAACAATGTGGGAAGCAGTTATTGCTGATGTAGGAGTATCGTTGATAGCGATTCTAAATGCAATGAGGGTGCTAAAGTACAAGGGATAAACATAACTCTATAATTAATAGAAAGGACTGTAGATGATGTTTAAATCATTTACAGTCCTTTTGATATCATTCTAGATAACTGTTAATAAAATAATACTTTATAACCTAAGATTGGGAACTTGTTTCACCAATCCTTGTTAAATTAGAGATGCCTGAAGAACACAATCTACCTAATGAATTTATGTTTTGTTTTTATTGGATTGAGGTTGGATAGGCAACTATAGTAGATAGAACAATGACTCTTAGAGTATATGAGAAGAATCTGATACACATGATAGACATAAGTGTTGCTATAGATTTAATCATTGAGTCAATAAAAAACACAAATAATTGATATTGACAGCCTTGTTAAGCCATATTTACAGGGGTGCTAAAAATCAGTTAAGGGTGCTAAAAAAAATCATGGGGTGCTAATTTGTATCAAAATAGGTAGCATCACACATTAGACAAGCATTGGTCTGATACGATAAGTATTAGACTTTTTTCATCAAGAAAGGCTAGTACTTCCCTATTTTCAGATTATAGATAGTCAAGTATAAGTCAAAAATTTAAATATCTATTCACACATTAAATTTTTATTTAACGAGTAACACGATTACCTAACAAGTTACACGATAACTCAACCTTTTACACGATGACAACAAGTATACTTTTTTAAGACTATATAGTGTATAATTATGGTAATGATCGTTTAGTATTTAACTGCTACACGCATCACCAAAATAATCAAGGGGAGGATCTATAATGAGGCGATTCAAGTACCCATTTTCAAAGTGCATTGACAAAAAGTTACTTAGGAAAAGAATTGATCTACTAGATAATTCATCAAGACAAAGATATATAGCTAATAGACGGTTTCACCTAACTTTTCAAGCCCTATACTGGATCCTGTTTGTTTTTTTATTGGGGATTATGATTGTTCTCAATCAAAGAATAGAACCGGCGATTGGAAAAACATTTTATACGATTTTGGTTATCTTCGTCAGTCTAGTTTTGCCCATTTTGTTATTATCTTTTCCATTTCTCAAATTGGAGAAACATTATCCATCTCAGTCATTAGAAACTATTCCAAGAGACATTGTTGCTGTTATTAATATAAAGCTATTGAAATACTATAAAATTCCAAAAAACTATATTGTAACTAAGTGTTATGATTCTTCAAATCATCTTCTTGTTGAAAAGGATGTACTGATTTTTTTTCACAAAGACAAATTAAGAATCGTTAATGATTTTACATCGACAATTAAGGACTTCGGTTGTTTTGAATTTGGATTGGATGAGTTCATATTGTCTTATGGAAAGAAAGGTGATATCGTTACAACTGAGATAAAAACAGAAAAGTTTTATATTTCATTAGGAAAAAGAGCGAAACCATATATTTTGAACAGAGGAGCTGATGCTAATGGCGAAGTTTAAAGAGATTGTTAAATTTGAAAAAGAAAATATGCCATCGTATCAATATGACTTTTTATATAAACGATTGTTACCTGGTATGATTTATGTGGTTGGTGGGGCATTAGTTGTAATAATCTTAGCGATAATACTTTTCTTCACTACAGAGTCTGAAATTATTCCAATTATCCCTATAATTGTATGGGGAATCAGTGTTATACCTTTATTAGTTTTATTTGTAATTCATTCCAAAAAGATGTCCCTTCGTCTTTTACAAGATAAATCAAATGAATTTGACAAGAAGTATAAAACCATAGATTATAAAAAAGCTACTGAAAAATTAGAAGACAAAATGCTTATTAAGGATAACACCTTATATTATGATGACATGAGTATTTACCTTGAAGACTGCTTGGTATACTTCTATGCTAAGACCCTTTCAGGTGCTTATTCTTTTTCATTACTATTTTATAAGAAAGAAGAACCGATAAGTGATGCCCTTTTAGTGCTTGATTTAGATAATAGTTTGATAACGTATTTTGCGAATAACACTTATCTGATTTATAATCAATCTGCATTTTTGCTTTTTGCAAATGATAAAAAAGAGTTTCTTCGATTACTACTTAAATATAATAATCAGAAGAAAATAGATGATTATTTAAGTAAAACGGATAATAAGAAAAATCGTTAATCATAGGGAGTGAGTTTTAAAAAGCAATATTTGGAGGGTTTAAATATAAAGATGAAAAAAAATATTGATACCTTTGGTTTAGAGTTTCAAGAACCAAACATAAGCATTAATTGGGAACTCAATGAGGAAGAATTAGTTAGTTTATTAAATTGTGCGAAGAATGAGACACATACATATAGCTTTGATGCGAAACTATTACCTGAAAATATAATTGTATTCAATGTCGTTACTTTCAATGAAATTGGATACAAACTAGAAGTAATTGTTTCTCAAACAAAGGTTGAAAAACTACAAGATTTAAAAGTCATCTACATTGATGAAAATAACAATAATACTTTAAAAGATTTTTTACAAGATAGATTTGGATCACCAAAGTTATTCTCTAAGTTGTTTTCGATGCTTAATAAACCTTTTTATATTCATCGATGGTCATTTAATGATTTGAAAATTACTCATAAATATCAAGATTCTGTCAGTGGATTTTATGAATCACTTACTTTCAATGTTAAGTGGAGAGTATAGTTCAAGTCCAACGGCCATTTTTAGCAGTCCCTTTTTAAGAGTTTTAGGTAGGGTGCTAAAAATCTTAATTGGGTGCTAATTTGTATCAAAATAGGTAGTATCACACACATAACACTAAATGGTTTGATACAAAAGCGAATTACCATTCGCCCTTAGTATCAAGCCTTTTTTTTATGCAGAAAGGGGAAAAATCCATATTTTCAAATTCTCTAGAGTCATTCAGGAGTCACAAATTCAACTTTTTATATACTTGTATAAAAATGTCATTCAATCATTTACACGATTACCTAACTATTTACACGATTACTCAACCATTCACACGATATGAACTGAATATTCAAAGATATATTGTAGATTAATGAACAATCGAATGGTATAATGTAAGAAAATTATATAGCGCAAATGGAGGTAAAAAAGTGAGTTCAAAACTGAAGAAGCATATACTGTTTTCAATATACTTTCTATTGATATTGATTTCTATAATTTTTGTATTTTTAACCTATATTACTAGATTTTATGACGGCCAACCAATTTTAATGTATAGTGCACTCGGTTCTTACATTGTAATTTCTGTTGCTTTGACTATCATATATTGGAATTTAAGCAAGGAATTTCGAGTTGAAAAAGAAATGAAAAGATTAAAGGATATTAATTTTGCCGTCATGAAAACTGTCTTGAATTATGAGTATATTAAAAAAATATTACTAGATCAAAAATATAGACAAGTCGATGAGACCACATTTCATGCAAAAGTTGAGCATAATTTTGGTGATCCCACATGGACAGACTATTTTAATATTAAAGTATTAAATGTGGATACTATCAATGAGGATCTTATAGATTCTCTTAATGGATCATCAAGGAAAGGAATTGACACATACAATTTAGTTCTATTTATGATGGAGGTATTTAACGATGAATCGAGAAAAAATTGCATACAATATATTAAATCTTGGTTAATTAGCTATAGAACATCTTATCTAAAAAATGGTAAAGGATATGCAATTACAGTTTATGAAAAAAGTACGAATAGCCTATATTATTATAAAGATAAATCACGTCTTCATTCTAAATACGCTAATTGTACAAATCAATTGTTAAAATTGCTCTAAAGATTTCAAATTGCACTAAATTACAATATTCAACAGGGCTTTAATTTCTTATGATATTCTACAAATGATTTATTGCTGGACTGGTTCTATGTCAATAAAGTGGACACAATAAATGAGAATCTGGGGGACATGATACAATTTAGTAATCCCTTAAAGGGTGCTAAAAAAATCCATGGGGTGCTAATTTGTATCAAAATAGGTAGCATCACACATGATGATTACAAAAAACAAAAAAACTACTTTTAATGGCTTAATATAGCCGTTATTAGGGTTTAAAATCGAGATTTTTTTGTTGAGTAAAAGTTGATTTTCAATTTGTAAAAATATACTTTCTCGAGAGGGGATTTGAACTTTGTATAAAAAATAAGAAAAAGACCATCATTTGATGATCCTATTCTCCTGTTCAATTAAATTTGTCCATTTTTAGTTATTTACATGTTATTTTAGGTATTTAAAATATTAAGTGGTAAGTGATAGGCTATTTATTATAAGGTGGTCTATCACTTTATTTTTCAAACCGCTATGGGCGTAAAGAATCGCAAACCATTACGGTAATATAGTCGTGATACAAGTAAATTGAAATTATTATTTGGCCGAAGGTAATTTATATTTATCTATATTTATAGATTTATATACTAGAAAAATAGTTGGATATAGTTTAGATAAGCACATACGAACATCTTTAATTACTCAAAATCTAGAAAGGGATATTAAATATGAAAATCCAAAGGAAGGATTAATAGTCCATACTTATCAAGGAACTCAATATATGTCACATGATTATTTACATGTGATAACAAATAATCATTTTATCAATAGTTATAGCGATAAAGGAAATCAATATGATAATGCAGTAATTGAATCATTTTTTAAAAGTTTTAAACGTGAAGTTTTACTCAAAAAATATTTTAAGACGAAAGCATTGACTAAGCTTGAAATCTTGAATAATATTAAGGTTTACTACAATAAAAAAGGTGCCATTCATAACTAGGATATATGACACCTTATATGTTTGATTTAATGAATTCTTAAATTCTATTAAATTAATGTCAATAAAACCATTGACATTCCATATTTACAAAGAACATGAAGAATAAGAAAATGGTAGCAGTTCACAAAAATGGATACAAGTCAATTGATTTGCTTAAGTCATTACTTAATTTTTATGATAATATTTGCGAAAAAAAATATTCTATTATAAAATTAAGGCGTAAGAACAAGATAAAAGAGAAAAGTATATAGACAAATTAGGTAATAAGGAGGGCTTTACAAAATGATCAAAAAATTAATTGGTCTAATGGTAGCAATGTTAATGCTATTTTCGTTAGCAGCGTGTAATAAGTCCGAGGAGGTTAAGGTGGGAAGACTTGAAAGTCTACAGGAAGCTTATAACAAGAATTTGTTAAATGAACAAGATTTGATGAGTATCGCTTATTATCATGGTTCTCTTGGTGGTGTTGCAGGGACTTTTATTCCAACACCGAAAGAACCAGAGACATTGAGCGTGGAAACATTAAACAAAATTCGTCAAGTATTTTTCAAAACTTACGTTGAACCCAAGGTAGATGATTTTGATATTGTTACAATTGATGATGTTGAAGTTTTAATCTATTATGGAACTTATAATGGTGTAGTAGTTGTAAGAATGAAAGACAATTTTGGATTTGTAGGTGTAATAAGAAAAATCGTTATTGCTGGAATCACATTTGAGTATTCAAGTGGAAACGATATTCTTGTATGGATTGATAAATAAAATCAAATATGATAGGAAATAAAAAATGAAAAACGTTTTAATATGATAGTGAAACTCAAAATTTATCAAGTTTGTTTAGTTGTTCTTTTGTCGTTTATATTTTAAAACGTAAAGGTATAATAAAATTGTATTTTGAGATACAAAAATAATAGCATAAGGGTACTAACTTTTTAAAGGGGTACGATAGTGTATCAAAATAGTCGCCCTAGCACAAATTTTGTACTGAGGGGGAATATTTTAATGTATAAGAAAATTTTCATAATGATATTATTCATTATTCTATTGTCAGGTTGTACAAATCATAATGAAATTAAATCTAGAATAGATTATTTTAGTGGTGTAAAAATGCCCGCTGAAGCTGAAATACTTTATAGTTATATAGACACTTCAGTTGGTGCACAAGGACATGGTGCTCAGTACTCTGTTTTTTCATTTAAAGAAGTAGATGAAGATTTTTTCACAAGTGAGTATAGTTATGGTGGTCAACATTACTGGACTAGTCCAGAAGGAGTAAAGCATTATCGGGAAACATTCAGTGGTGTTTTATCCTTTGCTGAAGGTAGATTAACAGAAAATCAAGAAAGTGATGTGGATCATTTAGTATGGCAGAAAGATATACCCAGTAAGTATGCTCCTTCATGGGATAAAAAATATATATATTATGTAGAAAACCTTACTATTATGGTTTATTTTGAAGAATCAAAAACATTAATATATATTTATCTTGGATACTAGTAGGACTGTATTCGGTAACAACAACAGTCATTTTCAACAATTCCCTTTGTTAAGCCATAAATTAGGGGTGCTAAAAATTATGTTAAGGGTGCTAAAAAAAAACATGGGGTGCTAATTTGTATCAAAATAGGTAGTATTACACATATAAGAAACATTGGTTTGATACAATTTGCACTTGTCAAGAAAAAGTAGACATGTATCAGACTCTAAACAATCCCCAGTTGAGATTTAAACTCTACCGGGGTTTTATATTTTAATGCATATGAGAATCGTTCATTATTGTAGTAATGAACATAATCTTTTATTGAGTTATGTACATCACTGGATTTGGCTAAATTAAAGTCAATAAACAACTCTTCTTTTATCCATCCAATTAAAGATTCATTAACTGGATTATCTGTTGGTGTTCCTGCTCGACTCATAGAGCGTTTGATGTTATAATTTTTTATGAGCTCGTTGTAGCTTATTGAAGCGTAAACTGAACCCTGATCGGTGTGCAAAACTGTCGGTTCTGTTAATGCTTCTTTTTTAATAATGTCTAATACATCATTTAAACCATCAAAATAAGTAGAAGTGTCCCCGCGTCTACCAGAGAGTTTATAACTCAAAATTTCTTTTGTATAGCATCAATGTATAAAGTTAGTTCATAATACTTGCCCTTAACATAAAAGGCTGTCATATCGGATACGATGACTTCAAGAGGACGAGATAAATATTGCCATGAAGCGTTGATAAGGTTTTTATACTTAATGCGCTCATCACCAGGTTTAACATAACGATAATGCTTTCCTGAAGACATAATCCCTGCATACTTACAACATAGGTGAGCATGTTGATTACTCCAGTTGACGCCGTAATGTTTGACTGCGTAAGTTCGTATCCATCTATATCCATGCGATGGGTGTTTCTTGTGAATCTTTTTGATTATAGCGATATCCTTTGCTCTTTGAATTTCTCTTTCAGAAGGGTTATCCTTTCTATTCAACCATTTATAATAACCAGATCGATTGATATCCATTAAGCGACAGATTAATGCGACTGAATGAGATTTGCTTAGTCGTTCAATGATTTGAAATTCTTGTTGTTTATAGAAATGAACACCTTTTTGGCCCCAACTCCTTTCACTAGATAACCTTTTTTTAATCTTTCAATCTCGATTTGTAACTTAATGTTTTCTTTTTCTAATTCTTCGATGGTAGTTTTTGGTTTAAACGTGCCAAGAGGTCTGCCCTTTCCACTACCTCGCTTCCTCCCAATTTGACTTTTCAATCCCTCTTTACCGTGTAATCGATATGAACGTAGCCACATGACAATAGAAGTGACCGCCACTTTATATTTTGTAGCACATGCTCTAATAGATAATCGATTGTTAATGTGATCTTGAACAATACTAAACTTCTCATCATCGCTATAAAGATGAAATAATTTTTTATTTGTCATATAAAAATCCTCCTTTAAATTAATATAACAAAAAAAGTAAACTGTGTTAATCTTTTTAACATGTCTACTTTTATCGTACCATTTCAATTGTATCAGGCCTTTTTTTCGCTATATAGGGCCATTTCTCTATTTGCCCAAATTAATAAAGCCTAAAAAGTCACTTTATTTTAGTCGATTTTTGCATTTTTATAGAATTTCTACACGATTATAAATGGTTAAATAAGAGTACGCAATTCTGTGCAATTAAGATTCCTCAGTTTGATTCAGTTCAAGTTTATCTTTTTAAATTAATTATATCATTTGTTTTGAAACATTTTTCTTGACAAATAAGGTTAATAGGCGCATAATATAGATACCCCCCATAGAGGGAGGGATAATAGGAGACTGCTCGATGAAAAAAACTATATTAGAAGTAAATGATTTGTAGAAAACGTATTTGATGAAAGGTGGCAGAAAGATTGATGTTATTCTTTGGTAGTAGAAGATTTGTAAGCATGAGTAAAAATAAATAAAGGAGGTTGGTAAGATGCAAAAACATCAGAATGCATTAAAAACGATTAAAGTGGCGAGCGGACAAATTCAAAGTGTGGCTAAAATGATTGAAGAAGATAGATACTGTATGGATATTTCTATGCAGATTCAAGCCACTATTTCGCTTTTAAAAAAGGCACAAGCAACAATTATAGGAGATCATTTAAATACGTGTGTTGTTGAATCAATTGAACAAAATGATGCCAATCTCAAAGTCGAAGAAATCAATACATTAATCAAAGCAATTTTAAAATAATAACAATCCTACACATTGTACTAAATAAATAATAAAAGTATAATTTTTAATTTTGACTAATTTATGCAAAAGAATTGATTTTAAAAAGCGTGTCAAGATCCTAGAAGGAGGAGAAAATATATGGATACAAAAAAAGAAAAGGTAACAAAGAAGAAAGTCGAAGGTGATCAACTTGAACATCATGGTGAGCACCATCACCATGCATCAAATGATCATTTCGAAAGCGCAAGTCATGAACACCATCATGAAGAAAAGCATAAAGAGCATTCACATGTTGAAAATGAACATCACCATCATCATGAAAAGATGAATGAAAACCATATGGAACACCATCATGAAGAAAAGCATAAAGAGCATTCACATGTTGAAAATGAACATCACCATCATCATGAAAAGATGAATGAAAACCATATGGAACACCATCATGAAGAAAAGCATAAAGAGCATTTGCATGGTGCAGATGATCATAATCACGAGCATCACCATAAACATCAGCACCACGATGAACATGGTGCACATATGCATGGACATGGCGGCCATGGTGGACATGACCATTCACATATGATTCAAGACTTTAAGAATAGATTTTGGATTTCACTCATCTTAACAATACCAATTGTCTTGTTGTCACCAATGATTCAAGGGTGGTTTAACTTTACTTTAAGATTTACATACGACCAGTATGTTGCTTTTATCTTATCAACTATTTTAATGATATATGGAGGTAAACCATTCTTCGTTGGTGCATGGCATGAGCTAAAAGCCAAAAGTCCTGCAATGATGAGTCTCATTGCAGTTGCCATAACAATCGGATATACATACAGT
Organism: Acholeplasma oculi; assembly: GCF_900166985.1. Classification (GTDB taxonomy): domain Bacteria; phylum Bacillota_I; class Bacilli_A; order Acholeplasmatales; family Acholeplasmataceae; genus Acholeplasma; species Acholeplasma oculi. The sequence goes on along the minus strand of NZ_FUZK01000001.1, from coordinate 291,943 downwards.
TCAGCAGTGGTGTTTGGACTGACTGGGCATGATTTCTTTTGGGAAATTTCGACCTTGATTACCATCATGTTATTAGGGCACTGGTTAGAAATGAAATCATCAGTTGCAGCTACAAATGAGTTAACGGCACTAACTAAACTCATGCCAAGTGAAGCAAACTTGATGATAGGATCAACTATTAAAACAGTCTCTGTATCAGAATTGAAAATGGGTGATGTTGTTTTAGTTAAACCAGGAGATAAAGTACCGGTTGATGGTCTCATTATTGAAGGAACATCGACACTTGATGAATCGATGATTACAGGTGAATCGGTACCAGTCAAAAAAGATGTGGAAGATCAAGTCATTGGTGGAACAATTAATGGTGATGGTGTCCTAAAGGTTAAAATCACGAAATTAGGATCAGAGACTTATCTTCAACAAGTTATTAATTTAGTAGAAAATGCACAAAAAAATCGTTCTAAGATGCAAAGACTTGCAGATACCTTTGCTAAATATCTGTTCTATTTAGCCATGACATTTGCAATTGGTACCTCAATCTATTGGGGATTAAACGGTTACTCTACCGAATTCATACTTGAACGCGTTGTTACAGTTATTATTATTGCATGTCCACACGCTTTAGGTGTTGCAGTTCCGCTTGTTACAAGTAAATCAACAACGATTGCTGCTAAAAATGGATTACTCATCAAAAATAGAAGTCGTTTTGAAACGGCAAGAAAAATAAACGCAGTTGTGTTTGATAAAACTGGAACATTGACAGAAGGTAAATTTTTTGTTGATCATATGCACGCATACCTAATCGATGAAAAAGAAGTGCTTGATATTGCATATAATTTGGAAAAAAACTCCAATCATCCAATTGCTAAAGGTATTGTTTCATTTGCTAAAAACAAAAAAGCTCAAGACTTATCAGTAGTAGGGTTCTCAAATGTACCAGGGGTAGGCGTCAAAGGAACCATAAACAATATACTATACGAAGCAGTTTCACCTGCTTATCTGAAAAAAGAGAAGATCAAATTTGATGAACAGCACGGACATCACATGAGTCAAAACGGACAAACCGTTATTTATATATTGAAAGAAAAAACGGTTGTTGGTACATTTGCTCTTGAAGATAAAATCAAGGATGAAGCATATGAAGCAATTAACCAACTAAAAAAAGCGAATATTAGGTCAATACTTTTAACCGGAGATAACAGAATAGTTGCAGAAAATGTTGCTAAAAAATTAGGGATTGATGAAGTGATTGCTGAAGTTCTACCACATCAAAAAGCAGAAAAAATTAGTCAACTTAAAAGTGATGGATATATAGTTGCGATGGCTGGAGATGGAATCAATGATGCTCCAGCACTCGTTGAAAGTGATTTGGGTATTGCAATAGGAGCAGGTACAGATGTTGCGATAGAATCTGCTGATATTGTATTAGTTAGATCCAATCCAAAAGACGTAGTCAATCTACTTAAGTTATCAAAAGCAACCTCAGACAAAATGATTCAAAATTTAATTTGGGCAACCGGATATAACATTATCGCATTGCCACTTGCAGCTGGTGTGTTATATCAAGCGACAGGTTTCTTATTACCACCAGCAATTGGAGCAATCCTTATGTCATTATCTTCAATCATTGTTGCAATTAATGCTAAAACCCTGAAGATTAAACAAGTATCATAATAAACATGTATCACAAAAAAGGGCAGATTTGAATTGAATGAGCTCTTTTTTGTTTCAACAAACGGCAGTATTGGTTACCACAAAGAAATCAAAGGGTATCAAATCTCTAGAAGTAAAAACCAGGATTTAATTCTTAAGAAACTAAAGAAAGCGATCAATCCAAAAGAAGATTTATCAAAGCTTCTCATACACTCTGATCAGGGTATCTTATATTAATCCCCTAAATATCGTAATTACCTTAAAAATTCATCATTTGTCCAATCCATGAGTGCTAAAGGTAACGCTTATGATAATGCAGTCATAGAAAGTTTCTTTGGGACACTTAAGTGTGAAACAATCTATTTACAAAAGGTTAAATCATTGGCTGACTTAATTCGAACTATTAATGAATATATCTATTGGTATAATCACGAAAGAATTAAACTAACGCTAGGCGGGTATTCACCTATCCAATATAGACTCATGAATCAGTGAATGATGTAATAACTACAAAGAACATAAAGTACAAGAAAATGGTATCAATTCAAATAATAATATAACTAGATTGAATCAACCTACTCAACGAACTTTAGACAATTTTGACAACGAAAGAAAATATAACATATTTTTGATATATTAAACAAGAATAAAAGTAATAAATAAATTTAAAATTTAAATGGATATGATAAGGAGTAAATCCTAGAATGGAGAAAAAATACTTATGAAAAAACTTAAGATGAAAATACAAGGGATGACTTGTAAAGGTTGCGAGGGTCACATAGTGGAAGCACTTGAAAAAATAGGTGCAATAAATGTTAAAGCAAGTTTTCACAATGGAGAAGCAATATTTGAACTTCCAAAAGATACTGATGTCGAACTTTCAAAAATTGCGATAAATAATATTAAGTATCAAGCTGGAATGATAGAAGAAGTATCCTTTAATAAAAACGATAGTGATGATAAGATTTATGATCTTATTATAATTGGATCTGGGGCTGCTGCTTTTTCTGCGGCAATTAAAGCAATAGAATACGGTGCAACAGTTGCTATTGTTGAACGTGGCGAAGTTGGAGGGACTTGTGTAAATGTAGGTTGCATTCCATCAAAAACGCTTCTTAGAGCAGGAGAAATCAATCAAGCAGCAAAGTCTAATCCATTCATTGGCTTAAAAACAAATGCTCAAAAAGTGGATTTAGCAACTTTAGTAAAACAAAAAGATGAATTAGTCAATGAGCTTCGTAGTCAGAAATATATAAATTTAATCGATGAATACGGTATTGATTTAGTTAAAGGTGAAGCGAGATTTATTAATAAAACAACAATTGAAGTTAATAATAATAGATATATTGCAAAAAATTATTTAATTGCTACTGGAGCATCGTCTTATTTACCTAAAATTCATGGACTTGAATTTGTTGATTATTTAACAAGCACAACATTACTTGATTTAAAAGAAACACCAAGACGATTAACAGTGATTGGATCAGGATATATTGGATTAGAACTGGGGCAACTTTTTCATAATTTAGGTTCAAAAGTCACGATTATCCAAAGGGGAAAACAACTTTTGAAAGACTATGATCCTGAAATTTCAGATACTGTCGAAAAATCATTGATTGAACAAGGTATAGAACTTATTAAAGGTGTAGCTTACGAACGAATAGAACAAATTGGTGATATCAAAAAGGTTTATATTACAGTTGATGGTAAAAATGAGATTATTGAATCAGAACAATTATTGATTGCAACAGGAAGAAAACCTAATACAGACACTTTAAATTTAAGTGCTGCAGACGTTAATGTAGGAGAAAGCAATGAAATTATAATAGATGATTATGGAAGAACGAGTAACAATAAAATCTATGCAGCTGGAGATGTTACTTTAGGACCACAATTTGTCTATGTGGCAGCATATGAAGGTGGAATTGTTGCAGACAATGCTATAGGCGGATTAAATAAAAAAATCGATTTATCGACTGTACCTGCAGTTACTTTTACAAACCCAGCAATTGCAACCGTTGGATTAACAGAGAAAGAAGCTAAAAATATAGGCTATGATGTAAAAACTTCTGTAATCAATTTAAATTTAGTCCCCAGAGCAATAGTAAATCGTGAAACAACCGGCATATTTAAGTTGGTTGCAGATACAAGAACACATAGAATACTAGGTGCACATATTGTATCTGAAAATGCAGGAGATGTTATTTATGCAGCATTACTAGCGGTAAAACATGGACTTACTATTGAAAATCTTATAGATAGTCTTGCTCCATATTTAACAATGGCCGAGGGGTTAAAATTAGCAGCACTAGCGTTTGATAAAGATGTTTCAAAATTATCTTGTTGTGCAGGATGATACAATAAGTAATATGGATTGGAAGCAATATAACGTGTTTATAAATAATTTAATTTTAAACTGGATGTTAAATTAAAGGAATTAAGTTATGCAAAGATAGCTGAAAATCATTATTTTGATAGACGTACAGTTTAGAAATCATAGTGTAAAATATTTTGTGTAAATGAAAATCTGAATATAATTAAAAAAGGAATCTCACTTCAGTATAATAGAGTTGTCTAAAACCAATATACAAAGGAGATCCCTCATGAATGATTTTACATTAGAAATCTTAAAAACGCTAGTCGAAGGTAAAGATATTAAGGAAATTTTCAGATTTCATGTAGAAAGTGCTGTTAATCAACTACTACAATATGAACTTTGATAATTTCTAGACTCTACAAATATGATCGTAAAGGCTGCTTCATATCAATATAGTGGGCATTTTAAGTAATAATGTCTTAACTTGAATAATATACTTCATAGGGAGTGCGCAACTTTTCAGTAGGGGTGCTAAAATTAGGCAAAGGGTGCTAAAAAAATTCATAGGGTGCTAATTTGTATTAAAATAGGTAGCATCACACACATAACACTAAATGGGTTGATACAAAATTGAGTGGTGATTAGAAACAAGCATTAGGCCTTTTTTGATTTTAGGGAAGGTTTTCTTTAAGTTTGCTAATGAATATGTTAAAATATTGATGAGAAAACTATTTGAACTAGAGGTATCATTTGAAAAAAGGCATCATCATTATACTGGTTTTATTGCTATTATCATCGATTGTGGTGATTTTAAACTTAAAACCAAAAAAACTAGAAAGAACCATTAATGGTATAACCACATCCGCACGTATTTACGATGGCGGTTTTTATCTATATGAAGAAAATGGGTTTAAAGAGACCTTTGTAAAAGGTGTTAATATTGGGGCAACCTTACCTGGTTATTTTCCTGGTGAACTAGGTATCAATAAAGAAACATATTTAAGGTGGTTTCATCAAATTAGTGAGATGCATGCGAATACCATTCGAGTTTATACGACGATGAAACCTGCATTTTATGATGCACTTTACGAGTTTAATCAAACGAGTCAAAACAAGCTTTACGTGATGCATGGGGTTTGGCTAAATGAAGATTTGATCAAAGAAATTAAAGACCCTTATGGGCAAGATAATCTATTAATCAATGAGTTCATCAAGGATGCGACTGATTTGGTTGACATCTTTCACGGCAATAAAACACTAGAGCCTAGACCAGGCTTTGCAAGTGGCGTCTATACGAAAGACGTTAGTGATTATATCATTAGTTGGGTACTAGGCATTGAATGGGACCCGGAATTTGTTATGACTACCAATGCATTAAACAATGAGGATACGGTTTATGATGGCAATTACTTATATACACAAAATGCATCACCATTTGAAGTCTTTTTAGCAAAAGTTGGGGATGCAGTGCTGTCGTATGAAGCTTTAACTTACAAAGAAACAAGACCCTTATCTTACACGAATTGGCTTACAACAGATCCTTTGATTCATATCAATGAACCAGATCCCAAAGAAGATATGGTAAGCGTGAATGTTGAACATATCCGTTTGAAAGATAAAGCATTTGCTGGACAGTTTGCCTCTTATCATGTCTATCCTTACTACCCAGAATTCATGAACCATTCAGAATCGTTAAAAGACGAATATGACCCGATTAATACTTATAAGGCGTATTTGAAAAAGTTAAATAAATTCCATAAAATGCCCGTATTGGTTGCTGAATTTGGTGTGCCTGCCTCTAGGGGAAAAGCTCATGATGCGAAGTATTCTGGATTTAATCAAGGTGGACATACCGAGAAAGCTCAAGGTGAGATTCTGGCTTCAATGCTTAAAGATATCAAAGAGACAAATAGCATGGGTGCACTTATATTTGCCTGGCAAGATGAATGGTTCAAACGCACTTGGAATACGATGGATTTTGATTTGTCTTGGCAAAGACCATTTTGGAGTAATGTTGAAACAAATGAACAAATGTTCGGACTGTTGAGTTTTGAACCAGGAGATCAATTGAAGGTTTTACTAGATGGGAATACAAGCGAATGGAAAGATATTGCCTATATTGGAAATAACCTTAAAGTGACTCAAGATGAGCGTTATCTTTACTTATTAATTGAAAAAGAAGAAGCGAATGAACCCCTTTATATCGGGATTGACACAATCCCAAATCAAGGAAACTTAAGTGTAGTAGATCCAAACATTCAGTTTAGTCGAGGTGCTGATTTCTTAGTATCGTTTAATGAACAACCTCGCATTCAAGTAGATCCTTATTACGACCCATTTAGTCATTTGTACGCAGAAGTATTAGACATGATTGAAAAGCCTTTAGGCATCGATACAATTAATGGTGGCATTTTTATTAATCGATACCACGCGTTATCAAATGCTCTAAGCATTCCTAATACATTTGAACATATTCCATTTTCTAAGTATGAAGCAGGGCTACTTACTGAAGGTATTTCAGACCCCAATGACCCGACATATAATTCTTTGGCAGATTACTATGAAACCGATCAGGTGATTGAACTTAGAATTCCTTATTTACTGCTTAATATTATGGACCCTTCAACCAAAGTAAGAATGGCCAATTTTAAAGGAAAATTCGTGTTCGAAGGTGAAAAATTTGAGGAAATCTACATTGGTGTTGGAAGTGAGTCAAGGACGGTTTTATTGAGTCCATATACATGGAACAACTGGCACATGCCAACGTATCATGAAAGACTTAAACAGTCCTATTACATCGTTAAAGAGGTTTTTAAAGCATATCAATAATAAATCAAAGATTTAGTTGAGATGGTTTAATACTATGGTAAACATGAAGCAAGAAAATGCTTCATGTTTTTTTGATTTCTATGGTTTAGTGTTTTGGTTTACTATATTAATCATATAATCAAGTTGTTATTTGGTTTGCGGGTGATGAATTTGTAGGCATCATTACCCAGGATTTAACTTATATTGATAAAACATCTCCTATTAATTAAAATATGGGTTCGATACCCAACAATAACCCGATAGTGGAATACCTTATTTTGACACAAAGAAAATACCACTAAAAATACTAGAAAAATTAAGCCTCTAAACTAAGCCATAATTTAGGGGTGTAATTTTTTGAGGTTGGGGTGCTAAAAAAACATGGGGTGCTTTTTTGTATCAAAATAGGTAGTATTATACATTAAACGAGCATAGGTCTGATACAATAGCGAATCACTATTCGCCTCAAGTATTAGCCCTTTTTTCATGCCTCTATGAAATTCTTATTCAATTATTTGCACGATTACCTAACTATTTACACGTTTACTCCACTTTTCACACGATTATATAATGTTGATAGTAGCTAACTCGAAGTAGATATATTGATACTTACAAGTAAATTTTCAATAACGCGATACGAGAAAACTTTAAAAAATCAAAATACGTGTAAAATAGGGTTATAAGAGGTGATCCTGATGAAGTTAGAGCGTAATATATAAGCAACTGCTTTCTTAGAAAAATGAAAATGGTAAAACTGCTTTACTCATCGAAGGTGCAAGACGTGTTGGAAAAAGTACTGTCGTTGAGGCTTTCGCAAAAAAAGAATACAAGTCATACATACTGATTGATTTTAGTATTGCTAGTGATGAAATTAAATCGCTTTTCAAAAGATGCTCACCGAATTTAGATGATTTTTTTCTTAACATCAATCACTGGGATTACACTTTATGAAAGGCAGTCACTCATTGTATTTGATAAACCATAATCTAGCAAAAAAGCCTCCTAAATTGATGTATGAACACATTTGATGTGTATTTATATTATGCCAACGAAAAACCCTATTAATGGTATATATGCAACAAATCGTAAGAAAAAAGTAACCCAACTGTACGTCTGGATTACTTCTTTTGAAAACCTGTTCTATTTTGTGATCCCCAATGACCACTTTCTTTTAAACTAGATAAGGTTGCTTTAATTCGGTGCAAACTCATCAATTGCCTAAAGCCAAAGTTTTCAGCAATAGCAATCATTATCATGATTAAAGTATGCTTCATTGGATAAAAATCATTTCTTCTTTCAGAAATCCACAAACTAATCAATGAAATATAAATACCAAATCCAATGGTTGCGTAGAATAATAAAATGACCAACTCAACATTTAGTATACCCAAGATAAACCCAGTGATTAACGCTAAATAACCAATGAGTTCTAAGAATGGGCCCATCATTTCAAAGATGAAGAAGTAAGGAAACCCAATGAGACCTGGTTGTTTATACCTAGGGTTAAATAGTAATGAACGGTGGTAACTTAATATATCTAGTAACCCTCGCTGCCAACGATTTCTTTGTTTTAGTAAAGATGACATATCAGATGGTAATTCTGTGTAACAGTTCGCATGATGGACATATTCAACACGATAAGGCAATTTATCCTTTATGGCTTTATACGTTAATCTAACAACCAACTCCATATCTTCACCAACAGTATCTTTCTTTAAATCACCACTGATGGTTAGATACCCACCTGTGTCGATCAAAGACTTACGGTTAAATAGGCCAAAAGCACCAGAAACAATCAATAAACTATGTAGTTTGGACCAACCAATACGGCCGGTTGTAAAGGCTCTTAAGTACTCCAATGTTTGAAAACGAACAATTGGGTTTTTACCCAATCCGCTTTGTTCAATTTTGCCTTTATCGACAATACAACCATTGACAGGGACAATATTACCACCCAATGCAATGTGTGTTTTCGCATCATCCAGTGTAACACTCATCAGTTTGAGTAATGCATCTTCATCTAATAATGAATCTGCATCGATACCACAGATGTAATCATTTTTAGCGACGTTTATCCCTAAATTCAAGGCGTCAGCTTTTCCACCATTTTGTTTGTCAATGACGATTAAGTTGGGTATTTGTTTAGACACATATACACTTCTAAGTGGCTTTGTCTTCAGTGGCAATTGAAAGAATGGATGCTTCCGTTCTAATTCAAAATGTTTCACTAAAACACCAATGGTATCATCTTTTGAACCATCATTGACAACAATAACTTCATATTTAGGATACTTTAAGTTTAGGAGTGAGGTCACACTTTCAATGATGCTTTTCTCTTCATTATAAGCTGGTGCGATGATGGAAATACTTGGTAATAAATCATGTTCAAATAATAAGGTTTGTTTTTTGATCGACCACATTTGGTCGCGTTCATTCGCACCTTTAAGCGAAAACAACAATAAAATCAGATAAATCGAGTTTACTGCGATGAAGTAAACCGATAAATAAGTATTCAGTGAAATCAAAAATGGCGTTAATAACGGTTCATTTGAGAAAATCAAATCGAGGTTTAAAAAGAAAAATATAATTGGCATAAACGTAATCGCAACGACAATCCAGAAAACTGTCCAAATGACTTTGGTTAGCTCAACCGGCGCTTTTTCTCTAACAGAGGTTGGTAGTGGTTTTTGAATTAAGCCTAACTTGTTTAGAATGCGTTGATTTAAGTAAATCGAAAATTCATCAAGCAAAAACTTATCTTGTGTCGCATACTTCTTAATGATATTGAGCATAATTTTTTCGACTTCTTTGTCTTTATTGATATTCATAAAGTCGATGAAATCTTCTACGATATGTAGTTTCAATAGGTCTTCAATGATTTCAGTGATATAAGAATAACTATCCGATTTTAGTTTTAACATTAAGTAGTCAATGTGGTGAGATAACACCCTAGAAATCGCCAATCTTTGGTGTTCTGTTTTGGATTTCGGATAGTAGTTCAGTAAGTAAATCAACAATGTTTTAGAATCGAACACAATTCTGGATAACGCGTTCGCACGGTTTAAATCTAGGAGTGTCCCATCCATGGCATTCAAATGGTAATCAACCATTTCTTGTGTGACTTTAATAGCGGATGCACGAATCGCTACTTTCCTAACCTCTAGGTCTTCATGTTCCAAGAAATGATCCGTAATAAGGTCTTCAGGATACATTAAAGACAGTGCATATAATGCTTCTTTTTTGATATCTTTATACTCGTTGGTTTGTTCAAACTTATCAAAGGCATATTGTCTTAAATTCGCATCGAAGACATTACTTGCTAGATAGAGTAAAAACTTTTTGATGCGGACGCGTTCATCTGAAAAATATTTACTGATGAATGGTCTAATGACATCATAATTGTTCTTAAATATCGCATATACCCATCTTGGATAGGATAAATCTGAATGACTCAAACTATTCATGGCTAAATTAAATATACGCTCATTGATGTGCGCCTTTAAGGCATATAAAATGAAAAAACGCACCGAATCATTTCGCTCTTTCTCAAGTCGTTTTTCAAATAAGCTGTTCACATCTTTTAAGTCTAATGACTGTAAGTAAAAGACAGCTAGTTTACGCTTATATTTGGATAGACTATTTAAATTTCTATATTGTTTTTTACAAAATCTGGTCTTTGAAATATCTTCAATGATCTTTTTTCTTACCACGGGTTCAATCGATACTTGTGTTTCTATATCGATGAATGCATTGAAGAAAAATTTGGCTGATACCGGTCTTTTAATGGGTTCATTGTCGAAGTATCTTTTAAATAAATAGTCTCTTGCGAGTCCTTGACGCATGCTATTTTTTCGGTTAATACGCTTTTGAAGTAAGATGAGTACGAGTAAGAATATGGTGATGCCAACAAATACACCAATGGCAATAAAGATGATGTCTTTATTCATAGGTTATTTCGCTTTATACGCATACGTTTTACGTGGCCAATCAGTTCTTCTGGAATGATTGGTTTTTCGATGATTAAATCGACATCCAAGACATTCCCACGTTTAATATTTTCAAGTGTTTTGTTGTGCGATACCATGATAAATGGGATATTCGCATGTTCCTTACTCTCATTCAAGTGACGTTTTAACCCAAACCCATCCATTTTCGATAAGTTAATTTCTGATATGATTAAATCGACTGGATAACTATCGACAATTGCAATCGCTTCTTCGACGGATGCAGCCATCTTCACCTCAAAGTGAATACGGTTAAATATACGGTATAGCATATTTCTGTTGATGTCATCTTCGTCGACTAATAAGATGATGCCTTCTGAGGCAACCGGTAAAATCGATTTTTGATCGACGATCTCGCCATTACCGATTTGTCTAGCAAAGTGGATACGTTTATCTAATAAAGTGAAGATTAGTTTGATTTTCTCATTGGTTGTTAGGACTGGACTCACTTCATCTAATGTAACAATCGATAAGCTTGCGGTGACTTTCTCAATAAATAAAATGGAGTCTCTGATTGCATTTCTAACCTTTAAGGCAACCTTGTTGATTGTTTTTGGCGAGACCATTTGGATATAAAGAATGATACCAGGGCCACTTTGTTTAAAAAGTGTTGCTTCATCTGGAATGACTTGTGTGGTTTGATAAGCTAAATTTCTAATTGCTTCATCCCCCGTTTCCTTACCATATCGTTTATTCAGTTCGTTGATTTGGTCTAGTTGGATTAAGATGTAGCCAGTGGTTTTATGTTCTGGCACTGGTGTAGTTAAATCTTTTTTAAGCAGTTCTCTAAAGAATTGTTCATTATATAGTTTTGTGATAGGGCATCTTAAAATCGCGTCTTTGGTTTCTTCAACTTGATTGGAGAGCTTCTCAACGCTTTCTTCTAATTCCTTGTTCACTTTTTGAAGTTGTTCGTTGGATTTTGTAATCTCAACCATTTTTGACATGTAAACAGTTGGCAATTCTAGCCCAAAGCTGTTGTTATATTGTTTAACGAGGGGTTCTAACATGGTCAACCATACTAAACCTTTTTTTGCATAAATAAACTCGAAAAACGCATTCCATAATTTATAACCTGCTAAACTAGTCGTTTTTAGTTCTAGTGGTTTTTTAGACAAGATGAACTCTGACTTAGAAAATGTATCATAAATTTCATCTTGATCAATGTGTATTTTCAAATGCGTGATCATATGATTGATGATTTCGATGTAGTTAAACTCTTTGACAAATTCATCGTTATACTTAAATACTTGATAAGTATTATAAAAATCCAAATGGTATTCATAATCTATCATTTGGTCGATGTCTTTTAAAATCATGGTACCAAATGCAGGTAAAATGGTCTTTATTTGATGTTGTCTGATGCGTTTTAGTGGGTCTTTAATGTATTCACTAGATGGCATATTGGCTTTATGATACGCAAATACCAAGTTTTTTAAGTCTGTATCTTTACTATCTGGTTGATAATAACTTGAAAACAGGGTTGACGAACACAGCGCATTTAAGTTAGCTTCATAGCTCATGAACATCAATGGAAAAGGTAAGAATTGCATCGGTAAAAATGAAAACTTGAAGTCCTCTAAGAATAAGTTATATTCAAGTGATTCAATGGTTTCAATGTCTTTGGATATGTCATTTTTAAGCAGTTGTTCTTTGATGGGTTGAGTGGTTATAATCTGTCCCTTAAATCCATCGACATTCAATCGTCTCATCGTATTGACTAAGGATAAAGACGGTAATTGAATGATTAAGTGTGTAATTTCGCTGATCTCACAATATGTACTAATCTGTTCTTCAAACAGCATAAATTGATCAACCGGTGGTAGATCGATTAAGACCTTTAACGTGTTTGATGTAAACAAGTATAGATTTTGTGTCTCATGTTTTTGGATAAAGAAAGGTCCTATTGGTTTGAAATGGATTGATGTTTTGATTAAGTTATTGTCCATCCTAACCACGCCCCTTGCCGCACTATCTAAAGATATTTTACCATAATTAGTCTAAGTTATAGAAGTATTATAATGAAGACTGTTATCTTTTAGCCAAGCGAATTACTTGAATAACTATATTATGCCGATAACGGCATAATAGGAAGGTGAAATAATGAAATACAAAAATATATCTTATTTTGCTACTAAATGGAATATAAAAGAAAGAAGAATTAGAATACTTTGCACAGAGGGTAGAATTCATGGTGTGAAAAAAGTTGGTAAAACTTGGTTAATTCCAGAAGATGCACAAAAGCCTATTGATAAAATATATCGACAAGTTAATGACTTGTTTTTTGATTCAATAGATTTTAATATTATTGATGAAAAATATCTAACGAAAAGATCAATATGGAGATTGAGTAAAAAGTACAAAATAGAGTACATCACATATTTAGAACATCAATTTTTGGGTCATCCAGAAGATACGATTATCTATTATAAAAATAAGAAAATTGCAATGATAATGGGCAACGTTAATAATCTGCAAGAATTAAAATCAGTAATTGACGATAAAACGAAGAAATAATTGGTAGTATAGTTATAGATTCAAAATGTCAGGTATTTAGTATAGAAAGATATATTAGAACCTGAAAGCGATGAGTATTTTTGTAAATTATTATGAGAAATTTATAACTTAGGATTCGACCTCATCTACAGTTAAGTTATTTAACCAAGTACCTTTTTTAATGATATGTCTGGAATAGATAAGTTTTACTATATCCGTCGATTTACTTGCAAAGAATATCATCAGAATATTTATACCTAATTCCATTCTAAAATGACTTAATAAGATAACTACTGGTAGACCTACCAAATATGTAGGAAGTTGATCAAGTAAGAAAGTTCTTAATGAATCTCCACCTGCTCTTAAAGCATAATAAGTCATTGCATTATATCCATATATTGCAATGAATACTACATTGATTAATATAACTTGATAAGCTAAATAATAAGTTGTATTTACTGGTGTAAAAATAAGTAGTATCAGTGGAGAAAGAACAATAATCAATATGATGATTGCAATATTTGTAATCATCATAATACCACGTAATTTTAATAAGTAATCTTTAGCCTTATTAAAATCACCTTCTCCAAGTGCTTGACCTAATATGACACCAGAAGCAGTTGCCATACCAGAGTAATAGACAAAGAATATATCTGTAGCATTTTGAGAGTAACCATATGCGGTAACCCATTCATAAACACCACTTGTTATAAACATAGCATATAGTACCATTGCAATTGACCATAAAACCTCATTAACAATGATTGGTGCACCTTTTAAAATATACATTTTTATTAAACGTTTTGTAATGACGTACTTTTTAAATATTTCTTTAGCGTAATTTTCTTCACTATATAAGAATGCAACAACAATGAGTACAACAAGTTCAGCAATTTTAGATATTAAAGTTGCCCATGCAGCTCCAATAGCACCCATGGCCGGAAACCCAAGAAATCCATAGATTAATATCATATTTAATATCATATTGACTATAATTCCAACAATACCTGCAAAAAGAGGAATGTTGGCACGGCCAACCGATCTATAAAAGGTTGAAATCATAAAAGAGGATAAGAAAACAACAGCTCCGTATCCAATAATTTGAATATACTCAATACCAAACTTAACGGCCTCTATTTGTTCAGGATCAGATGTTGGTAAAAACATTTTTATAACCATAGGACCGAAAAAATAAATTATAACTGTTGATAAAAATCCAAAAACGACGGATAAAATCAATCCTAATTGAAATGTTCCTACAATTCCTTTTTTGTTTTTAGCACCAAAGTATTGTGATACAAATACACTAATGCCTGCTGCAAGTCCTATCCAAAAGAAGTTAATGATAAACATAAACCTATTGGCAGTAGATACACCATTATAAGCTGTTTGTGAGAAACCGTTAATCATAAAAGTATCAATAAGACCAGCAATATTCAAAATCAATTGTTGAATAACAACAGGAATTAAAACTGCTAAAGCCATTTTATAGAAGGCTTTATCACCAAAATATTTGTTAAATCTTTTCATAAAAAATACCTCAAATTCAATTGTAACAAACAAAATGAATAAAGTATACACCTATAAGGTGGAATCGGGATTTGCTTAAAAAATCACATGATATTATGAAATATATCACGCAGTTGAGTCCTTATATAAAACATTCTAAAGTCTGCAGTTTAAGAAATAAATTGCTGTATGGTATTAATTAGGTTATAATAATTTATAGATGCAATTTATAAACTAAGAGGATAATCACATGATTTATATATTAGCAGGTATCGCTAAGTCAGGGAAATCTTTGATTGCTAACGAAATATTAAAAACTTACCAAATTCGAATCATATCCACAGACTGGATTATGATGATGCTTCATTATGGAAATAAAGACCTAAATATCGATATCAATCGAAGTGATAAATCTGTAAGTCATATGATAGAGCCTTATATTGAAGGGCTCATTAAATCATTAATAGAGTTTAAGAAGGATGTTTTAATAGAAGGTGTACATATTCAACCGGAATTTGCCAGTGTATTACAAAACCGATATCCTGGATTAATCCATATTGTTTTTTTGGGATATAAAAATATAAACCTAGATATAAAGAAACAAGAACTAAAGATTAACGCAAAATTTATTGATAATCCTTGGTACATAAACTATAATGAAGAAGAATTGTCAAAATTAATTCACTACTTGATTAAAGAAAGTGATGATTTGGAAAAAACATGTTTAAAATTTAAGCAAACTTATATTGAAGTCCATAACATTATCAATGATAAAGTAAACATTATAAACGTATTACTAAAAGGTAAACATCCAATAGCTTGAAGTATCTAATACATTTATATAAACAATAAAGGAGAATAAAATGGCCAAATTTATTTTGATTCGACACGCTGAACCACGCTATGACGAAGTAGATGGAAGAGGATACTTTGGAATGGGACATGAACTAGGAAGATTAACCTCAAATGGTGAGTTACAAGCACAACGCCGTGGACATGATGAAAGTTTGTTAGGCGCAGATATAATCATATCATCACCTTATACAAGAGCACTTCAAACAGCTGCAACCATATCTAGAATAACTGGCATAAAACTTACGGTTGAAAATGATTTACATGAATGGATGCCAGATACAACACATCAGTATAAGATAGATGATTTTACGAAGTTATACCATGAGTACCGTGAAAGTAAGGGTATAAGAAATGAACATACAAAGTATCCTTGGGAATCTTATGATGCTTTAAAGAAACGCTTATTTGGGGTACTTGATCAGTATAAACATTTAAAAAAGGTTATTGTCGTATGTCATGGTTTAATCATGTCAACAACAGGAGATTTTGAAGATTTATTTGATTTTGTAGAGACAAAAACAATAGAGTATAATTGATTAATACTTTGTTTGAACAAGGTAGGGGTATAATGGCAACTTCAAAAGAATTTAAAAATTTCGTTTTAGAACAACTCAATTTATTAGATGAAATCAATTCCAGACCTATGATGGGTGGATACTTATTTTATTATCGAGGTGTTTTGTTTGGTGGACTCTATGGTGATAGATTTTTAGTAAAAAAGGTCGAAGAGACACTAAAGTACCAATTACAAGAAGAAATACCTTATTCTGGTGCAAAGCCCATGTATCTCGTTGATGAACTTGATCATAAAGAACTTATTAAACAAATTGTTTTAGACACTTATGAAGGTTTAATAAAAACTTTAAAATAGAAAAAAACTAGAACAATCATGTTCTAGTTTTTTAAATATTAGGATTAGAAATCTTTTTTAACTGAATCTAAAATGAGCATGTCTTCTGATGATATTTCGAAATCAACTTGGGTATTCATGATAATACGTCCTTCATGTGTTGATTTAGGTAATGGAGCAGTACCTTTTTGAAGACAATATCTAATACAAATTTGAGCAGCAGATACATCATATTTATCTGCTATTTCATTAATGGTTGGATGATTCAATAATCTTCCTGTACCTAATGGTGAATATGCTTCAACAAAAATATTGTGTTTATTACAGTGGTCTATGGTTGCTTTTTGGTCTAGACCAATATAGTATGCAATTTGATTAACATGTGGAACAATTTCACAATGATTAATAATATTATCGATGTCTACAGGAGAGAAGTTAGAGATACCAATAGCTCTTATTTTTCCTTCTTTATAGAGTTTTTCCATAGCTTTATATGCTGCAACATTACCTTCATGACATTCTTTGCCAATTTCACTCCATGGCCATGGCGCATGAATTAAAAATAAGTCAAGATAGTCAAATTCTAGAGCTTGCATTGTTTTATTAAATGCCTCTATTGCACCCTCATATGACTTAATATGTGACTCTAACTTAGATGTGACAAAAATCTCATGTCTAGGGATACCAGAATCACGAATTGCTTTTCCAACAGAGGCTTCATTTTGATAACCTTCAGCCGTATCGATATGACGGTATCCATTTTTTAAAGCCATCATAACAGATTCATATGCTTCATCCCCATCTTTAATTTGCCAAGTACCAAAGCCAATTTTTGGTAATTTGACACCATTACTTAGTGTATAGTATTCATTAATTACTTTCATTTTTATATCATCTCCTTAATTTATTATAGCATACAATATAAGCGGAAATTTCTAACTTAAGTTACCAAGATATAGAGCATACCTTTCTAGATGTAAACATCTGATTATAAATGTTACTCTATATGTTTATGATATGCATATCTCGTAGTATCCGTATCTGTAGTTACATGTACGATTCCACAATATTTAAATCCTTGTCGTTCTAAAGATTTTATCATGGGTTGATTTAGAGGATGAGTATCGATTCGAATATCTTTTGAATTGAAATGCTTAAAAACGAAGTTAATCATAGTTTCTGTCATTCCTTTACCTAGAAAGTCATTAGAAAGAGCGATTCTATGGATGACTTTATATGGATTATCATTGAGCCATGATCCTTTGATTGCATCATATACTGAGTCATATGAAAAAACACTCATCGTTCCTATAATTTTATGATCCACGAGTAGAACAAAGATGGCTTCATTTAGAATATCACTTTTGATAATCTCATGATTTGGATAGTTGTTTTGCCACTGAGTCATTCCAGCAAGTCTCATTCTTTGTTGAGCTTCTTTAATGACAGATAAAATATCTTCAATATCATCTAGTGTTGCTTGTCTAATTTTCATATTTAGTACCTCACTAAATTCCATATACATTATACACTGTGTAACTGTAAATTTAAACTTAACTTAAATCTATAAACAAATTAAAATTTAGTTGTATAATAAAAACAACGTTATAAAAAGAGGTATATAAAATGAATAAACTAATAGATTTACTCAAATCCACATATTTTTCAGAAAATGAATCGATCATTTACATGTATTTACTAGAAAATCCAGGTCAAACAGTCTATGAGATTTCTAAAAATATTAGATTATCCCGTTCATCTACATATCCTATTGTTGACAAAATGCATCAAGAAGGTATGTTATTACTAGAAAGTGGTAAAAAAGAATTATATTATGCACAAGATCCTAAAGAACTATTAAATACGCTAGATTTTAAGCATAATGAAAATATGATCAAACTTAAAAAAGAGTTTGAAAAAGTTAAAATTCAACCACTTAAAACACCATATTTCAACTTAAATGGTTTTGATTCTATACTGGGTAAGGCTAGAACGCTTTTGTATGAGTCTAGGGATGAAGTTTATATGAGTACGGATTTACCTTTGGAATTATTTGAAGATGCTTTTGATTTTTTAAATCGAAAAGGTGTTGATGTTTATATATTTACGTTTTCTAAGACAAATTATTCAAAACCTAATGTATTTATATTTAGTCATCAAATAAGTGAACCCTCTTCAAATAGACTGATGTTAGTTAGTGATTTAAACTCAGTATTAGTTGCTAATTTTGATCCATTTAGAAATGAATGGCAAGCAACTGCGACTCAAAATCATCTTATGATTAGTATTGTTTCTGAGCACATACATCATGATATTTACTTAATTAAACTGAAAAATGCGATGAATGTAAGTCTTTTTGAAACATATCCTGAACTTGCCATTCACACAAAAGCAGAACAAATTGGGAGAAAATTACTTAAAACAGATGATGAATGATTCGTATAATCTTGAGTTTTTAATCGGTTTTTTTAATTCTGTAAGTGTATTATATATATCAATCAATTTTACTAATTTATATGCTACAATACATTTAAATACTAATTTAGGGGATTTTATAAATGGAAGTATTAATTGAGGTACTTATAGAATTATTTGGCCAATTATTTGGAGAATTAATTTTAACTGCAATAGCTAAATTGATTGGTTTATTTTTTAGAAAAGTGAATACAGATCACTTGCTAAGAAGCCGTATAAAATTTATCCTTACATATCTCTTTTTAGGATTAGTTATTGCATTAATCATAAGTTCTATGCTTAATCGTACAGGATTTTTAGTGATTATATCACTTTCATATATGCTCTTTCAATTATTTATAACATTGTTATTAGTTCTTAATAAAGATAGAGAAAAACACTTCTTCATGAAAATTGTACGAATATTAAGAAGTATAAGTCATTACGTATATCCAATTCTACTTATTATCTTTAGTTCACTGTACTTGGAGAATCAAAACTTATTAATTTCCATTAATATCCTATCCACTTTAACTATATTTGTATGGATATTAATGGATAGTTATAAAATCTGGAAATATTTCAAAAAAAATAGATAGGTAATAAAATATAATGGTGCAGAAAATAAAGTATCAGTATCCATATAACAAAGATCAATTCATTCAACAAATTAAAAATATTAAAAATCAAAATTTAGATGACTATATGATTACAATTGTTGATATGAATCATTTGATGATAGGTGTACAAAAAACTGATCATTCGAATGGTTATTGGTACAAAGCAGAAGTTATTGAACCAGATACATGCACGTTTATCAGAGGAGATTTATTAATACTTGGCAGTGATCAACAGATTATTGTAAATACATTTTTTGATAAGGTTAAAGAAATTCTACTCTTAGGTTTAGTGTTTATATTTCTTTGGTGGTTATTTCTAGGGTTTTAGATTGTTTTAACGATTCAGAAGAAAATTGAACGACACAAAGGTATGATCGTTGCCAAAGAAATAACACCAGAGAAAAAACTAGATTCATTAATGATTGATAGATTATCATGTAATCGAATCATTAGATAAGTAAGATATGTGTTTATAGATATACAAACATGATATAATTTAATCACCTTGGTACAGAGGGTAATACAGGTTCTACCTGTAAATATGTTGGCAAAGCCAATAGGAGAAAAGTTATGAAGAATGTAAAAATAACTGTACCAAGAAATTTAATTAAAAAGTTTTATCCACACCCAGAGCCATTAGGTGATGGCGCTTATGTTGTTGATTTAATCAATGACATGTACACAGATGTTTTCTATAGTGAAAAATATGAATTTATTACAATCACAAACGATATTGATTTGATACACTATTTGAATCATAAACGTGTTTTAAAAAGAGAATATGTTTTTCAACATGATCAATATGCTCTAAGAAAAGTTACAAATCAAGATTATCAACTATTAAGAGATTGGCAGACATTAACGCCAAATACATTAAAGTCTCATCAAGTGCTCCATTTTGATAAAGAAATAAAATTTATTTTTTGTTATTATCATATAGAAATAGGTTTAATTACCTTTGATAGTATTAAAAGACGTTTAATCTTTAAAACCTATAATAAAAAATTTATTAGTCAAAAAAATTTAGTAGAAGCGTTTATTTGGATGATTCATGTGTTAACATGAATCATCAATTCTTAAATATTTATCCTTAAAAATTTAATATATCTTAAGCCTTTTATAGGTATATATTCAAACTAAATAGTATAATTATTTTAGGATAGTTTTTAATATAAATGCATCAATATGTTTCTAGGAGAAGAACATTTATGAATATAAAAAATATTAAACCAATTCATCTAATATATGGTTCGCTTTTTTCGGCGATTGTGTTTGTTTTTACTTATATAGGTATTCAATTGCCTGCTTTCGGAGCATTCGGTGGTCTTACACACTTAGGAACTCTCGTAATGTTTTTAATATCCATTAAATATGGTAAATATTATGGAGCTTTATCAGGAGCTATCGGTATGAGCCTATTTGATTTATTATCACCATGGTCCGCATGGGCTATTGGCACATTTATCATACGTTTAATTGCTGGTTTTCTATTTGGTCTCATTGCACAACATAAAGACGGACAAGGTAGTTCAAAGGTCAAAAATTGGATAGCTCTTGGATTGGGTGGTGCAGTGATTGTTATCGGATACTTTATTTTTGAAGCAATATTCCTATCATCAGGATTTGCAGCACTTAGAAGTGTACCCGGCAATATTTTACAGATTGTAATTGCATCTGCAGGAATCTTCATTTATAAGTCGATGCCAGAATTAAAGAAATATATATAAATAAGATTTAAAAAGTTTGCATAACATATGAATTCATACGTCATTCAAACTTTTTTATAATTCGGATTGAGTTGTTAAGTAGTCAAATGTTAATGTCTCAGAAATGTATATTCTCCAGTTTTACGATTAGGATTCCAATCATAAATAATTCCAAAAACATACACATCACGGTTATCAAGTCCTGGTTCGACTTCATAATCTATTAAGAAATCCTCAAGATTCCCAACATCATTCTTAAAATATAGCCCTTTTTGAATATACTGAGTATCATTTTTTGTATAGGTTTCATTTGTAGTAAGTGCATAATCCCAACGTGTAGAGTTATGTTGATCTAGTTGAAGATATCCTTTAATCTTTAACATTGATTGTATATAACCTTGTTCTATATTGAAAACGATATTCTCTTTTTTAAGATTTAGTATGTCACTTAATAGGACCTCTTTACTATATAAATGAACTCTAATTTGTCGTTTATAACTTTCAAAATATGTAATATCAAACAGAATAAACGACATCTCTGATTGCTGACTTTTGAACAATATTACATCTTTATTAGAGGGATTATTCAAATCTTGAATTGTAGATAAAAATATATTTTCAAACTTATCATCATGAAGATTCTTGATCAAATAGTTTGTTGCTTTAGCCTCAAATGCATTAAAAACATAAGACTCTGAACTTGTTAAAAAAATGATTTTAGCAAATTGATTAAATTTAAGAATTTGGAGTGCTGTATCAATACCGGTTATAACACCTGTTTGGATATCTAGATAGATAAGATCGAATTTATTGGGTTGATCTTCTAGATAAAAAAGTAATATATAAGATATTATAACATGAAGTTATGAATAGAAATAAGGAGGAATTAAACATGAGTTTATATCAAATTTATGTAGAAGACAAGGATTTTAATCTTGTAGAGCTTAAAGATTATAAAGGTAAAGTGTTGTTAATTGTCAACACAGCGACAACCTGTTTTTTTACACCACAATACAAAGGGCTACAATATTTATATCAAAAATATAAAAGCCAAGGATTTGAAATATTAGATTTTCCAAGTAATCAGTTTTCAGATGCAAAAGGATCGAATCAGGAAATTGACGAATTTTGTGTTTCAAAATATGAAACTGAATTTAAAAGATTCAATAAGATCAATGTGAATGGTCCAGATGAATCCATTTTATATACATATTTAAAAAGACATGAAAAAGGTTTGTTTAATCAAAAAATTAAATGGAATTTCACGAAATTTTTAGTGGACCAAAATGGACGTGTCATCAGACGATATGCTCCACTCGTTAAACCTGAAAAAATAGAAAAAGATATTATTAAATTAATAAAGAAGGGAGTATAACAATGTTCTTAGCATTTAAAGAATTAAAATATGCAAAACAAAAATTTGCACTTATTATCGCAGTTGTAGTTTTGGTTAGCTATTTAGTATACTTTCTAACTTCACTGGCATATGGATTAGCTAGTTCTTATACCAATGCAGTGAATAAATGGGAAAGTGATCAAATCATTATGACCGTGGATGCAAATGATAATTTGATGATGTCATTTATGACACAAACTGATTTTAATAATACAAATATTGATGGAGAAAAAGCTAAAATTGGATTATTTCCTGCTGTTATTAAAAATCCACAAGAAGTAGAAGACCTCGATACAAGACTTAATATCTACTTATTTGGTATTGAAGATGACGGATTTTTAAAACCAACGGATTCAAATCAAACACTTACCGGTAATCAAGTCATTGTGAGTGATGAATTGTCAAAAAATGGGTATGGAATCGGTGATATGATTGCTATTTCAGGAAGTGAAATTGAACTTGAAATCATTGGTTTTACAAAAAATGCTACCTATCAAACAGCACCGGTAATTTATATGGCTTTATCAACATGGCAAGCATACCGTTTTTCAACCAATACACCTCCAAATCTATTTAGCGGAATTGTTGTAAGAGGAGAAATTGATAGCATCGAAAGTAAACTATCAAGTTACACGATTGATGATTATATTTTCACACTTCCAGGTTATACAGCACAAGTATTAACATTTACGATTATGATAGTATTTTTAATCATTATTGTTGCATTTGTATTAGGTATCTTTGTGTATGTTCTAACGATTCAAAAAACAAGTATGTTTGGGGTTATGAAGGCACAAGGTATATCGAATGGATATATTGCAGGATCTGTATTAATTCAAACATTACTATTAGTGGGTATTGGTATCATCATAGGCTTTATATTAACTGAAGTATCTGTATTTTTCTTAAGTGATATAGTTCCATTAGCAACCAATGTCTTATTCTATATTATTATCACATTAGCATTTTTCTTATTTGCATTATTTGGAGGATTATTCTCTGTATCTGCTGTATTAAAAATTGACCCATTAAAGGCAATTGGAGGTTAACATGAAAAAAGTATTAATTGAAATGAAGAATGTAACGAAGGATTTCTTACAAGGAGATAATGTTATTCGAGCATTAAAACCTACAAACTTCGTGGCATATGAAGGTGAGATGATTGGCATCGTTGGTCCGAGTGGATCTGGAAAATCAACCTTTCTAACCATATTAGGTGGTCTTCAAAAACCTTCAACAGGACAAGTATTTTTAAACGGTAAACCATTTAGTGAATTATCAGTTAAGGAGAAATCGAAGTTAAGACTAGAAGAAATTGGTTTTATTTTACAAGCATCAAATCTAATCCCGTTTCTAACTGTTAAAGAACAACTCGTTTTATATAACAAGATTATGCGTTCTAAAGTTGATAAAGTTTGGATGACTGAGTTGTTTGATAAACTTGGTGTTGAAAAACTTAAAGATAAATATCCAAATGAATTATCTGGTGGAGAAAGACAACGTTCTGCAATTGCAAAAGCACTATATCATAATCCAAATGTAATTTTTGCAGATGAGCCTACAGCAAGTTTAGATACAAACAAAGCATATGAGGTTGTTAAGCTACTTGCAAGAGAGACTAAAGAACAAAAAAAGGCTACCATTATGGTTACTCATGATGAGAGAATGTTAGAATTTTGTGATAAAGTTTATGTCATTGTTGATGGCGTATTGAGTCAAAGAGTGAATGCTTAATACTTAAAAATAAAAAAAATCTAATCATTTTATAATCTTCAATTTTGAAGAAATAATGATTAGATTTTTTATTTTATATTAGATAAAATCGCTAACTCTTAGAACAATATATTTTAAGTATAATGATGCATCCGCTGAAAATAGTACGGGATGATCACTATCTTGAATTTTAAAATCAATCATTTGAATACGACGTTTACTGTCTAAAGTTGCATCTCCTAACATTTCTAAAAATGTATCAGGATACATATAATGACTACAACTGCATGTAATAAGATATCCACCAGGACGTAACATTTTCATTGCTTGTAGATTGATTTCTTTATAGCCTTGGTAAGCTTTTTTAATGTCATCACTTTTTTTAGCAAATGCAGGTGGGTCTAGAATGATGACATCAAACTTTCTTCCCTCTTGATTAAAGGTTCTAAGTCTTTCAAAAACATCACATGTATCAACTTCTAAGGATAAGTTGTTGAGTTTAGCATTCGCAAGTATTCTATCTGTTGCATCCTTAGAAATATCTAAAGCAAGTACATGCTTAGCTCCAAATGATGCAGCATGCAATGCAAATCCACCTATATGGGAAAAACAGTCCAAAACTTCTTTATCACGTACATAAGGTTTAATTGCGAAATGATTGTGTTTTTGGTCTAAGAAGGTACCTGTTTTTTGTCCATTTTTAATATCAATAAGTAGTTTTATATCATTTTCATAAATTAAAACTTCATCAGGAACATCACCATAAAGTGTTCCTTTGATGAGTTCAAGGCCTTCTTTTTTCCTAGAAGGAACATCGTTTCTTTCATATATTCCTAATGGATTAAGTAATTCAACTAAAATATCTACAATCATATGTTTTCTTAAATCCACACCTAGTGAAGTGACTTGAATAACTAAATAATCTCCATATTTGTCAATAATCAAACCAGGTATTCCATCAGCCTCTGAGAAGAATAAACGATAAGCATTGTCAAAACCTAAGTCTTTTCTAGATTCATAGGCACTCTTAATCAGATCTCTAAAAAAATCTTTATTTAAATCAATATCTTTTCTGGTGAGTAATCTTACGACAATTTTTGATTCGGTATTTAAGAAACCTTTACCAATGAAAACTTTTTTTGAACTATAAACATAAGCCTCTTGGCCAGAGATTAAGCTTCCTTCAAAACTTTCAATTTCATTGGAGTAAACAAAACTTTCTCCTCTTAACAATCTAAACTCTTCTTTTGGTTTTAAATAAATTTCTAATTTTGACATATTGGATGCACCTCATTTGATATTATAGCACCTTTTTTCTTAGGGTTATTCCTAGAAGTATTCAATAATTAATTAAGATTACTATAAACAGGTTTAGTTATAATTCAATGGGTATGATAGAATAAGTATGGCGTATGAATTTGGATACGAATCGTCTACATTGAAAGGTTATTAGAGATGGAAGAAAAGAAACCAACAAGAAGAAAAAGATACAGTGGATTATATCCTAAAAAGTATAGTGAAAAATATAAAGAAAAAAATCCTGATAAATATCAAGAAACTGTGCAACGTGTTATGGAAAAAGGAAATACACCCGCAGGGTCACATCGTCCAATAATGGTAGATGAAATTTTATCATTTCTTGACATTAAAAAAGATGAAATTGGTGTTGATTTAACACTTGGATTTGGTGGTCATAGTCAAGAGATACTAAAAAAACTAAATCATACAGGTCATTTATATGGAGTTGATCAAGACCCGATTGAATTACCTAAAACAAAAAGTCGTTTAGAGAGGCTAGGATATGATTTAAACGATTTTACACTACATAATCTAAACTTTAAAGATATCGATTTGATAGGTGTTGATGGTTTTGACTTTGTTTTAGCTGATTTAGGGGTTTCTTCGATGCAAATTGATAACCCTGAACGAGGTTTTACATTTCGTGAAGATGGCCCACTGGATTTAAGAATGAATCCAGATACTGGAGAGCCTGCACATATTCGATTACTAGGATTAAGTGAGTTAGAAATTGAATATATGTTGATTGAAAACTCAGATGAAGTGTATGCAAAAGAAATTGCTGCTGAGATTACAAAAGAAAAGCAACAAGGTCGATTTATTCAAACGACAAAAGAACTATACAATGTTATAGGTAAAGCCCTTCATAAAGTGCCAAAATCTATTTATGCTGAAGAACTTAAGAAAGCAACCAGTCGTACGTTTCAAGCATTAAGAATTGATGTAAATAATGAATTTGAAGTCCTATATGAATTATTGGATAAACTACCTAAAATTTTGAAAAAAGAGGGTAGGGTAGCGATATTAACATTTCATTCAGGTGAGGACAGATTGGTTAAAAAAGCGTTTAAGCAATATTATAACGAAGGTGTATTTAAATTTATTGATGGTCCATTAATTCCAACAAAAGATGAAGTATTTAATAATCCAAGATCTCGATCAGCAAAACTGAGAGTTGCTATTAAATCATAAATAAGACATTTACTTTAGAGGATAACCATGAGGATTGAAACAGCTAGAATCATACTTAGACCCATAACATTAAACGACTTAGAAAGTGTTCATGCATATGCATCAAGTGAAACGATTTGTAAATATATGCTTTGGGGTCCTAATACATTGGATGAAACAAAGAAATTTATTGAATATACCATGAAATGTTTGAATGAAAAACCAATAACATACTATGAACTAGGTATTGATTATCAAGGTAAAATCATAGGTGGTGTTGCACTTATATTAAATGCATTAGAAAAAAAAGCTGAACTTGGATGGATTCTACATGAAGACTATCAAAGAAAAGGCATAGCTTTTGAGGCAGTATCAGCCATGATGAAGATGGGAATTGCATTAGGTTATCATGTATTTTATGCAACGGCTGATAGTAGAAATATAGCTTCTATCAAATTGATGGAAAAGTTAGGAATGAAATTCATGACTTTAGATAAAAGTGTTCGTCTAAACAAAGTTAGCGGGAAACATGAATTCGACCAAGTTATGTATCAGTGTGAAAATTGATTGAATGCTATAGGTAAAAAAAGTTGATAATGTGTCAACTTTTTTTTATGAGAAATATTTATGGATTGTAATTTTATAATTTGAGTGTATAATATAAATATGACAACCTTGTCATTTTGAGGGACATAATGCCAAAAGATACATTTAACAAACTGAATGAAGATAAAAAAAGTAGAATCACTCAAGCAATAATAAATGAGGTCTCTAAAACCAGTTTTGAATATGTGAATATTCAAAACATTATAAAAGATGCTAATATTCCAAGAGGGTCTTTTTACCAGTACTTTGAAGATAAGATGGATATGTATGAATATATCATGGATTATATTAGTTCAATAAAAAGATATTATTTTAAAAGTATATTTGAAGCAGTGAATCTGAATTTTATAGAGCGAATAGAGGCAATTTATTTAGCGGGTATAAAATTTAAGTCCGAGAACCCTGATTTTGTAAGAGCAGGAGAATTCATGCTTAAATCACCTTTATATTTAGATAATCCATCAGTAACAAAAGGTTTAGAACAAATGATTTCAATCTACGAGTCTTGGATTATCAATGATCAAGAAAAGAAAATCATTAATGATAAAATAAATCCAAGAGTACTTGCTACTATGGTTCTAGAGTTATTAAATAAATTAACAATTGACTCTTTTGTTCACCACAAATTAGACGATACATCGTATGAAACATCCATCAAAATGATGATTGAAATATTTAAGAGAGGTATAAGCTATGTTTAAAGTAGAAAACTTGAGTTTCCGATATCCCAAAAACGAAGAAAATACAATCAAAGGAATTAACTTTGATATTAAAAAAGGTGAAATTTTTGGTTTTTTAGGTCCTTCAGGAGCAGGTAAAAGTACTACCCAAAAAATCTTAATTAAACTACTTGATCATTATGAGGGTTTTATTCAATATGATGGTAGAAATTTGGTTGAAATAGATCATGACTTTTATGAAGACATTGGTGTATCTTTTGAAATGCCAATCCATTTTTCAAAATTGACAGCACTTGAAAATATTAATTTTTTTAAAAAGCTTTATAAAAATCATACTGATGTAGAGCAGTTAATGAAAAAACTTGGATTATGGGCTGATAGAAATAAAAAGGTTGGTGAGTACTCTAAGGGTATGAAAATACGACTAAATTTTGTAAGAGCGATGTTGAATCAACCTAAAATGCTTTTTTTAGATGAACCTACCAATGGATTAGATCCTAGTAATGCAAAAATTTTAAAAGACATGATTAAAATTTATCAAAAAGAAGGTGGGACGGTTTTTATAACATCCCATATAATGTCAGATATAGATGAACTTTGTGATAGAGTAGCATTTATTGTGGATGGACAGATAAAAGAAATAGATTCTCCTAGAAACTTGAAAATCAAGTATGGTCAAAGGACACTTAAAGTTGAGTATAGTGAAGAGAATCAAACAAAGACAGTTATTTTTAACTTAGATGACATTAAAACGAATGAGGAATTTATAAAACTTATTAGAGAAAAAAATATCGAGACAATTCATACAGGAGAAACGACATTAGAAGATATTTTTATCAAAGTGACAGGTGTAGGATTACATCATGACTAGAATGCTATTTTTAATTCAATCTGAATTAGTTAGACTTAATAAATACAAGGTGACTTTGGTATCATTTCTTGTTGCACTTGTATGGTTCTTATTGTTGTTCTTTATTGAAGATAAGAATTTATTGAATCAGATGTTGCCATTTATCATAACAGTCGATGCTACAATGATGAGTATTCTTTTTATAGGTTCAGTCATGTTTTTTGAAAAATCTGAACAAACTGTATCAACAATATTAGTTACACCAACCACATATCATGAGCAAATATTGTCTAAAGTCATATCTAATACAGTTCATATGATGTTATCAAGTTTATTGATATTACTTGTATTTTATTTTTTAAGAGGTGTCACGATGAATCTATTCATAATGATACCTGTATTAATAATTAGTATCTTTCTACATAGTTTACTAGGGTTTGTATTTTCATATCATTCCAAAGATTTTACATCCATGTTAATGCTTGCTATGATGTATAGTTTTATTTTTTTAATTCCATCAGTTTTATATCAGTTTAATATATTTTTCACAGAAACATTCTGGAAATATATTCTTATATTATCACCATCTCAAGCTGCATCCTATCTCATGGAATGGGGATTTTCCGGGGTTATAGAGATAGAAACCATAGTATCTTTAATATATTTAGTGTCTTTATCGATATTGGGGTATATATTTTATGTTTTTCCTAAATATAAATATTATGCTGTCAAACAAAGTGGGGTATAAAAAATGTTTAGTAGAGTATTAACGCATGAAATTAGAAATATTCTAAGAGAAAAAATGTATCTTTTTTTCCTGATATATCCTGTTGTTTTATTAGCATTATCCCTATGGTTAGTTCCGTATTTAAGAGTCAATGTAAATGATTTATCAGCGAACATCTTTATTATGATGCTCATACTCATGACGTCATTCATTTATGGAGCAATTACTGGGTTTACTTTATTAGATGATCAAGATGATCACGTATTATTTGCACTTAGAGTGACACCAGTTAAATTAAATTACTATGTAACCATTAAACTATTGGTAAGTTATTTGTTTGGGTTTATCGCTACCCTTATTGTATTAATGATAACTAACTTTTTAAATGCCCAATTAATTGACTTATTACTTATTGCTATTCTATCTAGTCTACAAGCGCCTTTAATTGCACTCATAGTTAATGCATTTGCTTCAAATAAAGTAGAGGGTTTTGTTGTTATGAAAGGTTCAGGATTGATATTATTAGTGCCTATTGCAGCGTTATTTATCAATCATTGGACAGAAACATTATTGGGTATTGTACCAGGTTTTTGGGTTGCTAAAATGATTTCTATTATATTAATACCCAACGACTATTTATTCAATATATATGGATATTTTGGATTTGGAATTACAATAAATCTATTCTATATCTATGTACTCTATAAAATATATTTAAATAGAATTACACGTAATTAGGTAATATTGAATTGAATTTATTTATATCAATGTGGTGATGAAATGAAATATAATTTGTATCTTAAGAATACTCGAGTTAGTCAATTAGGTTTTGGTGCGTGGCCGCTTGGCAATGAATCCAGAGGTATTAGAATGTCTGAAGATTATGGGGTTACACTTGTCAAAAAAGCAATACAAAGTGGGATAAATTTTTTTGATACTGCCCCAAACTATTCGCTTGGTTTAAGTGAATCCATACTTGGTATAGCAATCAAAGATATGAGAGATAAAGTTATCATTAATACAAAGTTTGGACATCATGTGGATGATCAAATTGATTTTAGTTCCAGTAGAATTAAAGAATCATTGTTAGGTAGTCTAAATAGGTTAAATACAAATTATATTGACACACTGATGTTACATAATCCACCATTTGAAGTTTTAGAAGGCAAGACAGATCATTTTGTGATTCTAGATAATTTAAAAAAAGAAGGCTATATTAAAGGATATGGTGTCAGTATTGATTCTAAACTAGAATTAGAAACGACACTTAAACATCTAAAGGTTGATTGTATTGAACTACTTTTTAATATATTCTTCCAAGAGACAAAATCACTTTTTGATGAAGTTAAAAGAAGAGGTATCGCATTAGTCATTAAAGTACCATTGGATTCTGGATGGTTAACAGGAAGTTATCATAAGGATATGGTTTTTGATGGTGTTAAGTCTAGATGGACTGATGCAGTTAAGAATAGAAGAGATGCATATGTAAAAGAGATTCAAAATAAAACAGGAAAAAAAACAATTACTGAAGTAGCCTTATCATTTATATGGTCTTTTAATGCAGTTGCAACAATTATTCCTGGAGTTCGATCACTTGAACAATTAGAAGAACATTTAAATGCTGTGAATTACAAAATAAATGATCAAGATAAGTCATTTTTAGAATCATTATATGATGAAAAGATTAAACCCAATCCACTTCCTTGGTAGAAAATAAAGCGTATTGAAAATTAGCTATCAAGTGTTTAATATCTGGTCATTATGATTTTATTTTATTCGCTATTGAAAAAGACTATTTGATGATATAATCTATATTACATTATCGTTTGAATCGGGGTTTTTTTATGAAGGATAAAAGATATCTATATTTAGTCATTAGTTTATTAATTGTTTTAATAGCGTCTGTCATATCATTGTTTGCAGGAACTTTTTTAGCTGCAAATTTTGATGTTATTGGTATAAGAATTGCGATGCTGATTGTTGCTTTTGCATCGTTTGGTTCAAGTACACTTTTTAGTTTGTTAGTATATTTAAATAATCGTACAGTCAGTAGAATTAATGATGACCAAAACAAACGTGCAGAGTTATATAGAGATTTACAGTTTGCATCATCAAACTACTCTATTATTGAATTCACAGACAGAATGTTGATTCAAAAGGAATCCGATCGTTACTTACATAAATTTCATCAGAAAGATACACCTAGTTTTCATATGGTCATTTCAGACATTGATTTAGAAAAACCACTAAGTTTTTATACCATTCGAATACCTTTTAAAGTCATTGAAGGAAAAACAGCAGGTAGTATTTATATATCCAAAATTCGATTTGAAAAAGATCTTGTTAAGTACGATTTTCAACCTATGGCACATGAACATGAGACACAATCCTATATGCTATACAACGAAACTACACAAAGAAAGAACTTAATTGTTAATTTAGTTTTTAATTCAGGTAGTAGTTATTTTAATGAAGAAGCACTGAATCCATATACAAAAATTAAAATTCAAATGGAAGTTACCAGTATACTGGGAGTATCGATTGCAGGTCTAAGTGAATTATACTTTACAAACCCTACACAAGTTGAGGGGAACGGTCTTCACACCTATAAAATCAATTCATCTAATTTCACTTTAAATAAAACACCATTTATTCGACATAAAAATCAATAAAAGAAAGTCCTGTCAATTTGATAGGACTTTTTATATGATGAATCCAAGAATCATTGCAACAATAACTACCACATATCCTGGAATACGTTTAGAATGTAATAAGAGAAGTCCAATTAAAAGAATCAAGATATTTTGCCATATCATATCAAGTTGTATGGTTTGTCTAATTCCTGTTGATAAAATGAGTGCGGCTGCAGTTATGGATACACCGATTAAAAACTTTTTAAAAAATTCGATATGTCTAAATTTTTTCCAAATAGGATATATCAAGTACACGAGCAATATTCCAGGTAAGAAAATACTGAAAGCACTTAGTATTCCATAGAAGAATGCAAATGAAGAGCCTACAAACGATCTAGAACCTACAAATGCTGCGAAGCTAAAAAGGGGACCAGGGATGGCTTGATCGATTGCATATCCTGATAAAAAATCATTTAATGTAATAAGGGATTGTGATTCAACGAGGTCCGTAATCATTAAAGGAATTACAATTTGTCCACCACCGATTACAGAATATCCATATCGGTAAAAAGAAGTAAATATATTAAGCGCAGAATGATTGATTATAGGATTCATAATCTCTGAAATAATAGCGATCAATACAATACATATTAAAATCCACCACGGAGTTTTTATATTGACTTTTTCTATTGTAGGGGTTTCTTCCTTATATTTTAGATAAGTAATCAATCCAGAAACAACAAGTAATATAGGAACAAACCATAAACTAATAGGTACTAAAAAATAAGAAATAACGAACATGATTAAATAAATAAAGAAATGAAACTTCAATTTAATAACTTTTTTTGTTAAGGAGATTGCTGCATAAAATATAAAAGAAATTGCGATAGCCGGTAAGTATCTTAAGATATTTTCGATAAATTCTGAATTTGAACTGAAAGAAACTAATATACCAAATACACTCATGATGATGATTGCTGGTAATGCCCATACTAGAAATGTTAAAAAAGCTAAGATAGGTCCACCTACATGATAACCTATAGCGGTTATTGTTTGAGTACTGCCAGGGCCTGGAACCAGACTATATAAGCCAATCATTTCAACGAGTGATTCCTCTGTAATATATTTTTTCTTATTCACTAAAACAGATGAAAAGACACCATAATGAGCCTCAGGTCCTCCATAAGAACTCAACGAACATATAAAGACGTCCCAAAGAAAGATTAACCAATTTGTGTTGTATGTCATGATACACCTCTCTTAGAGATTATAACATGGTTAAAATAAGGCATTGATTCAAAAGCATAGTTAATTTTGTTGATAAGTATTAATATTAATTTTATTATTAAAATAATATTAAGTCTTAACTTAAATTAAGAGGTGAAAATATGTTTGAATGGTTTATGAATTTAGATACTTGGGTACAAGCATTAATAGCAGGGTTATTTACGTGGTTTGTAACGGCGTTAGGAGCTAGTTTAGTATTTTTCTTTAAAAATATACATAAAAATATCTTAGGTATGATGTATGGTTTAGCATCCGGTGTCATGGTTGCAGCAAGTTTTTGGTCACTACTTGCGCCAGGTATTGAAATTGCAGAAGAACAAGGTAGAATCGCTTGGTTAGTTGCTGCAATAGGATTTGGTCTAGGTGGATTATTCTTATTTGGGGCAGATAAACTTATCCCACATATACACTTTGGTAAACAACACACTAAAGAAGGTGTTCCTACAAAATTAAAAAGAACGATATTATTAGTATTTTCAATTACATTGCATAATATTCCAGAAGGATTAGCAATTGGGGTTGCTTTTGGAGCGATAGGATTCCTATCTGGTTCTGTTGAAGTCGCAACCATTAGTGCAATAGCACTTGCAATAGGTATTGGTATTCAAAACTTCCCTGAAGGGGCTGCTGTTTCTATCCCACTATCTAATGAAAAGATGGGCAGAAAAAAAGCATTTTTCTTGGGTCAAGCATCAGCAATTGTTGAACCAATAGCTGCTGTAATTGGTGCAATACTTGTTAATTCAATGCAAGTAATCCTTCCATACGCTCTCGCATTTGCAGCAGGTGCAATGATTTATGTAGTTGTGGAAGAATTAATACCAGAAGCTCAAGAAAATGCTGATTCTGGTACACACTATGCAGTATTTGGATTTATGATTGGATTTATTATAATGATGATTTTGGATGTTGCATTAGGGTAAAGAAAAGGGACATATCAGAATGTCCCTTTTTTGTTATTAGAAGAATTTAGATCTAGCTTGTTCTTTAACTTCTTTAGAAGCAGTAAATGGTATACGAGTTGTATAACCTGAACGTGCTGCAACGATCATCTTAGTTGGCCAAGCAAATATATCTTGATTCCATCTAAGTACTGTATCATTGTATAACTCTCTCGCAGCAGTAATCTCTTTTTGCAAGTAAGAGTTTTGTTGCATCGCATCAGCTAATGAACGATGAGCCTTTAAATCTGGGTAAGCTTCAAATGCAATATTAATTGAACGCATTGCACTATCAACTTGACTTTGAACTTCATTACGGTTGGTTTCATCAGGATGTACACCACCTCTTAATGCAGCAACTGATTTCATAACATCTTTATCTAAATCAATAGATTTTTCAACAATACCAACAACATTTTGTAGTATTTGAACACGTTGTTCTAAGTAATTATCGATTTGTGATGCATTGTATTGAATTCTTTGTTGCAGTTGATTAAAGTATTTTTTAGCATTAATCTTCATAAATAAGAAGATTAATCCAGGAATGATTCCTAATACCCATAAAACAATCTCGAATATTAATGATCCAACACCTACTTTTACTTGAAGTTGTTTGTCAATAACATTGATATCTCTGCCTTGTTCATTCACAGGGCCATTCATTTCATTTAATTCATTTCCCATTATTTTTTCCTCCGTTTCCTTTTATTTTATCATTTATTTTATTATTTGTAACACGGGCAATAAAATTAGTTAATATAAATAGGTCCTTTTGATCTATTTCTTTATTTTTTAAACCTTCTATCATGTTTCTGATTTTATCTTGTGGTGATTCTTTAGAATCTTCCGATATGATATTTATTTCAACATTAGAAGCACGATCTACACTGATATATTCGTCCCAGTGAACAGGAATCGTATGCATCTTTCCATCTCCACCAAATTTCGTTACATAATCAACTCTTGGTACTCTCTTATAACCAAAGGATACAACATGTAGTTGATCTTTTTGATCCTTACTTTGGATAACACGTGTTTTTAGAATATTTCTAGTCACGGATTCAGGATGTTTAAAATCATTTTCATTCATTCGATTAACGATACTCTCATGCTCGAAGAAAGAGACATAACTTGAATATAAATCTTTATATATATATTCTTGAGTAACGGTTTGTTGGTAAAGTGGAATAGCAAGTACAGGAGCAAATGCAAAATATACATGTTTTAAATAAGAATTATTATAATTTATGAATTTTTCTTTAATGAGCTCTATATCGTAACTATGAAAATAACTAGGTTCTACATTTAATTTAATTTCTGCTAAGTGTTCAGGAAGAATAATATTAATTTTTTTATGTTTAATGAAGTCAAAATCATCACCAAATCCAATTTCTTTTTCCTTCATTAATTCTAGTAAATGCTTTTGAGCTAAGGGTGTGAATAGTAATCTAAATTGTACTTCATTATTTCTGTTAGTAGCACCCCATAATACTTCAAACTCAGAATTACCAATAACTGTATAATTCGAACCTGTTGTAATAGCTTTTTGTGATTTTTTCTCGAGTTGTTTGATTTGTCTATTTACATGTCGATCAATTTGTTTCTCATTTAGATTTTCTGCATCAGAATCTGCTCTAGAAAAAATCAAATCTGGGGCAGCATCATTAGCATAAACTAAATAACTTTGTTCTGCATACATTGGATATGGCTTCGTAACAGTTGCTGTTAGTACTTGCGTATGACGATTTACTACCGTACGTCCATTAACTCTAGAAGTAGTTGTCCAGTGAATCGTAATCGAACCGGAATAATTCTTTTGACCCATTTGATGAACTAAATCTTCTGCTATATAAAATGGATTTCCTTTTATTTCACCTGATTTAACATATAAAGTAGAACGGTTTAAATCTGGAGTATCATCTAATCCAAATTTATTAACCATGTAATCCAATCGTTTAGAATCAAACATTTTGTCTAGTTGAATGAGTGGTATTGTTTTTTGGAAAAGTTCACTCGCCATACCTTCATAAAACAAACTATTGAGTGGAAGCATCTGAGCATATGCTTCATCATATAAAACTTTAATTTTTTCATCCATATTATATTTTTCAATCTTTAATGTTTTTAATTTAGGATTGATTGTTTTAATAATAAGGATAATAAATATGATAGGTAAGATGATTCCCAATGGTAGAAGAATCAATGAGAGTAAATCGGGTCCTAATGAATAGATTTGATATCCTCCATAAATTGCAGCAAGAAAACCAGAAACTATAAGTAATACAAGAAAAATTTTAAGTGTATTTTGTCCATTAATTTTTTTGACAATTTGATCTCTTAAGGATTCTTTTTCTCGTATTTTTTTGACAGTTGCTTGATTCGATGCAATATCAACTTGTGATTTTTCAATTAATGTATTCAAAAATTCAACAACATTTTCATGGTGTTTATCTTTATAAATGTTTTTGTAATCTCTCAGAGGTTCATGTATAACCATCTCATCCGGAGTTTGTTCCATTTATTCATCCCTCTATTCTAAATAAAACAGCGTTTATATACGATAATAGTTTACACTAATCTCAAACATTGTCAAATGTTTTAAACGAAAATGACTATAAAAAAAGAAATTGATTTACCTAACCAATTTCTTTGAGTTAATTTATTTACCTAAAAAACATAAACTGACAGCATCTAATCCAATATGTGCAGTCATGACACTTGCTATTCTACCTTTTCTAATATGATTAAATCCTCTTTGAGCTAACAAATTAAGTACATCATTTAATAATTCTTCATTTGCTGAGTAGTTAACACCAATAACTGTATTCTTATCTTTAGAATTTGCTTCAACATAGTTAACAAGTTCAATCAATGCACGTTTTTTACCGATACCATTTTTATGATGTTTTATATATCCTTGATCAAGTTTTAATACAGGTTTTATAGATAATACAGAACTTATTACAGATTTAATGGCAGATATTCTACCGCCTTTTCTAAGTTGAGTCAAGTCATCTAACATAATCACATGATGCATTTGTGCAGCAAGTTCATTTGAGAAGTTTACGATTTCATCAAAGTTATCATGTGTTTGCATGAAGTCTAAAATATCCTCTACCATCATAGCAGTAGCCAAACCACCATTTTTTGAATCAACTACAGCCATTTGAGTACTGTATTTTTCTTGTAATTCCTTAACCAATATATTAGCAAAGTTATTGGTACCGGATAATGCTTTAGCAAAAGAAATGAAGATAAATGGTTGGTTTTCTTTAGCGTATTTTTCAAATATAGGGGCTATATCATCATAAGCTGGTAGTGATGTTTTAACATCATCAGAGTTTCTAATATGGTCATATAAAGTTTCTACACTC
Organism: Acholeplasma oculi; assembly: GCF_900166985.1. Classification (GTDB taxonomy): domain Bacteria; phylum Bacillota_I; class Bacilli_A; order Acholeplasmatales; family Acholeplasmataceae; genus Acholeplasma; species Acholeplasma oculi. The sequence goes on along the minus strand of NZ_FUZK01000001.1, from coordinate 253,995 downwards.
ATTTCGAATTTATCCTTATAAGAATGTCCATTAACAATAACTTGTAAAGGAACTACATCAATTTTAAATTTAGAGATTAAATTTGAATCTAAATCACATGTTGAATCTATAATTAATTTTATCATGGGTTATTTCTCCTTGTTTGTGTTATTTTTATTATATAATTTGCACCTATTTTATACAACCTACTCATAAATATGTAAAAATAGAGTTATTTTTGATTAATCTACTATGAGTAGAGTCGTATTTGTGATAGAATAAACACATGGAAAATAATAAAAAAGAGCTTGTAAATCATTTAGCTGAGAACATCGCATACTATAGAAAAAAGATGTCCTTAACTCAAATGGAATTAGCAACAAAATTAAATTATTCTGATAAATCGATTTCCAAATGGGAACGTGGTGAAGGTGTACCTGATATATTTGTGATCAAGGAACTCTCTTTATTTTTTGGGATAACAGTCGATCAAATGATAAGTAAGAGAAGAAAACATTTTTCACTCTTCAGATATCGGTACATCTTAGCTTATTTCTACGCATCCATTGTTTGGTTAATTAGTGGATTTAGCTTTGGACTGTTGTCAGTATTAAGAGTCGAATATGATGCGTGGAAATTATTTGTTTATTCTATTCCGGCATCTAGTTTAATCCTATTGTGTTTCTTTATCGTTTGGAGACATATTAAATATATTTATGTGTATCTGACAATCTTTATCTGGTCACTTGCACTATCCATAACATTATTGATGGATGACCCAACTAATTACTGGATATACATCATTATGTTACCAATTTATTTTTTCACTGTATTCATGTTCTACGTAATCTATAAACCTAAGAAAGAGAAATAAGCCAATGAAAAAACAATTACCAAAAAGAAATGAAGTAGAAGTTAAACATACTTGGAATGTTCATTCTATTTATGCAAACGATCAATTATTTGAACAAGCATTACAAAACTTAGAAAATAAAGTAGAAACCTTCAATGCTAATTTTGAAGGAAAAGTTAAGGATTCTTTATCTATTAATATGGGTTTAGACGCACTTAGAAGTATTCAAGAAATCATGGTTAAAGTCAGTGCATATGCTCAACTTCAATCCTCTGCAGATTCTACGAGTGAAGAAAACCAAATGCGTGTAGGTAAAACTATGCTAAGATTACAAAAACTTTACAAGAAATTAGACTTCTTTGAAAGTGAATTAAAAGATTTAGATGAAGAAACATTGCTTGAAGCATCTAAAAACTCAAGCGATAATGAAAAATATTTACTAGACTTCATTGAATATAAAAAACACTTACTGACAAAAGAAGCTGAAAAAGTTTTAACCGCTTTAAGTCCAGTCTTAAATGCACCATATCAAAGTTATAATCGATTTAAACTTGTCGATATGAAGTTCAATGATTTTACTATTGATGGCGTAAATTATCCGAATTCGTTTACATTATTTGAAAATGAATATGAATATGAGATTAATCATCAGGTTAGACGTAAGGCATATGAGACGTTCTATCAAAAACTAGGTGAGTATCAACATGGTTTTGCGAGTCAATATTATGCTCAACTACAAAAAGAAAAAGCAATGGCTGACTTACGTGGTTTTAATTCTGTTTTTGATTATCTATTAGAAAGTCAAAAGGTTCCAAGAAGTTTTATGGACCGTCAAATTGATCTAATCATGAATGAACTTGCACCAGTTATGAGAAAGTATGCAAAACTTCTCCAAAAAGTACACGGACTTGAAAAAATGACCTATAGTGATTTAAAAATTGCCGTAGATCCATCCTTTGAACCTAAAGTAAGAATTGAGGATGCTAAGGATATGTTGATGGATGGATTATCCATTTTAGGTGATGAATATTTAGAACTTGTACGTCGTTCTTTTGATGAAAGGTGGATTGATTTCCCTCAAAATGTTGGTAAATCAACAGGTGGATTCTGTTCATCACCTTATGGAGCAAACTCATTTATTTTAATTAACTGGAATGGTCAAATGGATGAAGTTATGGTACTTGCTCATGAAATTGGTCATGCAGGTCATTTCCAATATGCAAATAAATTCCAAAATATATTTAACACTCGACCTTCATTATATTTTATTGAAGCACCTTCCACAACGAATGAACTTATTATGAGTAAACACCTCATTCAAAAAGCAACTGATGAAAGAACAAAAAGATGGATTCAGTCTGTGATGATTTCAAGAACTTATTATCATAACTTTGTTACACATTTATTAGAAGCTGCATTCCAAAGAGAAATCTATGAAAAGATTGATAAAGGTGAACCAATTTCAGCAAATGTGTTAAATCAAACTAAACTGAGTGTATTAAGAAAGTTTTGGGGAGATACAGTAGAAATTCCAGAGTGGGCAGGTTTAACTTGGATGAGACAACCTCATTACTTCATGGGACTATATCCTTATACGTACTCAGCAGGTTTAACATTAGGTACAGTTGTATCTAAGCGTATCTTTGAAGGTACACTTGATCCTAAGCGTTGGATTGATGTTTTAAAAGCTGGAGGAACCAAGAAACCTTTAGATTTAGCTTTAATGGTTGATGTTGATCTTTCAACAGAAAAACCATTAAGAGATGCTATCCAGTTTATTGAAGCGACCATCGATAATATTATTAAACTAAGTTAATTCATAAATACAATAGAATTCCTGATTTGTAGTAAAATAGATTTGAAAGAGAGGATTATGTATGAGAAGATTAGTGGGTTTAGTAGGTCTAATTGTTTCAGGTGTCGTATTTGCATCATTGTTCTTAGGGTCATTCCAACAATACTTAGATGCATGGAATTCATCAACTGATTTATGGGAACAAGCTCAAGCAGTTGTTGCAATTATCTGGAATACAGTTTATCAACCATTAGTATTATTAATCTTGAGTTTAATAGCACTCGAAGGTAAATAATCATAAATCAATTAGCCACTTAAAAATTAAGTGGCTAATTTTATAAAATTTGCTTAAAAGGAGAATTTCAATGTGTGGCATATTTGTAGTACCAAAGACAATCAATCAAAATAAACTGGATGATTCTTTTAACCAAATTTATAAAAGAGGTCCTGATCAATCTAAAAAATTAGCAACAAGTAAACATTTATTCATGTTTCATAGACTCTCTATTATGGGAATCAGCGAAACAGGTATGCAACCCTTTGTAAGAGGAAAAAATATTTTAGTTACAAATGGTGAAATTTATAATTATAAAAAATTATTAGAACATATGAATCCACTTGAATTGACTTCTGAGTCTGATTGTGAAGTTTTATTACCATTATATGAAAAATTTGGTGTTGAAATGTTCTCTATGTTAGATGCAGAGTTTGTAACAATTATTTATGATGGAGAAAAAGACCAAATTATTGCTGCTAGAGATCCAATTGGTATTAGACCTTTATTTTATGGTTATACAGAACATGGAGACATAGCGTTTGCAAGTGAAGTGAAATCCTTAATAGAAATTACTGAGAAAGTTTATCCTTTTCCTCCAGGACATTATTATATGAATGGAGTATTCACTTCATATATGGATATTTATCCATCAACATATAGTGAGGATGACCTACCAGAAATACTTACTAACATACATGATAAATTGATTGACGGCGTTCAAAAAAGATTGCAAAGTGATCAACCTATAGGATATTTATTGAGTGGAGGATTAGATTCAAGTTTAGTTTGTGCAATAGCTCAAAAAATGCAAAATAAACCTATAGAAACATTTGCTATTGGTATGGACAAAGATGCTATCGATTTAAAGTATGCAAAAATAGTTGCTGATTACATCGGTTCTAATCACCATGAAGTCATTATGACAAAAGATGATGTTTTATCTTCATTAGAAGAAGTTATACGTGTGTTAGAAACGTTTGATATTACTACAATTCGTGCAAGTATTGGTATGTATTTAGTGGCTAAGTATATTCATTTAAATACCAATATTAAAGTACTTTTGACAGGTGAAGTAAGTGATGAGTTATTTGGATATAAATATACCGATTATGCACCTAACCCTGAAGCATTCCAAAAAGAATCTGTTAAAAGAATAGAAGAATTGTATATGTATGATGTTTTAAGAGCAGACCGAACGATTTCATGTCATTCATTAGAAGCAAGAGTCCCTTTTGCAGACAAGGCATTTGTTAAATATGTGTTAGCTATAAACCCTAAATATAAGATAAATATATATCAAATGGGTAAATATTTATTAAGAAAAGCATTCGAAAAAGATAATTTATTGCCAGCGAGTATTTTATATAGAGATAAAGCGGCATTTTCAGATGCTGTTGGACATTCTATGGTAGATGATTTAAAAGAGTTTGCTGAAAATCATTATTCTGATGAAGAATTTATGAATCGAAAACTTAAATATCAAGAACATCAACCAATCTCAAAAGAATCACTATTATATAGAGAAATATTTGAAAAATATTATCCAAAACATGCGCATTTGATCAATGGTTTTTGGATGCCAAATTCAGAATGGGAAGGTTTAAAAGATGTTAAAGATCCTTCCGCTAGAGTGCTAAAAAACTACGGTAAAAGTGGTGAATAGTATGAAAGTTGAGATATATACAGATTTTTCATGTCCTTTTTGTTATTTAGGTAAGAAACGACTTGAAGAAGCTATCCAAATCTTAAAAGATGATATTCAAATTGAGTTGAGTTATCGTTCATTTATTTTGAATCCAAATGCACCTCTTGTTCAAAACATGGATTCATATACATATTTTTCTAAACTCAAAGGTATTCCTCTAAATCAAGTTAAAGATATATTTTTACAAACTAAAGAACAAGCAAAAAAAGATAATCTCAATTTTAACTATGATGTCATGAAAATGACTGCAACAACATATGCTCACTTGATTATCAAATCAATCAAGGAACCTCGTATGCAAAAAGAAATATCGAATCTATTTTTTAAAGCGTACTTTGAAGAGGGTTATAATTTATCAGATTTAGATGATTTAGCGACTATTTTAAAACCTTTTGATTTAAATCGTAATAAAATAGAAGAAATCATTCAACATCAAGTTGCCCAAGAATTATTACAAGAAGATATTTCATTAGCAGAGGCATATGGGATAGAAAGTGTACCTTTTATCATTGTGAATGATCAATATGCCATAAAAGGTGCACAGCCAACACAAGTTTTTAAGCAATATTTAGAACAAATTTATAACAATATAACAGAGGAACAACATCTTAAAAATGATTCATGTTCAATATAAAACTTTTATGAAAGAGGAGGACTATGTTCAATTTATTATTTGATAAAATAAAAGAATCGGCAATTGCTGTATTACCCATGACAGTGATTGTTACTGTAATTAGTGTTTGGATTGGTATGCCACTTACACTTATTACAGACTTTGGAATTGGAGCAATTCTATTAATTTTAGGACTTGCAATATTTTCAATGGGTGCAGAATCATCCATGATGACAATCGCACTAGAGATTGGAACTTTTCTTGTTAAAAAGAAAAAGCTATTATTACTAATTATTGTTATTTTTCTTCTGGGTTTCTTGATTACTGTAGCAGAACCTGCTTTATGGGTTTTAAGTGATCAGTTTAAAGCAGTCGTAAATCCGTTAATCTTAATTTTTACAGTTGCAATCGGCACTGGGATATTCATATTATTAGCTATTTTGCGTATTGTATTCCAATTTTCATTACGAACACTTGTGATGATTGGGTATGCAATTGTATTTATTGTAGCTGGTATCGTAAGTATATCAAATCCTGCGTTTATTCCAGTATCCTTTGATTCAGGTGGTGTGACGACTGGACCAATGGCAGTACCATTTATTATGGCTATTGGGATGGGTTTGAGTAAATCTCGTGGTGATAAAAATGCGGATATGGATACATTCGGATTAATTGGAATTGCAAGTATAGGACCAATTATTAGTGTACTTTTATTAGGATTGATTTATACAACACCGAATGCTCCTACCATGGATTTATCTACGACATATTTTGAATATTTTGTACAAAATACTTATCAAATGCTCATAGCAATAATGCCTTTTGTCTTATTCTTTGCAGTATTCCAAATATTTGTATTTAAATTCTCTATGTCTAAAGTCATTAAAGTATTGATTGCTTTTGGATATGTATATTTAGGTCTTGTGTTATTTTTAACAGGAGCAAATGCTGGGTTAGTTAACCTAGGTTATGCACTAGGTGAATTCTTTGCAACATCTGCTGTGCCTTGGGTCATCGTTCCAATTGGTATGTTATTTGGATTCATATCGATTGCTGCAGAACCATCTGTTATGGTCTTAAATAAGCTTGTTGAAGATGTATCCGCTGGAGCAGTAACCAAACGTATGATGTTAATTTCATTATCTATTGGTGTTTCTATTTCAATTGGTTTAGCAAATCTTAGAGTCTTAACAGGTATAAGTATTTGGTGGATTATATTACCTGCTTATATTTTAATTATTGGATTAACATTTATAACGCCTAAGATATTTTATGCGATAGCCTTTGACTCAGGAGGAGCCGTATCAGGAGCTCTGACATCAGCTCTTTTAATGCCATTTACATATGGTGCTGCTGTAGGAATTGACCCAAGTGGAGCAAATATCTTGCTTGATGCATATGGTATGGTAGCATTTGTTGCAATGACTCCACTCTTGACAATTCAAATATTAGGGTTATTATATAAAAGAAAAGAATCTAAAAAAGAACGTACAATTGACCATGAAGGTATTGTACAACTTGAAAGTGAGGATCCATCATGAAACTTGTTGTAATTATTTCCAACAAAGGCAAATCTCAAGAGTTTATTAAAGTTTGTCACATGATTAACTTATTACCTCAAGTTACCATAATGGGTAGAGGTACAGCACCAACAGAAGTATTAGAAGCATTATCACTTTCTGAAACAGATAAAGATGTGATTATTGCACTTGCACCACCTGAAGATGTTAAAGTAATCTTTGATACACTAGAGGAACAACTTAACTTCACCAAAAAAGGTTTAGGTGTCGCATTCTCAGTAAACTTAAATGGTATTTCATCGAAATCATTGACTCATTTAAATGAGTTGATCCAAAAGGAGGATTTATAATGACTGAATCTACTCAAAAATCGTTAATCGTTTATATATGTAATCACGGATTTGCATATGAGGCTATGAAAGAAGCTAGAAGAGCAGGTGCTAGAGGCGGAACAATACTTCACGGAAGATCATCTATCTCACAAGAAAAATCTAAATTTTTCGGTATTACAATTCATCCTGAAAAAGATGTATTATTAATTGTTTGTAAGGAAGATCAAAGAGAGATATTAATGACAGCAATCACCGATCATTACGGTATTGCAAGTGAAGCAAAAGGTCTTTGTTTCTCATTAAAAGTTTCTGATGCTATCGGATTTTCATTTGATCCATTACCACCACTTGAGTCATAAAATATAGGTTTTAAAATTAAAAAGGTATTTTCTTAAATGAAAATACTTTTTTTCTTTTTTATGCTTGTTTTTATGCAAAATTAACATATAATATAGTTAAGAAATCGTTTTCTTAAAAATTGAAGGTAGGTAATTGAATATGTCACAATACATGAAAACAATCGAAAAAAAATCTATGTCTCCACTAGATGAATTAAGAGATTTATCTAAATATGTTGCAGAAGAAGGCATAGTTTTACTTGAAAATAAAAAGAATGTATTACCTATTATCAACAAGCATGTTGCTGTTTTCGGTAGAATTCAATTTAATTATTATAAATCAGGTACAGGTTCTGGCGGTTTAGTCAATGTTAGAAATGTACCTAATTTTATCGATACACTTAGACAAAGTCCAAACATATTTGTAGATAATACGGTTTATGAGTTATACAAAGAATGGGTGATGGACCATCCTTTTGATGCTGGTAATGGACAATGGGCATCAGAACCGTGGCATCAAAAAGAAATGGAACTCGATTTATCACACATTAAAGATGCTGCTAAGATGAATGATATTGGTATTGTCATTATTGGAAGAACAGCAGGTGAAGATAAAGACAACTACCGCGGTGAAGGAAGTTATTATTTAACTCAAACAGAAGATGAATTAATCAAAAATGTTTCAGAACACTTTAAGAAAACTATCGTTATTCTCAATGTAGGTAACGCAGTTGATTTATCCTTTATGGATAAATATTCAATTGATGGACTTATTTTTGCATGGCATGGTGGTGGTATGGGTGCACAAGCACTTACGGATATTATTGCAGGATTTAAATCACCATCCGGAAAATTACCAATGACCTTGATTAAAGATTTAAAAGACGATCCGAGTGACAAAAACTTTGGTCATCGTGGTGAAGTTATTTATGAAGAAGATATTTATGTAGGTTATCGATATTTTGAAACATTCCATAAAGATGCTGTAAGGTATCCTTTTGGATATGGATTAACATATACTAAATTTCTGATTGAACCTAAAACATTTGATGTTGTAGATACTCAGATTAAGTTTAGTGTTTATGTTAAAAACATTGGTTTAGAACTTAGCAAAGAAGTTGTTCAAATTTATTTAGAAGCTCCACAAGGCTTACTAGGAAAACCAAAAAGAGTTTTAGCTGCTTACGAAAAAACAAAAGGTTTAGCTCCTAATGAGGAAACTACATTAGAATTTGAAATAGATTTATTTAATTTAGCATCTTATGATGATTTTGGCCATATATATAAGTCCAGTTATGTACTAGAAAAGGGTCAGTATAATTTCTATATTGGAAACTCTGTGAGACATACTAAAAAATTTGGGAAAATCATTTTAAAAGATGATTTAATTACACTAAAATCAGAAGAATTAAATGCTCCAAATCAACCATTTAAACGAATTAAGCCTGATCAAAGTTTTAATGTAAGTTATGAAGATGTTCCTCTAAGAACAGTTAACTATAATGAAAGAATAAAAAAAGAGACTAAAAAGCCGCTTCAAACCAATGATTTAAACATTAATCTATTAGATGTTTACCAAAAGAAATATTCTATGGATCAATTCATTGGTTCATTAAGTGTGGATGAACTTATTGAACTTACACGTGGTGAAGGTATGAGTTCACCAAAAGTTACTGCAGGGACTGCTGCTGCTTTTGGTGGTGTGTCCTCTAAATTATTGAAAAAAGGCGTGCCGATTGCTTGTGCTGCTGATGGACCATCTGGTATTCGTATGGATTCTGGTTTCTACGCTTCAAGTTTACCGATTGGTATATTATTAGCATCAACATTTAACTTAAAACTTGTTGAACATTTATATGAACTTTTAGGACAAGAAATGCTTGCATATAATGTTGACGTTATTTTAGGTCCAGGTATGAATATTATAAGACACCCACTGAATGGAAGAAACTTCGAATATTTTTCTGAAGACCCACTAGTAACAGGTATGACTGCTGCATCCTTAGTCCATGGATTACAAAATGCAGGTGTAACAGGAACATTAAAACATTTATTTGCAAATAACCAAGAAACTGATAGATTCAATGTGAATGCGGTTGTTTCAGAACGCGCTCAAAGAGAAATTTATCTTAAAGGTTTTGAAATTGCTATAAGATCTGCTAAAGCAAAAGCAATTATGACATCCTATAATCCGGTTAATGGTCTATGGACTGCATCAAACTACGATATAAATAAAAAACTAGTCCACGATGAATGGGGATTTAAAGGAATCATTGTAACCGATTGGTGGGCCAAGATGAATGATTGGGAAGGTCCTGGTGATGTTAAAAATACCAAGGCTATGATCATCAGTCAAAATGATTTATACATGGTCATCACAGATGCTGAATCAAACTCAAATAATGATAATGCTAAAGCATCATATCACGAGGGTAGCTTATCACTTTCTCATCTTCAATTAACTGCCAAAAATATTTTAAAATTCTTATTGACTACACCAGCTTTTCATAGAATGCATCAATTGACATTTAAGAAAGAAGTGTTAAGATATCAACCTTTCTTTAGAACAAATCAAACATCATTACACATTCCTTATTTAAAACAATTTGAAATTAATGGTGAACAAATCAAGGTAAAACCTTATCTGCAACAAATTGAACTTCAAGATATTGAATCCATTGAATCAATGAAAGCTAAATCAGATTCTATTGAACTACATCCAGACTTCAAACATGCAGTTATTAAGAAGATTGAAAAAGGTGAAACATATCTGCTTCATGTGCTTGTTGGAGAAAAAACAGATCACAGTAATGATTTAGTCGATTTAAATTCTATTGATTTTAAAATGGCATTACCAGTAGGTGAATCTGCTTGGAATCCAATTATCTTAAAGCTCAATGAGTCTGTACAGTTATCAGAAGGTATTGATGTAAATTCCGATAGAATACAAGTGAATCAACAAAATTCAACAATTTCATATGTATTAGAGTTTGTTAATTCTGGTAAATACTTACTGGATTTCATGGTTTCTAGTGAACAAAGTCCACTTGCACAACTTCCATTCTCTATATATTTAAACAATACATATCAAACGACTTTAACAATTAATGGTTCTGAAGGACATAAAAAATCGTCTAGAGCATCTATTTTAGTTGAACCTGGTAAACATGTATTAACATTAAAGTTTAATCGATCCAGTATCAATATTCATGAATTTAAGGTAATGCGCCATGGTTAAAACAAAAAAAATAAAAATAGATAAAAACCTAGGGTATTACCTACCTTTATTCAATGAGTTAGGTATTAAATCATCAATCACACCATATTTTGGTGGTGATTTAAAGCTGGATCACCATCACTATTTGTTAGAACCAACCAGTGAACTCGATTTATTCAAAAATAGTTATGCAAGAAACGTGATTTTTACAGTGAATCATCAACAGTATTTTTTAAATGGATCATCCTTGCATCAACAAGATGATTTATTAGAATATGAATCTGGAAGATTATATCAAAGAGTTACGAGAACAAATGCTTTATTTAGCTTAGAAACTACAACTTATGTACCAGTAAGTGATCCTTTAGAGGTTCATGAGATTCACATAAAAAATATTTCTAATCAAGATTTGGAAATGGATATTATAACTGCAATTCCAATTTATGGAAGAAGTGCAGATAACCTTAGAGATCATCGTCATGTTACATCATTGTTAAATCGTATTCAAAGAGATGATTCAGGTGTTTTAATGACACCAACATTATCATTTGATGAAAGAGGACATATTAAAAACACATATACTTATGCAGTTTATGCCCATATAGATGATGTTAAAGTCCAACGTATGATCACAAACATCGATGATTTTCTAGATGGTGGTACATTCAATTTTCCTAAAGGAATTTACAACACCCAATCACCCGATAGAGAAGGTTATGAAGCAATCGCTGGGATTGGTTTTGAAAAAATTTCTCTAAAACCCAATGAGACTAAAACTTTATACATCACTTTAGGTATTCATGAAAATACACCATTAGAAATACGTAAGACACATGAAAAGTTTCACCAAAAAGCTCATTTTGAACATGAACTGAATCACGTTATTAAACATTTTGATGCGCTAAAACATAAGTTGAATTTCAACCTAATTAGTGATGAGACAAGTGAATTATTAGATTGGGTCGGTGTTCAACCAGTACTAAGAAGATATTTTGGTAATTCTTATTTACCTCATCATGATTATGGTAGAGGTGGTAGAGGTTGGAGAGATTTATGGCAAGATTTATTATCACTTATTATGCATAATGAAAGTGAGATTAAAGATTTACTCATTAACAATTTTGCTGGTATCCGAATTGATGGTTCAAATGCAACCATTATTGGTAGTAAACCGGGTGAATTCTTAGCGGATAGAAATAAAATTGTTCGTGTATGGAGTGACCATGGTGCTTGGCCATTACTAACCACTGAGATGTATATTCATGAAACAGGTGATATATCATTTCTAAAACTTGAACAATCATATTTTGATGATAAATTTACACATTATACCTATCAAACAAAAGATTCATTTGATAAAGGCTATATTTTAAAGGTGAATGAGTCAATTTATAAAGGAACTGTATTAGAACACTTACTTATCCAAAATATAGTTGCTCACTTCAACACAGGTGAATTTGGATTCATTAAACTTGAAGATGCTGACTGGAATGATGGACTTGATATGGCTAAAGAACATGGTGAAACTATTGCATTTACACATTTTTATGCCAACAACTTAAGAAGATTAGCAGTCTTAATTGAAAAATTAGATGATGATATAAAAATATATTCAGCTTTAAAAGAACTCATATTTGGTGAGATTAGCTTAGAAACATTCTTTGAAAAGGCTAAATCATTTGATGGGAATCAAGTTAGAGTTGAAAAAGATAAACTTATCAAACGTTTAGAAGAACTTTCAATAGAAAGAATTAATCATATAGAAAAGCATGCTTGGATAGATGACACGCATCTTCAAAGTTATGTAACGAATCATAAAGCATTTTTAGATGATTCCAATTCATCGAATCTTACTGGACAAGCAATGGCATTACTAAGTCAAACCATCGATCATCAAAAAGTACATCGATTAGTCCAAAAAAATAAAGAACTACTCTTTGATAAGAAAAGAGGAGGATACCATTTAAATACAGATTATAATAAACTACTCACAGAAATGGGTAGAGCGTATGGATTTAGCTATCACCATAAAGAAAATGGGGCAGTTTTCTCACATATGGCTATTATGTATATATATGGACTCTATCAATACGACTTTGTTAAAGAAGGTAGTGAAGGATATCATGCACTTGTGGCACGTTCATTAGAAAAAGAATCTCACATTCTGCGTGGTATACCTGAATACTTCAATGATTTAGGGGTAGGTAAATATTTATATTTAACAGGTAGTGCATCATGGTTGTTAAAACTCCTTAGAGAACAAGTCTTTGGAATTAGACTTCAATATGGTAAGTTAACACTCAATCCTAAACTTACATTAAATGAGTTTATCAACAAAGAAGCATCGATTGAAACAATGATTCAAGGAAATTCAATTAAAATCACGTATAAGAACTTAAAAAACTTAGATTATGGTCAATATAAAATTAAAGAAATTCATCAGGATGGCAAAATTATTGATGAAAATAACCTAAAACCATCGGGTAGAATTGAGGTATATCTAGATGAAATATGAGATTTTTTCTTTCAATGACCCAGGATACAAAACACTCATGAGTTATCAATCATGGAGAGTTGCAATACTTAATTTCATTGATGAACTATTAGTGGATAACTTAAGTTATGTAGAATCTCACAGTAAGACAGATGAGGTATTTGTTCTACTAGAAGGTGAGGCATCATTAATTTTTGCGGATGTTGAGGCAAATGTGATTCAATCATTTGAGGTATTAAAATTAGAAAAACATAAAGTTTATAATATTAAAAAAGGAATCTATCATACACATGTCTTAAGTAAGAATTGTAAACTACTAATTGTTGAAGAGGAAGATACCTCTGATGAAAACTCTATACGTATCTACTTAGAAAAAGAACACATAGAAGAAATTAAGGAGAATAATTATGAGAAAGTTAATTTTTGAAGACCATTTTGATGAATTAAATGAAGAAAATTGGACTGTTGAAGTTGGTGGTCATGGTTTTGGAAACAATGAAGATCAATTTTATACCAAAAGAAGCGAAAATATTTTTGTAAAAGATAGCTTACTACATATCGTTGCTAGAAAAGAAACATACGAATACCGACAATACACATCAGCAAAAATTGTTTCCAAACATAAAGTACATATGAAATATGGAAGTATGGAAGTTCGTATGAAATTACCAAGTGGATTAGGTACTTGGCCTGCTTTTTGGTTATTAGGTGAAAATATTAAAGAAGTTGGTTGGCCTGAGTGTGGAGAGATCGATCTGATGGAATTTGTAGGTAAAGAAGATAATCATATTCATTTTTCTCTACATTCAAAGAACTATAATCATACCAAAAACAATAATTTACACTTTAAACATTTTGTCAAAGACTTAACACATGATTTCCATGTGTACCGCATGGACTGGGATGAATTTGGTTTTAAATTCTATTTTGATGATCAATTACTTTTAGAAGAACTTAAAGGCGATAAATCCGGAAGCCAAGATTGGCCATTTGATCAACCTTTTTATATGATAGCAAATTTTGCTGTTGGAGGTAATTGGGGTGGAAAAATTGATGACTCTATATTCCCACAAAGTTTCTTAATCGATTATGTTAAGATTTATGAATAAGAGGTGTCATTGTTGAAAAAAATACTAACGATATTAATGGTGAGTTGTCTTTTTATAATAACAGCTTGCAACCCACCTATAGAAATAGAGGAAGAACCTGTGAAAAAACTATATGATGTGAAGCATTTCATAACAGCTGGAAATAAATCAAAATTACTTAATGAAGAATTAGAAACATCTACAGAATTTGATTTAAATGTAAGTGGATTAAAAGTCACTATTAATCCCGAAAAGACTTTTCAGGTAATGGATGGTTTTGGTGCAGCAATGACTGAATCTAGTGCAATTGTTATTGCGAATCTTGAACCCTCTAAAAGAACTGAGGTCATGAATCAATTATTTGGACCAGATGGCATAGGTATTTCATTTATAAGAATTGCAATGGGGGCATCAGATTTTTCGCTGAATGATTTTACATATAATGACACTTTAGGGAATGTTACGGATTTAGATTTAGTCAATTTTACGATTGAACGCGATGAAACTTACTTAATACCGATTCTAAAAGAAGCACTTGCTCTTAATCCTGATTTACTGATTATGGCAAGTCCATGGTCAGCTCCTGCTTGGATGAAAGACAATAAAAACTTAAATGGTGGACGCTTATTAAGTCAATACCATGAAGTTTATGCAAATTATTTTGTTAAATTTATAGATGCATATAAAGCACATGGTATAGATATATATGCGGTAACCCCACAAAATGAACCTTTACATGAAACAAATGGTTATCCTTCAATGTATATGCCTGCGAGTCAACAAATTGAATTTGTTTATAAGTTAGGACAAGCATTTGAAAGAGAATCTATAGATACGCTGATATTTGCATATGATCATAACTGGGATAGAATGGATTATCCAATTAGTGTATTAAATAGTAAAGCAGCAAAATACACAGCTGGTGCTGCATTACATGGTTATGGTGGCAATGTAAGTGAAACCTCAAGATTAGAAAGATTATTTCCTGATAAGGGCATTTGGTTTACTGAAATATCAGGTGGATTATGGGCTACAAGCTTCCCTGATAATATTACATGGAATATGGAAAACATATTCATGGGTATGATTAACCGAAGTGCTAAAGGTGTATTGATGTGGAATATCGCACTGGATCAAGATAATGGACCTAAAAATGGTGGTTGTCAAAATTGTAGAGGTGTTTTAACATCCAATACAGAGACAAATACAGTGACCATGAATGAAGAGTACTATATCATAGGACATTTTTCAAAATTTGTTGAACGTGATGCTCTGAGAATTGAGAGTATTTCAAACAACGGAAATATAATCGTTTCAAGTTTTAAAAATCCAGATGGATCGATTGCAGTTATTGTACATAATAAAAATACATTTAATGCATCCATATTCTTAAATATTCATGAGTCAAGCCAACAATATAACATACCAGCAAAAGGTATTGCATCGTTTATTCTAACTGAAAAATAAAGCATAATTCCTACTAAAAATGCGTAAAATGTGATTATTGAGCATTTTTATAGGAAAACGCTTTATCTATTTACGAAAACGTTGTAAAAAAGTTTATATTTTTGTTGAAATCGTTTTCACATAGTGTTATAATAAAACTGAGATATAAATCGAAATCCAAATATAGGAGGGAAAAATGAAAAAATATCTTGTTACAATTATGTTACTCGCAGTAACTTTCATCTTAGTTGCATGTGGACCATCATACGCTGGTCTAGACACTGCTACTGAAGGTGAAATTACAATTATGTTATGGTCAGGGGATGGTCAGTTCTATGAAAATATCGGTAAACAAACGATAGCTGACGAAGACCTAACATCACAAAATGCTGCAACAATATATGCTGTTGCAAAAGCTTTTAATGAAGTTTATCCGAATGTAAAAGTGAACGTCATCACTAAGATTGGCGGTCCGAATGACAACGGAGTTAGTTGGTCACAATTCAGAGAAAACTTCGAATTAGAATATGGTAAAAAAGTTGACATTTGGGCTTCTACAGACTTAGTAGGGGAAGTAACTCGTGGTATGGTTGCTGACTTATCTGTGTTTAGTAATGATCCAATGTATCAATCTTTCAACCCAGGTATTATGTCCATGATGAACTATTATGGTGTACAAGCTGGTTTACCTCAATTCTTACAACCTTGGGGCGTGTTTATCAATAAAGAATTAGCTGAAAATAACAATATTGATATTCCAGAACCAAACTGGACAATTGAAGAGTATACAGATTTTGTTAGCCATTCAAGTCCAAACTCATGGTATGGTTCTATGGATACTCCTAAGAGCTTTATCTTCACTGGTACAACTACAATGGCTCAAATGCTTGTTGAACAACAAGGTGATGCTCCATTCTTAAACATGAATTCTAATGAAGTTCGTTCATTAATTCCATTAATTCAAGAATGGGCTGATCATTCAGTATGGCCACAATGGGATAAATCTGCTGCAACTGAAGTAGATAATAATTCTCCAATGAGACCATTTATGGATGCTAACGGTTGGTGGAGCTTCAACTTCTTCAAAAATGGTGCTTTATTAACACTTGATGGAGACCCTTGGATGTTAGGTGATGCTGCAAATACAACACCTGGACACTGGGGAGCTGTACAATCTAATGACTGGGATATTTATCCAAGACCAAGTACTGACTATGTAGACAATACAGTTGGTGTTGTACTTGACCCTCTAGCTGTTAGAAACTATGCTTTAGATGATTCAAATAAAGAATTATCTGAAGAAGAATATGCTAAATTACAAATAGCTTATACATTTGCATCATTCTGGATTGGTGATGACAGAGCATGGCAAGCACGTGCTGATCAACAATTTAAAGATGGGGAAACAATGAAAGTAGCTATTAATGACTCTGTTCCAACTGTTACTGGTGATGCATTCAACCGTCAAATGGAAATTTGGTTCAGTGCACCAAATCACTCAATTTTAGCAGATAAAGATAGATTCCCTGGATTCCACTTCATGATGGAAAAATTTGCAAACGGTAACGTTAAAGACGTTTCTGACAAAGCATATCCATGGTTCTATGATAAAGATGGTGTTCGTACAGAAATTCTTTATGAGTGGAATAACTTCAACTTACCATCCGTTTTAACTGGTAATCCTGAAGCAACTTCACCAAGAAGAACAGATGCTGGATTCACAGACGCAGTATTAGCTAAGTTACCTGAATGGAATACTCTAGCTAACCAAAGATTTAGTGCTGAAGTTGCTTTATTACAACAAGGCTTAAAGACTCACTACGGAAAAACTGACGCTGATTTTTAATAAATATAAGATACAGAAATAATTAATCTTTGTTATGTAGGCACTGGACTTATGTTTGGTGCCTTCATAATGATATAGGAGGTAATTTAAAACATGATGGGTAGAATTAAGCGTAGTTTTGTGTGGATATTCGCAACTTTAATAGTTATACTATTAATTGTGTGGTTTTCTGGAGGGACATCTATTTATGTGCCTACTGGCGAATTAACTCAAACACAAATCAATCAATCTACTGTAATGTTAGATAATGATTTAATGAATCCTAGATACACTTACGTCGATTATTTAAGCGATCATCAACAAAATGTTGATTATGGCTTAAGTAGTGTACAGGCCTCATTAACCAATCTTAACGCTACTTTAGATGATGAAATTGGTCAAAATGTATTAATAATGAATAAAGACGAAGTCGCTATATACGATTTTGTCGTTTCAGAGGAAGGCTATTATCATATTGAAGTTGATTATAAAGTAGCAGCTGCTACACTAAATCAAATAACAGTTGCAGTTAAAGTTAACGGTCAAGTATATTATGATGAAATGTCTACGATTGAAATTCCAATTATTTGGCAAGATGAATCTAAAACGTATTTAACAGATCGTTATGGTGATGAAGTTTTACCAAATCAAGTTATTGATGGTTCATGGCAATCCGTATCTTTATATAACAATACATATGTAAGTGTTGATCCGCTGCTTTTTTGGTTTAATGAAGGTAGCAATCTTGTAACTATTGAAAATACAACATCTTCAGTATTTACAATTTCGGATGCAAAATTAACTGCTCCTAAACAATATTTAACATATCAAGAGTATCAAACTCAAAATCCTGGAACTAAACATGATTCTATTGTTGACATTCAAGCAACAAACTATAAACAAAAGAATTCAAGTTATGTACAAGCTTTTGCTGAAAACAATCCAAGTCTTAAGCCGTTTGATTCAGTTTATAAAAAACTAAATATTATTGCCGGTAATACTTGGCAACTTTCTGGTCAATCTTTATCATATGACGTAGAGGTTGAACAAGCAGGGCTTTACAAGATTGCATTTAGATATTCCAATAATAAATTTGATTTCCCAGTCTTTAGATCTATTTATATCAATGGTGAGATTCCTTTTGAGGAAGTTAGATCATATGCTTTTGCTAATACTGCAACTAGCCAATGGAATGTAGAAACCTTAGGAAATGCTGAAGGTGAATTTTACTTTTATCTGAATCAAGGGGTTAATGAATTAACGATTAGAGCTGAAAGTGAACCTGTCCAAAATGCAGTAAGAAAAGTTCAACTAGTTATTGACCACATCAATACATTCTCACTAGAAATTAGAAAAATTACCGGTAAAGATATTGATAAAAATAGAACTTGGAAGTTTACAAATTTTATACCAGAAACTCCGCTTTATTTAGAAAGTTATATCATTTTATTAAAACAAGCTATTACTGAGTTATCTGTTTACGCACCTAATGGTTCTGCTTCAAGTACGATCAACAATCTACAAAAAGCATTATCAAGAGTAGAAAATATTTATGATGATTACGAAAGAATTCCACTATACTTAGATGATTTAGTGGGTGGTACTGGATCAATATCTCAATTTTTAGGTGATTCATTACAAACAATTACGAATCAGCCATTATACCTTAATCAAGTTCACATTTATAATAATCACACTTTAGCGAAAGCAAATGCAAACTTCTTTGAGGTTGTAGGATCTACTTTCCAATCATTCTTTGCAAGTTTCACCTCTAATAAATACTCACTGACTAAAGAAGAAGGTGTTGTTGATGTTTGGGTGAACCGTCCCATTACTTATGTAGATATGATGCAAAAAATGGCAGACCAAACTTTCACACCTGAAACTGGAATAAAAGTAAAAATTTCAGTTATGCCAGATCCAAATAAACTCGTCATGGCATCTGCTGCTGGTCAACAACCTGACGTGGCATTAGGTCTTGCAAGTTATATGCCTTATGATTTAGCAATCAGAAATGCAGCATATGATTTATCAAGTTTCCCTGATTATTGGGAATATTCAAGTCAGTTTGCACCTGGTGCATTTGTGCCTTATATTTTAAACGATAAAGCTTATGCATTACCAGAAACTCTAGATTTTAATGTCATTATGTATAGAAAAGATATTTTTGACTCTCTAAACTTCATGGTACCAGATACTTGGAATGAAGTAATTGATATCTTACCTGAACTTCAAAAATATGGCATGAATTTTTATCATCCGATTGCGGGTGGTGTAGCAATTAAATGGTTCTATCAAACATCTGGTTTTGTGTATCAATTTGGTGGAAATGTTTATACTGAAGACGGATTAAGAACAAATATCGCTTCAAAAGAAGCTGTACAAGGTCTAACATTCTTAAACCAATTATTTACAAATTATGCATTACCTGAACAAGTCGTTTCATTTTATAATTCATTTAGATACGCAACACTTCCTATTGGTATTGCAGACTTTGCAACATATCAATTAATTAAAAATGCTGCACCAGAACTCACTGGTATGTGGGAGATTGCACCATACCCAAGTATTACAACTGCGGAATATGGAACTAATCGTCATTACATTGCCAATGGTACAGCAGGTATGATTATGCAAGAAACTGATCAACCGGATGATGCATGGTCATTCTTAAAATGGTGGATGAGTACTGAAACTCAATCACAATTCTCATTTACACTACAATCAACCTATGGTCCTACATATGCATGGATTTCTGGAAATATTAATGCATTCATTGAATCACCATTCCCAGAAAAACATAAAGAAGTTATTTTAGAACAAATCAAGTGGTTAATTGACGTTCCTAGAACTCCAGGTCAATATATGTTAGAACGTTCAATTTCTGATATATGGAATACTGCTGTGTTTGACGGTACACCAACGGGTATCGCTATCGACCGATATACCATTCAAATTAACCGTGAAATGCGCAAAAAGATGATCGAATTTGGATTTTTAAATACAAACGGTGATGTCATTAGACCATATACCATTAGAGATATCCATTGGGTAAGAGAGCAGATGTTGAATGCAAGTGGAGGCTATCATGGATCAAACGATTAAACTTAAAAAAGAAAGTTATAACAAAGCAAGATTCAAAGATGGGCTAACAGTGTTTCTAATGTTAATGCCTTATGTCTTGTTATTTAGTTTATTTATTGCTTTTCCAGTAGCGGTCGCCATATTCTTATCACTCACGTCATTTAACGTTATTGAAATGCCGTCTTTTATAGGATTAACAAACTTTATTAATATTTTTACTCAAGACTCTGTATTCTTTAGATACATTTTACCGAACACATTGATGTATGCATTACTTGTGGGTCCTGGTGGATACTTATTATCCTTTATTCTTGCTTGGATGCTTGCTCAAATTCAAAAAGTACCTAGAACAATTATTGCACTTGCTGTCTATTCACCTTCGATGGTTGGTGGTGTATTCATTTCAGTTGTTTGGAGAACACTTTTCTCTGGTGATGAATCTGGATATATCAATGCAATTATGATGGATATGGGTATGATTGATCGTCCAATTCAGTTTTTACAGTCACCTGAATACTTAATGCCAATTGTTATTGTCGTTGCATTATGGAGTAGTATGGGTGTTGGATTCTTAGCAATGTTAGCAGGGATTTTAAATGGTAATGAAGAATTATACGAGGCTGCCTATATTGAAGGTATTAAAAATAAATTCCAAGAAGTAATGCATGTAACCATTCCAATGATGAAACCACAAATGTTATTTGGTGCAGTTATGGCAATTGTTTCTACATTTACAAATGGATATATAGGTGTTGCGTTGTCAGGTTCTAACCCAACACCACAGAATGCAGCACAGCTAATTACCAATCATATTGATGATTATGGATTTATTAGATATGAAATGGGATATGCAGCAGCTTTATCAGTTGTCTTGCTCTTACTCATTTGGGTATTCTCCAAAGTAGCTTATAAGCTCTTTGCAGATAAAGATTGAGGAGGTAATATATGAGCTTTCAAGGAACTAAAATCAATCCAACAAGTTTTAGCAAATCACAGATTCCGTTTTATATTATCTTAATACCAATGGCTATATTTATGCTACTTCCGGTTGTATTCATTTTTAACCAAGCATTTAAGCCATTGGATGAGTTATTCTTATTCCCGCCTCGTTTCTTTGTTCAAAACCCAACATTTGATAACTTTAACCAGTTATTTAGAACAGCAACAACAACTGGTGTACCACTTGTAAGATATTTATTCAATACATTACTGATCACAGTTATCTTAGTTTTCTTAACTATTTTCATCAGTGTTATGACAGGGTATGTATTATCTAAAAAACAATTTAGGGCTAAAAAGGCATTATTTGGTTTAAACCAAACAGCTTTAATGTTTGTTCGTACTGCAGTTGTAATTCCAACCTACTTTATCATTGTTCAAGTTGGATTAAACAATAATCCTTTAGTACACATTCTACCTTATTTAGCGGTTCCTGTGAATGTATTCTTAATGAAGCAATTCATTGACCAGGTCCCAGATCAAATTTTAGAAGCCGCAAGAATAGATGGAGCATCTGATATACAAATTTTATTTAAAATCATTTATCCATTAACAAAAAATGCAATAGCAACCGTAGCAATTCTGACTTTCCAAGCAACTTGGGGAGCTGTAGAGGCATCCAACCTTTACATTCAAGATGAAACAATGAAGTCATTTGCATTCTATTTAAATACATTAGCTGTTGCAAATACTGGTTCAGCACTGGCTGGGGTAGGTATGGCTGCTGCAGCTGCACTTATTATGTTCTTACCGAATTTAATCATCTTCATTATCATGCAATCTAGAGTCATGAATACAATGGCTCATGCAGGAATTAAGTAGGTGATGACATGAGAAACATAAAACGTATTATTATAATTATATTAACAATATCACTTCTATTTATGACGATTCAAACATCTTATGCATCAAGTGCTACAAGTTATACAATGACTTTAAATGCTAAAGGGCAATACGTTCATACTCAGGATGCATATCTTCCAGCAAGAACAACTATGGAACTTCAATTAAATGCTCCAGAAGATATGATATTTGATGAAGATGGATATTTATGGATTGCAGACACGGGTAACTTACGTATTATCAAGTACGATACAAGACAAAACCAAATGGTTTATTCATTAACACATCCCGATTTTAGAGCACCTAAAGGCGTCTTTATATCATCAAGAGGTATATATGTTGCAGATTCTGCTGCACAAAAGGTTTTCAGATTCGATGCTTTAGGTACTTTAATTGAAACATTTAGCAGACCAGATTCTATCTCATTTGGAAATACGAATTTTGCACCTAATAAACTTGCTGTAGATAATAGAGGAAATATCTATATTTATGGTGAAGGTGTATCAAATGGTATCATTCAACTTTCAAATAGTGGAGAATTCTTAGGGTTCTTTACAACGAATCGAATTCAACTTTCTCCAATACAAGAATTCCAAAGACTGATTCTAAGTCAAGAACAGTTTGATAATATTGTAGCAAGAGACCCACAAACATTCTCAAGTATATTTATTGATAAAAACTCAATGATTTACACAACAACAATGAGTACATATCGTGCTGCAGTCAAAAAGCACAATACTCAAGGTGGTAATATCTTTAGAGGTGTCATTAGTTTTGATGATGCTAGAGATATCTATGTGGATGAACAAGGTATTGTATATGCCGGAATGCAATCTGGTGTAATATTTGTTTATGATCAAGCAGGTGACTTTATTTTCAACTTTGGATCAAGTTCAAGTGACCCAACACAATCACAAGATGTCTCAGGTGTATTTAGTAGATTATCTGCAATTGCTATAAGAGATGATGGATTTATCTTTGCACTCGATGATTCCAAGTCATTCTTACAATCTTTTGAACCAACTGCATATGCTAAAGAAGTATACCGTGCAATAGGACTATATGACGCAAGACAATATAGTGATGCAATTCAAGCTTGGAAAGATGTACTTAATTTAAACCAAATGTCAGTAATTGCACACAATAATATTGCAAAATCTTATCTACAATTAGAAAATTATGAACTTGCAATGCATCACTTTGAACTTGCTGGTAATCGAGGTGGTTATTCTGATGCATCATGGGAAGTTAGAAATGTAACACTTCAAAGTTATTTAGGTTTCTTTATTATAGGTATGGTTCTACTTTACGCAAGTTCAATTGTTCTTAAAAAAGTTGACCATAAAACAGGCGTGATTAAAAGTTCATTAGCACCTGTTAAGAAATTTATGGGTAAGAAATTTATACAAGATATATTATTTATGTTTAAAGTTATGAGAAGACCAGTGGATAGTTTTGAGGATTTAAAACGTCATCAAAAAGGATCATTAAAAGCTGCAATCTTACTCTATGCACTCATATTTATTTCATTTATATTCTTTAATACATCCAAAGGATTTATTTATCAATTCATTGCTGTTGAGGATTTAGACTTAACTGCACTCGTTTTAGGTTTCTTTGCAGTCACTTTATTGTTTGTAATTTCTAACTATTTAGATACATCCATTAATGATGGTATTGGAACCATTAAACAAATCTTTATGATGTTTATATATGCTTTAAGTCCATTATTCATTGCACTCATATTGGTGACTGTTTTATCTCATGTCCTTACGTATAATGAAGTATTCTTCTTAGATTTTATTATGAATATTGGTATGATTTGGTCATTTGTCTTAGTATTCTTAGGAATCAGTGAGATACATGAATATACAGGAAAAGAAACATTTAGAAGTATCATAATGAGTTTATTATTCGCACTGATTATGGTTGTTGTAATCATCATTATTATAACAATGTGGCAACAACTCTACTTATTCATAGAAGCAATCCTTAAGGAGGCGATTAGAAATGCGTTTAGTTAAGAAAATATTCATATTAATTTTCATATTAGTTATCGTAAATGCAACGGTACATGGTTTCTATGTTGAATCCAACAAAGATACAAAAAGACCTCCTGAAAGTGTAACAGTCGTGCCACTTAATACTGATGGATATACACAAATTCAAGAAAATGAAAACTTCATTTATTATTATAAAAAACATAACGGTATCTTGGCTGTGTATGATAAACGTAATAACTTCACTTGGAAGAGTGGAATCGATCATGATTATGATCAATTTATCGAGCAAACTGTTGAGTTATTTTTGGAACAGAATCCAAATGCTACAGATGAAGAACTATTAGCATTAGCAAAACCATTAGAAGATCAAATGAATACAACCAGAGAGGGTATTGGTAACTCAATGGTATTAATTGAATACTTAAACCGTGAAAATGTGACAAGACCGCTTGTTCAAACAGGTAGTAGTACAAAAACATTTATCACTGCACCAGATTTAAGTAATCCAGGTTTTGAAAGTGTTCAAGAACGTGTATCGAACTCTGTAGATACAGATGTTTTAAGAATGGTCAATAATGATCCAAATCATTATCGTTTAGATTTTAAATTTAAAGCGATTAATGTAGACTTAAAAGTTCATCTATATTTTGATTTAGATGGATATAGCGTAGAAATTAGAGATGATGAAATCGAAGGCGATGATGTAGACTTAATCGGTTCTATCGCAATCAATCCTTTCATGGGTTCCTATGGTGGTAAGATTGTTTTACCTGAAATCGAATCTGAAACAATTGATACAGATGAAGGTCCAGTAACAATTAAGGAAGTAGTTTGGAATCAAGTAGTTCAAAAGCCAAGAAATCCAGGATACATATTTGTTCCAGATGGTAGTGGAGCACTGATTCGTTTTGCAGATTATTCAACTTCACTCCAAGGTTATACTGGTAACGTTTATGGTCAAGATATTGGGCAATTACCAAGTCATCAAAGAACTGAACCTAATTATGTACCATTTAAGGAACCTACAATGCCAGTTTTTGGTATATCTTATGGTGATGGTACACAAGCAGCATTCTTAAGTTATACGACAAAAGGTGCTGAATACATGCAAATTTATGCAAGACCTTCCAATTCAGCTGATAGTTATAACTTAACAGACTATATGATCGCACATAGTCGATACTTATTTAATAAACCATATACTCAAGTCTATAACCAATCAGGTGCAAGTTATCAATCCTTATTTAAGGAAAGAAATCACTTTGATATTCGTCAGCATTATGTATTACTTGCTGGCGATGGGTCAAACCCAGAAAATCCTTATGCTGCAGATTATGTTGGTATGGCATTAAAATATCGTGATTATTTATCAGATGCATCAGTAGGTATTTTAGATCTTGAACGTAGTCAAGATGCAAATATTCCATTAAGAGTTGATTTCTTGATGAGTGATGCTAAAAAATCACTCATTGGAATAGAGGATATTGTCACTACCAATGTATGGCAAGTTAAAGTGATATTAGATGAACTCAGAAATATGGGCATATCCAATATGAACTCAGGTGTATTGGGTTATCAAAAAGGTGGAGTCACCTTAGGACGTAAATCTCATCCTGAATGGGTCAGTCATATAGGAAGTAAAAATGATTTCACTAGAATTGTTAATGAATTAAATGATTTAGGAATTGATTTGTCGATTCAACAAGAATATACAACAATATATGAAGAAAATGTTTTCTTAATTGGTAATGCAATGAAACATATTGGTGGATGGTATGCGAACCAAAATATTAGAAGAGCAACCGGACCAGTATCTAGAAAATATTATGCAACCCCTTGGAAAGTATCTGAATGGATTACTGGAACAATTAATGAAACCAATCAAATGGGATTTGAAAGCTATACGTATACAGGTGTTACAAATCAACTGTATAGTCATTATGAAACAAGTGATTATGTTGTAAGTGTTACAGATTCTATCAATATTTATCAAGAAGCATTTGATCGTATGCCTGATGCATTAAAAATAAATGGTGTTACACCTAATATGTATTTATGGAAATATATGGACAGACACTTACAAACACCAATGTTTAATACGCAACACTTGATCGAAACAGATACAGTTCCATTCTTACAAATGGTATTAAACGGATCTATGGAACTTTATGCAACATATTCTAATTTCTCATTCTATGAACAAAGAGATATCTTGAGAATGGTTGATTATAATACATACCCATCATTCATATTAACGTATGATCCTGCATATAAACTTGTATCAACAAATTCATCTGATTACTATTCAACAGAATATACGTTATATAAAGATTTAATTCATGATATTTATCTACAAGTTAATGGTGCTTTAGCTTCTGTTCAACAAACATTATGGACAGGACGTACTGTACTTGCACCAGGTGTTATATTAAATACATATGAAAATGGTATTAAAGTTGTCATTAACTATACAGATGAACCATTTATATACCAAGGAACAACAATCGATGCACTCAATTATAGAGTGGTAATTTAAGGAGGATATATGGCTAAGTCAAAAGTAAGAAAACCCGTTAATCAAAACGTAGCATATCTATTCCTTTTACCTTGGTTATTTGGATTTTTAGTATTCGTTTTATATCCATTCTTTAATACAATATGGTTAAGTTTTAACCAAGTATCTAAGGATGTTTATGGATGGAATTATACACTTATCGGTATGGAAAACTATGTTACAGCATTCTTTAGAAATACAGAGTTCAATCAGCTAGTTGTATCCTTTATTTCAATGGAACTCGCTTATGTTCCAATGATTTTGGTCATTTCGCTGATTTTAGCAATATTACTTAATACAAAAATTAAGTTTAGAGCAGGATTTAGACTTATATTCTTCTTCCCTGTTGTTGTTATGAGTGGACCTGTAATGACACAACTTAGAAGTTCAAATACGATGCAATTAATGGATATTTCAGATTTATTAATATTTAGAATGATTGACAATATTTCACCATTCTTTTCAGATATGTTGATGACTGTCTTTGATAATTTTACACTGATATTATGGTTTACTGGGATTCCGATTGTTTTATTCTTAAATGGACTACAAAAAATCAATAGTCAACTATATGAGGCAGCACAAATTGATGGTGCAAACTCATGGCAAATGCTATGGAAAATTATGCTTCCAAATTTAAAATCAACAGCTTTAGTTGTTGGTATTTATACTGTTGTTCAAATTGCAATATTTGAGGTTAATCCAATTTATAACTTCATGATTACAACAATCAACTCAAATTATACAAATGGATTAGGATTTGCAGCCGCAATTGTCCTTATTTACTCACTCATTGTATTAATCTTAGTCTTAGTCATGTTCTTGATTTTAAGAGATAATGAAAAATTAAATTATGAAGAATCCTTAAAAGAAAAACAACAACGACAAATCGATAAGGTTGCCAAATTACAATTGAAACGTGTTAGAGAAAATGAAAGTTTCAAAGATTGGGCAATTCGAGTATTTAAAGTGAAAAAGAAGGAGGATACAAAAGATGATGAATAAAATGATTCAATATAAAAATCAAACTGTATCCATCTTTAAAAAGGCTGTAGATTTTGTCAAAAGTGATAAGTTAAAGAAATTAATCTTTGGTCATTCAGCAGCTAAAGGATTTATTGGAAAACTCTTAGTCTATGTCTTATTAATTGGGATTAGTTATGTATTCTTATTCCCTATTATGAGAATGATTATGTTATCTTTTATGTCTCAAAATGACATATTAAACCCAGAAGTATCGTGGATTCCTAAGGAATGGACCATTAACAATATGGTCGTATCAAATTATGTCTTAGGATTATTGCCACCTTCATGGTTTGCAGCTGACTTAAGTTTCTTTGATCGAGTTTTTGGAACTTTTTCAAATCCAGGAAATCTATTTAAGAGTATCTATAATATTTCTATTCTAGCAATCATTCAAACAATCATATCTGCATTAACAGGTTTCGCATTTGCAAGATATAACTTCAGATTCAAAAAAGTTATGTTTGTCATGTTGTTATTATCTTTTATTATTCCTTTACCAATGTTAACAATTCCAAGAATTATGATGATCAGTGGTATACAAGAGAGTTTCTGGCTTCCATTTTATGATGCATTATTTGCTAATAATTTCTTAAGTGGATTCTTTAATAGAACTTTATTCTCAAGTTTAATGCCACAAATCATATTCTCATTTGTTGGACAAGGTATTAACTCAGCAATCTTAATCTTAATATTTTATAACTTCTTTAAGATGATTCCTATTTCCTTAGATGAGGCTGCCAGAATCGATGGCGCCTCATCCCTACAGGTTTTTTGGCACATTTATATTAAGTTAGTAATTCCTATTGTTTTAATCGTATTCTTGTTCTCATTCATTTGGAACTGGAATGATATTTATTCAGCTACCATCTTTTACAGTTCTAACAATCCACTGATTGTTATGAGATTAAGTCTATTTGATTCTATATTTGCTGATCAAGCAGGTAGCGCACCTGGTGATGTTGGTATGGGACTTATTAACGAAGGTTATAAATCTGCTGCAACATTCTTATCCATTTTACCTTTATTAATACTTTATTTAGTTGCTCAAAAACAATTTATTGAAGGTATTGAAAGAACGGGTATGACAGGAGAATAATATGAAAAAATTAATGATGTTTTTAACGCTAATCGTTTTAGTTTCAACACTTATAGCATGTAAACCTGAAGAAGAACCCATTGTTGAAGAGCCACCTAAAACATACAGTAAAATATATGGTTATGAATATGACCCTGAAGCAATCGATGATTATGAACTCGTATGGAGTGATGAATTTGATTATGAAGGTTTACCTGATTCTACCAAATGGAACTATGATGTAGGTGGACACGGTTGGGGTAATAATGAGTTACAATTTTATACAAGCACCCAAAATGCGTCCGTTTCTAATGGCATTTTAACCATAGAAGCGAGAAAAGAAGACTATCCATCCACTGAGAATAAAACACATAGTTGGACCTCTGCGCGTATGGTCACAAGAAATAAAGGTGATTTCAAATGGGGAAGAATAGAAGTAAGTGCTAAACTACCTACGGGTAAAGGTACTTGGCCAGCAATTTGGATGTTGCCAACTAATTGGAGTTATGGTGATTGGCCAAATAGTGGGGAAATTGACATCATGGAACACGTTGGATATGATCAAAACAAGATACATGCAAGTATCCATACAGAAGCTTATAACCATGTAAAAGGTACTCAAAAATCTGGACAAAAAGTTATTCCAACTGCTTCAACAGAGTTTCATGTATATAGTGTGGAGTGGTTTCCTGATCAAATGATTTTCTCTATTGATGGTGAACCATACTTTACTTTTGATCCATTTAGATTTGTGAGTGAACCTAAAAACAGACATTGGCCTTTTGACCGTAAATTTCACCTATTACTTAATATCGCAATCGGCGGAAATTGGGGTGCTGCACAAGGGATGGACCCTGACCTTAATTATGCAAAAATGGAAGTTGATTATGTAAGAATTTATCAGTCACCAACCATTCAGAACTTGAAAAGGAATATACCACAATCATGAAAAACTATCAAATAAAAACCAAAGAGTTTATTTTTGAAAATTATCATAAAAATAAACCTTTCGCATCCTTTTTACCTGGAATTGCAGGTAAAACCGGTGTACCTATGTGGACATATTATGTCAATAGAGGACAATTAATATCCTCTTTTGGTATTGAAAATAAAGATCATGCATTACTTGATTTTACACCAGCAAATTTAAGTTATCAACAAACGCCATTAAAAGGATTTAGAACGTTTGTAAAGATAAATGGTAAAGCATATGAACCTTTTGGACTAGAGGATAGTTCAAGAACGCTTAAAATCGGAATGAACCATGTATCGATTACGGATCAACATAAATTATTAGAAACATCAGTTAAATATTTTAATTTAACAGAAGAAAATTTTCCTGGTCTCGTTAGAAAAGTAACATTTAAAGCTAAAAAAGATATTCAACTTGAAATTCTAGATGGTTTAGCAACTATTTGGCCATATGGAACAAGTTTATTTGTACAAAAAAATATGGCTAATTTAGCTGTTGCTTGGTTTGATGTATTTAATACTGAACATAAGATGCCATTTATGAAAAACAGATCCACAACTGAAGATTCAGAAGAAGTAGGGACTGTTGAACAAGGTAATTTCTATGTTACAGTGGATGAATTCAGTCAAAGACTTAAACCTATTTATGATCCAACACTCGTATTTAGACAACGTACTGACCTTATTTTGCCTGATGGATTTAATGCATCAAGTTATGAGGACTTTATAAAAGAAGAACAAGTTTCAGTAAACCAACTTCTATCAGCATTTAGCACGAATAAGGTAGAACTCAAGAAAAATCAATATTACACATTTTATACATTACTCGGTAGCTATGAGAATTTAGATGGTTTAAATGAAGTATCTCAATCATTTACTTTCGAATACTTTAAACAAAATGAATTAAAAGCACAAGAAGTCATTGAGACTTTAACACAACCACTTGAAGTTAAAACAAGTCATCCAATCTTCGATGCTTATATGAAACAAGCATTCTTAGATAATCTCTTGCGTGGTGGATATCCATATTTATTTAAATCTAAAAACGGATACCATGTGTATCATACATTCTCACGTATTCACGGTGATATGGAACGTGAATATAATAATTTCTATGTAGAACCATCGTTCTTTTCACATGGTAATGGAAGTTATAGAGACGTTAATCAAAATAGAAGAAATGATATTTATTTTGTTAAAGAGGCGGGTTTATTTAACCTAAAACAATTTATTGAACTTATTCAACTTGATGGACATAATCCATTAACCATTCAAGGTAGTCGATTCCATTTAGATGATAAATCTAGAAATTTACTTGTGAATAAGTTAAAAATAAGTGATACATCCTTTATAAAGACACTTGAAAGAGGATTTACTCCGGGTGAAATCTTTAAGCATGCCTTAAAACGTTCAAATAATAAAGAACAAGCATTATCAGAATTAAATCAAATTTTACAACAAAGTGAACAAACCACTGAAAGTAGTTTTGGAACTGGATATTGGTCTGACCACTGGATATATAATTTGGATTTATTAGATTTATATTTAAATATTTATCCAGATAAATTAAAATCCATGTTATTTGAAGAAACTGTTAGATTCTATCAATCTCACATGAGTGTATTTCCAAGAAGATATAAGTATGTCATCAATCATCAAGGTGAGGTGCGTCAATTAGGTGCAATGTATCAAGATGATGAAAAGATTAAGAAACTTGGATTAAAACAATCTACAAATTTCCATAAAGATTCTGATGATTCAGTTGTTAGAGTCAATCTATTTACTAAATTCTTTCATCTGTCTTTAATCAAGTTTAGTAGTCTAGATCCTATGGGTATGGGGATTATGATGGACAGTGAAAAACCAGGTTGGAATGATGCCATGAATGGCTTACCTGCAATCTTTGGTTCAGGATTAACAGAAACGATTAATCTTTACAAACTCCTTAATTATCTTCATACATGGATAAAGAATTTCGGTGAAGAGACAATTGATATTCCAAAAGATATCTACGTATTTATGGAAAACATCATCGATAGTATGCCACATGGATTTCATAAGATACAAGATGCTAGAGAATCATTTGATGAGAAAACACGTTTCGTAATGGATAAAGCGAGCGTTCATGTAGATTTAGATAGTTTAAAAAAACCAATTCAACAAATGATTGAATTTGTTGAAAAAGGGTTAGAAGAAGCTAAGAAATTAGGTCATGGACTCATACCTACATACTTGACATTTGAAGCTTTGGATTACCATAAAAACGGGTTAAAACATCCTCATCTCAAATTAGATGCTGTCGATGTGAAATCCTTTAAAGTTCGACCACTTCCAGCGTATTTAGAAGCACCTGCCCACTTTATGAAGAGCTTAGCAACTAAAGAAGAAGCATTAAAAATGAGCAAACTCATTGATCAAAGTGGAATCTATGATGAAAAACTAGGTTTATATAAAACATCTGCATCACTTGAGACAGAAACACTTTCTATAGGCCGTGCACGTGCTTTCACTCCAGGATGGTTAGAACGTGAAGCATCATTTGTTCATATGAGTTATAAATACTTAATTGGTTTATTCAAGAGTGGATTATATGATCAATATTATGAGGCAATTAAAACAGGTATGATTCCTTTTATGGATCCACTTGTTTATGGAAGAAGTACTTTAGAAAACGTAAGTTTTATTGCAACAAATAATAATCCAAACCCTAAGAATCATGGTAGAGGCTTTGTAGCAAGATTAACTGGAACAACATCTGAAGCAATTACTTTACTTTATCTCATGTTTATTGGAAAACATCCATTTACATATGAAAATAACACATTAAACTTTAAAGTTTCACCGAAACTGAAGGCTTGGTTATTTAAAGATGGTCAAGTATCGATTAAATTCTTAGGAAAAACTGAGATTATTATCTTAAACCCTAAGAATCAAGATACGTTTAATCAAAAAGTATTAAAATATGAACTTATCGGTTCAAAAGCTAAGTTTGTTGTTGAAGATGATAAAGTTTCAAATGAACTTGCAGAAGATATTAGAAATGAGAAGTTTAAAAAGATAATTGTCACATTAGGATAATTGTTAAATAAGGGGAAAATAATGCTTAAAAAAATCATACTAACACTTACAGTGATCATACTTTTCACGTTGGTTGCTTGTGTAGAAAACCATGAAGAACCACCTATTGTTGAGGATGACTATCCAGATGCTTCACTATCCATTGATGAAAAAATCGAGTGGTGGCTTGAACGTTTAACAGTTGAAGAAAAAGCTGGACAAATGGTTCAAGGAGAAAGATCCAATAATAATGGTCAAACAGGTGTCACACCTGCGATGGTTAGAGACTTAAACTTAGGTTCTGTTTTAAATGGCGGTGGAAATGTACCTCCACAAAACAATGTAAGTAGTTGGTACCAAATGTATCAATCAATGTTAAATGCATCCTTACAAAGCTCATCTAAAATTCCAATCATTTATGGTGTTGATGCTGTTCACGGTCATGCGAATTTGCAAGGCGCGACAGTATTTCCTCATAATATCGGTCTAGCAGCAGCTAATAATGCTGAGCTTATGAAAGATATTGGTGAAGTGATCGCATATGAGGTGAGTCAAACAGGTCTTACATATAATTTTGCGCCATCCATCGGTGTAATTAAAGATAAAAGATGGGGAAGAACATATGAAACACTAGGTGAAAATCCTCAGGTAGCTGCAAATTTAGTAGGTCCTTATATTGAAGGAATTCAATCTTATAATGTAGCAGGTTCAGCAAAACACTTTGTTGGAGATAGTTATACAATTTTTGGAACAGGTTTAGATGGTAAATTAGATCGTGGTAACTCAATTATTACACAAGAGGAATTAGAAGAAATTCACTATCCACTTTATCAAGCAGCTATAGATGCTGGTGTTAAAACAATAATGGTTTCTTATAGTAGTTTAAATGGAGTTCGTATGCATGAAAATAAAGAACTTGTTACAGACGTTTTAAAGGATGAATTTGGCTTTAAAGGCTTTGTAATGGGCGATTATAACGGTATTGATGATATAAATGCTACTACATTTAATCAAAAAGTGATAAAATCAATTAATGCGGGTGTGGATATGCTGATGCAACCACATAACTTTGAGTCAGTGATCAATGTGATTATTGGGGCTGTAAATTCTAATCTCATTTCGATGGAAAGAATGGATGATGCAGTTTCAAGAATTCTAAGAGTTAAATATGAAATTGGTCTATTTGAAGAAAAAGAACGTATTGCATCGGATCTTAGAAATGAACATGCTTTATCCATAGCTAGACAAGCTGTTCGTGAATCTATGGTCTTACTTAAAAATGAGAACCAAGTATTACCATTAAATAAATCTCAAAGTGTGTTATTACTAGGACCTGGAAGTGATAACATTGGAATACAATCAGGTGGTTGGACAATCACTTGGCAGGGAAGTGACCAACTTACAATACCTGGTCATACCATTAAAGATGCTTTAGAAGAAGTAATGGATGGAACTGTTTACACATCCATAGATGATTTAGATAAAGCAGATGTTGTGATTGTTGTATTAGCAGAAAAACCACATGCTGAAATGATGGGAGATTCTTTAGCTTTATCACTTATAAGTGATACAGCATATACGAGTAACTTAACGTATTTAAACCAAATAAAGGATATTGAAAAACCAGTTTTAGCAATGTTAATTGCATCAAAACCATTGTTAGTAAATGATTATATAAGTGATTTTGATGCGTTTGTGATGCTGTTCTTACCAGGAACAGAGGGATTAGGTATCACAGATGTATTATTAGGAGAACATGATTTTAAAGGTAAATTACCTTATACATGGCCAAAAACTCTTGAACAAGCACATCATACATATATGGACAATGGATATAATCCAAATGAT
The DNA here is from genome assembly GCF_900166985.1 of Acholeplasma oculi. Classification (GTDB taxonomy): domain Bacteria; phylum Bacillota_I; class Bacilli_A; order Acholeplasmatales; family Acholeplasmataceae; genus Acholeplasma; species Acholeplasma oculi. The sequence continues at coordinate 219,052 of NZ_FUZK01000001.1, read as the reverse complement.
TATCAATTTCCATATGGATTTGGACTAACCTATAATAATTAAAAAGGAATGATAATATGGTAACAATAGGCGAAATAGCAAAAGCTGCTGGCGTCTCTGTTTCAACGGTATCTAAATCATTAAATGGATATCAAGAAATAAGTGAAAAAACACGACAAAAAGTAAAAGATGTTGCTGATAAATTAGGGTATACACCTAATGCAGCAGCTCAAAGTTTGGTATTAAAAAAAGCCAATACTTTAGGTGTGGTTTATGAAGTAGAACACGGTTTAAAAAACCTGTTTTTCGCCGCTGTTTTAGAAGCATTTAGAAGATATGTTCAGTCTAAAGGTTACGATATTTTATTCTTATCAAACAATACGGAAAGTAAATTTGACTATTTAAAACACTGTCAGTCTAAAAATGTAGATGGAGTTTTAGTTATGTCCACTGATGAATCGTATGACTCTGTTAGAAAATTAGTAGATTCTAAACTTGCAGTTATTACATTGGATCCAAGAGATTCAACAGATAATTCAATTTATTCAGACTCTTATCACTCCATCATTAAGTCCACACGTTATTTATATGAACTTGGACACAGAAAGATTGCATTTATAAATGGTAGTTATTCGAATTTTGTAGGTCAAGAACGTCTCAAGGGTTATTTACATTTTATGCAAGAAAAGGGTTTAGAACCTATTTACTTAAAAGATCATTCAAACGAATCCTATACCTTCCATGAAGGTTATCAAACCATGAAATTATTGTTTGAAAATTATGGTCTACCTGATGCTGTTTGTACAGTTTCAGACTTAATGGCCATGGGGGCAATTTCTTATCTTCATAATCATGGATATCATGTACCTAACGATGTTTCAGTTATTGGATTTGATGATCTAGATATTTGTCAAATATGTACGCCTCAACTCACAACTGTACGTCAAGATTATGAAAAGATTGGAGTCATGGCTGCTGATGCTTTATTCCATATGCTTGATCAGAACGTAAGACAACTTGAACCTATGATTATCGATACATCCATTGTTGTTAGAGATTCATGTAAAAAGAGAACTGTATGACAATTAAGAATCCTTCATCTCATATGAGGGATTTTTTATTATAACTATTCATAAGGATTTATTCATAAATGTTATAATATAAGAAAAGTCTATAAAGGAGCAACCATTGATAAGAACAATTATATTTGATTTAGACGGAACTATTTTAGATACCATCCAAGATTTAACGAATGCTGTCAATTACACATTAAATCAATTCAAACTGCCTAATATAACAAGTGTTGAAGCAAAATCATTTTTAGGTTATGGAGCTAGTTATTTACTTAATCAAGCAAAAAAGACGAGTCCAATACACACTGAAGATCTTTTAAAAATATATATTCCTTATATGGAAAGTCATAACCAAATTGAATCTCAACCTTATGAAGGTATTATGGATTTATTGAATGAACTAAAGGGTAAATATCGATTAGGAATTGTTTCAAATAAACATCAAGAAGCATTAGATATGGTAGTTGATAAATATTTTAAAGGATATTTTGATGTTGTCATAGGCGATCAAGTTAATCAACCTAAAAAACCAGATCCATATCCATTATTAAAAGCGATTCAAGATTTAGATTCATCTATTCATGAAACATTATATATTGGGGATACAGAAGTGGATTTAAAAACAGCAAAAAATGCGCATGTCAAAGTAGTTGCAGTCACATGGGGATTTAGAAGTCTTGATGAATTAAAGAGAGAAAAACCAAATTTTATTATCGATGAACCAAAACAACTGAAGGACTTGATCAAAGGGGAAAATGCATGTCAGTCATAAAATTAGAAAATGTTAGTAAATTTTATAAGTCGGGAGAAGGTGTATCCGTTGGGATGCAAAAAGTCTCTCTTGAATTTAATTTAGGTGAATTTGTAGCCGTAGTAGGTGAATCTGGTAGTGGTAAATCTACGCTTTTAAACGTTATTTCCGGACTTGATTCATATGAAGATGGTGAGTTATATATTCAAGATGAGGAAACCTCTCACTTCTTGATTAAAGATTGGGAAAAATACCGTGCGAAATACATCGGGTTTATTTTCCAAAGTTATAACATTATTGATTCATATACGGTATATCAAAATGTAATGCTCGCACTTGAGATTCAAAACTATCCAAGTCAATTAAGAAAAGCAAGAGCTTTAGAATTAATTGATAAAGTTGGATTAACTAGTCATAAAAATCACCGTGCTGCAAAATTATCTGGAGGTCAAAAACAACGATGTGTTATTGCAAGAGCACTTGCAAAAGACTGTCCAATTATTGTTGCTGATGAACCAACAGGTAATCTAGATTCAGAATCTGGTAAACAAGTCATTAATTTACTGCATGAAATATCCAAGGATAAACTGGTTATACTAGTTACACATGATTACGACCAAGTTCAAGATATTGCAACTAGAAAAATCAAAATGCATGATGGTGAAGTCGTTGAAGATAAAACATTTAAACCTAACACATTAATTGAACAAAAACCAGAAGTAACAGTCAATTCAATGCAATTCCGTACATTGATGCGTTTTGCATTAAGAAATATACTAAGTATGCCAAAAAGATTTTTCTTCTTTATGTTACTTCAAATTATGATTATTACCACCTTTTCATTGATCTACTCAAATTTGATGTCATCTGCAAGAAATGAAACCTTTGAAATGGGTTTTGGTGGTAATTATAATAGTTATTTTAATTTTTCTACAGACCGTATTTCTGATAATAGAATGATGGTTTTAAGAAAAGATGGTTCTATCATGGATGCATCAGACTATAATCATTTAAATCAATTTAGTGATGCACTATATGTATATAAAAATGTTACATTTATGGACAATAGTTATGTCTCAGATATGAACTATTTAAATGTTGAAGGACGATATATTTATAACTATTCATCTAAATTTGATTCAATTAAGACGATTCAAAGCGCACCACAGTTTTTAATTGGTGGTTCTATCAATAATTTAGATGATCACGATATTATCGTATCCAATTCATTTAATGATATTGAAATCAATGATCAAATAAAAATGACAAGCAGACAGCGCATCACTGAGTTTCATATAGCAACATTTGAACCAGCAAGCGAGTCTCTACCTGATCGATATACATGGCCTGGTTTTGATTATAATATGCAATATGAAGCAGAACTGACAATTTATGATAGTGAAGGTAACTATGTAAATTATTATACATATACGAATTATGTTTATGTAGAAGAGTTGGAACAAATATTTACAAATTTCGAAATTGATTATATTACTGTAGATGTCATTAAAACGATTTATGAAGAAATATCATTTAATGTTAAAGGATTTTATAATGATAATCTAAGTGGAACGATTTACTTTTCTGATGCATTATTAGAAACGAATAGTTATGGGTATGCAATGAGCGTAATATCGAGTAATTCTATAGCAGCTGAAAGACTCTTTAATCAAATTGATAAGAGTGTATATCGAGTGATTTACCCTAGGTTAAATAGAGATGCAGTATCACAATTATTCGCACCTCTAAACTTAATCATTTCACTATTTTATTACGTATTAGTTTATTTCTTTGGAATATTCTTCTACTTTATATTATTTTCAGTCATGAAAAATGTCATGTCATCCAGAAAGAAAGACTTTGCAATATTTAGATCCATAGGTGCAAATGAATCGAAATTAGGTATGTTAGTGATACTCGAACAACTCTATCTCATGTTCCTATCCTTTATCATTTCTATGGTGATTATTACAGTCATCAGATACTATGATTTCTCAACAAATTTCATCATGCAACAAATGACTTTTACAGATTATATCATTTTATTAATTACATTCACTTATCTATCAACATGGCTAGCTAGAAGATTCAATAAAAAGACATTTAAACTATCAGTAATTGAAAATATTACTGAAAGTAAGGAGGAAGGTCTATGATTACGGTTAGGCATTTAGATAAACACTTTAATAAAAATAAACGAAATAAAATACATGTACTTAACGATATTTCACTTGATTTCCCTCAAAAAGGTCTAGTTGTATTATTAGGTCCATCGGGTTCTGGTAAAACAACCTTATTAAACGTTATAGGTGGTCTGGATAAAGTTGACAAAGGTTCTATTATTTTCTTTGATAAGGAGATCAATCGTTATCAAGCTAATCTTTGGGACAAAATAAGAACTGAAGACGTTGGTTATGTGTTCCAAAACTATTATCTTATGTCCAGTATAAGTGTATTTGATAATGTAGCATTTGTTTTAAAGATGATGGGTATCCATGATAAAGTTGAAATAGAAAAGAGAGTTAATTATATCCTAAATCAAGTAGGAATGTACCGTTTTAGAAAGAAGAGAGCCTCTCAACTTTCTGGTGGACAACAACAAAGAGTTGCAATCGCAAGAGCATTAGTCAAAAATCCTAAGGTAATTATAGCAGATGAACCAACAGGTAACCTTGATAGTAAAAACACGTTAGAAATCATGAATATTATTAAGTCAATATCTTTGAATAAGCTAGTTATTCTTGTTACACACGAAAAAGATATTGCTAAATTCTATGCAGATAGAATTATAGAATTAAAAGATGGAATGATTATTGATGATTATGTCAATGGATTTGATCAAGAACACAATTTTTCTAATGAAAATGTTATATATCTTAAAGACTTAGAAGAAAAGACATCACTTAAGAATGATGTATTGGATTTTAAAGTTTATACAGATGATGAAAACATTGACCTTTCAGAAGTTAAATTAATTATTAAAAATAAGACGATTTATATTGATATCAAGAGTTCTGTTGATAAGATTAAACTCGTCAATGAAGATTCTCATATACGTATCAAAAATGAAAAATATAAAAAGAAAACTAGAGCTGAAATGCTTGAGACAACTTTTGATGAGAATCTATTAGATCACAGTGAATTACATAAGCAAAAAAGACTCACCATATCTTTTAAGAATAGTTTTTGGATTGCATTAAGAAAAGTGTTTAACTTTGGGCGAAAAGGAAAACTTATGATGGCTATATTTGCTTTCTCTGGTATGCTCATGGCCTTTTCTATTGTTAACTTATATACGATTTTAAGAATGGATTATAGAGAACTGATATCTAAGGATGAAAACTATATTGAAGTAACAAGAGATTATGATAGTGAAAAAACACTATCTGAAATGATTTCAGACTATAATAGTGCGTCTGGAAATACATTATTAGTTAATTTTAATCAGTATTATTTTAGTGAAATTAATATTGTGTTACCTAATGATAACTATAAATTAATAAGTTCCACGAATATCATGTATGATTATTTAGATATTATTGAATCTGATGAAATTATACATGGACGCATGCCTACATCAAATGATGAAATCGTCATTACATCAGGCATATATGCTCAAGGTACAACAAGTGATACGAATTTTACTGAAGTAGGAATTTGGTCATTAAGTGAACTCTTAGGTGAAGTCATAAGCATTAGAAATCCGAAAGACAGTACCTATGTACAATACAAAATCGTTGGTATTGTCGACAGACTTTATAAAGCTATGTATTTTGTCGATCATTTGGATGTCTATCGTTTTAGGGGAGGGGATCCTATAAATGAGGATATTTCTAGAAACGAATTATTTGAATTAATTATAAATTCAGGTTCAAAACACGTTGTTTATGGAGAAAACACATCAGAATTTTATCAAAACCTAGTAAATCTTGGTTATGATGTTAAAATGTCATCCAGTGATGCAATCATTCAAAATGATATACGTATTCAACAAGGATTAGCAGCCAATTTATTATCTAGCTTATTCCTTGTGGGTGGTGCGTTATTAGCATTCTATTTTGTTATGAGATCATCGATGATTTCAAGAATATATGAAATATCTGTATACCGTGCTTTAGGTGTAAGGAAAATCGAAATTTATGGATCTTTTGCTGTTGAAATTGGTTTATTAACCTTAATATCTTCATTCCTAGGATTTGCATTTATGAGTACGATACTTGCATCAATTGCTAGTTCTGATTTACAAGTTCTATTTGATTTTAGAGTTGATGCGTTTATAATTTTACTCGGTTCAATATTTGTATTTGGGTCATATTTAATAATTGGCATGCTTCCAATGACACTATTACTTAGAAAAACACCATCTCAAATCATTAGTTCATACGATATGTAAAAAGGTATACATTGAAAAAGAAGAACGATGACATCTATTTTGACGTCATCGTTCTTTTCATTTTTATGTAATTGATAAAATTATAACTCTTGAACAACCTCGATATTGGATTTATCTTTATTAAAGATTTCTAAATCTAATTCGCCTTCTTGTTTAGCAGTTAATGTAGCTGAAACCATAGTTCCTGTGACATTGATCATCGTTCTTCCCATATCAATTAACGCATCAACACCAGCAATAAGTGCAATCCCTTCAATTGGAAGTCCTACAGTTGCAAGTACAACAGTAGCAGCAATTGTTGCGATACCAGGAACACCTGCTATACCAATTGATGCAATCGTAGTTGTTAAAACAATCATTAAGAAATCAATGAACTGAAGTTGAATACCAAAGGCGTTTGCTGTAAAAACTGCAACCATTGCAGGAAATATTCCACCACAAGCATTCATACCTACATTTGCACCAAGAGGTGCTACAAAGCTAGCAATACGTTCAGAAACACCAACACGGTCTGTTAATGATTTAACTGTAACAGGTAACGTTCCATAACTACTTTGAGAAGTAAATGCAACAACTTGTGCAGGAAATACATTTTTAACAAATTGAATAGGATTGAGTTTTCCAACAAAAGTAATTAAACCTAATTGCACAACAACAAAATGAATTACCATCACACCATACATTAATAATATGTAGACCAATAATGTTTTTAAGGTTTCTACATTATTTCTACCTGCTGCGTTTGCCATTAATGCAAAGACACCATAAGGTGTAAACTTGATGACCATTTTAGTTAAAGAAATCATAATAGTTGATGTGCTTTCTATGAAATCATTAAATGGTTTAACTTCCTCAGGTTTCTTTTTAGCAACAGTATTTATTGCTATCGCAATTAAAATAGCAAATATAATAATTGGTATCATTTGATTGCTTGACATATGTGTAATAATATTATTTGGGAATAAATTAAGTAGAACTTGTTCAATTGGAACAATCTCTCTTGGTGAATAGACGATATCAGAAACATCCATACCAGAACCAATATTAAATATCACTGCAAAGAATAATCCTAAAACAGTTGCTATTGCTGTAGTGGATAATAACCAAAACAATGACTTTAATGATATACTTCTAACTTTACTAGAATTACCCAATTTAGTAAAACTTCTAATAATGGATACAAAAACAAGTGGTATGACGACTGCAGAAATCAATCGGACATATAATTGACCAATTGGTCTGATGGTTGTTGAAACATCCCCTAATAAAAGTCCTGTACCAAGCCCTAATCCCAATGCAATTAATACTCTAAATGAAAATTTAACTTTCATTCGTGAAAGTAAATGAAGAAAAATAAGAACTGCGATCGTTATTAAATATAAAACACCTTTTTGCCATGAGTCTATGGCAAGATTATCAAACATATAAAATTCCTCCATAAGAATTGATTAATTATAGTTTATCATTTCAGTTTCGAAATACTTTTCTTTTTGCTTCAAATAAAAAGCGTAAAAGTAATAAAACCTTCACGCATAAATAAATTATATGAAATCTGCGACAATTGATGCTGGTAAGCGGTATGAATCATAACCCTCATCATCTTTTTTGCCAATGGATATGAGGAGGATAGGAACATATCTTGAATCGATTTTGAATGCCTCATTTGCTAAGTCTTTATTAAAACCACCGATAGCACATGTATCATAACCATAATATCGAGCTAATGTCATAAAGTTCATTGCAAACAATCCGGCATCTAAATGAAGAGATGCGATATGTTTAGCATCAGTTGGGTCGATTTGTTGAGTTCTAAACTTTGTAAGATGTCTTTCAATAAGTTCTAGAGGCATTTTTCCTGCCTCATGAGCAAGTTTGAATAATTCCTCAGCACGCTCATATTTTAATGTATCACCAAATATCAAGACCAATTGTGATGATGTTTCAAGTTGAAGTTGATTCATTGGCATGATTGTTTTAAGTGTACGTTTTGCTTCATCTGAATCAATCACTAGTAGTTTAAGTGGTTGTAAGTTATTGCTTGATGGTGCCTTGAGTGATTCATCAATGATTTTAGTGAGTTCCTCTTTAGATATTTTATAGTTTGTATATTTACGTATTGAACGTCTATTTATAATTAAGTCTTTCATAATTGCCTCCATTTAATTGTACTCATTTTAACATCTTAAATATTTATTTGGTAAAATAGACATTACGAGGTAAGATTATGGAATATTTACAACTTTTTAACTGGTATGATACATACCATAGAGATCTACCATTTAGAAAAACAAAAAACCCTTATCAAATTTGGGTTTCTGAAATCATGTTACAACAAACACAAGTAGATACAATGCTACCTTACTATGAGAAATTCTTAAAAACATTTCCTAATTGTTTTGTTTTAGCATCTAAAGACTTAGATGAGGTGTTAAAAGTTGTTCAAGGCATTGGATACTATAAACGTTTTAGAATGCTCCTAGAAGGTGCTAAATACGTCGTTGATACTTATCAAGGTAATTTACCGTCTGATTATGAAAAGCTGCTTAAAATACCAGGAATTGGTGCTTATACTGCAGGAGCAATTATGTCTATAGCATTTGATAAGCCATATCCTGCAACCGATGGTAATGTGATTCGAGTATTATCAAGGGTTTATCAATATAGTGATGATTTTAGAATTGAGAAAAATAAAAAAAAGTTAAATGAAATTAACAAAAAGCTTATAAAAAATTCAGGTAACCCTTATAAATATACTCAAAGTGTAATGGAGCTTGGTGCAACGGTTTGTAAACCACAAAATCCAAAATGTAATGAATGTCCACTTTCGAATATGTGTTTAAGTTATCAATCAGGTACACAACTAAATTACCCGGTTATGTCAAAACTTAAAGAAAAAAAAGAAGTAGTATATACCGTACTTATCTTAAAATATAAAGACGGTTATCTACTTCGTAAGAGAGATGATGCATTGTTACATGGGTTTTATGAATTTGTACAAATTGAAACCGGTAGTATTCATTATGCACAAAATACATTGGAAAATGAAGGGGTAACAGTCAGTATCACGGATGAACTCAAACCTATCAAACATGTTTTCACGCATATGGTTTGGCATATAAAACCTTACTTAGGTTATGTTGACCAAATGATTGAAGGGTATGAGCTTGTTACAGATTTTTCCTTGATTACAAGATCCTCTGTTCTTGAAAAAATACTTAAGGTTATGCTATAAAAATTTCCTTAACATGAGGTAATCTATCAATTGTTAATTTGAAAGGTATACCGAGTACTGCAAGAACGATAAATTCTCCTAGAAATATCCATAAGAAATTAATCCAATATTCATTAAAAATTTGGTAAATTATGGAAATTTCTAATGAAATAATGAGTCCATTAATAAGTGCTGGGAATATCAATAATGATACGATCCAGTATTTTTTAAAGGAGAAAAGCAATATACAAACTATAAGTGTTGCAGCCGCACCGTAAAATGCATCAACAATACCAAATGCTCCAATATAATTAGCAATAAACGTACCAAAGACTAGACCAATGGTATGTTTTTTGTTAAAAAATACAAGAACGAGTAGTATTTCAGCAATTCTAAACTGTATTGCTTCAAAACTCATAAAATAAAAAGCCAAAACGAGCGTGACGTAAATGACTGAAATAGTAACCTGTGTAACCAGGTCTTTAACCGTAAAATTTTTCATCTTTTTTAACACTCCTTGTTTTTTTATAGCGGGTGGTCTAGGCTACCGCTTTTAACATCTAATATTTTATCATTTTATGGTATAATTTCAAGCACGGAAGGTGATTTAATTGATTCAGTATGAATTATTACATATTTGTAAACAAAGTGGTGCAAGATTAGGACGTTTAACCACTCCACACGGTGTTTTTGAAACACCTATATTTATGCCTGTTGGAACTCTTGCAACAGTCAAAACATTATCTCCTAGTGAAATTAGAGAAGTCTCTGAGGGTTTAATACTTTCTAATACGTATCATTTATGGCAACAACCTGGAAATGATATTGTAAAGAAACATGGTGGAATTAGAGGATTTATGAATTGGGATGGAGCACTTTTAACCGACAGTGGTGGGTTTCAAGTATTTAGTTTATCCAAAATTAGAGATATTAAAGAAGAAGGGGTACATTTTAAACATCACAAATCAGGAGCCCCATTATTTTTAAGTCCTGAAGATGCAATCAAGATACAAGAAGATTTAGGTGCTGATATTATCATGTCATTTGATGAATGTCCGCCACCCTATGAAACTGATGCTTATATGAAAGATTCTGTTGAAAGAACCATTCGATGGGCAAAAAGAGGAAAAGATGCATTAACTACGGATCAAGCACTTTTTGGAATTGTTCAAGGTGGGCTCAATCAGGATTTAAGAAAATACTGTGCTGAGGAATTGATTAAATTGGATTTTCCAGGATACTCCATCGGTGGACTTTCTGTTGGTGAAACAAAAAAAGAGATGTATGAGATGACTCGATTCTTAAATCCAATTATGCCACAAAATAAACCTAGATATCTCATGGGTGTAGGTTCTCCTGAAGATTTACTTGAAAATGTTATAAATGGTATTGATATGTTTGATTGTGTATTACCTACTAGAAACGCAAGACATGGAACAGCACTAACGACTGTTGGAAAAATTACGATTAAAAATAAGAAATTCGAGTCTGATATGTCACCTCTTGATCCAAATTTAAGTACTTCTATTAGTCCATATACAAAAAGTTATATTAGACATTTATTCAAAGCAGAAGAGTCTTTTGGACAACGTATCTTATCTATACAAAATTTGGCTTACCTAAAGCATCTCATGAAAGAAATCAGACAAGCAATTAAAGAAGACAGATTGCTTGATTTTAAAAAAGAGTTTTATGAAAAGACAAATTACGAACAAGTTCGTTACTAAACACTTTATTTTTTAACAAAAATAGACTACAATAAGAATGATAGGAGGGATATCATGGTTTTTGGAGGATTTGATGAATTTAATCAAAAGCCCGTTATTAAGGTCATAGGGGTCGGTGGCGGTGGAAACAGTGCAATTAACCGTATGATTGAAAACGACGTTAAAGGGGTATCCTATGTTGCAATGAATACAGATGCTCAAGTACTTAAGGTATCTAAAGCAGATGAACGTATTCAACTAGGAAAAAGATTAACAAGAGGTCTTGGAGCTGGTGCTAAACCTGAAGTGGGTAAACAAGCTGCACTAGAATCCGAGCCCGAAATTAGAGAAGTTTTATCGAATGCAGACATGGTTTTCATCACATGTGGTATGGGTGGTGGAACAGGTACTGGTGCTGCACCAATTGTCGCAAAAATAGCTAAAGAAATGGGTATTTTGACAATTGGTATTGTAACAAAACCATTCGTTTTTGAAGGGTCTTTAAGAATGCAACATGCTATTACTGGTTTAGAAGCTTTAAAACCGAATGTAGATACGTTAATCGTTATTCCAAATGAAAGATTATTTACAATCGCAGATCATACGATGCAATTACTAGATGCATTTAGAGAGTCTGATAAGATTCTAAGACAAGGTGTACAAGGTATAGCAGAAATTATTGCAGTTCCTGGTATGATCAATGTTGACTTTGCTGATGTGCGTACAGTTATGGAAAATAAGGGTACAGCTTTAATGGGTATTGGTATTGCCTCAGGTGAAAACAGAGCGATTGAAGCAGCGAGAAAAGCTATTCATTCGAAACTTTTAGAAGTTTCCATTGATGGTGCAACAGACGCGATTGTTAATATAACAACTGGACCGTCTGTGTTACTCTTTGAGATTGAAGAAGCATTAACTGAAATTAGAAATGCTACAGAATCTGACTTAAATATTATCTACGGTCATACAGTGAATGTTGACTTAGATGATGAAATGATTGTAACTATTATTGCTACAGGATATGAATTAAGTCTTAAAGGAAATCCTATTGAGGATCTTGCAAGAGAGATTTTTAGAAAAGATTCTGGCGATCAAATGAAATTAACGAAAAAAGGTTTAGAACCATTAGATGGTTCAAATGATGAAAATCATCAAGATTCAAAAGACACAAAAGATACTAAAAAGCGTGCTTTACCAAGCTGGTTAGTTAAAAAATCATAAAAAGGCGTTCACGCCTTTTTTATCGGAGGAGGATACTTATGTTAAGTATTGGAATTGTAGGATTACCCAATGTAGGTAAATCAACACTATTTAATGCCATCACAAAATCACAAGTTTTAGCTGCAAACTATCCGTTTGCTACAATTGATCCAAATGTTGGTGTTGTACAAGTTAAGGATGAACGTTTAGAGGTTCTTTCTAAAATATATAAATCAGGTAAAATTATACCAACTGCAATAGAATTTATTGATATTGCTGGATTAGTTAAGGGTGCTGCGAGTGGAGAAGGACTTGGAAACCAATTTTTAAGTCATATTCGACAAGTTGATGCAATCGCGCATGTTATTCGTTGTTTTGACGATACAAACATTACCCATGTTGAAGGTAAAATTGACCCAATCAGAGATTTAGAAATCATTGAATTAGAATTAAGATTAGCTGATTTAGAATCTATTGATAAGAGATTACCTCGTTTAGAAAAGTTAGTTAAAACAAAAGTTAAAGAGGGTATGATTGAACAATCTGTTTTACTTAAAGTTAAACATATGATAGAAAACGATGGTTTAGTTTCTGATTTAGTATTTGATGATGAAGAACTAAAAATGGTTAAACTCATGAATTTACTTTGTTTAAAACCTAATCTTTATATAGCAAATCTTGCGGAATCTGATTTGGTAGACCCAACTAAAAATGCTTATTTTAATCAACTAAAATCAAAAGCTCATGGTGTAGGGATCGATGTTATACCAATTTCCGCTCAAGTAGAATATGAAATTTCAAATTTAGATGGCGATGATCAACTATTCTTTATGGAAAGTTATGGACTAAAAGAATCTGGATTGGATACTGTTATCAAAAAAGGATATGAATTATTAGGGTTAAAAACCTACTTTACATGTGGTCCTATGGAAACACGTGCTTGGACATTTAAAGAGGGTACTAAAGCACCACAGGCAGCAGGTATTATTCATACGGACTTTGAACGAGGATTCATTAAAGCAGAAACACTTTCTTATAAAGATTTAGTAGAATCTGGCACACCTCAATTAGCAAAAGAACGTGGAAAAGTAAGACTTGAAGGAAAAGAGTATATTGTACAAGACGGAGATATTATGCTCTTTAGATTTAATGTATGAAAATTCTTGATTATAAGGATCAAATCGTTGTTGCTTCCAAGTACTTTAATTCTGATGAAATGATTAAAATCTATCATCTTGGATTAAGAAATTTTGGTGAAAACTACGTAAATGACCTTTTAACAAAAAAACAAAGTCTCTCTCATTTAAATGACATAAAATGGCATTTAATTGGTCATCTACAAACAAATAAGGTAAAAAAAATCATAAATGAAATAGATTATCTACATACCTTAGACTCAGAAAAACTTGCTAAAGAAATTCAAAAGTATCGTCAAATGCCACTTAATTGTCTGATCCAACTCAATCTTGAAGAAAATGATCAAAAAAGTGGTATATTTATCAATCAACTCGATGATTTAATGAAATCTATTGAAAAATATGATAAAATAAACCTAATCGGACTTATGACCATAGGTACTATAAACGATTTAGAGAAGACTGAGACAATATTTAAAGAACTTGCATCACTCAAATCTAAATATAGCTTTAAAGTTATTTCAATGGGAATGAGTCAAGATTATGAAATTGCATTAAAATATCATAGTGACTTTCTTCGTATAGGGTCATTATTTAAAGAGGTTATTTAATGGGATTATTTGGAAGAAAAAAAGAAGAAAAAGTCATTATAAAATCATCTGAACGTATCATTATGGAACAACTTAAAAATGATGATGATGAATATATAACTGCACTTGCTAAGCAAATGATGAATGGAGCGCCTTTGATATTAAATTTTGATGCACTACATGTAGATCGTGCAAATAAAGCAATAGCCTTTATATCAGGTGTTGTATACGCAATTTCAGGACATATTGTTGAGATTAATGAAACCACATACTTATTTGGTTCCAAAGATCTTTATCAAGATGGATCCATTGAAGAATGGCTTAGAACTAATTTAACTTAATCATGCTGTGATTAGAACACGATATATCAAGTTAAGGTATCAAGCGAACAGGGGATGGTGTAAGCCTTGTAACAAACACTTTATATATTATCAACTAGGAGCATATTAAAATCATGAGTGCACAAATTTTTATTTGTGAACTAAGGTGGTACCACGGAAATTATTCGTCCTTAGATATTTTTTAAGGACGTTTTTTATTAAGAAAGGATACATATATGGACTATAAAGATACATTATTAATGCCAAAAACAGATTTTGAGATGAGAGGTAATCTAGGTGTAAGGGAACCCATCATTCAAAAAACATGGGAAACCATGGATTTATACAATAAAGTACTTGAAAAGAATAAGGATAACGAACCCTTTGTTTTACATGATGGTCCGCCTTATGCAAATAATAATATTCATATTGGACATGCTTTTCAAAAGACTTTAAAAGACTTTGTTTTAAGATATCAAACAATGAGTGGAAGATACACACCATACATTCCAGGTTGGGACACTCATGGTTTACCTATTGAGAATGAAGTAACTAAAAAAGGTGTTGATAGAAAAACACTTTCTCGTGCTGAATTTAGAAAAATCTGTCGTGAATATGCGATTTCTCAAGTTGCTGTACAAAAAGAACAATTTAAACGATTAGGAATTTTAGGAGATTGGGATAATCCTTATTTAACACTTGATAAATCATTTATTGCAGATCAGGTAAGAGTATTTGCTAATATGGTTGATAAAGGTATCATTTATAAAGGTTTAAAACCAATTTATTGGTCACCTTCATCTGAATCTGCTTTTGCGGAAGCAGAAATTGAGTATATGGATAAACAATCTAAATCTATTTATGTAGGTTTTGATTGTATTGATGAAAGATTTCCTAACACAAGACTTATTATTTGGACAACAACGCCATGGACATTACCTGCAAATTTAGCGGTCAGTGTGCATCCTAATTTCGATTATGTTTGGTTTAATTCAAATGGTAAGAATTATATTGTTTTGAAAGCTCTGTTTGAAAAACTAACATCGTTATTAAAATTTGAACATCCAAAAGTTTTAAAGACATTTAAAGGTTCCACACTCGAATACATGAAATACCGTCACCCACTTTATGACCGTGTAAGCCCTGTAATATTAGGCGAACACGTCTTAGATACCGATGGTACTGGTTTAGTACATACTGCACCTGGTCATGGTGAAGATGATTACTTTGTTGGTAAAAAATATAATCTTGAGTTATTATCACCTGTTGATGAAAAAGGTCACATGACAGAAGAGGCTGGTAAATATCAAGGATTATTCTATGAAAAAGCGAATCAAATGATTGTTGATGATTTACAAGAAAATGGACATTTAATACACGCTGAAACAATTACACACTCATATCCACATGATTGGAGAACAAAAAAGCCAGTTATCTTTAGATCCACACCACAATGGTTTGCAAGTATTTCAATGATTAAAATGGAATTGCTTGATGCGGTAAAATCAGTTAAATGGAATACATCATGGGGAGAAACTCGTTTAACCAATATGCTTAAAGATAGAGAAGACTGGGTTATTTCAAGACAAAGAGCTTGGGGTGTACCAATCCCTATTGTTTATGCAAAAGATGGATCTCCAATACTTGAAAAGAAGTTAATCGATCATATTGCAAGCTTATTTGAAGTACATGGCAGTGATGTTTGGTACGAGTGGGACTTAGAACAGTTATTACCAAAAGATTATCCTTTTGAAGAAGGTATGTCTAAAGAACTTGATATCATGGATGTCTGGTTTGACTCAGGAACATCATACTCCATTTTAAGTCGTCGTGGTGTATCATTTCCAGCGGATTTATACTTAGAAGGTTCAGACCAATATAGAGGTTGGTTTAACTCAAGTCTAACCACAAGTGTAGCAGTTCATGGATTCTCACCTTATAAAGAAATCGTTTCACACGGATTCGTATTAGATGGTCAAGGCAGAAAAATGAGTAAATCTTTAGGAAATGTAATTGACCCACTATCTGTTATGAAAGAACAAGGTGCTGATGTACTTAGATTATGGGTTGCATCTGTTGATTATGAGGCAGATGTAAGAATTTCTAATGAACTTATGAAACAAGTTTCAGAATCCTATAGAAAAATAAGAAATACATTTAAATTTATGTTAGGTGTTTTAAATGATTTTAATTATGAAGTAGATTACGTTGGTTGGTCCATGAGAGGTCAATTAAACCGAGTAATGACAGATAAATATATTGTTCTTGCAAAACAAGTCAATGATAGTTATAAAAATTACAAATTCCCAGAAGTTATTCGTGCAATTATGCCATTTATCGTTAATGATTTATCTGCATTTTATTTAGATTTCACTAAAGATTCACTTTATTGTGATTCAAAAGATGATTTTGAAAGACGTGCCGTACAGTCAACCATCTATGATATCTTGCATGGACTCTTAAGAATGTTAACACCAATTATGCCACATACTACATCAGAGGCATATCAATTCTTACCGTTTAAACCTGAGGAAGATGTCTACTTAGAAAGAATTCCTCGTGGTGGAACAGTTCGTGAACCAAAACTACATGAAGCATATGAAAAGTTTGATTTATTAAGAAATGAAGTACTAAAACACTTAGAACTTGCAAGAACTGCAAAAATTATTGGTAAATCATTAGAAGCTCATGTTAAAATAAAAGCAACAAAAGAATTAATAGATGCACTTAAATATTTAGATTTAAACGATAAATTAGATAAAGTCTTAATCGTATCGATGGTTGAATTAACAGAAGGATCTTCACTTGAGGTATCTGTTTCTAAAGCAAATGGCCATGTATGTGAAAGATGCTGGAATATCGTTTCAACTGTTTCAAATGAGGGCTTGTGTACACGTTGTATACATGTATTAGGGGGAAATAAATGAATATTTTAGTCGTCAATGACGATTCCATTCATGCTGAAGGTATAGCTTTACTTACAAAAGCAGCAAGTTACTATGGTAACGTATTTGTTGCTGCACCAAAACATGGACAAAGTGCAAAATCTGCAGCTATTAGTATAAAGGGTCAAATTGAAATTACTGAAGTAGAACCTTTGTTTGGAAGTGTTAGAACCATTATGGTGGATGGAACACCCGTGGATTGTGTTCGTGCAGGAATGAAAATATTTGACACTGAATTTGATTTAGTTCTATCAGGAATTAATCATGGTGTTAATTTAGCAACGGATGTTCACTACTCAGGAACAGTTGCAGCAGCATTTGAAGCTAAACTATATGGCGTTCCTGCAATTGCATTTAGTGCTGCAAATATAGAATTACCATATATTTATGATGAAACAGTTAAATTACTAGATGAATTAATAGAAAATAATCTTTACCAAAACACAGGCATTTTGAACGTAAATTATCCAGCTGTACAATTTAAAAAAGTACTAGGAACTAGAATTACAAAATTAGGTCAAAGAATTCAACATAATGAGTTTATCAAATCCGATAAACCTAATTTATATCATATACATGGGTCTTCTATTATGTTTAAAGAAGATGAAGATTCAGATATTACTGCTTATAATGAAGGTTATGTATCTATTACACCTTTACAGTTTGACCGTACGGACTTAGTAAAAATAAAATCTATCATGGATTTAAACACTTAAAAACTAGAATTAAGATTGGAGTTTATATGAGTCATTTCTATTTACATTTTTTCAAAGAAAAATCTAGAGTACTTGATATGGAAGAAGTTATTGAGTTTTTTGATCATTTTCCAGGATTTGATGTGGAGATGGATGAGAAATCTGTTAGATTTTTATATCAACACCCTCACTTAGGGTATCCATGTACATTCTATATTACTCCGAAATCTAAGGTTCCAAATATCCAACGTTTGAGTCCTAAGTACTTGGAAGTTAACTTCCATTTAGAACTGCCGATTTTCACACCAACTTATGTTGTTAAACATATCATTCATATCGTTAAAAAGATTTGTGATGAGTTTAACTTGTTTGTATTATCTGAAATGTTTCAAGATGTTCTAGAGTTTAATGCTGAACGTATTTTAAGAGTGTTTCAGATGGTTAAAAAAGCATATCTTGAAAAATTCCCAGAAAAATATAAAGATTTTCACTTTATAAAAGAGGAAAAATTATCAGGTGTTTTAAGATATATTGATGAACGGGATGCACTTCAAAAGTATTATAAAGATTTAGATATCATCTTACCTAAATATCATTTTATAGAGGATGAAAATCACGAACCCTTTATTGCTATAGAGTGGAAGGAAAATACCCAAGTTGTTTTTCCTCCATATCTAGATTATTTACTTTTCAATCAAACAGATGGTATGATAAAAGTAATCAGCTATCAAGAGTTTCTTAAAAATCACGATAAACATTTACAAGATGTACCAGGATTCTTACAAGGAACAAAGGTTATACCTAAGAAAACTTATAAATTATTAAACAAAAAGGCTAAAAAACATAAATGGGAGCCAGTTTCAAAAAGTTTTACAAAAATTAATTTAAATGCATTTATGGATGCATAGAAAGGTAGCATATGGCATTAAATAGTTTTATTGATCATACTAAACTTGGACCTACAGTCAGTTTAGAACAAATAGATGAACTCATTAATGAAGCAATTCAATATGAGTTTAAAACGGTTTGCGTATCACCGATTTGGGTGAAATATGCAAAAGAACGCTTGAAAGATACAAAAGTATTAGTTTGTACTGTCATTGGATTTCCACATGGTACACACGTATCTAAAGTGAAAGCATATGAAACAAAAGAAGCAGTAAAAGATGGTGCAGACGAAATTGATATGGTCATAAATGTTGCTGCAGTTAAAGCACGTGACCGTAAAGCACTTGTAAAAGATATTAAGTCTGTTGTTAAGGCAGCAGAAGGTAGAGTTGTTAAAGTTATTATTGAAACAGCATACTTAGATACTAAAGAAATTATATATATATCAAAAATCGCTATAAAATCAGGCGCAACTTTCGTTAAAACATCAACAGGTTATGCAAATAGAGGTGCATCTGTTGAAGATGTTATTACAATTAGAAAAGCAATTGGTGAAACGGGATTAATCAAAGCAAGTGGTGGTATCCGTACAGAACAAGATGCTTATCGTATGATGTATAAAGGCGCAAATAGATTAGGCACGTCAGCAGGCGTAGCAATTTTAAAAGGAGATAAAACAAATGGCAACACCTCATATTGAGTTACAAGATAATAATTTAATCGCAAAAACAGTTTTAATGCCAGGAGATCCATTAAGAGCTAAATTTATTGCTGAAACATATTTAAAAGATGTGGTTCAAATCAATGGTGTTAGAAACATGTTTGGTTACACAGGTACCTACAAAGGTAGAAAGATTACTGTTATGGGATCTGGAATGGGTATGCCAAGTATTGGTATATATTCTTATGAATTATTCAAGTTCTATGATGTAGACACAATCATTAGAATTGGTTCAGCAGGTGCTTATACCGATAAACTAAATTTATATGATGTTGTATTAGCTAAAAATGCTTGGAGCGAATCAAGCTATGCTAAAACAATGGGTGTAAGTAATAAGAAAAAACTTGCTGCTACAAAAAAAGTTAATAATAAGATTAAAAAAACAGCACAAAAACTAGGTATTCCTGTTCATGAAGGAACCATTCACTCATCTGATGTCTTTTATAGAATTAATGGTGATGAATATAAAGAAATTTATGAAAAACAAGATGCAATTTGTGTTGAAATGGAAAGTTTCGCATTGTTTGCTAATGCATTAGCAACAGGTAAAAATGCTGCTTGTTTATTAACTATTTCAGACTCATTGGTAACACATGAGGCAACATCAGCAGAAGAAAGACAAAACGCATTTACAAAAATGATGGAGATTGCTCTGAATACAAAAATATGATTGTAATCAAAAACAATGCATTTAAAACGGTACATGTATCACTCTATTTTATCGATAAAATAGAAGATGATGCCTTCGCGTATCGTTTTTTATTGACAAGACTATTAACTTCATACACGGATTCGTTTTCAACGAAAACAAAATTATCTCATGCACTTTATGATTTATATGGAACAACCATTTCAAATCATATTTTTACCTTTGGTCAATACCATGTCATCCGAGTAAATTTTACTTTTCCAAATCCAAAAATGCTTGATGATGCAGAATTTACGCATAAGATTAATGATTTAATTGAAGATATGTTTTTTAACCGTCAAGAATTTAAAGAAGATATGTTTACTGAAACTAAACGAAGTATACTATCATTTATACATACAAAAAAAGATAGACGTTTTGAATATGGTAAAGAACAAATGCTTTATTATACATTTAATGGTCATTCCTTATCTAAACCAATCACCGGTTCATACCAAGAAGTCGCAAATATTTCTGTAACAGAACTCTATGATTATTATAAAAATTATTTCTTAAAAAATACATGTTGGGTGTATGCATCTGGTGATATAACCGATGTTTTTGTACATGATTTTGAATCCATAACGAAACACTCAAGTAAAAATTCACTAAAACCAGTTAAAATACCTGATATAGACAAACGTTTCACAAGTCATGAAACTGTAGTGGATATGCAACAAGCCTATATCTTTTTAGGATATTATCTGAATGTTGAGAGAAAAGATCCTCTTTATGTAGCTACATTACTTACTGCAATTATATTGGGTGGTTATCCAGAGAGTTTATTATTCAAAAAAGTACGTGAAGAAAACTATTTAGCATATGATGTTGAAGCTCAATTTGAATATGATAAAAAGTATTTATTTGTCTATGCTGGAGTCAATAAAGACATGAAAGATATCGCTATGGATCTCATGATTGATACAGTGAATAATTTTATTTTTGACGGTCCAAGTGATAAAGATTTAGAACAGGCTAAAGACTATATGTTAAATCAAATATATAGTTCATTGGATCATCAAGAATCACTGATACCAAGACAATTCTTAACGAGATTACTTCAAATAGATAACCCATTTGACGTATATGTCCAAATGATTGAAAACGTATCAAAAGATGATATATCTAAAGTTTTATCTAAACTTAAGCTTACGACAAGTTATGTTTTAAGAGGTGAAATGAATGAAGATTAATGTTTTTAATCAAGAACCAGTGATATTTGACTTACCGAATGGCCTTCATGTACATCTCATAAAAGGACAAACCAAACAGACATACATTCAAGTAGATATTCCACTGGGTTCTTTTGTAACATCCTATGAAGTCGACGGAAAGAAATTTCATGTTATTCCAGGTTCTGCACACTTTCTTGAACATAAAATTTTTGCAACAGAAGATGGTGATGCATTTCATAAATTTCATGAACTTGGTCTTACTGCAAATGCACATACGACGTATCGATCAACAAGTTACACAATATCTGGTTATAAGCATATCAAAGAAGGTATAAAAGCATTACTTGATATGTTAGACCACACATATTTTACGAATGAAAATGTTGAATCTGAAATACTCATTATTTCAGAAGAAATATCAATGTATGATGATGACCCAATGACATTAATGTATCAAAAAATGTATGACCAAATGCTACATCAACATCCACTTAAAAATGATATTGCAGGTACGATTGACGATGTTCAATTAATCTCTAAAGATTCACTGTTAGAGCTTTTTAATCATTTTTATAAAAGTCCTAAACGACAATTAATCATTTATGGTCCCATTGACATCGATTCTATGAAAGATTATCTGATGAGTCTATATCCAGAAAGGGTAGAATGTCCAAATCCTCTAATGAGTCCAGTTGATGAACCATTTCACGTTGTAAATCCAAGTGATGAAATGTATTTAAACATTAGTTTACCCGTTATAATGATGGGTATTAAGTATCAACAAACCTCTAAATTGGAAATTGATTTATTTAAAACAGAATTATTAATGTTATTTTTAATGCGATTAATATTTGGTCAACAGTCAGATTTTGTTGAAAAAATGCAACAAATGGGCTATATTGTGGATGGGTTTGATTTCCAAATCACGATGGAAGACCAGACACTCGTGTTCATTATGGATGCTGAGTCAGAAAACCCAAGTGAACTTAATGAATTTGTACAAAAAACCCTTTTAAAAGATGCTATGAAATATTTAGATCAAACTGCATTTGATGTTTTGAAAAAAGCATATATTGGAAACTATATTATGGCACTTGATGATATCGAAACAAGAATCTATTTATATGGAAAATATCATTTATATAATCTTTCTTTAGAAGAAGCAATCAACTCAATATATGAGATCACATTGCAAGATGTCATCAACTTATATCACAAAATTCATGAAGATATGATATCTATATTGATTGCACATCCAATTGACGAAAAGACATATTAATATATATAAATTATTCCAATGACAGTAACCACGCAGATAAATGCGTGGTTTTTTACATCAAAAAACAATATAACTTTATTCTTATTTTAAAATTGGTCGTTTTGTTGATTGAACTTAGCTTGTTAAAATAGTATAAAAAAGGAGAAAATATATGACATTTATTAACATTATAGGTAGAGTCTATAGTTTTGAACAAAAAGAAAGCGACAATGGAACAAAATATACCGATTTAAGAGTTTCAGTAATGAGACCTTATAAGAATTACCAAGGGCAATATGACACGGATTATTTTAGAATTCCTTTGTTTGAAAACAATCACAAGAAGGCACAAGAATACTTTAGAAAAGGTATGGGGATTGCAATCAAAGGAAGACTTGAAATGAATCATTGGAAGGATGAAAATGATAAAGGAAGAGCTAATGTAAATATTGTTGCAGAGCAAGTTGTGTTTTTACCAAGAGAAATTGATGAACCTCTTGCAGACATGAATGAAGCTTAATCATTTCTTAAATATTTCATAGTTTGATGGTTATATATTGATGTGTATTAAATGGTATCATGAATGCTCATTATTGGCGAATAAACATGCAAAAAGTGTTATAATGTAAGAAAGTAATAAGGAGGTACATATGATTTTTTGGACACTATTACTATCTTCATTATCGGTTATGATTATTCTTTATTTATTATGGGGACATAAGAAAATTTGGTTTATCGTAGTCAGTTATGGTATTCTTGCATTCTTAGCAGGCTATTTAATTAAAATATTTTTTCCTGGTCTTTACCGATTGGATTTATTAGCATTCTTGATTCCGTATCTCTTACTATTCCCAATACATTTTTCAACATTATACATTGTCAATAATTACGTGCTTCATGATGATAAAGTTGTATCCAAATACTTGATTGCTATTTATAATCGTATTTTATTTATATTATGGGGATTCTTAATTGTATTACTGATTGGGATAGGACTTGCTTTATGGGATGCGTTATTTAATCAATTTAGTGCGGAAAATATTTGGAGCATGTCAGTTACAGGTTTCTGTTCGTTGATCGTCTTATATGGCATTAGTTCATTTGGATATAAGAAGATATTCTCATATATTCTTGTTGTAGGTAAAACTAATAAACAAGTTTACATATTACATACAAATAAATCGAGATTAAGTGTAGATAAAACACTCAATGTAGACTATCTCTATCCAAGAGGAATATATAGTGAAAATCATCAGATACAATATCTTTATTATTTAGACCAAGATATTGATATGTCCAAAACGGATTTTGAACCTTATGAATCTGAACTCTATGAGGTTTTAAAAAATAATATTGAGAGTTATGAAAAACTGGAAGAAGTTTATACAGAATATATTGAAAGAAAAAGCTCTATTTCATAGAGTTTTTTTTATATACATGTTAAAATATCTTTTAAGGAGATGATTGTCATGTCAATAGACTTTAAAAGTATCGTTCTTAAATATAAAGAACAATTTATAAAAGATACACAAGATTTACTTAGAATTAATTCAGAGTTGACCACATTTGACCCGAATAGAATCGGTGCACCATTTGGTGAAGGAAATAAAGCAGCTCTAGATTTCATGCTTGACCTTGCAAAAAGAGATGGTTTTGTGACAGAAAACGTCGATGGATATGCAGGACATATTGAATTTGGTACGAGTAAGGAATACATTGGTTCCATGGGACATTTAGACGTTGTTCCTGCTGGAACAGGATGGACGTATCCTCCATATGCTGCAGAAATCCACAACAACCGTATTTATGCACGTGGTGCAGAAGATGATAAGGGTCCTACAATGGCTGTTTATTATGCAATGAAAATTTTAAAGGACTTAAATGTTGAATTAAAAACAAGAATTAAGTTGATTTTAGGCTTAGATGAAGAATCTGGATGGAAGTGTGTGGATTATTATTTTAAAAAACACCCACAAGCACCTATTGCAGGATTTATTCCGGATGCAGATTTCCCTCTGATCTATGCAGAAAAGGGAATCACCATGACCATTATTCGTGGTACATTTAATCAATCACAATTATTAAGTGTCCAAGGTGGTTTAAGAGCAAATATGGTTCCTGAAAGTGCACAAGCGACTTTAAAACCGAATTTAGTGGTTAAAAATGCTTGGGATCAATACTTACTGGATCATAATTTAAAAGGATCATCATCTATTAATCAAGAAACAATGACTTTTGTAGTAGAAGGTAAATCTGCTCACGGTTCATTACCGGATGATGGTATCAATGCATTACATTTATTATTCAAAGGACTACAAGTATCCGGTGTTAAGTCTGATTTAGTCGATTTTGCAAATAAATATCTTGTTTTAGATACAACTGGAGAAAAATTTAAAGTAAATTATACCGATAATGAAATGGGACACCTTACAGTAAACTGGGGATTGATGAAGACAGAAGCTAATACTTTTGAAATCGTATTGAACTTAAGATATCCAAAAGGTGTAGATTATCAAAAAGATGTTTTTGAAGTGATTAAAAAACAACTGCCTGAAGGTTATTCTTTAGATGTGGATCACCATCAAAAACTTTTATATAAAGATCCAAACTCCAAACTTATTCAAACACTTATGAATATTTACCAAAAACATACTGGAGATTTAACACCTCCTATATCTATTGGTGGTGGTACATTTGCAAGAGCTACAGATAATGTAGTTGCATTTGGTCCGCACTTCTTAGATAAACCAACCTATATTCATCAAAAAGATGAGTTTATCGATATTGATGATTTAATGAAGGCACTTATTATCTACACAGAGAGTTTGTACGAACTCGCAAAATAAATAATTAGAATGGAGTTCTTATGAAACAATATTTAGATTTGGCAAGATACATCATGGAACATGGTACTGAAAAAATGGACCGTACCTTAACAGGAACAAAATCAGTTTTCGGTTACCAAATGCGCTTTGATTTAAATGAAGGATTTCCGCTTGTTACAACTAAAAAAATATTTTTAAAAGGTATCATACATGAATTACTATGGTTCATTAAAGGTGATACCAATATAAAATATCTTGTGGATAATCACGTAGGTATTTGGACAGATTGGCCATATAAAACATATAAAAATTCAGCAGACTACCAAGGTGAGTCTATGGAAGAATTTGCTGAAAAAATTAGACAAGATGCTTCATTTGCTCAAAAATGGGGAGATTTAGGTCCTGTGTATGGTTCACAGTGGAGAAACTTTAATGGTGTTGATCAACTAAAATATGTCATTGATCTCATTAAATACCAACCAGACTCCAGAAGAATTGTATTATCCGCTTGGAATCCTGCTGAAATAGATAAAATGACCTTACCTCCATGTCATACCTTAATCCAGTTTTATGTCGTTAATAATAAGCTTTCTTTACAACTTTATCAACGTAGTGGTGATGTCTTCTTAGGTATACCATTTAACATTGCATCATATGCATTGTTTTTAATGATGATTGCTCAAGTCACAGGTAAAGAAGTTGGTGAATTTGTACATACAATTGGAGATGCACACATTTATTCTAATCATTATGAGCAAATTAATCTTCAACTTGAAAGAACACCACGAAAACTTCCAAAACTCAAAATCAATCCACTTATTAAAAACATAGAAGACTTTAAGTTTGAAGACTTTGAATTAGTGGATTATAATCCATATCCTGGAATTAAAGGAAAAGTTGCTGTATGATACACGCAATATGGGCAATGGATATTAACTGGATGATTGGAAAAGATAATATTTTACCATGGCATTATAAAGAAGATTTACAATACTTTAAGCAAATGACCAAAGATAAAACTGTTTTAATGGGTGAGGCAACTTACCGTTCATTAAAATCATATTACAAGGAAAAACCATTACCTTTTGGTAAAATGTTTGTTGCAAACCTTATAGATACTGTTTATTCAGATGCAGAGTGTGTCACAGATGTTATTTCTTTCATCAAGTCATACACTGATGAATTGTGGGTGATTGGTGGGAAGATTATTTATAATCTGACATTACCTTATGTAGATTATCTGCACATTACACATGTATTAAACTATCATGAAGGTAATGTATATTTCACACCCTTTAAATTATCAACATATCAATTAGTAGAAAAAAAAGTGTTGCCTGGATTAATCTTTGCAACATATAAAAAGTAGGTATTTATGTTTATTACATTATTTTTAATATCTTGGTTAACATTCTCAACACTTATGTCACTTTGGATTGGTGAATACTTTATAATACTTTGGGTGATTTTAGGCTTTTTTGTTGGATGGATCATGATTCTATTAGGACTCGTATTTCACACCTATGTATTTGGTAAATTACCTTTAAACAGCAAATATAAATATTTTGGTTGGCAAAGTGCTGCTAGAGCAATTGGTTTATTAGTGTTTAACTTACGTATAGAAGTTGTAGGTAAAGAAAATGTTCCAATGGATGGCAAATTGGTTGCATATTCCAATCATAAGTCTTATTTAGATCCATTGATTGCGATACAAGCTATTGATAGACCTATGGGATTTACACCAAAGTCTACATTGCTTAAAATTCCCTTTTTTAAGGATGTTATCTTAAGAATGAGTTGTATGCCTATTTATAGAGAAGACAACCGTAAAACGGCAAAAGCACTTGTTCAAACGATTAAAAACATTGAAGATGGGTTTGCAATGATTGTTTTTCCAGAAGGTGGTAGAAAAAACAGGGATACAGACTCTGTCTTAGCTACAAAAGCGGGTTCATTCCAACTTGCTGTAAAACCTAAAGCAACCATCTTACCGATGACAATTATTGGAAACTCTCAAATTCAACACCGTGCACCATTTAGAGTTACCAAGATTAAAGTGGTTATTCATCAACCGATACCTTATGAAGATTATAAAGATTTAACAACTCAACAAATCGGTGATTTGGTATCTGAAAAAATTAACGAAGGACTCATCGAATGATTAGAGTGATTGATGTTCATGATATGGATTTATTCGAATCAACAAAACTGATTAGAAGTTTAATTGAGGAAAAATCCAAGGGAATACTTGTTATTATTCATGGATATGGATCAACATCGAATCAATTCAAAAAACTCACTGAAATTAGAAATATTGGTCGTTCTAGAGTGAAAAAGGGACAACTGGTTATATCCATTTCAGGTCCGGAATTAAATGACCCACTCCATCGTATAAAATTCACTTCAGATGAACTCTCAAAATTGAATTCTTATATCGTTAATAGTGGTGTAACTATTATGAAAAAATAAAATAAAATGGTACTTAAGCATGAGCTTATGTACCATTTTTTCTTCAAATTATAGATCGTATTGTTTGATGACTTCAACAGTATCATCTGTTATTTTAAAGTATACAATACTTGAGTTACCAACAAAATGATTTGTATATGTAAATTTATCCTTATTGGATAAGATGATTAAAGATTTAATCACATGTGCGTGTGCTACAATTAAAACTTTTTGATGGCTATGTAAATTTGATATTCTTTGAACTGCACTTAAAATTCTTGACTGTAATGAAGGATTATCTTCAAAACCATCTTTTCTAAAATCATCAAGTGTGATGATTGGTAAGACCTCATCAATCGATTTACCTTCAAAAGGACCAAAATCACGTTCTAAAAGGTTTTTATCCGTATAGTTAACTTGGAGTCCAATATAAGATCCAACTATTTCTGCAGTCTTTAAAGCACGTTTTAATGGAGATGAAATTAATACATCAAATGTTTCATTGTTATCTCTTAAATAAGTACCTAAAGTTTCTGCTTGATGAATACCTTCACTGTTTAAAGGATTATCCATTCTACCTTGTACTAATTGCTTTTTATTATAGTCTGTTTCACCGTGTCTAATCATTGCTATTATCATAATGTTCACCCTTGATGATTATAACATCACATTTACTTTAAAACAACCTTACTTTTTGATAAAATAGGTATAGAAAGAAATGGTGGTAAAAAATGGAAGAAAAAAATTGGCAAGAAGTATTACTTGAAATATGGCAAACAATTGTATCATGGTTTGAAGTAGCTACAGGATGGCTTGATCCATTATTAAAACCAACAACGGATCAATGGTGGGTTTCAGGGTTCGATTATTTTAACACGTTCCCAGTGTTGCTTCAAATCCTCTTTGTTGGTATTTTAGGATTACTAATCTTAATGGGACTTTTCTCATTGATAAAGAAGTCACTAAAAATAGTGGTTGTCGTTGGAATCATCGTATTGGTATTTATGGTATTAAATGGATAGTTTGTTTTACAATAAAGGAGGAATCAACATATGGATATGATTGATTTAATTAATAAGAAAAAGTATGGTCAAAAACTTACGAATGAAGAAATCAGCTTTATAATTAAAGGATATACTAAAGGGATTATTCCTGATTATCAAATGTCATCATTTTTAATGGCTGTATATTTTAATGGTATGGATGCAACAGAATCTACATCATTAGCTATGGCAATGAGAGATAGTGGAGAAGTATTAGATTTAAAAGATATAAAAGGTACTAAGGTAGATAAACATTCAACAGGTGGTGTGGGTGATAAGGTAAGTTTAGTACTTGCACCTCTCGTAGCATACTTAGGTGCAAAGCTTGCAAAAATGAGTGGAAGAGGTTTAGGTCATACAGGTGGTACAATTGACAAATTGGAATCCATTCCTGGATTTAAAGTTGAACTACCACTCAATCAATTTAAAGATCAAGTTAATCAAATTGGTTGTGCAATCGTCGGACAAAGTGGAGATATCGCACCAGCTGATAAAAAGATTTATGCATTACGTGATGTAACAGCGACAGTAGATTCAATGCCATTAATTGCATCCTCAATTATGAGCAAAAAATTAGCATCTGGTGCAGATGCAATTGTCTTAGATGTTAAGGTAGGATCAGGTGCATTTATGAAGACTAAAGAAGATGCAATGAGCTTATCCAGATTAATGGTTGACATTGGTAAACAAGCAGGTAAACAAGTAACAGCAATTCTTACATCAATGGAAGAACCATTAGGTCATAAGATTGGTAACGCACTTGAAGTATACGAATCCATTGAAACACTTGAAGGACATGGACCAAAGGATTTGACTGAGGTTGTATCTGTTATAACAGGTCACTTATTAAAAGCTGCAGGAATTGTTGAATCATTTGAAGCAGGTTATGAATTATCTAAAACAACATTGGCAGAAGGAAAAGCAGTTGATAAGTTCTACGAGTTCGTTGGAGCGCAAGGTGGAGATGTAGCATTTATTAAGAACAAGAAGAATTTACTTGGCAATACCAAACGACATGAGATTGTTGCAACATCCAGTGGATACTTAGAAAAAGTGGATGCACTTAATTTTGGGATAGCTGCAATGAAGCTTGGTGCAGGAAGAATGACTAAGGAAGATAAGATCGATTTATTTGTTGGTTTAGATTTAAAGAAAAAGATTGGTGATGAAGTTAAAATTGGTGAAGTGATCTGTATATTACATCACCAAGATAAAGGACTTAAAGATGCAATTGAATTGATTGAAAAATCATATGTCATTGGTTCAGAAAAACGTGAGTTAAAACTAATTGAAGAGACTATTGTTTAATGAGAATTATCGCTGGAAAATTTAGAAGTAGAACACTAAAAATGGTACCTTCTGAATCCACTAGAGAAACGTCGGATAAAGTTAGAGGGGCTGTTTTTAATAGCTTATCGGACTCCATTTTAAATGCAAGAGTTTTGGATTTATTTGCTGGTTCTGGTTCATATGGAATTGAATCTATATCAAGAGGTTCTAAGTTCACCGTGTTTAATGATTATAAACCTATAGCTGTTATGACAATTAAGGAGAATCTTATATCACTTGGAGTACTAGATTCCGTTGAGGTCATTCAAATGGATTACCAAAAAGCAGTGACTCATTTGATAGATAAGAATCAATTATTTGATGTCATATTCTTAGATCCTCCATATGATTTTAAAAATTATGAAGAATTAATTGAATCACTTACCTTAATTACAATCAACGGTTCAATGATTTGTTTAGAAGTACACAAGGATACAAAACTCACATTGAATCATTCATCTGCATTTAGCGTATATAAAGAAAAAACTTATGGTATTAAAAAAATAATTTACATTATAAATAATTAACATTGTATTTTATGGATAAATGAAGTAAAATTAATTTGACATTAAAAAGGAGTTGACAAGGCATGGAATGGTATTTTGTATTACTGATAGCAATCGGTACCTTATTATTAGGTGGAGTACTCGGATTCTTTATTTCAAGATCATGGTTTAAAAAATATTTAGAAAAGAACCCACCAATCGATGAGCGTTCAATACGTGAAATGTTTAGACAAATGGGAAGAACTCCATCTGAAAAACAAGTACGTCAAGTATTAGCATCGATGAAGCAAAATCAAAAATAATTTATAAATCAAGTGCGCAAGCACTTTTTTTATTAGTCAATGTCAAAAATGTATGTTTAGTAAATGTATACACTGTAATTAAATACTAAACATACATTTTTTTATTTTTATTGACTCAAAAAATGATTTTAGTTTAAAATTGTTAAACCCGTCAATTAAACTCTCTATGGCAAAGTGATTCCAATAATGATCAAGGTTTATTTTCTGAGAAGCGGTTGAGGAATCTTTCATTTCATTTGGTTCCTATCTAATACTCATTTTTTTTATTTTGAGTAGATTGATTGAAATTATATATATACCTATAGAAAGTAGTAGAAGAAGTAAGACATAATTATAGTGAATTTAGGTCATAATGGACTCTCATGACTTATGCGTGTGTGGGATATGTAATCATGAAGGTATAAGTAGTTCAAACGCTAATAATCCTCTCTTCAAAACGTTAAATATACTCAACGACGGAATAAGATGTATTTTATTATGAAAAAAACCATTAAAATCAGCATTTAAATATATTCATTTTAGGTTTCATGTATCCATTAAATGCCATAAGAACCCTCTTTGTAATTATATTTTTGTTCCTATAATGTATATTATGTTAACTAGTATTTCACAGCCTAGTGGTGCGGTGGATTGCTAATGTGTGGAAAAGTTGGAAATGAAAATAACATGAATTTAAAGGTCTAAGTGCTGCTTTTGATATAAAGCATCTATAATCAAGTAAATGATGATATATATATTGTGAGTTTCTTTAAATAAATGATATCGACTTGTTATATAATATAAATGAGGTGATTATATGAATAAAAAACGAGTTTTAGTAATATTTACTGGCGGTACAATAGCCATGATGAATGATCTAAATACAATGAGAACGGTGATGTCTAGTGGCAATATAAACTTAATTGAACAGATTAAAGACAAGCTTTTAGACATTGAAATTGACTATCATGAGCTAACTTATTTACCAAGTCCTTATATTACACCTGAACATATGTTTAAACTTGCTAAACTTATTGAATCAAAAATTAGTGTTGAAAAATACGATGGAATCGTTATAACGCATGGAACTGATACAATTGAGGAGACAGCTTACTTCTTAGAAATTTACTTTAATATAGAAACTCCTATCGTTCTAACAGGTTCAATGAGGAACATATCTGAGCTTGGATATGATGGTTTTTCCAATATCGTATCATCTATATTAGTGGCTGCGTCTGATGACTCAAAAACCCGTGGAGTATTACTTGTCTTAAATGATGAGATCAATTCTGCGTCTGAGGTTGTCAAAACACATACGGTCGCTCTTGATACATTCAAGTCATTAGAATTTGGTCCTCTTGGAATCGTTGATTCTAAAGATGTTATCTATCATAGATTGAATACATATACTAAACCAAATATTAAAATTACTAAACTTACAAAAAGGGTGGAAATTATCAAAGTTGCTACTGGATCCACATCAAATATCATCAATTTCCTCATTGATGATAAGGTTGATGGTATCGTATTAGAAGCACTGGGACGTGGTAATGTACCTCCAATGATGCTAGAGGGAATTAAGCATGCTATATCAAATGGGGTACCTGTTGTTCTTACTTCAAGATGTCCAAAAGGTAGAGTATTTGATACGTATGCATATGAAGGTGGAGGACATCACTTAAAGAGTTTAGGCGTCTTATTTTCAGGAAATTTACCTAGTCAAAAAGCTAGACTACTTCTTATGATGGCGCTTGAACAACATAATAATTTATCAGATTTACGTAAATATTTCGATTAAAAAAAGTGCATTTAATGCACTTTTGTTTATATATAGTAAACTTATATTCACTTAATTAGGCCTAAGAAACTAGAACCATATGGAGTTTTTTCTACTTTAAAATTGTCTGAAATCGTTCTAGCGATATCTGAGAAAGTTGTTAATATTGGTAGATTTCCACCTTCAGTAAATGACTTACTATATGCAATTAATGGAACAAATTCTCTTGTATGATCTGTACCTACATATGTAGGATCATTACCGTGATCTGCAGTGATTAATAATAGGTCATCATCATTTAAATTATTCATCAATAAAGGGAGTTGTTTATCGAATTGCATGAGGGCATTTCCATATCCAATTGGGTCTCTCCTATGTCCATATAATGCATCGAAATCTACTAAATTTAGGAAGCATAATCCATTAAAATCTTTAGTTGCCCATTCAGTAATTTGATTCATACCATCATCATTTGAAACAGTTTTTGAATACTTATTGATACCATAACCATCAAAAATATCATTAATTTTTCCGAGAGCTATGACATCATAATTTGCCTCATCTAGAAAATTTAGTGTAGTTTTTTCATGAGGTTTTAAAGCATAATCATGACGATTTGGAGTACGTTTAAAGTTGGTTTTGTTAGTTCCTAAGAATGGTCTTGCGATTACTCTACCGACTTTCCATTCAGGTTTCATTGTGATTTCTCTAGCGATTTCACATATTTTATATTGTTCTTTAATCGGAATAATTTCTTCATGCATAGCAATTTGTAATACTGAATCTGCTGATGTATAGACAATAATATTTCCAGTCTTCATGTGTTCTTCACCAAGTTCTACAAGTATTTCAGTACCTGAAGCTGCAACATTACCTATTACTTTTCTACCAGTTTTTTCTTCTAATTCTTTAATTAATTCCTCAGGAAAACCATGGGTTGTAAATGTTTGGAATGGTTTAGTTATATATAATCCCATCATTTCCCAGTGACCAGTCATTGTATCTTTTCCAAGTGATGCTTCTTGTATTTTTGTAACATAAGACTGGTTTAAATTGACTGGTTTTAACCCCTTAATTGGTTCTATATTTGCAATACCTAACGCTTCTAAATTAGGTAACTTTAAATCCATACTAGTTGCAATATGTCCTAAAGTATGTGCATTAATATCGGATACACCATCATTAAAATATGATGTAGCATCTGGTTGAGCTCCGATTCCAACAGAGTCCATAACGATAAGAAAAACTCTTTTAAATCTCATTTTATTCTCCTTTTGCCCGTGGGTGTGTTTTTTGATAAATCTCTTTTAATCTTTGTTGTGATATATGTGTATAAATCTGTGTTGTGGATATATCTTCATGGCCTAATAATAGCTGAAGACTTCTTAAATCCATACCATTTTCGAGTAAGTGTGTTGCAAATGAATGTCTCAATGTATGTGGTGAAATCTGTGTTGGATCTATTGATGCTTCTAATGCTAATTTCTTTAATACTTTAAAGAATCCAACACGAGATAACGGTAATCCATTGTGGTTTAAAAACATGTAATCATTCTTGTCTTTAAGTAATTCTTCTCTACCACGAACTAGATAATTTCTAACAGCAATTACGGCCATATCTGAGATAGGTACCATTCGTTCTTTGTTACCTTTTCCTCTGACAATAACATAACTTTGAGCCATATGAATATCTTTTATTTTAATAGATAATAGTTCACTAACACGAAGACCTGAACCATAGATAAGTTCAATTAATGCTTTATTTCTTAAGGATAATGGTGCATCATTTTGTATCACTTCTAATAGTCTTACAATTTCATCTACGCTTAAAACTGTTGGTAAACTCTTACTGATTTTAGGTGCACTAATTCTAGAACTGACGTCTGTATCAACTTCTTTTTCTAAGAGTAAAAATTTGTGAAAAGCCTTAATGGAAGTTAACTTTCTTGCTTGTGTCTTTGAAGATATTTGTTTTTTATTGAGGGTCTTTAAAAATGCTTCTATGTGTTTAGTTTCAATATCTTTTGGATCATTTACTTTATAATATGTTTCTAGATAGAGACCATAGCTTTTAATATCTATCATATAAGCACTCAATGTATTCTTAGATAACCCCCGTTCATTACTTAAATAAAATTGAAAATCATTAATTAAATATTTCATACAAATAACATAAATACTTGATTACCAAGCATAACTCCTTCCTTGGTTAATCTTAAATTACCATCATGAATATCAACTAATCCGATATTAATTTTGTCTGTTAATTGCGGGTATTTTTCAAATAAATTTATATTATATTTACTTTCTAAATACGCTATATTTATACCTTTAGTGAGTCTTAACCCAAATATTAATTCGTCTTGTAGTTTTAATTCAGTTGTTTGTAAAACTTTCTCTTTAATAAAATGATCCATATATTGAGACATACCACGCTCATTATAAGTTCGATAATTATCAATAAATCCATGTGCTCCTAAGCCACAACCAATATATTCACCTAATGTCCAATAAATGGAATTATGTAATGAATAATGGCCATGTTTTGCATAATTACTGATTTCATATTGCTCATATCCAAGATCCTTTAATGCATTCATGATATATTCATACATCAAAGCTTCCATATCCTCATCCATCGGCTCGAAATTACCCTTTAAATACTGATGATAAAAATAAGTTTTATCTTCTAGTATTAAAGAATAATAAGATATATGTGTAATGTCTAATTTTTTAAATTGCTCAATATCATACTTGATATGTTCCATCGTTTGACCAGGTATTGCAAATATCAAATCTATCGAAATATAAGGAATACCAATAGATTTTAAATCATCAATGATTGCTTTAACTTGTTCCTCTTTATGGCCACGATTTAAATAGACTAATAAGTCGTTATCAAATGTTTGAACACCCATGGAAACTCTATTGATTCCATATTTTTTAAATAATAGACCTTTTTCGTGTGTATAGCTTTCAGGATTGAGTTCGATTGAGTATTCTAAGGGTTTGATATTTGTAAGTGAATCAAATAGAAACGTAAGTTGATCAACCGTTAACATAGAAGGTGTTCCACCACCGATAAAGATAGTTTCAATAGTCCTAAAATGTTCTTGATAGGATAAAATTTCTTCTCTAAGTTTAATTAAATATTGGTCAATCACATCTTGATTTTTAGGAACTCTTTTGACAAAATCACAGTAATGACAAATATATTCACAAAAAGGAATATGTATATAAAGGCCTTTCATCTAGGTTACCTCGCTTTATTCTATTATATCAAAAATAAAGAGGTATCCAACCAACTTTGGATACCTCAAAAAGAGAGAGGAGAAAATTAACCTAATTTAAAAGGTATTTTAATTTTCTTGGTCGTTTTGTTTCGTAATATTCTCTAAAATTTCATCCAATTGACGATCTTGTGTTATTTCAAGATCATTGGTTAACGTTGAATCCATGATTCTAGATGCATCTTTTGCACCTCTAACAATCTTTAAATCATATAATGATGATTTCATATAGGCCTCCTGTTTTTTCAATAAAAAAGGGTACGAATATAGATATTCTTACCCTCTCAATATTTTATTTAAAAATATGTCAATGTTTTGACTATTAACCTTTGAACTATGATTAAGTTTGAACGTAATCTTCACACTCATATAATTCCCTCATCCAGTAATCTTTATTACACATACATTGTAACATGTAAGCGCATTCATGTCAATCAATATGGTAAAAAAAAGATATCACATAGTGATATCATTTTTAATCGTCTGAATTTGAAAGTATTGCCATGAAAGCACTTTGTGGAATATCAACTCTACCAAATGTCTTCATACGTTTTTTACCTTCTTTTTGTTTTTCCAATAACTTCTTCTTACGTGAAATATCTCCACCATAACATTTAGCTAAAACGTCTTTTCTCATGGCTTTAATAGTTTCTCTAGCAATGATTTTTCCACCGAGGGCAGCTTGCACTGGAATTTCAAACATTTGTCGAGGTATGAGTGTTTTTAATTTCTCAACAATTGCCTTGCCTCTTTGATATGCAAACTCTTTATGTACGATAACCGATAAAGCATCGACAACTTCACCATTTAATAATATATCCATTTTTCTTAAATCAGAAGCCATATACCCATCTAATACATAGTCAAATGAAGCATAACCTTTAGTACTTGATTTTAATTTATCAAAGAAATCATAAACAATTTCTGCAAGTGGTAATCTATATGTTAATAATACTCTGGTTTGATCCATATATTTCATATCGATAAATATACCACGTTTTTTCTGACAAATATCCATAACAGAACCCACATAGTCTTTTGGACACATAATGGTTGCTTTAACAACAGGCTCGTTTATATAATCAATTTTTTGAATATCAGGTAAGAATGTTGGATTATCAACTAGAATTTTCTCACCATTTGTCATATATACATGATAAACAACGGATGGAGCTGTTGCAATTAATTCAATATTAAATTCTCTGGATATTCTTTCTTGAATAATATCCATATGTAACAATCCTAGGAACCCTGTTCTAAATCCAAAACCTAATGCTTGAGAAGTTTCTGGTTCATAAATTAATGAGGCATCATTTAATTTTAGTTTTTCTAATGCATCTTTTAAATCTTGGTATTGATCTGGATCAATTGGGTAAAGTCCACAGAATACAACTGGATTTAATGTTCTATAACCTGGTAGTGGTTTTTCAGCTCTTTTAGTTGCATGTGTAATTGTATCACCCACACGGACTTCATTTAATGTTTTAATAGCTGCAGTAAGGTAACCTACATCACCAGGACCCAATACATCAACTACTTTTTGGGTAGGAGTGTAAACACCAACCTCAACAACTTCAAACTTAGCTTTAGTCGCCATAAATTCGATCATATCGCCTTTTTTAATAGAACCGTTAATAACTCTTATTGTCGGTACAACACCTCGATAAGCATCAAAGAATGAGTCAAAAATCAATGCTTGAAGCGGTGCATTTTCATCACCATCTGGTGCCTTTACATCTTTAATAATACGCTCAAGTATTTCATCAACACCTAAACCTGATTTGCCACTTGCTTTTACAGCGTTTGATGCATCTATACCAATGACCTCCTCTATTTCTCTTCGAACTTTTTCAGGTTCAGCGGATGGTAGGTCTATTTTATTTAATACCGGTATAATTTCTAGATTATTATCAAGTGCTAGGTAGACGTTTGCTAATGTTTGAGCTTGTATTCCTTGTGCAGCATCTACGACTAAAACAGCACCTTCACAAGCTGCTAAAGATCGTGACACTTCATAAGTAAAGTCTACGTGACCTGGAGTATCTATTAAATGCAAAATATATTCTTGATTATCTTTGGCTTTATAAGTGAGTTGTACGGCATTTAATTTAATGGTAATGCCACGCTCACGCTCTAAATCCATAGAATCAAGTAATTGTTCTTTCATTTTTCTTTTTTCAACTGAAGACGTCATTTCTAGTATACGATCAGCCAGTGTTGACTTACCATGATCTATATGCGCAATAATTGAGAAGTTTCTTATAAATTTTTGTCTATCGTTTAATGTGTTATATTTCAAGTTATTCATACCTTTCAATGCCCTTACTATTTTATCATATAATGATATTTGAAAACAATGTTTTAATTTTCACATAGTTTACATTTTCTTTTATAACTTTCTTTGACTTAATAATCTGAATGAAATATAATATGTGTGAATAAACGATACCTATACAAATATGGAGGAAATTATGAAAAAAGGATTTTTCGTTATATTATTTTTACTTGCTGCTGTTTTCTTAACAGCATGTGGACCTGCTGAACGTACTTACTACTTCGCAAGTCAAACGCCAACTGACACATCTTCTTGGGTTTACTGGGTTGTTGTTGTTAAAGAAGGTGACAAAATTGTAGATGCTGAATGGAATGCATTCAATATCGAAGGTGATGCAAATGCAACTTACCAAGGTAAGGATAAAGTTACTGCATCAGAAGAGCATATTTATAATATGAACTCAACATTATGGTGGCATGAACAAGCTCAACTCGTTATCGATAAGTTTATCGAAACTGGTGATGTAAATGATAGAGAACCTGCTCCTGCTGGTGTATCCATTACTACAGATGAATTCTATACATTAGCTGAGTTAGCGTTAGCTTCTGAACCTGTTGCTGCTGGAGAATACGAAGAAGGGTATCACTTCGTTTCACTAAAATCAACAGCTTCAAATCACGCACCTGTGTATTATTATGACCCAGTTAAAGAAACAGTTGTTTCAACTGGTGCTTGGGATGCATATTCATTTGGTTCATTTGTTGTAGTTAACGGTAAGATTGTACTTGCTTACTTCAATAATGTTTTCTATGGATATAAAGCAATTGTTGAAAATGGATTTGTTAAAAAACAATCTATGGATCATGATAATGACCCAGAAACAGCTAATATCAACGTTTCACTCATGGCTAGCTATACAACTGCAAATCCTAAATTATTAAAGACTAAGAATCAATTAGGAACTTCTTACGGTATGGCTGGAGCTTCTCCAATCGGTAAAGAGTACTTCCAACAAGCTAAAACTGCTGGAGATTACTTAATTACTAACCAAGAATTCCCTGCTGTCAATGATAATGGTGATTTCGATTCAGTATCTGGTGTAACAATCACTGCTTCTGATTTCGTAGCACTTTGGGAA
This sequence comes from Acholeplasma oculi, assembly GCF_900166985.1. Taxonomy (GTDB): domain Bacteria; phylum Bacillota_I; class Bacilli_A; order Acholeplasmatales; family Acholeplasmataceae; genus Acholeplasma; species Acholeplasma oculi. The sequence continues at coordinate 179,411 of NZ_FUZK01000001.1, read as the reverse complement.
GAACTTCCTAAAAAGTAATATAATAAATGAAAAGGTATTCAATTTGAATACCTTTTTTCATGTTATTTTATAGTTGAACCAGATGGTACTTCTTTTGATGTATATTTACCAATTCTAAATAATCTACAATTTCTACCGATTCTCATATCGCTTGGTACGATTGTGGATTTCTCAACTACAGTAATACCTGATGATAAAACATCGGGTTTTTCTTGATTTGGTGTAAAATCATTTCCATATCCTATATGTGTTCTTTGACCTACAACAACATGTTTATCAATAATACAGTTATCAATCGTTACATTTTCACTGATAATTGTGTCATTTAAGATAATTGAGTCTTTTACTAAAGAACCTTTACCTATTCTAACACCGGGTGATAAAACTGAATTTATAACTGTACCTTCAATAATACAACCGTTTGAAATTAATGAATCGACTATATTTGCATCACCAAAAACTTTTACAGGTGGTTTCTCTTCTGATTTAGTAAAAATCTTCCAACTTGGATCATATAAGTCTAATGGTGTATAGGGTTTAATCATCTCAAGGTTAGCTTCTAAATAAGAATCATATGTACCTACATCTTTCCAATAATCATTAAATTTATATGCATAAACAGCCTTCTTTGTGTGTTCTATTAAGTGAGGAATGATATGTTTACCAAAATCTAAATCTTCATCCTTTAAAGCATTTAAAGCTTCCGTTAAAAAATCTAAATCGAACAAGTAAATTCCCATACTTGCTAGATTACTTTTAGATGTTTTTGGTTTCTCTTCAAAATTAATAATTTCATTATCTCTATTGGTAGTCATAATACCAAAACGAGAAACTTCTTTGATGTCAACTTCTTGACAAGCAATCGTAAGTCTAGCATTTGTAGCCTTATGATGTGCAATCATTTTCCTGTAGTCCATCTTGTAAATATGGTCTCCAGAAAGTATTAAAACATATTTTGGTTTTTTCTTAATGATAAACTCTAAATTTTTATTAACAGCATCTGCTGTTCCTTTATACCACATGCTATGAGGTTGTAACAAGGTTACTTGGGAATTATTACGGTCTAAATCCCATGGTTTACCACTTCCAACATGGTCATTTAAAGATAATGGCAGATATTGTGTTAGTATTGCAATATCATATATACCTGATTGACTACAATTTGATAAAGCAAAATCAATAATGCGATACTTACCAGCAAATGGCATTGCAGGTTTAGAGCGTCTGTTTGATAAAATATCGAGTCTACTCCCCTTACCGCCAGCAAGTATTAAAGCTAATGTTTCCATAACTAATCCTCCAGTATTTTATTATATAATTCTATATATTTTTTAGACATGTTTTGATTACTAAAATCGGTATTCATCGCTTGCTGTATGAGTTTTTGCCATGTTTTAGGTTGTTGATTGTAAAGTGAGATTGCTTCATAAAGCTTTTCTTTGAATTCTAAACTCGAAAGATTAGCAAAACTGAAACCTGTTCCTTCATGCGTGAATTTATTATATGGTTTTACTGTATCTTTTAAACCACCGGTTTCCCTTACAATCGGTAAACTTCCATAAGTCATTGCGATCATTTGACCTAAACCGCAAGGTTCAAACTCAGATGGCATCATGAATATGTCAGATGCTGCATAAAGTTCATGTGCTAAGGCTTCGTTATAGCCAATATAATTACCAACTCGGTTAGGGTATTTATCTGTTAAAAATTTGAAATAGTTGCTGAATTCTGGATCCCCACTACCTAAAAAGAAAAACATTGCATTTGTATTAGCTATAACGCCTTCAACGGTATCTTTGATCATCCATAATCCCTTTTGGTTAGCATATCTACCAATATAGACCACAAATGGCACATCATAGATCGTTCCTAGATTAAATCGTTCATAGACTTGTTTTTTATTGTCTGTTTTACCTTTTTTATATGTTTCATAATTATAATTAGTAATTAACTTATCTCGATTTGGATGGAATGAATGATAATCAATTCCATTTAATATACCAATGAGGTCATCTTTTCTATATTGAAGTGCTCCATCAAGTGTAAAACCATACTGAGGTGTTAAAATTTCTTCTCTATAATTAGGTGAAACAGTAGTTATTTTATTTGCTAATTCGATCCCTGCTTTTAAGAAGTTAACACGTTCAAAATGTATATAACTATAATCGAAATTTGTGTTAAAGAATCTAGACACATAAGGATCAAAGTTACCTTGATATTCCAGATTGTGTATCGTTAAAATGGTTTTCATTCGTTTAAAATAATCTATGTGATCATAATGTTTTTTCAGTAAATATGGAATCATACCTGTTTGCCAGTCATTGAGATGTAAAATATCAGGCTTTTTATTAAGTATAGTGAATAATTCAAGTGCAGCAAATGAGAAACAGACAAAACGTTCTGCATCATCATTAAAACCGTATAAACGGTCACGTTCAAAATAATGCATATTTTGTATGAAAATAATCTGAATACCGTCTTGATTTAAACTAAAATAATTTACATCGGTTTGAATTCCACCCATATAAATCGTTTTTCTTCCAATGTAAGTCATTTGATGATGATATTTTGCTATATCCCTATAGTATGGAGTAATAACAACGACTTCATGGTTCTGTTCTTTGATTCCTAATGGTAAAAAATGTGCAATATCAGCCAAGCCACCCGTCTTACTATATGGGTAGACTTCAGAGGCTATAAATGCTATCGTCATATCAATACCCTCCCTTAATAATATTCTATCATATGGTAACGGTTTTAGATAGAATAAATAAAACAGATGAGTTAATTCTCATCTGTTTGTTCAGTAATATTTAGTTCTTCCTCTATTTTTGTTACTTTAACACGTTCAATGACCTTATCTTCGTATTCTAGTACTTCAAATCGGTAATTATTATAAACAATAACAATCGCTTCATTTTCATCCGGGAATCTTCCGAGTTGACCTAAGATGAAACCGGATAATGTATCATAATCTTCAACAGGTAATCCAGCGTGTATTATATCTTCTACATCATCGATGTTTGTTAAACCATCGATTTCATAAACATTTTCGTTGATTGTAGAAATCTCATCTTCTTCATCATCATACTCATCAGAAATATTACCAAGAATCTCTTCGATTAAATCTTCGAAAGTAACAATACCTGCTGTGCCACCGTACTCATCAATTACAATTGCTATATGTACTTTTTGAGACTGCATATCTTTGAATAATTCACGTGTTCTCTTAGATTGGGGCACAAAATATGGATCCCTGATTAATGATTTTATATCGAAATCATCGGGATTTGGATGTTCATGTAAATATTTTAGTAAGTCTTTAACATGAAGTGTTCCAATAATCTTATCAATTGTATCTTCATAAACTGGGAATCTTGTGAACTTTTCGTTTGTTACATAAGAAATCAATTCTGTCTTATCCATATTAATCTCTATAGCAGAAACTTCAGTTCTGTGCGTCATAACTTCTTCTATGGTCGTTGTGTCAAATTCAAAAATATTTTGAATCATTTCATTTTCACCGGAATCGATAATACCTTTAGATTCCGATGCATTCAGTTCAAGAATAAGTTCATCTTCAGATAATGTATCATCATTATCATTAGGGCTTACACCCATTAAGCGTACGATTACGTTAGCAGTACTTGTTAAAAGTGCTACAAACGGTCTCATGATTAAAGCAATCACAGATAAGAAACCTACAAATGTATATGCAATTTTCTCAGGTGCTTTCATTGCTAATCTTTTCGGTACTAATTCACCTAATACGACTTGTAAATAGGTTAAAACCAGTGTAATTAATACAGTTACAACAGGTTGAACAATCAATATATCTAAATTAACTGAAGTGGCAATTGAGTTGGATATGATGCTTGCAAATGCGTCTGCTGCAATCGCACCATTAATAAACCCAAACATTGTAATCCCTATTTGGATGGTAGATAAGAACCTTGTCGGATCTTCGATAAGTTTTAAAACTTTTTTAGCTTTTAAACTTATTTTTCCTGTTTTTTCAGCATCTTGTTCTAGTTCTCTTCGACTAGAAGCTACTATTGCAATTTCACTTGCTGCAAAAACTCCATTTAAGAATATAAAGACGAATATTAAGAGTATTTGAATTTCCATTAGAGTGTAACCTCCAACAAGTCTGGATCTTCGCTAATCGTCCTCTGCCCGCTACTTGAATCTTCCATATATAATTTTTTCCTCCGTGTAATATCTTTTGATATAACGATAAATATCATATCAAATTTGATACGTTTTGTCAATGAATTGTATAATAAACCCCATATTCAATAGGTTTATGAAGCCAGTAATGATTCTATATAAGGTGCAATATCTTTTGGATTAAAGGCTGGTGAGAATCGATAAACTACCTCACCTTTTTGATTGACTAAGAATTTTGTGAAATTCCATTTGATGCGTTTTACCTTCTTCATTTTTAACTCAGTATCCTCTGTTGGTTTTATTTCCATTGGTGTATTTGCCTTCAAGTATTTAAATAATGGGTGAGCAAATAAACCATTAACCTTTATTTTTTCAAACAATGGGAAAGTTGTATTAAAATTTAATTCGCAAAACGCCTTAATTTCTTCCATATCGCCAGGTGCTTGACCCATAAACTGGTTAGATGGGAAATCAAGTATTTCAAATCCTTGATTTTTATATGTGTCATAGAGTTTTTGTAGACCGTCATACTGTTTTGTATATCCACATTTTGTTGCTGAGTTTATAATAAGTAACACTTTTCCCTCGAAAGGTCTAAGTGTTTGACTTTGATGATTTGAATTTTTAACAGTAATATCATATATGTTCATTGTGTAAATCCTCCTCTTATATATTTATATTATATAAAATAAAAAGTAACCCTCTTGCTGGATTACTCATTATTTATTGTTTATTGATAGATTATGTGAAATAAATAATTACTTAGCAGCTTTAGCTTTTTTATTTGGATCTAAAACTAATCGTAATTCAGTTTCTGGATCAAAGAAATGTAATTTGTTTAAATCAAATCCTAATTTAATCTTATCACCAATGTGAACGTTTGTTCTTGCATCTACTTTAGCAATAACATTTGAACCATTGATTTCAGTATAGATATTTGTTTCAGCACCTAATAACTCAGCTACGTCAACTACAATATCTAAAATACCGTCTGGATGAGCTTGCATAACAAGTTCATCATCATGGATATCTTCAGCACGAATACCTAAAACGATTGGTTTTTCGATAAATCCGTTTTGAACTACAACTTCAAATTTATCTTGAGGTAATTTGATTTTGTATTGTCCTGCTTCGAATACACCTTTTTCAGTAACTCTACCGTTAATAAAGTTCATTGGAGGTGTTCCAATGAAACCTGCAACGAATATGTTTGCTGGTCTGTCATAAATTTCTTTAGGTTCACCAACTTGCATAATATAACCTTTATTCATAACTACAATACGAGTAGCCATTGTCATAGCTTCGATTTGGTCATGGGTTACATAGATAGTTGTTGTATCTAATTGTTTGTGTAACTTAATTAACTCACCACGCATTTGAACACGTAGTTTAGCATCTAAGTTAGATAATGGTTCGTCCATCAAGAATACTTTTGCATCACGAACGATTGAACGTCCTAATGCCACACGCTGTCTTTGTCCACCAGATAAAGCTTTTGGTTTACGATCCAAATAAGGAACTAAACCTAATATTTCCGCTGCCGCTTGAACTTTTTCTTTGATGATTGCTTTAGGAACTTTACGTAATTTTAATCCAAATGCGATGTTATCATACACAGTCATGTGTGGATAAAGCGCGTAACTTTGGAATACCATTGCGATATCTCTGTCTTTTGGAGCAGTGTCGTTCTTGTACTCGCCATCAATGTATAATTCGCCCGAACTAATGTCCTCAAGGCCCGCGATCATACGGAGGGTTGTGGATTTACCGCATCCACTGGGTCCGACAAATACAATAAACTCTTTATCTTTGATGTCCAAGTTGAAGTCAAAGACTGCTTGTACACCATTAGGATAGACTTTATTGATGTCTTTTAATTGTAATGTTGCCATGTTTTCCCCCTAGGAATTATATTGATTTTCGATAGACGCAAGATTTCTATCAAAATCATTATACATGAAATGTAATACTTTTGCAAACGGTTACACAAAAAAATAATGTTATAATAAGATTACAATAAAACACGAGGATAAAACAATGGTACCTAGATTTGAAAAACGCGTTAGAGCATTTGCAGCAGATATGTCAGGACTTGTTATTGTAGTAATTATTACAGCACTTGGATTATCAACAGTTCCTTATAGAGAAATTATCCAAATTTCAGTACTGATTATTACATTTTTTTTACTAATCATATTGCCACATTTATTAAAGTCTAAGCAGACTTTCGGTAAAAGAATTCAACAAATTAAAGTTGTAAACATGGATGATACTGAATGTTCAAGAACTAAATTGATTTTAAGAGAAATATTTAAGTACTCTGCTTCTACTTTGACATTTGGTCTTTATTTAATTATTGCATTTTTTACATTAACTGAAAATCAAGTTTCTAGAACTCTACATGATTATATTTTTAAAACAAAAGTAATAGATTTAGACAACTCACCTCATAATAAACGTGTTAATGAGGCTATTAGAACGAAAACCATGAAAGATACGGACTTAAACTAATGTTTATTGTTAATTACTTTAAATGGGGATTTGATTTCCCAAAATTACTGAATAGAAGAAACCTTAGTTTGGCTAAAACACTTATATACTTTCTACTTTTAACTTTTATAGCCAATTTTCCTCTGACTTGGTTAGCATTTGAATATGAGGGTTCTAAAATCAATTTTATTGAAGAAAATTTAACATCTTCTATACCAAATTGGTCGGATCTTCCAAATGGAACGATTCATCTAGGAGGATTCACAGATGTAGAGTTAAATGGACGTGTATATCAACACCTAAACTATATTTATATGTTTGGATATAATGACTCCATTATTCATACACCAAATGTACATTTCGTTATATTTGAATCCGACTATATTCGTTACATAGATGATAAAGGAAATGAGCTAATTTCTAATGGCTATAGTGGATTTGAAACAGTTATCCATTTATCTGAGCTGAATTTGGCAACAGGTATTGAACGTATGGAATTATTCACACAATTGGGTAATTCAATTGAAAGGTCATTTAGTCAATATATTATTCTTTACACTGTTGTAAGAAATCAGGCTGTGCAAATAGGTGCAACATTTATATTTATACTACTTCTATCCTTAATCATTCAATTATTCCGATTTGGATTCCAAAATTTTCTATCCTATAAAGATGGACTGAATTATGTGATACTTTCATCTACATTACCAAGTATTCTATCTTTAATTTTCGGTTTAATACTTCCAGGATTTGCTCCTGTAGTATTCAACTTAGTATTAGGTCTCGTTGTAATGCTCGTGCTTCTCGTGTTTTCTAGAAAAAGTTTTTCTTAGTAAAAGTAAGTGATGTTTATAATTAATAAACATAGAAATGAGGAAAAAATGAAAAAATTAACTACACTATTTACGCTCACATTATTAATATTTAGTCTGATTGCATGTCAACCAAGTCAAGAGATAGAAACTTATGACTTTAAAGCGTTGAATCCATTAAATGATATTTATTACCAAGTATTTATACGTTCATTTGCAGATAGTGACGGTGATGGAATTGGTGATATTAATGGTTTAACCGATAATTTAGACTATATAAAAGATCTTGGTGCTACAGCTATATGGATGTTGCCTTTTACCCAAACTGAAATCGATTGGTTAAGTTACCATGGGTATAGAGTTACTGATTATTATGAGGTCCATCCTGAATATGGAACTATGGCTGATCTTGAAAATCTAATAGATAAAGCAGATGAAATGGGTATTAAAATTGTAATGGATCTTGTTATAAACCATACTTCAGATACACATCCATGGTATCAAAGTGCTGTTTCTAGTACATCATCACCTTTTAGAGACTATTATTTATGGACAACACCATCAAGTGCTTTTGAATCGTTTCCAGGTGGTATGAAAGACTTAAATCTAAGTAATCCAGAAGTTGTTAATGAAATCAAAGATATTGTGTCATTTTGGATGGATAAAGGTATTAAGGGATTTAGATTTGATGCAGCTAAACATTTATTTTTAGGTGATCCAGGAACAAACCCCGCGGTTCAGTTGACCAAAAACTATGCATTTTTAAGAGATTTACAACTATTTGCTAAAGCAATTGATCCTGAAGTCTTCTTTTTAGGTGAAGTGTTTGAATATAGTTATGATGTATATAAAAATTATTATATTGGCTTAGATTCTGTATTTGATTTTTATACAGCATCTGAGATTTGGTCTAAAGTAGGAAATCGTTCCAATATGAGTTTATTGGTTCAAAATATTAACCGAGCATTCAATAGCTATAAAACATATAATCCAAATTATGTACCTTCTCTTTTTATAAGTAATCACGACATTGACAGAGTGGCTTCACGTGCTGAATATAGTGATGTCAATGGAATTAATGATTTAAAACAATCAGTTTCCTTCATGATGACACTCCCTGGTTCTCCGCACATTTATTATGGAGATGAATTATTAATGAAAGGTTCCAATTTTGAAGGAACTCAAAACCATGGTAAAGATTTGACTGGACAAGGTGTAATCTATGATCAATATCGACGCGCACCATTTAAATGGGGTGATGCATCTAAAGAAACTACATGGCTTAATCCTTTTGGAGATTCAAATCAAAACGACAGCCTTATAGAAGCGAAAAATGATGTAAATTCAATGTATCATCATTATAAAACTATGTCTAATTTAAGACAAAATACACCTGCATTAATGTATGGAAACACCCTAATACCTTACGAAAATAATTCAACATTCATCCAGGGCTATTACAGAACCTATACTTATGAAGATTTCACTCAAACGGTATTAGTTTTACATAACATGTCTGATGTTGAAAGAACCGTGGATATTGAATATGATAAGATACTTTATGGTAGTAGTTTAAGTATTCCAGCGTTTGGAACCATTATTCTAGAAGTTTAATATAAAAAATGCCTACACAATGTGTAAGCATTTTTTTATGTTTTAAAGAGCTAATGTATCCGAATTAAATACGAGTCCAGGTTCTTCAATTGAGCGATTTAAATCGTAATAAATTATACCTAAACTGATGTCATTTATAATGACTTCAAAATATAGTTTCATACGTATACCTTCAAAATCGGTCTTGTAATTTTCAAATACTTTATAGATTGACTCATGAGCGATTTCTTTAATAATATCTAAATCATCAGTCACATCTTGAATGTGTAATTCTGCTTCAAGAATATTACCTGTAATTACTATATTTTGCACTTCAACTGGAGCTTCTTGAACTGAATCTGTACAACCAATTAATACTAAGATAAGTAATAAGAAAGTAAATACTGTAAATAGTTTTTTCATATTATAAACCTCCTAATACAGTCTGGAAACTTTGACCAGAAACACGTATATTATAGTAATAATAAGTTGTATTACCAAGGTAATCAATTACGGAAACCGTAACTACTTTAAACCCTGGTAAATTAGTTTGAATAGGAGTTGCATATACTTTAGCACCAACAGGTAAATTCATGTTAGAAAGTGGATCAAATTGAGCATCTTTAGCGACTTCAATGAAAGCTTCTTTCACAGATGCTTCAATGGCATCCATCACCTCAACAAATATTGCTGAAGTATTGGAGGTTGCAACCTGGAATGTTCCTGAGCGCGTTACTAAGCCAGATTGTGTATCAAATAATCCTTGTGTTCCAGCTCTTGATGTAACTTGATTATAAGTTTTACCATCATTTAATACTAATCCTGTAATGCCTGATAATTTACCAACATGCATGACTAATACACTTGGTTCATTTTCCGTACCTTCTATATGATAAGCAAGTGCTTTAAATGTTTGACTTTGAGTCGTTTCTATAAAAGTGAAACGATTATTGATTGCCTCTATAGTATCTAATCTAAACGCAGAAATAGATTTTCTTAAATGTATTAATGCTTTATGATATTCAAATGCATTCAGATACGTAATTTTTCTATCCCATCTCAGTTGATTGACTGAATCTGGTGACTCATAAGAGTTGTGTTCATAGGTACCATCTTGTTTTGGTTTACTTCGTAAAAATTCTGTTCCAGCATGTAAGAATGGAATACCCATACTCGTTAAAACAACCGCATTGGATTGAACTTGTGCGTGTTGTACTTCATTAGCGGTAACACCACTGGATCTAAGCTTATCATGAAGTGTGAGATTATCATGTGCTTCACCATAAACAATATTTTGAAGAGGTGAATTTGTGAATTGATCTGTTGCACCTTTTATACCAGCTTTTAAGTCGTTGTATTTAGAAACATTCATATTACCTTGAACAAAACCACCTTCACTACCATCTGGTTGACCTTTTAAAGCATTTCGATATAGATCATTAAATGCTGCCACACCACTGTCAAGTTTACGGATTTGAGTTCTGTCCCACTCATTTGTATTGGTCATACCAGCAGCGTCTTCACCTTTAATCAGTGTATCGCCACCAGCCCAAGGTTCTCCATATAATATAATGGTTGGATCAATTTTATTCATTTCTTCTCTTATCGTATTCATAGTTTCAATATCATGAAGACTCATTAAATCGAATCTAAATCCAGAAAGTTTATATTCTTTTGCTAAAAAGATGGTTGAATCTACAAATAATTTTCTAACCATAGAACGTTCAGAAGCTGTTTCATTACCTGTTCCTGAACCATTTGAAAAACCACCTTGAGCATTTAATCTGTGATAGTAACCAGGTACAATTTTATGGAAATTTGAACCTTCAGATTCACCTGTATGATTATAGACAACATCCATAATGACACGGATATTTTTTGAATGGAAAGCTTGTACAGTCTTTTTAAATTCATAAATTCTTACATTTCCATCAAATGGATTAGTTGCATACGATCCTTCAAGTGTATTATAGTGATATGGCATATAGCCCCAATTAAATACGTTATTTGTTTGATTAGGGTTCTTAAATACTTCAACTTCATCGATATAACCAAAATCAAATATAGGTAATAAATGTACTGCATTAACCCCTAATTCTTCAATATGATCAAGTCCTGTAGTTACAGTTACACCATTTTGTGTATAAGTTGTTCCTGTTTCCGCTATACCTAAGAATTTTCCTCTATATGCTGCAGAACCATTCCAAGAACTGTGTGAAGTTAAATCTCTAACGTGTAATTCCCAAATGATATAGTCTGTAAATGTTTTAATTGTTGCAGGACGTTCTTCGAAATTCCAATTACTTGGATTCGTTTGTTCAAAATCCACAACCATACTTCTAAGACCGTTTGCACCTGTTGAATAACTGTATGGGTCTGTAACTTCTTGAGTTACTCCATTATTGGTAACACTAAATGTGTAATATTTAGAGGCTAAATCACCATCAACAGTTACTTCCCAAACACCATTTTCTATTTGAGTCATTGGATAACTCATAAGTGGAGTGTCTTCTAAGGACTCATTGCCTAATCGATCATAATTAGGATGTCCTTGTTGGTAAGTATTTAATACTACAGATTCTGAAACTGGTGCCCACAGTCTAAAAGTGGATGCATTTTTAGCATAAATAACCCCTAATTCACCTTCATAAGTAAATGCATCTTCAAATACTTCTGTGTCATATAGATTTTGAAGACTCACTATTTTTTTAGAACTTGATGCGCCAAATGATACTTCAACTTCATATTTCTTAGTGATATCTATATTAAGTGATGTAATTTTTTGACTTAAGTTAGCGTTAGAAAATGTTCCTGTTTTAATTTCAACTGAGTTTTCAAAAACTTTATATGATGTTGCAGGATGTGAAAGACTTAAAGTGATTTCTGATTGAGCGTTGAAAGCTGTAAATAATATACTTGGACGATAATCTGGTATATTATTCTCTAAATCAGCTTGAGATTTACCGAAATCAATTTGACCCTGTACAAAATATACATGTGCAACACCATTAGTAACTTCAAGTTGGTCTAAATCAATAAAACGGTCTCCACCCGGTTCACGGTAACCGTCCCAACCACCTTGTTTAATAATAATACCTAGGCGTTGAGAATCAGCATAGTCTGTTTCTATGTCTATTGAATAACTTACTCCATATTGATCAACTGATAATGGATCAAAATTATGTTGGATGCCATCTAATCCTACAGGTAAGTTTTGCCAAACCCACATATTATAGTTATTATAATTACCATCATATCTGAAATAATGAACAACAAGTGTATTAGGTTTATTAAGAGCATAACTAAAACCTAACGAAATGGAAAGTAAATAAATTATACTAAATGCGAAAATAAATATCTTTTTCAATGTATGTAACCTCCTTATAGACAAAATATATCATAATATTCGAAAAAGTTATAATAATAATGATAGCGTTTGCAATAAGAAACCGTTTGCACATTCCTTACTTATGTAAACGCTTTACAAATTCACAGTAACTTATGATATACTTAACTCGTAAGATGATTCAAACAATACTTTTTAGGAGGGTAAAATGAAAAAGATTATCTTATCTTTATTAGTTTTAGCTACTGTTTTAGTCACATTGCCGCAATTTTTTGCTGCACCTGGTGATTTAGGTACCGTTGTTGTCCATTTTAAAAAATGGGATGGCAACTATACAGAATTAGGTAGCTGGGCATGGGGTGGATTCGATCCACAACCTCTGCACGATGGTTTAGATGAATTTGGAGCAACTTTCGTTTACGAAAATTTACCAGAAGTTGCACCTGAAAATACAGAAACTTTCGGTTTCATTGCTGTACATCGCCCAGGTGGTGGTGATCCAGATTGGAACAATGGTAAATATACAGGGGATATTTCAATACCTAAGACTATCGTTAAAGGCGGAGAAACAGTTCACGTATATGTATTCCAAGGTAATGCAAACTCATCAGAAGATGATCCAAGATATTTCGTTGCTGATAACACTAAATTTAATATGTTATTAGTTTATTTCGATCCATCTGGCTCATATGAAGAAAACTTAGGTGTTCACCATTGGAATGGTTGGAACATCCCAAGCGTAGACTGGAATTCACCTGCACAAATCTTTACTACAGGTGGTAATACTGCTACAGGAATGGCTGTTAAGATTGCTATGGTAACTGCTGATAAAGTTGCTGAATCCGATCCAGCTGCTGCTCCAGATGCTGGTATGCTTATCTACTTTGGTGAAGGAGATGGATCTAAAAAAACTGGGGATGTTAAATTACTTAATTCTTTAGGTGATGCACCTCATACATTAGGTCAAGTTGGATTTAGCTATGTATACTCAAACGGTAATGGATATACTGGTGGTTCTAACGTATTCTATGGTAATGAAAATTATGATGATTTCGCATTTAATGCATTCTCATTTAGATTATTACCATATGCTGTAGATGCTACTTCTGGTGCTGCAACAGGTACATATGCTGTTAGAAATACTCAAATTATTGTTAAAACATCTGCTCAAGTTGCTAATCCAGTAGCTCATGAAGATGTTGATACTGAAGAGGAAGAAACTACTGCTATTAATACAGTTAAGGGATGGTTCTCAGTTAAAGAAAAGACTGGTGAAGATACATATGCTGAAACTGGATTAACAGTAGAACGTGTTGACTTCGCTTTAAGAAATGCTACAATCGCTGACTTCGTTGTCGTATTAGATGATGCTACACCTTTAGATATTACTAAAGAATATGCTATTTTCTATAACGATGGTGTAAGTGAAGCAGAAATCGCTGTGAATATGGATACTGAAGCTCCAGTTATCACATTCCCATTATTACCTGCTAATAAGATTATTGAAGTAGCTTGGGGACAACCATTTAACCTTGCTGACTTCCCACTTTACACAGCAACAGATAATCGCGATGGCGATGTAACACTTAAAGTGTTCGTTCCAGCTGGTTCTAATGCTATTTTAGATACTAGAGTTGAAGGGGACTATGTCATTGAATTACAAGTTGAAGACGCTTGGGGTAACATCACTAAAGAAACATTCACCTTTAGAGTTGTTAAATCCGGACAATAAGGAGGCATCACATGAAAAAAATATATACTACTTTAATGTTATTGATGTTCGTATTATTTGTGGTTGCTTGTACTCCACCAGATGATGGAGGAGGTCCAATCGACCCAGTTAACAACGGACAAAGATATGATTTCTCTGAAATCTATAAAGAAAAAGAAACAATTACTGTTTGGATAGATGACCAAAATGGTGAATATATGCAAGCTGTTATCGCTGCATTTAATGATACACCAGAAGGTAAAGATATTATTGTACAACATCAACATATGGGATCAGTTGATGCACGTGAAAGACTAAAAACATTTGGTCTAACTGGTAACGGTGCTGACATCTTCCAATTCCCACATGACCATTTAGCTGCTGCGATCTTAGAAGATTTAGTGTACGCACTTCCTTCTTCAGTTGCAACTCGTGTTGCTGAAAGAGCACATCCACTTGGATTAGATATTGCTACATTATTATATGATGAAACTACAGGTGAATTCGGACCTGGTGCAAATGCTCAAGAAAATCTTTATGCAGTACCAATGTCATTAGAATCTATTGGTTTATACTATAACAAAGCATTAGTTTCAACTCCTGCTACAACTATGGAAGAATTATTAGCTGCTGGTGCTACATGGAATGCTGCACTTGCAAGTGATGGTTCTGGTCAAACGAATGCTCAAAAAGGTTGGTACTATTTAGGTACATCTTCTCACTGGGCTGACTCATATTTCATGCAATCATTCTACTCTGCATTAGGATTCCAACCATTTGGTGAAAATTTAGATGATGCAAGTGCTGTAGGTTTTGCTGATGCTGTTGCTGCACTTACATGGTTCCGTGATTCATTAAAACCAGTTGTTACTGGAAACCAAAACCATAATTCAGTTGGTGCTGGTGCAAACTTCGTAGCTGGTAGAATTCCTTATATCATTGCTGGTCCTTGGAATATTGAAGAATATGACAATGCAACTGGTTTAGATTTTGGTATTGCCCCACTTCCATCTGTTAATGGCGTGAATGGTGCACCTTTTGCTGGTGCTCAAATGGCTGCAATTTATAAATACTCTGAACATAAAGAAGCTGCTACTAAATTCTTAGAATTCCTAATGTCAGATACTGCTATGGAATTACAACTTCAAATGAAGTATAAATTACCTGCATTAAAAGTTGACTTATTATCAGGTATTGACGGTTTCGCATCTGATCCTTACATGCCTGCAATTTCTGCACAATTAAACAGTGCAATTCCAATGCCTACGATTCCTGCGGTTCAATACTACTGGGGTCCAGGTGAATCAATGATTATCTCTGTATGGAATAATGGTGTCGCT
Organism: Acholeplasma oculi; assembly: GCF_900166985.1. GTDB lineage: Bacteria > Bacillota_I > Bacilli_A > Acholeplasmatales > Acholeplasmataceae > Acholeplasma > Acholeplasma oculi. The sequence continues at coordinate 163,949 of NZ_FUZK01000001.1, read as the reverse complement.
CCATCTGAGGCTGTTGTTACTGCTGAAGCTGCTTACCGTGCGCAAGCTGGTTTAGGTCAAGCTTAACAATATTAAATTGATCAATACGATGAAGGCGGTAGGAATTTCCTATCGCCCTCATTCATTATAAAGTTTTAATAGAAAGGTGTAACAACATGAAGGCTTGGAGTATTATTAAAACAATTCTCTCTGGTTTAGTATGGGGATTAGGACAGTTATTTAACAAACAATTTATAAAGTCTTTGTTCTTTTTTATCTTTTTCGCAGGATTTATTTTAATTGAAATATTTACCTCTAACTATTTTTATGTAGAAAAAACAGAAAATGAGATTGCATACAGCAAAATCCCTGGTCAATCGCTTGGAGAATGGTATGAAAAGGCATTTTTCCAAACATATGATAACCAAATTCTACAAAACAACAGAATTCCAGAATTTGATGCCTATCTAGCATCTATTGGAGTAGAGGAAAAAGATCCTTTCGGTTATTATGGAGGTCCTACAGGGTCACAAAACCCGACAGCATCATTATTTACTGAGGATAAATTTGTTGAGTTTTTTGCACAAGACTTGAAACAAGCATCTTATTTACGTTTTACCGAGTTTGGAACAACCAACGAAGTATTATATGATGATTTTGATTTAGGTACTGCCACTCGTTTTATCACATTAGAAAATGGTGATTTATATTGGGATACTGCCAACAATAAATTCTATTTTTCAAGAGACGTTAAATTACCTGATGGAAGCAATAAAAAAGAATACGTAGAAACAAACCCACTTTATCGTATCGATAATCCTTCAGTCATAGATTCTGTGACTGGTTTTAGTGTGTTTAAAAAGACTGGTAAGTTATTTAGAGTCGCTAATAACTACTATTTAGAAACAACAATTGATGGTATAACAAATTACTTATTACTATCTAAAGATAATTTCGTTTTAGAATCAGCATCACAATCATTTGTACCAATTCCACAAACACAAATTGTTGGACCGGTTTATGAGCTTAACAACAAACTTTACGAATACTATGAACCTGGTTTGATTCATAATGGTGTGAGACAACAATATAAACAAACACAATTCTCCAACTTCTTTAGAAGAGCTATGGTTCAAGGACAAACCATTAATCCACAAGAATCAAGCAATTATCAACGTTTAATGGTACGTGTTTATATGGAATTAAACCCTGAATTTAAAGAAGCATTTATTAAAGATTTTAATAACTTCTTCTACGATAAGGCAGGGATGTTTGTTAAAGGATACTGGGAAGTATTAACACTTGGTGAAACTAATGAAATTGACTTAAGAAGTCATTTAGCACTTGTAGATGCAATGCTTGGTCGTGCAAATGAACCTTCAGCAACCAATATGAGAAATAATGTTCAATATGAAGGTGTAGTTAATATTCGAGGACACGTTTCTACATTATTATTACTAGAAGGTTTAATTGCCGTTATACTTTCATTATTCTTCTCTATATTTGGTATATGGTCCATGATCGATACCTATAAAGTTTCTGAACAAAAACGATTAAAAGAAAAAGTTCTTAATACAAAGCAATACATGAAATCTGTTTGGGATAATGGATTTGAATATATTATCTTATCTCCGGCACTATTCGTATTAGCATTTATATCAATAATGCCTATTATCTTTGGATTTGTCATTTCATTTACATCAATCGGTGGCAATGGTTCAATGGATAATTTATTTGATTGGGTTGGATTCCTTAATTTTATTGCAGTATTTGATCCAAACTCAAGTATTGGTCAAGGGTTTGGTATCGCGTTCTGGAGAGTATTAGGTTGGACGATTGTCTGGGCTGTATTATCAACGTTTACATGTTTCTTTGGAGGTTTCTTCCAAGCACTTATTTTAAATGCTGAATCTGTAGTATTTAGAAAACTATGGAGAACGATCTTAATACTTCCTTGGGCAATACCAGCATTACTATCTCAAATGGTATTTTCTGTTATGTTTAATGAGAATGGTTTCGTTAACCAACTCTTCATGCAAATGGGTCTATATGATGTATTTAGAAACTGGGGCATATTAGGTATTGATTTCCAACAAGCAACAGGATGGGCAAGGGTCTTCTGGTTAGGATTTGATAATATTCAATGGTTTAATAACTTCCATAATCCTAATTTTGTTCGAGGTGTATTGGTTATCGTTAATATTTGGTTAGGATTCCCTTACTTTATGGCACTTATGACTGGTATTATGACTGCAATTGATAAATCACTTTATGAAGCTGCAGACATTGATGGTGCATCTGGATTCCAAAAGCTTATGCAGATAACAATGCCACTTGTCTTATATTCCACTGCACCTATTCTTATTATGACATTCTCAGGTAACTTCAATAATTTCGGTGTTATTTTCTTCATTACAGGTGGGGGACCGGGTGACTTAACAAGTCCAATTAATGGTTTTGCCGGTGAAACCGATATTTTAATTTCCTGGATGTATCGATTAACCACAGATCATCAAATATATAATATGGCTTCTGTTTTCTCAGTTCTAATATTCTTGTTTGTAGGTAGTATTACAGCATGGAACCTATCTAGAACGAAAGCATTCCAGGAGGATTAATCACATGGAAATATTAATTATAATTGCTATATTCTTAGTATTACTTGGAATTTTTGCTAATTTCTCAATTGTTTTTGAATTCGCAAAGAAAAAAGGGTATGAGGAAGTAGGTCAAGCTAAATGGATGTCATTTATTCCTTATTTTGGATATAAATATATCAAAGGTCTACCTAATTTGAAGCCTAATGTGACAAAAGCAGAATTTGATTATTTATTCTCATTTGAAGTTATTCTTAAAAAATTATTATTAGTTTCTTTACTTCTCATTGGATTAACGATTCTATTTATTCCAATAGCACTAGTATCATATGTATCATTCATTAATAATTTCACAAGAACCTTAGTTGTTATTTTCGTCACTATACTACTTCTATTGGTACATCAAGGACTTGTTGTTGAATATGCAAAGAAAAAAGGATATGAAGGTATAGAACCAGGACTTGTTGGATTAATTCCTGTCTATGGATTCTATTACTTCAAATCTAAACCAAAGCGTAGAAATACATCATTACTATCGATTAAAGCTACATTCTCGCCAAAAAACATATTATTAAAAATGCTTATTAATGCAGAATTAACGTTACTTGTTATTGTGGTATTAATTCCTGTTATTTATATCTTTGGTATGGCGTTTGCTGAAGGTACTTCAACAATTCCAAATGAAATATGGCCATCAAATCCATCTCTTGGAGGATTTGACTATCTATTCAATTCACCTGACTCCAAATTTGGCTTATGGTACATGAATACACTGATTATTGCCATCATTAACATGTTAATAGGTACAGTAATCATTACAGGGGCATCTTACGTATTTGCTAGATACTCATTTAAAGGTAAAAAAGCAGGACTTCTAACAATTTTAGTACTTCAAGCATTTCCATCTTTCATGGGATTAATCGCTATGTATGTATTATTCTGGAAATTTGGATTACTAGGACAACCACTTTATTTAACAATTTTATATATTGGTGGTGCTATACCAGGTAATCTTTGGTTAATCAAAGGTTTCTTATCACAAATTCCAAAAGATCTTGATGAATCTGCAATGATTGATGGAGCATCAAAATTACAAATATTTACCTATATAATTCTTCCACTTGCAGTTCCAATCTTAACATTTGTCGCTGTATCGATGTTTATGGCTCCTTGGATGGATTATATGTTACCAGGGTACCTTCTAAACGTACCAGCACCTGGTGTACCACTGGATAAGGTTCAGGAACAATGGACACTCGCGGTTGGTATCTTCTCATTTATTAATGGACAGTATGATTTAAATTATCCAGCATTTGCTGCAGCAGCATTAATTGTTGGTATGCCGATTGCAATCATCTATATGATATTCCAACGTTACCTTATCGAAGGTATTATGGCAGGAGCTACGAAAGGATAATATATGGCTAAGCAAACTAATCTAGATTTAAGAAATAAAACGATTTATCAAGTTTTTGTAAGACAACACTCAAAAACTCATGATTTTTTAGGACTTATTAGTGATTTAGATCGTATCAAAAAACTCGGAGTAGACATCATTTATTTGCTACCTTTTCATCCGATTGGGAAGAAAGATAGAAAAGGTAGTGTGGGATCTCCTTATGCAATATATGATTATTTTGAAATTGATCCTTTAAATGGCACTTTGGATGATTTTAAGTTATTATGTCAAGAAACTCACCAACGTGGTATGAAAATCATGATGGATATCGTTTTTAATCACACTTCAAGAGACTCTGTGTTAACACAAGAAAAACCGGATTGGTTCTATAAAAAACCAGATGGTTCATTTGCCAATCGTATTGGTGATTGGAGTGATATTACCGATCTGGATATGTCTAAGAAAGAAATCTGGACATATTTAGTGGATGTCCTAAAATACTGGGCTCAGTATGTGGATGGCTTTAGATGTGATGTTGCACCTCTTCTACCTATTGATTTTTGGATTCAAGCTCGAAAAGAGCTGGACTTATTAAGACCAGACTTGATTTGGTTAACTGAATCTGTTGAATATGGATTTATTAAATATTTACGTGATATTGGATATGATGCATCTACAGATTCAATGATGTATGATGCATTTGATATTGCTTATGACTATGATATTTTTAGTTTCATGGATGGATATTTAAATGGAAAAAATGACTTATCCAGATATCTATATGAGTTATGGCGTCAAGAGGTTGTCTATCCTAAAAACTATGTTAAACTTAGATCCTTTGAAAATCATGATCAAGAACGTATTGCTAAAAAAGTAAATCATCCAGAAAAATTAAAAATGATGACTGCATTTCAATTTTTCCTAAAGGGTACACCGATGATTTATGCAGGTCAAGAACATCAAGTCATGAATCGTCCTGATTTATTCGAAATAGACCCTATACCTTGGAATCCTTCATCTTCCATAGAACCACTGATTCAAAAACTCACACGTATTAAGAAACACCGATTGATGAAAAGTGGCGTCTATAATTATATAGAAACAAATCAGATTGCTATTATAGAATATAAGGATTCAAGTGATCAGTTATTAGGTATATTTAATTTAGAATCCCTAGATGGATGTAAAATTGATTTACCAAATGGTTTATACCAAAATTTATTGAGTAGTAATCAATATGAAGTTAAAGACTCATACATTAAATTGGGTCATGAACCAATTATTCTACACATTGAGTTGAAATAAGTAAAACAAAACCCTAATGATTTTATACTTCATTAGGGTTATTACTTTTAGATTAATATTTTTATATCGTATGGTTTTAATACAAAATCATGGTTTAGTGTGATGTCTTCTCCACTGAGTAGATCTTTATAAACTCCAAAATACTTCTCATCAATTTTGTGTGTCAAAACTTTATGACTATCATTAATTAAGAATAATAAGGGTTTAGAATCTGTATATTTAATGAATGAGATACTTTCAGAATCTATAAAATGATAATCATATGATTTAAACTGAGGATATAGACTTCTTAGATGAATTAGTTTTTTAACAAATTCGTAAAGACTTTTATTCCAATTACTTTCATTCCAGTCAAAACATCTTCGATTATCAGGGTCATGATCTCCTGTTAATCCAACTTCGCTACCATAATAGATGTTCGGTGCACCCGCACTAGCAAACATGAATAGATATGCAATCTTTAAGCGTAAATCATTATCATTTAATCTTCTTAACATGCGAACAGTATCATGTGTATCTAACTGATTAAACATGTTTTCCATAACGTTTTTAGGTGTCATTGCTGTATAGTTAATGATTTCATTTTTAAACTCTGAAATTGATATTTTATTTTCAAAATACTGCCACATAGGAATCGATAAATCATAGTTCATGACAGCATCCATTTGATCTCCTCTTAACCAAGGAATTGATGAATCCCAATTCTCACCAAAAATGAATGTGTCTTTCTTAGCTTCCTTTGCAACTTTTCTGACTTCTCTTAAGAACTCATGAGCGACTTCATTTGAAACATCTAATCTCCAACCATCAATGTCATATACTTCAATCCAATACTTAATACTATCTAGTAAGTGTTTTCTAGCAATCGGATTTGCTGTATTCCATTTAGGCATATGAGGTGTATATGCGAATGTTCTAAAGTTAGGTCTTAAATCATTTTTATATTTGGGTAATCCTGATTCATCTAACTCAAAATTGATAATAGGGTCTTGTTCTAAGAAGAAACAATCAGCATATACTGAATTTCTACCATGCTTAACTACATCTTGAAAGAATGGATGACCCCATCCACAATGATTTAAAACAGCATCAAGGACCACTTTAATTCCCATTTGATGTGCTTTTTTCACAAGTTCACCAAACGCTTCATTTGTACCAAATTGAGGGTCTATTTTAAAATAATTAATGGTGTCATATTTATGTGCGGAACGAGATTCAAATATAGGTGTGAAATAAATGCCTGTAATACCCAAATCCTTTAAGTAAGGTAATTTATCGATTACACCTTGTATGTTTCCACCATAAAACTCATGGTTATTCACTGGAAGTTTTCCCCAAGGTAATTGTGATTGACCACCTGATTTATGGAATCTATCCATAAATATTTGGTACCAAACAGTATCTTTTACCCATGTTGGAGTATTTGGAAGATCTTCTTTGTTTAAGTAAGGATAGTTAAAATAATTAGATAAATCATAAAAACTACCTTCACTAAAGTCATTGGTCGGTACGGATTTAAGTTTTTCTAATCTTTTTGAGCCATAAAAGTAAACTGCATCCTCTGTTTCAATTAAGAATGCATACTTACATCGATAATCCTTAGGTTCAACCTCAATAAAGTAATAATCAAACATTTCGGTTTCATATCGTTTTGTCATCTCGACATAGTTTGAATTCCAATGAGCTTTCTTATTTTCATATTTCCAGTCAAAAGGATCGCCATAGGATAATGAAACTTTTACGGCATCTTGGTGCTTTGTTCTAAATAAAATATGTAATTTTTGTTCGTTATATTGATAGCTATATTGTGATTTAGCTTCGTGAAATAGTGCATGTTTATTCATATAAAATCAACTCCTAATTAATTATATCATTTAGAAGTTTTATGTTTAATATGTAACCGCTATCATCTTTATCATCATCATTAATTTTGATACAATATATTGTGTAAAGGAAGTGTAATAAAATGAAACATTGGTGGATGGAATCCGTAGGATATCAAATCTATATTAAGAGTTTTTTTGACTCTAATAACGATGGTATTGGAGATATCAATGGTATTACAGAAAAACTAGATTATCTCCATTTGTTAGGTGTTAACTTAATATGGATTACTCCTTTTTATGATTCTCCAATGGACGATAATGGTTATGATGTTAGAGATTATTACAAAGTCTCTAATATGTATGGGACTATAGATGATTTTGAACGATTGATAGAAAAAGCTAAATCATTAGGAATTAAAGTAATTCTAGATTTTGTACTGAATCATACATCTGATGAACATCCATGGTTTGTAGAATCCAGAAAATCAAGAAATAATCCGTTTAGAGATTATTACATATGGCAAGATCCAAAATATGTGAATGGGAAAAGATTAGAACCTACAAACTGGGGCTCATTCTTTGGTGGTTCTGCCTGGAAATACGATGAGGCTACAAATCAATACTACATGAAAATATTTTCTGATAAGATGCCTGACTTAAACTGGAAAAACCCAAAAGTTATGGATTCCATGATTAATGTAGGAAAATTTTGGCTTGAATTAGGTGTGGATGGTTTTAGAATGGATGCTGTTTCACATCTAGAACGTGCACCATTTATCGATTCTGCATTTTCAAAAGATATTGTTTTAGATTGGTTTAAGTTTTCAAATCTAGAAGGCAATCATACATATTTAAAAGAACTCAATGAAAAGTTGTTTAAACCATATGGTGCATTTACTATTGGTGAAGTTGGTGGTGAAGCATCGATTGATGAGGCTATTAAATATTCAAGTTTTACAAGTAATGAAATGTCTATGGTATTTAACTTTGATCATAACTGGAAAAATAATGTATTCGACATAACCGATTTAAAAGATCTTAAAGTGGATGTCATTGGATTAAAAAAAGTACTATCAAAATGGCAAGAAACCTTTAAAACGATTGGTTGGTTACCATTAAATTGGTTAAATCATGATCAACCTAGAGTGGTATCTCATTATGGTTCTATGGATTATCATAGTGAATCTGCAAAAATGCTTGCAACAATCATGTACATGTCAAGAGGTACACCATTTATATATCAAGGTGAAGAAATTGGTATGACCAATTATCCATTTAAATCAATGGATGAAATCAATGATGTTTCTACCATTAATAGTTATCACAATCAAATCAAGGACCGTCCAAATGACAAAGAGATGATACTTAAAAAATCACTCATGACTACTAGAGATCATCCAAGAACCATTATGCAATGGTCTAGTCAGAAAAATGCTGGATTCTCTCAAAATAAACCTTGGTTCCATGTGAATCCAAACTTTATCGAGATCAATGTTTCAAAACAATTAAGTGATCCAAATTCTATTTTTGCACATTATCAAAAATTAATATCTTTAAGAAGATTTTCAAATTATAAAGAAACTATTTTATATGGTGATTATCAAATGATTCTTCAAGATCATCCAACCATTTTCTCATATATTAGAAAAGGACCACAAAAATTAGTTATTATAGGATCTTTTTCAAAAGATAATGAGACATTTGATACAAATAATTTAAAGTTCAAAAAATTAGTACTCAGTAATTACAAAGATGTAATCTTAGTAAACAATAAAATAACATTAAGACCTTATGAGGCAATCGTTTATGAGGTCGAGGAGTCTTTATGAGAAAAGCAGGCATATTACTACATATATCATCACTTCCATCCAAATATGGTATTGGAACTTTTGGTAAAGAAGCATATAAATTCGTTGATTTTTTACAATCAACCCATCAATCCTACTGGCAAATATTACCTTTAGGACCAACATCTTATGGTGATTCACCATATCAAACGTTTAGTGCGTTTGCAATGAATCCATACTTCATTGATTTAGATATTTTAGTACAAGAAAAATTACTAAAAAAATCAGAAATCTTGGATTCAACATCATCTGAGACTCATGTTGATTTTGAAAGACTTTATCATGAACGATTTATCGTATTAAGAAGTGCATATAATCGTTTTGATAAAACGGATTCTAATTATATAGAGTTTTTAAGAAATGAATCCTACTGGCTACCTGACTATGCTTTATTTATGGCACTTAAAGCGAGTCATGATGGTAAAAGTTGGATGTATTGGTCAGAAGCATATCGTCTAAGAGAAAAAGAGGCGATTGAAAAAGCTTATGTAACACATCAAAACGAAATTGAGTTTCATTACTTCTTACAGTTTAAAGCATATCAACAATGGTATAGACTAAAAACTTATGCAAATCAAAAAGGTATTGAATTTATTGGTGATATGCCAATATATGTTTCATATGATTCATCAGATGTTTGGACAAAACCTCAGTATTTCCAACTTGATGAAAATAAAATGCCAACATTAGTAGCAGGTGTTCCACCAGATAATTTTAGTCAAGATGGACAATTATGGGGAAATCCATTATATCGTTGGGACGTATTAGAAAAAGATTATTATTCATGGTGGATTGATCGAGTTCGTTCCAATACTTATATGTTTGATTTACTAAGAATTGATCACTTTATTGGATTTGTAAACTATTTTGGTATACCTTTTGGTGATAAAACAGCAAGAAATGGTGTTTGGTATAAGGGTCCTGGTCAAAAATTATTTGATGCTATCAAATGGCAATTAGGTGATAAACGCATCATCGCGGAAGACTTAGGTGCAATCACAGATGAAGTTAGAGCACTGCTTCAATACACTGGTTTCCCAGGAATGAAACTATTACAGTTTGCATTTGATTCTAGAGAGGAATCCGATTATATTCCGCATTTATATACTAAAAATGTCATCGCATATACTGGAACTCATGACAATGAAACCACTGAACAATGGTTTAAAAAACTTCCACCGAGAGACTTAAAGTATTGCTTAGATTATATTAATCATCAAAAAGGATCTAAAACAGACTCTTTAATTAAAGCAACACTCGCAAGTATTGCTAATGATGCAATTATTCCAATGCAAGATTATTTAAATTTAGGTAGTGAAGCAAGATTTAATATTCCATCAACTTTAGGTGGTAATTGGGTTTGGCGTTTAAAACCTACAGAAATTGATCGTATGACTAAAATGAAAATTAAACGTTTTACACATCTTTATGGTAGAGATGCAAAATAAAAAGGCTTAAACGCCTTTTTTTGTTGATGTATCAAATAATTTCAGATATTCCTTGTACCCTTCTTTTTCTAAATCTGCTTTGGGTATAAATCTTAAAGATGCAGAATTAATACAATATCTTAATCCACCTAGTGCTTTAGGTCCATCATTAAATACGTGTCCTAAATGTGAATTGGCTTGTTTAGACTTAACTTCTGTACGAATCATCATAAAACTTAAGTCCATCTTCTCAACAATTTCATCTTCTTTTAATGGTTTCGAAAATGATGGCCATCCACATTCTGCATCAAACTTATCTAAAGAACTAAAAAGTGGTGTTCCATCAACAATATCTACATAAATGCCCTCATCAAAAACATCCCAGTAAGCATTATTAAATGGAGGTTCGGTACCTTTTTCTTGAGTTACTTTTCTTTGTAGCGGTGTTAATTTTGATAAATCTTTCATTTTAATTACCTCTTTAGTAAAATATAGTCCATGACTTTGTCTGGTAGTATCTTTTTAGATATTAAAGCAATTTTACTTAATCTACCCATGCTATACCTTGTTTTAGGATGTTTACTTTGAATTGCTTTATATACTTTTTTAGCTACAACAATAGGGTCAGACCCAACCTTTTTATCAAAGTAATCTCTTTTTGCATCACGCTTAACTTTTTCAAATAATGATTGATAAGGTGAATCGGTTTCTAATTGTTGAGCCAAATCAAAGGTTACACCCATAAATTCTGTTTGAATCAAACCTGGTTCTATTAATATTACTTTTATACCAAATTGTTTAAGCTCAATTCTTAATGAATCTGAAAGTCCTTCTAATGCAAATTTGGATGCATGGTACCAACCGCCTAATAGTGATGCAACTTTTCCACCAATACTTGATGTATTAATGATTCTACCATGTCCTTGATTTCTCATGATAGGTACAACTAAATTCGTCATTTGGACAAGTCCAAATAAATTAACTTCAAATTGGTATCTAGCATCACTTAATTTAACGAGTTCAATAGGTCCATATAGACCAAATCCAGCATTATTAAATAAGACATCAATTCTACCCTCTTTATGATATATTTCATCTATTGCCTGTTTAGAACTCTCTAGTTTCGTAACATCACATGGAATAATTTTTATACCAAAAGGTAGAAGTTCTTCTAGCTTTTCTTTTCTTCTTGCAAGTGCGTATACTGTGTATCCTTTTTCATTTAAGTAAAGTGCCGTTGATTTTCCAATCCCTGAGCTTGCACCTGTAATAATAACTACTTTTTTATCTTTCATATTGATCACCTAATTCTATTGTATCAAAAATAAAAAAAGTCTATTTGATTAGACTTTTTTAAGTTTACCAACTTTTTCTATTAGATTAAGTAATACAGATCCAATTCCATTACCGATTAGCATGAGTACAAACCATAATACAGTATGGAAACTCCAAATATTTGCAAGAAAGAAATAGTAGATATTCGCAATAGAGTGTTCAAAACCTGCCAATATAAATATAACAACAGCAAATATGTTAATAACTACTTTGGAAACATCATTGGGTGCACGTTTAAAACCATCGACACCTAAGTACATCATCATACCACATAGAATGGATTGAGCAAACATGGTCCAAAAATCCTTAGCTAATTTATAATCTACTAAATCAATTGCACCGTTGATAACAACTTCAATTTGACCTAAATGGACAATGGAAGCGATAAGTAGTGATCCTAATACATTACCTAAAATAATCCATAGAATATCTATAATATAACTTTTAGGTTGGTCAATAATATAACCAATTCTACCCGTATATAGTTTATAATCTAATGAAACCACAGTCAATAGCCCAAATCCGAATAAAAATGCCCCTAAAACGGCATTTTCGGATTTAACCGATAAGTAAATCGTTCCTGCTAATGCAATCAAAACTCCCGCCATCATAGCGCTTAAAATAAATCTAATTCTATTCATAATCATATAGAAAAACACCTCATTACTTATTATAATACTTATACCTATATTTTAAAAGTGAAGTTATAAAAATAAAAAAACCAAGATTAAATCTTGGTTTATAATGGGAAAATTTTTCTTCCAAGTTCTTGGTTTACAATTTGTCCAACTGCACTATAGAATGCAAATGAACCTGAAAGTATACCAACAAATCCTGCAATTCGAGTAATCAATATCATTTGAGTAAAATCACCTATTGCAAGTAAGATAAATAATAATGCAAGTGATCCAAATACTAATTTAGAAATTGTATTGTGTGTATATGTTCCAATGAACATAAATACAGTAAATATACCCCAAATAAGTAAGTAGAAACCCATGGATGTTAAATCAGCTGCTAATTCTGGATAATCTGTTTTCATCAACCAAATCATAACAAGTGATAACCAGAAGAATCCGTAAGCTGTAAATGCAGTACCTGCGAATGTATTTCCTTCTCTAAATTCTAAAATACCTGCAATAATTTGTACGAATCCACCTAATGCAATACCCATACCTACAATGACTAAAGATAGTGGAATGAATCCTGCATTGTGTAAGTTTAATAGTATGGTTGTCATACCGAAACCAAGTAACCCTAATGGACCTGGATTTATTTTATTTTTCATATGTATAATCTCCTTTTTTAGACACTTCTTCTATGATATCTAAAATGTGTATTGAAGTAAAGTATTTTGATACATTTTATGACAATTAAATAGGAAATCATCAACTTAAATAAATTGTGTAAATTAACTGTTTTTGATACAATGTATATGTATGAAAGTAGAGGCTATTATGTTAAAAGCAAAACAACTTAAAACAATTTCAAAAACTGAGGAGATTGTAATTAAGCACGATCTGAAAGAACAAATCCGATTGAATAAGTTTTTATCTGATCAAGGCTTAACTTCCAGAAGAAAATCAGATGAAATGATTTCTGTTGGTCGTGTAACAGTCAATGATGAGTTAGCAAAGGTTGGAACTAAGATAAGTTCTTCTGATATCGTCAAAGTTGATGGTAAAGTGATTGCTAACAAACCAGATCCAATATATATTGCTTTAAACAAACCTAAGGGTATCGTAACAACCACAGATAAAGCTATTCGATCCAATATAATTGATTTTATGGATTATCCTGAAATGATCTTTCCTGTTGGTAGACTCGATAAGGACTCAAGTGGTTTAATATTACTAACCAATGATGGTGATATTGTTAATAAAATACTAAGAGTTGAAAATGGACATGATAAAGAATATATTGTTGAAGTTGATAAAGATATTACAGATGAATTCTTAGATGCGATGGAAAAAGGTGTTATTATTTATAATCCAGTAACACACCAAAATCAACGTACTTTACCAACTAAACTTAAAAAAATAGATCATCGAAGTTTTAGTATCATCTTACGTCAAGGTTTAAATCGTCAAATTAGAAGAATGACAGAAAATTTAGGTTTTCATGTTGTTGAACTGAAGCGTATTCGTATTATGCATATATATTTAAATGATCTTCAAGATGGTTACTGGAGATACTTAACAAAGGATGAACTCATCCAATTAAATCAAGCCATAACAAAAAAGACATAAATTTTATGTCTTTTTTTAAAATGGAGCAGCAGATTTAGATTCTATTCTCAAATGATTTCTAAATGAATCAAATGTTAATTCCTTACAGTGAAGATATAGTCTATTCGAAGGTTTTCCATAGATTATATCACCCATAACAGGATGTCCAATGGCTAGCATGTGTGCCCTTATTTGATGTGTTCTTCCTGTTTTAATCATAACCTCTAATCTTGACATTTCCAAGCCGGTTTCCATTAATTTATATTCAGTATAAGCTTCTTTGCCGCGTTTACTATATGACATACGTTGGAGTTCTTTATTAAAATCAAGCGGTATTTCTATGGTATCTTGACGTTTTTTAATTTGACCTTCGACAATACATTCATATACTTTTTTGACTTTATTGAATTCAAATAAACTAGAAACATATGAAAGTGATAGAAAATGTTTAGAAAAAATAACTAAACCCGATGTTTCTTTATCAATTCGGTGTGCTGGTAAAACCTCAATAAAATAGCCTTTTCTTTGGAAATAGCTATTAACTCTATATGAAAGAGAATCTGTATTCACACCATCACTATGTACTAATAAATTTGTTGGTTTATCAACGATTATAAAATCATCATCTTCATAAGCGATTGTTATTGTATCATCACTTAAATAACTCATTTGGTATGTATCGAGCTCAATTTTTAGTAGAGATGGTTTGCTTATTCTATATTCTGAATAGACTAAAATATCATCGATTCTTAACTTCTTTTCAACACTTTTTTCATAAATTACTTTCTTGCCAACACCTAATGAAAGTAAGAATTCTCTTAATGGTTTACCGACGAAAGTTTCATCTATTTCTAGTTGTATATAGGGTTTCATTTATTTGTTTTCCTTAAAATAATGTTGTGTTGCATATTTAAAATTGGTAAGTAAAAACTCTAATGCTTTAATACCAATGGATGTTCGACCGGATAATATATCAAAAGCATGATATCCACCATCAAAAATTTGAAATTCAACATGAACTCCAGCAAGTCTTAATTTCTCAACATAAGAAATTGTTTCATCTCTAAATGCTTCGATACTGCCTACATATGTAAGTGTAGGTGGTAAGTTTTTATAATGTAGAGCTCTTGCAGGTGCTGCATAAATTGGTACATCTTCTGTTTCAAAGAGTTCTCCTAAATAAAGTTTCCATGCTAGATAATTTGAACTAGAATTCCAAACAGGATCATTATTGAATTTAGCAGATTCTGTAACCATACGGTCATCTAACATTGGATATAAAGGCATTTGAAAAGCAATCTCTATGTCGCCTCTATCTCTTGCAAGTAACGATAATGCAGCAGTTAATCCACCACCTGCAGATTCACCGCCTATCATAAGTTGATTTGGGTTAATCATGTAAAGATTGGCATTTGCTTTCATCCATTCGAGTGCTAAATAACAATCATCTATAGCTGCTGGATATGGTTTTTCAATGGATAAGGTATAATCTGGAGCAATAATCACACAGTCTGTCTCGTCAATGAGCATCTTATATAGTTTTTCATTCATTTCAGGTATGCCCAAGCCGTATCCACCACCATGCATCCATAATAAACCTACTTTATTAGGTTTTCTTATTAAGGGTGCATAAATTGCTAAACGAAGTAAACTGCCATCACTTCTCTTGATGTATTTTTCTTCGTAATATATTTTAGAAAAACATTTACCTTTAATGGTCTGACTCATTTGCTTGACAAGTTTTAAAGTTCCAACTTTAAAAGAGGGCATAAAGAATTTGATAAATGATGCAGATAATCTTAATTCAGGATGAATCATATCTTTCGTAATCTTCATGTGACACCTCATCTTTAGGCATATTATACAGCAAAAATCAAAGTTAGATGACAATATAGAATAAAAGATATTTATACACTAGGAAAGATTTAGAGTCTCATTTAAAATATATCCTATGGATTTAGCGATTTTCTTCTTTGAAATCTTTAAAGTTTTATCATGATTCTCCATGAGATAACCATCAAATGTTTCAATCATCTCAAGATCATTTTCCGAGTCACCTGCAACAATGACTTGAACAGGTTTATCGATATAATCAACAAGTTTTTGAATGGCTTTTGCTTTATTCGTTTGACTGGAAACCATCTCTAATAAGTCATAGTTTTGTAAAGGTAAAAGATAAATATTAATATCTCTGTCATGAAAACTTTGAATAGAAGCTTTTAGAATTGAATTCATCTGACTTTTTTTGACGTTATATGTCACTTTAAGTAAGGAGTGTATACCATCAATATTTTTTTGATTATGTAAAAGGGAGATATATCTTTGGTCTAAGATATCAAACTGATTCTTGATATAGTTCATTTCTATTGTCTTAAACACTTGAATATCCATCGTCGTTTGATGGATAACTTTATAATCCTTAGATAAAATTTGAGCACCACTACTTAAAATTAAATAATCAAACTCAATATTATGATTCTCAATTTCATGGATAAAACTTTCATAACTTCTACCTGTTGCAATAACAAATATATGACCTTCTGCCATAACTCTTTTCATCATAAGTATATTTTTTCTTAATTCTTCCTTGGTACGATAAAATGTACCATCATAATCAAAGACATATAAATTCATCAAGCACCTCAAAAAAAATAATAGACATGTTGCCATGCCTATTATATCAAATATACATTAATTTAGTAGATTATAATCATTTATCAAGCGGTATAACTTTTTCAATAAATATATCTACAAGATTAGGATCAAATTGTGATGCTCTATACATTTTAAGTTGTTCTAAAGCATATGCCTTGGTTTGAGCTTTTCTGTAAGGTCTATCGGCAGTCATCGCCTCATACGCATCACATATACATATGATTCTTGAAAAATAAGGTATTTCTTCTCCTTTTAAACCATTTGGATAACCCGAACCATCAAATTTCTCATGGTGAGTCAAAGCATATTTTGCTAAATTAGCAAACCCCTCAGCAGATTTTAAAATATGATAACCTTTTTCAGTATGTGTTTTCATGATGTTATACTCTTCTTCAGTTAACTTACCAGGTTTCATTAATATAGAATCTGGGATGGATATTTTTCCAATATCATGTAATATAGATGCTGCACTGAGTTCGTTCATTTCTTCCTTATTAAGATTTAGAGCTTTTCCCATCAGTGTACATAGTTTTTGTACACGGTCAGAATGTGATTTTTCAATTTCATATTTATCATTTAGAGTTTCAATAATTCCTTTTATTGCATGGTTTCTTAAACTCATTGAATCTAGTGCTTTACTTGACAACATATTAGTTTCAGCAAGTCTCAATATATCTTCAATCTTAGATTCTTTTTCTGTTTTTAATGCAAACCCTATTGCAGCGGATAATTTAATATGTTTATATTCTAAGGATTCAATGACCTCATGCATCTTTTTCATGAGAGATTTTATTTCTTTCTCATTAGATTTTAGTTTTATAAAAGTAAACTCATCTCCACCTGTTTTAAATACTTCACCAAACTGTTCTGTATGCTTCTTTAAAGCATCAGCAACCATCTTAATAATAATGTCCCCATTATCATAACCTAGTGCATCATTGATTAATTTTAGCCCATTTAAATCAAGAATAATTAATCCTATAGATAAGTTATCTTCAATATCGATTTTTGCTAATGTTTCGATGAAATAACTTCGATTTAAAACACCTGTAAGTTTATCATATTTAGAGATATATTCTAATCTCATCTCTTTTAAAACTTGATCAGTGATGAGTTCACTATAAACCATAATACCGCCTACCAATCCATTTTTATCATACCAAGGTTTGGTTTGCCAGTTCGTATAGTTGATTTCTCCGTTTGAACGAATAAAGGTATCTCTAGATTCGGATAAAGTTTCTCCTCTTAAAGTTCTTTGGTGTGCATCTTTAAATTTTTGTGGGATATCCGGAAATGTCTTATAATGATTTTTTCCAATAATATCATCTGTCAAATTGAACTGGGTTTTATACACATTACTTACATATAAATAGTTCATCTCTTTGTCAAATATAGCAACACCGGCTGAATTATTCTCAACAAAGTAATTTAACAAATAGTTGATATGTTCCATATCTCTTTTAGATTCTTTGATATGTGTTTGATTTGATATGATTCCAACAATTTGATTTTCAGAATGCTTTAATCGATCCATTCTCGTTGCATAACAGTGTATCCATACGAGGTTACCTACATTATTTTGAATTCTAAAATCTAGACTAATAAAATCCTTTTTAAAACTAGACAAGTCATTAAATTCTTTTTCAAAATTGTATTGATCTTCCAAATCAACTAACTTTAACCAATCATTGAATTCAAATCGTTCCTGATCATCGTATACAATATTTAATATACTCGAAAAAGTAGGGTTAATCGTTAATTGATTTTTCTCATAGTTCCATTCAAAAAGACCAGACTTGGTTGCATGTAAAATGTTATTAAGTTTATCATTAGAGTAACGTATTTTTTTATTAATATCTTTAATTTTAATCATTTCATAGATTGCATAGGCTGTAATTAAGATAAGTAATATTGATGTAAATATAATGACGTATTCATAGTAAATTGTAAAATCAGGTAATACATGTTCTAAAATATACATATGGTAACCACCTTATTCATTTTAGGATGATTTAATCGTTTTATATTTGTTTTTATTTTGATACATGAGTTTATCAGACATTTTGATATCTTCTCTTATATCTTCAGTATAGGTTTTCTTAACGTAATATCCGTAAGCTATCGATAATGGGAATTCATTTGTTGATACAGTCTCAATATCTTTTTTTATAGATTCACGTATATTATATGCTGTTTCCTCTTCTGTATTGGGAAGAAAAATCAAGAATTCATCTCCTCCTGTACGAATGAGATATTCTTTATTAGGCATATGTCTTCGAATGATTTCAGCTGCTTTTACAATCATCTGGTCACCTTTATGATGCCCTAATGTGTCATTGACATTCTTTAAATCATTTAAATCACAAGAAATGATGCATAATGGATAATTCTCGATTCGATTAATTTCATGTATCTTTTGATCAAAGAAATGACGATTTTTAAAATCTGTTAAATTATCATGATAGATTAGATATTCAATTTTTCGTTCTTTATCTAATAATTCGGATATATCTTTAGCAATTCCTGAGTATCCTATGGTTTGATTGTTTTCGATAATTGGTTGCCCATTTGTCTCAAAATATTTGTAAACCCCATTTTTGTCACGTACTCTATATCCTTTGATTTCTTGATAATTTGAATATTTTTGAATACGTTCGAAAAAGTCATTAACTTTATTCAAATCATCCGGATGAATATAAGGTTCAAAAGATTTATTTAAAACCTCATTGATTGGATGCCCTAAATGTTCTTCCCATGATTTAGATAAAAATGTAAATCGTCCTTCTAAATCAATTCTATAAATAATATCTTTTGTGTTTTCCAAAATTTGGCGTAAATTTAATTCACTTTTTCTTAAATCCTCAGTGATTCGTCTTTTTTCATCTATATCAAAAAATAGACCTATAACAAGAGATGGGTTACCAAAGTAATCGTATGAAACGATTTTACCTCGGTCAGAAACCCATAAATAGTGACCATTTTTATGTCTGAGTCTAATTTCAAAATTGAAAGCTTCTTTTTTAGTATTTTGAATATCAGAGAGTTCTAATAAAGCTTTGGATAAATCATCTGGATGTACACATGATTTCCACTTATCAAATGTCATGGGGTCAAGTTCTTCTAATGTATAGCCTAAAAATTCAGCCCATCGCTGATTTATTTTAACTTCATTTGTTGAAATATTCCAATACCATGTAGCCGCTCCAACAGCTTCAATGAGTAAGGATGCTAGTGTATCATCTATCATTTTTTGATTCATAACATCTCTCCCATGTTGAATCTTTTGACGTATTTATTTTACCATATAAAGAAAGTGAGGTATGTCCTAACACATAGAGCCTCACTTTGAATTACTTGTATTGCTGATAAAGTTGTCTTGCTACCCAAAGAATTAATTCATAAGGAATTTCATTTTTATAATTAAACTTAAGGTTACCTTTATCACCTAAATATGGTTTTAATTTTTCAATATCTTGAAAATTATGAAGTGGAGGATAAATTCCTAAATGATTCTTAAATGAGCCATAATAAAAGAAATTCTTATGATGTTTAAATCCTGGAACCCCATATGAAAATACCTCAGTGATACCAGGAATGTCACTTGATATCATTTTTCTAGTTTTTTCCATAACCTCTTTATGATATTCAGGTAATGAATTTAAATACTCATTAATTTTAAAAGTTATTTCTTTCATTGATCAACCTCTAGTAATAAATATCAATATACTTATTAACTAGATTCCTTTTTGATGTGTTATAATGACTACTATAAAACAAAGTAAGTTGAGATATTTAATCTATAATAGGAGTTTATGTATAATGAAGAAAACTATAATGATACAATTATTTTTACTAATATGTATAATTCTATCATATGATATCGAAAATAATATATACTTTATATACGATAATGAGTATAATCCAATAAGTGGTGATAGTAGCAATAGTATCGAAAAAATAGATCAGATAGGTACCCAATTAACATTCGAAATAGCATATAATTTTGACCCCGTAAAAACTATCCAAGAATTAGAAAAAAAACATGGTAAAATTAGTGATATTACTGTTGATGAACATTTAAATAGGTTTAATAAAATATATTATGATTTTATACAGAGTAAGAAATTCGAATTATTGAGAAAATCAAATCTAAACTTTACAGAGAATTCGATGCGTTCGGAATTACCTCAATTGGTAATAATTAGCGATAAAATTATACAAAATTCTAATCAGTTAGATTATGAACATAAATTGCTAGCAAAACATCCTTTAGTAGACCGATTAATTGTATCGCCACTTTATTCTAGACCCCCAATTCAAATAGAGGATCCAGGAGGGGGTGGAGTTCCTAGTGATCCATACGATATTTATTATATTAAACAAACTGTTAATGATAGCTTACTATATTCCGGAACTGGTATAAAGATTGGAGTTTTAGAGGCTGCTTGGGGCAACGAATATTCGATAGTTGATCCTTCTATCCAAAACTTTAATTTTGGTGATGTTATTCAAGATCCTAATTTAACGGTTTCTAATTATAATTTTCATGCTACAACAGTAGCTGGAATCTCATCAGGCCATAATGGAATTGCAAAAAATTCACTTGTCTACTCAACATCATTTAAACAATCTGGATTAAACCCTTATAATATTACTCAAGCATTAAACTGGCTTAATAAAAATTCTAGTTTTATTAATGATAATATAAACGTCGATATCATAAATATGAGTTTTTCAAGTCCAACTGAGATCGACATACTAAGAAATATTGGATATCTTAATAGAAAAATAATGATAGCAGGTTCAGGAAATAAACACTTAGTGCCGATTGAATACCCTGCTGCTTATGCCAATGTATTTACTGTAGGAGCCACTACACCATCAGGTGATGAATTATGGAATAACAATAACGATGATGGAATAGGTTCAGCATATATTAATAATTCAAATTTGATCAATAAACCTAATATTGTTGCTCCTGGTATGATTAATCTTAGAAACTTTCCAAGTGGTATAGATTTTGTTCAAGGAACTAGTTTTTCTACACCTATTGTTACTGGTGCAATAGCTAAATTAATTGAAAGTAGACCAGTTTTAAAAATGTTTCCGGAGTTAGTCTATGCACTATTGATGACAACTTCAAATCAAAATATCATTTCAAACATTGATCAGCAATACACTATGAATGTTGGTAATAAAACCGGTTCTGGTATGTTAGACATCTCAAAATTAATTAATAATAGGTTAAATACTCACACATTTAATTCGGATAATTTCACGAACGGAAAATATATATTCAATTTATATATTGATAATCCAACAAATCAAAGTCTTCACTTTAACATAGCAGCTTTTTGGCTTGAAAAATACGAAAATAATAACTACAAATTATCGAATTATGACTTAAGAGTGAATATTGATGAGAATGTCATAATCTCTAATTCAACTACAAATAATTTTGAATATGTTAAGACTGTTACAAATCATAATGGTGAAATAACTGTTATAATTGATTCAACTTATTTTTCAGGAGTTAACACAGATTTGATTGGTTTAGCTTGGAGTTTTTATTAGAAGATGAACCAGTATAATTCCAATTGTTTCGAAGATTTGATAATACATTTACACTTATGATTCTACCGGATGAATTAATGTCCTTTTACTAGATTTATTATCTTAAAGATATTTATATAAATAATTACCATATATTTGAAGTATATCACATATTAGTGACTGGTTGATTTGTTTGATACTTAAAAATACTATAAAAATTAGAAAGGATCTTATACTCTAACTATAATTAATGTTTTAGTATAAAAGGCACTATAATGAAAAAAATAACACTCTTTATATTAGTCATTTTAACAACAATACTTTCAGGTTGTGGTCCTCAACAAGATGTATTTTCATATGAAGTGAAATACTTTAATGTGTATACAAATATATATGACGATGTGATACACCATGAGTTTATTAACCTACAAGGTTTGACAATTATTGATACATATGATGCTTATTTAGAAAGCACATATGAAACCAATTTTATTGAACATACACTAACATATGATGAAGCCTTCTTCGAAACGCATACGCTTGTTCTTGTTACTATATATGATGAAAAGGCAGATAAGTTTGATGTTGTTGTAACAAGAAATCATCATGACTATGATGTCATCATTCAACAAACAAATGGCATTAATAGATTTAGTCCAGCAGTATATGATAATATTTGGACAATTGGAATAGAAATAGAATCCAAAGATATCAATGATGTTCAATATAAAATAATTATTGATAACTCTTATTACCAATTTTATTCATACTGGCTTAAAGGTTCTCATAATGAATTAACTGGAGCACATGTTTTTGAAGACTATACTCAATGGGAAGCATATATTAATCAGATATTGTTCATAAATGAATTAAATGTTCAAGAACTTGAGTATTTAAAACGCCATAATCTCATAAGCTTAAGAGATATTGTTGATAGTAATACATTTACAGATAAGATTGTTGTTGTATACTTTGCAGATAGTTATGAATCACCAGAAAGTTATTATTTACCGTTAGATGTCTATCAATTACAGCCAATAGATTCTAGTAATCATAAACTCTATTTTAATATGTTTATGCAATGGGGATCTCCTGGTATGGGATTAGATACTTTAGGTCACTCCATTTCAATTTTTATATTAGATAAGCAAGATAGACCATTTGAACCCGTATTTATCCTAAATAATCAATACTTTGTTAGGTAGCTTCATAAATAATTCTAAATAGCAAATATTAAAAGAGCAATTTATTATATTTTATCATAAGTAGGATTCTTACTATTCGTGTCTACTAAACTATACTAAAAACACAATGATTTAGAATCTACCTAATCAATTCAATTGTAAGTTCTTGAATTCCAATTAAATCTTGAATTTCTTTTAATGTTCTATCAATATCAAACGATTGAATTTGAAATAGAATTTGATCATGATTTGTTAATACACGATCACCACCATGTACAGCAATATTTGTAGTATTTTGTTGATTTTCTTGAATTAATTCTTTAATCAGTGTATTTGCTGGCCATAAAATGTCTCTAACTGTTTTACCAATGACAAAGGCATTTTCTTGGATTGTAGCTTTTACGTTATATAAATTCCAAACTCTATTTTGATCTTGAATTTTCATAAATCTCTTTAAAGCTATTTCATTAAGTGGTTTCATATGAAACGCTTCACCAATCAATATACCAGCTAAAATAGCGACCATCATAAATATAATCGTTTCTGGATGTAGAGAAGCTTCGATGATAAATGCTATGGTTGTTATAGGTGCTTGCATAGATGTACCAAAAAATACACACATACCGATTAATATAATAGCAGCTGTATATTCACTATTAAAACCCATTAAAATGGCAATTTCATTAAATAATCCGGCATATAATGCACCAATAACCAATACAGGAATAAATAAACCTCCTGTTGTACCACTTGATGAAGATACAACAATTGTGATTATTTTTAAAACAAATAATAACGCAATCATACCTAGACTAAACTGTTTATCAAATAATGGTTCAATAATACTGTGGTGACCATTACCAATGGTTTCTATTACAAATAAACCAATAAAACCTACAAGCAAGAAATTAAGAATAAGTTTTACAGAAAGCGGAACTTTTTTAAACTTATATGTACTCAAATCTCCAAAGAATTCAATGAGAAAATTAAACCCTACAGCTAATAAACCGGCACCTATACCTAACAAAGGTGCTAACCAAATAAATTCAAAAGGAATATTTTTAAATTCATTAGTCAATGAAAAAAATGCAGTATGATTGCCTAATATATAATCAAGTATTCTCATAGTCACAGATGCAAAAACAGCTCCACTCATTGCAACCGATAAAAGCATAAATGAAAATTTCTTATGCATTTCTTCTAATGTAAAGATTGTACCTGCAAAAATCGATCCTGTTGCGATTGAAAACCCTGCAGATGCACCAGCTGTAAGTAAATATTTTTTATGTGCTGGATGTGCTTTTCCAAGATCATTAACTCCACCTGAAATTGCAGTTCCCATAATTACGGAAGGACCTTCAATACCAAATGGTAATCCAGCAAAGAATACTAATTGAGCTGAAATGAATGTTGAAATCAAAGTTCTTAACCAATTAAATAAAAGAATACCTCTAACAAAACCTGCTGCTCTTGAGATTGCTC
Organism: Acholeplasma oculi; assembly: GCF_900166985.1. Lineage (GTDB taxonomy): Bacteria > Bacillota_I > Bacilli_A > Acholeplasmatales > Acholeplasmataceae > Acholeplasma > Acholeplasma oculi. Next base: position 139,132 of record NZ_FUZK01000001.1, on the reverse strand, counting down.
CTCCACCTGCATGAGGTTCCCATTTGATTAATAAAGATACTAAATATGCTAAAATAATTAACCCGATAATAAAAATTGGTAAACTCCATAGATTTAACTGAACAGATGTGTATATTGTATAAGTAAGTTCTAATAATAAACTACTTAAGTAGCGAAATAAATATAGAAATAAACCTGTAATAATACCTGTAAGACCTGAATATAATAATACGATTACCAACATATGGTTGAGTGATGTTTTTTCTTTTCTCATGATTTACTGCCTCTTTCCAAAAAAATATTATACTCTCATTTTCATAAAAGTATAGTATTTTTTTACAGAAAATTTTCATGATTAGTTACAGTAATTAATAGATTAATATTTATCAACTTTTTCTATCAAAAATGAGAAACAATAGTCCAAAAAGATTTTATAGCTAACATGAACTAAAACTTGTTTTAAACTTTTACTTTATATTATAAACAGTATATTTACATCAACTTTTAAAATTTATCCTTTCTTTTTTGTAGTTTTAAGATTTTCTTCATGTATTGCCTTATGACTATACCTACATTTTATAGCTGAGATAAATGCATTATTTCGGCTTTTAATATATAGTTAAATTGTATATAAAACAAAATTAGAAGTATTTAACCTTTATTTATTATTAAAAAAGATGTTAGTAGTTTTTATTGTCTTCTAACATCTTATTATTGCAAATTGAATCAACACTATCTTGAAAATATCATGACATATTTGTAACTAAATGTGTGAACTTTTATGAACTATTAAGAGATTTATTAATTTAATGATAAATGGAAAGTAACTTACTACAATTGGAAACTGCTAAATTCCAGTACGTTATTCACTATATGAGAATTCAAGCTTATCTTTAAGACCTACATTTTATAATCAGATTAATTCAAGATTGGAACAATCCAATCCTCATGTTGAAATGATAATCCTCTTTCCGCACTATATCTTAACATAGTTTCATGGATATCTACTGAAATAGTTCCATTTTTAGGATTTAGATTATATAGATATAGAGAAAGGGAATTTGAATAGTTTTTTAATCCCACTTTTGAACAATATACAAGACTAGATGATTTGCTTAAAAAGTACTATGTATTACTGTAAACTCCAAGTTAACTGTTCCGCGATATCCACTATAAAGCAACTACACCCGTCCAATACAGACATCTGAATGTCTTAATATCTTCAATTGTATATTAAATGAAATCCATTATTAATTTTCATTTCATTTTAGCATAGATTTCTGTTTGGAAAATTATTACATCAACTTTACTGCTTCCCTTTCGCAGTTCTCTGCTTTTTTTAATAATTTTAAGATTGCTTGTCTATTATCAATAGAGGAGATATCGGTAGATTTTTTAATCTCAAAAGCCTTCTGCCAACAGTCATATACCATTTTGTAAAGCTCTGCAAGCTCAGTCAGACCATATTTTTCAAAAAATCTCCAAGCATACCACTTCAACGCAGAGTAGGTACCTAGATAATACTCAATGTTCCATGAACTATCTGGATTGAAAACATTCTCAAAATGCTTAGCTAATGCTGCATATGCCGCAAGTCCTTTTTCATTATCACACCATTCTTCACCGTTTAAGTGATTTTTTGCAAGTTTTAAACTATCTGAAACTATAGTTTCTTTAGGCTTATTAGTTTTACCTGTGATAGTCAACACATTAAGAATTGGTATCTCACGCTTACCAAGTTGTGTATAATCCATTTCTCCTGCTGCACCTGTAATTGAAAGAGTATAAAGCTTTTGCATTTCGTCGTCATAGCCTGTAATAAGTCCCCATTCAGGTACTCCGATGTCCCAGCTAATTGCTGCAATGCCGTTATTAATTGAATGTTTAATCATTTCAAGGGCTGTTACTCGGCGTTCTTCCTCGATATCATCGTGCCCCCACATTCGCTCAATATACTCACAAGAAAAACCTCCATTTTCTACCCAAGGCTTTTGCTGATTAAAAGCCCATATACTCATAGCACTTGGGCAAAGGTCTGCAGCAACCCACATGCGGAATGCAAACCCGCTTGATGCAACAATATCCTCTGATAGTTCGCTGAAAGGGCTGTTTTTCACTGCAGCAGACAGCGATTTAGCAAATGAAAAGAGATAACCTGTAGTGTCAGTAACCCCTTCCCATTTAATGTTCAATTTTTTCATTTTAACACTCCTCATTACAATAAATTTGTTTTATAAAAATATTGTGTAATTGAATTTTTTTAAATCAACCTTTAATAAAATTACTTCAGTTCAATAGGTATATAGATTTTCTCGGAAAATACACGGCTTTCTTCAATATAACTTTCAAGTTCATAATTACCTGTTCGTTTGTAGCAGCTTTGCGGTAACCAGACTGTATTAATATACTCCCATGTACTATTGATGGTATTGATAAAATTAGCATGATTGGTTTTTGGTGTTTGAAACACGGCATAAAGGCCCCCGATTATCTTTATTTCCTGAGTTCCCGAAATATCTCCTATTGCATTCTCGGTTTGTATCCCGATGAAGTAATCAAGCCTTTTTTCTGTATGATTCCAAATATTCACGCCGAAATCTTCGCAAGTCTTTTGACCAGATAAACGATAGGAAAGTTTTTTGGAATTGTATTTGTTCCAAAAATTTGGTGGATAGTTCTCATCACTTTTGTAAACAGTTAGAGAAAAGCTTTGGATAGTGATGATTTCTGGCTTGACACAAAATTGTTTTATCTCAAAAGATAAGGGTTCATACAGTTTTAGACTGTTTTGCGCAAATTTATATTCTGTAGGCAAAATATGATGCTCAGTTTTAAAGGCGCGAGTAAAATTCTCTTTTGAATTAAAACCATATAAAAAGGCAATTTCTGAAATAGGTTCAGCATCACTACTGATCCGCTTAGCTATTTCGCTCAAACGTCTTTTTCTAATATAGTCAGCCGGTGTCAGTCCTGTCACTTCTTTGAATACACGTAAGAAATGATACTCCGAATAACCACAAGTCTTTGCACAAGTAGTTAAATCAATTTCATTTGTTAAGTTTTGCTCAATGTAATCAATAGTTTTGGTTATATGCTCTTTGTAATCCATAAATCCCACCTATATATAATATACACTAATTTTATTTTTGAGGATTGATAAAAATTGCTATTAGATTGTTTCACTTCTCAAGCATTTGGGAAGACTTTTGCTCAAATCTTGAAACATAATATATTTCTTAACAATTGGAACAATATATGATATATTAATATTTCATTGATATATTGTGGTTTTTTAGTACTTATTATCATTTTCTATTTGTTTTGCGGTTATTTAAATTATAACATTTTATATTTATTTCTAAAAGCTTAATCGTGACTATAATCAGAATGAGTAAAAACCACACACCTAATATTAGCTGTATGGTATCTAATTTACTTTATTTAACTTCTAATATCTTTTATCTAAATCTTGAATACTCATCAATTGCTGTGTATTGATAATACTTATAATTTGAGAGTCTCTCACTTCTAGGCTTCATCTAAAGCCAGTATTCCACGCTAATTGTAGTATATGAAATATGTCAATTTTTGTCTACTACATGCCAGCGGCACAATAATCTTAGCAAAGCCATGCTTTTTAACGTATTTTGCCATAGTACTTGAAGCATAGTTGACAACTACTTGAACAACACTTGTTTATATATTGCCTTATAGTTGGCATTACTGTTCACAAGGATTATCAGTAACCTGGAGTAAATCAATATTTAATAACGAATGTGAAATTACAATCTAATATATTCTATACTCTTGATTTCTTTATCAAATTACGCAGTTTCATTAAAAATGTGTTTTTGAAATGCTCACCAGTTCTTTGATCAGCCTCTCCGAAAAATCTGTTAGAAAGATGATTTTTATTATATAGGTGTCGATGTTTGAATTTAAATATATCTTTATCAAGAGTGAAGCTTGAACCCATTCGATTTACATATAAATGAAATCCGATTCGGTGCAGTTTCTCATATATGTAAAAACTTGCTACTTCAATATCAACTTTTTCAATTGCTTTTGAAAGTGAATATGTACCAGCATACAAGACAATTTTATCATCTTTTTCCATAACAAAAAGTTTATGTAGTATTCCATAAAAGTCGATCTTAATCGCTCGATTTTGACTGACTATATATAATAATTCAAATAGATTATCACCAATTAACTGATTGTACCAATTATCTGCATCACCCATACCATCCCAATAAACATTACTTATTGAATACCATATTTCTTCTAGTGACTTCCCATCGAATGCTTGATAATCAATCAGATTAGATACTGAACCCATCCTCACAATAATATTATCTATATCAGCTATAATGTAATCCTTTTTATCTGAATACCCAAAAAAGTATTTACGATCGTTGTATTCAAACTCAAATTCAAAAATACCTAGAGTCGTGGCAATTACTTTAAATGTTTCAAACTCCATGAAATCCCCTCCAAAGAGAAAAGTGTAATATTGTTTACATTATAGCACCAAACTTGATTACTTTATAATCGGTTAATCTCATTGTCAATAATTTTTTACGAAATAGATGTTCTCACACTCAAGAAATTATATGCTTAAAGCATAGTTTGATGTTTCCACATTGATTTCGAGACGTTTCCACATTGGGCAAAAATTAAAAAAGAAGCATTTAACCTTTTATGTAAGAGGTTAGGTGCTCCTTCTTTAATGTATGAAAGTATTTTTAATGTTATTTTAATTCGAGTAATATGACATTTTCTACATGTGATGTATATGTAAACATATCAAATGGTTGAATATTTAAAAGTTTATACATAAAACCGATTTGCTTAATATCTCTGATTTGAGTATCCGGATTACAAGAAATATATACAATTTTCTTTGGTTTAATCTTTTTAACAATCTCTATAAACTTCAAACTCGCTCCATCTCTTGTTGGATCCATGATCAATATATCAATCGGGTCATTTAATTTTTCTAAAGTATCTTCTACATCACCTTGTATAAAATGAACGTTGGATATGTTATTAAGTTTTTTATTAGTTATTGCATTTGCTACAGATGATGAATTGATTTCTAAACCATAAACAGTTTTAGCATATTTGGATGCGAGTATAGATAATGTACCGATACCTGAGTAACAGTCAACAACTAAATCAGTTGGTTTAATCTCAGCAATTTTTAAAGCATAATCATATATGTTAAACATTTGCATCGGATTAACTTGATAAAATGAACGGCTAGAAATTTGAAATTTAAATCCGTCAATCGCATCAGTTATAAACCCTTTACCATATAATATTTTTTCCTCTTCTAGTAAAACTAAATGAGTTTCTTTACAATGAATATTTTGAACAACTGTTTTTACTTCTGGATGGGCTAAAATTAGCTCGTTAATGAACTTTCTATGGTTTGGAAATACATTATTTTGTGTAGCAAAAACAACCATTAATTCTCCTGAATCAAATGATTTTCTAATCATTACATGCTTGATGATACCTTCTTGATATCTTTTTTGATATGCTTTAAATTTATATTTTATTAATAAAGATTCAATAGTTTTAAAGACCTCATCAATTTTAGCATCATGTAAATAATGACCATTTCTAGGCTTAATATCTTTGCTTCCCTCGATAAATAATCCTAATCGAATTTGAAAACTATTACCAACTTTGATATTGGTTGCAGATAAAACCGCTTTATGTCTATATCCTCTAGGTTTTGGATTCATCACCATAGGTGATACTTTTTGATCAAATAATTTTTCAATATGTTTTTCTTTTTCTTTTACTTGATCTTTCACAGAAATAGATTCAAAACGTATGGTCTCTACAGAATCAAATGTGTAATCTTCCTGATCGTTTTTGTACATATACTAACCTCTTAATATCTATCATTCTATAGGATTTTATTGGATCCATAGTTTGATTTAATAACTGCTTTCTTTTAATCTCGTTAAGAACAATTTGAGCAATAATTTTTGCACCAAATTCATTTAAATGTGTGTTATCTGAAACACCATCCATATAATTTTTATGTATTCCAGGTTTTAAATGAAGGAATAGTTCTTTTGATAACTCAAAACCTAAATACTCATAGAGTTTGACAGTTTTCTTGAACATATCTATAAATGGTATGTTTAGTCTATTAGATAATATTTTAATTGATTTTGGATAATCACCCAATGTTTTTTTATTAATTCGTTTGTGATTTTTAAAATCTCTTCTTGAAATGCTTGATAATAATAAAACTTTTGCTCCTTTTTTTGAAGCTTCTTGATAAAAATAAGTTATATTTTCTTGATATGTTTTATACGGATGGGTATAACGATTTTTATCATGTATCTTTTGGTCATTATGACCAAATTGAATAAAAAGGTAATCATCTTGACTCAATTGATTTAAAACAGTATCAAATAAACCTTTATTTATAAATGATTGTGTAGATTCACCATTTTTAGCATAATTAAACACTTGAAATTCTTGATTGGAGAGTGACTCAATATGTTCACCCCATCCAGATTCAGGACGCTTGTGTTCTTCCTTCTTAGCGGATGTGGAGTCACCAATTATGAAGACTCTAATCATTTCTCTAAACTCCCTGCAAGCTTTATGAAAATGATTTTATCATTATCATATGTCAAATATTTAAAGACTTGATCTTTTGTATACCATCCAGCAACTTTGATTTCTGAATCCTGTTTTCTAACAACAGAATTGGAAGCCTCACCTAAGAAATAGTATACATCTTTATAAATGCCATTTTGCATCAAATATGTATTCACTTCTACTTTGCTAGAACGTTCTTCAAACATGATTCCCGTTTCTTCATATACTTCACGATGCGCAGCATCTATAATGGATTCATTTTTTTCGACATGGCCTTTAGGAAATGAAAAATGATCTCCATTTTTTTGTTGTACGAGTAAGTACAAATATTGATCGTTGACTTTTTTATAAACAATTGCTCCTGCAGATACTTCTTTAACCATTTTCTTTAATCCTTTTTCTTTACTTGATTTAATATTTCTTTGATTGAGCGTTCACGATATCCAAATAAATCAATTACATATGTATCATCTTGTAAATTTAGAGTTAATTTTTTACTTAAATCGACATACTCATATGAAATAATTGAATCCAATAATATCTCTACACGATGTGTTAATGAGAATAACTGACTGACTATATTTTTACCTTTATGATTATAAACGATCATTTCTTTTTGTGTCATAACAATTCGATCTGCTTGTATCAGTTTGGTTTGTAGCGTTAAAACAAATAATAATACTACTATGACTATCGTAGTTATATTCAGCAAAACATCTTGTTTAAACGCATAGAAAATAAATGCGAATGTTAGGCATATCAAAAATATAGATAGAAAGATTACATGAATCTTTAATATTTTTCTAAAATTTAAATAGGATTTCATGAATAAATACCTCATTACTATTATAAACGAAATTCTTAATTTCTTTAATAAACTAGTTGTTCTTACATAATTTTATTTATTAATCGAATGAGTTTTTACTAAATAAAAGAGTCAATGTCTTGACTCTTAAATCAAACTTTCTAACCACGATTTTAGGTGTTCTAGAACCTGCATATTCACTTGATGTCCATAATGATGTTTATAGACAGTCAATTGAGCATTTGCATGTTCTAATGCTTCTATAAGTTGTTCCATATCACCAGGTTTTAAATAGGGATCTTTTGGGTCTATAGAAACATAAATATGATGATCACTTAAATCTTTAAACTGCACATTAGGTTGAACAAATACAGGACTTAATAAGATTATGATTTTAGGTGTTTCTGACTTGAGTTGAATCAAGGATTCCAGAATATTCGCTCCATTTGAGAAACCTAAAGCAATCACATCATTGATACTGAATGCATATTTTTGTTCAGAATCTTTAATGAATTGATAAAGATTATCCGTTTCTAATAATAGATTTGGAATATCGAATAACCCCATACCATATCGCTTAAAGAAACGATTCATTCCTTGTTCATTGACATTGCCTCTGGGACTTAAGATGTTAAATTTAGGATTTAAATACTCAGCCAACGGAACTAAATCAAATTCATCTCCACCTGTACCATGCAATGTTAAAAATGTATGTTTATTCTGCTTGTCTTTAAATATATGTATCATTCATTATCACTCAAATCAACTGCATAAAAACCTAATTTTTTAAGTAATTTATTGATTGTTTCTTTCTCATCTTTTGTAAGTACTGCAAATACTTGTTCCATTACATCATAATGCTTTGGAAATACCTCTTTAGATTTACTTAATCCAAGTGGTGTTAACTCTACATAAATCGCACGTTTATCGATCGCATCCTGTTTTCTAACAATTAATTGTTTTTCTTCCAATTTATCTAAAACATAAGTCATTGATGAATTTGGAATTAATACTTTTTGACAAATACCTTGTACTGGCATTTTACCTTTATGATAAATAACTTCAAGCGCGGAAAACTCATTTAAGGTTAAACCATAATTCATAATATCCTTCTTTACGATTTGCTCGATAGCTTGAACACATCTAAATAAAATAGTCATTGTCTTTAAATCATACGTTTTTTCCATAAATCACCTCAACTATAAATACTCTTTTCTATATGTCTTGTTACTTCTAACTGTATCAAATTGTTTTACAACACTTTCAACATATGCTCTATTTTGTTTAAATCTAGGTGGTAAAGCAAGTGTTTCACCTAAATTCTCATACGTTTCCTCATCATTTATAAAACCTGGTCCCTCAGTTGCAAACTCAAATAAAATGCCAGGATATAATCTTGTATATAGACTTTCAAAATAGAATCTATCAACATATCCTGAATGGGTATAACCCATATCAGATAGTAAGTCTTCCCAATAGTGAATAGATGCTTTATTTGGAACTCTAAAAGCGATATGATGAACACCACCAAAACCTTGTCTAGAGTTTGGTAAGATCAAGTTCTCCTCAACAATAATGGATGCACCATTCCCACCTAAACCTGTTTCGAATAAATGAAATGAACCATTCTTTTCTATCCATTTAAATTGTAACACAGACTCCAAAATATTTTTAATATATTCCAATTGATTAACTCTTAAAAAAACCGGTCCTAAACCGTATATCGCAAACTCATTTGGAACAGGACCTTTTAACCAAGGAACACCCGGTTTTACTCCTTCTAAGTTTTCATCTGAAAAAATAGCATATGGTTGTTGATCAAAGTCATAAAAGTTAATATATTTTCTACCAAATAAAGTTTTAATACCTTCATGTTTAACATTAAAGTGATTCAATCTTTTTATCCAGTAAGCTAATGCTTCATCATTAAGAACTCTAAATCCAGATCTTGAGACTTCATTATTTGCATGATATGCAGGTTGAATACCTTTAAAATCAAAAAATGTCATATCTGTTCCAGGACTTCCAAGATCATCTGAAAAGAATAAATGATAGGTGTCAATGTCATCTTGATTTACAGTTTTTTTAACCAATCTAATACCCAAAATATCTGTGAAAAACTGATATATTTTAGGGGCACTTGAAGTGATTGCTGTTATGTGATGAATTCCAATAATATCATGCATGTTTTTTACGCTCCTTTAATTTAAGTGATACTTTTTGACCATCTTCAGTTTCTATTTGTACGTTATTTAAATTATGTCTAACTTGACCTGTTATATTTTCAACATATTTTCTTCTTAATTGTTCTCTTTCTTCTGTCTCTTCAAGCGTTAACTTTCTTTCCTTACTCAATTTTGCAAAATAATTAATTCTACTGAGTAAATCTTGATGAGATTTCCAAATTTGATAGGTTTGATAATCCTCATACGGATAACTTCTTAATTCATGAACAGGTTTTATCCATAATGGCATGAGTTCTTTTTCTAATTTAAATCTTAAGTGTTCTAAAAACGGAGGTAAATATAATGCAGGCTCTACTTCTAAAACTTCATTCTTTGGAAACCCAGGTTCGTCTGTTGCAAGTTCAATTAAGATACCACCCGGTTCTCTAAAATAAACGGAATGAAAGAAATTTCTATTCTTTTCCTCGCTTAAAGGTAGTCCTAACGTTTGAATAACAGAAATGAATTGATTCATATCTTCTTTATCAACACTTAATGCCAAATGATGAACGGTACCAGCACCCATTTTAGAAATACCGATAGAATCATTTATGATGTCAATGTACTGGTTATAAGACTTACCTGAATGAAATCTAATAAAATCAATATCTTCTTTAATTACTTGAAGTTTTAATGTATCTTTAAAAAATGAAACGGATTCGATAAATTTATTAGAATGTAATACCACAGAGTGTACAGATTGAATAGATTCTGTTGGATTGATATCAAAAACCGTTTCATTATCTATCATTAACGTTTCATCTTCAACAAGTTTGTATTTTATACCATGAGGATCATTAAAATATACTGAACTTCCATCATTATCATGTATCAAATCGTAAGGAATGTTAAATTGCTTAAATCGATTAACCCAAAATTGAATACTAGCATAAGGAATTTTTAGAGCTGTTAAAGTAACTTGACCATCACCAATCATACCTTCCTTATAGCTTTTTTTCCACGGGAAAAAAGTAAGTACTGTATCGTGTTCTAACTTTGGATGACCAAAGTATAGATGATGTATTTCTGGAGCATCAAAGTTAACTGCTCTTTTAAGTAATCTATATCCTAATACACCAGAATAAAAATCTAGATTTTCTTGTGCATGCCAAACGATTGATGAAATATGATGTATACCTTTAATTTTCATATGAATCACTCCTATTGGTTACATTATATTTCGAATTCGAATTAATTTCCACATATATGCATTTTATGCGCAAAATATGGTAAAATATATATAAATGAACAATGAATTGATTAAAGGAGTGATACAGTGGATATTAAATTAACAGACTATATGAGCCTTGAGATTTATGAAAATAAAGATATACACCCAACAGGTTTATTGTACCGAGTATTTATTCCTCGAGTTAAGAGAAGAAAATATAAACTATTTATATATATGCATGGCAGTGGAGAACGAGGTATTGATGGTATAAGCCATGTTGAAAGACATGCTAAAATATTAAATTACATCATAGATCATCCAATATATGGTAAAGAAACAATCATTATTGCACCACAAATTCCTGAAAACGAACGTATGGTTCCTCTTTCTGATATAAAAGCTGGAAAGTATGATTTTGAATTAAATGAAACAACACCAATTAAAACATTGATTCACGAGTTTATTCATAAGGAGTTACCTACAAAATATAAAATAGACCCACAACATATGTATATAGGTGGTATTTCAATGGGAGCAACACATGCTTTTGATTTAATCGCTTCATTCCCTGGTAAGTTTGCTTCTGGATTATTAATTTGTGGCATTTTAGATTTAAAACAATTACCGAAAGTTAAACATACACCTTTATTTATGTTTCATTCATCTGATGATCCTGTCGTACCATATCAGTCATATCATAATGGTTATGAGATACTTAAATCATTAGGTGCCGATGTGATGTATCATGAGTTTAATGATACTGGACATGCAGTTTGGAATAAAGCATATGAAGAACCTGGACTTATTGACTGGATTTTCACTAAGAAAAGAATAAAGCCTAGATTTTGACGAATAAACCGTCAAAGCCTAGGCTTTTTTTACATGAAATCATATGGACTTAACGCTTCTTCTTCATTATTCTCAGATGAATCTGAATCCTTATCATTTGATGTTAATCTTTTTTGTAACATCGTATGTCTTTTCTCGACTAACTGATTCGATGCATATTGAAGTAAATTCATATCGCCTAAAATGAGTAAGTACTGCTTCGCTCTAGTGATTGCAGTATAGATAAGTTCTTTTTTCAACATATGTAAATAGTTTCTAATAATTGGTAAAAAGACAATTTTATATTCAGATCCTTGTGATTTATGAATCGATATCACATATGCAAGATTGAGATTTTCTAAATCAGCAGTATCAAATCTAACTTCATTAGAATCAAATAAAACAGTCATTTGAAGTTGATCTTTTTCATTTCTTTGAATGTCTTTTACAACTCCAATATCACCATTCATAATTTCTTTATCGCGATCATTTTGAAGTTGAATAACTTTATCACCTACATAGTAACTTTTGTCACCATAAGTCATATGTAGTCCTTTTTTATAGTTAGGATTAAACTTTTTTTGAATTTCTTGATTCATACGATCAATTCCTAATTCTCCTTTATATTGAGGAATTAGTACTTGAATATCTTCAATTAAGTCATAACCCTTATGAATTGCACCTTCAATTTGGTTGAGAATCACATGTTTAATTTGTTCATGATCACCTTTATAAAAGATTACATCTTCATGACTTGTTAAGAGTTCTTTCGTTAAAACTTGCTGATTAATTGCAGTTGCAAGTTTAATAATATGTGATTCTTTCGCTTGTCTATGAATTTCATTTAAACGAATGACATGGATAACTCCTGATTGAATCATATCACCTAAAACATATCCAGGACCAACAGATGGTAATTGATCAACATCACCAACAATAACTACAGATGCATCATCCCTGACAGATTCTAATAAATATTTCATGAGAAAAATATCAATCATTGATGCTTCATCAATGATAATTAATTTATGAGGTAATGGTGAACGCTTATCATATTTAAAAGATTTACCAAAATCAAATCCTAAGTGAGAATGTATTGTTCTTGCTGGAAAATTCAATAATTCTTCCATTCTTTTAGCCGCTCTACCTGTAGGTGCCATTAATGCAATCTCATCTCTTGTATATGGATCACTTAATTTTAATTTTTGATAGTTTGCATAAAGCGTTAATAAACCATCAATCAGTGTTGTCTTACCCGTTCCTGGTCCACCGGTTATGATGGTAAAAGGATTCTTAATAGCAGTAAGAATTGCTTCAACTTGTTTCTCAGTATAATCAATTGATTTTTGAAGTGATATTTGTGAAAGCATTAACTTCAATAAGTCATCATCAAATGTATGTAGACTTTGATTTTTTAGTTCGATAACTCTTTTTGCAATCGCTTTTTCAGCTTCATAAATTGGTGATAAAAAGTACTGATTGTTTTCAAGAATAATTTTACCTTCTTTGAGTAATATATCAATTGCTTCTTGATAATCCACATCGATATCCAAAATCTTTTTAACACGTTGTCCAAGCTCATTTATATTTAAATATAGATCACCTTCACCAAATGCTGTAGTTTCAAGAGTGTAAACAATTGCTGCCTTTAATGAACGAATATCTTCTTTTGCAACACCCATCTTTTCAGCAATATCTCTGGATTTAATAAATCCAAATCCATCGATTTCATACATTAAGCGATATGGATCTTCTTCTAATTTTTCTAGAGTTTGATGTTGATAGGTTTTATAAAGTTTTGTTGCTACTTTGGATGTTAGACCATAATCCATTAGTTTAATAAATATCATATGTTCTAATTGATGATGAATTAATTCTTTTTTTAAACGAACTCTTTTTATAGGATTTAGAATTGGAGCGAGTGAAAGTTCATCTTCCAATATCTTCGAGATAGCGTCCATACCAAGTAAATCAACGATCTTTTGAGCAGTTTTAGGCCCAATACCTGTAAAATTATCACTTGATAAGTATCTAACCAATCCATTTTCTGACATATCATCAAGACGTTCATAACTGATGACTTTTAATTGCTCTCCATATTTAGGATGTTCAATCATTTCACCTTTGAATTCATATTCCATTTCTTCACTTAATAATGGAAAATAACCAACAATAGTAACTACTTTACCATTGTTGGTTGTGAGTCTGGCTATCGTATAACCATTATCTTCATTTCTATATACATAATTTTTAACGAAACCTTTAATCGTATTTTCCATTAGCTATAAAGTCTTTTTACCCCTTCATAAAATACTTCATTGATAAAGCCAGATCCTATACATTCTTCACCATCATAAATTGCACAAACTTGTCCTGGTGTAACAGCACGTATTGTTTGAGGATAAGACACTTTAAATGTATCTTCTCCCAACCATTCTAATTCAATATCTTGATCTTCTTGGCGATATCTAAACTTGGCAGTGTACTTACGATTTAATTTTTCCTTACCACGCCACTTTACTTCAGTGATAATTGCACTGTCTGAATATAAATATGGGTGCTCAAAACCTGGTTCAACAAGTAATGTGTTGGTTTTTAAATCCTTACCTACAACAAACCATGCATCTGTCGTTTGAAGAGAACCACCAATACCTAAACCTTTACGTTGTCCAATTGTGTAATTCATTAGTCCATAATGTTTCTTTAAAAATGTACCATCTAAACGACGCATATCGCCTTCTTTTGCTGGTAGATAATTAGATAAGAATTCATTGAAATGTCTTTCTCCAATAAAACAGATACCTGTTGAATCTTTCTTTTCAGCAGTAATTAAACCTGCTTCTTTTGCAAGTCTTCTGACTTCGCTTTTTGGTAAATCACCAATTGGAAATAATACTTTTTTAAGTTGTTCGGTTTTTAACTGTGATAAGAAATATGTTTGATCTTTATTTTGATCAAATGCTCTAAGAAGTCTTGGACTATCCCCGCTATGATCAATTCTTGCATAATGACCCATTGCAATATAATCAGGATTAAATTTTTCACTATAGTCTACAAATGCTTTAAATTTAATCTCATTATTACAAAGTACGTCTGGATTTGGTGTTCTATTTTTATTATATTCATCAATAAAATACGAAAATACACGGTCCCAATACTCGTGAATAAAATCTACCCTATGCAATTTTATACCTAATTTATTAGCAACTAATAATGCATCTTGATAGTCTTTTTCTTGTTCACATGTTTCATCATAAAGTGTCGGATTACCTTTAAAATCCATATTTGTAGCACTATCCCAGTTTCTCATGAAAACAGCTTCAACATCATATCCTTGTCGTAACAATAATAAAGCTGCTACAGATGAATCTACACCACCTGATAAGCCTATTAAAACTTTCTTTTTCAAATCATTCACTACTTTCTTTTAATTTCAGATGGTAATCTTAATTCTCCTCTAGGAGATAAAGATACCTTTAATACTTTAGGCCCTTCAGGCATTGGTTGTCTCTTAAACTGTTGATTATAAAAGCGATCAAAAAAACGGTTAGCATAAATAAGTGCAGCTGCTTCTGTTAAATTAAATGCTTCTTGTACAAGCCAACCACATTTAGCTTCATTAGCACCTGAAACTAAATGATGATACAAAATAAAGTCATTAATATCATAACGTCCAACAACATCTTCTGTTTTTTGATCATCTTTTAATTCAGGGGAAATAGGTCTTTCAACAATACGCTCTAAAGTATCTTTTAAAGCTTTATAATCATGATTCAAATGATATTTTATAAGAGTTTGAACCCACGTTTTTGTAACACCTGAGTTCACTCCATACATACTCATTTGATCACCATTAAATGTCATCCATCCTAAAGCTATTTCACTCATATCTCCTGTACCTAGAACAAATCCATGATGTTGATTTGCTAAATCCATTAGAATTAATGTGCGAATTCTAGCTTGAGCGTTTTCATAGGTGATATCTAAATCACCTTGATGATTAATGCTTTGTAAATGTAGCTTTACTTGTTCATAAATAGGAATTTCAAGTGCTGTAACATCAAGTTTATGCATTAAGTTCAGTGCATCTGATAAGGTATCATTCTTGGTAACTTTAGAGGGTAATGTAACTGCAATAATATCTTTTAAATCTCTATTTAAACGTTTCATTGCCTGATGAGCAACTAATAATGCAAGTGCACTATCTAGTCCACCGGAAATACCAATGACTATTTTACTTTTAGGCATATGTTCTAACTTTTTAATAAGTCCTCTTACCTGTATCTCATTAGCAAGTTTTAACGATTGCATATCATGAGATTCTGGTAAGAATGGATATGGATTTAAAGGTTTCTCAAAACGGTACGTGTCAGGGACATCAAAATGAATACTGATTTTAGGTATAGATTGGTGCTGATAGATTTGTTCATCTCTAAATGTTGAATCAATTCTTCTTTGATAACGGATTGCTTCAATATTAATATCTGCTGTTAATATATCTTGATCATGAATTAATGTAGATTCATCAATTAATTCACCAAGCGATGCAACCAATTTATGTGATGAGAAAATTAAATCTGCAGTGGATTCTGTTGACCCACTTGAAGTATAAAGATAAGCACCGACATGTTTTCTTGATTGATCAAGAACTGCATATTTTCTAGTTTCAGGTTTAAATACACTTTCAGTTGATGCAGATAAATTAAATATCATATGTGCACCAGCGAGTGATAATTCATCTCCAGGAGTTTGAATAGCCCACATATCCTGACAAATTTCAACTCCAAATGTGATATCATTTTTTTCATCTTTAAAAATCATTTTTCCGAAAGGAACTTCCTGATTTAGTAGTTTCACTTTATTAAAATGAGCTTGGAAACCAGATTGGAACCATCTCTTCTCATAAAACTCTTTGGAGTTAGGTAAGAAATACTTAGGAATTACACCTTTAATTGTTTTACCCTCAATAACTACAGCACAATTAAATAAAACATCTTGAACCTTTAGTGGCATACCTAATATGAAAACACCTTTATAAGTGGTTCCATCGATGATTTTATTTAATGCTTCTAATGCTTGGTTTAAATATTCTTCTTGGAAAAAGAGATCACCAGAAGTATAACCTGTAATGGATAATTCAGGAAACAAAGTAATTGCTGATTGAGAATGATTAAGTATGTTTAAAATAGTATCCACATTTTTAAGTGGATTACCGATGGATATTCTAGGGCTAACTAGACTTGCTTTAATATAACCATTCTTTGTCATTTGGATACCTCTTGATATAACTTATTTTCTAGTATATATTTGTATACGGATGCATTTAAATCATTTTGATGTAAATGAATATTTGCTCTTATTTTAGAACTACTGATTGAACTATCGAAATCTATGAGTTGAACTTTTGTTTGATATTTCATGAAAATTTCTAAGTTGGGATGAAAATCTTTTCTTTTAATAACGATAAATGAAAACTCTTTTAATAACTTTTCATAGTCTTTCCAAAGATGCATGGTTTCAACATGATCTGTTCCAATGACAAAATATAAATCATTGTATGTATGACTTAAATCCCTTAAGGTTTGATAAGTCCCCTTAAAATCATTCGTATTTTCAATATCCATAATTTTTACATGAGATGAGTAAATAATTCTTTTTAACATCTCTTTACGATAGACATAGGGTATTAATGTATTTTTCCAACTATAATAATCCCCAACAGGAATTAATAATATGTTTTCTGGATGGAATTGATGATCAAGTAATTGAATAATTTCTTCATGGGCTTTAGTTGGTGGATTAAAGCTTCCTCCATATACAATAGTCATCTTTATTTCTCCTTTAAGACTCATAAATATTATATCACGCATGACCCTATTGTCTTTTTATTTCAATCTATACAATAAATATATATTTATTATTGTGTGATTTTTTGTATAAATAGTGGTATAATTTTTATAAATAGAAGATTAAGGATATAAAAATGTCAAAAGATAACAAAAAAGTCGATCATGATTATAAAGTTATTAAAGCTAAACCTGTAAAATTAGATAAAAATTACAGGTTTTTTATCCAAAATCCATTTTTCAAAGCTTTATCATTTATTACGATTCTAGTGATTAAAGTAATATTATATTATATATTCGGAATTATATTTAGAGGTTTAAGGGTAAAGGGTAAGAAAAACCTAAAATATTTAAATAAAGACAGATTTATTCTAGTATCTAACCATATGCATATCTTAGATGCTGTTTGGATTGGAACACTTATATTCCCTAGAAAAATATATGTAACCATGTTACAATCCAATTTAGGATTACCTATTGCTGGAAAAGTGTTACGTGCAGCAGGTGGAATACCTATTCCTGAAACCAAAGAGTTGATGGTTCACTTCCTTAATGAACTTCGTACAGAATTATCTAAAAAAACACCTGTATTGGTCATGCCAGAGGCATCCATCAAACCCTATCACATCGGTATAAGAAAATTTTTAAGTGGTGCATTTAGATTTGCAGTTGATGCAGATGCTAAAATACTTCCTTTCGTATATGTTTATAAAAAACCGAATGCAATTCAAAAGTTATACAGTAAAAAACCTAGAATTCAGCTACATGTTTTAGAACCAGTAACCGTTGTTGAAGGTACAACTAAACACGAATCTTTAGTATTAACTAAGGATAAAGTACACAAAATTATGAGTGATTATTTTAACGAACACTCAGACTATAAGGAGGAAATCCATGAAGACTGATAAATTTATTAAAGATAATAATCGTTTTACAAAAGCTAGAAAAGCTTTATTAGAAGTTCTAAAAAATCGTCATTTAACATTTAAGGAATTACATCAAGAACTTTCAAAAAAAGGTTTTACAAATATATCTACTTTATATAACAATCTTGATTTCTTCTTAAAGAATAACCTCATCATTGAAATTAATTTAGATGGAATAAAGTATTATGATTTAGGAAAAGATAATCCTTATCATGACCATGATTCACACCTTCATATGGCCATTAAAGACCCTGAATCTGGTGAAACAATTATTAAAGAAATCGATTATCCAGAAATATATGATGCAATCAAATCACATCCGGTATTTAAACACTATCATATCGATTATATACGCATATTAGTCTCTGCAGTTAAAGATAAAAAGAATCCATAAATAGAATGACCAGTCTAAGATATTAAACTTAGGCTGGTCATTTTTTTAGTTTTTCTCAGCAACTCTGAGTTGTGCAGAGTGACTTCTTTTATTGTATTCCAGTTCTTCTTTAGATGGGAGAATGGGTTTTCTCGTAATCAATTTTAAAGGCGGTTTTGGAAGTGATCGAATATCCACATGTTTTGGCATATGTATTTCACTGTGTTCTTTATAAAAGTGTTTTACAATTCTGTCTTCAAGTGATTGGAATGTAATGATAACAAGTCTACCACCTGGATTAAGCAGATTTAAGGCTTGTTCTAGGGCTTTTTCAAGAACATCCAACTCTTTATTCACTTCAATACGAAGCGCTTGAAAAACACGCTTTGCTGAGTGTCCTTTGACAAATTTATTGACTTTATCGGTAATTTCTACTAACTCTAAAGTTTTTTCTATAGGTCTTCTTTGTACAATTTCACCTGCAATTGGCCAAGCATTTTGTTCATCTCCATACTTTCTAAAAATGTCTGCTAATTCTTCTCTAGAATATGTATTAACAATCGTTTTTGCATCCAAGGTTTGGTCTTTATTCATACGCATATCTAAATCATAGTTTTTCAAATATGAAAAACCTCTCGTTTCATCATCGATTTGAAATGATGATAAACCTAAGTCAAATAATATACCATCGACTTTCAAGATGCCGTGTTCCATTAATTTTTCTTTTAAATGTTCAAAGTTAGAGTGAATCAATGTTTTGTTTGAAAATGCACTTAGTCGTTCTTGCGCTTTTCCGAGTGCAAAAACATCTTGATCAAATCCATATAGATGACCATTATTCAGTTTTTTTAAGATTTCAAGTGAGTGACCCGCACCACCTAAAGTCGCATCCACATAAATGCCATCGGGTTTAATATTTAATGCTTCAATACACTCATCTAGTAATACACTAATATGTTTCATAATTTACCTCTTATTATATTATATCAAAGAAAAAAGCACTTTCGTGCTCTTCTTTCATAAAGGTTACTTAGTTTCCTTGTTTTTCTTTTCTAAAACGAGTTGTCCTTTGTAGTAACCGCTATTTGGAGTTACTCTATGAGGTAATGTAAATTCACCTGTTTGAGGATCTACAACGATTGTTGGAGTCTTTAACTTGTAATGTGAACGACGACGACCTTTTGAACCTTTACTGTGTCTTCTGAATATTGCACCCATGCATATTCACCTCCTATACCTTATAAATATTTTTTAAATCTTTAAACGCAGAATGACCTTCATCCTCTTCGTCAAATAAATCTCTATCTGCATCTTCATGATATACGAATGGCTCTTTTTCAAGTAATATTTCTGCAAAAATGATTTCATCTAAGTCAATGACTTCTTCGAGGATATAATCCATAATTTCAATGTTTTCAGAAAATATTATTTCTGAATCAAATGATAATGGATATGTAACAGGAAGTAATGAAATTGCACATTTTTGTACGACATCAAGCGATACATTCATATGAAGTCTAACTGTGTCATATTCTTTTTTTAAAGTGCCTTTGATATATACGTGATCTAATGCAATTAAATCAGCAGCTTTTTCAACTAAGTGGCTTAAATCTATTTCTGATTGAATTGAAGAAAATGGTTCTAATGTTCTTACGTCTATTTTCATATCATTCACCTCAATCTTATTAATTATATTAAAAAGTGAATCATAAGTCAATATATTATACTATTTTAAGTGTTTAAAAACACATCTTCAAACATTTTTAAACATTCTTCATTATTTGAACCTAGAATATAGGTTCCAATATCTATTGTATTAAAAATCTTTTGAATTTGTTGATAGGACCATTCTTGTTTGAGAAAGAGATTTTTAATATCGTCTAGTCCTTCTTTGAGTTCAAAAAAGTCACCTTGAATATCCATAGATTCTATCACACCTTCTTGAATATCTAGCTTGAACTCGATACCACCCCATGGGAATCTATTTTTAACAACTTGTGTATAAAGTGGCTGCATACGATATAAAAATGCATCTGTCTGATAAAATTTAGCATCTTCCATGATCTTTTTTATTTCATCAGGTTTTAATTCATATACTTGATCACATAGTTCAGTTTCTAAATATTGAATCATTTCATCATGCGTCATACCGTTTAAATATGGTTTTAAATTATTCACTCTGGAACGTACACTTTGAATACCTTTTGAAATCAGTTTTTCATCTGGCGGATTCAGTGCTCTTACCATTGTTTCAACATCTAAATCATACATTAAAGTACCATGCATTAACATACCATATTTATTTTGTAAGAATGCATTACCAGAAATTTTCTTACCTTCTAATAAGATGTCATTACGACCACTAAATTCCAATTCCACACCTAATTTTTTAAATGCTTCAATGATTTTTCCTAAATAGGTTTTAAATGAAAAACTTTCTTTACTACGTTTTGTTATGATTGAAAACATTGAATTATTTTCATCAGCATAGACAGAACCACCACCTGTTGGTCTTCTAAAAAACTTAATATTGTGTTCTTTTACATATGGAAAGTTTATTTCATTTTGAATAACTTGGTTTTTACCTGAAACAATACCTTTGATTCTCCAAGTAAAGAAATACGTTTCATTATCTTTTAATAGATTTTCTAAGACATATTTTTCTAAAGCAAAGTAAAAATAAGGTAGTAAGTTTCCTTCATGATGGTGTTTAACTAATATCATCTTATAATACCTCCGTTCGTAATTACTATTATAAAACAAAAAAGAGGAATATCCTCTTAATTTGTAAAGAATTCTTTAAATTTATCCCATGTTGATTTTTTCTTAGTAGCATCTAAACTCTTTAATTGTTCAAATAATTTCTTTTCTTCTGATGAAAGACTCTTAGGTGTTTCAACAATAACATTGACAATTTGATCACCTTTTTTGCCTGTTCTTACATCGGATGTACCTTTATCTTTAAGTTTTAATTGAGTGCCTGATTGAATACCGCTAGGAATGGTTAATTCAACTTTACCATGGATGGTTGGAACTTCAACTTTGTCTCCTAAAGCAGCTTGGGTGAATGTAATTGGAACATCTAAAATAATGTCATTAGCTTGTCGTTTATAAATTTTGTGAGGTTTAACTCTAAATGTTATGTATAAATCACCGGATTCCGCGCCTTTACGTCCGCCGTGTCCATATCCTGGTACTCGAAGTGTCATATCATTATCAACGCCTGCAGGAATTTTAACATCCACGGATTTTTTCGTACGAACACGGCCAGCTCCGCTACAAACATGACATTTATTATCAATTGTTTGACCTTTTCCACCACATGTAGGACAAGCTTGTTGTGAACGCATCGTACCAAACATAGTTCTTTGTTCAACATTTACATAACCTGTTCCATGACATTTAGAACACGTATGTATGTCTTTAGAACTTTCAGCACCGCTTCCATGACAATGACCACAATCTTCAGTAATATCAACCTCAATCGGTTTCTTAGTACCTAAAACTGCTTCCATAAAGTCAATCGTCATTCTAAGATTGATGTCTTCACCTTCATTACGCTCACGAGATTGTCTTCTAGATCCACCGAAAAAGGAATTGATGATGTCATCGAACCCACCGAAGCCGCCGCTAAAACCACCGAATCCACCGAATGGATCACCACCGTTTGCACCTGCATGACCAAATTGGTCGTATTGAGCTTTCTTTTGAGGGTCGTTTAAAACATCATATGCTTCTTGAACTTCCTTAAATTTAGCCTCTGCATCTTTTTCCTCTGATACGTCTGGGTGGTATTTCTTTGCAAGCTTTCTATAAGCTTTTTTTATCTCGTCAGCCGTTGCACCCTTTGCGAGTCCAAGGACCTCATAATAGTCTCTTTTTTCTGCCATAATATCTAATCCTTTTTCAAGTTAAATAGGAAAGTTGCCTTTCCTATCTAAAATTATTTTTCTGTAAACTCAGCGTCTACGGTTCCTGAATCATTACCTGAATCGTTATTAGATCCATCTTTATCTTTATTTGCTTTTTCATAAGCTTTAATTGAAATCGATTGTGCAGCTTTCATTAAAGCTTCATTTTTAGCTTTAATTGCTTCTAAATCAGTTCCTTTTAGTGCTTCTTCTAATTCTTTTATTGCATCATTTACAGTATTTTTCTCTTCTTCAGTAGCTTCATCACCTAAATCAGTTAAAGCTTTTTTAGATTGGAACATCATGTTATCTGCTTCGTTTCTTAAATCAGCTTCTTCTTTACGTTTAGCATCTGCTTCAGCATTTTCTTCTGCTTGTTTAACCATCTTTTCAATCTCTTCTTTAGATAGTCCACCATTACCAGAAATCGTAATCTTGTGCTCTTTGTTTGTTCCTAAATCTTTAGCTTTAACAGACACAATTCCGTTGGCATCAATATCAAATGTAACTTCGATTTGAGGTACACCACGTGGTGCTGGTGGAATATCTGTTAATTGGAATCTGCCTAATGTTTTATTGTCAAGGGCCATTGGTCTTTCACCTTGTAGAACATGAATATCTACAGCAGGTTGATTATCAGCAGCTGTACTAAATACTTGAGATTTAGAAGTTGGGATTGTTGTATTTCTTTCAATAAGTTTTGTAAATACGCCACCTAATGTTTCAATACCTAATGAAAGTGGTGTAACGTCTAATAATAATACGTCTTTGACATCACCAGCTAAGACAGCACCTTGAATTGCTGCTCCCATTGCAACAACTTCATCTGGGTTTACAGAACGGTTTGGTTCTTTACCAAATTCTTTTGTAACAAGTTCTTGTACAGCAGGAATACGTGTAGATCCACCTACAAGTAATATTTGTTGGATATCTTTAT
Source organism: Acholeplasma oculi (assembly GCF_900166985.1). Classification (GTDB taxonomy): domain Bacteria; phylum Bacillota_I; class Bacilli_A; order Acholeplasmatales; family Acholeplasmataceae; genus Acholeplasma; species Acholeplasma oculi. The sequence goes on along the minus strand of NZ_FUZK01000001.1, from coordinate 115,501 downwards.
TTGTTAATTTAGCATCTTGTAAAGCTCTTCTTACAGCAACTAATGTACGGTCTACTAATTCTTTAGTTAATTCGTTAAATTTAGCTCTTGTTAAGTTATATTCTAAGTGTAATGGACCTGATTGACCCATTGTGATAAATGGTAATGAAATCGTAGTTGTTGTTACACCTGAAAGTTCTTTCTTAGCTTTTTCAGCTGCATCTCTTAAACGTTGTAATGCCATTTTATCAAGTAAAAGGTCAACTCCATGTTCTTTTTTGAATTCTTGAGCCAAGAATTTATAAATTCTTTCATCAAAGTCATCTCCACCAAGTCTGTTATCACCTGCTGTTGAAACAACTTCAAAAGTACCATCTGCTAAGTGGAGGATAGAAACGTCGAATGTTCCACCACCTAAGTCAAATACTAAAACGGTTTGTTCTTTATCCGTTTTATCAATACCATAAGCTAGAGCTGATGCAGTTGGTTCATTAATAATACGACGAACATTTAATCCTGCAATTGTACCAGCATCTTTAGTTGCTTGTCTTTGTGCATCATTAAAATATGCAGGAACAGTAATAACTGCATCCGTAACTGTTGCACCTAAATAATCTTCTGCAGTTTTCTTTAAGTTTTGTAAGATAAATGCAGAAATTTGTTGTGGAGTATACTCTTTACCAGCAGCTTTCACTTTGTAAGATGCATCTCCCATATGACGTTTAATTGAGTAGATTGTATCTGGATTTGTAATAAGTTGTCTTTTTGCAACTTCACCAACTAAAATCTCATCACCTTTAAACGCTACGATACTTGGTGTTGTTCTTCCACCTTCAGCATTTGCAATAACTTTAACCTCAGTTCCTTCCATAACGGAAACCACTGAGTTTGTTGTACCTAAGTCAATACCTATAATTTTATTCGTTTTTGCCATCTTCTTCACTCCATTCATTTATTTTTACCATGGCTGGTCTTAATATTCTATCTTTAAAATAATATCCTTTTTGTAATACTTCTAAAACAATACCGTTAGCTTTATCCTTTTGATTGTCTTTTTCAATCGCATGATGAACTTTCGCATCAAACATTTCTCCTAAAGCTTTAATCTCTTTAACTCCTTCACTTTCAAGTGCTTGTTCAAATTGATCTTTAATCATTTTGAAACCTATTAAGAAGTTTTTAAGTAAATCATTGTCTGTTGGAAATTCTACTATTTTTGCAAATTGCTCATAAGGTGTTAATAATGCTTGTGCAAAACCACTTGATGCATATTTTTTATCTGTTAAACGTTCTGCTTGAATTCTTTTTTTATAATTTTCAGTATCAGCTAACATTCTTAGATATTTATTATTTAATTCCTTGTTTTCAGCTTCAAGTTCCTCAATTCTTACCTGTAGCTTATGTTTCTTTTCTTTCTTCGACTCATCTTGTGGTTGCTTATCCACAACTTCATCTTTTTTCACATCTTCCATAACTGCATTACTCCTTTTCATCTTTATATAATTTTGCCAGATTTGCAGCAATATACTCAAGTAGTGGTATTACTTTTTGATATGCCATACGTGTTGGTCCTAATAATGCGATAGTTCCAGATTCGTTTTCATTAATGCGATAAGGTATTGAAACTACAGTCATTTGATTTAATGGTTTAATTTGCATATCACTACCAAAACGAACCGTTAAACCCTCTTCAGTACCAATGAGTTTTATAATCTCACGTCGATCCATCATATCTATAAACCTCTTAATATGATCCAGATTATTAAACTCTGGTTGTTCAAATACATTTGTCATACCAGATAAATAGAATGAATCCGATGCAAATTTAGAGAATGCTTGAATAAATGAATCAATGATTTGAGCCTGGTAGTCCATAAATTGATTGAGTTCACTTGCCGCATATTCTTCTTTTAATATCTTAATTGCATCACTTAATAATCTATTTTGCAATAAATCATCTAAAGTCTTAATTACTTCTTTTAAGTCATTAATACTCATTCCATCTTTGATATGTATTTGTTGATGCTGAACATGGCCTCTGTCGGTTACTATAAGTACAACTGCATCAGTTAAACCCAGTGGAATGAAATCTACTTTTTTAATTTTAGATTGTAATACATCTGGTCCAACCGCCACAGCAGTATAATTTGTAAGCTCAGTTAAGAGTTTTAATGCTTCTTTTATTGTAGTTTCCCTAGTAAATGAATTTCTATTGAATATTTCATCTATCATTGGAAATACGCGAACCACATCAGAATCTCTAGTAACTAAATGATCGACATAATATCTATAACCTTTTTCAGATGGTACTCTACCCGATGATGTATGGGTTTTTTCTAAGAATCCCATTTCTTCAAGTGTAGCCATATCATATCGAAGCGTAGCTGATGAGTAATTCAAATATGGCAAATCCATTAAAACTTTAGAGCCCACTGGTTCTGCAGTTTCTGAAAATATATCAACTATAGCTTTTAAGATCAGTTTTTGTCTTGACGAAATCATGACTTCCCACCCTTTAGCACTCGTATCAATTCAGTGCCAACATTATTGTATAACAAAAAAATGGCACTGTCAACACTTATGTGCTATCATCACATATTTTTCAATTTCTTTTGTGAATTGAGATGGTGTTTAGCGCTTCAATATTTTAATAAAATATGCTATAATCGTTAACGAGGTGGAAATATGCAATTCTTATATATAACTTTAGCTTTACTTGCTTCATACTTAATTGGTGCGATTCCATTTGGTTATATCATACCTAAAGTATTTAAAAACATTGATATTAGAGAACATGGAAGTAAAAATGTCGGTTCAACAAATGTTATTCGTGTACTTGGACTTAAATATGGTATTCCAACATTTTTACTTGATTGTTTCAAAGGTGCGTTACCAATTATTATCATTCGATATGTTCTAGGGTATCAAGAACTCAATTTAGTCGATATTTATGATATATCTATACTTTATGGAGCTTTTGCAGCAATAGGTCATATCAAATCGATTTATATTGGTTTTAAAGGTGGGAAGGCAGTTGCTACCGGAGTTGGTGCAGTAATTGCAATTAACCCTATCGTTGGTTTATCCGGTATCGCAATATTCTTCATTGTAGCATTCTCTACAAAATATGTGTCTATCGGATCGGTTGTAGCATCCTTCTTAGTTGGTGTGTTTATGTGGATTGCAGTACTCATCCCAGAATTATGGATACCTTCACAGCATTTAATACTCAATTATCAATCTCAAAGTATTAACCTTACGGTGCTATCCATTATTGTTCTTCTTATCATCTATATGCATAAGAAAAATTTCGTTAGACTGTTAAATGGTACTGAAAACAAGATTGGTCAAAAGAAAAAAAATAAGTAAAAATGATAAACATCGAAAGGTGTTTATTTTTTTAATGTTTTTTATTTGACAATATTGTATGTCATACAGTATAATAAAAATGTAGGAGGAAAGAAATGGAGAATATAGTTAATAATTTAATTATTGAATTAAGACGTGGCACACAACTTTTGTTTGTTTTGGATGCACTTAAAAAACCACAGTATGGTTATTCGCTACTGTCAGAACTGACATCTAAAGGTCTTCAAATCGAAGCAGGAACACTTTATCCTTTATTAAGAAGGCTGGAGGAACAAAAGCTATTAGTTTCAAATTGGGATACAACAGAAAGTAGACCCAGAAAGTTTTACGAATTAAGCGAGAATGGTTTAGATGTATTAAAATCATTAAAAAGTGAGTGGTTAAAACTCAATGATGAAATGAAAGTATTGTTCTAGGAGGAACAAATATGCAAAAAACAATTGATAAATATGTATACGCAGTCATTAGACGTTGCCCTAAAGATCAACGTCAAGAAATTAAAAAAGAATTGGAATCCAGTATATTGGATATGTTATCAGACTATGAAAATCCAACTGAATTAGATTTAGAAGTTGTACTTCATAAAATCGGTAACCCCATACACGTTGCTTTTCAATATCAGGAAAGTCCAAAACATGTTGTTGAACCTGTATTCTATCAAGATTATATAACGATATTAAAATTCGTACTTATCACCTTTTCGATGCTTGCAGTTTTAGTATCTGTCATTCAAGCTTTAACAACATTTAATATGAACGAACCAACATCAATTATTGGTACATTATTTGCAAACTTCTTCGAAAATATATACAGCTTCTTAATGTTTGCATTTGCAATCACTACACTAGTTTTTTGGGCCTATCAACTACCAGAAGTTAGAAAGTCCATTGATGAAAAACTTAAAAACTGGAAAACTAGTGATTTAAATGAAGTACCTAAAGATATCGAAAACAAAAAAGAAGATTCTAGAGTCGTTATGATGATTGGATTTTTATTCCAACTATTCTTCTCATTGTTATTTAGTGGATTATTCCTAGCTTTCTTTAATCAAATAGGAATCTATCAAAATGGAGAATTTATTACTGCTTTCTTCAATCCAGATTATTATATTTATTTCGTTATAAATATTGCAATGTTTAACGTATTTATAGTTATTAATTTCCTATTTAAATTCTACAAAGGTAAAGAAACATTCCATTCATTATTAACTGAAACAATCTTGGAGTTTATAGCAACCATCATGAGTATTGTTATATTATTATTACCAAATCTAATTCATCCAAACTTTATTCCTGAATTTGCATTACTATTTAATTTAGATGTAACTTCTGTTGAAACTTATACATATGGTATACTTTATCTCGTCATCGGTTTAATCGTTTTCTTCGAAATGATTGAATATATGAGTCGATGGATTAAATACTTTAAAAACCGCTAATCCTATCATTAAAAATGAAATAAGGGTAGAACACTTTAAATGTTCTACCCTTTATTTTATGTTATTTTTCTAATTGATTGAGCCACTGGCCAATGACTTTCCCTACATCATCAGTCACTGTATCATGATTTAAATTATGATACCCACCTTGTATAGAAACAAACTTGTGATGTTCATTTTTCAAACTTTTATCAAATGATATGGATTCATCAATGGATACTAATTGATCGTCTGAACCATGTATAGTAAGTACAGGTTTTTGAATTCTAGAAATATTTTTTCTTATATACTTTAACCCTTTTTTTAAAACATTGATAATCAATCTTATGGTAAAACTCTTTAAAGCATATGGTTCAACATTTTCATCTGGTGGCAAGTTAGAAAGTCTTGAATCCTGGAAGTTTGTCTTAATACGGATATTTCCTACTAAAAACATTGGTAACCATTGTAAAACACCTAGTTTTTTCACAGAGTTCGGTGAGGACATAACAATAAGTCCATCATAATTATCATAAGTTGCTGCATAATACTTACTAATGACACCACCCATCGAATGACCTAATAGGTAAACTGGTTTTGATGTATCTTTCTTTATTTGAATAATAATTTGATTTAAATCTTCAATAAAGGTCTTAATATCATCAATATCGCCTCTTTTACCTTGAGATTTACCATGACCTCTAACATCATATAATAAAACTTGATATCCACTTTGATTGATAAGTTTTGCTAGACGTCGATAATATAGTGAGTGTAATGCAATACCATGGGTTATAACCACAGTTCCTAAAGCATGATCGACTGGATGTGTTTCTGTATATAACATAACTTGATTAATTAACATATCAAACTCCTAACTTAATTTTGGTAATATATCATTTTTGATATATCCAATAAAATGTAGACTTCCTGTAATCAGTATAATATCACCATTATTTTTTGTTTGAATGAGTGTTTTTAATGCTTGATAAGCATCCGCTTCAAAAGCGTATCCTAAATCATGTAAAGATTGATATCGAGGATCATCAAATCCAGTAACATAGATGGATTCTACATGTGGTGCAAGTAAATCTAACATATTTTTGGGTTCTTTATCTGCAAGTGCACTAAATAGTACATGTATTTTTTTACGATTAAATGTTTGTTGTAAAGTTTTTATAAGTGCTTCTATAGCATGTGAGTTATGTGCACCATCAATAAAAATTTCTGGTAATACTTCTTCTAAGCGTCCAGGATAAACCGTATATTTTAATCCTTTTAAAATATCATCATCTTGAATACTTGGGTCAATGAATTTTGAAACTTCAATAGCTAATGCAGCATTTAATGCTTGATAATTTCCTAATATTCCAAGTTCATAGGTTATACCTTTATATTTAATGATATTAGGATAGTGATTAACAATTTTAACTTCAGTTTCATCTATAAATTTTACGGTTGCTTCCTTTTTATCTACATAATTTTTAAAATAATCATGCAATTTTGAATCAACAGTCGTAAATAGATGATTATGTTTTTTAACAATACCTAGTTTATTAAATGATATTTCTTCTAAAGTGTTTCCCAACTGTTTCATGTGGTCAAATCCGATGTTTGTAATGACAGATGCATCATAGTTTAAAATGTTTGTTGCATCGAGTAATCCACCAATACCAACTTCCATAATCATTAAATCTACTTTTTCATCCGAAAACATTTGAATAGACATTAATGTCATTAATTCAAAAAATGAAAGTGATTGACCTGTTTTTTCATGATACACTTCATTGAAAGTAAATATTTTATTGATTAATTGAAGTAGTGAATCATCATCAATGTCTTGACCATTGATTTTAATACGCTCATTAAAACGCATGAGATAAGGTGAGATAAATGTTCCCACCTTATACCCGTTAAATTTAAAAATATGTGTTAAATACATTGAGACAGAACCTTTACCATTGGTTCCGGTAACATGTATTTTTTTAATCAAGTCTAGATTAACATTCATCATTTTTAATGCATTATCAATGTAATCTAAACTTGTCTTAGGTCTAAATTTTGTTCGTGTTTCAATCCAATGGATTGCATCTTTCAAAAGATTAAACATATTTTTTTAACATTTCTAATACATCCATATATTGTTTCTTATAGAGTGTATATTTTTCCTCTTCTGCAGCTAATTTTTCTTTTGGTGCTTTTTTCGTAAAGTTCTCGTTATTTAGTAACGCCTCTGATCGTTCAATTTCTTTTTCTAGCTTTTCTTTTTGTCGATTGAGGTTCATGATTTCTTGTTCAATATCAATTAAACCAGTTTTTTCAACAAATATGTTTATGTTTGCTCCTGCAATTAGAACATAATGTTCATCATCAAAGGACGGTAACAATCTAAAATCACTACTATTTAAGAACTTAGTTAAGTAATTAGAATAGGTCTCAAATACAGTTTTTAATACTTGATTTTCTGTTTGAAGTACGATATTAAGTGGTTTGGAAGGTGCTACATTATATGAGTTTCTTAAATTTCTAACCCTTGTAATAACTTCTTCAATTTCTTTAAATGTATCTTTAACATCAAAACGATATTGAGCAGTTGGCCAAGATGAAATCATAATAGATTCTTCATTAAATATGTCAATATACAGTTTTTCAGTTACGAAAGGTAAAAAAGGATGTAATAATTTTAATATATCTTTTAAGCAATATAATAGCACTGCTTGGGTATTTTTATTGTATTTTTCATCTTGTAAAGATAGTTTTGAAAGTTCTAAGTACCATGATGCAAACTCATCCCAAATGAAATTAGTTAATACTTTATTTGCTTCATTGAATTCAAATCTTTCATAATACGTATCTGCTAGTTCAATAGTTTCTGATAAACGAGTTAAAATCCATTGATCAAATAGATTTAAATTAGATTCATCAATGACTAAACTTGTATCATCAATATTTAAGGTAATAAAACGTGTTACATTCCATAACTTATTAATAAAATTCCAACTAGCTTCAATTTTTTTAACATCATATCGAGTGTCAGCACCAGGTGCTGAATTCGATACAATAAAGAATCTTAATGCATCTAAACCATACGTATCAATCACATCCATAGGGTCAACACCATTACCTAACGATTTACTCATTTTTCTTCCTTGTTCATCTCTTATAAGTCCATGGAGTAAAACCTTCTTAAATGGATCAACACCAGTAAATTCTAATCCTTGGAACATCATTCTAGCAACCCAAAAGAAAATAATATCATATCCAGTAACCATCACATCTGTTGGATAATACCTTTTATAAAGTGGGGATTCCTTATCAGGGAATCCTAATGTAGAAAATGGCCATAAAGCACTTGAAAACCAAGTATCTAAAACATCTTCATCTTGTTTCCAATCATCTCCTGGAGATTCGATTTGAACTTTAACTTCATCACCTCTAAACCAAGCAGGAATACGATGTCCCCACCAAAGTTGTCTAGAAATTGTCCAGTCTTGTATATTATGCATCCAGTTTTCAAATGTATTTTTAAATCTTTCCGGAACAAAGTCTACTTTGTTGTTCTTAAGTGTTTGTTCTGTTAAACCCTTCATATCAACAAACCATTGTAATGATAATCTTGGTTCTACCATAACACCTGTACGTTCAGAGTATCCAACTTGATGTATATGTGTTTCAATCTTTTCAACAAGACCTAATTCAGTTAAATCCTTCGTTAATAATTTTCGACATTCAAAACGATCTAATCCTTGGTATTTTAAAGCTAGTTCATTCATCGTACCATCATCATTCATACAAAGTGGCATCATCAATTGATGTCTTTTACCAACTTCATAGTCATTAGGGTCATGTGCAGGTGTTACTTTTACAGCACCAGTTCCAAATGTCATATCAACATAATCATCTTGAATAATTGGAATAGACGTTTTAGTTCCAGGTATATAAACAGATTTTCCAACAAACTCTTTATATCTTTCATCTTCAGGATGTACCATTAAAGCCTGGTCTGCAAACATTGTTTCAGGTCTTGTTGTTGCAATTTTAATATAACCTGACCCATCAGTAAAAGGATATCTAAAGTGATATAATTTACCTTCAGTTTCTGCATATTCAACTTCAATATTTGAAAGTGCAGTTTTAGCTTCACAGTCCCAATTAATAATGCGATATCCACGGTAAATCCAACCCTTTTCATAGAGTTTAATAAAAACGTGATTAACTGCATCATTTAACTGCTGATCTAATGTAAAGCGCTCTTTGGTATAGTCAAGAGATAATCCTAATGCTTTCCATTGGTCTTTAATAAAACCAGCATACTCCTCTTTCCACTCCCATGCTTTTTCTAAATACTTTTCACGACCTAAATCATAACGTGAAATACCTTGGTTTTTTAGTCTTTCATCAATTTTAGCTTGAGTTGCAATACCTGCATGGTCCATACCTGGTAAGTATAAGGCATCAAATCCTTGCATACGTTTGCGTCTGATAATAATATCTTGAATTGCAGTATCCCAAGCATGTCCTAGATGTAATTTACCCGTTACATTAGGTGGTGGAATAACGATTGTAAACGGTGTTTTACTTTGATCTTTTCCAGATTCAAAAAAACCTTTCTTTAACCAAAAGTCATAACGATTCTCTTCTACTTTTTTAAATTCATATTTTGGATTCAATTCTATTTTCATAACTGTTAAACTCCTTTTTTGATAATTCATATACTTTTACTTTTTTAATTTGAGGTAATCCCTTGTACTTTTTAATAACTTCATCTTTATATTTAAATCCTAATTTAGCAATCAACTTTTCGCTACGTTCATTAAAATCTGCATGAGATACCTTAATGACATTAAACTCTAAATTGTTAAATATATAAGGTATGATATGCGTTAATGCCTCATGCATGATCCCTTTATTCCAATACTCACTGTTTAAAACAAACCCTATTTCGATCATATGACCATCCACAATATTATAGGTAGGATTATAAAGTGAAATTGTACCTATCATCATGTTAATTTCTTTTAAAACAATGGCATATACGTTTCTTTCTTTAACCATAAGTGAAAGAATTAATTTAGATTCTTTTAAATTCTTATGTGGTAACCATCCTGCATTCGGTCCAACCTCAGGTTTTGATGCATAATAATTAAAAGCCAACAAATCATCCATCGTAGGATTTCTAAGAATTAGACGATTGGTTATAATTGTCTTCATATTTCACCTCAAGAAAATAAAAAGCCCCTAGACATATTTGTCTAAGGGCGAATAAAATCCGCGGTACCACCTTAGTTCACAGTGAATTACTGTGCACTCATCATACTTGTAACGTAAGTTAAACGGTATAAAGTTACTTCATGTTCACTTTAACAGCTCCTTGAGGACTTTCATCTAAGTAATATCAAGTTTCTCACCAACCAACTTGTCTCTTTAATCATTAACTTAAACTACTCTTCAATTCATAGCTTTCTTACATTATATATCAAAATCCTGTTGATTGCAAGAAGAGATTCTTGGATTAATCTTGATAAGCTACTGTGAAACGTTGATTTAAATATTTATTTTCTTCAGCTTCTTGAATAATTGCATGTGCTAAATCTTGAACGGATATTCTGGATCTTTCATCTCTATCATAAAGTAGATGATCTTTACCATATTTATATTTTTTAGTCAGTGTTCCATCAAACACTTCAGCTGGTGGACTAACAAATGTAAGCAAATTATCTGTTTGATTTTTAAATTGTTGATAGACAAGGTCAACACCTTCAAGTGCTTTAATCCATGGTTTTGGATAAACTAATCCATCTTTAACAAGTTCACCATCATATTGAATTAATGAAGTAGCTCCAATAACTATAATCAATTTCTTTTTAAGTTCTTTAGCAAGTTTAATTATTAAACTATAACCTTCTAAGTATCTCTCTTTTTGAGCTACATGATAATATCCCGGGTTATAGCAACCTATTAAAACATCAGAATCTTTAATAGCATCTTTAAAAATATCTTCATCAAAAATAGTTAACTTTTTAAGTTCTAAATTAGGTTCAAGTGGTATTGCATTTCTTCTAAAGATTCCTACTACTTGATGTCCTTTTCTAAGTGCTTCTTTTGTTACTTGGTATCCAATAAATCCAGATGCACCAATCACTGCTATTTTCAATTTAATCACCTATTTCTATATAGAGAATACCGATTGTACCTTTACCGCAATGTGAAGATATAACACAACCTGCATGTCCTTCTATAATTTGTTTTACTTCTATTTTATCTGTTAACTGTTCTTTAATATAATTAAATGAATCATCTGCGATAGAATGTGTGATAAAAACATAATTTTTATCAATTTTTTCTTTCACTTTGACTAAATCATCAATCATTAAGTCAAGAGCTCTTTTCATTTTACCAACAGACTTTTTATAAACTTCTAATTTTCCATCTATCACTTTAATGATAGGTTTAATTTGAAGCACTGAGCCAACAAATGCAGTAAGACCACTTGCTCTACCACCTTTATGTAGGTAATCTAATGTCTTAATTGCGAACTGACTACTTATCTTAGGAACTAACTTGTTAATAGAATTATAGATTTCTGATGCACTTTGCCCTTGTTCTTTTAAATCACTTGCTTTTAAAACCAATAAACCAATTCCTGAAGATAAGTTTTTAGAATCAACAATATAAATATTTTCAGATTCCAGAAGATCTTTAGCAATCACAGCACTTTGGTATGTTGCACTTATTTTTGAACCAATTGAAATATGAACAATATCATAACCTAAGTTCAGGTATTTTTTGAAAAATACTTCAAAATCCCCTGGTGAAGCTGCTTGAGTTTTAGGAAGATAGCCTAATTCACTAACCTTTTCATATAATAGTTCAGTTTGAATTTCTACACCATCTTTATAAGTTTCATCACCAAATCTAACATAAAGTGGTATTGTTTGAATACCTCTATTGTTTAATATATCTTGGCTTAAATCAGCAGTAGAATCGGTAGTGATTATAACTTTATTCATTTTCAAATACCTCTGCTATAAATTTTTCTATTCCGTACTTAGTCTCACTTGATGTGAAATATATCTTTTGATCTGTAATAAATTTTTCTGTAAGTACTTTTTGTTGCTTGAGTCTAAGGGATGATTTTAATTTGTCGTATTTAGTTGCAACGATAATTAATGGAATATCAAAATGAATAAGTTCACTATATAAACTTAAATCATCTATGGTTGGTCCTATATTAAAATCTATTAATAGGATAACCTTTTTAAGTTTTTGATTTTGATTAATATAATTTCTTATCATTGTCACAAATGACTTTGCCTGTGTTTTAGATCTTTTTGCATAGCCATAACCAGGAGCATCCACTAAGTAAAAACTTTGGTTTAATAAATATAAATTTAGGGTAATTGTCTTACCTGGAGTTTGTGAGACTCTAGCTAAACTCTTACGGTTTGTAACTGCATTTATCAAAGATGATTTACCGACATTTGAACGTCCTAATAATAAGTAATGACTTAAATCATCACTAGGTAAATCACTTATAGATACTGCAGATTTAATAAATTCTGCTGTTTTAATCATTTTATATACCTCTGTATCTATTTTATCATATAACAAATGATTTCTTAGGATTTTAAGGTGATGTTAAAGAAAAGTGACTATCTATTGGATAGCCACTTTATAACTAAGTTATTTTAATGCATTTATGAAAACATCTGATACTGTTTCAACTGGAATGATTGTTAATTGATCACGTACTTCTTGTGGAATATCTTCGATGTCTCTAATATTTTCTTTTGGAATTAAAATGGTTTTTAATCCACTACGATGTGCAGCAATTGCTTTTTCTTTTAATCCACCAATTGGCAAGACATAACCACGTAATGTAATTTCACCAGTCATACCTACATCTTTTTTAACAAATTTGTTACTTGCAGCAGATAGTATAGCCGTAGCCATTGTAATACCCGCAGATGGACCATCTTTAGGTACAGCACCTTCCGGTACGTGTACGTGGAAGTCATTTTGTTCGAAAATAGATGGGTCAATGTTAAATTCTACAGCATGAGATTTAATAAAAGATAGTGCAGTGATTGCAGATTCTTTCATAACATCACCAAGTTTACCGGTTAACACAAGTTGACCTTTTCCTTTGTAATAAGTAACTTCAACTGGCAATGTATCTCCACCGAATGCAGTATATGCTAAACCAGTTACAACACCAACCTGTTCTTTTTCATCGACTAAATTGTGTGCAAATTTCTTTTTACCGATATATTTTTCAATATTATCTTTATTGATAATAACCTTCTCTGTTTTATCCATTAAAATCTCTTTGATGGCTTTACGAACAAGTGAACCTATATAACGGTTGAGTTCTCTAACACCAGCTTCTCTAGTGTAATGTCTAACGATAAAGTAAAGTGTTTCTTCATCAATTTCAAACTTATCTTGATCTAGACCATGTGCGCTTAGTTGTTTTTCAAGTAAATGTTTTCTAGCAATTTGAATTTTTTCATATTCTGTATAACTTGATAATTCAACGATTTCCATACGGTCTCTGAGTGGTGCTGGAACATTTTCTAAGTAGTTTGCTGTTGTAATAAACAATACTTGAGATAAATCATAGGATTCTTCTAAGTAATGATCACTAAACTTAGAGTTTTGCTCTGGGTCTAATACCTCAAGCATAGCACTTGCTGGATCTCCCCTATAATCAGATGCCATTTTATCAATTTCATCTAATAAGAATACTGGATTTTGAGTTCCTGCATCCTTCATGCCCTTTAATATACGACCAGGCATTGCCCCTACATAAGTTCTTCTGTGCCCTCTAATTTCTGATTCATCTTTGACACCACCTAATGATTGCTTAACAAATTTTCTTCCTAATGCTTCTGCAATAGAAATTGCTAAACTTGTCTTACCAACACCAGGAGGCCCTGCAAAACAAAGAATTGTCTGCGGATTTCTGCCTGTCATAATCTTAACAGCGAGATACTCAATAATTCTTTCTTTGACCTTCTCTAAACCATAGTGATTTTTATCTAAGTTATCTTGTACTTTTTGTAAATCATCTAAATCTTTAGAAGTTACATTCCAAGGTAGAGATACTAAAAAATCTAAATACGTTTTAATAATTTGTGATTCAGCCATTGCAGAAGGTGTTGATTGATATCTTGAGAGTTCTTGTAACGCCTTTTCTTCAATATGTTTTGGCATATTTGCTTGCTTAATAGCTTCTCTAAGTGCATCAATTTCATCTTCTTTTTTCGCCTTGTCGCCAAGTTCGTTTTGAATCGCTCTCATTTTTTCTCTAAGATAATATTCTTTTTGATTTTCATCAATCGCTTTTTTAACATCATCGTTAATACGTTGTTCTAAATCAGCGATCATCTTTAACTTATTCATATCTTCAAGAATTAATTTTAAGCGATTATTCAGTTGAAGTTCTTGTAAGTATTTGTACTTTTCTGTATCATTTATCTTTAAATTATATGCTAAGATGTCAGAAATTCTATCTGCAGATAAGCCTGATTGAATTTGCTCAGAAATTTGTTGAGCATTATTAAGTAATTGATTTGGATTACTTGTTGTTTCAGATACAATCATCTTAATTAATGTGTTTTCTTCTTCTAAATCACCAGGTTTTGTTTGAACTTCCTCATAATCAGCAACAAAATAAGGATCTGTTAAGAAATACTCATTGACTTTGATTCTTGATAGAATATTAAATTTAATTTTATAATTATCATTTGGTAACTTAATCTTCATAGCAACCTTAGCTAAAACACCATAGGTTTCTAAATCAGATGTTGTTGGATTTTCAATCAATGGGTTTTTTTGAACTAGAATTAACACATATGATGAAAAAATTTTCTCAGCTTCTTCAACTGCCTTCAGTGAAACCTTGCGACCAACCTCAATACGAAAATCATTTTGAGGAATCGGAACGATACCACGGACAACGACTGCTGGTAAACTTGATTGTAATTCCATATTTTTATCCCCTTTCATGGGTTTAATTTCTATTATATATTATAATACAAAATTGTCAATTAGCAATCATAATGCATGAGTGCCAAAAAAATCACAATTTTTATCATAATTCTACGTAAAGTAAAGCCTTCGATAGATTCGAAGGCATAAATACTTTTAAATTTATATAATTATTCAGCTACTGAATGTTCAACTAAGAAATCAACTGCTTTTTCAAAAGCGATATCATTGGTTACTAATTCATCATTAATGTACTTTTTAATTTCAGTTACTGGCATTTTGTAATGTTGAGCTAACTCTTCATAACGTGCGCTTAATTCTTCAGCTGTAGCAGTAAATCCTTCTTTTTTAGCGACTGCCTCAATTACAAGGGATTGTAATACACGACGTGTTGCTTGAGATTTTGCTTGTTCTTCGAAAGATTCTTCTGTTAAACCTGATAATTGAATAAATGTTGCTAAGTCTAATTGATATTGTTTTGCTTGTTGTTCAACATTCTTCTTAAAGTTTTCGATTTCTGTATCAAACATTGCTTGAGGAACTTCAACTTTAGCATTTTCAATAACAGCTTTTAATACAGCATCTGTTATTACATTTTTCGCATTTGCTTCTTTTTCAGCTTTTAAGTTCTCTTTGATAGATGATTTTAAAGCATCAACAGTTTTAACACCATCACGGTTAAGAGATTCTACCCAAGCATCATTAAGTTCAGAACCAACCTTTGTTTTAATTTCATGTAATAAAACTTTGAAAACTGCAGGTTTCCCAGCTAAATTCTCAGCTTGGTATTGTTCTGGGAAAGTCACATGAACATCTCTTGATTCACCAGCTTTTAGACCAACCATACCTTCTTCAAATCCAGGGATAAATTGACCACTTCCGATTTCTAAAGCAAAGTTTTCAGCTTTTCCACCTTCAAATGCAACACCATCTTGGAATCCTTCAAAATCAAAGATAGCTGTATCTCCGTTTTCAAGTGCACCTTCAACTTTAGGTTCTAAAGTTGCATTTTGTTTAAGTAATTTAGAAATCTCTTCATTTACTAATTCATCTGTAACTTCAGTGTCAATTTTTTCTACTTTAATACCTTTGTATTGACCTAACTCAACTTCAGGTTTGATAGCAACTTCAAATGATACTTCGAATGATTCAGTTCTAGAAATCTTTTCAAAATCTAGATCAATGTTTAATGGGTCAGAAACAATTGTAAATTCTTTTATGGTTAAAGCATCATTAAATTTATGACCAATTGCATGATTTAATGCATCAGCATATAATGATTTTTCTCCAAATTTTTGTTCATAAACCTTTTGGGTTACATGACCTTTTCTAAAACCTTTAACTTCTACATCTTGTTTGATATGCTCATATGCATGTTCAAGTGCATGTTCAAATTCAGCTGGTGTAACTGTAAATGTGAATTTAACATGATTCTTATTAATACGTTCAAATTTCATAATTTCCTCCTAAGTGTCGTCGAACTCTTGTTATTATAACATGTTCTAATATTTTTTTTCTGAAAATAGATTATCCTCACAAATTATCCCTCAATTTTACGGATATCCTCATCCGTTAAATTGAAATCAAAGATGTCTATATTCTCTTTTTGTCGTATTGCATTGTGACTTTTTGGAATAACAGCCACACCGCGTTGAATTTGATATCTGAGTAAAACTTGAGCCCAAGTTTTATGGTACTTACTTCCTATATTTGTTAATACATCTTTATTAGGCACAGGATCAAGTGGTCCCCATGCAACAGGTAAACAATGATGCATCAAAGAGTATTTGATTAATTCATGATTAAATCGATTGGGATTAGATTCAATTTGATTCATCATAGGTTTAATTCTTGCATGATCCATTAAATATTTTAGTTGTTCTTCATCGAAATTAGATACACCAATGACTTTAAATAATCCTTTATCATAATAGGACTCTAAAACCCTCCACAAATTAAGGTTCGTTTCCATATCAGCTGAAGGATGGTGAATCAGATAAATATCAACATATTCTCCAATATGTTCAATCGACTGGTCTAAATAGTTTCTAATCGTTTCCTCACTATCAATAAATGGCGATCTTGCTGATATTTTAGATGTAACAATAATAGATTCTCGACCTATTTTTGATTCTTTAATGGATTTACCAATGACAGCCTCATTTCTATACATAATCGCTGTATCAATCAGTCTATATCCATTTTGATAACTTGATAATAATTCTTTAGTATCTCCAGTAATTTCACCATGAAAATCATTGTCTTTCTTGCCAAAGGTATTGGTTCCCATACCTATTTTAGGTACTAAAAATCCATTAGATAGCTTGAAATATTCCATATTTTCTCCTATCGTTTAATTTTAATGACTTCCTCATACGCTTTTTTAAGCCCTAATCCAATTTTATCCAATGATCGGTCTTTAACTATTTTATATCCATTTTCAATCATTTCTTGATGGTCATTGCTCATAATTAATTCAATTAAATTTTTAAACTCATAGTTATTATGACCCTTTAAAACATGTTTCTTATCAAATAACCAATCATAATAAACCGGTATATCTCTAAGAACAACAGGTGTTTTACTTGCAAGTGCCTCTAATACGACAATGCCTTCTGTTTCTTCATAACTCGGGAAGAAAACACAGTTTGCAGCACTAAATGCACCTTTCATAACATCACCTTCAACATAACCTGCCATAATCATATTCTTAGGTTTACGTTTAATTGCTTTTTTAATAAAATGTGTTGTCATATAACTTGGTAATGTTCCAAACCAAATAAATGTTGTATCTGGCATCGTTCTTGCTACTTCAATAAAATCATGTATGCCTTTTCTTTCAAAAAGAAGTCCAACACCTATTACAATTTTATCTTCCTTTTTGAGATTAAAACGCTGGTAAAATTGATCAACCTTAACTTGATCATATTGATATGCATCTAAATCTATACCATTAGATAATGCCACAACCGGTGATTTAACTACATACATGGATTCAATCAGAAACTTAGAGTATCTTGTTGGTGTGATAATTAAATCTGCAATACCATAAGTATTTTGAAGATGTTTATAAAAGAATGGTGCGATGAATCTCCAAAAAGCAAAACTTCTTCTAAAGTCTTGAACTGTGGAATGTCCATGTACGATCACAGGATATTTTTTCTTGAATTTTTTAATAACTCCTGAACTAGCCATATTGATATGTACTAAATCAAATGTGTCATTCGGATCAAGTGTATACTCAACCCCAACAGATTCAAGTGCTTTTTTTTGATGATAAAATGCTCGTCCGATACCTGATTTTTTTAGCATGCCTTGTTTCTGTGAATAAAGTAATACTTTCATAAATAACCTTCCTATATGCTTAAGTGTGATTTTGCGTAAAGTACAGCTCCAAGTATACCTGAATTCACTGTAGGGTGTGCATAGTATGTTTTAAAATTCTCTTGAGTTAATTTTGCAAATAAGTTCTTTTTAATTAAACGTTCTAAGTAAGCCTTAGGAAATTGTTCACTCATGATAACTCCACCACCTAGAATAATGGTAGAAATATCTAAAATAGTCATTTCCGTTGCAATATAGAATGCTAAAATATGTAAATAAGTTTGAATAGGTTCTGAATCAAAATGCTTTTTAAATATTTCTTCAAATGGCGTATCTTTAAAATGCTTTTCATGAATCTTAATCAGATTAAATCCAGATACAATAGATTCTAAATCATCTTGAGTTTCATCCTTCTTATATCCATTCAAATATACTGGTACATGTCCTATTTCTCCAGCTGCACCAAATTCACCTTGGTATAACTGATTTTTAATACGAATAGCATTACCAAAACCTGTTCCTAAGTAAAATCCTAAAACAGATTTATTCGGATCAATTCCAAAAAATGAAGCATCATAAAGCATTAATAAGTTGACATCATTCCCTACAATTATCGGAATACCTAGCTCTTCTTCAATCTTAAGTAGATAATCACCTTCAAAATCTCTTTGATTTGGAATATGTAAAACAGATCGAGTTGCTTGATCTACTAGTCCAGGGAAACCAATTGAAATAGCAAGTATTTCATGGTTCTCTTTATGTTTTAAAGCAAATTCTTTAATAAATGGTCCTAAATTTTTACCAATCTTTTTAGATTGATGTTTTTCTTCATGGATGATATTGAGAGATTCATCAACTAATCCGATTCTAACATTTGTTCCACCCACATCAATTCCTATAAAATATTTACTCATGAAATATTTCCTACCTTTTTATAATATATATATACACCTGGTTCATTAAAAACTATTTTATCATGTTCTACTTGAGTTTTCTTAGAATTAAATAATAATTTTCCAATTGGATTAATCACAAGAGGTTTATAATCATTTTTAATATAATGAACAAGTTCATACGTTTTTGACTTTAGTGTATATAAGATATAACCATTTTCATGACGGATTTCAACAGCTTTATCATCATAATGATTTAAACGATATAATGGATATTTTTTTCTAATCTTAAGTATTTTTTTGAAATTTGAAACAGATTTATCAATTTTCCATATAATTTTATTGATCGCATCAGGGCTGTTATATGAATTCTCTACTCCCATTTTAGTACGATAAAGTTCTTGACCCGCGTGATAGAAAGGTACACCTTGTGAGATCGCAATTAAATGGTTTGCAAAATCTTGATATGTTTTTTTAACCTTTTCATCTTGATAGTTAAAATCTAAAGTATCAAAGAGTGCTAAATTATCATGACATTCCACATAATTAAGAGATTTTGCTGGTTCTGTAAACATGTGTGGTGAGCCTATAATTCCTAGCATTGCTTCCTCAATGTGTTTATGACTACCTGTTGCATAACCTAACTCTTTAGTATGAAGTGCACCTTTAAATGTATTACGATAAAAATCGTTAAAATGACCAACACCAGGCATTAATGCTTGATTATGCATATTGCTTCTAAGTGCTTTTGGTAAAGCATTATCCATATTCCATCCTTCACCATAAATCATGATGTTTGGATTGAATTCTAATAACTTTTCTCTAAGGATATTCATGGTATCTAAATCCATGAGTCCCATAAGGTCAAATCTAAAACCATCAATCTTATAGTGTTCTACAAAATGAACCAGTGAATCGATGATTAATTTACGCACCATAAATCGGGTGGTTTCTATATCATTTTCTAAGAAAGCTGAATGTGTAGGTTGGTGATTTTTATCATGTCTAAAGAAATATCCAGGTACAAATTTATCATAAGGAAATAATGCACGTTCATAAACATGATTATAGACCACATCCATATTGATACCTAATTTCAATTGATGCGCTGCATCAATAACCATTTTAAACTCATTAATACGTCTTATTGGATCATTTGGATTATCTGAAAGCCATCCTTCTAATGCAAAATATTGCATTGGGTTATAACCCCAGTTATAAGATGCATCTTTTTGGACATCATCAACTCCGTAAAAATCAAATACAGGTAACAGTTGTAGATGTGTTACTCCTAATTTCTTGATATACGTTAAAACATTGCTTTTTAAGTGGTTACTGTGTTCTACTACACCTAAAAAAGTTCCTTTACTTTCTACATCAAGTTGGATGGTTAAATCTCTAATGTGACCTTCATAAATAACAGCATCCGTATACTTTTTAAGTGATACAAAGTTTTCTACTTGTTGATAGGTTTGATTCAAGTCAACAACCACATTGGATTCTAGATTTGATGCAATTCCATATGGGTCACTTGCTTTTTCAAACGTATCGACTAAACGTACTAAATAGTGATACGGTTTTAAGTGGTGTTTTCCAGGTACAGTGACTTCATATATACCTTGATTGTAATTCATATCAAATATATCACCATCTAAAACTAACTTAACTTCTTTAGCAACCGGACTAAACACTTTAAATGTTGATTCTTTTTCTTGATAAATGACTCCGAGTTTTCCAGTATATTGGTACTTCTTGTCAAATCCTTTAGTGAGTGTAACAAGACCAATATAGAGTGGATACTTAACTTCATTAATCCATATGTGATCCACCACATGTAACTCAAGTGGTTTATCTACTTTAAAATATTGATTATATCCTTCATTTTTATACCAATAAACTTGATATCCTTCTATACCAATATCATGGATATAATGGTTTGATTCTACACGTATCATGTTAAAATCATCTATAAATACTTTCATTTTTTTTACCACGCTTTCTTAGAAAAAATAATATATGTGTTACAATAATCTATATGAGGTGAATATGTATGAAACCAACAATCAAAGATGTTGCTAAAAAGGCTAATGTCTCCATTTCAACTGTATCTAGAGTCATCAATCAAAAAGGTTATGTTCATGAGGATACAAGAGTCATCATTGACAAAGCGATTAAAGATTTAGGCTTTGTGCCAAATCAATTGGCCAGAAGTTTAACAAACCGTTCATCTAAAATTATTGCTGTAATTGTTCCGCACATTGGGCCATACTTCTACGGTGAGTTACTGGAATCAATTGAGTCTCAGGCTCAAGCAAATGGTTATAAAATCATGTTCTTTAACGTTCAAGATGATCCAGAGCGTGAACTTGAATATATAAAATTCTTTGAACAGTACAATATTGAAGGTATCATTATCGCTTCTAATTTCCAAAATGCTTCTAAATTAGATGAAATGAAAGTACCTATCATTACAGTAGACCACATCTTGGATGAAAACATTCCTTCTATTACAGCAGACTCCGTTAAAGCTGGTGAACTTGCTGCTAGAAGATTGATTCAAGGTGGATCCAAAAATTTAGCGATTTTTAGAGGTCCTAGTTTCTTAATGACAACCAAGGAAAGAACATTAGGTTTTAAGAAAGAAATTAAGTCACACAATATTCATGCTGAAATTTTTGATTTTGATTTAGTCAATCCAGATGCTAAACT
The DNA here is from genome assembly GCF_900166985.1 of Acholeplasma oculi. Lineage (GTDB taxonomy): Bacteria > Bacillota_I > Bacilli_A > Acholeplasmatales > Acholeplasmataceae > Acholeplasma > Acholeplasma oculi. Next base: position 93,817 of record NZ_FUZK01000001.1, on the reverse strand, counting down.
GATTGAACAAGTCTTAAGAGCAAACCCACAAATTGACGGTATATTTGCTTATTCAGATACTCTCGCTCTTGTCATATCCTCAATTCTTAAGAAATTAGGTAGACGAATTCCTGAAGATGTTCAAATTATTGGTTATGATAATACACCATTTTGCTCATGGATCAATCCACCACTCACAACCATCGCACAACCTATAAGTCTCTTAGGTAAACAAGCATTCCTAAACTTAACTCGATTGATTCGAGGTGTTGAATTACCTACTTTACATGAGGTTATGGATGTTGAATTAATTGAAAGAAATTCTACAAAGTAAGTGATAACTATCACTTACTTTTTTTATATTTAAATATCATACTTGTAAGTCCTGCTACTTTAAGTGTTATAAAGTTATCAAAACCATGTACTTGACCTTTAGTTGATTTTAGACTGAGACCATTATACTGGTTATGACCACTATAAATGTCTTTATCTGAATTTAAGATTTCTTCGTAAAAACCTTCAAATGGTACACCTAACTGATATGTTTGGTAAAAATTAGGTGTCATATTATGGATGATTAAAAGTGTCTCATCATCTGAAAATCTTAAATAAGCATAGATTGATTGGTTCATATTATCAACCATAACCCATTTAAATCCACTTGGGTCATGATCTTTTTGATATAGTGCTGTATGATGTCTATAGACTTGAGCTAAATCTCTAAAGTATCGATTAAAACTATCATGAATCGGAAAAGTTAATAAATTCCAATCAAGTTCTTTTTTAAAATCCCATTCAGATATTTGAGCAAACTCTTGTCCCATAAATAATAACTTTTTACCAGGATGTGTCATATAAAATGTCATAAGAACTCTTAGATTTGCAAACTTTTGTTCGTATGAACCTGACATCTTATTCCATAAAGATCCTTTCATATGAACGACCTCATCATGACTATAAGGAAGAATAAATTGTTCATTATATGTATAAACCATACCAAAGGTAAGTTTATGATGATGATACTTCCTATAAATAGGATCATTTTTAAAATATTCTAATGTATCATTCATGAAACCCATATTCCATTTATAATTAAAACCTAAACCACCTTCTTTTACCTTATGTGTAACTTTAGGAAAATCCGTGGAGTCTTCTGCACTAAATAATAGGTAAGGATTTTTTTCATATAAAGAACTCGATAGTTCCTTAAGATAATTGGTTGCTTCCAAATTAACACCATTATCTTTATTTCCTAGATAATAAATTAGATTTGAAACAGCATCAATTCTAAATCCATCCACATGGAAATATTCCATCCAAAAGTGAAGTGCTGAGGACATAAAACTTTTTGTAATACCTTTAGAAAAATCTAAATTGACAGTTCCCCAAGTGACATTTTCTCTTTTGAAACTATCTTCATATTCATATAAAAAACTTCCATCAAATCGAGATAGACCAAAACTGTCTTTGTTAATATGTCCCAAAACCCAGTCGATGATGACACCGATATTATTCTGGTGACATTGATCAATCAAATACATTAAATCTTTTGGAGATCCATATCTGGATGTTGCAGAGAAAAACCCTGTTCCTTGATAACCCCAGGAATCATCCAATGGATGTTCATATATAGGCATTAGTTCAATGTGTGTAAAACCTTGATTTTTAACATACTCAATGAGTTCATGACAAACCTCATTATAGGGTTTAAAGCCACCAAATTTACGTCTCCATGAACCTGAATGAACCTCATATATTAAGACTGGCTCTTTATCAAGTGGTTTTCTTTGTTCAATAAACAATTGATCATGCCACTCATATCCATCTATATCATAAACTTTGGATGCATTTCCAGGTCTTAACTCATGATAAAATCCAAATGGATCTGATTTATGTAAAATCTCACCACTTGTAGTAATAATTTCATATTTATAAAGTTCATATTCCATATTTCTATGGATAGTTATTTGAAAAAAACCTTGTGGATGTACTTTATTAAAGACATGCTCACTACCATTATAAAAATTAAATTCAGAAATTAAACGTACTTCCTTAGCATGAGGAGCATAAACAGTAAATGTGGTAGATATGATTTCATTTTGCTCATTTTTATTTAATTTAGAACCGAGTAATTGATATGCGAGATAATCATGACCTAGTAAAAATAGATTAGCATGTTCAGTATTAAACATGTGATAAACCCCCTTTATGTACCTATATATATTTTACCTTATTTTAAGAAAGAAAAATGCCTTATAACAAACGATAAGGCATTTTTAGTTTCTATTTTATAATTTAATATAATCTAGATGCCAAATATCATCATTATACTGTTGGATTGTACGGTCAGATGAGAAGAATCCTGCATTTGCAATATTCATTAATGACATCTTCCACCATGATTTTTGGTCTTGATATAGTTTGTTTGCATTCTCTTGTGCTTCAACATAACTTGCGAAATCAGCCATCACGAAGAAATAATCTGATGTTAGCAGATTTTGAAGAATAAAATCAAAGTGTGTTTTATTCGGTGTTAAATTTCTAATAAATTCAAAGATTTCTTGTAATCTAACATCTTCATCATAAATTTTTCTAGGTTTATAACCATTTTCTTTATAACGTCTCGTTACTTCTTCTGCACTCATTCCAAAAATGACAGCATTTTCTATGCCTGCTTCAGCAACAATTTCAACATTAGCTCCATCCATCGTACCAATTGTTATTGCACCATTTAACATAAACTTCATATTACCAGTACCACTTGCTTCCTTGGATGCTGTAGAAATTTGTTCAGATAAATCTGCTGCTGGAAATAAATATTCTGCATAGGTTACATTGTAGTTTTCTACAAATACAACTTTTAATAAATGATTCGTTTCAACATCATTATTAATGACTTTTGACATTTTATTAATAAGTTCAATAATACCTTTTGCCATAATATATGATGGAGCTGCTTTAGCACCAAAAATAAAGTTTTGAGGATGGAAATTTTTCTTAAATACTGGATCTTTCTTCAATCTAAGATAAGTATGAATGATATTTAATGCATTTAATAATTGTCTTTTGTATTCGTGTAGACGTTTAATTTGAATATCAAAAATTGCATTCTCATCTAATCGAACATTTGTATCTTCATATATTTTTTGGATTAGTTGTCTTTTCTTAGAAAGTTTCATTGCTTTAACTTGATCTAATACTTTTTGATCATCCTTAAAAGCAACAAGTTTCTTAATTAATGATAAATCTTTTTGCCATTCTGTACCAATTAGATTATTGATTAATGATGTTAATTCAGGATTAATGTGAATTAACCAACGACGATGTGTAATTCCATTGGTTTTATTATTAAACTTATCAGGATATAGATTATAGAAATCATTTAACTCGATATTCTTTAATATTTCAGTATGAAGTGCTGCAACACCATTTACTGAGAATGATGCGTAGATACATATATTCGCCATACGTACATTGTTAGCACCGATGAGTTGCATTTGATATACTTTCTCGACAGGAACTTGGTTTTCTTCTAATACAATCTTAAAACGTCGATTCATTTCTTGGATAATTTCATATATTCTTGGTAATAAACTTCTAAATATTTTGATATTCCATTTTTCTAACGCTTCAGCTAATATTGTATGGTTTGTATATGCAACGCTTTGTGTTACGATATTCCAAGCTTCATCATATCCTAAGTTTTCTTCATCCATTAAAATTCTCATCAATTCAGGAATAATTAATGTAGGGTGTGTATCATTAACTTGGAATGTATAAAACTTATGTAAATCTCTAACATCTCTACCAAGCTTTTTATGTTCTAAAATAGCTGATTTAATACCCGCTGCTGAGAAAAGATACTGTTGTTGTAATCTAAGCACTTTCCCTTGCTCAGTTGAATCATCTGGATATAAAGATTCTGATATCTTATCTACCATCTCTAAATATTCATTATCTTGGTATGTTTGCCATTCTGATTTTTCAGTAGACCATAATCTTAAATGTGTAACGACATTATTATCTGCACCAACGACTTTTACATCATAAGGTACAGCCTTTACCCATACTGGATCAATTAGTTTAATATCTTTAACGTATCCGAAATAAGGAATTTGAATTGCTTCATCTTCTTTTCTTTCTTCCCAATAGAATGGTTTATTTAACCAAGCATCTGGGTATTCTTTTTGTTGATCATTTTCAAATCTTTGGACAAAAAAACCTTTTTTATATCGAATGGAGTTTCCATATAATGGAAGTGATAATGACGCTGCAGAATCCAAGAAGCATGCTGCAAGACGACCTAATCCACCATTTCCTAAACCTGCATCGGATTCTGCATGTTCAATTTCATTTAAATCAAATCCAAAATCATCAAATGCCTCTTTGACAACTTGAGCATATCCTGCATTCATGAGATTTGAAGTGATTAATCTTCCCATTAAAAATTCCATTGAAAAATAAATGGTTTTCTTCATATTATGCTTAACCACATATTCATTTGTTAATTCATAATTAGTTCTTAATTGCTTATTGACTAAAGCAGCCAATGTTGCATATTTTTCATATAAGGTTGCATTCTCTATTTTTTTATTAAATAAATGTGATAATGATAAAATATATGCACCTTTAAAGGTATCTTTGTTGATAAAAACGTTATCCATTTCTTAATTTCCTTTCAAAAGTTATTTATAAGACCAAAGTTATTTTATCATATTAACTTGATTCGAAATCTATGCAACCGTTTACATCTTAGAATCATGTATAAATTAACAAAAAGGGATGTCGTTATCTGGCATCCCTATTACGTATTATATATTACTTAATGTTAAGTGTTTATACTGATTAAATGGATCAATTCCTTGAGTTAACACAAAATGTGCTAGATCAATAATATTAATCTGTGATTTCCCTCTAGAATTATAGAGTAAATAATCCTCTCCAACTTTGAACTTTTCTCTAGTTTCTAGTGGAAGTATTTCTTGGGCAGGAGAAATGAAAGTCCATTTAAATGAACGATCTTTTTTAATTTCTTCGAATAAATCAAAAGCACCCTTCACCATGACTTTTAGATCACCACTTAATTTATAATAAAGTGGTTCACCATTTTGTAATAAAAGACTCGATGCGCCTCCAATAATAACAAGTGGTTTTTGAAGCTCTTTAGAAACTTTGATAATATTTTTGCTTCCCTTCATAAAATCCTCATATAACTTAGGATTTGACCATCCAGGATTATAAGCAGATATAATGATGTCAACATGTTTTAATGTTTGCTTTAAATCCTCAGTATTAAATACATCACAGTGCACACTGGTTAAACCGTTTGTTTTTTCAAATATTCCAGATCTTGAGATTGCAATAATCTCATGTTTTAATAAAAGACCTTCTTTTACAATTGATCGACCAATAAATCCTGATGCTCCAATAATTCCTAACTTCATATATATCACCCCTTTGCCTTTATTTTATCATGAAGTTAAAAAGTAAATAAAAAGAAAGATTATGATAATCTCTCTTTAAGTTTGGGTATAACTTCTAATCCATATAATTCCAGTGATTTCATCACATCTTCATGTGGCATATAAGCACCTGGAGCATGTAGTAAGAATTTATTAATACCAAGTGATTTCATAACTCTTTCAATCTTGTCAGTTACTCTTTTTGCATTACCAATAAACAAAGGACCGTGTTCAATATTATGATAATACATTGATTTCGTTGTTTCACTCCATCCTCTTTCAGATCCAATCTTCTTAAAGTAAGCATGATGTGATTTAAAATATCTTTCGAAAAACTCAGATTCATCTTGATCTGTGATTAAACCATGTGCATGAACACCAATTTCCATTTTTGATTCATCATGTCCAGATGCAATATAAAAATATTTATATAAATCCACAAATGGTTTAAAACGAATAGGATCACCACCAATAATAGCAAGTATCATCGGTAATCCAAGTTTTGCAGCTCTAACCACGCTTTGTTGGCTTCCACCTACTGCAATACTCATTGAAAGTTCTTTACGATAACTTCTAGGATAAATTGTTATATCGTTTAAAGCCACAGTATGTTTTGTTTTCTTCCAGTGACTAACCTCATGTTGATTGATATGAATCAACTGATTTAACTTTTCTGTAAACAAGTCATCATAATCTTCTAAATCATAACCAAACAAAGGAAATGATTCTATAAATGACCCTCTTCCTGCCATAATATGTGCACGACCTTTTGATAGATTATCAAGCGTTGAAAATGCTTCATATACTCTAATAGGATCTTCACTTGATAATACAGTCACAGCACTTCCAAGCATAATATTTTTGGTGAGTTTGGCTGCTGATGCTAAAATCATTTCAGGGTTTGTTGCTGCATAGTCACTTCGGTGATGTTCTCCAATACCATAAAAATCAATGCCCACTTCATCTGCTTTAACGATTTCTTCTATCGCATGATTGATGCGTTCAAAATGGCTGATTTGACCGGAATCTGCATCGACACCCGATTCTAAAAAGGTTGTAATTCCAAATGTTATTTTATTCATGCTTTTGATTTCATCCTTTTCAATATTTTAGGGTGATTTAAAATTCTATTAGACATCATTTGACCAAATATGAGTGTTGGTTCAAATGAATAATTCTTTAAATTATTTAAAAATAGAATTTCAGGTTCATTAAAATCCGTTAGTTTTTCTAGTAAAACACCATGATTTGATATTTTCTTTGGTTCATAAATTGCATCAACCCCTAAATAAAAAGTGATCATCTTTTTGATTAGAGGTATTTGTTGATCTAAAATTTTATTCGCATTAATAATTTCATCTAGTACTTTGTAATCCGTTTCATTTTTAATCAACTCAACAAAATATATCGCATAATTTTCTAAAGTTGATAATGCATTGATATGTAAATCATAGAAAGTTGCATCTTTTCTAGCAAAATATTCTGGATTTAATAAATGCGTTCGATTCATATAGTCTATTTCTAGAATATACTTATCTTTTGTGGTTAAATCAATAACGATAAATTGATCTAGCACACCCGTTAATTTCGTTTCTTTTAAATCTAATGAAAAGTTATATTTTTGTAAAACCAATGGTATTTTCTTTATAACTTCATTTCTAATTACATTTACTTTATCAACCTTTTCATTTGAATCCAGGTCGAACTTTAGGTAATTTGTTAGAAATCCTATTTCAGGGATTAAAAATTGAAAAGCAGATGTGCCTCTCAATTTTAAATGACTAAATATTTCATCTGTATCTAGTGCATAGATAATATCACCAATGCGTTTTATTTTTTTATCACTCATAATTTTATAACCTCTACAACCTCTACAGATTTATTCTTACTATTGTTTACTTTATTGGAAACTTGATGTTTAAACATCAGATCACTTGGATATTTTTTAAATACTTTTTGAATGGAATGGATATCCATTATTTTCGGGTTTAACCATATTCTTTCTGATTCATCATCTAAAATCACAGGCATTCTATCATGAATCTCATGCATCATATCATTACTATCAATTGTCATGATAGCTAAGGTGAATATTTTTTTGCCTGTCTTATCGATGGATACATTCCATATAGCAGCCATTCTAAATACTTTATCATTTGTATGGATTAAATAAGGTTTACGGCTTCCACTTTTCTTATCCCATTCATAAAAACCATCAGCAACAACGACACAACGTCTTAGTAAAATACTTTCTTTAAAAGTTGATTTTTCAAATACAGACTCAGATCTTGCATTGATCATTTGAAAGTTTTCATCTTGGATAATTTTGGGTTGAAAACCCCATTTAATTTCACCTATTCTAAAACCTTTACCATCATTTAGTATCGCAATAACATCCTCACCTGGTGCTACATTATAGCGTGGTAAATTAAAAGATCTCATCTCAATATTTTGATAATGAGATTGAACATACTTTTCTAATTCATCATAAGTTAAGTTAATTGTAAATCTTCCACACATAATATATAACCCTCAATAAATATTTTAACATGATAGAATAAAAGCTCCCTAATTTATGACCTAATGGGAGCTTAATGATTCATTTATGTGATAATTCTAGGATTCTTTTTTCGTATAATCTTGTTTACGAATTGAACCGTCTTTCTTATGAATAACGATAGATGAATCTTGATTCTCAGCTAATTTTTCTGCAAAAGTTATTGCTTCTTTTTGAGTTTTAAAATACTTAATCGTTTTACTTGACCCTTCTTTTCGAACACGCCACATTTTTGAAAATTCGCTATCTTCATCTTTGTTTTGTGAAATATGGTATTTAGAAGGTTTATTAGTTTTTTTAACTGTTTCTTTAGGTGTATCTTCTGTAGGCGTCAATGTTTCTTCTTTAGGTGTTGAAACAGACTTTTTAGGCTCTTTGACCTCATCCATTTGAGGTGCTTTTTCTATCGGTGTAACCTTTACTTCTTTAGGTTTTTCAGTTTCTGTATCATTTAAAGGCGATTGATCAATATCAGACGGTTTGGTCTTTAATGCTTCATTTGAGTTTGCTAGTGGAACGTTATTTTTTACAGGCTTTACTTTTTTCTTAGGCATAAAAATTAAGAAAAGTATAAACAGTAAAAGTAATAAAATAGCACCGGCAATCACATAATGCCATACACCCCATGTATTAAAATCTAATAATTCATTTAAATTCATACTAATTTCCCCCTTAAATCTTTTATATACTTTTATTTTACTATGAAATATCATTTTTACAAGTTTTTATGCAAAATTAGATATATTTTCACTATTTTTTAATTGATTTTAAAAAATCTACAGACTCTTTAAACCAAATTGCTACATCTTTATATGTATCTTCAAACACTTGTGGATCGATATTAGGTTGACTCACTTCTTTTGTAGCAAGTGATAGTCCATGTGGACCATGTTCAAAAACTCTGAATTGATAGACTGTTTTTGTTAGTTCAAGCGCTTGTACTAGCTTGTAACTATTTGAAATAGGTACAGATAAATCTGTTTTTGTATGCCATATATAACTCGGTGGTAATTTTCTTGTAATTATTTTTTCAAGTGAAACTTCATTTCTATAATAATCACGATCACCCAGTAGATTGTTAAAAGAACCTTGATGTATAGAATCCTCATCGGTTGAAATGACTGGATAAGCCAATATAAGTCCTTGAATCAAATTCTTATACTGAATGGTTGTATGTAGTGCCAAATGGCCTCCGGCTGAAAATCCTAATAAAAAGATTTGTTTAAAACCATTATCTTTTAATAGTTTTAAAACCTCATAGGATTCTAATGTCGTTTCAGGATATAAGAGTTTTTCTTCGCGGTAATGATAAATCGCAGTATTAAATCCTTCTGCTCTGTATTTTGATGCTACAACTTCCCCTTCTCTTTCTGAAGTGTATTGATATCCCCCACCAGGAAATATTAAAACGACAGAATCATTTTCATGTTCTATGGTTAATTCAACATAGTTTTTACTTTTTAATTGAAGATTTTTTGTCATACGATTGCACCTACATTGGTAAATATATAATAAAGTACATAGCAATGTGTTATAAAGGATAACCAATTAATTAAAACAAAATACCAATGTTTTGTTTTATGTCTAACGATGTATAAACCCATTAATCCACCAATCGAACCAAGTGCGATTGTACAGAGCAGTAAATCTCTTTCTTTAATCCTAAACTGTCCCTTTTTAGATTTTTCTTTATCAATTTTGTAAAGTACAAACGTAAGAATTGATATGAAAAACCATATGATGACGTAAATGTATACAAATACAGGATTCATAAGTTAACCTCTTTCATTAATTTTTAAGTAACTCTTTAATATTTTTTAATTCTTTTTGTGGATCTGTAAACCAATTCGATTCAAATAATCGATATATTTTCCAGTTTCTTGAATGTAAGTATTTTTCTTGGTGTAAGAAATCTTTTCTAGCACTCGCACCAGCTTTATCCAAACTAGAAATAATACCGAGTTGATAGGATTGATTATCTTTTTTAACTGCTAAATCAATTCGGTATTTACCAATACCTATATGATGTTCAACTTGATATCCAAGTTTTTCCAATTTTTTGCTTAAGTCATCAATCATCACACTTATCAGTGCTTCTTTTGTGGATGCATCCGTTAAATAAAGATTTTTCAACACTTCTTTTGTCATTGCATTATTTTTATGCGATACAAAATAACAATATCTCATAAAGTCTTTTAATAACTTAGGCCCTGTTGAACTTAAGTCATCTACTTTAAATTCTTCAGGATATAAACTTGAAACAAAGTAGATTTTCTTTTTAGCTCTTGTAATAGCAACATTCAAACGGTTTTTACCACCTTCTTGATTTAACCATCCAAATTGTCTTTGTAAAATACCTAACTCGTTTTTAGCATAACCCATTGAAAATATAATAATGTCTCTTTCATCACCTTGAACGTTTTCAATATTTTTGACAAATAAAGAAGTATCTTGGTCATTGTCTTTTCTAAATAACTCCTGTTCAAATGCTTTTTGATATGTTCCTCTTTTAAAAAGCATTTGATCAATTTCATTCATGATCATATCGCGTTGCGGACTGTTGAAGGTTATGACACCAATGGATTCATTATTTTTTCGTTCTCTAAAAATCTTTTGTATAATCTTTACCACTTCTTTTGCTTCATTCACATTACTACGTTGAATAAAACGACCATCTTTTACATAATGATAAGTAATCGGTGGTTCATCCGGATTCGATTGATTGGGTGCAATCATTAGTTTTGCATCATAAAAAGCATGATTAGAGAATGCAATTAATTCTTCATATTCTGATCGGTAATGATAATTTAGTAAGGCTTCTTTGAATCTAAATCGGGCTAAGTCTAATAGACTTTTGGCTTCATAAGTAATATCTTGTTCAGCATCCTCTTCATAAAGATTATCGGAATCCTCTAACCTACCAATACCTAAACTTGATGGTCTAAGTTGTTTTGGATCTCCTGCAATGACTACTTTCTTCGCACGGTATATTCCAGGAATACCTTTTTCAACAAACATTTGACTTGCTTCATCAAAAATCACCAAATCAAACATTCCATGTATTAATGGAAGTGTTGCAGAAATTACTTCAGGTGTCATCATGAAGAGTCTTATATGGTTTTGAATTTCTAAATTGAACTTCTCAATAAATGATTGAACGCTTGGTTTGTTTGTACCATCTAAAATTCTTTTAATATCCATAATTCTTTTGGTGTTGCTTAAATCAAGCGCATGTTTATAAAGTTCCATTTCAAAAGATTCTAATGTAATTCGCATTTTCGTATCTTGATTTTTAGATAATTCATCAATTTTTGATTGGTACTTATCCAGTATATAGAGACTACTTTGGTTTTTTGCTTTAAAATCTTCTAAGAATCCTGTAAAGTATGCATCCATAATATATGTTCTGTATTTATAAATATCAGGAACATTTTCAAATAGCTTAGCATCGGATAACATCATTAAATAAGAGGTTTCATTCTTATTTAAATCATGGTACTGCTGATATTTCTTATTTAATGAAGATAGATTCGTCCAAATAAAATTCTCTAAATAAGGATACATAAACATATCATGAATCAGTCGTTTTATCATATTTACTTTAGGAGATATAAAATTAAGTTGTCCACTATACAAATTAACAATGGACTTTACGATTTTTCTCTTCTTAAAAAATCCCGCTTTTGTATATAATCCCAGTGCTTCTAGGTATTTATCATGGAATTCTTTAAATATCAGTTTATGTGAACGTGTATAAGCTGTATCTATTTTTCTTAAATAGGGAAATTTTTTAAATAAACGATATAAATCTATCATTTCACTTAAAAATTTATCTGTCTTAAATTTCTTTTCAATATCTAACACAAATTGAAATTTAGGTTTTTTAAATGTTTGATTAAACAAATTAAAAATATGAAGTGGTTTTAATTCATTGACCACATCTTTATCTTTAATATATCGATAGTATAATTCATGAACAGACAATCCATCTAGTTGATTTTTATAGAGTAATTTAAGGGATTCTTCAAGTGTATTTAAGGTTTCTTCAATTTCAATATCATGTGAGTATATATCATTATTTTCAGTTCTAACAGGTGGTTCAGGGTCTAGTATCTTTTTAAATTGATCATAAAATACTTGTTTATTCTCAGCATCATCTAGAAAAATAGCGTATTTAGCTGCGCGTTTTAATCTTGAGTAAATAACCTCTAAAGCCACTTTTTTCTCTGATACGACTAAAACATTTTCACCATTTAAAATACTTGATGCGATAAGTGAAGTAATGGTTTGACTTTTTCCAGTTCCAGGCGGCCCCCATATAACTAACTTTTTCTCTTTATTTAAAAGTTCTATAACCTTCTCTTGCGAGAAGTTTAAATCGTTAATATATTTAATTTGACTTTCACGCACAGGTTTAATATCTATTGGTGGTATGCCTTGTTCCCTTGAATCAATATCCTTTTCATCAATCAAACCTTCTAATAGGTCATTATACTTGTTTGTAGCAAGTATTTTGTCCATATCTGTTTGTACACTTGATGAATATAATTCAAATCTAGAAAGTGTTATATATGGTTTGATCATAAAAGACGATTTTGTATTTTTCATGAAATCATCTTTTAACATGTTCTTAAAGTTAATATATTGTAGGTCCTCTTGGTATCTATTTATGTTTAATCCAAAGGATTCATAGAGTGGTAAAACAATTTGATTCATTGTTTGTTCACTCATATCTATAATTTGGGGTAAATCTTTAATTGGTTTAGTCTTATTTAGTTTAGAAAGTGTAAGTAATAAATCTCGATTGAATACTATATCTCTTTCATTGTCTTTCTTTAATGTAAATGTTTTTAAGGTTCTTTCTAATCTAACTGGATAATATAATAAAGGGGCTTTGATTGGAAATTTCTCTTTCTTAAAAACACCTTCTATAAAGGGATATGCAATATATAAACTATACGAACCTTTTTCTTTGAATGTTTTATTAACTTCACGGTATAGCTTAGTGATAGAGTCAAATGATTTATCTTCTTTAAATGATAATTTTAACTGTTTTGTTCTTTGATTTCGAACAAAGTCATTTAAATCATTTGTTGAATCCAAATGGGTTAAGTCAAAACTGTGAGTTGCATCAATTTTTCCTAAATAAAGATTATGGTTATTTTTTGAAATATTAGCTAATCGGTCTTTATAGTGTTTGATAACTTGTTGAGCTGATTTAGATAACCTAATCGTCTTAACTTGACTTTCAACATATGTGTCTATAACAACTAAAAAATGTCTAGAATATTTCTCTAAAAAATGGTTATCTACTTCACTTATTGCAAGTAAATCTCTTTGTTTAGTAGGTTTTTTAGATGCCATTTCTTGAATAACATGATCACTACATACTAAGATTTCTTCACCAGTTTCTTCAAAATGTTTTTTCCTAATAGTTGTACGAATATGAAGTAATTGTTCTTGAAGTTCGTTTTTAAATAATGCCATTTCTTCACCACCTTAACATCTATTTTATCATCAACTGAGTAATTTAAATAATTTAAAGTGGGCACTTTAACATATAATATCTTTTTTATGTTTTATAATAGGTTTAGGAGGTATCAATCATGATAAAGAAAATTCAAAATATTTTACCAGTTATCATCTTGTTGTTGTCACTATTCATCGCATCAACTATCTTCTTACCCGTTCTAGAATACGATGGTGAAGCAATGTTCAGTGGTTTTATAGCAGTTTTTGGAGGTGAGGGTCGCGTATTTGGTAGCTTTGGACCTACATATATTATTCCATTTAGTTATTACAATTTTATTGCATTTTTCTTACCATCCATATTATCAATACTCGTATTTATAATGGTAATTAATGAGAAAAAAACATCAGTTTATAAAATGGTTTTAGGGGTCTTATTATCTATAACATTCACATTATCTATAATTCTCATATTCCAGGTTCCAGTAAATACTTCATACAGTACAGTCATACTTGGTCAAACCGTTACTGGTAATTATGCAAACTACCAACTCGCTATTGGTGGGATCATTTCATATGTTTTAGCAATTATAGGCTCTGTGTTATCATTACTATATACCATATTACAATTTGAAGTATAAATGAGCTTATTTATCAATTGAAATAACTAATTGATGATATTATAATAAAAATATTTTATAAAAAGAACTTGTCTCTTATGTATTGGAGACAAGTTCTTTTTATTTATAATTATTAATAGCATTTCGTAAAAACATAAAATTTAATTCATCATTAATCTTTCATCTAACCTAAAATCAATAATCTTATCTTGTCCATAATCAATTGAAACAACCGGATAAAACACAGATAAATCACTTTTAACTTGTAATGAAAGTTCTATTTTGTCAGTTCTATTTTGTACATTTTTCTAGAGTCATTTATGTACAAAATTTAAATGTTATTGACACTCTGAATGTTCAATTTTTATGCATTTTTGATGGCTTTGTAAGGCTATTTTAATACGAGCAACGAGATAGACTCCACCAATGGTGTATAAGGAAACATATCCATTGGAATGATTTCTTTTACCTCATAGATTTGCATTAAATCATTTAAATCTTTAGCTAACGTAGATGGATTACATGATCCATATATGATTTTTTTAGGTTTAAATTTTAATACTTGTTTGATCGTATCATAACCCAAACCTGTTCTTGGAGGGTCAAAGAACATCGCATCAATCGTATCAACTTCTAGATTTTTTAATGCTTTAGTAAAATCTGATTGTAATACAGTTACATTTTGAATTTGATTTCTCTTTAATGATAATATCGCACTTTGAACACTTCTTTGATCAATTTCAATTGCATATACTTTTTTAACATCTTTAGCAATGTAATGACTAATTGGTGCACTACCTGCATAAGCATCGATAACGACATCATTTTCTGAAAGGTTTGCGAGTTCACGCATCTTATTATAAAATATGTCCGCCATGACTGTATTTAATTGGAAGAATGATTCTGGATATAATGAAAATATTTGTCCATTGATTCTTTCATTGATTGTAGCTTTCCCATAGATTTTTTCATAATCTGTTGTAAAGAATATTTGTTCTTTATATTGTTTCGTGTAAAATGCGAAAACAGATACAATTTCAGGGAACATTTCAACTAACTTTTCAGCAACTAAAGAAATATCTTTGAATTTTTCAATTAATAAAAATGAAACTTGTGTCTCTCCTGTACTATGAGAACGACGAATAACAACAGACTTTAAATATCCTGATTTATCTTTTTGAATATAAGCGTGAAATTTAAATGTATCTAATAAAACTTCAAGCGCTTGTATGATTTCATTAATTCTAGGATGTTGCACAGGTGTATCATTTACAGGAATAAATTCATTACCACCCTTAGCATATAGACCAAACTTATTCTTACCATCAATTTTTCTAACTGGTAATGAGACTTTATTTCTATAACCTAAAGGTTCTTCCATTCCAATCATTGGCTTGATTTTTGCATAAGGTATTCTATTTTTAACATAGTGATGAATTGAGTTAATAAGTATATCACGTTTTAACTCTAATGATTTTGGATAGGTTATATGTTGCATATTATATGCACCACATGCATCATAATCCGGGTATAGAACTTCTAGTCTATCAGGATTCTTCTCTTTAATGGTAATAATTTTACCAATAATTCTTGTAGGGAAAATCTCTGTGATTTCAATTTCTACTAGCTCATCTGGTAAAGCATGATCAACAAAACATGCAAGTTTACAATAATAACCTATGCCTTCACCGTTGATACCGATTTTCTTAATTAAGACATCAATGACGTCTCCAATATTAAGTTTCTCATTTATCATATCTCATCACCCTTACTTATTGTTTTTTGTTTGGTAAAAAGGATTTTTCTTCTTTTGATACTCAACAAACGTTTTATTTTCTTTCTTTTTATTATCTTTTTGATTCTTATCTTTTGATTTTTTATAGTCTTTAAATTTTAAATGATCCGGCAATTTGGAATGTTTCGTAACCGATTTTTTCTTAGGTGTCTTATCTACAGTATTTTTTATTTCAAGTTTTGTAGCACTTGATTCTTGAACTAAGACAAAATCATGACTAACTTCTTTAATTTTTGCTTTGATGTGCTTTTCTATGTCATATAAAATTGGCTTTTCAGCAGGATCACAAAAACTTATCGCACGTCCACTTAAACCTGCACGTCCGGTTCTTCCAATTCTATGAATATAGGTCTCACCTAATTGAGGTAAGTCATAGTTTATAACAGAGTCTAAACTATCAATGTCTATACCTCTTGCAGCAATATCGGTTGCTACTAAAATCTTAGTTTTTCCAGATTTGAAGTTTAGAAGTGCTTTTTCTCTTGCTGATTGTGATTTACTTCCGTGAATAGGTTCAGCTACACAATTTGCTGTTATAAGTTCTTTAACTAATTTATTGGCATTGTGTTTTGTTCGAGTAAATACTAAAACTGATTTCATTTCTTTTTCACGAATTAAATGTAATAACAAATTCGTTTTTTGTTTCTTTGCGACATGATAGACACTTTGCTCAATAACATCCAGGGTTTGTGTAACAGGTGTAACAGCAATTCTAGTTGGCTCAACTAAAATTTCTTTAGCTAAAGCCTCAATTGATTTTGGCATTGTAGCTGAAAACAACATAGTTTGTCTATTTTTTGGTACTTTAGAAACAATTTTTAACACATCTTTAATGAATCCCATATCAAGCATTTGATCTGCCTCATCTAAGACTAGATATTCTACATGCTTTAATTCTATAATATCTTGATTCATTAAATCTTGCAATCTGCCTGGTGTAGCTACTAATATATCTACACCTCTTTTTATAGCTTCTTCTTGTCTTTTTTGAGAAACACCACCATAAATAGTAGTATTTTTAATATTTAAGTATTTCGCATATATGGTAAAATTCTCTGAAATTTGTGTAGCCAGTTCTCTAGTTGGAGTTAGCACTAATGCTTTAATTAGTCTATCTTCCTTATGATTTTTATCTGCATATATATTTTGTAAAATAGGAATAGCAAAAGCAGCTGTCTTTCCTGTCCCTGTTTGTGCACTTCCTAGTATGTCTTTCTTTTCCAGCAGTAAAGGAATAGCCTCAACTTGTATGGGTGTTGGTTCACTATAACCAGCGAGTATAAGTGATTTTTGAATACGGTCAATAATATTTAGTTCATTAAATGTCATTCGATATTTCCATTCTTTTTTAGTATAAAAGGTATTTGATTGAAATCAAACACTAATTTTATAGCAATGTTTAAATCAATAACCTTAAAGAGTATACCATAAATTGACTCAAATGTATCTAAATGGGTGATTATGAACAAAAGAACAATTTCGTTCACGTTATTTTTGAAAAATCTGTGTTAAATGCAAAAATTGAAGATACTTATAATCACTTTAAAACTATATTTTAAAATCACTATTGACATATTTTTACCTAATCCATAGAGAATAAGGTTTCAGAATACATCATATGTATAATTTTCTTATTAAGAATTCAAAAGAATTTGCTTTATTTCCAAAAAAATTTTAAACTTATACATACTAAAAATGATTTAAGGCAAGTCCTAAAACATAAGGAACTAAAATCAAACTAGTAACATTTAAAAAGGAAATAATCATCAAAATTAAAGTTTTTTTGTTCTTTTCATAAAGATAATATATCGTATGAATAATTAATGTCATAACAACCATGATACTTGTACCATTAAAACCAATCCAAAGTAATTCTAACGATGTTAAAAAATTATTATTGCTTGCAGCCACAGCAATATATATCAAAACTCCCATACAAAGATAGCTTAATAAAAAAGTTGTAATTGTTATTATATTTTTTGTATTTTTCATTTACTTCTCCTATTCGTATAATTTTACCATAATTATTTACATCTTCCTTTCATTTTATGTATGGCTATGTTTTAAAAAATCAAATTCTAACAGATACATGAATTCCAAAAAATAAACAGGCTAGATCATATCAATATCCAGCCCGTTTATTACATTTATTTATTCTAATTGTCTATTTTGATATTCTTACAATTCCGTTTTTAATTCAAGTAATGTAATACTCTCAACTAAACTAGTGAATGGAAACATATCCATTGGTACAACTTCTTTAATATCATATAGGTCAATAAGTTCATTTAAATCCTTAGCCAAAGTTGATGGATTACATGAACCATATACGAGTCTTTTCGGTTTGAATTGTTTTATAACCTCGATGGTTTTTTCACCCAAACCAGATCTTGGTGGATCAAAAAGCATGATATCTATTCTCTTTTCATCTAACTCTTCTAGTGCTTTTAAAAAATCCTTACCAATGACCTCAACATTTTTTATATCATTGTTTTGTAATGAGATGTGTGCAGATTGTACTGCATCTTGATTGAATTCAATCGCATAAATCTTTTTAGCTTTATCGCCAATATAATGGGATATAGGGGCAATACCAGCATATGCATCTATGACTACATCATCTTTAGTAATTTGTGCAAGTTCAAGCATTTTATGATAAAATTTGTCAGCTTGTACAGCATTCAGTTGAAAGAAAGCATCTGGTTTTAAACTGAATTTAAAATCATTCATTTCAATTGATACGGTTTCTTTACCATAAATGAGTATGGATTGACTTGTAAAGAACGATTGTTTCATATCTGGATTAATAACTTCATAGATTGATTTCACTTCAGGATGTAAAGAAATTAAAGGATGGATAAGTTTATTAATGTCTTCATGATGTTTTGGAAGAATAAAAGACACTTGTGCCTCATCTAAGCCTTCAGTGACTCTTACAACTAAATGAGATATCATTCCTTGATTAGTTTTAGGGTCATACGAATCGATATGAAGTTGATCCATGAGTTGAGTAATGGTCATAAATATATCATTAATTTTAGGCTGTTGAATACCGCAATCTGTAATTGCTATAAATTGATTTGAGTTTCTAGCATACATTCCAAAGCGATTTTTTCCATCTATTTTTCTAAGTGGTAATGATGCTTTATTTCTATAATGCATCGGATTTTCCATACCGATGGTCTCTTTTATGACATGACGATCATATCTTTTTAAATATCGGTCAAACGATTTTACAATGATATCTCTTTTTTGACTTAACATGGATACATAATCAAAATGTTGTACTTGACAACCACCACATGCATCATAGACTGGACAAAAAGGATCTATTCGATGTTTAGATGGCTTAATTAGTTCAATGAGTTCTGCTGTTGCTCTATTTGGAAAAACCTCAGTTACTTTTGCTTTAACAGTTTCACCTGGTAGTGCTTGTTCAATAAATACTGCTAATTTCTCGTAGTATCCAATACCTTCACCATTAATGCCCATTCTTTTTACATCAATATCAATAATATCGTTTTTCTTTATCTTTTGCTCCACAAATTCACCTTCTTAAAATAATTATAACATGTTTAAAAATTAATACCATAGTGAATAAGAAAAGCTGGTCATAGACCAGCTCTATTTAATAAAGTTTAATATTTCTATGGCTAATTTTTCACAATCATCAATCAATATGGAGTGACCACAATTCGTAAAAACCAAAGCTTCACTGTCTTTTAAATGTTTTTGATTTTCATCAAACATATATTTAGGAACTGTTAAATCCTTATCGCCCCAAATATTCAAGATTCTTGCAGAAATTGATGATATTTTATGATTACCCTGTTGATAAAATGAAGGTTCATTTGACAAGTTTTGATTTGCAAGTGCCCAATCGACATCCACTAGGTTTCTTTGTTTAATAGCTTCTTTCATCCATTTTCGATTCATCTCTTTATCAGGTTTTTTAACATTATAAATAGCTAAATCATAGATATATTCCATGAACTCAACTGATCCTGTGTGGTAGGCATTTATAAGTGGTAAAACTTGAACTGGATCTTTTGACAGTTCTTCTTTAGATGCATATATGCTTCCAAGCACAGGATGTCCTAGTTCATTCTTCTTAAAGACAGGATATCCTTTTAATGAACCACTCGATAGTAAAATCAAGTGACTAACCATATCTGGATATTTACTTGCAAACTCCATTGCAATATTTCCACCCAAACTCCAACCTAATAATTGAATATTTCTAATATGCAATTGATCTAAAAACATCTTTAAATCATCTGCAAAATCAGTTAAGGTTTCAATAGGATGATTATAACTTGAATTACCAAAACCTCTTAAATCTGGTGCAATTACTCTTATGCTTTTAGGAAGCATTTGTAATAATGGCTCAAAAAATATAGAAGATGATGTATTTCCATGTAAAAGTACAAGTGTATCTTTACAATCACCTTGTTCAAAGTATGCATATGTTTCTTGATTCGAAAGTAAAATGGTTTTTTGTTGCATCTTTAATCTCCTCAAATAGTATATGTTAATTTAGAGTTTGTATAACCTAATACAATCATCGAAAATAATTCTGGTACCTCGTACATGGATGCATGACCTACCCCAGGTAAGATGACTAATCTTGAGTTCTTTATATTTTTATGTAATAGCCTTTGATGTACAAGTGGTGTTAAACTATCTTCTTCTGAACCTACAATCAATGTTGGAACAAGTATCTCATTTAGATTTGGTCTGATATCATAAGATTCAGACGAGTTCGTAAGAGAAATCATTCTTTTCAAAAAGTTTTCATCACTAAATGGCCCTTGAATTAATGCTTCTTTACGTTTTGTCATCCATTCTTGCTTTATTTCGTGATATGCTTTTGAATAAATAACGGGAATCGTTGCCTCATAATAACTTAAGGCATCTTTTTCTGATGCAAACTTATTCCATGAATGTCCTGTTTGAGCAAGTGTTTTAGTCGTATACGATACAGAATTAAAAATTATTAAACGATCGATGTAATTTTGATATTTTAGTGAGAATTTTAACGCAACCTCACCACCATAACTAATACCGACTAATACAATTTTTTCTAGTTTTAAATGTTTAATGAGTTCATAAATAATATCTGCTTGATATGTCAAATCATAGGCTATATCTGATGAATCACTTTGTCCTTGATCGATAAAATCCAGGCGAATCAATTGATGATTCTTTGAGAATTCTTCTCTAAAAGGTTCCCAGCTCTTGACTGACATCATGATACCGTTGAGCATGATGATGGGTTTACCCAACCCATCTACTTGATAATGAATATTTTTCCCATTGTATGTAATATAAGGCATTATGATATACCTATATATCCAAGTTTTTTGGCTTCATTCGTTAATTGTTCTCTAAATTTAGGATGTGCAATAGAAATGAGTAGTTTCGCTCTTTCATGAATTGTAGTTCCTCTAAGAGAGACCATACCATACTCTGTAACCACATAATCTACATCATTTCTAGATAGTGAAACTGCTGCACCTGGTTTTAAAAATGGTACTATTTTTGATATTTCTTCTTTTTCATTAGTTTCTTTGTTGGTAACCCAAGCTGTTGAATAAAGCGTAATAAATGATTTACCATTTTTAGAGTTTTGAGCACCTACAGCTGTATCCGATTGGCCACCGGTTCCACTAAACTGAATATGTCCAATAGATTCTGATGCACATTGTCCTGTTAAATCAATTTCAATAGTTGTATTTATAGATACTTGATTATCGTTTTTACCGATAATAGAAGGGTCATTACCCTCCTGACCTCTCATAAAATATATGGATGGATTATTATCTAAAAACTCATAAAGTTCTTTTGAACCATAAGCAAATGCTGTAACATGTCTACCTTTATAATAATTCTTAGACATACCATTTACAACTCCTGCTTTAATTAAGTCCATCATACCATTGGTAAACATTTCTGTATGGATTCCTAAATTCTTCTTATCCATTAAGGATGCAGCAACTGCATTTGGAATCCCACCGATACCTAATTGTAAACATGCACCATCGGGAATTTCTTTAGCAATAAGTTTACCTATAATTAAATCTTTTTCATTAGGTTCACCATTTTGAATTGATGGCACAGGATAATTGGATTCGATAATATAATCAACTTGTGAAATATGAACCTGATTATCACCAAATGTTCTAGGGAAATTTGGATTGACTTCAATAATTACAATATCAGCAAGTTCAATTGCTTCCATTTCGTATACATTTTGTACACTTAATGATATAAACCCATGTTTATCAGGCATGGATGCTGACATAGCAAAAATATTTGGTTTCATATGTTGAAATCTTTTTTTACCTGCTAAATGTAAATGGTTAGGTATAAACGAAATATTCCCTTGATGATGTATTTTTCTTAATGTGTTCGTATAAAACCAACCCCCAACATTAAACGTTTCTTTATATTTTGGGTTCATAAAAAACTCTGCTTCTAATATAGGTAGACAGCTAGATACTGTAACTTTTTCAACATTATCAGCAATTTTATGTAATGCATGCATAAATTGTTGTGGTTCAGAAGCAGTCATACCGACAACAACATGATCATTTGATTTGACAAGTTTTACAGCCTCATCAGCTGTAATCAGTTTATCTTTGTACATATATCCACCTCTTTTATAAATTCATTGGTCCCCATTTAATGATATTTGCTGCCCAAACATATCCAATACCAGCAGCGAGCATACAAATGACTGATCCATCTTTAATTTTACCTTGTTTTGATGCTAAATGTAATGTTAATATTTGATCTATCTGACCAATATGACCATAATCTTCTAAATAAATGGTTTGATCTTCTGTTAAACCAAGAGTAGATACCATTTCATTATGACCACTTCTCTTAATATGAAGTATATCTAAAAAATCAATATCTTCACGTTTCAAGTTTGATTTTCTTAAAGATTCATCAATACATTTATACCAATTAGGCATCGATACTTCATTGAGTCTATTCTTCATTTTTACAGGGTCTAATAATCTCAATGAATGTTTTGATTCTTCTAAGTTATCCTTTGTAATTGGTCTACAAATACCACCAATTTCAACACCTGCAGTTCTAGATAATGATCCATCTCCAATAATGTGAGAGCCTAACAAAATATTTTTACCTAAGTTTTTCTTAAGTATAATTGCTCCACCACCTGCACCAAGGTTAAACATCATAGACATATTTTTATCACTATAGTCTATGAAGTCTCCATTTCTGTATCCACCTACAACCATAACCACTTGTATTTCATCATCAGCAATTAACATGTCTTTAGCCATTTTCAATGCGGATACAGTCGTACAACATCTATTTTGCACATCAATTCCCCATGCATTTAATGCTCCAATTCTATCTTGAATATATAAAGCACTTGTCGTTAATGGATATTCTTTCCATTCTTCACTGACACTCAATATTACATCAATTTCAAGTGGATCTATATTTGTATTTTTAATAGCATCTAAAGCTGCTAGTGCGCCCATTTCTTGAGTACCATCAGATAAATCCTGACTTGGAACCACTTTTTCTTTAATACCTAACTTTTCAATAATTGCAGCCTCAGACCATACACCTTCAGTTTTTTCTGCAATTTCTTTAGCAGTCATGCGTCCTTTAGGTAAATAAATCCCTGTTCCTAATATACCTACATGGTTTTTCATGTAAAGCCTCCTAATTATAATCTCATGCCGCCATTTACATTAATAGTTTGTCCTGTAATATATGAAGCATCATCACTTGCTAAAAATAAAGCTGTTTTTGCAATTTCCTCTGGTTGACCTAAACGGTTTAACATCGTAAGCGCTGCAAATTTATCCAGTAAATCTTGAGGTACTGTTTTTAAGATATCCGTCATGATATAACCTGGAGCAATTGCATTGACACGTACATTAGCACCTTTAAGAGCAAATTCTTTCGCCCAAGTCATTGTAAGACCAATAACTCCTGCTTTAGTTGCAGCATAGTTTGCTTGTCCAATATTTCCAAATACACCAACAACTGACGAAATGTTTATAATTGAACCACTACCATTTGCTTGCATATGTGGCCCGATCAATCTTGTTAAATTGAATACACCTTTTAGATTCACATCAATAACAAGATTCCATTGTTCATCTGTCATTTTTCTAGTCATTGAATCTTTTGTAATACCAGCATTGTTTACTAGAATATCAATTTTACCAAACTCATCTACAATAGACTGATAAAATTTTTCTACACCTAATACATCTGTTACGTTTAAATATTTTCCATGAACATTTGGATGTGAATATGTTAATTCACCTAAATCACCAGCAATAACCGTAGCACCTTCATTTGCAAACTCTAATGCGATTGCTTGACCTAATCCTTTTGCACCACCTGTAATAACTGCTATTTTACCATTTAATTTTCCCATTGTTTTTCCCTTATACCTTTCTTAAGATGACTGAAGTTCCCATTCCGCCACCAATACATAGACTTGCAAGTCCAATTTTTTGATCTTTATTTCTTAACATTTCATGCATCAGTGTTACCATAATTCTATTACCTGATGCTCCTACTGGGTGACCTAATGCTATTGCACCACCATTAGGATTTGTTTTATCAAGTATTGAGTCTTCAGTTACTTGATATTTTTCACTGACTTCTCTGACTACCCCTAAAGCTTGAGCAGCAAAGGCTTCATTCAGTTCAAAAATATCAATATCCTGAATGCGTATTCCAGCAAAAACTAATGATTTTTCAATCGCAGGAACAGGTCCTAATCCCATGACGCTTGGATCAACACCTGCCTGTCCAACTCCAATCACTTCAAACAAAGGAGTCAGATGATGTTTCTTAATTGCATCTTCACTTGCAATGACAATAAATGATGCTCCATCATTAATACCTGATGAAGATGCTGCAGTTACTGTTCCATCTTTTTTAAATGCAGGTTTTAATGCTGCTATCTTTTCTAATGTTGTAGTGTGGTTAATGTATTCATCTTCAGAAAATACGATTTCGCCTTTACGATCTTTGATGACGATAGGAATAATTTCTTCTTTAAATTTACCTTGTTTTAATGCTTCTCTTGCTTTAAGTTGAGAGTTATATGCAAATTCATCTTGCATTTGTCTTGTAAACTGATGTTTTTCAACAATGTTTTCAGCAGTGATTCCCATATGATAGTTTCCGAATGCGTCAGTAAGGCCATCTGTTAACATGTAATCAACCAAATTCATGTTGCCCATCTTAACCCCTTGTCTAATTGAACCATCCACTAAAAAAGGTGCTTGGCTCATTGATTCGACACCACCTGCAACTACAACATCCGCTATACCTGCTTGAATATTTGAAAAAGCATTTATTACGCTCTTCATACCGGATCCACATATCATATTTACACTATAAGCAGGAACTGATTCATGAATACCTGATAAAATAGAGACTTGTCTTGCTAGACCTTGTTTTTGGCCAGCTGGTAATACATTACCAATGATAACTTCATCGATTATTGAAGGATCAATTTGATGCTTAGCCAACATTTTACTTAATACTTGTGCCCCAAACTCAGCAGGACTAATTTTTGATAAGGTTCCTAAAAAAGAACCAATTGGACTTCTATTTGCAGCTACAACATATACTTTTTTCATATTGTAATCTCCTTGTTTAATTTATTATTTTTAAAATATGAATAATTATTCATATTTATTTTATCATGTAATTTTATATAAGTCAACAATAAATGAAAACGCTTTATACATTCTATTAATTATACAATTTATTAAAAAGACGCTGATGTTTACATCAACGTCTTTATGTCAAATAACTATGAATTATTTATTATTTACAGTAGAAATTGATTCAACATTTCTAATTTTACTGAATGTAACTTGAGGTGTATAAACAAATTTAGTTAATGCTAATGAATCTAAACCTAAACGTTTCCCATCAGACCAGTCAATTGTACCTGCTAATGGTAATTTGATTGGAGCAGATTCTGCTAACTCAATAAATTTATCCCATGTTAATGAATCAAAATCTTCAACTCTATCAAGTAATGCAGTGAATGTCTTAGCAGCTACATAACCAGCCATTGCATAAGCATTTGCCCATAAACTTTTAGCTGTAGTATCTCCATCAACACGGTCAGAGTCATTCATTAATTTAACAAATTGCCAGTATTCAGCAGTAAATCCAGGTAAATATGCAAGAGGGAATGCAAATCCTGCTAATGTACCATCTCCACCAACTTGTGCTTCAGTAGGTGCTGGAGCTGATGGATCAGTGATATCTACCCATGCATTTGCATAAATATCATATGGAAGTGGTTGAGCAACTTCTTCAACTACTGCTCTTGCAGGTGTAAATACTGTTGCACTATTAACATACGAACTAAGAACAGGAACTGTTGAACCTTGTTCTCTTAAAGCTGTAGCAGCTGCAGTTGCAGGTGCTTGGTTTGCTGATAATAATACAACTTTAGGGTTTTGAGCTAATGCTGTTGTAACAACAGAAGACGCATTTGCTGCTGTAAATGGTAATGAGATAATACGGCTTGATACAACACCTTGTGATGCTAATTCTTCATCAATACCAACTTTAATACTTAAACCTGCATCATCTTCAGAATAAAGCACTAAAATTTTATCGTTTGAACCTAATTTAGCATCTTTATTTTCTCCAAATAGTGATTCATGAAGTGCACGAGCTACCATCATTTTACCTTCTGTACGATAAATTGGTTGAACAGATAAAATATTTTTACCTAATCCATTTTCACCATCGAAGTATAAACTGTTAACACCTGTTACACCATAAACCATAGGAACACCAGATTCTAGTAAATAATCCATTGTTGAGTTTACTGTATTGGTTCCAAAGTGTCCAACTAATGCGAAGACTCCATCTTCTTCAACAAGTTTTCTAGTTTGTGCTAAACCTGTACCCGGCACTAGATCAAAACCATCATCATAGTGAATAAATTGAATATCTCTTCCTTCACCATTGTTTGCATTATATTCATCAAATACAACTTGCATTGCTAAGTTAAAAGGAATACCAACTGTAGCAAATCCACCTGATGTCGCTGCAGTGTTACCTACAATAATGTGTGTATCTGTAATACCTTGTGCTTTTTGAGTTGTATTACAACCCACTAGCATTAATCCTGAAATTGCAACTAATGCAACTAATAACAACTTCTTCATAATTTTTTTCTCCTTTTGTGCCTTTTTTCATGCACATTTTTATTTGGTAACTCTATTATATCATGAAAACGCTTACTGTGAACAATTATTCATATTTTTTTTAACTTTTTTTTAAGACCCTAAATATGCCTCAATTAAGTCCTTATTTTCAAGCATTTCTTGAGCTTTTCCGTGAGCTTTAATCTTTCCAACTTCCAAAACGTAAGCATAATCTGCAATTTTTAAAGTCTGCTTAGCATTTTGTTCTACAATTAATATTGTCTTACCCGCTTCTTTAATCTTTTTAACAATGTTAAATATATCTTTTATTATAAGTGGAGCAAGTCCTAAGGAAGGTTCATCTAATAATAGACAATCCGGATTTGACATTAATGCTCTACCAATTGCAAGCATTTGTTGTTCTCCACCTGATAAAGTATTTGCCTGTTGAGTTCTTCTTTCCTTAAGTATTGGAAAATATGTATACACTTCATTAAGGTTTCCCAAAATTTGACGACGACGGGTTACATTTCTTCCATCAATAATCTTTGTCTTTACTGTGTAAGCTCCTACCAATAGGTTTTCTTCTACAGTTAATCCATTTAAAATCATACGTCCCTCCGGAGATTGCATGATTCCCTTTTTTACAATTTCAAAGGTTGGTTTATTTTGAATTTCTTCACCTTTATAAATGATTTTTCCACTTTTAACCTTTGTTAATCCAGAAATAGATCGAATTGTTGATGTTTTTCCAGCACCATTTGCACCAAGGATTGCTACGATACTACCTTTTGGAATTGACATGTTAATTCCTTTAACAGCCTTAACGATTCCATAATCTATTTCAAGATCAATAATTTCAATTAGATTACTCATCGATATCCTCCCCTAAGTATGCTTTTTTAACATCTGGATGATTTTGAATATAACTTGGTATACCTAGTGCTAACTTCTTACCGAAGGATATTGCACAAATTCTGTCGCAAATTGACATTACTAACCCCATATCATGTTCAACTAAGAAAATGGTAATACCCAGTGACTGGTTAATCTCTTTAATTGTTTTCGCAAGATCTTTTGTTTCTTGATCGTTCAATCCTGCAGCAGGTTCATCTAAAATAATTAATGTAGGGTCTGTCATAAGTGTTCTTGCTAATTCTATCTTTTTTAATACTCCGTATGGTAATCCATATGGAGATCTAAATGCGTAATCCTCAATACCTAATTTTTTAAGTAGTTCATATCCTTTGGTTCTTAATACAGATTCCTCTTGTAACATTCGTTTTGAATGTAGCATATGCTCTAAATAATCACTTAACAATAATGAATGACCAGCAACCAATAAATTATCAAGGACTGTTAGCTCCCAAATCAATTCAACATTTTGAAATGATCGAGCGATACCTTCTTGTATCATTTCATGTACTTTCCTATCCGCTAGGTTTGTAATTTGGTTTTCTTTATTTCTAAAGTACATATAACCACCTGTTGAACGATAAAACTGAGTAATACAGTTAAATACTGTAGTCTTACCTGCACCATTTGGTCCGATTAATCCGAATATTTCACCTTTTTTAACTTCAAATGATAAATCATTTACAGCTTTTACACCACCAAAATACATTTTCAAATCCTTAACTACGAGATGCGTTTCAGGATTTTTGATAATTTCAAGTTTAGATGTTATAGCATCAAGTTCTTGTTGTAAACTGGACTTATTTTTAAATTGATGAGACTCAACTTGATTTAATAGTTTTTTCAAATGACTTTCTCTATACTTTAACCAAGCAAAATGTTTCTCATGAATAGATTCCATTTTCTTATAATACATTTGATTCAAATCATTCATCTTGTTGATTTTTTGCTGAATATTATCTTTTGTGATTTGATTTCTTTTTACTTTCATATCATTTTTTTCTACAAATTTACGTTTCTTCTCTGCATAATTACTTTCAATATGACTGAGTTTTTGCTTCATTTGAAGAATTTTATCTTCAGAATAGCTTGAATTATTATATTTATTATTAAGTTGTGATAGATATTCAGTTTTCTGATTAAGTTGATTCTTCTCAAATTCGCTTAATAAAACTTCCAAATTGTCTTTGTCTTGATTTAAAACCTTAAATCTTCTTTTTTTCCAATAAGATTTTTCATCATAAGTTTTCATCAAACGTTCAATTTTGTCTAAATTATGATGTTTACCATTCAAACGACCTTTAATAATTTCAGTATCTTCATCTTGGTATCGATTTAGACGTTCTAGTTTTTGATTTTTCTTTAGCTCTTGGTCGATATCAATTTGTTGTATCAATCTTTTATAGTATTCAAGTTTAAGTAGATTCTTTCTAATCTTCTTACTTATTAAGTTCTTTTTTAAGTTTTCTATCATTGAAATGTTATTCATCTTTTCCATATCGATATTGCTCAACTTTCAATTTTAATTTCTTAATACCTTTTTTAATGTCACCAAACAATTGAATGAGACCACCAGGATAGAACATAACAACCAATATAATCAAAATACCATTTAATATGATCGAGTAGCTACCTAAATTTAAGCGTTGGAATACTGCTAAATCCAGTCCAAATATCATAAAGGTTCCAAGAATAATTCCCCAGATGGATTTAGTTCCACCGATAACTACCGCAGCTAAAACATTAAGTGCGAAGTTTAGTCCAATACCATTGATATTACCGTTTCTTAAGTAAAGCATACTTAATACACCTGCAATTGTTCCGTAGATACCAGATATAACAAATGAGAATAAACGATATTTGATTAAAGAAATTCCCATAGTTTGTGCAGCTGTTTCACTATTCTTAATAGAAAGTAAGGCACGACCTGTAGGTGATTGAATCAAATTATAGATGATAATCATTGCAAATACCATGAATATGGCGGTGAAGATAATTGCATCATTGGATTGAAGTCGATAACCAAATATTTCAAGTGGTCTAACTGGACCATTTGTTAAAAATCCTCCAGTAGTTCCAGATGCATATTCTGGAATATTTCTAATAACCTCAACAATAATTTGAGATAATCCCATCGTTACAATCGCGAGATACATACCTGAAATTCTTAATGAAACGAAACCAAATATAATTGAAACAATTATGGATACAGCAACAACAATAAGGATTGCTATTAATATAGGCTGAGTCATATATCTATATACATAATGTAACCCAAATGATCCAATCGCAACAAACGCACCAGTACCTAATGATGCTAATCCTCCATATCCTAACAAAAGCGCAAAACCTAAACCTGCAATAGAGTAATAAGAGGTAGTTATAAGTGCTGTATGAATATCAGGTGGAAATAGGTCTGAGAATAAATTGAGTAAGACTAATACAAACCCAACCATAACAAATCCAAAAATTGGCTTTTTAATAGTTTTTAAAATGTACTCATTATATAATCTTTTCATGGTTATACCTTCTTCACTATACGTTTACCAAATATACCATTTGGTTTAATTAATACAACTAACATAATGATTAAGTAAAGTATCGTATTTCCCCATTGAGCAAGACCATAATTTACAAGTAACATCGGAATAGCAGATTGACCTATATTTAATATAAAAGCACCAATTAAAGGACCATAGAAAGTTTGAAATCCTCCTAAGATAGATGCATAGAATGCATTAATTTGAATATCAGTCATCGCACTAATGCTTAAGGATGAGATTGCAGCTGTATATGTGATTGCAGAGAGTGCACCAAGTGCACCTGCAATACCCCAGCTTAATGCATTAATCTTATTGGTGTTAACACCCATCAATCCAGCTATACGTTCATTACTTGCAACACTTCGTACACCAAGACCCCATTTTGTATATTTTAATACAATAAATATTGTTAGAATAATTATTCCTGAAATAATCAAAGTAATAATTCGGTGAAGTGGGATACCTAAACCTAATAGTTGGATTGTTTCATCAGTAAATTTAAAACTAGCACGTGTAATTGTCTCTCCGAAAATAACAGGTATTAAACCAGATAATCCAATAACCAATCCCATGGTAATAATTTGTTTTGTTGCTGCATTTGTAAATTTAGATTTTCTAAAAATGACTGCATCAATTAAATAACCAAATATGAATGATACAAGCATACCTCCTAAAATTGGTAAGATTAATGACAATGGATTATTTATATTTACAGATGGTAAACCTGTAAAGTCACTGACTCCCTTTTGATCGATAATATAACTTGTAGTATATGCACCTAAAATACCTAGCATACCTTGAGCAAAATTTGTTGTTGAACTTGTTTTAAAAATCAGAACAATACCAAATGTTGCAAGAGATAAAAATGAAAATGATATTAAAGCATTTAAGATGATATTAAATATTGCCTGCATAATTGCTTTCCTTTCTTGATAGCGTTTTCAGTTGATGACTTTTTTTATGAGTTCCAGGAACTCATCAGTTTTTTAATCATTCATTATTGAAATATGAATATTTATTCACTTATATATTATCATGCGGATGTGTATATTGTCAATCCTTCTTTGATGAATATATATTCATAAACCACATACCACCTGAAAATATTAACTTGTAATTTTGTGTCTTTTACTATAAAATATAAAAAGGAGATGAACATATATGACAACTACATCGATTCGATTACCTAAAACTGCGACAGGATATAAGTCTTTTGCACGTATTATTGAAGTTTCTAAGAAATTATTTGCTGAGAAAGGCTTTTTAGCTACATCCACCAATCAAATTATCGAGGAAGCTCACGTTGCTATAGGTACATTTTATATTTATTTTGATGATAAACGTGCAGTTTATGATTATTTACTTCAAGATTATTCTAAGCAAATAAGAAAATTGATTCAATCCTCTATTAAAGATTTACCTACTCGTTATGAAAAAGAACGAGTAGGGTTAAAGACATTTATCAAATTCTCTTTAAATGATCGATTAAGTTACCGTATTATCTGGGAGTCTATGTTTGTTGAAAGAAAACTATTTGTCGATTATTATTCAAGTTTTGCTGTTGGATATCAAAAACAATTAACCCAAGCTCTAAGTAATGATGAATTAAATCCTAATGTAAACTTAGAAACATTAAGTTTTGTACTCATGGGTATTGCAAACTTCGTTGGTTTACAAATTATATTTAAAGAAAACGTTACGGAAGAAGAAATTGATCAAGTTGTTGACCAAGTCATGTACATCTTAAGCCACGGTATATTTAAATCCTAGAAAAATAAAAGGTTAAACTCTTTAAAGATAGGCATTATCATTAGAGTTTAACCTTTTTTATTTAGATTAATTATGTTTTTGTAAACGAATAACGTCTCTTGCAATCATCACTTCTTCATTTGTTGGGATAACCCATACTTTAACAAGTGAGTCTTTTCTTGAAATTTCTTTATCTCCACGTGAGTTATTTAATTCAGCATCAATCTTAATGCCTAATACTTCAACACGTTTGCATACTGCTTCACGAACTTCTTTAGCATTTTCACCAATTCCTGCTGTAAATACTAAAGCATCAAGTCCGCCTAATAATACGTAATAACTTGCAATATAGTCTGCAATTCTTTTTGCTTGGATATCAATAGCAAGTTGAGCACGTTCATTACCTGCTTCTGCTGCTTGAACGATATCTCTTGAATCATGAGAAATACCTGAAATACCTAAATATCCACTGGATTTGTTTAATTCATTTAAGGTTTTTTCGAGTGAATAACCTTCTTTTTGTTGCATAAGTTGGAATATCGCTGGATCAACATTTCCACTTCTTGTTCCCATTGGGAAACCTTCAAGTGGTGTAAGACCCATGGATGTGTCAATACTCTTACCATTTAACACTGCAGTTAAGGATGCACCATTTCCAATGTGTGCAACAATAATTTTAGTGTTTTCTTTATTTAATCTTTGATGTGCAAGTTGTGATACATATTGATGTGAAGTTCCATGGAAACCATATTTTCTGACGCCATGTTTTTCATACCATTCATATGGAACACCATATAAGAAATTTTCTTTTGGCATCGTTTGATGGAATGTTGTATCAAATACTGCAACTTGAATTACATTAGGTAATGCTTTTCTAAATGCATTAATACCAATAATGTTTGCTGGATTATGTAGTGGTGCTAAATCATTTAATGATGCAATTTTGATGACAACATCATCATCGATTACAACAGAATCCTTAAATAATTCGCCTCCTTGAACTACACGATGTCCAACACCGTCAATTTCATCTAACGATTGAATAACTTTGTTTTGCAATAAACCCTTAATAACTAAATCTACTGCAACAGAATGATCTAGAACAACTAAATCCTTAAGAACTTGTTTGTTTCCATTAAATTTTAAGGTAAATTCAGCATTCTTATTACCAATTCTTTCTACTAATCCTGATGAAATTTCAATTTCCTCTGGCATTTGTAGCAATTGGAATTTAAGGCTTGAACTACCTGCATTAACTGATAAAATTTTCATATAAACTACCTTCCTATTCTTTTTGATTGTAACCTAATGTGAGTAAATATTCAAGATAATTATGAACAATGTGATAATTTAGTCGAATATTTTACAATAAATGATTATATATTGCTATAAATTGAAGAATTGTGCCTAATGCAACAAAGATGTGCCAAATAAAGTGAAAATAAAGTTTATTTGATTGAACATAGAAAATAACTCCTATAGAGTAACTAAGTCCACCAAGTAATATGAGCCACATTGCAAAAGCATTATACAAATATAAATCCACTATAAAATAAATTGCACTCCACCCAATAAGTAAGAAGATTGCAACATGCATCATTTGGAAACGGTATACCCAAATGGATTTAAATACCATACCTGTAATGATTAATATCCATTGCATAATGAATAAAAATAATCCAATTGAAATCATTCCTTCTATTCCAAGAAGTGGAGCTCCTAAACTTGGTAAAAGTAAGAGTGCTGGTGCAAACGTACCACCAATGAGCATATAGATGGATAGATGATCAAATCTTTTAAATACACCTTTACTTTTTGTAAATGCTAACGCATGATACATCATAGAACTAAAATAAAGTAAAATCATTGATACTCCAAATATGATGGATGCTAACAATTCCACTCCATTTGAAGATTTTAAAATCATTAAAATTAAACCAATTATCCCAAAAATCGCCATCAAACCATGTGAGACGCTGTTAGCAACCTCTTCTCCAACCGTTTGAATACGCTTCACTTTTCTTTCTTTTATCTTCATAAGTTTTTTAGATAATCCTTTCCCTTTAAAGTTTCAGGTTCAAATTCAATTAAACCTTCATAATCACGTTGACGTAAGACTTCAAAAACTGTAATTGCTACAGCATTTGAAAGATTTAAACTTCTTATCTTGTCATTCGTAGGTATTCTAAATGTTCTTTCAATATTGTTTTTTAAAACTAAACGATCAATACCGTGTGATTCAGACCCAAATACCAAGAAAATATCTTCTTTGATATCTTTATAATTAGGTTCAGAATGTTTATGTGTTCCATATCTTGTTAAAAAGAAGTATACCCCTTTATGCGTTTCCATGAATACATCTAAACTCTTATGAATATTAAAATTTAGATGGTCATAATAGTCTACAGCACTTCTTCTTAGTTTCTGATCATCAATTTTAAAACCAAGTGGTTCAATTAAATGAAGCATCGCACCACAACCCACTGCTGTTCTCATAATATTTCCCGTGTTTTGTGGAATTTCTGGTTGACATAATACGATATGTATCATGGAAAGACTTCTCCTTCTTCGCCTAAATTAACCTTTACACTCAGTTGAATATTTTTTCTTAAGTGATGTGCGTGGAAGAGTGAGATGATATTAGAAATGTTCATTGCTGTCCAAACAACACTATATCCCATTTGAGGGAATATGAAGAATAAAATGAAGAGTGTAGGAATTCTTAATGCCCAGAGACGAACGGATTGAGCTTTAAGTCCTAAATTGGATTGACCACTACCATTAAATATTGCCATATAATTTTGGAATATAGCCATAAATGGTTGAGTGAGCAATAACCATAATGTATATTCTATTGATATTTCTATAAGTTGAGGATTACCTTCCCCAACTAAGAGTTTAACAAACGGTTCTCTAAATAGTATTGCAATACTAATTGCAACAACTGTTAATAAAAATGTGAGTGTTCCAGACTCTTTATAAACTCTTAATGCGCGTTCAGGTTGCCTATTTCCAATGTTGGTACCAATAAATACCGCTCCAATTGTAGTAATCGCATAGATTGGATTCATCAATAGTTGACTTAGTTTATTACCTGTGGAAAAACTCGCTGATACTACATCACCATATTGGTAGAGTACAAATGAGTTGATGATTAAGAATCCAAAGAATGTAACCGAGTGTGATACTGTTGCTGGATATGCAAACGGAAATATTTCTTTAACACTTGATTTTTTAAGGACTAAATCTTTAAAACTTAATGAAATATACTTTTTATTAGTAAATAAGTCAATAATCATAATTGGTACGACAATTAAGTTACCAATGACAGTTGCCCATGCAGAACCTGCAACTCCCATTTTTAGAATATCTACAAAATACCAAGTGAGCAATATATTTAATAAAATACCCGAAATATTAAATACAGTAGGTAAGATAGTTGATCCTTGCGATTGTCTAATTGCTTGATAGACTAAGAAAAATATCACACCTACTAATTCTAAACTTCTTATATTAAAATATTCATATGCAAATGTATAGGTTTCACCTTGTGCTCCAAGTAAAGAAACTATGAACCACGAAAATCCAAGAATAAGTCCTGTAAGTAATAATCCAATAATAACTGAAATAACCATAAATTGACCTGCAAAATGCTTTGCTTTATCGGGTCTATTTGCCCCTAAAAACTGAGAGATAATTGCCATTGCTGCAATGGATAATCCAACTCCTAATGCAAGTATTAAATTATTAAAGGACTCATGGATATTTAAAGCTGCCATTGCGGAATCAATAGTTTCTGTTGAAACTCCTTCAATTCTTGCAACAAAATAAATATCAACCATTCCATTAAATGATTTAATTAAGTTATTGATGAGTATTGGTAATGATAAAAGGAGCATATATAACCATATATGCTTCCCCTTTAAAATTCGCTTAGTATTTTTAGACATTTCCTTTTGCATGATACATGTTGTCACTTTCTAGTTTTTATGTTTTGTAATGAGTTCTTGTCGAATATCCCATAAATCTTGAGATAAATCCACATAATATTCATGAGGATTTTTTAGACGAATAACTTCCTTCCAAAGGGATTCAAATAATTGTTCTTTTCGTTTTCTAATCTCTGATAATTTAGGTATATTATAAACTAATTTACCCTTTTCAAAAATAGGAACTAACTTTTTTTCAACTCTAAAATTTTCAACGACTTTTTGTTTCCATGGATGCATAGGATCAAAGAGAGTATAAGGTTTTGTAGAATCGATTACTTCATCATGTAAAGTAATCAAGTCTGCAATAGCCATATTATTTTCATCATAAAAACGGTAAAGTTGTTTAAATCCAGGAATTGTTGTTTTAGCAACATTATCTGATATTTTTATTTTAGGGATAAGTTTACCATCTTCTTCAAGTGCACTTAATTTAAATACACCTCCAAAAACAGCTTCACTTCTTGCGGTAATTAATCGTTCACCAACACCGAATGAATCAATCATTGCATCTTGATGAACCACTAAATCTCTAATAATAAATTCATCTAATGCATTAGATACTGTAATCTTTGTATCAGTTAAACCAGCTTCATCTAATAATGTTCGAACTTTTTTAGAAAGATATGCTAAGTCACCTGAATCAATTCGAATGCCTTTAAGTGATTTACCCATAGGTTTGAGTATCTCATTATGAACTCTTATGGCATTTGGTATGCCTTGATGGAGTGTATCATACGTATCCACCAATAATAAAGTATTATCTGGATAATTGAGTGCATAACTCTTAAATGCTTCAAACTCTGATTCAAAACTTTGTACATAAGAGTGTGCCATTGTACCCAATGCAGGGATATTAAAGAGACGTCCAGCAAGTGTATTGGATGTTCCAGTAACACCTCCAATATAAGCACTTCTAGCACCTAAATTAGCAGCATCAAATGAGTGTGCTCTTCTAGCACCAAACTCAAACACTGGTCTGCCCTTAGCTTCTCTTACGATTCTTGATGTTTTAGTAGCAATTAATGATTGATGATTGATAGATAATAAAACCATCGTCTCGATTAATTGACATTCAATAATCGGTCCTTTGATGATAAATAACGGCTCATTAGGGAAAATCGGAGTTCCCTCTTCTATAGCATAAACATCTGATGTAAATTTAAAATTTTCTAAATACTTTAGAAAACCTTCATCAAAAATGTTTCTTGATTTTAAATAATTGATATCCTCATCATCAAATCGAAGATTTTCAATATAGTCGATAATGGATTCTAGTCCAGCAAATATTGCATATCCGCCATCATCTGGTATACTTCTAAAGAAAACATCAAATACAGCAATATCTTGATGTCTACCGTCTTTAAAGTATCCATTAGCCATTGTCAATTCATAAAAATCCATTAATAAACTTAAATTTCTTTTCATTTTATTCACCTAATTTTATTGTATCACTTATTTTTTTATAAAAATTGAAATTAAAAAATTAACCCCAATTAAGGGATTAATCTTACAATGATGTATCCAAAATTAAATCATTTTCAGTATACCAATTCATCTTAATGAATAACATATCTAACCAATATACTAAAACTGCAGGAAAGAGCACTTGTGATCCTACAAATAACCAAGCGTTTAAGGAATAATTTCCAATTGTTAAGGTTTGAAGTTGACCAACAATGCCACTTGTTCCCATACCTGCCCAAACTGCACTGAACTGATGTCCTACAGGAATAGATGATATAAACCATTCATAACCACTAAAAATAAAATAAGAAAGTGGTGCAAGTACAAAACTTGCTACAAGTGTTGGTACCCATGTTATTGGTTTTTTAACAATATTTTTAAATTGAAACATAGAACTTGCAAGTCCAACTGTAAAGATTGTTCCAATATCATTTTTTCTAATTGTTTGAATTGAAAATCCGACCATTTGTGCACTACATCCAATAACAGCAGCACACATTGCTGCGATTGCAATCGGATCAGGTATCGCTAAAGCATTACCGACACCAAATGGTACAGAGAATACTGCAATTGCTACACCCGCACTACTAATAAATGGTAATGTTAATAAAATACCAAAAATTAATGCGATAAATGCTGATGTTGTATATGGTTCTAAATTCATAAAGAAACGTATAGTTGAATAAATTGCTTCCATCAATCTATCAATTGGCCAGGATATTAAAAATGCAGCTAAAATCGCTCCTAGAACTGTTAATAACGGAATAAAGAATAAATCATAAGCTGTCTTTTTCCTAAAGACAGTTTGTAGTAAAAAGTATACTGCAATAACAACAATATATGCAGTTATTGGATTATTTGAAGATTTTGCTGGATCAAACCAACCATTTAAATTAAAATCAATCTTCAGCAGGGTTGCTATACCACCTGCTACACTTAACATAACAAGTTTTAATCCATCTACTTTAAGTGCTAAACCGATACTTAATCCAATCCCCATTCCAAGTAATGAAGTTAAGATAGATGCGACTCGCATAGATAATACATCAATGCCTAGAACAACACCAATCGATTGGACGATTGCACCTACAACAATGGTACCAAAGATACCGAATGTCATCGCATTTAAAGTCTTGTTTAAAAATGCTTTTGTCTTTTGCCAGAATGTTGGTGTTGATGATGCCGAGTCAACACCCGAGTTACTTATGTTTTTCATGTCTATTTCTTCTTTCTTTCTGATTTTGTTATGACTATTTTAATATAACATTTTTACAACAAATTTACATAAAAAACACAAGAAAAATTTGATTTTCTTGTGTTTTTTTAAACTTTTAAGTTGTTAAAGTCTATTATCTTTAATTCTATCAATTAATTCTAATACTTTTTGACGAATGAGTTCCCTGGTTTTTCTAAATGCTTCTATCCCTAACCCACTTGGATCTTCTAATCCCCAGTCTTCTTGATGTTCATTAGGAAGCCATGGACATTTCGCTTCACATCCCATCGTAATTAAAATATCTGGTATTGGAATTTCATCGAGAAGTTTTGGTTTTTGATTTTCAAGAGAAATATTAACCTCATTCATTACCTCAACTGCCAAAGGCTTAACTTCATGATAATTCTCTGTACCTGCTGAATAAACATCCATAATACCTTGACCATAATACTTTGCAAATCCTTCAGCCATTTGACTTCTACAGGAATTATGTACACATACAAATGCAACCTTTTTCATATCAATCACCTCAAATATATTATATAAGATATTTGATGGATATTGAGTGTACTTACATACTTGATATGAATTATTTACATTACATTTACAATATGAGAAAGTTTAGATTTGTTCAATTCGCTTTTTTAAATTTTCTTGACTAAAATCGTAATATTTAAGCAGATATGAATCTTTATAAGTTTCATCAATTGTAATTTGTTGATGACTTAAATTATTCTTATAAAGATTGATTTTATCTTTGATTGCTTGAACATACGTCTTAGCATCTGGTTGGTTGAGTTTATTGTATTTATTCATAATATTTAATGATTGCATCATTTTTTTCAATATTTCTAAACAAACGATTTTTGAATATCCGTCCAAATTGCTCATTTCTAAATGATCATATAAAAACTGAATCATGGCATCAGACTCATAAATATTTGAAAGTTTGCTTAAACTATTTGTTCTTTCAATACCTGTTTGATACTTGATTTCTAATAAAATCTTAGATATGATTTCCTCTTTCCAAATTTTCTCGGTTTCAGGACTTATTTTATAGCCCCTATATTGAGGAAACTCACGGTCTAAATGCATCATGCTACCTTGACATTCAAAAAACATGTCCTTTGCTTGATTAATGTTTATATTCTTATTTTATTTTACTTCTTTCATCAGGTGCCTCCAACAGTTTTATGAATCTATGAAAAAGACTCCCAAAGGAGTCATTTCATTTAAAAATGGTCCCCGTGACCGGACTCGAACCAGCACAGCTCTCACTACTTGATTTTGAGTCAAGCGCGTCTACCATTTCGCCACACGGGGAGATAACAAGTAAGATTGTATCATCTTACCTTGTTTTTTTCAATGACAATTTAGTTTTATTTTCTTCGATTAACTCAAGATATAACTTTTGAGCACTTTTTGCATAAGATTCTTTGGAATATTTTTTTACAGATTCTTTTGCATTTAACTGAAGTGTTTTTAGTATTTCAGGCTTTTCTTGGATTTCCTTTAATTTATCAACAAGCTCTTCTGTTTTTCTAAAAAAGATTCCATTTTTCCCATCTTCAACAAATGAATCAAAAACTTCATCATAACGAACGATGATAGGTAAAGATGCAGCTAGCGCCTCCACATAGGTTAATCCTTGTGTTTCAGTTGTAGATGCATTCAAGAACACATCAGCAACTTGATAGTATAAACCAACGACTTCATGAGGAATAAAGCCTAACATTTTAATATATTCACCAGCCTTCTTCTTTTCGATAAGGTGTTCAAGTGCAGGTTTTTCAGGTCCATCTCCAATAATAAAGAACTTGGAATTTGGATAATCTTTATGGAATTCAGAGAATGCAACAATCAAGTCATTAATTGATTTTTCTTTAGCAACACGGGCAACAATCATTGCAATAAATTCACCATCTTTAATATTCAGTTGATCCTTTAATTGTTGAACTTTTTCAGCATGATAGGATTCTTTATAAAATGGTTTTAAATCAATTCCTGAAGGTAATATTGTAAAACGTCCATCATGTTTTAGACGGATCATTTTATCATATATCTTTTTTGTAGGAACAATTGTCATATCACAATGCTTAGTGTAATGATTATTGATGAAAAATGCTAATTTTTTAGATGTATTTGGTATCATATATGTCATCAATTTAGATACATAATGTGTGTAATCTTGATAACTTGTATGGAGTGTATAAACAATAGGTATTCTATATTTTTTTCCAACAGCTAACCCTAACAAACCCATTGAAAATTCTGTATGAATATGAACCAAATCGAGTTGAAGATGTTTTATACGATTCAAGTGTCTTTTGACCCAAGGAACGAGTCTAAATCCTTTAAGCGATTTTCTAGGTATTACAATACCTCGTAATCGAATCACATAGGGATCTAATTCTTCCTTTTGTTTAGGTGCTCTAGGTGTAATAACATAAACCTCATGTCCAAGAGCTTCTAGACCCTCTTTTAGGGTAACAACCGAAGTAACTACACCTGAAATTAAAGGTTTATATGCTTCCGTAAATATCCCTATTCTCATATGGATACCTTCCTTTTTCTTAATATCATAAATCCAACAAATCCGTATATCATTCCAAAGTAGTATGTTGTAAGTCTCCATAGTAACATTAAAGTAACGAGTTCAATACTTGTATACATACCACCTAATAATAGTGTAAATGCAATTTCAGTTCCACCACTCGCTCCTGGAAGTGGTACAAACATCATCGTAGTTACAGCTAATACGCCTACGATGATTAAATAGAATGCTATGTTTAGAGAATTTATTGTAATACCTAATGCATATGAAATATAAATTGTAGATGCATATAATAACAATAAACTAATGAGTTTGAGTAATGATCCTGTAATAAATACACGTTTTTTGGTAAATAAGAATCGAACACCTGTTTGAAACTCCTTAACAAATGATGCGGTTCTCAGTTTCAATTTACTTGCTAATTTTCTTGTTAGTTTGAATTTCTCCAAAAACTCAAACAATTTCTCAAAAATAATATATACACCTTTAATGTATGAAAGTAAAAATAAACCTACTAAAATAATCGTATTGATACTATACCCTATGATGATGTAGTATGAATTATTTCCAAGTAACTGTATAATTTGATCAAAATAAATAATTAATCCAATCGTAGAAAGTAACACTGATACCATTTGATAGAGTATAAAATTAACAATTAATACAGATGTGGACTCATCCACATCCACACCATGTTTATGGTAGTAATAAATTTGGAAGGGTTGTGCACCACTAGAAAATGGTGTAATCCCATTGAAGAATGGTTCAACTGTTTGTATTAAGAAGCCCGTTCCTAAACTTAATTTTTTATTTAGTGCACGTAAGACGATATGACTTGATAAAGACATCGATAAAAAACTCAAAAGACTTAAACTGAGTGCAATCATCAAATATCCTGAATTTACATTTTTTAGTGTGTCAAAAATTTGATTAAAGTCAGAAACACTACCTACAACTGTAATAAGCGTAAATAGTATGATGATAACCATGACGATGTTTAACCAAATCTTTTGTTGTTTATTATCTTTATTTGTCTCCATATTACATTGCTTCTAGATGTTTTATCCCTAACAATCTGAGCCCTTCTACAAGAGTATTTAAAATAGAATCTACTAATAATAAGTTTGTATGTCTAACATGTAGGTTTTCATCATTAATTTTAACCTTAGCATAGAATCCATTAAACTCTTGAGAAAGATTTAATAGATATCTTGCAATGGTGGAAGGTGTTAAATCTTCTGATGCCTTTGTAATAACATGTGGGAATTGATCAATAAGTTTGATTAAATTAAAATATATATCTTCTTGATATATGCTTGGTTGAACAAAACTTATATCTAATTGATTTTGTCTTAGAATTGAAAAAATTCTTACAATTGCATATTGTAAATAAGGACCTGTTTGACCTTCAAATTTCAACATATTATCCATATTAAAATCAATGTCTAAATGTCTTTCATTTTTTAAATCATTAAAAATGATAGCTCCAACACCAATGGATTTTGCAACACTTTCTTTATCTTCTAGTAAAGGGTTCTTTTCCTCAATTGCTTTTTTTGCATTACGAATTGCTTCATTAATTACATAGATAAGTTTTTGAGTCTTACCTTCACGGGTAGACATCTTCTTACCACCAACAAGAACGAGTCCAAAGTTAACATGTGCTAAATCGAAATTGTAACCCATCATTTGGCTTACCTTTTTAAGGTTTTCAAAATGAAGTTTTTGTTCATTTCCAACAACATAGAGAATTTTACTAAAGTTGTAGGTTTTATATCTGTAAAGTAAAGCTGCTAAATCTCTTGTCGCGTAGAGTGTTGCACCATCTGAACGTTTAATGAGAACTGGTGGTTGATTTTCATCCACTTTAACAACCATAGCACCTTGGTCTTCTACCAAGAGATTCTTTTCTGCTAATTCTTCTACGACACTATCCATTTTATCATTATAGAATGCTTCACCATTATAACTATCAAATTGAACATTTAATAGCTCATACATTTCCATAAATTCTTTTAAGGA
The DNA here is from genome assembly GCF_900166985.1 of Acholeplasma oculi. Classification (GTDB taxonomy): domain Bacteria; phylum Bacillota_I; class Bacilli_A; order Acholeplasmatales; family Acholeplasmataceae; genus Acholeplasma; species Acholeplasma oculi. The sequence goes on along the minus strand of NZ_FUZK01000001.1, from coordinate 50,291 downwards.
TTCATCTCTAAAATGTTGCCATAGACTTAAATAAACAGGATCTTTCTGTTCAAGTTTTAAAAATGCATCTCTAGCTTCTTGTTGAAGTGATTCATCTTTTTCTGCTTCATTATGGAATCTTACATAAAGCGATTGTAAATAATCAATTGGATTTTTATCTAAATCTTCTTTGTTGCCCCATTTGTTATAAGCAACAATCATTCGACCAAACTGGGTACCCCAATCTCCTAAATGGTTAATACCTACAACTTGATAACCTTGTTTTTCAAAGATAAGCTTCAGTGAGTTACCAATAACAGTTGATCTTAAATGACCAACAGAAAAACTCTTCGCAATATTCGGTGATGAATAGTCAATAACAACAACTTCATTGTTCTTTTCTTTATCACCATAATTGGATTTTAATGTATGAATATTTTTTAATATTTCAAATGATAACTTTTCTCTTTCTAAATAGATGTTTAAAAATCCACCTGCAAATTCCACTTTGGATACAGTATTTAATTGAATAATTTCATTTTTAAAAAGTTCAAAAACTTCCATAAGCGGTTTTGATAATGATTTTTGATAACTAAATAAAGGAATCGCTAAATCTGAATCTCCTCTTTTAGGTATTTCTATAATTAAATCATTAACGTTTAATTTATCTTTAATTATTGTTTTAATATCTTGTTTAATTTTATTTATCATGATTTCAACTCCGTCTTAAATATTATATCAAAAAAGTTAAAAAAACATAGTCATAACTTTATGAACCCATCTTATAAAGCATTACTATGCTATCATTGATTGATTCTTAAAGGTTTATATGCTAAAATTAAGTTGCACCCCTATATATGGGGTTACTTATAAGGAGATGATTCATATGACAAAAGACCCTCAAACCATAAAAATATTAAAAACAGCTTTAGGCCAAGTTGAATCGGTGATTCGTATGACTGAAGACCAAAGATATTGTTTAGATATTTCTACTCAAATAAGTGCATCGATCGCCCTTTTAAAAAAAGCTCAACAGCAAATTATTTCAAACCATTTAAATCATTGTGTTTTAGAAGCGCTTGAAAAAGGTGACTCCAAAGAAAAAATAAATGAAATTAACCAATTACTTAAAAAGCTTCTTTAATCTTAACTGCATAAATATATAAAAAAAACACCTTAAATCAAATTTTAAGGTGTTTTTTAGTAATTAATTTAATAATGCTTGAACTTCTTCTAAAGCTAGAACTGAATCATAGAAGTTAACTAGTTGTAAAGGAATATTTGCATCACTTAAAACTGCATAAGTAAGAACTTCATTATTTAATAATACTAAGACAAGTGGTAATGCAGTTGCATTAATTTCTGCATCATAGTATTCGTTTAAACTCTTAACTGTACCTTCGAATTGTGCAGCTTTTTGTTCAAAGTAATAAAGTGTTACTTGATCTTCAAGTTCAGTATAAAGATCAGATGCTGCAATTGTTGGGTCAACTAGTGATGAACCGTATAATCTTGCATAAACGTTTGCAATATGATTTGCAGATTGTGCATTCGATGGTTCACCAAAGAAAACGATTGTTAAATTTGAATCATTTTTACCAATAGTGTAAAGACCTTTGCTTAATCCTAAGAATCCATCTTCTAATGAATCAACAAATTGGAATTTATTATCTCTTGGTAATTTTTTCTCAAAATTGGTTTCAGTTGTTGTAGCTAAATATGAATCATAAAAAACTGTTTCTCTTGATGGTTGTAACACAACAATAAGCGTAACGAGTAATACAAAGATTGATGCCATTGCTGTCCATGTAATCCAATGAATTTTTGTCTCTATTGCTTGATATTTTTTTGCCATTTTAAAAAAACTCCTTTTGTTTTCGCGAATTTAATTATATCATGATAATCTATTTTATTCAATGTTATTTTTTAAGTTATCTTGTAATAATGGGTCAAATTGCTTATTTTTAATCATATTAATTTCAAGTTTATAGGGTGCCTTCTCTTCTACATACGGAGTTTCAAGAATTTTTGGAATATCTTGAAAATCTTTATGGTAGATAACTCTTAATAAACTATCAAATCCAATATGACCAAAACCTATGTTTTCATGTCTATCTTTTCTTGCTCCAGATTCATTTTTTGAATCATTGACATGGATGACTGAAATCTTATGTTTTCCAACGATTGAATCAAATAATTCAATAAGTTGATCAAAATCATGGACATTATAACCTGCATCATGAACGTGACATGTATCTAAACAAACAGATACTCTTTCTTGAACATCCACACGGTCGATAATTGCTTTTAATTCCTCAAAGGTTTTACCAACTTCATTACCCTTACCAGCCATCGTTTCAAGTGCTATTCTTACATTTGCATGAGGTGTGTTCTTAATAATTTGATTAATACCTTCTGCAATCCAAACAATCGCTTCCTCTCGATTGCCACCTACTGCAGAACCTGGATGTAATACCATTTGTGTCACACCCATTTGGTGCGTTCTTTCAACTTCTTTTGTTAAAAACTCAATTGCAAAATTTCTCTTTTCGATATCAGGGTTACATAAATTAATGATGTATGGTGCATGTACCACAACATGATTCATATCTAAACCACTTGATTTCATCAGTTCAAATGCTTCTTTTATTTTCATCGAACTCATTGGTTTTCTAATTGTATTTTGTGGTGCACCAGTATAAACCATCATTGCAGTTGCTCCATAAGATAGTGCTTCTTCTACACTACCTAAATACATATCATCACCCTTCAGACTGACGTGACTTCCTAAAACTAGCATCTCTATATCTCGCTTTCTTAATTTTTTTAACAGCTTCTTTAACTTTGATTGCGCGCTTTTTCTTATACCCTGGTGTTACTTTTTTTGCCTTAGGTATCTTTTTGATTTCATTTGCTATTTTTTTATCATATGTTTTAGATTTTCTTCTAAGTGTTTTTAAACCATCATCCGTTAGCGTATAAGGTTCAAAAGGTATACCTTTGTTTTTTAGTTTATCAATTTTAGGTTGGTCATTTGAATCATATAATGTAATAACCTCACCTGTATCTCCCATACGCCCGGTTCTACCGCTTCGATGTAAGAAAAACTCTAATTTATAAGGTAAATCATAATGAATGATATGACTGGCTTTAAAATCAATACCTCTTGCTAGTAAATCACTTGATACAATAAACTGATATTTTAAATCATGAATATCTTCAAGTAATTTTCTGCGTTGTTTAACGCCTATGAGTGAAGAAAAGCTTGCAACATTTAATCCTTTATCTAAAATCATTTCATAAACTCTTTGAATATCTTCGTTTTTACTAACAAAAATAATACATAAGTAAGGATTTAAATGATCCAACAATTCAGATAATTGTTTGATTCTTTGCTCATTGACTTTAAGTAGTTTATATTTGATTTTTAATTCAACATGTTTGGTTGTATCAATTAATAAATGTTGTCCAAAATATTTTTTAATGAATGGTTCCATGCTTCGAGTGATACTTGCTGAAAAAAGTAAGAATTTTTCAACATTTTGGTTGACTAAAACAGGATCTATCATACTCATAAAATCTTCATCAAACATCATATCCGCTTCATCTAAAACAAAGTACTTTATATGTTTAATATTTAATGCATTTTTATGAATTACTAAATCAATTAATTTAGACGGTGTTGTAACAATCAAATTGGGATGTTGATTCTTAAGTCTTGTTGCTTCTCTTTCCATATCCAACGAACCAAAATAAGATTTAAAGGATACTTCAGGATCTGTTTTTTCAATCATTTGTGCTACTTGATTAACAAGTTCATTCGTTGGTAATAAAATAATAGCTTCTACTTCATTCGGAACTCTCTTTAATCTTGATAATAATGGAAAAAGATAGGCATGTGTTTTACCCGTTCCAGTAGGAGCTAAACCTACGATATGATTAGCTTTATCAAAAGATTCAATTACTTTTTGTTGAATTAAAGAAAGTTCTTTAAATTCAAGCGTTTCTAACATTTTTTCTATAGTCATAAAATTCACCTATTTGATTATAACATAATTACGCGTTAAACTTCTCATATGTGAAGAGGTTAAACGGTAATTTCACATCGGATTTTAAGATAAGGTTACTTAAATGAACACCGACAAGGCGGTAATTATCTACTTCATAATAAGTTTCAAAAAGATTTTCAACTTGATCTTTAATAATTGTTACATCATCGGTATACTGATCTAGCGTAATTGATCGTGTAATCGTATCAAATGCTTTGTTTCTAAGTTTAATACCAATCGTTTTAGTCAACATTTGATAGTTTTTTAATCGACGATAAGATTGGTTTAATTGGTCAATTAATGCCTCTAATATAAATTTTTCTTCCATGATGTCTACATTAAATGTTGTTTCTGCGGAAATAGATTTAGGAATTTTATATTGTTCCATATCGATGGTATTCGAACTATTTCCTAAAACATGATTTCTATAATTTAAGTAACTAGATTCAGACATGACTCTTAAAATTGTTGATTGATGATCTAAATTCATAAAATCACCTATGGTATGAATACCTAATTGTATCAATTTGGGATATGTTTGTTTTCCAATTCCATAGATTTTAGATACATCAAGTGGATATAGTTTTTGTTCAACATCTCTTTTACGTAAAATGGTTATTCCAAGTGGCTTTTTCATGTCGCTAGCCATCTTTGCTAAAAATAGCGTCGGTGCAATTCCAATACTACAAGGAAGTTTATATAATGTCATTAATCTTTCTTGTATTTCTTTAGCTATTTTTATGGGGTGCATTTCTTCTGATTTTTTCGTTACATCTAGATATGCCTCATCAATTGATCCTTCAATCATAATATCTGTATATTCACGTAATAACGACATGAAATGATTTGACATTTCTCTATAATGATTAAAATCTACAGGTACTACTAAAAGTCTTGGATAAAGTCTTAAAGCATCAACGATACTCATACCTGAATTAATTCCATATTTTCTTGCTTTATAACTTGCAGTTGATATAACACCTCTTGCATATGAGGATTGTCCTCCAACAACAAAAACCTTGTTTTTAAGGTAAGGTTCTTTAAGTATCGCGCATGTTGCAAAGAACGCATTTAAGTCGATATGAAAAATAATTTTAGCTGTTTTTTTCATCATTATCTTCCTTTAATTACTATTATATAGTATAATATAAAAAGTATAAGATTATTTGGAGTGATAAGATGGCAAAAAATAAGACAGCAACAAAAGAAAAGGCAGTAAAGCCTGCTAAAAAAGAATCTTTAGTATTTAAAGATCCAAGTGAATCTCTACTTGGTAAAATCATTATTGGTTTAATCATCTTCGGTACAATCGCATTTATCTTCATTGGTGCAATTATTGCCGTTGTTAACTTCTTTAGCTAAAATCAATTAAAAAGAACGAACAGCTTACTTAAAGCTATGTTCGTTCTTTTTTTATTTATGTAGTAAAGCTTTAGCCTGTTCGATTGCGTAGTGTGAAACCTCATCATCACTTAACATCGATGCGATAGATAATATACGTTCCTCATCAGTTAATACCTTAATCATAGTTTGCATACGATCATGAATTTTCTCTTTATAAATTTGATAATGATAATTCGCTTTTGCAGCAACTTGAGGTAAGTGTGTAATAACAAGTGTTTGAATATTTTTAGATAATTCAACCATTTGGTTTGCCATTTTAGTAGCAGTTTTTCCGGATATACCAATATCAATTTCATCAAAAACTACCAGACTTAAATCACTTTTTGTAGCGAAAATCGTCTTTAATGCAAACATGAATCTAGCCTTTTCACCACCACTGGCAACTTTTGCAAGTGGTTTTAAAGGTTCCCCTTCATTAAGGGATATCATAAATTCTACTTGGTCAAGTCCATTTTCATATAGATCTTGTCCATTTTTAACAGGTTCAAATTGAATTTCAAACTTTGATTTATCTAAATCTAAATGCTTCAGTTTATCTAAAATTTCTTTTTCAAAAGTCGTTTTTAATTTGAATCGTTTCTCATGGATTTTAAAACCGATTTCAAACGCTTCATCATAGGCTTTTTTTAGCGCCTCTTGACTCGACTTCATATAACCCTCATAATCACTGGATAATGCTAATTCCTCGTTTAATTCATTTAAGTACCTGATCAGTTCATTGGTTGTCTTTCCGTACTTAATTTCTATTTTTGAAAGTTCAAATAAACGTTCTTGATATTGATTAAAAGTCTGACTATCAAAGTCTAGATCATCTAATGCTCTACTTAACGTTTTTGAAGCATCTTCTAAATTATAGTAACTTTCCTCTAAGATACGGTAAACATCTTCATAAGTCTTATCATATGATTTGATTTTTTCTAGTGCTTTAACGACTTGATAGAGTTCATCTACTTGAAATATTTCACTTTTAAATATTTGGTTTGATAGTTCAAGTGATTGCTTAATATGATCAAAATTTTTAAGTTTATCAACAGCTTCTTCTAACGTTTCTTTCTCATTTTCTTTTAATTGATAGGAACTCAGTTCTTGAACTTGAATCTTCAAAAACTCCATTCTTTCTTCTGTTTCTTTTCTTTTATGCTTAATGGATTCTAGATGTTTTAGTTTTTCAATATAAATACTTCGTTTAAGTAAATAAGACTCCATTAATTTATCCATATGATCTTTATCAATTTGGTCAATAAACTCTATATATGTATCTTTATCCATCAATAAAAAAGTATCATTTTGAGCATGAATCAGACCTATTTTGGATGTAATATTTCTTAATTTAGATAGCGTAATCGAATCTTGATTGAGTTTAATTAAATGTCTACCAGACTCATCAATTTCTCTGGTTAAATCAAAAACATTCGGAATATCTAAGGCCTTAGATAAACTTAAAGGAATTTCAAAAGTTCCTTTTACAATCGCTTTTTTTGATCCAAAACGGATAAATTCTGCATCACTTCTCTTACCAAATAATAAAGATAAAGACTCAAGTAAAATGGATTTACCACTACCTGTTTCTCCTGTTAATGCTGTAAGACCTTCCTTAAAATTGATTTCTAAATCATCGATTAATGCGAAATTTTTAACATCTAACTGTTTAAGCATTGCTTCCCCTTGTCATATAGAAAATATACTCTTGATTGCCCTCTTTACCTTTTACAGGACTCATTGTAAATCCTTTGACTTCATAGCCTAAAGTTCTGATGGTTTGATATATCTTATCAATCAGTCTTGATACGACTTTAGGTTCTTTTAATATACCATTTTTTAATAAAGATGGGTCAACCTCATATTGAGGTTTTAAAAGAAAAATGATTTCTTTTGAAAATTGACTTAAGTGATTTAATATCGGTATGACAGATGTAAAAGATACATCCACCATCGCTAAATCATGATTAGGTAGTAAGACATCTAAGATATTTGTTTCCTCATAACTTGTAACTCTTGGATCTTGTTTAAGTTCTAAAACCATTTGATCCGTTCCAAGTTCATAAGCAAAAACATGTGCTGCACCACGAAGAATTGCACTTTGAGTAAATCCACCGGTGGAAGCACCCACATCAACAACGTAAAGATCTCTTAAATCCATATCAAACAAATCAAATGCGTAATTGATTTTTTCTCCAGCTCTAGATACAAAGATATCATCTTTAACAAGCAATATTTCATCAAGATCATGGACGATATAACCTGGTTTAGTTATAACTTTATCATTGACAGTAACAAATCCTCTTTTAATAAAATCTGATAGTTTTGATCTTGAATACTCCGGATACTTTTGATTTAAGAAAATATCTAATCTCATTCTTTAATATCAACAATTAAGGCTTCAGCTTCCTTAATCATATCGTAAAGTTGTTTAGATAAATCGATACCTTCTTTATATTTTTTAATCGAAAGTTCTAAAGAAATATCTTTACTTTCTAATTCCTTTACTAAATTTTCTAAACGTTTAATTGTTTCTTCAAAACTTAATTTTTCACTCATATTATTTAACCTCTTTTTCTTTAACTTCGGTTTTAATCACACCATCTTTAAGTTCTACTTCTAAAATATCACCAATACATACATCCTCTATACTTGTTACAACAGATTTATTCTTTGTTGTTAATGCAAACCCTCTATCCATTACCTTTAGAGGGTTTAAAGACTCAATTTTGTCACTTATATTTTGATATGTATATATTTTTTGTGTTATTTGATTTTTAAATAGATAGTTCATCTTTTCCGATAAATCATTAAATCGTTGGTGATACTTCTCTATTTTCTCTTCAGGAGATATCAACTTTTGTTTCAATAGATTGGTTTTATAGAGCCTATCTTTTAATTGATTACTATAAATCAAGTTAAGTCTTAAAAGTGTTTGATCTAAACTTCTTTTTTCCTGAATCAGTTTTGTTTTTGGGCTCATCCCTTGAAGTCTTTCATCTAAGAATAAGAGTTGTTGACGCATACGATTCATACGTTCAAACATATAATAGTCTAAAAGTCTTCTTTTTTCTTTTATATCGTTTAATAAATCAACAGTATTAGGTGTTGCAAGTTCTGCAGCAGCCGTTGGTGTTGCTGCTCTAAGGTCAGATACATAATCCGAAAGGGTTGTATCTGTTTCATGACCAATCGCTGTTATAATTGGAATTTTGGATTCATAGATTGCCATAACAACTTCAGCTTCATTAAAACTCCATAAATCCTCAATAGAACCACCACCACGACCTAGGATAATGACATCGACTAAATTATCCTTGTTAGCTTGTTTAATTTTTTTTACCAAGTCGTCTTTAGAACCTTCTCCTTGAACTAATACTGGGTATAGAATAACTTTAGTTAGTAAATATCTTCTTGATACTGTTGTTTTGATATCTTGAATAACGGCTCCAGTTGGTGATGTTATGACCCCAATAGCTTTAGGAAATTTTGGAATTGGTTTTTTAATATCCGGACTAAAATATCCCATTGCCTCAAACTCTTTTTTAAGCTTTTCATATTTTAGATATAAATCACCAATACCGTCAAGTGTCATTTGATAAAGTGAAAGACTATATGTACCTCTAGCCTCATAGACTGAGATATAACCTTCAACTAAAACCTTATCTCCTTCTTTAGGTTCAAACTGAATCGTTTTAGCATAAGTCTGAAACATCATCACTGAAATACTTGCTTTATCATCTTTAAGTGAAAAGTAAAAATGACCAGATGAATGTCTCTTAAAGTTAGATATTTCGCCTTTTAGTAACACCTTTTTTAAATGTTGGTCATTTTCAAGTTTAACTTTTATATATTGAGTTAGCGCACTTACCGTTAAATATTGTGGATTTTGCATAAGCCCTACTTCATACTTTTATATATGTTATCGATTAATTTGTTTGTGAATTTATGTTGTTTTTCATCATCTAAATCACTAAACTCTTTAGTTAGTTCAATAGCTTCATTGATGATGATTTCTGGTTGAATTTCTTTTTTGAGTAATTCATAGACTGCAATACGAATAATGGATAAATCTACTAAATTTAATCTATCAATCGTATAATTTGATAAATGGTTGACAATTATCGCATCTATTTGTTCAATTCTTTCTAATAAGCTCTCTATATAAGCTCTATCTTCTGAATCTAGTGCATCAAAATCTTTAAACGCTAAATGATTGTAAAATAGATTTTGATATAGTAATTTCATATATTTTTTATAGTTTTCTTTAAATTTATCCATCATAAATACCTCGTTATCTATTTTAACATAAAAGTCTGTAAAAAAAATAAGAGATGAGCATGAAAGCTCATCTCTAGAATCGTTTGAACGATTAAATATTACAATTTAAATTAATTACTTAGAATAACTAATTCCCATGCATCATCGATCATACTCTTTAAAGTTGCATTATAACGATAGAATTCAAAATTTACAACAGGTACAGTAAATGCATATGAAATTCTGTCATCCCATGCAAATTCTTCATCAGCAAGTAATTCTTCTAATACATCTTGACGAACAGGTGTATAACCCATTGCATATGTATTTTCTAATGATGCTTCATAACTTGACATGAAGTTAATAAACTCATATGCCCAGTCTTCATGTTTTGTATTGTTTGGAATAACAAAACCATCAATCCATACGTTAGACCATTCTGGAACATAAAAAGAATAGTTATCAGTTTCTTGTAAGATATAAACTGCATCACCTGAATATACCATAGCAACATCATATGGAGTTTGTCCACCAATTGCCTCAGTTAAGATTTCATCGGATTTAATTGATGCATTAGATTTACTGTTAGCATCAATTAAGAAATCTTTTGCAGTATTAATATTTGTTTGTGTAGGATTTGCCATACGTAAATCATTAGCGTATAACCCTGCCATAAATGCATCTCTTGATGAATCATAGATCATTTTTGAATACTTAGATTCATTTAAGATTGCCCATTCTAATGTTTCAACATCGGATTCTAAACCTTCTATTGTATTATTATAAATTAATCCAACAGTACCCCAGAAATACGGCATAGAGTATTCAAGGAAATCAAAACCATCGGATTCTAATTGGTTTAATGTTGTAACTAAACTTTCATTCATTTCTGATGATTCAAAATCAATTTTTTCCCAATCTAATTTCTTTAGGAAACCTTCAGTTGCTAATTCTTCAATAGCGTAATCTGATGGGATAATTAGATCGTATGAATTTACTTTAGCGTTGGTTAGTAAAACTTCATTTGAATCAAAATATCTTAAGGATACTTTAATACCCTTTTCTGCTTCAAACGCCATAACGACATCTTCTGAGATATATTCTTTTGGCATATAAATAACAAGTTCATTCGAACCACATGCATTTAGAATAAATACTGCAGCAAGTATAAATAATGCTGTATAAACTTTTTTCATTCTTCTTCCTCTTCTTTCTTCTTCTTTAAATTGACATAATCAAGGATAACCTTGACTCCAATTACAACAATAATAATGGTTGATAATGCATTCACACTTGGTCTGATTCCGTGTGCTTGTGAATACATATATGTTGAGATATTATTCACAAGCTCACCACTGGCAAACTTTGAAATAATATAGTCATCAAATGACATGGTAAATGCAATCGCTGCACCTGCGATAATGGATCCTCTTAACTGTGGAAAGACTACCTTCCAAAGTGCTTTAAATGGTGTTGCACCTAAATCATAAGCAGCCTCTACTAAATTAGGGTCTAAGCTACGAACCTTTGGATATACAGCTAATAGTGCATATGGGGTACAAAATGATATATGTGCAAGAATCATTGTAAAGAGTCCTCTTTCAATGGAAAATGCGATTAAAAATACAAAGAATGCAACAGCTGTTAATATATCCGGGCTTAATATAGGAATATTATTAAATGAGAGTGATATTTCTCTAAATAATCTATTTTGTTTAGATAAAGCAATCGCTCCAAATGTGCCAATAATAACTGCAAATAAAGTAGATATACCAGCAACAACTAATGTATTAATGATAGGTTCTCTAAGTGAACTTGATGTCAGTAAATCACCATACCAATTAAATGTGAATCCTGTAAATACGATTAATGAAGTTGATTCATTAAATGAGAATATAATCATTGAAAGTAAAGGTATTAACACCAATAACATTACAACAACTAAGTAGATATCTGCAAATATTTTTGTTTTATTCTTCATTTGCTAATACCCCCTCATACTTATCCACTTTTTTAATGATACTGACCATTAAAATAAGGATTGCAGCTAATACTAATGCAATGGCTGCACCGTATCCAAACTTACCATTTTTTATCGCTAGATCAATTAAATCACCAATCATTTTCCTTTGTCCATTACCTAAATATTTTGTAATAACAAGCGTTGTGGATGCGGGTAGAAATACCATCATAAATCCAGTTAAAACGCTAGATAGCGACATCGGTATAATGACTCGAATGAGTGTTTGTGTCTTGTTTGCACCTAAATCAGATGCTGATTCAAATAAATTTTTATCTATTTTAGTCATATGTGTATAAATAGGTAATAACATGAATGGTAAATATAGATAAACCATACCTGTTATAATTGCAAAATCTGTTCCAAGAAAATAAGTTTTATCTCCAAAAAAACTATTACCAACAATTTCAAATATCGAACGTACTGCGTATGCAAGTAATAACGAATTAATAAACATCGTTGAAGTAATTAAAGCCATAATCACTTTTTGTGTAATCTTTTTTCTTCTACTTAAAATATATGCAAGTGGATAAGAAATCAGTAAAGATACCAAGGATGAAATAAATGATAAATAAATACTTTCTATCATACTAGAGACAAATGTCGGTTGTATGAAGAATTCACCAAAGTTATCTAAAGTAAATTGTATAGAAATTAACCCGGTTGATGTTTTTGTAAATGCATAGAGTAACATCATACCAATCGGTATTAAGACCAAGATAATGATCATAACATAAAATGGTATACCTAAGAAAAATTCAAAATTTAATTTACTTTTTTGTTTGGGTTTTTGTTTGGTTGGAAAATTAATCATATCACCAAACCTCCATGACATGGATATCCTCAGGATACCAATCAAGGTCAACCTTCATTCCTTCCGGTTTGAAATCTGTTGTATGTACTGTATAAATTCTATCTTTAGTTTTTACATCTATTTCAAAGTGTACACCTTTAAAGATTACACTATCAACAACACCACTTATCTTTCCTTCTCCAGGTAAGACAATATCTAAATCCTCAGGACGAAGCACTACATCAATTTCTTGATTCTCATCAAAACCTTTATCCACACATTCGAAATCAAATCCATCAAAATGAACTAAATAATCTTTTTTCATAATACCTGATACAATATTGGATTCACCAATGAAGTTTGCAACAAATCGATTTGCTGGTTCATTATAGATATCAATAGGTGTACCAACTTGTTGAATTTCACCCTTATTCATTACCACAATCTTATCACTCATAGTTAATGCTTCTTCTTGATCATGGGTTACAAATATAAATGTAATGCCGGCATTTCTTTGAATTTCTTTAAGTTCGTATTGCATTTCTTGTCTTAACTTAAGGTCAAGTGCTGCAAGAGGTTCATCCAGTAATAATACTTTAGGTTCATTAATCAAAGCTCTAGCAATAGCAACTCTTTGCATTTGTCCACCCGAAAGCTTGGATATAGAACGATCCTCATAACCATCTAAACCAACCATTTTCAAGTATTTAGAAACCTTCATTTCAATTTCTTTTTCAAATGTTTTTCTGTTGAGCATATTGGATTTTAATGTTTCTATTTGAATTTCTAATTGATGGTTTGGATTCATCTTATTTTGTTTTTTAAGTTCTTTTATTTCGTTAAGAATCGTTTGATTATGTTTTTTAATTCTTTTTCTTTCTTGAAAACTTTGATGTTTAACACGTAAACCAAAAGCAACATTTTCAAAAACGTTTAAATGAGGAAATAATGCATATCGTTGAAAGACTGTATTGGTTGGTCTTTTATAAGCAGGTAGTTTTAAAATATCTTCCCCATCAAACAAGACTTCTCCTCCAGTAGGTTCGATAAAACCACCAATGATTCTTAAAGTGGTTGTTTTTCCACAACCAGATGGTCCTAAAAATGTAACAAATTCATTACTTTTGATTTCTAGGTCTATACCTCTTAATACAACTTGTCCATTAAACTCTTTTGTAACATCTTTTAATTGAATGAATGCCATCTTGATTTCCTCCCTAAAATGAAGTGTTTACTCACAGTGTAAAATTAAAGCTTCAATACGTTCATATGTTTAGTTAATATAAACACCGTGTTCAATAACAATAAACAGAACCGCATATATTATATATATTTTTTTGGATATGTCAATCTATTAACATTATATTTTTTTTAAGTATGTAAAAATAAGAATTCAAACACTATATTCTAAAGAATATAAAAAAGAAGGGTTATAAAACCACTTCTTTAACAGCCATCGGGCATATAGTCTGAATGAATACGTACTGTACCATCAGGTAGTGTATCCACATTACGAATTTCAACATCGGCTAAATCAATGTACTTGAGTAATTCATCTGAAATTTTAACGCGCATACGGTCTGCAATTAAATAATTTTCTGGTTTATTTTTATCTAAAAATTCTTGAACTGTCATTCTTTTATCATCCTTTCATTAAACCTACTTTTTGATAGATATAATCTACTTTTTTAAAATAAAAGTTCATATTGAAAAGTTCATCAAATATTTCTGGATCAAAATATTGCCTGATGATTTCTTGTTGAATCATTTGGTCTTTTAAATGCATATTTGAAGTTCTTAATTTAAAGGTTTGTTCCTGTATGAAATCATAAGCACTTTCACGACTCATACCTTTATCAATTAATTCATGTAGTATACGTTGTGCAAAACATAAACCTTGATTGAGTTCAATATTTTTAAGCATTTGTTCTTTAAATACATTTAAGTTTCTAAGTACATTTGTATATCTTTCAAGCATATAATCTAGTAAACTTGTAGCATCTTCTAGAATGATTCGTTCTGCACTTGAATGTGATATATCTCTTTCATGCCATAAATTCATGTTTTCGTGGCTTGTAAGCATATAACCTCTTAAAACTCTAGATAAACCTGCCATATTTTCACTTGCAATAGGATTCTTCTTATAAGGCATTGCAGATGAACCTTTTTGATGTTTTGAAAATCCTTCTTCGACTTCTCTGATTTCAGTTCTAGATAAATGTCTTATTTCTGTTGAAATCTTTTCTATGAATGATCCAAACATGGAAATGGATGTGATATATCTTGCATGACGATCTCTTTGTAGAACTTGTGTAGAAATATTAGCTGAATGTATACGTAAATATTTACAAACAAGTTCTTGAACTCTAGGATCAACATTTGCATAATTACCAACGGCACCACTTACTTTTCCAACTTCTATTCCTGATGCAGCATCGATAAAACTTTTTTTATGTCTTTTGAGTTCATCATAGTATAATGCAAATTTTAATCCAAATGTTGTGATATCTGCATGCATACCATGTGTTCTTCCCATAATCGGTGTAAATTGATGTTCTAATGCAATTTCTTTTAGAACTTCTTCAAATTCATTCATCTTTCTAAGTAATATTTTATTCACTCGTTTTAAGATTAAAGCCAAAGCCGTATCAACCACATCAGTTGATGTTAGACCATAATGGAAAAATCTTTTCTCTGGTCCCAAATTAAGTGAAACTGCACGTGTAAAAGCAACCACATCATGTTTGGTTTGTTTTTCCAGTTCTAACACATCACTTAACTTGAAATGCGCTTTTTGAAGCTTATGATAATCAAATTCATTTATGAGTGCTAGTTGATGATATGCCCTAATAGCAGCTAATTCAACTTTCAAAAAGGATTGATAACGAGATTTTAAGCTAAATATTTTCTTAAACTCATCGGATTGATATCGTTCATTCATAGGTTTATCCTCCACTTCTTATTATATCAAAAAAAATGGTTTCAAAAAAAATTGACCTATATAAACTTCATATAGGTCATTGAATTTATTTATTATTCAGTTTCTTTCTCGTTTGTAAGTATCGCTACAATTGGAATAAGTAGGTAAACCAACCAAGCAAATTGCCAAAATCCTCCAAATACACCTAACAACATGAATAAGATTGTTGAAATAAATGGCATATATGCAACAGGCTGTTTAAACCCTTGATGTAAGTAGATTGCAGTCATTGGGATGAAAAGTAGTACAATCCAACTCCAAGTCCAAGCATTTGGTACAAATATACTAATAACTGTGTATAAAGCAATGATTCCTAATAAAGTTAGAATTAGATAAGGACGTTGATATAGTTTTTTATCTCCACCAAAATCAATTCGAATATCTCCTGTAAATAATGCAATTGTAACTGGTAATAAATATATTAACCATAAACCATTCCAGTTACCTGTAGAATGTCCTAAGTATTGGTGTAAAGCTACTGAGAATATAATGGATACAAGTAGTAAGAATCTTACTAGTGTAACAGGTTTTAAGAATATTGCAACAATAGCAACTAAAGAGAATAATGGCCATCCATATACATAAAATAAAGAATCTACATACGTACCTACTAAAATATATATCACTAAAACAATAAATGGCATTAAAGCAACTAATTTTTCTAGCCCCTTAACCTTTAGTGTCACTGCTGTTACTGGAATCATGAGAAACACTAACCAAGTAGGATGCCAAACACCTGTTAAGAACCCAGTTAACATAAATGTAGCTACCGCTATAAATGGTGTCAATGCAATCAGTTTGTCAGTGCCTCTTACATTTAAGATGATTGCAGAAACAGGGATTAATAAGAATACCAACCATGCATATTCATATGTACCTGTTAATGTTCCAATAAGGAAAAATGAAATAACTGCTATAAATGGTGAAATTGCAACTAGTTTATTACTTGGTTTTGATCTAAACTTTAAATCATCCTTGATCAGCTCAAAGACTTCTTCTTTGCTACCTAATTTTTGTTTAACTTCTTTTTCAGTTAAACCACTATCTAATGCTTCTTGATATAACACTTCATAATCACTAATGATAGAATCTATATCTTTTTGTACAACTTCTTTTTCTATTAAATACGTTAATAGTTCGCTTAAATATTGTTTTTTACTCATCACTTTTCTCCTTTAATATTTTGTTGACATTATCTATAAATTGATACCATTCTCTCAAATAGGTATTCATTTGTTCAATTCCTTTTTGTGTAATCCTATAATACTTCCTATCGGCACCTAACGGATTTACTTTCGTATATGTTTCAAATAACTCTTGTTCCGTTAACCGTCTGAGTATGGGGTAAATTGTATTTTCATTCACATCAAGAAGTGTGGATAGTTTCTCGATAATTTCAAATCCATACATTTCATGCTCATTTATGACATATAGAATACATAAATCTAAGATACCTTTTTTAAATTGTGTATTCATTATCTTCCTTTCTTTGTACCTGCAATTTAGGTACTGTGTATTGCACATAACTAGTATATCATAGGTACTGTGTTAAACACAATACCTTTGCTCAAAAAAAATTAGATGAATTTTTCACCTAACTTTTTTTACTTTAGTCTTTAATTAATGTTGTAGAATGTTCGAAGTTTTTACTCTTATCTGGGAATAATAAATTTGTGATCGACTGAACAGCTGTTGCAATTTCACCTTGACCAGTAGAAATTAATTTAATTTTACCAGGGTAATCTATACCATTACCAGCAGCATAAATACCATCGACACTTGTTTTCATTGTAGAATCCACATGGATTAATCCTTTTTCCCCTGTTAAACCCCACTCTTCAAGTTTAGATTTTGATAACACGAATCCATAATTAACAACAATATAGTCACAGTCAATTTGAATTTCCTCATGTGTTTTCGCATGTTTTAAAACAATCTTATGCGCGGTATTACCGTCTCCTAAGACATCTGAGACGATGTAAGGTGTTAGAATATGACCCTTTTGTTTAAATGCTTCTACAGTTGCTTCTAAAGCTCTAAACTCATCTCTTCGATGTACTAATGTTACATCAGGTGTATGATCGAGTAAATCTAATGCCCAATCCAGTGCAGAGTCACCACCACCTAATACAACCATCTTCTTACCTTTATAAGTGTTTAAGTCTTGCATAAAGTAAATGATATTATCAAATGTTTTATCGAGTTTTAATTTTTGAGGAACAAATCCACCACCACCATGTGCGATAATAACGAATTTTGTTTCAAATACTGTTTGATTGGTTGTTACAACAAAATAATCATCTTTTTTAACAATCAACAATGCTTCTTGATGATAATAAATAGGAACTTCTTTTTTAAAACGTTCATACTGTTTCATTTGTCCATCGATATAATCTTTTGCAGTAATCTTTGGAAATCCTGGAATATCATAAATATGTTTATCTTTATATACAGCGGTTAATTGACCACCGGATTCTCCACTGGATTCAATAACTGCTGCATTCAGTTTTCTAAGTCCTGCTAAAAATGCGCCGTATAAGCCTGTTGGACCTGCACCAATAATTAATAAATCTAACATGAAAACACCTCTTTATCTTTAAAGATTATAACAAACTTCTGATAAGTTCTTATAACTTATGCTTTTTAGATGAAATTATGTTAATGAAACCAAAAATAAAAAAACATCTAAATTTGATTTAGATGTTTAGTTCATTCTGATTCTTTGAATTAATTCTTTGGGTATGGATAGGTAAACCACATATGCAATAGCTATTTTAATGAGATCAAATCCATAATATGGAATGAATAAAATAAGTGCTTGCATCATAGTTTGATTGGTTGCTAGTATGAATCCTATAATACCAAAAAGATATACCATACCTAAACCAAAGATGAATATAACAAGCAAATCTCTTGGTATAAACTTTGTTTTCGACTTAAAAAACGATATTCCTAATGCCACCCATGGGAATCCTAATAAGAATCCTCCAGTTGGTAAAAAGACTGCTCCCATACCACCACCTGATGTAAATACAGGAACACCTATGAATCCTATCAATAAATAAACTGTTACAGATAAGAATGCATCCACTGGTCTTAATAACAAACCGATTAAGATAATCATCATCGTTTGAAGTGTAAAACTCACCGGAGGTACAGGTATTTGAATGAATGTCGATATCACAATCAGTGCTGCAAATGTCGATATCACGATTAAACGCTTAAGTGTCATTGTTAAAAATAACTTTCTAAAAGATTTGCTGTGAGTTTGGATAATACTTGTCTAACATTTAATACCTTTTTTGTTTCTCTAAAAATTGATGTAGCTTTAAAGTTTTGGAATAATATTTGATTGAGATTAAGTCCGATACCAATAATGACATAATCAAATTTCTGACCTGAACTTTGTGTCTCTATTAATATACCGCATAACTTTTTATCATCTACATATACATCATTAGGTTCTTTAAAATAAACATCTAGTCCATATGAACCCAAGAG
Organism: Acholeplasma oculi; assembly: GCF_900166985.1. GTDB lineage: Bacteria > Bacillota_I > Bacilli_A > Acholeplasmatales > Acholeplasmataceae > Acholeplasma > Acholeplasma oculi. The sequence continues at coordinate 31,326 of NZ_FUZK01000001.1, read as the reverse complement.
ACTAAATATTGAACTTTTAACCCATTCTTTGATGAGTGTAATTTGGTTGAGTGGAACATCTTTTAATAGTAACGAACATAATAAATTCTTACCTCTAGCACTATTCCATGTGCGCTCAAATTGCCCTCTACCTTTTGTCTGATAATCTGCTCGAACAATTGTAAATGAATTTAAACTTTGATAGTTCGCTTTCAAATAATCACTTGTTGAGTTAACTTGTTTAAATTCAAGCAACTTAACTTTAGCCATAAATCAACCTATAGCAAAACTAATATCTGCTTCACAAGCGAGTTCATCATTAACCCAAGCTTTAGCACTACCAAATCCAAAGGAACCTCGGATTTTAGTTAAAACAGTTTCTACTTTTAAGGTATCTCCTGGTAGAACTTGTTTTCTCCATTTAACATTGTTTGCACCAGTGAAGAAACCAATTTTACCTTTGAATTCTGGAATACTTAAAAGGGCGATTGCACCTACTTGAGCCATGGTTTCAAGAATTAATACACCAGGCATCACGGGATAATTCGGGAAATGTCCTTTAAAATAGTATTCATCTATATTCACATATTTAATACCCACACATTTTTCTTTAACAACGAGTTCAACAACTTCATCTACAAGTAAAAAAGGATCTCTATGTGGTAGTATTTCTTTAATTTGTTCTTTATTCATTAATGCCATTAGGATACCTCATATTTCTTGAATATTAATACAGCATTTTGTCCACCAAAGCCAACATTAATATTCATTGCATAAGTTAAATCTCTTTGAACAGGTTTATTAACTGTATAATTTAAATCACACTCTGGGTCAAATGTTTCATAATTTATAGTTGGTGGAATGATACCTTCATTCAATGCCTTGATACAAAAGATACTTTCAACAGCTCCGGTTGCACCTAGCATATGGCCTGTTGCTCCTTTTGTAGAAGAGATATTGATGTTTTTAGCATGTTCACCAAATGCCTTTTTAATGCCTAATGTTTCAATTTTATCATTTAATAAAGTTGATGTTCCATGTGCATTGATATAACCTACTTGTTTTGGGTCAACCATACCATCATTTAAAGCCACTTGAATTGCACGTGTTAAACCTTCTGCATCTGAATCAGGAGCTGTCATATGAAATGCATCTGATGTTGCTCCATATCCTGTGATTTCAGCATAAATTTTAGCTCCACGTTTTAGTGCACTTTCAAGTGTTTCTAAAACCAATACACCACTACCTTCACCCATTACAAATCCGTTTCGATTAAGATCAAAAGGACGTGATGCTTTTTTAGGATCTGGTTCTGTAGATAATGCTTTTAATGCAGCAAAACCACCAATACCAGTTTCATTAATGGATGCCTCAGCGCCACCTGCAAATGCAAAATCTAAATAACCATCTCGAATACTTCTAAATGCTTCACCTATAGAGTTTGTTGCAGCACTACATGCTGTAACAACCGGTATATTCGGTCCTTTTACTTGGAATTTAATAGAAATCATACCACCAACCATATTCACAATAGAATTTGGTATAAAGAAAGGAGAAATTCTATCTACTCCTCTTAAGGCTTTAACAGAAATATCAGCTTCCATCGTTTGAAGTCCACCAATTCCTGATGTAACATAGATACCAAAACGATATGGGTCGTAATCATTACTTGTTAAACCACTATCTTTGTAGGCTTGGATTGCAGCGATTGTACCTAAAACCATAACACGGTCACTTCGTTTAATTTCTTTTTTATCTAAGTAATCTTCAAAATTTATATTTTTGAGTTCACCGGCAATTTTGATTTTAGAATTGGATGTATCAAATAATGTAATATGATCAATTCCACATGTACCGTCTAATACGGCTTTAAACGATTCTTCTACAGAATTACCTACTGGATTGATCGTACCTAAACCAGTTACAACGACTCTTCTTTTCATAAGTTCGTCCTTTCTTTTAAAAACTAAATAGTTAATCCACCATCTACATCAACTACTACACCTGTAATATAACCTGCATCAGGTGAGGATAAGAATCCTACAAGATTTGCAATATCTTCAGGTTGACCATAAGTACCTAAAGCAATATGTTTTAACATTTCTTCACGAACTTGTGGAGGTAAATTTCTAGTCATTTGAGTTTCAATAAACCCTGGTGCAATCGCATTAACTGTAACACCACGGGATGCAAATTCTTTGGCTAAAGTTTTTGTCATACCAATGACACCCGCTTTAGCAGCTGCATAATTGACTTGACCAACATTACCATACTCACCAATGACAGAAGCAATGTTAATTAATCTACCATAGCCTGATTTGAGTAATACTCTAGCAGCGTGTTTAGATACATTAAATACACCCTTAAGGTTCGTTTGAATGACTCTGTCAAACTGATGTTCGCTCATTCTTAAAATAAGTCCATCATCTGTGATACCAGCATTATTAACAACAATATTTAGAGTTCCGAATGCTTTAACAGTTTCTTCAATTAAAGCTGATGCGGATTCAAAATTAGATACATCCGCATAAATTGCTTTTGCACGCACTTGATAAGTTTCTGATAATTCTTTTGCAACTTTCTCTGCTTCTTCAGGTCCTATAAAATAGTTGACAACAATATCTGCACCCATGGATGCAAGTTTTGTTGCAATTGCTTTACCTATACCTGTAGAACCACCTGTAACTAATGCAACTTTATTTTTTAAACTCATATAAGTATCTCCTTTATTTTATCTAAATCTTCATAACGTGATACATTATAAACATTTAAATTAGGGTTAATTTTTTTTACTAAATTAAATAAAACATTACCAGGACCTATTTCTAAGAATGTATCAAATCCATCATTAACCATTTGTTCAATGGATTGTTTGAAGTAAACAGGCATTTGAACTTGATTCTTGATTTCTTGAAATACATCTTGTTGTTTCAAAACAGATGCATCTGTATTTTTATAAACTGGAACAACTGGTTCGTTTACTTTGAATGCTTTAGCAAAAATTTCAAGTAATTCACCAGCTTCTTTCATATAAGGTGAATGAAATGCACCAGATACATTAAGAATCATTGCACGTTTAGCACCTAAATTCTTGGCTTCAATTGTTGCAAGTTCTATAAGTGTTTTATCACCTGAAATGACTAGCTGTCCGGGTGCATTATAATTTGCTGGTACTAAGAATTTTTCATTTGATGAGATTCTTTTACATAAGTCTTCAATAATCGAATCATCAAGTTGTAAAATTGCAGCCATGGATCCTGGATATTTTGATGAAGCTTTTTGCATCAATTCTGCACGTTTATTAATAATTTTCAAGATATCTTCATCACTAAAAATTTTGGATGCATATAATGCAGTGTATTCTCCTAATGAAAATCCTGTATATCCCTTAGGTTTTAATCCAATGCTTACTAAGTAGTCATGGATTAACATTTCAACAACGACCATTAATGGTTGTGTATATCTTGTATCATTGATAAGTTCTTGATTACTTAATAGATTGAATAGGTCAAGTTCAAGCATTTGACAGTAGGAATCGAGTTTGTTTTTTAATACAGGTATTTTTTCAATAAAATCTAGACCCATACCAGCAAACTGTGCACCTTGACCCGAAAATAAAACAGCTAGTTTCATAAGATTTCTAATGATTCCTTATACGTGTTAACATCATCAAATAATTCACTCAGTATTTGTTTAACAGGACGAATATTTTTAACCATACCTGCGATTTGTCCTGCCATGAATGAACCGTTGTCTTTATCCCCATTAAATACGGCTTTACGAAGTGAACCTAAAGTAAGTTTTTCTAGTTCTTCTAAAGGAACTCCTTCTTTTGTTAATCTTAAGTACTCTGTAGCCATTTTATTCTTTAATACACGAACAGGGGCACCTGTACCTCTACCTGTAACAATCGTATCTGTGTCTCTAGCATCAACAACTTTTAATTTATAGTTTTCATGGATAGGTGTTTCTTCTGCAGCTAATAAAACAGTACCAATTTGAACACCTTTTGCACCTAAAGCAAAAGCTGCTAAAACACCTCTTTTATCAGCAATACCACCCGCAGCAATCACAGGAATTGTAACTGCATCAACAGTTTGAGGAACGATTGCCATTGTAGTCAATTCACCAATATGACCACCCGCTTCAGTACCTTCTACAACAACAGCATCAGCACCAGCTCTTTGCATTCTAATAGCAAGCGCTACAGATGGAACAACAGGAATAACGATAATTCCAGCAGCTTTCCATTTTTCCATATAAGGTCCAGGGTTTCCTGCTCCTGTTGTAACAATTTTAACGCCTTCTTCAATAACAACATCTGAAATATCTTTAGAATGAGGACTCATTAACATGACATTTACACCAAAAGGTTTATCTGTTAATGCTTTAGTTTTTCTAATTTCTTCTCTCACCCATTCTGCATCATTTCCACCAGCTCCAACCAATCCTAAGCCACCTGCGTTAGAGACTGCTGCTGCAAGTTGATGTGTTGCAATATTAGCCATACCACCTTGTATGACTGGGTACTTTGTACCAAATAATTCTGCTACATTTTTCATATTAAATTCCTCAAATGTTTAGGATTGAAGCGCCCCATGTGAAGCCTCCACCAAATCCTATTAACAATGCTTTCTTTTTTTCTTTGTTTTTGTCTTTATATTCATCTAATAATATTGGAATACTTGCGGATGAAGTATTTCCATACTCATCTAGATTAATTAAAAACCTGTCGAGTGGTAATCCCATATCTTTAGCAACACTTTGGATAATTCTAAGATTTGCTTGGTGCGGGATAATCACATCTATGTCATCTAAACTAAGTTTAGCACGTTTTAATACAGAATCAATGGCTTTTGGCATAATATCCACAGCAAATTTATAGACTTCACGGCCTTCCATCTGCACTTTTGGATTAATCCATAAAATTCCTGTGTCATCTCCTCTTGATCCATTAAAGAAAAATATAGAATCGTTAACATCTGTACTTGGTTCAATAATTGCAGCACCTGCACCATCTCCAAAAAGAATTGCTGTTGAACGGTCTGTCCAATCTAGAATACTTGACATATGCTCTGAACCAATGACAAGTGCTGATTTATATATACCACTTGATAACATACTGGATGCAACTTCAAGTGCATATACGAATCCACTACATGCTGCGTTTAAATCAAATGCAACGATGTTTTTATGATTCAAGCCCAGTTTGGCTTGAACTAAGTTTGCAATTGAAGGTGTTTTAACAGGGGAAGTAATACTTGCAACAATGATGAGTTCAATATCTTCTTTATTAAAATTCACTTTTTCAATTGCTTTTAATGCTGCCTCATAAGCCATGTCAATTGCGGTTTCAGTTTCAGCAATATGTCTTCTTTTAATACCTGTTCTTGTTGTTATCCATTCATCGTTTGTATCTAAGATTTTAGAAAAGTCTTCATTTGTCATAACTTTTGTAGGAGCATAACGCCCTGTTGATATTAATTTTATTGGAATTTGTTTCATTATGATGTCACACTTTCTTCGTAAACGCCCATTTTTCTAAACTTTTTGTATCGGTCATCAAGTAATTTAGTATGTGGTAATTTAGATAGTTTTTTTAATTGTTTTTCTAATGCTTTTTCTAGGTTCTTATAACCAATCATGGGGTTCGTATTAAGACCTTCCCCTTCTAAAATTATTTCATCAATAATACCTAGTTCTTTTAAATCAGGTGCTGTCAATTTCATTAACTCAGCAGCTTCTTTGGCTCTTTGACTATCTTTAAATAAAATAGATGCAAATCCTTCAGGTGATAATATTGAATAGATGGAGTTTTCAAACATTAAGACGGTATCACCAACACCAATAGCAAGCGCTCCACCAGAACCACCTTCACCTAAAATAATCACAATGATAGGTGTTTTTAATTTCATAGACTCTTTTAAATTAAGTGCAATCGCTTGAGCTTGTCCACGTTCTTCAGCACCTATGCCAGGATATGCTCCTGGAGTATCTATAATTGTAATAATTGGTCGATTAAATTTTTCTGCTTGTTTCATTAAACGTAATGCTTTTCTGTAACCTTCAGGATGTGGCATACCAAAGTTTCTTTTAATTTTATCTTCTGTATTTTTTCCTTTTTCTTCAGCAATAACAGTGACTGGACTTCCATGAAATGTTGCAACACCACCAATGATTGCTAAATCATCACCAAATAGTCGATCACCGTGAAGTTCTAGAAAATCAGGAAATAAATTTGAAATAAGATCGGTCGCAGTGGGTCTATCTGTACTTCTAGCAAGTTTAACTCTATCCCAGACATTTAAATTACTCATATCTTTTTTCCTTCCTGATGATGTATTTTTAACAAGAAAGAAAGTGTTTCAATCATATTTTTTCTTAATATGACTAAATCCACTTGTCCTTTATTTAATTGAAAAACATCCGTTTGAAAACCCAGTGGTAAATCTTGTCCTATTGTTTGCTTGATAACTCTAGCACCAGCAAAACCAATCAAACTGGATCTTTCCGCAATATTAATGTCACCTAAACTGGCATAACTTGCTGCAACTCCACCTGTTGTTGGATTCGTTAATACAGATATAAAGACAAGTCCTTTTTCATCAAGTCTGTTTAAAGCTGCAGAAGTTTTAGCCATTTGCATTAAAGAAAGAATACCTTCTTGCATACGTGCACCACCGGATGCACTAAATATAATTAAAGGTAACATGTTATCAGCTGCATGTTCGATAAGTCTCGTAATTTTCTCACCAACGGCAGATCCCATAGAACCCATCATAAAGAATGAATCAAGGACTCCAAAAGCAACTTTCATACCTTTAATTGTTCCAACACCCGAGATAAATGCTTCATTAAGCTTGGACATTTTTACACCTTTAATGAGTTTATCTTCATAATCAGGCATGGATAAAGGGTTTAGTGAGGTCACTAAACTATCTATCTCTTGAAAACTTTGATCATCTAAAGTGTATAAAATTCGTTTTCTAGCAGGTATTCTAAAGTGATAACCACAGTAAGGACATACCTCTAAGTTTTTTTCTAAGTCTTTATTATAAATAGCAGAATTACACTGTTCGCATTGTGTAAATACACCATCAGGTATATCTACAGGTTTCGTTTCAATAGGTTTCTTTTTGATCAGTTCTTGAAACTTAAGTAAACGAGCTTTACGTTCATCCAATAAGTTCTTCATTATACTCACCTTGTATTAAACCATTAAATTTTGCGATAAAACCTGTATCATATGTACCTTTAATAAAGTCAGGTGCATGCATGATTGCATATTGATATTCAATATTTGTTGTAATTCCATCAATAACAAGTTGTTCTAATGAAACTCGCATTTTACGTATAGCTTCTTTTCTGTTTGGAGCAAATACAATTAACTTACCAACCATTGAATCGTAAAAAGGAGGAACGTCATAGTCTGGATAAATATGGGAATCAAAGCGAACATTAAAACCTCCAGGGAATAACACTTTCTTGATTCTTCCTGGTGTAGGCATAAAATTGTTCAATGGATTTTCAGCATTAATACGACATTCAATTGCGTGTCCTAAGATTTTTAAATCCTTTTGTTTAAATGATAGTTCTTTACCATATGCAACTTTAATCTGTTCTTTAACTAAATCAATACCTGTAATCATTTCAGTTACAGGATGTTCTACTTGAATACGTGTATTCATTTCGATAAAGTAAAAGTTTTTTCTTTTATCCACTAAGAATTCAATCGTTCCAGCACCTTCATAACCAACAGATTTTGCAAGTTTGACTGCAGCAAGTCCCATTTTCTTTCTTAAATCGTCATTTAAAATTGCACTTGGTGCTTCTTCAATAAGTTTTTGATTACGTCTTTGCATTGAGCAATCACGTTCAAATAAATGAACAACATTACCTTTTGAATCTCCCATGATTTGAACTTCGATATGTCTTGGATTTTCAACAAATTTTTCAACATAAACAGATTTATCTCCAAACGATGTTTCAGCTTCCATTGAAGTCATTTCAAATGCTTTTGAAAATTCTTGATCATTATAACATACTGAAATACCACGACCACCACCACCAGCACTCGCTTTAATCATTACTGGATATCCAATTTGTTTAGCAATTTTAATTCCGTCCTCTTTAGTTTCAATGATACCTTCTGAACCTTCAACAACAGGAACACCTGCTGCTTTAGCAATCATTTTCGCTGTAGCTTTATCACCTAATTTACTAACAACGTTAGATGAAGGACCAATAAATTTAATTCCGGTTGCTTCAACCATCTCGATGAATTTAGGATTTTCAGATAAAAATCCGTACCCTGGGTGAATAGCGTTACAACCTGTTGCAATCGCAGCACTTAATACTGCTTGCATGTTTAAATAACTGTCCTTAGACCTTGCAGGTCCAATACAGACAGCTTCATCTGCTAATTTTGTATGTAAACTTGACTCATCCGCTTTAGAATATATTGCAACAACAGGAATACCTAATTCTTTACATGCTCTAATTACCCTAACAGCAATTTCCCCACGATTTGCAACGAGTATCTTATTTTGCGCCATTATTGCACCACAGTGAATAAGATATCATCAAATCCTACAACATCACCGTTTTTGAATAAAATCTTTTCAATTTTACCGTCTACAGCTGATGTGATCTCATTCATGATTTTCATCGCTTCTACGATACAAACCACTTGTCCTTTTTTAACTGTGTCTCCTACTTTAACAAATGGTTTACCGGAAGGAGTTGATGACTCATAAAAAGTTCCAACAAGTGGAGATTTAATACTTTGGGCGTTGGGATTTAGTGTAGTGGTCGTTATCACTGGTACATTATTTGTTTGTTGCACTGGATTCTGAACTTCTACTTCTGTTGATTTGTTTTCTAATAGTTGTTCTTTATTCTTGGATAGTTTTAATTTTACATTTTCAGTTTCTAATTCTAATACAGTCAAAGTTGATGACTCAAAATCTTTTATGATGCTTTTAATTTCATTTAGTTTCATAATATTCTCTCTATATTTTTTTTAGTTAAAGTCATAATTACATATTGTATCATGTATTCGTTTAAGAATACTTCACAAGACATTTTAATTTACTTCGTAAGGTCGGGTATTTGAACTTCAAACATCTTGAAATTCAAACTTATTTACATTCTATCACTTTTCGTTTATTTGTCAATTATTTTGATGTTCAAATTATTGAAAGTGTTTACATTTATAGCATAAAAAAAACTCAATCGATAGATTGAGTTTTAAGTCTTTGCTTTAACTTACAAAAGGTCTGTCATCATCTTTTTCTGCAACAGGTTGATCACTTTTTGGAAGATCTTTTTCAATTTTAGAATCCTTGGTTACTTCCTTTTGTTGATTGATTGATAAACTGTATTTTCTGTAATTTCCATAACCTTTAGAACCATCATAAATTAAATATGCACCACCAAATAGTGAAATAATTAATAATAACCAAGCAATCCACTCCTCGTTAAAATTCTCAATACCAATGATTGCTGCACCAAGTGCAAATATACCGATATGAGACCAGAATTTGATTTGCTCAGTTTTCTCATCCAAGAACACTACAGAATAAAGATAAATAATTGCTCTAGATAAAAGAATGAATACTAATATGTATTTATACGCCATACTCCAAATGGAGTCAGGTTGTATACCAGATTGAAGCGCTTCAACTCCCACATAGGTTAATATACCACCTAGAATAAAATCTAGTACAATTTCAACAATATTAATTGTTCTAAGTATCTCTTTTTTAAGTGATTTAACAAGTGGTACAACTCTAAATAGTGAAAATACTATAATAACAATACCTGTAATTAAAAATACCAATTCTTTTGAGAAAAACATAGTGAATCCTACACCAATTAAAATCGCTGCTAAAATCCACTTTAAAAGCCAACCATAAGAAGCTTTCATAATCATACACCTAACCTTTCAATAGTATTATACCTCATTTTCTAAAAGCCCATAAAAAAAACTCTTAAATCATCTTGATTGCACCTAATGGTTTGACCAACAATGTCTTTAAGAGTTTATTATATTAATTATGCACCAGTTTCTATATCTTTGATTTGACTTTCAACTGTTTGATTGTAGATATATTTAAAACTAACAAATACACCAACGATATTTCCAACAACACAGAACATGATATCTTGAAGGAATCCGGAACTCAGTTCATCTATAGCTAGTATTTCTCTAAGTGTATAACCCTCAGCTCCTGCATACATTGTCCATATGAATAATAACGATCCAACCCCAACTAAAATAGAAATCACACCAATGATTATAGGTACAAATCCTTTCTTTGGTCCTTTACCTTTTTTATACATATAAAATGACATAAATGGAATGATTAAATAGAGGAACCAAGACATAAATCCTGCAAAATATATAATGATTGAAGGAAGCGCACCAAGTATTGCTCCGATAAGTGCTAAGAATAAACTCGGTAAGAATTTATCACTTGATAATTCTGCTTCCTTTTTTAATGCTTCTATCTTATGGTTAGCATCTAATTTATACTTCTCAAGATTCGCTGGAATCATCAACCCTAGAATCTGATACTGCGTATTCATATAAGGCAATTTAAATGAAAGTTCACCTGTTGCTTCAAGTTCTGGATTAAAAATATCTTTATCTTCGTTTTGAAACCCAAGTGTTTTTAAAATATCAACAACTTTGGTTAATTTTTCAATTAAACCTTTTTTTCTATAGTTAATTGTAATGACTCTGCCTTCACCATGTACTGCACCAACTAAAACATTATAACCAAATCCTAAAGAATTTTTAATTGCTTTCACATCAGTAGGTCTAATGTTTTTATTCAGGTATGTAGAAACCATATACTGTTTGATTCCCAACATTTGAATATAAGTGATTTGAAACTCGATTCCATCAACAAAAAAGCGATAATTCCCGCCCTTTTCGGTTGCACCTAAAGCAGATGCCAATTGTTCTATTTTCATATATTTCCCCTTGTTTTATGATTTTAAAGTTATTGTAACATAAATACTTTTTAAAGTCATGACAAGTTATAATGTTTTTACAATTTTTATTCTTGCAATCAACATTGTTGCAATCACGAGTAAAGATAAAATCATGACAGGGATAAAGATAACGTTTAAAGCAATGTTAGCATCTATCATAGCACTAGTATAAAGATTACCTAAAACAGCTGCAAAACCATAGCTTAAATACATATTTCCATACGTGCGATTAAAACTATTTTTACCAAATACATCTTTAGTAATTATTGGCATTAACGATAACCATCCACCTACTGTTGCCCAACTTAATGAAATAGTAACAACAAACATAAGTGTGGTATTTAAATTGAATAAAACATATAAAGCTGAAATCAGTATAGTGATCATTGATAAGAATATGATCGAGAACTTTAGACCCAATTTATCATATATGAATCCAAAAAGAGGTCTTGATAATCCATTGCATAAAGCAAACAATATCATAAATAGACTAATTTCTGAAATACTTAATCCAAAATACTCTATTCCAATATATCCAGTTAATCCAATCATGGATAATCCAAACATAATACCAATCATAAATATCACAAAAAATAATGAAAACATTTTTTTATTTGCATGATAAACAACTTCTTTTTGTCTTTTATAAAGAAGTTTAACATGGATATTATTCAATAAAAAGTACATCAATAATGATAAAATGATTAAACTTGAAATTCCAAAAATAATTAATGTGTTAGAAAAACCCTGAGTTGAAAAAAGCATTTGGAGTAAAGGTGCTGTAATAACAGTAGACAATCCAAAGCCACCCACAGTTAATCCAACAGCTAAACCTTGATTTTTATCATATACCGTTTGAATGATTTGAATAGGTATACTATATAAGATACCTACTCCACTACCAATCATTAATCCATAACTTAATGTAAATATCAGATAGTGTGTTGCAAATGCTGAAATGATATAACCTAATCCAATTAACAATATACCGGTGATTAAGAATAACAAGAAATTTCTTTTTGTCATATATCTTCCAGTAACCATGACCATCAGTGCGAAAACTGCAAGAGATGTAAGATAAGGAATTGAACTCTCAGTATGTGTTAATTGTAATTCATTTTCTAAAAAAACTCTAATGACACTATAGGCATATACTGTTCCGATAATTAGTTCTACAAATATTCCAGAAATAAGGATCATAAGTCTTTGTTTTGGTTGTAATGTTTGCATATATTCACCTTTTTATACGAATCATCATCACCTAGTAAAAAGCGATAGTGATAGCATACCAAAAAGCATATATAAAAATCAACTAATAAGTCTTATCATATTGTACCATCCATGTCTACAAAAATAAAACAAGGGCCTTATTAGGCCCTTGAGTGTTACGGATAAACTAATTCATTTAATTCTTGACGATTTGTAACTGAATAGTTATTTGGGAAATTCATCGGATCTGGAATTTGATTATCTAATTTACTAATCAAGAAGTCCTTAACAATTGTTAACCCTACATCTTCAGTCAATGGGTCGTATGGTTCTACATAATCAATATAACCATTAAATTCTGTTTCATTCATTGCTTGTGCATTCAAGTATAAAGTAGGGATATCTACAGATTGTGCATTATCAATGTCTGTGATTCCAAATGCAACAAATGCATCTACAAGATTTATTAATTCATCTACTTGAACATCCATACTTGAGTCTTCAGTTCCAGTTCTTGATTCAACTGTATCTAGATTTGCATCAATAACTGCTTTAGAAATCATACGTGTTGCAATTAAGGAATTAGCAAGTAATACATTTTTAACATCAGATAAGCTTGTTGTACCTGGGTCAATTAAATCAACCTCAAGTGTTGCAAATCCAAATGCATCCAGTGCATCAGCTAATGCGGTCATTTCTGCTTGAGTCAAATCATCACCTGTATATGCATGTACTTCAAATGCACTATCTGGTATTGAAACATTGGTTGAAACGATTGCATTGGTAATCTTTCTATACACAATGATGGATGATTCTAATGCTAAGTTTCTAAGGACCTCCGGTGTTAATGCTGTTGGGTTTAGACTACCTGCAATTTGTGAGATTGGTTCATCGTTGGCAAGATTTGCATCATTTCCATTTACAGATAATGCTAAGATGTAAAGTGAATCTAAGAGACTTGTAATTTCAGAATTCTTAATCATTTCAAAGGATACATCTAAGAATGCATCTTCTCTAATATCGTTTAATGTGATTGCTGTTACAATACCTTCACTCATAAACTTTTGCATAATTAATGATTGTTCTTGCTGCATCAGTTTCATGTCACCAATTGATAAGTCTCCGACAGTTGCTGATAATGTTTGAACTAAATCCAGTACAGGTTGATCATTATTTGGATTACCATCATTAAATGTAGGATCGAGTACGCCAATGGATGCGAAGAATCTGTTTAATTCAATCTTAGTTAAATCACCAGGACTTAACATATCATATGCATCATCCATAATTCTTGCTGGTGTAACGAAATCTATAATGGTATCACTCATTAATGTTCTTATAATGCTTGAATCTTCATTCAACATATCAATCATTGCTTGAATAGATAAAGTATCTGTATCCATTGCACTGACACTATCTAATACAGGAGCATCTAAATCACTACTTAAGTGTCCTATAGAATCTACCAAACGACCAAGTTCTTGATAACTAATGAGGTCATATTGTGGTACAGATTCATGTATATGATAAGCTTGATCTTGAATATTTAAATCACTAATCAGACTAATATTTAATAGATTTTCTGTAAATAATGCGCGAATGACTATGGAATCGCCTGATTGAATGATGAGATTAATTTGATTAAAGCTTAAGTTCGATGGATTTAATGTATCCATTAACTCTTGAACGGTAAGTGATGGAACTTCATCTAGTGCATTTAATATATTGAATATCTCCTCAATTTCTTGAGAACTCAATACATCTGTATATGTGCTATCTAATGCAAGCGCATGAGGTGTTCCAATTCCTGTTTGTATACCAAAAGTAATAAATCCTCTCATGATATATGAGTTTTGATAGGATATTCCTGTAAGTTTTTCAACAGTGATTTGATTTAGAATGGATGATGAATCACCATTAATTAAATCACCAAAGTTTAAGCCTAAATCTTCAAGAAGTTGACCCAGTGCTTCTAATTCATCTTGAGTTAAATCTTCCTGTAATGCGTTAACGAAAGCTGGATCTGGGATACTAAATAAATTAGCATCAATCAAGAAACCAGATATCAATCGATTCACAATGACAGACTCAACTTGAATGACATTATTAATGTCTTCACCTGTAATGTTATCTAAATTAAACGTTTCACCTTCAGTTGGTAAATCTAAATCCAGGATGATAATAGATTCTAATAACTTACTAAGTTCATCTCTTAATATCCATCCATTATATGATGACATATTATCATTGACCATTGCATGAGCAGGGATGTCTAACATATCGATTGCTGCGATTTGATCGGATAAAGTCTTATAAATAATATCTGAATTTAATAAGTTAGCTCGATTCACTGGATCTGAAGCATATGATTTAATGACTGGGAAGATTGCATTTAAAGCATCTGACCCTTCAAATAAAGTCATAAAATCAATACCTTGATTATCCATCTCCTCAACTAAATCACCAAGAATTGTAAATAGTGCATCGAGTTCAGTTTTCTTGATCCAACCTTCATATTCACCTGATGTTTCTAAGACCACACTTGGTATCTCAAATACTTCTAGTGAAGATAAATTAGAATCTATAAATGAATAAAGTATGTTAGATGAAAGTAATAGATCTCTTTGTTCTTCATTTTTTACATAGTTAATAATAACAGGTAAGATTGTTTCAAACATATCTGCATCAGGAGCCATGACTTCTGATAAAACTAATCCTTCATCATATAAACCAAAGAGTACATCAATGACTAAATCAATCTCATCCATCATGCTAAAACCGTCAATATCGAGTGCTCTATATAAAGGTTCAGTTAACTCTATCGGTTCAGTTAAATATTTTCTAATAAAGACATTACTCATTTGGTTTGTTAAGCTTGTGATAGACTGTCCATCTAAGAATGTATCCATAGCATCTCTAAATAAGACTCTACCGGATTCATTGATTAATAACGTATCTAATATATACATAGGATCATCACCATCACTAATACGTGATGCGATATTTAATGCAGAGATTTTCTCATAAACATCTGCTATCCATAACATTTCTCTTTTTAAGTCATCTTGCGTACTAATGTTGTTTTCAATGATTCCTTTTAATAATGTAAATTCTTCCTCTGTCCATTCAAGTTCAGTAGATGTTAACTGTGAAACGCTAAACTCAATCACAGGATCTAGTAAAACATCGATGACAGATAAAGATGCTATTTGATCTAAAACATCTTTAAACCATACATGATACGTATCATCAGTATTTAGTAATATGGTTATATCTTGTAAGTTTGCTATAAATGATGATAAGTCCACATCTTTGGTTCCATCATTATCTAGATCAATGCCAGGGAAACTAAAGAGTGTTGTATCTAATATTCCTACAAGTTCTCCTAAGGTTTCAGATAAAAACGTTCCTTGATAGGTTCTTATTTTAACTAAAACAGATTCAATTAATGCTTCTTTTTCAGCGTCTGTTTCTAAGAATTGTAGTTGATCTAAAATGTTTTGATCATAGAGTAAAACCTCAAGAAGAGGATCACCCAAGTTCAACATGGATAGTGTTGATAAACGTGATAATGCTGAAATGAATAATGCTTGTTGATCCTCATCAAATGAACCGATGATAGATAAATCCTCCATTGAGGATTGCCAAGCAGCAAAATCCTGAATTTCTAATAAATCTTTAACAGCTAAGTATAAAGAATTGATGTCTTCTGTAATGGATACATCCGTTCCATCAATAGAAGCGATAATATCTTCGACTTGTTCTTCTGTTAAGTATTCAAATCCTTCCATATCACTTGCTAATATAATACCTAATTTAAGAATTGGTTTAAGTCCGGAGTCAATGAGTTGTGATTCAGCAAACTTAGAGAAAAATCCTTGATACTTAAGAATTTCATCATATGTGATTGTGGATGTATCAAATTCTTCACCAGACATGATATAAGGAAGTGCAGCTTTAGCACCTTCTGATGCCCAAGCTAGTTCTTTTCTCCAAATAATAACTTCCCCTTCATTCACTTTAGAACGAAAAGCTAAATCAAACATATAATCTGCAAATCCTTGTTCTTCTACTTTGACATAATCATTAATATAACGAACAAAGTTATATTGATTCGCCTCACTTATAGCAACTGATAATTCTTGATATTCAGCGGATTCAATCTCAACACCTTCATCAATGATTGTATTGAGTAGAATCAATACAGGAAAAATTAGTATAAATCCAGAGAAAGCACCTCTAGCAATACCAACCAATCCACCAAGTAATCTTTGTTTTTTCATATCTTTAACAATAGGTTTAATAAAGAGTGCCCAAGGAATACCAAAGATAACCCATTGGAAAATATATTTTAATATTGTATAGAATAAAACAAACATACCAATCTTCAAACTTAAATCGATAATAGCAAGTAATAGGGGCATTGCTCCTGCAGCTATTACTTGATCTAAGTATTGATTTACATCCATCATTCCAAAGGATGCATATTGCATGTAGAGTCTAAGCATTTCTTCATTCACTAAATCCCTTGTTTGAATCATACCCAAAGCCATGAAAAGTACAAAAACCAAGGCTACTTGACCTATGAAAAACCAAAGGGTTTTCGTAAATCCTCTTTTCATACCCATGAAAAAATGTATTAATGCGAAAAAGCCTAAAACTGCTCCTTGAAAAATTAAAAAGAATAACGGTATTTGACTCATATCAAAACCATTCATATAAATCCCTCCCCATATGACATATATATTATATAACGAATAAGTTTACTTATTTGAAATAAAACATTTTTAAGGATTTAAATAAAAAAAACTCCGTTATCAACAGAGTTATAAATATCTAAATGGTGCACAGTACAAGGATTGAACTTGTGACCCCCTGCACGTCAATTAAAAGACCTAATTTATCCCTCAAAATAAAGGGGGATTTTAATGTCTGTTGATTTAGTTCTTAAAAAACTACATAGTGAGAACAAATTTAACTACATGGGTGATCATCGTAAGTTTAAATTCTTATTGATGCATCTTAACTCAACAGATTTAGTCATTAATTTCTTTATTGAAATACTGAAGTACAAACGTTATCAAGCGAACAAAATAGCTTATAACGTTAAATACGAAAAAATTAGATATCAAAATCAATTAAATAATAAACCTGGTCAAGTTAATTAATGATAGAAAGACTCTATTTAGCGTTTGACCAGGCGTTAAATAGACTCTTTGTGTTATTTATGAGATATCAAATTGTTCCTCTCCTTCTGTTTGATATCTACCATGAATTTACTGTACTCCCCTTGGTACAGTGGATTCAGGAAGCATTAGGTCGATTCTTCCATGTAATCAAACTCTAATGCTTCCTGAATCTAAAAAAGATTACATGGAGGATTTACCAATGAAGTATGAATTTAAAATCAATGGGGTTGATGTAAGCTTACAAGAGTTTTACATGGCAATACATGAGGAAATTGATGGTGATATGGGTTGGCATGAGTTACTAGATACTACTAGTATAGAAATCAATGGTAACACGTATTCTATCGAAGCATCAAGTGATAACAAAAGTGATATTATCATGAACTTTATTAGAAAAATTTGTCATGATAAGATGTGTAGTGAGTATGGTTATAGTCTTAACAGCATCAAAGAATCATTATCTAAGATTGGTTTTAAAACAATTGATTTGAAATGGATTAAGGATGATTATCCTCAGAAGTTTTTGGTTACAACTACTATAGAAAATGAGGGATTCATTATAGAAATTAATGCAGAGGATCTACACGTTTGAACATAATGAGGTATTTATAAAATGTTTAATACGAAATATATTGACTATGATATTAATCAATTAATGAAACTTGTCGTTAGTGAAGTTAAGAGAACATTTACGAATGACTTTGTTATTAAGAAATTGAAGTACTGCAGACAAACAGTATCAGCAATACAAAATAATAAGTATTCAATTAAACAAGCAAAATATTACATCGATGTCTTTCTTCCGATTTTAATCAAACTCGGTTTACTTGTCTAAAGAGGACAACGTTGTCGCCTTAAGGAGGTATTTAAAATGAACATGTATGAATTATTTGTTTCAATTACACAACTTGTTAGGGATAATAATCCAAATTTAGTTATTCATAAAAATAAGAAAATTATGAGTATCGATGTTACTGCCAATGATGAAATGATATTCAATCTAGTAGATAATTCTACTATCAAAATGAAAGTAAAACGATTGGCTCAAATCATTAAAGAACAAGAAAAAGGCAACTAATTTATGAGATGCCTGGTAAAGAATGATTTAGCACTTCACAAAATTTTTGGAGTCGTTAAAGTAATTGAAAATCAATCGATTGATAAATACTTTGTAGCATGTGAATTTATGCTAGGAAATCGAGCAATTACAGGTTGTCAATTAGCGATATCAGCATTAAAAAGGCTAGATAAATTCTCAGAAGAAAGAGGAATGCATCCATGAAAACAACAAGACCTGAAGCACTGGAAAAACTATCATGGAAAGAAATATTAAGACTTCTGGTATCTAAAGAAGAATATGCGCTCATGGAGAATGATGTAAGAAAGTTTATGTCTTACAATCATAAGGTGTCTCCTGGTATATTGAATGCAGTGATGATGAAAGCAATTATCACAGCTAAAAGAGTCCATGGAGAACACACAACAATCAATATCGAGTATTTGAGAATTACATTTGAATCATTTGTTTTTAATAAGCATAAATCAACTCATACACATAAGAAAAGCCAATCATTAGATACCGATAATGAAAGAAAGTACATGGTAAGAAATGTACATCAAGCAGTTGCAAAACTCGATAAAGAAATGAATGATTTAAGGCAAAAAGGAATTGTTACATCAGTTAAAGAAAATCCGGATTTTGTAAATACATATCTCGAGGAATTAAAAGCACTCGAGGAAAAACATTACCTACAATCAAATACCAATTAAAGGGGTTTAAAATTGAGCAATAAATATCTACTTAAGAAAATTGAATATGTTCATAAGCAAGAAGAGCGTAATAACTCAATTTTTATTGCTATCAAATTAGCTCTATTATTCTTCCAAAAAGTAATTGCGGGTCAATCAATCCAGGATTCCAATGAAAGACTGTGTGAAGTCTTACAATGTAGTTTATCTGGATTACATTATGCCTTTAGAATCCTGGAGGCCAATGGTATACTTACAAGAACATATGCTGATGATAACAAGTTTACTCGTACACAATTTATATTTAACCTGGAGAAGTTTGTTTCATGGCTAAAACTCACTAAATATGATGATGAGTATATTAATGCACCTAAGCGTAGTTTTAAACGTGCTGTAGTCAATCAAACATCAATAATCATCAAAGATGTTAGATCCAAAGTAGAACGTGCGATAGCTGAAATTAAAAGAATTGAAAAGATTACAGATAGAAAAGTCTTAGAAGATAAAATCAAAGTGATTACAGCAAAAGTTGAACGTGATTATACACGTTATTTAAAGCATCTAAAAACTCGTGCAACTAAACTTGCAAAGACTGAAGCAAGACGTCAAGAAAAAGCATATAAAGATTCGTTAATAAAGACTATAATTGAAATGTCGATGTCATATGGCCATAAACCACCTGATAGCTTAAAAACTGCATAAAATGGAAATGAGGACATAACTGTTCTCGTTTATCATTATTATAAAATCAGAAAAAATGAAAAAATACATCTAAAGAACCGTTGAGGTTCTTTTTTTTACCTAAAAAAGTAACTTAAGTTGCACCCATTATTTTTACATTTGTTAATTTGTATGCCCCTATTTTACTTCCTTCGCACCATAGTATTGGTCTAGTATTAATCTAAATATGTAATTCTATTTAATATTGAGCAATCTATCGGTGGTGGCTCTCAGTGAAAAAATGTTTTCTATGCATCTGTAGAGAACGATAAAGACAGGGTCTAAAACATTTTTGGCCGCTTTATAAAAAAAGTCATTGCAAGTAACTACAAAAATGAAGATTGGTTTGACTTTTTTTTCGCCACCTGGCCTTTAAAAACACGTTTAAAATACATGCTTACGCATGTTGACCATTGGTTTGGAATTAAACGATAAGTGGAAGATCTAAACAATGATTTGTTAGATTTTTAAAGAAAATAAGTTTTTTTACAGACAAAAGTTTACTGGCTAATTTGATTTATGTTGATTTTAACGATAAATTGTGATTGATAAGCATTGCTTATTAAATTATTTGGCTATATGCCAGGAAGGTTGTTTTTATGAAAAAGATTTTTAGTTTTCTTTTAATGGTGTTTACTGCATCAGTTGGATTGCTTGCAGTTTCTACACAGAATGTTTATGCAACTTCTAGTTTGATGACTGTCTATGATACTGAGAATGAAGTTACATTAGGCACGGCATCTAATCAGATTGAAGTTCATGCATTCTATTTTGCAAGTGAAGGTCAACTTAGTTTAGACAGTGGCGCACCGATTGATGTCAAAGGTTCACTTATTGAAATTTCAATCAATGCACAAACATATGTTTATTTACCTGAAGATGAAATCACATTAGGTGTTGCAACAAATAGCATTGTGATCAATATTGGATATTATGCAAGTGAGGCTCAAATCAGTTTAGACGGTGGCGCACCGATTGATATCAAAGGTTATTATGTAAAGCTATTATTTGCACCAAGTGATACAACAAGACCGACAATATCCGGAGAAGAGAATTTTGCAACCTCTGTGAACGATTTAAGACCACTTTCATTCTTCCAAGGGTTTTTATATGCATATGATGAAACCGACGGCGATATCACGGATTCTATCTATATAGTTACAGATAATTACACATCTAATATGTCTATTTTAGGAAGATACGAAGTTAAGTTTGCTGTTGAGGATTCTGCAGGTAATTTAACAGAGCTTGTTGCATATATTAATGTCGTCGATATCACTGCACCTGTAATATCTGGTAACACGAATGTTGCTGAAGTAAGTTATACACAAACTTATAACATATCAACATTTAGATCGACTTTGACAATTACCGATAATTATCATAATCTTACAAACTCTAATATTGTTGTTGAAACGGATAACTACACATCAAATAAAACAGTACCAGGAACTTATAGTATTGTATTTGCTGCAACTGATCCTTCAGGTAATAAAACAACATTTACAAAACAAGTGAAAGTTATTGATGATATTGCACCGGTCTTCTCAGGTACAACATTAATAACAAAACCAAGCAATTCTATTTTGACCGTTGCAAACATTCAATCACAGCTTTCTGCAGTCGATGCAATCGAAGGAAATAAGACCGCTCAAATCACTGTTCAATCGGACGGATTTACCGGAAACGGTAACCGTGTAGGTTCTTATGACATTGTGTTCCAGGTACAAGATACTAAAGGGAATAAATCAACGCATACAGTTACTGTCAATGTTGTTGATAATATTGCTCCAATTATCTATATCAAAGACAATGTATCAATCGTGTTAAAGGCTAATGAAGTTTTAACTAGAGACCAAATCATTCAAATCTTACAAGTTACAGAACAAATTCAAAACGTAAATCAAACAACTGTTTTCTCTTTTGAAATTGATGAGTACTCAGGTAATGAATCCACTGTTGGCCTATACATGATGAGCGTACGTGTCTCTAATGTATCAGGTAACGAAAGTGTACATAACATGATGATTAATGTTGTAGAGGGCGATAGCGAAGATGACATCACTGTTGAAGAACCACATTTTGAATGGTATGAGCACGTTTGGAATTTCATTGTAGCTGTATTCAATTTTGTCATCGATGTCTTTGTAAATATTTGGAATTTCATTGTTGGTATTTGGAATTGGGTTGTTGGTTTGTTTCAAGCTGAAGAGGTAGCATTTGCTTACTTTATCAGAAGATATTAGAAAATAGGAGGATTCTCCAATGCTTAAAAAAATATTTATTATCATGAGTTTAATAGTCAGTGCGTTTGCACTGACTATCAACTCTTCTTATGCTTTAGATACTTGGGAGTTAAATGATGACGGTTATCACTATTACACTCAAAATCTACAGTTTGGAAACTCCATAACTATCGCGGTGGATCCAAGTGAGGTATTAGAAATTTTTGACTATAATCTTAACATT
This sequence comes from Acholeplasma oculi, assembly GCF_900166985.1. GTDB lineage: Bacteria > Bacillota_I > Bacilli_A > Acholeplasmatales > Acholeplasmataceae > Acholeplasma > Acholeplasma oculi. Next base: position 9,010 of record NZ_FUZK01000001.1, on the reverse strand, counting down.
TATGTTGTTCCTAAATCAACATCAGGTATTGCACAAAATCAAGTTAAAATCACATTTGATTATGATGATGTACCAGGTTATTTTGGTTTATATTATGAGTATGCAGATAAGTCCTATCTTGCAATATCTTTTGTATCTAATCAAGCTGTAGAGATTAAAGTTAGGAAACTATCAGATATTACAAATATACCTGATGATGATTTGCTCGATGTCTCTGAATTACCTCAAACCAAGAATGAGGGAAATTTTCTCATGGATGTTGGCCATGTAAATTTTTCTGTGCAAGATAGAAAAGTTTTAATAACAATCACTTATTTTGGTACACACAAAATTGTTTATGATATGGGTATTCAAACTGATATGAGTTTATTTAATTCTACTGAAGCATATTACGTGAATTTATCCGGAGATGATCCACAAATATTCATCAACAATTCAGACAATTATTATCTTAAAGACATGTTGTCAAGTGATTCTAAAACTTTTGTAAAGCATACGATTTGGAACTTAAAAACAAATGAACTTACACATGTCAACGAATATAAAGCATACACTTACATTAAGCAAAATGATGAAGGTGTTTTAATTGCATATTTTTATACAGATACTTTTGTCATGGATAGGATTTTAACTGCAGAACTTGAATATACCTCCAGGATAAGAACGGACAAGTTTGGATTTATAACCGAGTATACTGATTGGAATCGACGCCAATTTAACTATACATCAGATGATGCACTTTCGTATTTAAACCTAAGTGTTGATTGGAACTTGCTTGTACCTGGTTGGGGGTTACATTCACTTGGTATTAATCCTTTAACTGCAGTAACAATACCTAGGATTGATGTAGTTAACTTCTCAAATATGACAAACTATAACATTACTCAAAATGAAGTTAAAACATACTTTGAGAGTCTTTACGATTCATTTGAAAACAATATCCAGGAGGATTCCTATAAGTTATTTGCTTTTGCACTCTCAGACGGTGCATTAATTGATACCGGAATTGTTAAGATGCAAACAGAAATTTATAACAATAAAAATAATCCGGAAGATCCTCACAACTTTCAAATATTTCATATTGTTTATGAGACAAACGGACATATTTATCAAACTGTAGGAGAAGACATCGATGTCGTTGTTGATACTGACCCAGACATATCAACACCAGATAATATCTTTAGTGCATTAGAACAATTATTGAAGATGTTTACGGACTTCCAACAATTTATGTCTTCCTTAAATTGGAACGATACACTTACAATCGTTATAGCTGTTGTTGTAGGTCTTATTATCTTAATCATAATAAAGTCTCTTGAGACGGTTATTTCCGTAATTAAAATGATATTTGGAGCAATTAAACTTGTATTCATGGGCATTCTTAATCTAGTCAAGTTTATCTTTAGCATACCAGGAAAATTATTCAAGTTTTTAAAGTTTTTATTCATACCTAAAAAGAAAAATAAATATAAAAGGAGTTACAGAAAATGATTACTGCACTTGTTATTTATCTATTCACATTACCAGTTAGAATCCTCAAAGGATTACACAAAGCATTTCATGCACTATTCATACCTAAGGCCAAACCTAAAAAACGAGGTCGATAATGACTGTTACTAAAAAGTTGGCCTTGACTGTTGATGAGATATCAGAGTTTAACTATAAGCTTGATAGATCTATTACGAAAGGTATATCAAAGTTCATTTTAAAATATAACGATTTTGTCATGGATGAAAGAGTTTATGAACCTATTAGATACTTAACCAAGCCTTTACATAAAATATGGATTGGTGCTTGGTTAAGGAATCTAAGAAAGTCATATGAGGATTATCCATTCAATAAGCCTGGTGTATATGTTTGTGTTGGAGAACCTGGATCAGGTAAATCCTCACTCGCCATGGAGATTATGACAAGACTACTTGTAAAGACCGGTAAAGGATCATATATCAACACTGCAATCGAAGTCCCTAGAGTTGATGAAAAAACATTTAGAAAATATCTACATCATCCTAGGTTTGAAATTACAGACTTTTTCGATAAAGGGGAGATTGTTGCATATCCAAATCATTTTCAATTTGCATCGATGCATATTGATGAAGCTCATATGCTTTGGAACTATCGACAAAACCAATCCGATGAGTACATGAAAACTTTTAAACCCTTCATGAAATATGCAGTAGGGGTTAGACATTATATCAAATATATCTTTTTATATACTCAAATGGAAAAAGTCGATACGCAGTTGATGAGCTTAGGCCAAAAGAACTTCTTTGAGGTTCAAGTTAGAAAAGGATTTAATTACGCCTTATGGTTAATAAATGGACGATTTGAAACAACAATACTCGGTTGGGATTTAACATTCTTTAATATGCAATCAAATGGTTCAGGTGGTTGGGTTAAGCATCCATACAAGCAATACTTCTTACCTAGAACGTTTGACCTGGCGTTCTTTGATACATTCAACTTAAGAAGTAATTTAGGGTCAGTAAAATTTGATAATAGATTTAAAACGGAGGTAGTGAAACGATGAACCAAGATATATGGTTTCAAATATTTGAATATACACTCATGGGTGCTTTTATTGTAATTGCTTCTACACTGATATTTCTTCTAGGTATGTTTATTTTTGCAACAGCTATGTACATATTTCCAGCCAAGCAAGTTAAGATTGATTTAAAGAAAATTGCTGAGACAGAAATTGAATCCAGGATATATCTGGATGAGTATCAATTCACGATAGCAAACCAACACTTTAATGAAAAAATTGAAGAGAAAGAAAAACAACTTAAGAATATTGAAAATCAAATCAGGAGTAAAGCTGCAGCATTAAAAAGTATAGATGCAAAGCTTCAAACTGAAACAAGTTCTAAAGGTAAAAAAGGATCTAAAAAGAAAATAGAACCTATTCTAAAAGATGTCGATATATCTGATGATACAAATGAGGATGAAGTGATTTAGTTTATATATACTTTAGTATATATATAAATACTATTATCCGGAAGTTGAAATATCACACACAACAAAATTTTAAACCCTAGGAGGAATACACATGGGATTATTAAAAAAGAAAGTAACAGCATCTAAACGTAAGACGAAAACATCAAAAAAACCTACAGTTAAAAAACAATCTTCTTATGATGAATATAACGCACGTATCAGAGTTAATAATAATACTGGTAAATCTGAATTGATATCAATTCGTAAAGCACAAAAGAAGTCGAGTAAATAAACATGAAATTACTTAAGTCTAATATTAAACAACTAACAAGTAATCGATTAAATCCTCATAAATTTTCAAAGAAAAAGAAGGTTCAAACTCTATACAAAAAGAGAAATCCAACTCACTCAGGAGAAATATATTTCATGCATCCTTCTCATCTAGTTCCTAAAGGAGAAATGAAAAAGTATATGAAGAAAAAGGGTAATGCTAATCCTAGACCTGTAGCTATCATTAAAGCAAATCACGATAAGACTGCTAAAGTCGCTCAAATATATGGCACTCCAGGTAATCCTAAAAATATTACACAGAAAAAGAGAATTAAACTTCATCAAACAAATCTGAAAAAAAGTAGTTGGATTGATACTAATGATAAGGATATATCAGAGAAAACCAAGAAAAAATTCAAAGTTGGCGTGTCACCTCTGAACAAGAAAAAAGGTATTGTACATCCTAATGATATGAAACGTAGAGATAAAATATCTGGTATAAACAAACAAAAAAAGCTGACTTAGTTGACAGCTTTTTTCCATCAGTTAAACTGACGACCCAGATATTTGGGGGTAGGGACTGGATACCCATGTATCAGTATCTTATAACAATGTTATATTTTTGTCAAGCCAAGTTATCCACATATTTTGTGGAAAACTTCATGTTGCTTTTGTAAGGCTGTCAAGTATAATATACTTTGTATACGGTTGGCCAACCTTTCAAAAATTGAAAGGGATAACACAATGAATATAAACAAATCAATAATGAACTATTATGAACTAACCAAATCTAGCTATGAAAATAGCACCAATCAATATCACTTAAGGATAGTAAATCATATAATAAATGCATGTGATGCACTTAAGATAAAAAAATTGGAAAAAGTTGATATAAATGTTGGATATAAAATAATAACCTATTTAAAAAATAACACTTCAAATGGTAATAACTCTATAAAGAAAATCATTAACTATTTGCGTAAAGTGATGCAGCATTATAGGATAACCACTTCCATCGTTGATCTACCCCATTTACCTAGTGACACTAAGCCTTTTGAGAGGTTCTATCATGATGATTTAAAACTAATCATAGATTATGTTAAAAATCTTAATTCAAGTAAAAATAGTCTTGTCTATAAAACTCTTTTGTTTCTTTTACTGGATTCTGGATTAAGAATCTCAGAAGCTTTATCCATAAAAATCAAAGAAATAGATTTTAGAAATAGAATGATATCAGTATACTCAGGTAAAACTAGAAAACATAGGTATGCTCCTTTCTCTGATTTTTCATATAACTTTTTAATTCAATTAGTTCAAATACAATCTGATAGAATTTATCTTTTCCATAATTTTATTAAAGACAGATTGATTAATAAAAATGATATAAAATTATTCTACAGAAGACTTAAATCTAAACTAAAAATTGAGAGAATTCATACACATCGTTTTAGAAAAACATTTGCATCCATATTAATAGAGAATGGTTTAAACATAGACGATCTGCAAAAGTTATTTGATCACTCCAGGATAGAAACTACAATTAAATACGTCCAACATGATGAAAAGCGAGCACTCAAAGAATACAGATTATATAATGATTGGGGAGTATAATAAAAAATGAAGGTTTTTAGCCTTCATTTTCTATTGTTAAGATATTTCACTGTTTTCAATATTAAATGTAATATTTATTAGATTATGTTTCCTATTTTATAAACTTCTTAAACACTGTTTCTGTAAAAACCGTTGCTATTTTTTTACCTCTTTCAACAATATATTCAGGTGTAATAGTTTCCTGTCTGCTTAGATTATCATTAAAAATATTACTAAAGATACTTACATAAGGATTACTAATGATTTCTGTTTTTTTACCGATAACTCCATCTTTTGTCTCCCAAATTTTGTTAGAAATACTCTGGTTTACTTTCTTTGATAGTAACAAGAAATTTCCAAATCCATATATTATTCCTTCTCCATTATCTTTAATTTCATCTTTCCAAAAAGGATATTCTTTAGTCCATCTTGTATATTCTTGAGGTACAATATGCTCTAAATCTGTACCTTTATTACCAATTACGAATGCACTATCACTCTTGATTTTATATAAAGCAGTAAGTACAAATAATGCTTTCCCGGTCTTATTATCAAATGATATGCTTGGATCAATTATTTTATCATATGTGTTTGTATCTTTTTCTAAACCTTCAAAAATATCTTCTTTGTTCTCTAATATGTTTTGTAAAATGACTGCTAAGCCATGTTTAGTAGTTCCAGGTGATTGTCTAACTATATTATTTTGTAAGATAATGTATGTCAAAATTTCTATAGTTTTTTCTGATACTTTTTTGTCAGTGATACCATTCATTTCACTTAAAGCAATAAAAAGAGGATAAATTTGCTTAATAGCTGTTATTGAAACGATTGTGTTTATTGCTCTGAAGTTCTCATTATCATCATATATTAATCCATATAGTACTTCTAACCTTGATATAATTTTTTCTATATATGACTTTGATTCAGGGTCTCTAAGTTTTTTATTAATAAATGTAAATACCTTAGCTGTAGTAATTACAAATTGTTCAACTTGCACAGCATAAAGTAAATATGAATCAATAATCTCAGACTTTTTAACTTTATCATCAAATTTATTGTAGATATGATCCCACTTATAAATAATGCTTTTTTTATCCTTGAATATTTGATGGACTCTTGCATGTAATAATTGTGAAATACTTAGGGGCTTTCCAGTAGAATTAGTACTATAAAATAAGCCTTCAGCATCTGAGTCATTTTTGGCATCTAGAATAAGCATCTCAATTTTTTTCGTAAGAATATCATATAGTTTATCTAATACCTCTTCATTATCAATTTTATTAATCCAACTTGAAATGAGTTTAAAGGCTTGTTCTAATAAACTATTATTTTTCTTCTTAGTACTTGAAAAACCCAAAATATATTCAAGTGCATCTCTATCTCTTGGTTGAACTGTAATTCTAACCTCATCAATATACTCATCACTACTATTTCTACTTGTGAAAGTATATGCTTGTTTTAAAACTTCAATCTTTTTCTTATACTTTATGTCATGTGTAGCATTATATTTTTCCAGAAATTTGCTTGATGCAGCTTTGCAAAATAGAATGTAAGTTAATATTCTTTGTTGACCATCATATACATAAGTAAGATTATCATTTTGATAAAATATACCTTGTCCAATTGCAATATTTATTTCATTATTATCAATTTCATCTAATCCTGAAAACTCTAACATTTGAGATATATCAGCATAAAAATCTTCAATATGCTCTGCTTCCCATGCATAAGGTCTTTGTACTGTAGGAATTTCCAGTTTACCTTCTTTTAGATGTTGAAATAGACTTCGATAGGTAGGGTGTTGCATTTTTTTGGTGTTGATAATTGGCATATTAATATCCTCTTTCTTCAAATTTGTAAACTGTTGATTCAACCAAATTAACTATACATTTATCACATATAAAAAGGATGTTTACTATACTACTTCTCGTTTTATCTTTAATGTTTTTAAAGACAGGAAAAATTGCTTTTCTATGAATATGATTTGAATTATGCTGACAATAATCAGTTTTTATATTCAAAAACTTAAGTAATAGTGGTATGTATTTATATTTTTCAAGAAAAACGCCCATCTTAAACATATCTACAATTTCATCATCATTTTTAAATAGTTCATCAATATCTTTCATTATTTCACTTGAAGCAGAGAAAAAATATTTGGATTCAACTTTTTCAACCTTGATTTCTTTCCGGTTCATTAAACTATTTGAATTGCTTAAATTTGATGAAAGTATATTATTGAGTAATACTTTCAATTTAGACTTTCCTTTGGCAGACTTGCTTTCTTCCATTAACTCTATGGGTATTTCTACATTTGATATAAGATCTTCATATACATCTTGAATTTCTTTAGAGCTTATTTGATCCCCTTCTAAACATACAATTTCCATAATAATTAGTTCCTTCAATAAAAAAGTTATATTTTTCATTTCTGGCTCTAATAATAATTTTGGATATCGTACAATTACTTCTAACAATACTTCCCCTATCATTATATCCCCTTCTTTAAAACAAAAATGTATTCTTTATTTTTCTTAACTATTTGTTTATCGCTTCTACCGCTTTTTAGTTTTGAATAATCAATATCTATCGCTTCTTTTGGTTCAAGACTACCATATTTTTTAAGCATTTCAGTCATTTGACTATAGCTAATAATCCCCTCTGAATTATAAGATATAAGTATCCATGATGCATTTAAATTTCTCACTAAATCTTCCATACTACTTAAAGCTTCACTCTTTTTACAATAGTTACTCGATTTCCAGTTAGATGGGATTCCTGATACTCTGCTTACTTCAACATCAGGCATTTTATTCGATAGTATTAAATTGAGCATGAAATAATTTGAACCATATGAATGTTGATTATATGGTGAATCAATATAAGCTATATCAATCTTAGGTAAGTCTCTGATTAATTCATTAGTGTCTCTTTTATAAATATAAACTTCAGAATCAAAATCACTTAATATCGGTTTTTCTATTGTTATTTTCCCTAGAATTCTTTTTAGAGAATCAGAATTTGTACCGCCAAATTTACCAATTTTTGTTTCTTTATCCTTATAGAATCCTTTAAACATTCCACCTGTATTAACATGAACTGATGCTTTATACAATAGCGGTGCTAAAAAGAACTTCTTCATTTCATTTGGAACTATTTTATCAATAGCCCGTCTATATGTATCTATTCTGATTGCATTGTCATTAGTATAGAAACATCGATCATCTTTAACAATGTTCCGGTCATCTTTTGGTGAATAATTGGAACGAATAATACCATTCTTAACTTTTTTATAATTCAGTACTTTTTCTAATAAATCATCAAATTTCCCTTCATTAAAATCATTTTTATTTGTAAGATAGCATTGATTAATAATCTCTGAATACTCCTCAAAGTCATTAACGTGTAATTTACCAGCATAAGTCTTCATCATACGTGCTACTACACCAGATCCAGAGAACAAATCAGCCATAACTATTTCTTCTCGATTAACGCCTTGGTACTCACTATTTAAAATGTCGATTATAACTTGATTAATACTTGACAACAAATTCCTTTTATTTCCCAAGTATGTTATTAACTGATTCGTATAAAATGTATTATTGCCCACTTATTCAATCCCCATTCTAATGATTTTATACATTCATTTCTAATATTTGAATAAATTGTATAAAACACTTCCTTCAAATATAGTTTTCAATTATTAAAAATCTTTTTTTATAAAAAATGCCGCATTAAAAAATGTGGCTTATTGCTCAACATCATCTTTTAAAAGACTTTGTAAGTATTCTGTATATTTATTATATGCTTCTTCAAAACCAAGGAGCTCGTCTGGTGTAACCTCTAAAGCTAAGCATAATTTAATGATTTGATTCTGATCTAACTTTCGTTCTTCAGATTCTATTCTAGATGCTGCTGCTTGAGTTATACCTAATATTTCTGCAATATCTTGTTGCTTCAAACCTTTACTCAATCTAATATCTCTGAGTTTTAGCATTTTAATCACTCACTTTCATTGACATATATGTCTATTTGGTATATCATATACCCATAGATATGTCGAATTGGCATGTTGTGACACTTCCAGGTGTTGCTAAAAGGGATAATTTAGGTTTTAAAAATGGTGCACAGTACAAGGATTGAACTTGTGACCCCCTGCACGTCAATTAAAAGACCTAATTTATCCCTCAAAATAAAGGGGGATTTTAATGTC
>NZ_FUZK01000002.1 GCF_900166985.1 Acholeplasma oculi | reverse complement strand
ATGGTATAATATATTAAATAAACCATTCAGTATAAAAGTTAAGGGGCGCTCTAATATGAAGAATTTCGATAACAATAACCATTCAGTATTCAAATTAAACTTTCACCTTATTTTGGTTATAAATTATCGAAGAGAAGTCCTTGATGAGAAGATATCGAATCGACTTAAAGAAATTTATATAAATATAGCAAAGACATATAACATCTCCTTACAAACTTGGAATCATGATGTGGACCATGTTCACATACTTTTTACGGCACACCCTAATAGTGAGATTTCAAAATTTATTAATGCCTATAAATCAGCATCTTCAAGGTTAATTAAAAAGGAATTTCCAAGTATTAAGAAATTTTTATGGAAAGAAGCTTTTTGGAGTAAAAGTTTTTTATTACTAACAACTGGTGGTGCACCTACTGAAGTTTTAAAACAGTACATTGAAACGCAGGGGGAAGACTGTGAAAAAAATGCATATAGCATATAAATTTAGGATATATCCAAACCCTGAACAACAAATCTTAATAACTAAAACACTAGGTGCTTGTCGTTTTATTTGGAATCAGATGTTATCAGATAAAATCGCTCACTATGAATCAACTAAAGAGATGTTATATAATACGCCAGCTCGTTATAAAGAGGCTTTTAGTTTCTTAAATGAAGTGGACTCATTGGCACTAGCTAATCGTCAACTTCATCTAGAACGTGCATTCAAGTCCTTCTTTTCAAAACAAACCAGTTTTCCTAACTTTCAAGCAAGAAAGAAAGATTATGGTTATACTACAAATATAGTGAATGGAAATATCAAAGTTTTAGATGGATTTATAAAATTACCTAAACTAGGCTTAGTTAAGTTAAAGAAACATCGACACATACCAGAAGACTATAAACTACGATCAGTGACGGTATCTAAAAGTAAAACAGGTAAATATTACATTTCAATCTTATTGGATTATGAAACAGTCATATCACCATGTGAAGTAAAAACTACTATAGGTCTTGATTTTGATATGACAAACTTTTATGTAGACAGTGAAGGTAATCGATATGCTTATCCGGAAAGTATCTTGTTGGACCAACAAAAACTTAGAAGGCTTCAGTCAAGCCTATCTAGAAGATACCAACCGAATAAGAAACAAAAAGATCAAAGTAAGAACTATTTTAAACAACAACATAAAGTAGCAATACTTCATGAGCGTATAACAAACAAACGTCTAGATTTTTTACATAAACTATCAGATTCGATAGCCAAGACATCAGATAGTGTAAGTATAGAAACGCTAGACCTTAAGCAGATGGCAACCAGTAACAAACATTACGCTAAACAGATTTCAAGATTTGGTTGGTATAAATTTATCACCTTACTTGAATACAAGTTAAACAGATTAGGTAAAACACTAGTTAAAATAGATAAGTGGTATCCATCGAGTAAAATGTGTAGTAGATGTGGTCACTTAAAAACAGAGTTAAAACTAAGTGAACGTATATATAGTTGTGAGCATTGTAGACAAAATATGGACCGAGACTATAATGCAGCAGTCAATATAAGAAATAAGGGTTTAGAACTACTTAAAGTTGAAAACTTAGCATAAGTTATTAGAACCGTAGGAACTACGGGGATAGCCTACTGAGACACTAAAGAATACTTTAGTTTGGGTAGGAAGCCCCCACTTCAACATAAAATGTTAAGTGGTGGGTAGTTCACTTTTATATAATGACATCGAAAGGTAGTTTGAAAATGACAACAGAAAGACAACAACAATTAAATATTTTAAAAGATAGATTTTTAATCCATATGTATAGACACCCATCGAGTAGTTGGGAAGAAATTGAAGAAAAACTTGTTAAGAATGAACAATTAATCGATACATTAATCTTAATGGAACAAACAGGTGGAGAACCCGATTTAGTTAAAACTCCAGATGGATCTTATATATACGTTGATCTTTCTAAAGAATCCCCTAAAGGTAGAAGAAGTCTTTGTTACGACAGAGAAGCACTCAACAGTAGAAAAGAACATAAACCCGTATCAAGTGTTATGGATATGGCATCTGAAATGGGTGTATGGGTTGTCGATGAGAAACTTTATTATTTTCTACAATCAATAGAATCACTAGATCTTAAAACATCTTCATGGTTATTAACACCTAAAGAATTTAGAGCATTAGGTGGAGCTTTAAATGCAGAAAAAAGATATGATAGAGTCTTCACGTTCCATAATGGAGCAGATAGTTATTATGCATCTAGAGGATTTAGAGCATATATTAAACTATAAATAAAAAGCTTTAAGCAAAGTTATTATGTACTTTCTGCTTAAAGCTTTTTTGTTTGATTATTTAGTTTTTTGACGAGCGTGTGGGAATAAAATCACATCTCTGATGTTTGGTGTATTGGTTAATAACATAACGATTCTATCAATACCAATTCCTATACCACCTGTTGGAGGCATACCATATTCAAGTGCTTCAACAAAATCTGTATCCATCTCATTGGCTTCATCATCACCCTTAGATTTTTGGTCTAATTGTGCTAAGAAACGAGATTTTTGATCAACAGGATCATTTAATTCTGTAAATGCGTTAGCATATTCAGAACCCATGATAAATAATTCAAAACGGTCTGTGAATCTAGGGTCATTTGGGTTTGCTTTCGCAAGCGGTGAGATTTCAACAGGATGACCAAATACAATGGTTGGTTGAATAATTGTTTTTTCAACAAATTCTTCAAAGAATGCCTCAATGATATGTCCAAGTGTGAAGTGTTTTTCTAGTTCCACATGATGTTTTTTAGCAAGCATTACTGCATCATCTAAACTCATAGGTTCAAAGAAATCAACACCTGTTTGTTCTTTAATTAAGTCAACCATGTGTGCACGTTTAAAGTTTTTAAGATGTACGGTGACATCCCCAAAAACAACATCATGAGTTCCCAGTACTTCAAAAGCAACAGAAGATAAACAGTCCTCAACCAAATCCATCATATCTGTTACATCGCCATAAGCCATATAAGCTTCAACTGTTGTAAATTCAGGATTATGTTTCGCATCAATACCTTCATTTCTAAAGAGTCTACCAATTTCATAAACACGTTCTAAACCACCAACGATTAATCGTTTTAATGGTAATTCGGTTGCAATTCTAAGATAGAAATCCATATCTAAGGCATTATGATGTGTAACAAAAGGTTTAGCAGCAGCACCACCTAAAATAGGATGTAGCACAGGTGTTTCAACTTCAATAAAATCATTGGAATCAAAATAGTGTTGGAAAGCACGAATGATTCTTGGTCTTAGTCTTGCTACACGACGAGCATCTTCATTTACAATTAAATCCACATAACGACGACGTCTAGATTCTTCCTTATCTTGAAGACCATGGAATTTATCCGGAAGTGGTGTAATTGCTTTAGTTAAATGGATGAATGCATCGGCTTTAACCGTTAATTCATCAGTTTTTGTTCTAAAGAGAACACCTTTAATACCAACGATATCACCTAAGTCTGAGTGTTTGAATAAATCAAACTGTTCCTCACCTACATGATCTAATCTAATATAAACTTGTATTCTACCGTCTCTGTCTTGTAGTTGAATAAAACCTGCTTTACCTTGTTGTCTTTTTAATACAATACGACCAGCAATACTTACAAATTGATTTAAGGATTCTAATTCATTATGTGTTTTATCACCAAACAAATTAAATATTTCTAGTGACTGATGGCTACGTTCATATCTAGAACCAAATGGGTCAATACCCTTTTCTTTTAATTCAAGGGCTTTTTGTAATCTAATTTTTTGTTGTTCATTTAAATCTTCAGGAAACATCTTTATTTCCTCCTTCGGTTTATGTTTATTATAATATATTTTCCATTAAAAAACGATCTTTATGATCGTTTTTCTTCTGATATGAATTCATACATTTCTTGATCTTTTATAGGTGTTAAGGATGTAATTTTAAAGGTAAGTATCTTAAGTCCTAGATGTAGTGTGATGGTATCACCGATTTTAACTGTTTTACCAGGCTTGGCGAGTAAGCCATTTATGAAGATGCGATCAGCATCTGCAACATCTTTAGCAACACTACGTCTTTTGATAATTCTAGATACTTTTAAGTATTTATCAATTCTCAAAAGTGTTATTCCTTTGGATTTAAGCTCTCTTCTTGGTTATCCCACCAAGAAAGCTTACCTGTGGATGTAATTTCTTCAATATCAGTTTTGGTTAATGTTTCAACTAAGATTAAGTATTTAGCGATATTATCTAGTAATTCTTTATTTTCAAGAATCACTTTCTTAGCAGTTTCATAACATTCTGTAATGATGTGTCTAACGGCCTTATCAATTTCAAGAGCAACTTGATCAGAGAAGTTCTTATCCTTTAAGTAATCTCTTCCTAAGAAAACATTCCCACGGTCAGACTCATATTGAATCGGACCTAATTCAGACATACCATATTCAGTAACCATACTACGTGCAAGTTGCGTTGCACGTTTGAAGTCATCATATGCACCGGTTGTAACGTCATCAAACATGATTTCTTCAGCAACACGACCGCCTAAAGCAGAAGTGATAATTGCCAATAATTCTTTTTTAGAATAGTTGAATTTTTCATCAACAGGTGTATATAAAGCATAACCACCTGCACGTCCTCTTGGAACGATTGTAACTTTTTGTACAACAGAAGCATTTCTTACTTTAATTCCAATAACTGCATGTCCAGCTTCATGGTATGCAACCATTTCTTTTTCTTTGGGTGAATATTTTCTTGATTTTTTAGCAGGTCCCATAGTGACACGGTCTGCTGCTTCATCAATATCTTGCATCGTAATGACTGTTCTATTTTCTCTTGCTGCTAATAATGCTGCTTCATTGAGTAAGTTTTCAATATCAGCTCCTGTAAACCCTGGGATACGCATTGAAATTTCACTAAATTTAATAGATGGGTCTAATTTTTTTGTACGTGCATGAACTTTAAGGATTGCTTCACGAGATTTTTGATCAGGAACTTGCATGGTGATTTGACGGTCAAATCTACCAGGTCTTAATAAAGCAGGGTCTAAAACGTCAGGACGGTTTGTAGCAGCAATAATGATAATACCTAAATTCGCTGCGAATCCATCCATTTCAACAAGTAATTGGTTTAATGTTTGTTCACGTTCATCGTTTCCACCACCTAAACCAGCACCACGTTGACGACCTACTGCATCGATTTCATCAATAAAGATAATACAAGGTGCATTTTCTTTAGCGACTCTAAATAAATCTCTTACACGAGAAGCACCAACCCCTACATAGAGTTCGACAAAGTCAGAACCACTAATTGAGAAGAAAGGAACTTCAGCCTCACCTGCAACAGCTTTTGCAAGCAGAGTTTTACCAGTACCAGGCTGCCCAACAAGCAAGACACCTTTTGGTACTCTAGCACCCATATCATTATATTTTCTAGGATTTTTTAAGAAGTCGATGAGTTCAGCCATTTCAACTTTTTCTTCATCAGCTCCAGCAACATCGCTAAATTTAACTTGTTTACCACGAGAGATTTTTGCTCTATTCTTTGTAAAGTCTTGAGCTCTATTGTTTTGAGAACTCATGGATCTAAACATAATAACTACAAATACAATAGGTAATGCAATAAATAAAATATTGATAAAGATTCCCCAGAAATCAAAGGTTACATGTGGTACAAAAGCCATCACTACAGGAGTTGTTGGATTTGCTGTATTATATGTTTCAACCACATTGTATAAATTATCTAAACGATCACCGTAAATAATAATTCTATAACTTCCGACTTTATCGGGTTGATTACCTTCTGTAAAGGTACCTGTTATTTGCCATAAATTAAAGTTGTCTCCACCGACATACTCGCCTCTAATTGTTGCAATATGTCCTTGTTCAATCGCTTGAATAAATCCAGGTTCATCAAATTCTTTCACACCAGGTTTTGTCATTTCAGTAAATAAGAAATACATACCAATAGCTAATAAGATGATAATAATGATGACCAGAAAATCAGGACGTATGGGTGATTTTTTAGGATTTTGTTGTTTGTTCATAATGTTTCCTTCCTATGTTATTTAATGTATACGCTAGGTTTTAAAACACCAACGTAAGGTAAGTTTCTATAAAACTCGTTATAATCTAGTCCGAATCCAACAACGAATCTCTTTGGAATAGTTATACCGATATAATCTGGAATGAGTTCAACTTTTCGTCCAGAAGGCTTATCAAGTAATGTAACAACTTTTACTGATCTTGCACCACGGTGTAATAATAAACTAGTAATGGTTTTAACGGTAGCACCTGTATCAACAATATCTTCAACAATAACACAGTCTCTATTCATGACACTACGTTCTAAATCATATTTAATCTTTACATCTCCAGAGGATTCAATACCACCATGATAACTGGATACTGCCATGAACTGAATCTCAATTGGAATCTCTACACGTTTTATTAATGCGGACATAAATGGTACACAACCATTGAGTAGTCCGATAAATAAAGGATTTTTATCTTTATAATCTTCGGATAATTGTTTCCCTAGTTTTAAACAAATTGCTTCAATTTGTGCTTCACTTACTAATACTTCATCGATATCTTGATGCATATATTAAGACTCCTTTATCGCTAAATATATTTTGTTATCATGACCCAGTGTTTGATTTTTATAGAGTCCAGGAATCCAAAGAATGGTTCCAGATTGGTCAACAACTAAAATGAGTTTATCTCTTTGTTGACGTGGGACTTTTAAATCAATCAAGAAACTTTTTAATTTTTTTCTACCATAATCAAAACTTAAGATATCTCCATCTTTTCTTGTTCTAATCAATAGTGGAAAATCTAATTTATTATAACATATTTCAATATGTTCCATAGGAATATCGGCTTTATTGTGGGAAATCGTGAGAGTTTTAGAATTTGTTGAACCAAGATTATTTTCTCTGTGTTTAATAAATACATCGTTATACGTTTTAAGTAGGTCATATTCTTTATCTAGTTTGATTTCTATATGTGGTTTTTTAGAAGATATTTGTTTGATAATATTATCAATTTTCTCAGTACTTTTATAGATGGAATAGGTCTCTAATAAATAGGAAATTACATCTTTCTTAACTGCTTCATGAAGCGAAATAAAGCAATCTAATTTAAAATTATTTTTACCATCTAGAAATGATAATGAGGATTTTCTAACATAATCGAAGGTTGTATATAATTGATCTGAGTATTTCTTAATTTGAGTTAAGAAATTTCTCTCCTCTTTGAGTTTCGGAATGATATGATGCCTAATTCGATTTCTTAAGTAATCATCCCCTTGATTACTAGAGTCCTCTAGAAAATCTACTTGATTGTCTGCTGCATAATTATAAATTTCTTCTTTGGAAACATGAAGAAGTGGTTTATAATAGTAAAAGCCATCCATCAAAAATACATCTCTCATACCAGAATATCCGAGTAGGTTTGATCCTCTCATTAATTTCATTAAAACAGTTTCCGCTAAATCATCTAAATGATGCGCAGTAACGATATGGTTTGTATGATGGTTTTTGGCAACCTCTTGTAAATGCTGATATCGGATCTGTCTTGCTTGTTCTTGAAAATTTCCATTTTTAATATTTAATTTGATATAATGATAAGAAACATCATGTAATTTACAAATTGATTGAATAAGTTCATGATCTAAATTTGAATCCATTCTCTTTTGATGATTGAAGTGAACAACAACAAAGTTGTAACCTCCCTTCATAAACAAATCTAAAAGAACCATGGAATCTATACCACCAGATATTGCAAGTATATATAATTTTTTTGGATCAAGTTTGATTTTTAAATTCATAAAATCCACACATTCATTCATAATAATGATATTATATCATGTAAAGGAAGAGATAATTATGCTAATATTAGGTTCACAATCCCCCAGAAGAAAAGAATTATTAGAAAGTGCTGGTCTTATTTTTAATACCGTTAAGCCTTTATTTGATGAGGATAGTCTTCCATATGAAGGTGACCCTTCTGAATATGTCAAAGAACTGGCTAAAGCGAAAGCTCATTCGCTTGTAAGTACATATCCAAAAGATGTTATTTTAACAGCAGACACAATTGTAGTTGTTGACCATGAAATATTAGGTAAACCTAAGGATGAAGAAGATGCATTCCGTATGTTAAGTCTTTTAAATGACAAGATGCATACTGTTTATACTGCTGTTTGTATTAAATATATGGATAAAGAAGAAGTGTTTTTAGAAGAAGCAGATGTTGAGTTTAATAAAATGAGTGAACTAGACATTAGAAGTTATATTCAAACAGGTGAGTCTTTAGATAAAGCAGGAGCATATGCGATTCAAGGAATAGGCTCTAAATTTATTAAGCATTACGAGGGAGATTTCCATACCATTATGGGGTTACCTTTAAAAGCATTATTAACGAGACTTAAAAACTATCCAATATAATAAAAGAGAAGAAAAAAACGAGTAATAAATCAACTCGTTTTTTTCTTCTTTTCAATCATTTCTTTTAACTCATCTTCTAAGAAAAGATGTTTCTTACCACAGTAATGACATACAATTTCAACTTGTTTATCTTCAATAAGGAGTTCTTCAAGTATTTCCACATTTAAATTAAATAAAGAGGATTTATATTTACTACGTCTACATCCACAGTAGTATTTAATCTCATGTTTTTCAAGTATCTTTTCAGTACCATCTGAAAGGATATTTATCATATCTTCTGGTAAATGATGATTTCTTAGAAGATCTGTAATAGATGGAATTTTAGATAATATGTTTTCCAACTTAGAAATAGTTGCATCACTTGCATGAGGTAATATTTGAATAATAAAACCACCCGATGCAATTACTTTTTTCCCATTAGAAACTAAAACGCCTAATCCAACAGAGGATGGGGTTTGTTCACTGGTTGCATAATAATACGTAAAATCTTCAGCGATTTCTCCGGATACTAAAGGAGCAGATGAGGTGAAGTAATGACCCTTCCAATCTTTAGTAACAAATAAATTTCCGTTACCAACTGCACCACCCACATTGAGTTTTCCTTTTTTAGGTCCTTCTTCATAAACCATATATACATTTGGATTTTCAATGGTTGATTTAACTTTACCTTGAAATGCCTCAACAGTCATTGGACCAATAGGACCATCACCATCGATTTTAAGTGTTAACCTTTCTCCATCTTTATACATTAAAGACATCATCGCAGATTGTGTTAAAAAACGACCCATTGCTGCAGACGCTGTTGGTAATGTTTGATGCAGTTTTCTTGATTTTTCTACTAATTTTGTAGATATGGATGCATAAATTCTAGCCTCGCCATCATAGCTAAGCGCAATAACTGTATAATCTTTCATAATAAACCTCAAAACATATTATAACCTATAAAGTATGATAAAATATCAAACGGTGATTAAAATGAGTTTTAAATTGGGAAATTATGAGATAACAAACAAATTAATATTAGCACCTATGGCTGGTGTATCCAATAGTCCATTTAGATTAATGGCAAGAGAATATGGTGCAGGTGTGGTTTATGCAGAAATGGTTTCTGATAAAGCCGTTTTTTTTCAGAATCCAAAAACACTTGAACTTTTATATATGACGGTTGAAGAAAAACCTGCTGCTCAGCAGATTTTTGGTAGTGATCTAAAAACGATGGTTGAAGCAGCAATGTTTATTGATAAAAACTCTAATTGTGATTTTATTGATATCAATATGGGATGTCCTGTACCAAAGGTTGCTATTGGTGCTCAAGCGGGTGCATCTTTAATGAAAGACCCACAAAAAATATATGATATTGTAAAAGCAATAAGAGAAAATATAACCAAACCAGTCACAGTAAAAATTAGAAGTGGTTGGGATAGCGATTCAGTCAATGCTGTTGAAGTCGCTAAAATGATTGAAAAAGCCGGGGCTTCTGCAATAACTGTGCATGCAAGAACAAGAGCACAAGGTTATTCTGGAGAACCAGATTTAGATGTCATTAAGGCAGTTAAAGAAGCAGTATCGATTCCTGTCATTGGAAATGGAAATATTATAGATGGAAAATCTGCAAAACATATGTTAGATTATACAGGTTGTGATGCAGTTATGATTGGCCGTGGTGCATTAGGTAACCCTTGGATTTTTAGAGAAATTAACGCATTTTTAAATGAAGAAGAAGCACCTAAAAGAACTTATGAAGAAGTTAAGGTTTTAATGATCAGACATTTTAAAGAATTATCAAGATTAAAAGGGGAACATACAGCTTGTTTAGAGATGCGTTCTCATGGACCATGGTATTTAAAGGGTTTTGAAGGAGCTAGCCAAGTTAGAGCTAAACTCTCTAAGGTTTTAACAGAAAAAGAATACTTAGATATATTAGATGAATATTTTGCAGATTTAAAAGGTGAAATTAATTTCTAAAATTAACTATGTTTCCATATGAATAGACAATTATAAAATTTCTAAAATATTTTACATTAATTTACTTGCAATCGTATAATTCATTTGGTATACTTGGAAGAAATGTAAGTCCTAAAGAAAACACTTTACGGTCTAAAATGGAAACACACCTTCTTTAATAGGACACGAGTAAGTGTCTTTTTTTTAGGAAAAATTACATTTAGGAGGAGAAATACAGATGAATAAGCATGGTGTTGTAGGCTACTTACCAGATGAGAAGCCAAGTTTAGGTAAAGCAATTGTATTTGCTTTACAGCAGTTTCTAGTTATGCTTCCTGCTACAGTCTTAGCAGCAATCATAATGAACGGATTCGGAATGGAAATATATTCTATTCCAGCAGCAATTCTAGCAAGTGGTGTCGCTACGATTAGTTTCTTACTAATCACGGGTTTTAAAATCCCATTATATTATGGTTCTTCATTTTCATATATTGGTGCAGTCGCTATTGTTGTTACATATGGCGTTAACAATCTTCATCAATCCAGTTCAGTTTTAGGGTCTGTTTTAATTGCCTCCGTCATCAGCGGATTCATGTCAATTGGAGCAGGCCTTTTAATTAGGTATTTTGGTAAAGATAAAATAGATAAGGTTTTACCTGGTCATATTACAGGAATGATCGCAATGATTATTGGGTTATCACTTGCAGGTAATGTGATGGGTGGTATCTTAAATGTTAATAATAATCAGGTTGATTGGTTAAGCGTCTTGGTTGCCTTAGTAACATTCTTAACAATATCTATTTTAACTGTTGTTTTAAAGAAAGGATTCATTTCTCAAATACCTATTTTGATTGGATTAGTTGTTGGTGTGACACTATCTTATCTACTATGGGTACCATCATTAGGTGCAACTTGGAGTTTTGAGAATTTAGGTACATATCTACAAGGTATAAATGATGCTCCAACAATTGGTATGTTAGATGTCATGCCTTGGGTTACAATACCTGCAGCACTTAATACACCTAATTTAATAGGTATCGCAATTATTGCAATCTTCCCGATTGCATTTGCAACCATTCCAGAATCTGCAGCGCATGTGAATCAAATTGATTTATATGTCAATAACCTTTCTAAAGATAAAGAAGGTAAAGACTATATGATAAGAGAGATGCTGGATGATAATTTAATTGGTGATGGTGTGGGTGATATTGTTGCAGTATTATTAGGTGGACCTGCAGGAACAAATTATGGTGAAAACGTGAGTGCATCTGCAGTAACTAAGAACTTCTCAAGTTATGTATTCTTTATTACAGGGATACTTGCAATACTCGTTGGATTATTACTAGAGATTTTAAAATTAGGAGATTTGAGTTTAATACTTACAAATCCAGTTGTTCAAGGTGTATCGTTATATCTCTTTGGTGCAATTGCTGTTCAAGGGATTGCATTAATGATTGAGAAAAAAGTTGATATATTTGATCCTAAAATTATAGCAGTCATGGCATTTATTGGTATTGTTGGATTAGGGGTTGCTTCAATTCCTGTTACAGAGAACTTTGTATTACCTGGAATTGGTGTTGCAGCTATTGGTGGTATCTTATTAAATCTCTTACTAAACGCATTTTCAAACATTAAAAAAGATTAAAATTTAACAAGTAAACGAATATAAAATAAAAACCCAACTTCCAAATGGTTTGAGCTCTAACCAATGGAAGTTGGGTTTATTTTATAAGTTTTAAGTTATAGAAGGTTAGCCATTAAAGCAAAATAGATAATGAATAAGATAGATGAACCATAAATGATTGGATGAACAGATTTAATTTCACCACGAATCAATTTAATTAATGAATACATGATAAATCCAAATGCAATACCATCTGCGATACTTGATGTAAATAACATACCTGCAATTGTAACAAAACAAGTGATTGCAGAAGTCATATCAGACCAATTAATTTCTTTTAATTGTTGTGCCATTAAAACCCCAACAAGTACAAGTGCACCTAGTGTAACTGCACTGTGTGTAAATAGATTAAATATAGGGAATAGTGCAAGAGATATTAAGAAGAGGATAGCAACAACAACAGAAGATAAACCTGTTTTAGCACCAGCTTCTACACCTGTTGTTGATTCAACATAAGATGTAATTTCAGGAGTACCTAATGTGGAAGATAATAATGTTCCAATAGAATCAGCAAGTAAAGCTTTATCTAAATTAGGAATGTTACCTTCACTGTCTTCTAATTTAGCACCACGACCTACTGCAACTAATGTACCTGCAGTATCGAAGATATCAACAAATAATAAAGCAAAGATTAAGAACACGCTGGAATAAAGTGGTTGATTGAATACGGTTTTAAATCCTTCAATTACACCGACAAAAGCAACATCTTTAATATCAGCAAATTGATCATAATTAAATGCTTCAAAATTAGGCATTCCAGCAACACCCATCACTTCACCTAAGAAAAGACCAATAAGTGCTGTAAAGACAATCGAGATAATAAATGAGAATTTAGAAATACCGTGTTTAAGTGAGTGTACAATAAATATGGATATTACTGAGAATAAACCTAGAAGAACAGTAGGACTTGTTAAATCACCTAAGGATAGTTGACCATTCCAAACAAATACGCCAGATAAGCGAAGACCTACAAAAGCAATAAAGAATCCAATGCCCACACTAATTGCAGCTTTTAAATCATTAGGGATTGCTTTAATAAGTGTACGTCTTAGTGGTGTTAAGGAAATCAGTAAGAATAACAATCCACCCATAAAACTTAATGCAAGTGCTTCTTGCCAAGTATAACCGTATTGTCCAATGATGACACCGACGAAGAATGCATTAACACCCATTCCTGGAGCTAAAGCAACTGGAAGATTGGCTAGTAAAGCCATAATTAATGTTGCTAAGAATGCTCCAACAACTGTAGCGAAGAAGACTCCACCATATGGAATACCTGCCTCACCTGACCATAACCCAGATGCAATTCCTGGATTAACTACTAAAATATAACTCATTGCCAAGAAGGTAACAATACCTCCAATAACTTCTCCACGCATCGTAGCGTTACGTTCTTCAAACTTGAAGAACTTCTTGATAAAATTCATGTATTTTCTCCTTTTTCTTTTTGTTTGAAAGGATGTCTGAAAAAATAAAAAAACCATTTGATCTTGCTCAAGGAACAAAGGGTTTCTATCTACACGACAACTTAAAAAAAGAAAAGTTGGTCATCGTAGTCACACAATTTACGGTGGTGTGGTAGAAACTCTGGCTACCATATTTAGCCAATTATACGACAAAACTATCAAACATCTATGAGTATATCATGCCTATTTTTTTTGTGCAACTGATTTTATAATTAATTTACATTCTTAGAGGTTAGAATGTATTTTTCAAATAAGTGTAAATCTTTAGGATTTAAAACAACACGGGTATAAATACCTTCGGATTGATAAGATGTTTCTAAAACAGTATGATTAGATTTTAATATTTGATATAGATTTCCTGAGTCAAATGGAAGTAGAAGCTTATAAATTCTCGCATCCTTATAAAGCATAGAATCGATCATTCGATATAAATCATCAATACCTTCACCTGTCTTACTAGAAATTTGGATGTAATCATCTTGTATCATAGGAGCAGGTAAACCTAAATCTTTTTTAGTAACAACCAATATTCTTGGAGTATCTTTACAACCTAAACCTTCTAATACTTGTTTGGTTAAAGATAACTGAAGAAGAGAAAATTGTTTACCATCAACCATATGAAGAATAAGATCCGCACTTGTAATATCAGATAAAGTAGATTCAAAAGATTTCACTAATTCAGGTGGAAGTTTTGAAATAAACCCAACAGTATCCGTTAAGATGAATGCTTGATGGTTATCTTTTTGAATACGTTTAGACTTTGTATCTAGAGTTGCAAAAAGCATATCTTTTTCAAAAACATCTGTTTTATCTTTACCATAGTGAGAAGCTAAATAATTCATCAAAGAAGATTTACCAGCATTGGTATAACCTACTAAAGCAACAATAGGGATATTATTTTTAACACGCTTTTGTCTACTAATCATACGTTCTTTTTTAATCACTTCTAATTCTTTAGTAAGTTGAATAATCTCATCATTTAATTTTCTTCTATCAAGTTCTAATTTGGTTTCACCAGGACCTTTTGCATTAAAAGAACCCCCACCTTGCCTAGATAAAGATTTACCCATACCAACAAGTCTAGGTAATAAATAAAGCTTTTGAGCAAGCGATACTTCAAGTATGGCTTGTCTGGTTTGAGCTCTTAAAGCAAATATTTGTAAAATAAGAAATGAACGGTCCAGTATCTGAACTTGCAATATTTCTTCTAAGTTTCTAATTTGACTGCTTGATAAGGTATCATCAAAAATAACCATATCTGCATTTAAAACATCAACCATACCTTTGATTTCTTGTACTTTACCACTACCAATATAGTATCTTGGATCAATACTTGATAAGGTTTGTATCACCTTATCAACAGTTTTAATTTCTAGTGCTTTTGCAAGTTCTTCTAATTCATCGATGGATGCTTTAGTAACATCATAAGGTGTTTGGTGATTCAAAGCGACCAAAATTGCACGGTCAATTTTTTGCATATAATTCACCCCAAGTTCGAATTGCATCAATCACTGGTTTCAAACTATAACCCAGTTCGGTTAAAGCATATTCCACTTTAGGTGGTACTTCAGGGTATACGGTTCTAGTTAATAATCCATTAGCTTCTAATTGTCTTAAATTTTGAGTCAGTACTTTTTGTGAGATGGTTTCAATATTTCTTTTTAATTCGGAAAAACGCATTTTACCATGCATTAAATCTCTTAAAATTAAAAACTTCCATTTTTCTCCAAATAAATTCACAGCTTTTTCTACAGAACAATTTTGCATCATAATTCCTCCCATAATAAGTATACATTGTATGCTTAGTTACAAATAGATACTAGAAAATTATAACATAATTGTGTGAGATTTCGCATTTAATATAAGTATATTATGTTATAATTTAAATAAACGAATGGTCTAAAGAAAGAGGGTAGATGAATAATGCCTGATTGGACAGCAAATCTCACGTGGTGGACCCTACTTGATTTTTATTTAATATTTATTGTATCGGTATTTGTACTTAAGTTTATACTCCATAATAAACGTATTTTATCTATGTTTATGTTTTATTTTGTTATCTTAGGCATTTTGTGGATAAGTACATTTCTTGATTTAAAATTAAGTTCATATATTTATCAACAAGCACCGATTGTTTTCTTAGTCTTTATATTTGTTGTTGGTGCACCTGATTTTAGATTGACATTAGAATCCCTTTGGAAAGAAACTGTTAAAAGCGGTATTGTCAACATGGGTAGTGAACGCACGAAAGCAGAAATTATTAAAGCAGCGATGTTTCTTTCTAAACAAAATATTGGTGGGTTAATCACCATTGAAAAACATAACAATTTAGATCAATATGCTCAAAGAGCGATTACGTTAAATTCAGAAGTATCACACGAACTCTTAATCAATGTGTTTACACCAAACACACCGATGCACGATGGTGCAGTTATTGTTAGAGGAGATAGGGTTGTTTGTGCGGGTGCATACTTTGTTTTATCAAGCAATGATAATTTTGAAAAGACAACAGGTTCTAGACACCGTGCAGCATTAGGTATTTCTGAAATCACAGATTCATTAACGATTGTAATTTCAGAAGAGACGGGTTCAATATCACTGGCAATTAACGGTGTCATGACAAAAATGAAAGATGAAAATACTTTAAATGAGTATTTATCACTCTTCATGAAGTAAGAGAGGCTAGTTATGAAAAATATTATGAAATTTTTTCTAGAACCCATTAGATTTTTAGGATCTAGAGGTGTATCTGATCGTATTGTTAAATTTTTTGACAGACATCCATGGTTAATCTATGTAGTTGCATTATTTATTTCACTAGGAGCAATCTTTATAATGTATGTTGCTCCAGTTTTAGGATTATAAGATGATAGAAGCTTTACTACAACATCCAATTTTTGGAGTTATTATTTCCATATTTATTATGATTTTAATCATTACAGAATCGATTCTTAAGGAAAGATTACTGAAGAATCGATTAACATTTTCCTTTGTGAATGTGGCTTTTTTTGTTTTATTAACATTCACATATGAAACTTTTATTTTGGCACATCAAGATTTTAAAGTTGCTTATGTGGTTTATACATATTTTAATTACTTTATATTTTTAGTTGCACTCTATCAAACATTTAGAAACGCAATTTTGAATGCGAGTCAGTATCAACTTTTTATTAAAGGTGTTAAAAATACAAAATGGAATGTTTATTATGTAGTTGACCATAAAGAACGTATTAAAGATATATCAATTTCATTACTAAGAGAACTGAACTTAGATAAACAAGAAGTTGTTGGTAAAAAGTTATTCCAAGTATTTAATTCTAAAATTAGATTTACTAAAATGAATGGTGAAGATATCAACGACAGAACCTTAGAAAAATATTATAATGATTACCGTAAAACAGTAAAACCAAGTGATACCGAAGATCAAGAACTTCATTTTCAAAATTTTAATGGGGAAACGGTTATTCTACATCTGAATATGCAACCACTCTATGTATTAGGTAAATATAGAGGAAGAATGTGTGTGGGTGAGAAAAAAACAGATGAGGCATTGATGCAAGTTGAAAGAGAACTTAAAAAAACCGATCATGAACTTGAATCCATACGTCATAAGTTTATAGCAACGCTTGAATTATCTGAAGATGGATTATTTTATATCGATTTAGACGAAAAAACAATTTGGTTAAATGACACCGTTAAAGATCAGTTGAAACTTCCAACAAATCTATTAGAAATGAATGAATACAGAAAACAAATTGAACCTAATGATTTAAAGAAATATTTATCAGTTGTTTCAGACTTAACACCGAATAAACCAAGTTATTCATTAAGTTACCGTTTAATGATTGATGGACAATATGTTTGGGTTAAAGAAAAGGGTAAACGCCTTTTTGAAGATCAAAAAACTTCTGTAATCATGGGTATTATGACACCATTACATAGTGCACACTTTAGAAAAACACATATTGAAGTCTTAGATGCATTAAAAGATGAAAACTACTTATTACCAGACTTAAAACAACTCATTAAAAATGGTAGACCGTTCCAACTGGCAATTATCAACCTAAAAAATATTCCCAAAGTTAATGAGTTACATGGTAGAGAAGTTGGAAATATGTTGATGGCTCAATATATAACGCGTTTAAAAACAAGTTTTCTAACTGAAAGCTCGGATATTTACCGATTATCCGGTCTAGAGTTTGCTATAACCATTACCGATGCAAGAAAGATGGCATCCTTAAGTCAAGGTATCAGAGCTCAAGAAAATTACTTAAATATGAGCATTGAATACGGAGCGATTACTGCTGAACTTGAAGTATTCATTGGAATTGCACAAATGTATGATGATGCGATTAATGCACAGGATTTATACCAAAATGCAGTCACAGCTTTAAAAACTGCACAATTACCACAGTATAGGGGGCAAGGGTGTTATTTTAAAGACATCAAATAATTATGAATAAAAGTGAACTAAGAAAACTAATAGTTGAGAAAAGAACAGGGATAAGTTCGAAACAAAAACTAGAATCAAAACAAAGAATCATTGAGCAAATAAAAGAAGATGAGCATTTTTTAAAAGCTGATTTTGTAGGGTTGTATTATCCTGCACATCAGGAGATGGATATCACAGAACTCATCATGCTATATCCAAATAAAGTCTTTGCTTACCCAAAAATTGTCAATGATAAAATAATGTACTTACAAATTGATAAAAACACAGAACTTAAATCCAGTTCATTTGGAGTTAAAGAACCCATCTATGGATTTGATATTACATCTAAACTGGAAGTTATTTTAGTACCTGCCCTTGGCATGACTCAAAATAACTACCGTCTAGGTTATGGAAAAGGTTATTTTGATAAATTTTTTAAAGTTTATCCAAATGCCTATAAAATTGGTATAATTTATGAAGGAGAAGAAGTGACATTTGAACCGACAAGTTTCGATGTGCCACTGGATAGCTACTTCAAAGGATAGGAGTCATGAATCATGATTATAGAAACAGAAGTTGGAAGTTTTGAAATTGTTAAAAACTACCGTGATGCATTTGATATAACGAAGTTTGTTGAAAGATATGTAGATGTTGCATTTGATCGCTATACCTATATCGTAGGGGATATGGCATCAGATATTTTAAGATTAAGAGGATTTAGTCAAGATCCTAAAGGTGTCAATGGATATAAAAAAATCCCTGATTATATCAATGAATCTTGTAACCATAATTGCCCATTTTATGTGTTAAAACGCATAAAAAAAGAACAAGTTAAAGTATAATAAATGTATCAATTTAAGGAGAACCTTGTAGAATGAGTATAGAAAATATGAAAGAACAAGTCAATCAAATCATTAAACGTGTTCGTCCATACATCCAAAGAGATGGTGGAGACATTGAACTCGTTGATATTGAAGATGGCATTGTATATGTAAAGATGGGTGGCGCTTGTGATGGATGTGCTGCAATTGATATTACCTTAAAACAAGGTATTGAAACAATGTTATTAGAAAATGTACCTGGTGTGATTGCTGTGGTGACTACGTAATATGTTAGGAATTCCAGAAGCCGTTATCGTGATTTCAATCGCTTCCATGATGATTGCTCAAGTGAGTAAGTTTTTTATTGATGCTTTAATTAATAAACGTGTAGATGAAAGTATCTTAATATCCACAGGTGGCATGCCTTCAAGTCATAGTGCACTTGTGACATCACTTTTTGTATCTATTGGATTATTTGATTATGAAACGACAGGTTCATTAAGTATTGGGTTTGCAATATCCCTTGTAGTAGCACTTGTTGTCATCCATGATTCTATGGGGATTAGGTACGAGGCAAGTAAACATGCAAGAGAGTTAAATCAAATTAAATTGAGATTAAACTTAATTGAAAATATTGATATTGAAGAAAAGAAATTAAAGGAAGCTTTAGGACATAAACCTAGAGAAGTACTTGTAGGTATCATCTTAGGTGCAATTTTAGGTATTATAGGATTTTATTTATTTAAATAAGGGATAAAGCATCTATAGGTGCTTTATTTTTATGAAAGGATTGAAACATATGCTTACAAAAAGACAATGGACAATATTTATATTTTTTATTATTGAACTTATATTTACCCTTTTTATGGTTGCATACTCAGGAGATTTAAGTTTCTTAACAGGAAATCTGGCAACCCTTTTATTTCTAGCTGCTCTTTATTTAGAAAAAAATGAGAGAAGTCGTACCATACTCTTGTTATCGGCAGTATGGATTATAGTTTATGGTGCAATTGGTGCTGCCAATATACTTGCAAGTATGTTTGCAGCAGGAGATAGTGCATTCTTAATTGATTTAGTGATATCTTTATCCATGCTTGCAGCAGTATTTATGTTTTCAACAAACTATTATCAATCTAATTTTAGATCTAAAGAAAGAAATTTAGGTATTTATGTATTGCTATTACCTTCGATTGCTATTGGGATATTTAATCTTGTAACATACTTTAATTTCATTTTTAGTCCCAATATATTAGTAGTGATCATGTTTATATTTGAAATGTTATCAGCATTAACATTACCACTTGCTATGCTTATATATACATGGATGCGCGAAAGAAGAATTGAATAATAAAAGAATTAACTTAATCTAAATCAAGAGATTAAGTTTTTGTTATGTATACGTTTACAGAAATGATATATTCTTTATATCATCAAGATTTAGTGATATAATGAAGTGAAAATTATTAGGGGTTCATAATATGGAAAAAATGGAACGCATTTTGTGCAAAGTGACCGGTATCCAACCCTATGGTGTCTTTGTGGAATACAACAATTATCAAGGATTAATTCACATTTCAGAAGTATCAGATCGATATGTGGCAGACTTAGACAAGCTCTTTAATATTGGAGACTTGGTTTATGCTGTCATTTTAGAGAAGGATGACAACTTAATGAAGTTACAACTTTCTTATAAAAAGGCATTAAAAATTCATGCCAATGTATTAAAAAGAGTCGATATTAAAATAGGATTTAGAACATTAGAAAATAAATTAGAAAATTGGATAAAGGAAAAATTGGAGGACTTAAATCATGATAAAAGTTCAAATTAAAGATGCAGAAAGATTTTTAGATCAAAAAGTTTCAACCCTACAAGGTAGAGTAGAAGATGTTCATGACATGATTAGAAATAAATCAGGTCTTGGTAATGATTTTTTAGGTTGGTTAGATTTACCGGTCTCTATAAATCAAGAAGAATTAGCTAGAATTAAAAAATTAAAAGAACAATATAAAGATTTAGATTGTTTAGTCGTCATTGGTATTGGCGGCTCCTATTTAGGAGCTAAAGCTGGACTTGAGTTCTTAAAGACACCGTTTAAGAAATCTAAACCAGAAATCATTTTTGCAGGACATCATTTATCTGCAAACTATTTAAAACATTTACTTAAATATTTAAATAAGAAAAATTATGCAATTAATGTTATTTCTAAATCAGGAACAACAACTGAACCGGCTGTTGCATTTAGATTGTTAAAACAACACATCGAAGAAAAATACGGAATAGATGAAGCGAGACGTCGTATTTTTGCAACTACAGATAAAGCACGCGGTTCTTTATATCAACTTGCAAAAAATGAAGGTTATGAAAGATTTGTAATTGAAGATACAGTAGGTGGAAGATTCTCTGTGTTAACTTCGGTTGGTTTATTACCGTTTGTTTTTGCAGGT
Organism: Acholeplasma oculi; assembly: GCF_900166985.1. Lineage (GTDB taxonomy): Bacteria > Bacillota_I > Bacilli_A > Acholeplasmatales > Acholeplasmataceae > Acholeplasma > Acholeplasma oculi. Next base: position 334,762 of record NZ_FUZK01000002.1, on the reverse strand, counting down.
ATTGATGTCGATGGATTGCTAAATGGTGCAAAAGATGCCTATATGGATGCTCAAACACCGGATTTAAAGAAGAATCAAGCGTATTTATATGCAGCAACAAGATATTTATTAAGTCAATCTGGTAAAGATGTTGAATATTTGGTGAACTATGAACCAAGATTAACCTTCTTTGCTGAATGGTGGAAACAATTATTTGGTGAATCTGAAGGGAAGAATCACTTAGGATTATTGGTTGCATCTGCATCCTTTACAACGGATCTACATTCCTTAGGTCAACAAATACAAGATGGTAAACGTATCATTTTTGAAACTGTATTAAATGTTAAGAAAACAGATAAGTTAACAATTCCTTGGGACCAAAATAACTTAGATCAATTAAACTATATTGCAGATAAAGAAATTAGTTATGTTAATGAACAAGCAATGCTTGGAACTAAAGAAGCACACGTTGATGGACTTGTACCTAATATTGTCATTACAATCGGTAAACTCGATAGTTATCACTTTGGATATTTAGTATATTTCTTTGAAATTGCATGTGCAATGTCAGCATACCTATTAGGCGTCAACCCATTTGATCAACCAGGTGTTGAAGCTTATAAGAAAAACATGTTTAGATTATTAGGGAAAAAATGAAAACCTTTATTACAAATTCAAAAGAAGAAACAATTGAATTAGGCTACAGACTTATGGAAAAAATGCCAAAGGATATGAAAGTTATTTTATTAAATGGCGACTTATCCAGTGGAAAAACAACGTTTACAAAAGGTATAGCTAAAGCTTTAGGTATTAAACAAATTGTTAATAGTCCAACCTTTACAATCTTAAAAATCTATCAAGGAGATAAAACACTCTATCATTTAGATTTATACCGTATGCATGATGTGGGTACTGACTTTGATTTAGAAGAATATATCAACGATAGATCTGGAGTGGCAGTTATTGAATGGCCACACCAAGTAGATGAATTATTACCCCTTCGTTATGTAGAAGTCGATCTTACCTGGCTAGATGAAAATCAAAGAAAAATTGAGATTAAATCCATCGGTGATGATGGAAAGTGGGTATTAAGTTTATGAAATACTTATTAATGGATACATCCACCAATCAAATGGTGTTAATGTTACAAACTCCAAATGAAACCCTAGATAAAGAAACAAGAATTGGTAAATCTGACCATCAAGCATATATCATTCCTTTAATAGATACACTTTTAAAAAGAAATCAATTAGAGTTAAAAGATTTAGATGGTATTGTTGTTGGAATAGGGCCGGGTTCTTATACGGGTCTTAGAGTCGGTTTAATGACTGCAAAAATGCTATCTTATGCAACGGGCATTAAATTATATCAAATCAGTAGTTTAGCATTCTTATCTTCTGGATATGATGATGAGCGTCTTGTTTGGCATGATGCTAAAAACAATCAAGGTTTTTCTGGCTACTTTAAAGAAGCTAAGTTAACAAAGGAAGAACGTGTACGTGATTTAGATAAATTATCAACAGATGATTTAAACATATTACTTACAATTACACCTGAGACCATCCAAATTGATGGAACAAGAGTTATCCAACATATGAAAGAAGTTTTAGATGTTTATAATATCGTACCGAATTATTTAAGAAAAACCGAGGCGGAGCATAAACTTGATCAGACAAGCACAAGTAAGTGATCTAGAGCGTATTGTTGAACTAGAAACTAAAATCTTTAAAACTTCATTAGGGTATGCTTTTTTAAAACAAGAATTACTTGAAAATGAGTTTTCAAGAATTTTTGTTTATGAAAATCAACTGGGCATTCTTGGATACATTAGTTATAGAGTCATTGATCAAAATGCAGATATTCTAAACTTTTTAGTTGATGAAGAACATCAACATCAAGGTATTGGTAAAGAATTATTCTCATATATTCTTTTAGAACTTAAAGAAAACAATGTCAAATCTTTAGTACTTGAGGTACGTAAATCCAATATCATTGCACAAGACTTCTATAAGAAGTTTGGTGCTAAACATGTACATACATTAGAAAACTATTATTTAAACGAGGATGCATATATCATGCTACTGGAGGATTTTTAAAATGATTATATTATCTGTTGAAACATCTTGTGATGAAACAAGTGTTGCAATCACAAGAGACGGCAAAGATGTTTTATCCAATGCTGTCTTATCACAAATTAAGATACATGAACGATTTGGTGGTGTGGTTCCAGAAGTTGCATCCAGAGCTCATATCGAAAGCATACTTTATATGTTTGATGAGGCTATCCAACAAGCAAACATTCAAGTGAGTGATATTGATTTGGTTGCAGTGACGAAGGGACCCGGATTAATTGGTTCACTTCTTGTAGGTATTAATGCAGCAACAAGTTTTGCTTATGCAAATAAAATACCTATTATTGGTGTGAATCATTTGCTTGGACATATATATGCTGCACAAATTGAAGGCGATATGAAGTTTCCATTATTAACACTTTTAGTTAGTGGTGGACATACTGAACTTTTATTAGTAAAAGATCATTTGGAAATCGAATTATTAGGAACAACACTTGATGATGCAGTTGGTGAGGCATATGATAAAGTTGCTAGAATTTTAGGACTTCCTTATCCAGGAGGACCACTCGTGGATAAACTTGCACATACAGGTAAAGCAATATATAATTTACCTAAACCATTCTTAAAAAATGAACCGTATAACTTTTCATTTTCTGGATTAAAAAGCGCTGTACTCAATTTAGTCCACAATATGAAGCAAAAAGAAGTTCCTTTCTTAGTAGAAGATGTCTGTGCATCATTCCAAGAAGTTGTAACAGAAGTTTTAGTTGAAAAAACAAAGAATGCAGCAAATCTACTAGGTGTTAAGCAAATCATTGTTGCAGGTGGTGTTGCAGCAAATAAGGGTTTAAGATTTAAAATGTTTGAAAGACTACCTGATTTTGAAATCTTAATTCCGCATATTAGATATTGTACAGACCAAGCAGCAATGATTGGTATTGCTGCATATTATCAATATCAAAAAGATAAAGGTACAGGAGATTACTTTATTAAAGGTGATTCTAGTTTGAACTTTTATCGTTCATAATGTAAATTTATAACAAATCCTCCAATGAACACATATAATATGTGATATAGGAGGATTTTTATTATGTTTAAATTAATTAAAAGAATTATTAAAATTGTATCGCTTATTATCTTTTTAACACCGTTTATCCTGCTGGCAATTATGTATAAAGGATATAGTGCACCGGTAGAAGATTTTGAAAACAACGAAAACTTATCTTTTACAAGTATTGCTAATCAACAATTTGATGCCTTTTTGTCAGACCCAAATGCCGATAATTTTGAATTCACATTAACAAGTGAGGAAGCCAATGCAGCGCTTAAAGCCATTTATGCAGAAGGTAACCCTAATTTTGGTAAAACAGATGAAAATATTCCAATAAGCCAACGAAAATATGCTATTTTAATTGGTGAAAATAATGGTGGATTTAAAGGAGTTACATTAGATTTTAGCGAAAAAGGATTAACATTAGAAGCTGGAATTGAAGTGGGTTTTTCTAATATTTATTACCAAACAACTTTATTTTTAGATTTAGAAGTTTCAATTGAACAAGTAACTGTTGGTCAAACAGTTGAAAATCAGTACAAGTTAGTTATCAAGAATATTTCATTTGGTAACTTACCAATTCTTTGGATGTATGATTTTGCTAACTGGACAGTTGGACTCTTTTCCCAACAAGATTTAAATGATTTAATTAATACGGCTGTATCTGATTTTGGTAATTATGATTTAACAACCAAATCTATTTGGGTTACAACAACCGATCTTAAAGGATTACTTGCATCAAATGGTGAAAGTCAACCAATGTTAGATGCACTTTTAGGTTTTATTGATGAAGAGAATTTACTTCTATCAGGATTTGGTGATAATCAAGGTGGATTATCACTCGCATTAGGACAAATGCGTTCAACAAAAACTGCGTATCAAACTAGTTCAACAATTATGAATGAAAATGATTTAAATGCACTATTCCAAGGACAATTAACTTCATTATTAATTAGCTCTTTAAATGGGGATACTAATCTATATTATGATATGCATGAAGATGCATTTAACCAATTATTAGAGTATTATATTGGGGACTCCATGGATATGAATCAGTCCTTTGAGTTAGAAGATCAAGTTTATTTATTGGAAACAGAACCACTTTATGCAAGATATGTAGGCAATAAAGTTCATTTTACAATCATTATGAAACTTTTTAATGCAAATCAACCTGCAAACTTCTTTAAAACCGACTTTACGTTGATTGCAACACCTTCTATATCAGAGGATAAAAAAGATTTAATCTTTACCATCGATTCAATTGGTATTGGTGATGATATTGGATTATCGAATGATAAAGTTTTAATGATTCTAGCACTTGTTGGTGAAAATGAGATGATTGTTGGAAATCAAATCATACTAGAAGACTTTATGAATGAATTTGCAAGTCAAGGTGTTACAGTAAATGATGTTTATGTTCATAATCAATACTTAAGATTTGAAATCACACCGAGTGCTTCAAATCTAGCTATCTTAACGGATCTACAAAACCAAATTAATGGTGCTTTAGGAACAGTACTTGCAGACCCAGATTATGCGGATGTATTAGATGTATATAATGATTTCTTATTAGGAAATAGTGAACCAGATGATTTATTGGATGCAATTAATGGTTTATCTGTTGAAGAACAAGCAGATTTATATGATGCACTCTTCCAGTCATTAAATGGTGTAACAGGATTAGAAGGATTACTTCCATAAATATAGTTAAAGGGTGAAGCGATAAAGACTTCACCCTTTTTTATTGAATAGAATGCAATTTGTTGAGTAATCATATACAATATAAGATGTAAACAAGGAGGTTTTTATCTATGTTAGAATACAAATCCATCGTCATTGTCAAATACACAAGAAAATCAATTGAAGAAGCGATTGATCAAACCATTACAGACATGTTGAAACTAGGTTGGTCATTTGTACAAATGTCTACTTTAAATGCTGGTATTATATTACTTTTTTCAAGAGACAAGTTTAATTTATAATACATCAAATCAAGATCAACAAAAAATTTAAATCCATGAATTTTATAGTGTATGGATAACCATGTGAATTATTATTTTAGTATATCGTATGGTATAATTAATATAGTTTTTTAGTATGGTTAAATATGTATTAGGAAACCTATGGATAAATATAATTTACCCAAATCAAGATAAGAAAATTAGAAAACTTTTTAGATTAGAATGTGAGGCATATGATGGAAAACCAATCAAATTTTATTAAAACGATTATGGAAGAGGATCTTAAAAATGGTAAACATGATACCATAATTACAAGATTCCCGCCAGAACCCAATGGATATTTACATATTGGACATGCAAGAGCGATTATTACAAATTTTGAGCTTGCAAAAGCATTTGGAGGATATACCAATTTAAGGTATGATGATACCAATCCTTCTAAAGAAGATGAGGAATATGTAAGAAGTATTGAAAACGATGTGAGATGGTTAGGTTATAATCCTAAAGCCATCTATTTTGCATCTGATTATTTTGAAGAAATGTTTAATAGAGCCATTCTATTGATTAAAAAAGGATTGGCTTATGTAGATGATCAAACTGCAGAAGAAATATCAAAAACTAGAGGAGACGTTGTAACTCCTGGAATAGAATCACCTTATAGAAATCGTAGTGTAGAAGAAAACTTAGAACTCTTTTTAAATATGCAAAAAGGAGTATATGCTGAAGGTGAAAAAGTATTAAGAGCAAAAATTGATATGGCAAGTACAAACATGAATATGAGAGACCCAGTTTTATACAGAATCAGTTTTGCTTATCACCATAACACTCAAGATCGTTGGAAAGTTTACCCTATGTATGACTATGCACATCCTTTAGAGGATGCAATAGAAGGTATTACACATAGTTTATGTTCTTTAGAGTTTGAAGATCATAGACCTCTATATGATTGGGTTGTTAGAGAAACTGAAATGCCTTTAGTTCCTAGACAAATAGAGTTTGGACGCTTAGGTATTTCAAATACAGTAATGTCTAAAAGATTTTTAAAATATTTAGTAGACGAAGGATTAGTGGATGGTTGGGATGACCCTAGAATGCCAACTCTATCCGGACTTAGACGTAAAGGATATACTAAGGAAGCAATACGTGCATTTATCTTAGGTACAGGTCTTTCTAAGGTGAATAGCGAAGTAGACCCTGACATGTTAGAATCCTTTGTAAGAGACGATTTAAATAATCGTGCAAAACGCGCATTTGCTGTTATAGAGCCATTAAAGGTAACAATTACAAATTATCCTGAAGGAAAAATTGAATATTTTGAAGTTCCTTATCATCAAGATTTACCAGAATTAGGAAGTAGAAAAATTGCTTTTTCTAAACACATTTATATTGAAAACGAGGATTTTTTAGAAGAAAAACCCGATAAAAAATATAAGCGTTTGTCATTAGGAAATGAAGTTAGATTATTCCATACATATTTCATTAAAGCAAACGAAGTCGTTAAAGATTCAACAGGTAAAGTCATTGAGGTTCTAGCAACTTATGATGTAGCAACATTATCAGGAAGTGGATTTAATGAAAGAAAACCTGATGGTACAATTCATTTTGTTGAAGCATCAACTGCAATTCCTGCAACATTTAATTTCTTTGGTCCAATGCTAAAAGATGATACATCATTAGAACTTAAAGAACGTTTTAATAAAGATTCTATGACAATTAAAAAAGGATATATCGAACAAACACTTTTAAACACACCAAACGAAGAGAAGTATCAATTTATTAGAAATGGATTCTTCAATTGTTTCTATGACAAAAAAACTAATAACCACTATATATTTAATGAAATCGTTCCATTAAAACGTAGTTATAAATAAGGTTTATATGATGAATAAATGGTTGGAAAAATTAAATCCAAAACAATATCAAGCGGCCACGCATATTGATGGCCCGCTTTTTGTCATAGCCGGTGCAGGAACTGGAAAAACTAGAACACTCACAACAAGAGTTGCATACTTAATAGAAAATGCAGGGATTTCTCCTGAGAGTATTCTAGCGGTAACATTTACCAATAAGGCAGCTAAAGAAATGAGAGAGCGTATCATTGATATGGCTGGACCTTATGCATCAGGTTGTTGGATTTATACATTCCACTCCTTTGGTGTTCAAGTACTTAGAAAAGATATCGAAAGACTTGGGATGGGTTACACAAGAAACTTTAATATCATTGATGAAGATGATGTAAAGTCCTTTATAAGAGAAATTATTAAAAAATTAAATATGGATTCAAAACATTATAAAATCAATGATTTAAGAAATAAGATATCTAGATTCAAACATTTTAATGAAGATAGTTTTGATGATTATAACGAAAAAATGGTTTTTCAGTCTTATCAACAAGAACTATCTTTAAATAATTTATTAGATTTTGATGATTTACAACTCCTGACCTTTAAATTATTCAGTGAAGACCATGAAGTACTAGAAAGATACCAAGAAAGGTTTCAATATATCTTAGTAGATGAATTTCAAGATACGGACCACATCCAATATCAAATGATGAAGATGCTTGCAGGTAAGCATAAAAATTTATTTGTTGTAGGAGACCCGGATCAATCTATTTATGCATTTAGAGGTGCTAACTATGAGAATGCTAACCACTTTAATAAAGATTTTGGTGGTGAGTGTGTTCTGGATTTAAATTACAGGTCAACTGTTGAGATTCTTAAATTTGCCAATAGGTTGATTGCACAAAATCAACACAGACCGTTTAAGAAAAATCTAGAATCCAATTTAGGAAACGGTAAAGAGCCATTTATTTGGACTGCACCTACAGATTTTGCTGAAGCAACCATGATAGCAAACGAAATTATTAGATTGGTTAAAGAAGAAGGTATTCCTTATCAGGACATAGCTATTCTTTATAGAAATAATGCATTAAGTCGTCAATTTGAAGATACACTTATGAAATATAATATTCCATATGTGATGTATGGTGGTATATCTTTTTATCAACGTAGAGAAATTAAGGATATACTTGCATACATAAGACTCATCGTTAATCCAACGCTTGATTTTTATTTAAAAAGAATCATTAATGTTCCAAGAAGAAGTATTGGACCGACAACAATTAATAAGATTGAACTCATTTCTAAAGAAAAAAATATATCCATGATGGAAGCCATCGATTATCTTGATATAAATGGTAAAACCATGGAAAGTCTAAAGAACTTTAAGAGTCTTATCTTTGAAATGAAAGAAAGATTAGAATCGATGGAGACTTTAGAAGAAGTTGTTATGTATGTTGCCTATCAAACAGGTTACATCATGATGCTTGAAGAAGAAAAGGATGATATATCCGAAGAAAGAATCGATAATATTAAAGAATTAAAATCCGTATTTGTTATGGGAAATGAATTCTATGAAGGAACATTTATTGAGAAACTTCAACAACTGCTTGATCAAATTGCACTTTATACAGACTTAGATAAAGCGCAACAAAAAGATGCTGTTGTCTTATCAACATATCATCAAGTAAAGGGTTTAGAATTTGATTGTGTCTTTATGGCAGTAATGGAAGATCAAATATTTCCTTCTCCACAAGCATCCATGGACCCAAGAGATATGGAAGAAGAACGACGCATTGCCTATGTGGGTGTTACAAGAGCTAAGAGAAGATTATACTTAACACGAAGTGAAAAACGATTATTGTATGGTTCATTCATCTATCCTAGAGCCTCTCGATTCTTAAGAGAGATGCAACCAACAAAAGAAATATTAACTAAATTTAATAAAGAACAAACAGGAACACCCAATACGTCATTCTTAAAACCTGGAGATAAAGTCATGCACCAAATCTTTGGTAGCGGTATTGTTGTTTCTATTGAAGGTGAGATTGCAACAATTGCATTCTCATTACCTCACGGTATTAAGAAAATTTTAGAGAATCATCCAAGTATTAAAAAAGTATAAAACAAGAAACCTCCTATTATGATATGGGAGGTTTTTATATCAATGATATTAAATGACGAACAAAAAAATGCTGTATATACAGAAGAACCCTATGTGTTTTTGTTGGCAGGAGCCGGTAGTGGAAAAACCAGAGTAATTGTTGAGAGAATAAAATACTTGATTTCAAAAGGCGTAAGAAAAGAAGACATTTTATGCATTACATTTACTAAAAAGGCAGCCCTTGAAATGGAAGAAAGACTCATAGATACAAGTGTTTCTGTATATACATTTCATGGGTATTGTTATGAATTATTGGCTAAAAATAAGTCAATTAAACTCTTTGAATATAACAATGAATTTTTAGAAAATGACATACTCAAAATAGCAAACTATAAAAATAGTTTAGGAAAAGTTAAGAAGCCATCCATCTATGATAGATACCAAACATATTTAAAATCACGTGGATTAGTTGATTTTGATGACTTACTGATTGAGGCTTTAGATGAGGTAAAATATCATACATATCAGTATATATTTGTAGATGAATTTCAAGATACAAATCTCTTACAATTCAAACTCTTAGAAACTATGTTGCATCCTAATGTTAACTTTTTTGCAGTAGGAGACCCCGATCAATCTATCTATGGATTTAGAGGTGCAAGATATGAACTCATCACCTATTTATTAGAAAAGTATCAAGCTAAACTCTTAAATCTTGAAAAGAACTACCGCTCAACAAATGCCATATTAGATGTATCAAATCGACTGATTAAAAAGAATATAAATCGCATTAAAAAGACATTAAAAGGTGAAAAGACAATTGATGTTAAACCGATTATTTGGATAGGTTCAGTTGAATCTATTGAAGTTAAAATTGTTCAAACGATTAAAAAACACAAGTATTTTGATGCAGTTATTTTATATAGAAATCATTATCAAGCAGTTAGACTCAAACAAATTCTTAAAAGAAATTATCTATTCAATGTCAGATTGATGAGTTTTCATGAATCTAAAGGATTGGAGTTCGAAACAGTTTTTATAATTGGGATGGAATCACTTCCCTTTGATAAAGACCCGATGTATAAAAACGAAGAAGAGGAAAGAAGATTATTATTTGTAGGATTAACCAGGGCAAAAACAAATCTATTTATTGTTACAACAAGTAAAACACAGTGGATTAAAGATTTAAGGTTAGATGTATTATACATCTAAGAAAAACATTTTATGAGCTTAAAATCACCTATGAAACATGCGGTTGCGTGGTATAATTAAGGGTAGGTGAAAGTTATGAACGTATTAGATAAAATTTTAGAACTAAGAAAATTAATTAATGATGCTAATTATCAGTATCATACACTGGATAAACCGACAATGTCGGATTTTAAGTATGATCAATTGATGCATGAACTCATCGAGTTAGAAACCCAATATCCTGAATATGATGATGAAGGTTCACCAAGTAAAAAAGTTGGTGGTGTTGTACTGGATGGATTCAATAAATTTAAACACACAGTACCGATGATGAGTCTAGGAAATGTATTTAATTTTGATGAGTTAGCAAGTTTCGTTGACCGCATTGAAAAAGTTACAGATGAGGCAACTTTTTTAACTGAACTTAAAATTGATGGATTAGCAGTAACTTTAATTTATGAACAAGGGAAATTTAAAAAAGCTGCAACAAGAGGTAATGGACAGATTGGTGAAGATATTACCTTAAATGCAAAAACAATTAAATCACTACCTTTAGAACTAAAAGAACCCATCGATATTGAAGTTCGTGGTGAAATATATATGTCTCACCAAGCATTTAAAAAGAGTAATGAAGAGCGACTTGAAAAAGGTTTAGAGTTATTTGCAAATCCTAGAAATGCTGCTGCAGGAACGATTAGACAATTAGATACTAAAGTAACAGCTAAAAGAGATTTGAGTTTGTTTACATATGCAATTGTTAATGCACCATCCTACGTATCAACACAAAAAGAAGTATTAGAATTATTAAAAAAATTAGGGTTTCCAGTCAATCCAAATGACAAACAAGCAAGAGATATTCATGAACTTAAACAAAACATTGAAATCTATGATGATTTAAGAAAAACATTACCATATGATACAGATGGTGTTGTTATAAAGGTCAATGAACTACGTTTATACGACTTCATTGGTACAACAGCAAAAGCACCAAAATATGCAACTGCTTATAAATTTGAAGCAGAAAAACAACAAACAACAATTAATGATATTGTGTTTCAAGTTGGAAGAACGGGTGTCATCACACCTGTTGCAGAATTAGAACCTGTTTTTATATCAGGTTCTTTAGTCTCGAGAGCAACACTTCATAATGAGGATTATATAAAATCTAAAGATATCCGTGTTGGAGATACGGTTTGGGTACATAAAGCAGGAGAAATTATTCCAGAAGTTATTTCTGTTGATTTAGATAAAAGAACACATCAACAACCCTTTGAGATGATAAGTTTATGTCCAGTATGTGGTTCATTATTAGTAAGAAAAGAAGGGGAGGCAGATTATTACTGTCAAAACCCTGAATGTAGTGGAAAAAATATTTTTGCGCTTATACATTTTGCGAGTCGAGTAGCTATGGATATCGATACACTTGGGGAAAAAGTTGTTGAAACACTACATGATCAAACATTCCTACAAACCATACCTGATATTTATAAACTGAATCAATATAAATCATCCATTATGGAACTTCCTGGTTTTGGTGATAAAAAGGTTCAAAAGATATTAGACGCGATTGAAAAATCTAAACAACAACCACTCGACCGTTTATTATTTGGTCTAGGGATTAAACATGTTGGGGCTAAGGTTGCTAAAACATTACTCAAAGCATATCCTTCAATCGATCAACTCAAACAAGCAACATATGAAGATTTGATTCAAATACCAGATATTGGTCCTGAAATTGCACAGTCTGTTGAAAATTATTTTAGTCAACATAAACAACTTGAGATGCTTGATGAATTAAAATCCTTAGGACTTAATTTAACGTATCATCAAGATGAGGTTAAACCTCATGAGTTTAATGGTAAGATTTTTGTTATTACAGGTACGCTTCAAGGTTATTCAAGAGATCAAGCAAGTGCTTTAATAGAAAAATTAGGTGGTAAAGTTACAAGTTCTGTTTCTGCTAAAACCAATATTCTATTAGCAGGAAGTGATGCAGGTTCTAAGCTCAAAAAAGCCATAGAACTGGGTGTATATGTGATGAATGAAGAAGAATTCAAGGTGAAGACAGATGAATAATGACTGGATAAGAGTTAAAGGTGCAAGAGAAAACAATTTAAAAAATATCGATTTAGATATACCTAAAAATAAACTTGTTGTTATGACAGGTGTTTCTGGTAGCGGTAAATCGAGTTTAGCATTTGAAACAATATATCAAGAAGGTCAACGAAGATATATGGAGTCCCTTTCAAGTTATGCAAGACAGTTCTTAGGTAACTATGAAAAACCAGATGTAGATTCTATTGATGGGTTATCACCAAGTATTTCTATTGATCAAAGAACAACTTCTAATAATCCAAGATCAACCGTTGGAACAGTTACAGAAATTTATGATTATTTTAGATTACTTTATGCACGTGTAGGAACTCCTTATTGTCCAGGTTCTGATACTCCTGTAACCAAACAAACGATTGAAGAAATGACTGAACGTGTCATGCAAATCAAGGAAGGCTCTAAAGTCATTATCGTTGCACCTACAGTTGAAAGACAAAAGGGAACACACAAAGATAAACTACAACAATGGTTAAAAGATGGATTTACTAGAATTTGGGTAGATGGTAAAGTTGTTTTAATTGAAGAAATGGAAGAACTTGATAAAAACAAATTCCATGATATTGCTGTTGTTATTGACCGTGTGGTTATTAAAGATGACATTCGTTCAAGAGTATTTGATGCAATGGAATTAGCATCAAAATACGGTGAAGGAAAAACAAGAATTATTATTAATGACCATGAAGTTATTAATTTTAGTGAAAACTATTACTGTGAAGGTATTGATTTTACAATTCCTGAATTAGAGCCTAGATTATTTTCATTTAATACACCTATTGGTGCATGTAGTTATTGTAATGGTTTAGGATTAAAATTAGAAGTTGCTAAAGCTTTAGTCATTAATCCTGAAAAAGCAATTTTAGATGGTGGTATTTTACCTTACAAATATGCAGATGAAAATAATTTAAACGTTCAAGAAATCGAAACGGTTTGTGCACATTATGGTATTGACCCTTATCAACCAATCAGAGAAATTCCTGATGATAAGCTAGATATTATTTTATACGGTACAAAAGAAGAAATTCGCTTTAAATTGACATCTACCGGTGGTAGACACTATGATAAGACTCAAAAGTTTGAAGGTATTATTCCAAACTTAAATAGAAGATACTTAGAAACAACATCCGATTGGATAAGAAAATGGATTGAGACATTTATGTCTGAATCTACGTGTCCTAAATGTAAGGGACATCGTTTAAATGAGGCTGCATTATCTGTTAAAGTAAACAGCTTAAATATTAGCCAAATGATGGAAAAATCTATTGAGGATTTAGAAGTATTTATTACAAAACTAGAACTCAATACGGAGCAACAAAAAATAGCCAAACTCTTACTAGAAGAAATTGGACACAGACTTAATTTCTTAAACGATGTAGGATTAGGATATTTAAATCTTGCAAGAAGTGCAGGAACGCTTTCAGGTGGGGAAGCACAGCGTATCCGTTTAGCCACACAAATAGGTTCTAAGTTATCCGGTGTTTTATATGTTTTAGATGAACCAAGTATTGGTTTACATCAAAAGGATAATGAAAGACTGATTAACTCATTAAAGAAAATGAGAGACTTAGGAAATACCTTAATTGTTGTTGAACATGACCATGATACGATGTTAGAATCCGATTATTTAGTTGATATCGGACCAGGTGCTGGTATCCATGGTGGTTATGTGGTTGCAAGTGGTACACCTCAAGAGGTCATGGATAATAAGAAAAGTTTAACTGGTAAATATTTAACTGGAGAACTCGAAGTTCCAATTCCTAAAGAAAGAAGAGCAGGTGTCCAAAAAGACATCATGATCATTGGCGCTAGAGAAAACAATTTAAAAAATGTAACGGTTGCGATACCGTTAAATAAACTGACCCTAGTTACAGGTGTTTCAGGTAGTGGTAAATCTACATTAGTTAATGAAATTCTAATGAAAGGTTTACGTCAAAAACTCTATAGAACAAAAGAACTTGCAGGTACACATGATTTAATTCAAGACTATGGATATATTGATAAGATTATTGAAATATCTCAGTCACCAATCGGATATAATCCAAGAAGTAATCCCGCAACCTATACTGGAGTCTTTGATGATATAAGAGATGTATTTTCTATGACAAATGAAGCAAAGATGAGAGGATATAAAAAAGGTAGATTCTCATTTAACGTTCGAGGCGGACGTTGTGAACATTGTAATGGTGATGGTGTTAAAAAAATTAGTATGCACTTCTTACCAGATGTTTATGTTCCATGTGAAGTTTGTGGAGGTACAAGGTATAATCACGAAACACTTCAAATTAAATACAGAGGAAAAAATATTGCAGAAGTTCTTGATTTAACAATTGATGATGCTGTGGAATTTTTTGAGAACCATCCAAAGATTCATAAACAATTAAGTACCATTCAAGATGTAGGTCTTGGTTATATTAAGCTAGGACAATCCGCACCAACCCTTTCAGGTGGTGAGGCACAAAGAGTAAAACTTGCAAGTGAATTATACAAACGTATTACACCTAAAACATTATATATATTAGATGAACCAACAACAGGACTTCATACAGATGATGTTAAAAAGTTAGTTTCTGTTTTACATCAAATTGTAGACCAAGGTGCTACAATGGTTGTCATAGAACACAATCTTGATGTGATTAAGAATGCAGATTTCATTATTGACTTAGGTCCTGAAGGTGGAGAAAAAGGTGGATATATTGTTGGAAGTGGAACACCTGAAGAACTTGCAATGAATACGAAGAGTTATACAGGAAGATACTTAAAAGATATTCTTTTTAAGGAGAAGTCGTCATGAAACAAGATAATGATGATCAAAACTCAAATCAACCAAATGAAGAAAAAATAAAACAAATCATAAAGAAAGGTCCCTTTCTTTATGCATATATGTTAGGTGTTGTATTACACCGTGAATTTTCAAAACATATTTTAATTTTAACGATTACAAATTTTGCTGTAGCAACCATTTTGGTTGGACTTACTTCTAGGTTTTATCCGATTATAGGATTTCAAGATGTTGTATCCTTTATCATATTTTTCATATTATCAACGCTTGTAGAAATATTTATAAAACTTTCATTATTTCTACTGATTCATAGAATTCAACCTTATTTATTAATTGTTGTATTCTTTTTAGTCAATGTATCGGTATTCTTATTGGTTGACCTCATGATGCCTCAAGTATCGTTTCTGTTTGAGGCAACCAATATCTTATCCTTTACGGTATTATTTATGTTAATAAGATTATTATTTACAATGTATATTAGACGAGCACATTGGATACAAGGGGGTATTTAAAGATGGCTTATACAAGAACAATTTCTGTTAAGAAAATTGCTAAAGATATGGAACTGAATTTAATTGCTGGAGGTAAAGGAGAAGATAGAAGAGTCTCTGTTGAAATGCTAGCAAGACCAGGTGTAGAGTTCGCTGGATTCCTTGATTTTTATGATCCAGAGCGTATCTTATTAATTGGGTCTAAAGAAGCACACTTTTTAATGTTACTCGATGAAGATACACAAATCAAACGTGTCGATGCAGTTTTAAAATTATTACCACCCGCAGTTATATTTAGTGTGAATGTTGAAATACCTGAATATTTTAAAACACTATCCAATAAGTACGATGTGCCAATCTATCATTCTAATGAACGTACAACACCTATTAACTCCAAACTTTATGCGTATTTAAGAAGTGCACTTGCACCAAGAGAAACAATCCATGGAACACTATTAGATATTTATGGACTAGGAACTTTAATTATTGGTAAGTCTGGTGTAGGTAAATCAGAAACTGCATTAGAACTAATTAAAAGAAATCATATTTTAGTTGCGGATGACCGAGTCGATGTTTATGAAACAGCTCCAGGGATATTAATTGGTCAAGCACCTAAAATTATTGAGCGCTATTTAGAGATTAGAGGTATTGGTATTGTGGATGTTGTTCAAATGCTAGGTGCAGGCGCATTTAGAGAAAATAAAAAAATTAGACTTGTTATTGAACTTGAACATTGGGATCAATCTAAAAACTATGACCGACTTGGTCTTGAAACTGAAACATATGCAATCTTTGGCTCTAAGATTCCAAAGATGACAATTCCTGTATTACCTGGTAGAAATAATGCAACATTAGTAGAGTCTGCAGCCATGAATCAAAAGTTGAAATACTTAGGATATAATGCAGCAGAAGAATTGATTAAGAATGTTGCAACTAAAGCTGCATCTAAAGGAGATGACGACGATGAAAACTTTTAAGAAATATCAAAATTATTTTGTATACGGTGGAATGTTACTTACATTCTTAGTATTAGTATTAATTGCAACACGTGGTGCTGCACCTTATAGTAGTACAGCATTTAGATTGGGGTCCTTTGGTGTACAGTGGTATGCAGTCTTCATCTTAACTGGTATCGTATTTGGTGGTATCTTAGCATTTATTGAACTGAAACGATTTAATATGGATCCAAATATTATTTGGGATGGATTATTAATTTTTATTCCATCTGCACTTGCAGGTGCCAGACTTTGGTACGTGATCTTTAATTTAGACAGATACACAAATGATCCTTTACAAGCATTTGATTTAACAAGAGGTGGTTTAGGTATTCATGGAGCGATTATAGCTGTATTTTTAGGGTTAATTTTATATACGAAATATAAGAAAGTCAATTATTTTTTAATTCTTGATTTGGTAGCTCCGGGATTTTTAATCGGACAAACATTAGGTCGATGGGGTAATTTCATGAACCGTGAATTATATGGTCCTGAAGTTGCAAGTTTAGATTGGTTACCAGCATTCATTAAAGATAACATGGTCTTTGGAAATAAACTACATCACCCAACATTCTTATATGAAAGCATTTGGAATTTAATCGGTCTTATTTTAATTCTTGCATTTAGAAAACAAAAGTTTGTTAAAATTGGTGATATTGTTTCCTTTTACTTAGTTTGGTATGGTATTGGTAGAATTCCTAATGAGATTTTAAGAATGTCAAGCGGTGTTCCAGAACCATTAATGCTCTTTAATATTCCAGTAAGTATTGCAACATCCGTTGGATTAATCCTTGCAGGTCTTGCTATATTTATAGGTAAGCGTATATATGCTAAAGAGATGGGACCTTATAATCAAGCAAGTCTAAAAGCAGTCTTATTTGATTTAGATGGTACAGTAATTGATACCATTCAAATCATTTATAAAACACTTAGACAAACCTTTGCAGTCTATTTCCCGGAATTAAAATTAACAGAAAAAGAATTAAAACCATTTGTAGGACCTACATTAAACGAAAGCTTTGGTTGGTATGAAAAAGACCCAACCCGTATTTTAGAAATGATTGAAACATACCGAAACTTTAACCGTGAAAATCATGAAAAAGATGGTGTGAAGGCATTTCCACATGCTAAAGAATTATTCCAAATTTTAAAATCACACAACTACAAAATTGGAATTGTTTCAAGCAAACAAAATTACTTTGTAAAACTAGGTTTAAGTCAAAATGATTTATTAGAATATGTGGACTGTATTATTGGTAGTGATGACACACCTAAACATAAACCAGATCCACTTCCATTAAAACTCGCACTAGAAAAACTAGAAGTAAGTAAAGATAGAGCGTTTTATGTAGGAGATCACCCATTTGATATAGAAGCAGCAAAAGCACTTGGAATTCCATCCATTGGTGTTTCATATACAACGCATTTAGAAGCTTTACTTGCATCTAAACCAGATTATTTAGTGGATGATTTAGAAAAAATATTATATATACTTTGAGGTGATTTCATGATTTATGATGTATTAATTATTGGTTCAGGTCCAGCAGGCATGACAGCAGCAATCTATGCGAAACGTGCAAACTTAAATGTGATGATGT
Source organism: Acholeplasma oculi (assembly GCF_900166985.1). Taxonomy (GTDB): domain Bacteria; phylum Bacillota_I; class Bacilli_A; order Acholeplasmatales; family Acholeplasmataceae; genus Acholeplasma; species Acholeplasma oculi. The sequence goes on along the minus strand of NZ_FUZK01000002.1, from coordinate 316,591 downwards.
TTGAAAAAGGTGCTCCAGGCGGGCAAATTGTTAATACATTTGAAGTTGAAAACTATCCAGGATTTAAAAAACTTTCTGGATATGAACTGGCAACCAACATGTTTGAACATGTTCTTGAGTTAGGTGTACCTGTAACATTTGAAGAAGTTAAAAATGTTATTGATTTAGGAAAAATAAAAGAAGTACATACAGAAAATGGAATATATCAAACAAAAACAGTTTTAATAGCAACAGGTGTAGTTCCAAGAAGTTTAGGTGTACCGAATGAAGATAAATTTCAAGCTAATGGTATTTCATGGTGTGCAATATGTGATGGTCCTTTATATAAAGATAAAAAGGTTATTGTTGTGGGTGGCGGAAACAGTGCAGTTGAAGAATCCTTATTCTTAACCAATATTGCAACCCATATTACCGTTGTCCAAAATCTAGATCATTTAACAGCAGACCCAAAAGCTGTTGAACTCTTAAAGCAAGCAAAAAATGTGGATATTATTTATAATGCAGAAGTAAAAGAGTTTTTAGGAGACGCACAATTAGAAGGCGCTCGTATACAAACCAAAGAAGGATTTAAAGATATCCAAGCGGATGGTGTTTTTGAATATATCGGACTTGTACCTATTACAACGTTTGTTAGTGATTTAAACATTACCAATTCAATGGGTTATGTCGAAGTATCTGATACATTTGAAACTAAAGTTCCAGGAATCTTTTCTGCTGGAGACTGTAATGTAAAAAAGATTCGACAAATAGTAACTGCAGTTAGTGACGGTGCAATTGCAACACAAAACATTATTAAGTATTTAGAAAACCAACATGAATAAGAAGGGATTTGAAAAAATTTGAGTTTTGCTAAAATTGTTAAAGAAGAACTCTCACAACTTAATACAACCAATGAAGAACAATTAGCAGAGTTATCTGCTATGTTTGACCTTGCTTCTGAGTTAAGTATTTCAAACCATGAACAAACACTTTGGTTTAAATCAAATAATCCAACCGTTTCAAGACGTTTTTTAACAATGCTTAAAAGACAGTATAAAATTGAGAATACATTACTCACTAAAAAACAAGGTAACTTTAAAAAAGGATATCAAATTGCATTAGGCGTTAAAGAGTCTCTTGAACAGATTAAGTTTGAACATGGTATTTTTAATGAGGATGATCAATCGGATTTACTCACACAGAGTCCTGAAACTAAACTAGGTTATTTAAGAGGTGCATTCTTGACGTCTGGCTCAGTAAATGATCCAAAAACAGCAGAATATCACCTAGAAATATACGGAGATAATTCGGATGTTATTTTGAAAATACAACAGTTAATGAATCTGTTTGATTTAAACGCTAAAATAACAAAAAGAAGAAAAGGATTTATTGTATATTTAAAAGATGCATCCAATATAGAGGATTTCTTAAGACTTATAGGTGCAAGTGATACTGTATTTGAATATGAGGATATTCGTATTAAAAGAGATTTTAACAATTCGATTAATCGAATACTGAACTGTGAGATAGCTAACGAGAAAAAAACAATCGTTGCAGCCAATCAACAAATTAAAGATATTGAACTCATCTTAAAATATAGAGTACCACTTAATGAGAAACTTCAACAAGTTGTTGACTTAAGACTACAAAACCCAGATGCCTCCTTAAATGAGTTGATTGAAAACTTTGAGGCAACCTATCAAGAAACTATTACAAAATCTGGCTTAAATCATCGCTTTAAAAAATTAAGTGAAATTGCTTTAGGCTTAAAGGAAGGTAATGAATCATGATTAAATCTATTGGTAGTGATTTAGTTGAAGTTAATCGTATTAAGGATATTGGAATTGACCGTTTTAAAGATAGAGTTTTAAGTGAGGAAGAACTTAAAGAATATCTTTTAATTACACATGATAAAAGAAAATTATCTTATTTAGCAGGAAGGTTTGCTGCTAAAGAAGCATTATTCAAATGTTTTAAAAAAGGCAATAAAACTGCTAATTATAAGGATTTCTCGGTACTCAATGATAAGGACGGAGCACCCTATATTGTATCTAAATATACCGAACAATATGTGACACATATTACAATCACACATGAAGAACATTATGCAATTGCATTTGTTATATTAGAAACACTCGAATAGGTTGTAAAATTCATAGTTTTTCGCTATAATAAGAATGCTTAAAAAATTTACAAGGATGTGGAAAAAATGGCTCGTGTTAAAAAAGAAGTAGTAAAAAAGAAAGTTGAAGTTAAACCTGAGGTAGATACCAGAGGGATTAAAGAAGAATCTGAAAAAGGAGAATTATTTTTCAAGATTGTATTAATCGTTATGGCGGTTGCACTCTTTGGTGTAATTACATATTTCGTTGTGGATGCAATTATTGGAAACAATCAAACAGCACCATCTAAGCGTTATGAAGATAGTAACTATGTAACAGTTGCTGATGTCAATCGTATTAAAAATGGTGAGAACTTTGAAAACATTTCTCATAAGGGTTTAAGACATGCACTCGATAATTATGCATATGTTTATGTATTATATTATGCAGATGCTACAGAGGCATTAACAGATTCTCAAAAAGATCGTCAAAACTTAGCATTAGAAGTTGCAGATGATTTAGTAGGATTAGATACAGTTGAAACAAAAACATTTGATGGATTTGAATATTTTGTAATTACAGATGATATTGCAATATTCTTCTTAGATACATCAGATGCAGCAAATGCTGACTGGCAAGCATCTATCGATACATCAGCTGGACAAGCAGCAAATGCAAATGTTCCTTCATTATTAGAAGTGTTCAATGGTGAGGACTTAAACTTCTTTGGACCATGGAATGCAGCTGGTAAAAACAAGGCTACAATCGATAAACTAACTGAAGTACTTGAAGGATTAAATTAACAAATAAAAGGGAAAGTACTTTTTCCCTTTATTTATTCATGGAGGAGGAATTTTTATATGAATGAGCAATTAATACAAGATGTATCCAAAGATTTAAAACTACCGATATCTAAAGTAAAAGTTGTTTTAGAACTTTTAGCAGATGGAGCAACCATTCCCTTTATTGCAAGATACCGTAAAGAAATGACCGGTGGAATGGATGAAGAACAAATCTTTCAAATCAATCAAGCTTTTGAATATGCAAAGAATTTACAAAAACGTAAAGATGATGTGATTCGATTAATCGATGAAAAAGGATTATTAACGGATGAACTCAAAGAAGAAATTACAAAGGCAACCAAATTAGTTGAAGTTGAGGATTTATACCGTCCATTTAAAGAAAAGAAAAAAACAAAAGCAACAGATGCAATTGCAAAGGGTTTAGAGCCTCTTGCAAAATTCTTATTATCTTTCCCAAATAAAGATGTTGAAGAAGAAGCAAAGCTTTATGTAAAAGATGATGTTAAAGATGTAAAAGAAGCACTTGAAGGGGCAAAATATATTGTTGCAGAATGGATTAGTGATGATGCAACATACCGTAAATATTTAAGAGATTATCTCTTTAAGTATGGACTTATAATCACATCAGTTAAAAAAGATGGAAAAACTTTAGATGAAAAATCTGTATATGAAATCTATTATGATTATCAACAACCTATTTCAAAAATTAAACCACATCAAGTTTTAGCAATCAACCGTGCTGAATCTGAAAAGATCATTACAGTAAAACTTGATGGGACTAAAGAACAAATGGAAAACTACTTGAAAAAAGAAGTGATTAAAAAATCATCTCTTGCAGACAAGTATTTAGAAGATGCCATCATAGATTCCTTAAAGCGTCTTATTTTTCCTTCTATTGAACGTGAAATCCGTAGCGAATTATCAGATAAAGCAGAAGATCAAGCAATTGATGTCTTTGCAGATAATTTAAGTAAACTCCTATTACAACCCCCATTAAAAGGTAAAGTTATTTTAGGGGTAGACCCAGCATTTAGAACAGGTTGTAAATGGTGTGTTGTCGATTCAACCGGTATGGTATTAGAAAAAGGTGTTATTTATCCACACGAAAAACAATTAGGTTCTAAAGCAGATAAAGATTTAGTCTTTGAAGCTGAACTTAAAATTAAAGTTTTATATGTAAAATATAAATTTGAACTTGTAGCAATTGGAAATGGAACAGCATCAAGAGAAACTGAGAAGTTCATTGCAAACGTCATTAAAGAAAAGAATTTAGATGCTAAATACATCATCGTCAATGAAGCAGGTGCATCAGTTTATAGTGCAAGTGATGTCGCAAGAGAAGAATTCCCAGATTATAGTGTTGAAGAACGAAGTGCAGCATCCATTGCAAGACGTCTACAAGACCCACTTGCTGAACTTGTAAAAATTGATCCTAAATCGATTGGTGTGGGTCAATATCAACATGATGTAACACCTAAAAAATTAGATGATTCATTAAACTTTGTTGTTACACAAGTTGTTAACCAAGTTGGAGTGAATGCGAATACCGCATCTAAATCTTTATTAATGTATGTTTCAGGGTTGAGTAAGCAAGTTGCTGAAAACTTTGTTAATTATAGAAATGAAACAGGTGGATTTAAATCTAGAGAAGATATCTTAAAAGTTCCTAAATTAGGACCTAAAGCATATGAACAAGCTGTTGGATTCTTAAGAATTCCAGAGTCTGATGAAATACTAGACCATACATCCATTCACCCTGAGAGCTATGAACTCGCTAAAAAGGTCATGAAAAAACTATCCATTAATCCAGATGATATTGGTAAAGCTTCCATGAGATTATGGACAGATAATATCAATAGAGAAGAAACAGCTAAAGAACTAGGAACTGACAAATATACATTAGATTTAATTCTAGATGCATTTGTTGCACCGATGAGAGACCCAAGAGATGATTACCAACAACCGATATTAAAATCGGATGTATTATCAATTGAAGATCTGAAAATTGGAATGGAATTAGAAGGTACCGTACGAAATGTTACTGATTTTGGAGCGTTTGTTGATATTGGATTAAAGAACGATGGACTTGTTCATATTTCAAAATTATCAGATAAATTCATTAAACATCCTAAAGATGTTGTATCCGTAGGACAAATTGTGAAGGTATGGGTTTTAAACATCGATATACCTAAACAAAAAGTTGGATTAAGTATGATCAATACACTGAACTAAACGCATTTAAATGAGCAGTTCTAAATATTAAAAATATAATTGACTTTATGACTAAAATAAGTTAATATAATAAGGCATGAATAAATTCATGTCTTAAACGGAGTGATACTCAAGAGGTCGAAGAGGGCGCACTGCTAACGCGTTAGACGGGTAATACCGTGCGAGGGTTCAAATCCCTCTCGCTCCGCCATAATGGCCCGTTGGAGAAACGGTTAACTCACATGCCTTTCACGCATGCATTCATGGGTTCAAATCCCATACGGGTCACCAACTTTAAACAAAATGCTCTTCTCATATATGAGAAGAGTTTTTTATTTTTGTTAGGCTGAGAAGTTGATAGAACATCATGCTAAAATCGTTGTCTTTATTAGTTTATATTTATACCACTTATTTTGGCATTTCTGATATCTTTTTTGCCGTTTATATCTACACTCCTGTTTCATAAAACTTATGTGTAGATAAATTTTGGATGACTCTTGTTTTTGCGTGGTACACATGGTAAACGTGGTAAATTTTGTAATCTTAAAAAATAGGATTCTAATATTCATGGTGTAAATAAAGAGCAGTAGATGCAAAAAATAAGAATTCAAACTGTGTTAGAATATAAAGAAGGAGGATGACATCATCCATCATCTCATATAGAGAAATGTTTAATATTAAAAAAGAGATGTTATATAAAATATAATCATCGAAATAGAGGAGATTATAAAATGAAAAAGTTATTAGATCATCAAAAATTGACCTTGATTTATCAACCTGGATTTGGATCATGGACATATCATTTGGTTATACCAAAGACAGCAAGCATCAAAGGCACTTGGGGTTCTCTTAGAGTCATCGGAAAAATCGATGACTATATTCTACATGAGCATAATCTCGCACCAAGAAAAGATGAAGATAAAATTATCTCAATCAATAAAAAAATTAGATCAACAATCAATAAATCTGGTGGAGATTTGGTTACAGTCACGCTCTATTTGCTTGAATGGTTTGACACGGAAGAGGAAATCAGTAAAGTATTTGAAACCATCATGTTATGATGCATTTGGGTTAAGATAAAAAGTTAAAAGATAAGGGAAATTTAATCATATCCTCGGGAAAGTCTTCAGTTACGGGTTACAACTTTAAACAAAATGCTCTTCTCATTTATGAGAAGAGCATTTTATTTTAGTTTCTAGACTAATAGTTTTTTAAACTAACTAATTTAGGTCTCTATAAAAAGTAGTGTTATTATTTATGATGTTTGCTTGTTAAATCTCTAATATCAATATCAAATCGTTCTTTAAATAAATCTTTATATTTTGCAATCTTATTCTGATTATCTTCCATTGATAATAAAGAAATACATTTGAAAAGATATTCATTTCTTTTTTCTATATGGTTTAATTCATGAGAGGCTGCAGCTGCGAAATAATAAAGTGTGTCTAGTAAATAGAATGATCTCATTGCCATAGAATACTTGATACCTTCATTTGAGTAATAAAGCATCTTTTCATAGTTTTCTGTGATACTAAAATATCTAGCCAATTCTTTTAAAACTAATACAAGCACTCTGATATTATGACCACTTACAACTGTGACGTTATTATCGATATATGATGCTAATTTTTCTGCAATAACATGGATATCCTTAAAGGTATCAAAATGAAAGAAAGATATTAAAATCAAGAGCTCTGATGTAGTAAGGGCTCTTTTCTTCAACAAATTATCTAAATCAACTAACTTTTTTGTTTTATTAATCGTCACAAATTCACTATTAATCTTTGTGAAATAGTCAAACATGTTTTTTGAATGTTTAAATAATAAAAGATCATTATCAGAGATTAAATGACGTTCATCAATAGACATAAATAAATCGTTTGATTTATCACTATTATTACTAATGACCGCATTATATAAATCGTTAACAGCTTGTGTTTGCTTAACTTTCTCAGTTTCCAACTCCATAATGACGAATTCGGCATTAAATCCTAAGCGCTTTGCAAGTTTATCTAATATTAAATAAGAGAGTGTTGAATCTCCATTCATATAACGTCTATACTGGCGCATTGAAATAATATCAAATAAAAAATCCTCTTGCGAAATATTACGATATGATCTTAATTTATCTATAAAAAGTGCAATTTCTCTTGATTGGTCAAATTTTCTCATCCTAACACCTCAAAAAGTGACACATGTGCGCTACTCTTCTTTCTAATTTAACACGAAAATAGAAGAAAAACAAGGGAAGGAGAGTCAATACATGAAAAAACTGTTTATACTTTTATTTGTGTTATTGATTGGTGTGGCAACATTGAATAGCAAAAACGATCCATTAATTACCGAAAGATTTACAGAATTAATCAGTGATGTAGAATTTGATACTGAATTTAATGAAGAAGAGTTTGATTATACTGTTATTGTATCAAAAAAATATTCAGATGATGTTGGAATGTCTGAGTGGGTAGGTTAACGACTATCTACTAGTTTATAGATAATAGTTTAATAACCATTTTAAGTATAGTAGGTTTTAAGCTAAATCTTTCAGGATAAAAATCAACATTATTAATAAAAAGACATATATTATTATATACTTTGACAAATAAGTGACATTATAATAAAATGAATGTGTATTATAAAATAAAAAAGGAGAAAAAAATGAGAACAATCTTCGTAAGACTGACTTTAATTATGTTGATGATTAGTTTAGGAGTATTCATGGCACCTAAGAGTTTTGCAATCAATGATTTTGAAAGTGGGGTCCATGGTTTCACAGTGGATGCAGATGCTTATAATGTCAATTGGGAATCTAGACGTACCCAAAATACATATTATCAAGGTAATGTAACCACTACGGTTAATACCTACATAGGGATTGCTAGATCTAAATATGTAATATCAGATGGTAGAACTGTAGCAACAGTTATGGTAAAATCTATTGTCAATCCTAGAGCATTTTCTTATACAACAACTTTCTTATGGATTACAAATCATCATACAGGTTATGCAATTATGGATGAGCTTAGTTACACAGCTCAGCTGACTGGATTTGAGATGGTGGATGTTGATCCGAAAAATACTCCATCTACAAATACATACAATATTGGTGTAAATGCAGGATTAACGGCATCAACAGCAAATGGAGGAACATTTGGCGGTAGTCTTGGAATTTCTGCATCAACCACATTTACTGTAAGTGCATTAAAAATTACCAATCAATCTATTTCAGCAGATGGTCTAGGTAAAACGGTATTTGAATATGTAGATCCATTATGGAGATGGGAGTGGGAAAGATTAAGTTATGCCCACTATGAATCTACTCAAAGATCTGCGTATACTGTTTTCAAATCCTCGACAAGACAGTATAAAACATTTATCATCAATGTTAAAACAGATGCCATAAGTCAATCACCAAACTACTGGTCTGATTTTTTAGGATTTAAATCTTCCTCATCATATCACGCATCAATTCTCATATAAAGGAGATATAAAAATAAGAAAGCTACTTATCATTGCTATATTTAACTTAATATTAGTTTTAGGCGCCTGCACCACCACTATCAACAATAATGTTCAATCTTTAGTGGACAGTTTTAACTCTGCAGATCTTGATTTCCAACTATACTACATTGGAAAAAAAGAAGAAATGTTAGATTTAAAAGTTGAGTATTTAGATACTATAGAGGATATCCCCGAAATGAAAGAAAATAAGAATACATTTATTATCATAAATAATATAGACGGGAAAATAAGTGTTACGTTCAATCAATTATTAAATTTAAAAGAAAAAATAGAGAATAATTCATACCAATTTTATTATGTTGGTTTAGAGCAACTCGAACTTTTTCATAATGCGGGCTTATTTCAAAATGAGATCATGGATCCAAGTTCACTTTCCTTTGGCTATGTTAAAGAAGGTGAAAACTATATCAATGTTATGGGGACATGGGATACTACAGCAAATGAAATTAAGAATCAAAATGAACTATTGTTCTTAGAATTGTTTTTATATGAATTCAAATATACAATTAATCGAAATCAATGATAAAGATAAATAATCTTACTAAAGTATATAGAAGAGACCAAAAAGATACACTTGCATTAAATAATTTAACATATACTTTTGAAAAGAAAGGTATGACTTTTATTATTGGAAAAAGTGGAAGTGGTAAATCTACTCTACTTCATTTACTAGGTAATCTGTTAAAGCCAACATCGGGTTCAATCGAATATGATTTTGAATCAAAAGACATTATTCATAATGTTGGCTTTATTTTCCAAGATTACAACTTAATTAATGATTTAACAGTAAAAGAAAATTTAAAGATTGCATATGAACTAAAGAATATTCAATATTATGAAGATGAGATTATCAGGATTTTGAAGAAATTCGATATGCTTGATTTAATTGATAAAAATACTGGGTTACTTTCAGGTGGAGAAGCCCAAAGAGTCTCTATTATAAGAGCAATTCTAACAAAGCCAAAAATTATCTTGGCGGATGAACCAACGGGTAATCTCGATACAATAAACTCAAAACTTGTTAACGACCTCCTACAAGAAATCTCAAAGGATACGCTTGTTGCTTATGTCACACATGATTTGGAAGTTGCTAACATCTATGCAAATACAATTATTGAATTAAAGGACGGTAACATCCAGTCAATTAAACACCCTAATAAACTACAAAATATAGATGGGGAAAGTGAAGCACATATAATTCGTAAAAATGCATCACTTTTTCCACGCCTTTTTAAACTATCTAATAGGTTCACATTTAAGAAACCAGTTAGATTTGGTTTAAGTATTATGTCATTTGTTTTAAGTTCATTGTTATTACTTCTGACTATTTCATTGAATGATTACCATGAAAATAGTGTAATTAGCAACTACTTTAGTCAGTATAACATCAATGAATATGTCCTTTATGAGGTGAATTCATATCAGGATTTATTCAATCAAAAAAATGAAAGAAAAGCTTATAAGGGAAGTTATTTGAAATCTTATCTAGAAGACAAGTTCGAGGATGACTTACTTAATGGAATTAAGTTCAATCAATTAAATAGCACAATTCTTACGACTTTCAATACGACCTTTGTTGAATCTCGATATTTTGAATTGGTTAACTTAACAATTGAAGGTGAAGTTATATCTTTACCAAATGAAGTATTAGTCTCTGATTATTTAGCGTTATCTAACAATCTTTCAATTGGAGATACTCTAATGATTGCTGGTATCAATTATCTGATATCAGGTATTTATAAAACTGATTTTGTAGAAAATGATTACATCATCAAAAAAACAACTGGAAATTTAAATCCAATTGATCGTTATTCAGAAACATATCGTTACTTGAATGTGTTTGTGCTTCAAGATAATTTAACAGAAATTAAAAACAATGATCAATTTAGAGTGGATCATTTTCAATTAATGAGAGAACCAACTTTAAATCAATCATTGAATTCAAATATCACATTTAGCGCTAATATAGTAGAAGAAGATTTAATTTTTGGTAGACTACCAGAAACGAATAATGAAATTGTACTTGATTTACAATACGCGCAGTTTTTAAATATGTTTGATGGTGTAACAATTAGTAATCAGAATCTATATTTATATGACTACCATAAGACATCTTTTAACCACACTTATGCAGATATACTTGATTTAAACGGTTATTTCGAGTCTGGTTTAACGGTTGTTGGTATTAGAGATAACCCAGGTCAATCCGTCTATTTAAATCAAGAAATGTATCAAACAATCAAATCAGTATATTATGATCATTATTATTTTGATCAGATAATGCTGATTAAAGATAATTACTTATATGAGTCTAGTTTAAATGATTTAAGAACAACAATCAAAATAGAAGAACCAGTCGTTCAAACAATTTATATGTTCAAAGAAATGCTTAAAACAATAGAATTATTATTAATAAGTGTTGTAGTTGTATTAATGATCATATCAGTATCTCTATTGGTATCAACGCTACTTACAATATTCTATGAAGCAAAAAATGATTTAGCAATACTAAAGAGCTTAGGACTTACCAACGCTGGTGTTAAAACAATCTTTAGTATTCAAAGTATTACATTTTGGATTATTAAGTTATTCTTGCTAATTGTAGTTTACTATATATCAATCTATCTGATCAACATTTACTACAATAGTTTATTTGTCTTAAAATATTTTGAAATCTATTTATTTGATTTGAAATCCTTAAGTATAACATCATTGATTGTGTTTGCAGTTATTCTATTAAGTAATCAATATTTGATACATAAAATTACTAAATTTGAAGTTTTAGATATCCTTAAGTCTGATTACTAAACAGTAAAGAAGAACCCAAGAGTTATCGTCTGGTTCAACCGGATTTTTTAGATAACTCTTTATTAATATTATGATTTTTTAAATAGTATGTTTTTTTGGTTATGATAAAATTTTACAAAATAATCTCAAGTAGAAGTCTAAATAATTGTGAATAAGCAACTTTTTCTATATAATAACCACATATTTGTAGAAATTCAACTTAGGATGTGAACTTATGCAAAACTGGAAAAAACAAACCGCTCAATTCATGATTAGTCAAACTGTATCTTTACTTGGATCCATGTTGGTTATGTATGCCATACTATGGCATATCACTTTAAGTACGGATTCAGGACTGATGATGACACTTTATGTACTAGCAACATTTATACCTGCATTATTAGTTGCACCTTTTGCTGGTGTTTGGGCAGATAGACTCAATCGAAAGAACTTAATGATTTTTGCTGATCTTTTAATAGCGGTTGTTACATTAATAATAGCTATACTCTTTATATTGAATATAAGAGATTTGTGGATTGTATTTATCATATCGATTGTCAGATCGATTGGACAAACCATACACCAACCAGCAGTATCTGCTGTTTACCCAAGTATAGTTCCTAAAGACTATCTTTTAAAGGTTCAAGGGATCAATCAAGGTATTCAATCATCCTCAATGATTCTTATGCCGTTACTAGCAGGCTTATTACTGGTTATTCTACCTTTAGAATATATTTTATTTATTGATGTATTCACTGCAGGTATTGCTGTTTTAATGTTAATTTATTTTATCGAAATACCTGCACCTAAACAAGAATCAAGTGCATCTGCGATTAACTATTTTTTGGATATTAAGGCAGGATTTAATTATGCAAGAAAACATACATTCATTATAAGTATACTGATATTTAGTTTTATCTTTATGTTCTTAGTGGCTGCACCGTCATTTTTATCATATCTTCAAGTAGCTAGAGTTTTTGGTGCAGAAGCGTGGAGATTATCTTTATTAGAGGCTTTATTTGGAATTGGTATGTTATTAGGTTCTTTAGTCATCACTGCATGGGGTGGATTTAAAAATCGATTACATACATATTTTATATCCTTTATCTTTATAGGTATTGGAACAATGGGGTTAGGCATTCCATTTAACTTCTGGGTATATATTGGCTTTTGGGCATTTGTAGGTTTCTTTATATCTTTAGGTAGTCCTGTAATGGTTGCTTTAATACAGGAAAAAGTAGAACCTGATTTTATAGGCCGAATATTTTCTGTATTTGGATTAATTCAAACAGCGAGTCTACCTCTTGGTATGTTACTATTTGGTCCACTATCAGATGTATTTGATATTTCAAATATCATCTTAATGAGTGGTATCGGTATGGTCTTGATATCAGGTGTTGTACTCTTTAGAAAAAAACTCATGGTAAATGGATTAAAAGAAGTAACCGATAAAAATGATGAGTTAGAAGAAAATAATTTATAATTATTTATGGTTTCTATATGGGATTATGATATACTTTTATTGATATAAAATTGATATACAAGGGAATGATTTGAATGGTTATAAAATTTATAACAACAATTTATACAATCTTTTTATTAGTTTCGCCTATATTTTTATATAGTAAGCCGATTGATGACCTACCGATAGTTTTTAACGTCATAGAAGAATCAGTCAATTATAGTGGAACACTCAATCAAACAGTGATTGAATTAGAGTATGTTATAGATAACCAACATCATCACGGGATAAAAGCAGTTAAAATTTATTTTGATGCAACATATAATGATGTTCCTGTAGGGTCTTTCAATTTCGAATATAATGTAGATGTGATGCAGTTTGAGGTTGTAAATGGAGATATTAGATATGCAATCGGTCAAGCTAATTTTGATAGTATTGAAATTACTAAAATAGAAGTTGTTCAAAGAACATTTTTCGAATCCTATTTATCTGCCATACTCATGGGCTTCTTTTATATGGTTATCCTTCTGATTATGTGGATGTTTGTAGACCGTCATCAAGAACATTATATGTCAGATGTGATTGAGATATTTAAAACCTATTGGTGGGCTGCTTCCCTTATTCTCATTGGTATTCCACTTGTATTAAACGTTTTATCATATCTTGGACGATATCATGTGTTAGCAACACCTTATGGTTGGGTATTCTTTATATCCTGCATGATTAGTATGGTTTTTGTAATATTTATATTATGGCTTTATCATTACATAATGGGTAAGCGTATCATAAAATAGTATCTATCTTTATATAAAGGAAATAACTAAATGGAATTTAACGAACTCATAGGTAAAGGCAGAGTTTCAAAAATTTATAGAAAAGATGATAGAGCATTTAAAGTTTATCCAATGGATTATCCAATAGATTGGATAGAAAAAGAATATCATATTCTAAAAGCACTTCATGAAAAAACTAACCTATTCAAAGGTAATATAATTTTCCATAAAAATGATCATGTATTAGAAATACCTTATATTCAGGGACAAACACTCGCATCTAGAATGATCAAGGACCGTTATGTATTGGGTATTGAAGATATGATTGATGTTCAATCATCCATATATGATTTTCAACACATAGATTTAGATGATGCATTTGAAGTATTTAAAAATCAAATACATGCTTCAAGTCTCTCAAATGAATTAAAAGAAAAAGCAGAAAACTCACTTCAAAAAATAGCATATGAACAAGTACTGTGTCATTTCGATTTTCATTTAGAAAATATGATGTATGATGGAAAAACTTATCATATCATTGATTGGGTGAATGCAAAACTAGGGAATAAGGTGATGGATATAGCAAGAAGCTATATCATACTTAAAGAATATTTACCTAGAAAAGCAAATATTTACCTTAAAGGTATTTGCAAAAAAAATCAAATAGATATGAATCTTGTCAAAGAAGCAATACCCCTCATGGCGTTTCTAAGATTGATGGAAATCAATCATTCACCATTTGAGGATAAACTCATTGAAATGATTATGAATTAAGAAAAAAAGAGCTATATTTTTAGCTCTTTTCGTTTAATGGGATTCATTCATTATGGTTGGAAGGCACCGAATAATACTAACCAAGTCAATATGGTTTGTGCACCTGTACCGTCCAGATTTGGATAAATGAAAAAAGCAAACAGCATCATTAAGATGCCTTGAAACAAATGAACTGAACCCACAATCTTGTTGAAACGGATTAAACTTGGGAATGATAATTTATCATTCTTTACAACGGATGTATCCATGAATATATACTTAATTAATAATGCATATTGGAATATATATGTTGATGAAACATAAAATAAAAATTCAAGAATATGCAAAAAATACACAGAGAAATTATAATCTGTCACCATGCATAGATTAGATTATGATATGATAGTCTAAAGGATGGATAGTTGATGAAAGAAACAGATCTTTTTATACCATGTAAAAACTTATTAGAATCCATGGGGTTTAAAGTTAAAGGAGAGATTAATCATTTAGATCTTTTAGCGATTAAAGATGATTATTTAGTTGCAGTAGAACTTAAGACATCTATTTCATTGAAACTGATTTATCAAGCACTGGAAAGACAAAAGTTAGTACATAAAGTATATGTTGCACTCCCTTTTAAAAAGCTTAATTTAAGGAGTTCTAGTGTAAAGTCTTTTATGATGTTACTTAAGAGATTAGATATTGGACTTATCCGAGTTACATCATATGATGCAACTGTTTTAGTAGAGAGTGAAGGATTTGATTTAAATCAAAGCATCAAAAGAAATAAACCTAAAAGAGAAAAACTATTAAAAGAATTTAGTTTAAGAAAAGATGATACAACTTTAGGTGGAACAAAAGAAAAAAGAATGACACATTACAGAGAAAAAGTCATTCAAATTGCCAAGTATCTTTATGAATTTGGAGAAAAGAGTCCAAGAGAAATCATAATGTATACAGGAATAAAAGATGCGCCCTTGATACTTAGAAAAAATTATTATTTATGGTTTATCAATGTTAGAAGAGGTGTTTATGCAATTTCTTTGATAGGAATTAAAGAAATTGAACCTTACATGAAAAAGGAAATTGTTTATGAGGACTTATAAATTATGAAGAATCCATTCGTATTTGCCATTTTACGATTTTTAAAACATATTGGATATATAACGATTATTTATCTTATGATTTTTTCTTTGATTCGATTTGCTGATTTATACAATCATAATGAACTAAGTATTGATCAAATCATCCAATTCAGTGATTTATTCAATATCAACCGACCTATTCCGTTACTCGTGATGACCATCATACCGGTCGTTTTAATCACTCAAGTTGAGTCGTATGTATTGTTAAGAAATGAAGCAAATGAAAAGAAGTGATAGACACTTCTTTTTTTATGGCTTGATTACTGTTTTTAGATAGATAGAGTAATTGATGCTTGCATACCCACAACCATACTCAATTAACTCATTACCTTGATAGGTATGTGCCTTGACACAGATGGTTGCTGAATCTAGAGGGTTGGATAATATCTTTTGAATATCTTTAGGTGGTGTAATGACTTCTATAAGTCTTTTTGAGTTATCCATTTTAATATGATGTGTATCTTCTAAATATTTAAAAATGGCATTATGTTCAAAATCAAATTTAAGTGGTTGATCAAAGTATTTTGCATCATAATAAGCATCAAGTAAAATTATAGGCATTTCATTGGCTAAGTAGAGTTTTCTGACAAACAATACTTGTTTAAACATATTTAAATTCAGTTTGTTTTGTTGACTTTTAGATAGTATTTTATAGTCCATCACCTTCATTGAAACATCATAACCTGTATGTTTAATTGCATCATATAAGGATACAATGCCTCCGTAAAAGTCATGATACAAATGAATTCTATTGATGAAATATGTTTGATTCGTATAAATCAAATAGCCTTCTTGAATTAAGTCATTAAATGCTTGTTTAATTTCTTTAGAATCAATATGATTTTGTTTAGAAATGGATTCTATAGATTCTAGTTCAAGAACTTGGTTAAAGGATTGATGAGAAATAATTTCTTTCATTTGATCAATGATTTGTTTATGAATAGAATCCTTTTTTCTATGGTCAATATTGAGGTTTAAGTTAAAGAGTTTTTTGTTCATAATAGGACCTCAAACGAAATATATTTAGCTGGCATCAATGTTTCGACTTCAGCAATTTGTTCATGGTTTTTATTATAGACTTTCGTAACAATTTTATGTACAGGATCTTTTACTTTGATTTGAAGTAAAGATACATCCAGTAAATCAGCTGATTTAGGTGAAAATAGATTATCCATTACAATCTCCTCACTGTGATTTAAACGTATAAAAAAATCTCTAATATGGATATGCTCAGTTAATAAACTTTTAACTTGATCTAAATTGCTTTTATAAAACTTTATTTTTTGATGATAGATTGGAAATCCATTAAGTGTTGCATGTAGTTTAATCAATAAATGAGCATCTTTTTCTTTATTGGTATATAGCCAACGTCTAAAAAAAGAATCCGTAGAATCTAATAAATAATGTTTTTGATCATAAAAGGTTTTTAAAGGTATTGTTCGATAAGGTCTTAGACTTACAAATGTTCCTTTACCCTTTATAGAATGTATTAAATTTTTCTTTTGTAGGTCTTGATAGGCCATCCTAACAGCAATATCACTGATTTCAAAAAAAGAAGAGATTTCACTGACAGTGGGTAATTGATCCTGGTCTTTTAAGATTTTGTTATAAATTGCTTGTTCAATGCTGGTAACAATCTGTTGGACATAGGATTTACGTATGGATTTGTCTATTTGAATATAATACATGACACATCGCCTCAAATCTTTATATACTTATTATATGATAAAAATCTAATATTTTTAATAAGAAAATGGAACCTCTCTTTAAGAGGCTCCACTTTTTAGTGATTTTAATCTAGATTTACCAACAACACTATAAGGACCTGCAAATAAATCTATGATAAAATCATCTGTTTCTATATTAGGATATGTCATAGACATCAGTGTATATAAAAAGTAATTGGAGTTCGTCGTCACTAAATCTCCACCAAATGTAGCATAACTATTTTTTTCGGGTTAGTAGTTGTTTAATTTGGTCATGAATGGATGTATTTTCTAATCCTAGTGTTTGAATTAAGTGGTTTAATTTTTGAGTGTATTGGTTTAGGATTATTCTAGATTTATCTAAACCTAATAAAGAAACATAAGTCGGTTTATCTCTTAATTCATCCGATTTTGATTTACCGATTTCATCAGGTGTTAAGGTGTATTCTAAAATGTCATCTTGAATTTGAAAGATAAGACCAATATAGTAACCTAAGGACTCATATAGTGCAATATCTTTCTTAGCACCGATAACAGCAGCAGTCATTAAAGAAGCTTGAATTAAATTTGCTGTTTTGAGTTCATACATAAGATTTAGATCTTCGATAGAGATTTGTTTCTGCTCAGATTCAATATCTTTAATTTGTCCTAAAACCATACCTAAACTACCTGCTTTTTTTGCAAGTATTGAAATGATTTGAGTTTTCTCATCTCCGGTTAGGGCTTTAGTTTCTGTAACTAAATAGAAACTATCTGTAAGTAGTGCATCTCCTGCAAGAATAGCAGTACCTTCATCAAATGCGATATGTACAGTTGGTTTTCCACGGCGCATGGTGTCATTATCCATAGAAGGTAAGTCATCATGAATGAGTGAATAGGTATGAATAAGTTCTACAGCAACCAACGCATTTAAATAAGGTAGAGGGTTTATTCCAAGGGATTCAAGTAGTGTAATACCCAACATTGGTCTTACACGTTTTCCATTACCTAATAATGCATAAGATATGGCTTGTTTTAAGTTTCCATCTGGAATAGTCGATAAATAAGTTTTTAGCGTTTCTTCAATCATGGGCATATGTATGTTATTGAACAAAGAAATTTGTTCTGCTCCTTCATTTAG
The DNA here is from genome assembly GCF_900166985.1 of Acholeplasma oculi. Classification (GTDB taxonomy): domain Bacteria; phylum Bacillota_I; class Bacilli_A; order Acholeplasmatales; family Acholeplasmataceae; genus Acholeplasma; species Acholeplasma oculi. The sequence continues at coordinate 298,228 of NZ_FUZK01000002.1, read as the reverse complement.
TGTCCTTATATGAATATTCTATCATAAAGAAAAAATATAGAGTTTAAAAAGAAATAAAGGATAGATGACCTATCCTTTAGCAATTGATGCGTTCATAAACATCTTTATATTTTTGTACAAATTGACTCAAATTATGAAGTCCTAAGTTTTTGATATCTTCTGTATCATAATGACGGTAACTATCTTCAATAATCATAATGAGTGCTAAGTATGCATCATATAAGTCTAATCGAATCTTTTCAGAGTCACTAAATGTTGTCTTTCCGTAACCTTCTAGTTCAAAAGGGTTTTTCATTCTAAATAGAGCTTCTTGAAGTGGGTCTCCATAAAAGGCTCTTTCAAAATCAATAAAACCAACTAATTTGTTACCTTCAACCATTATATTGGTATACCAACAATCAAAATGTATAAATGAAGGTGTTTTAACTTCATCTAAGACATCGCTTAAGTATTCAAATAGATTTCTAATTTTACAATAAGAAAAACCTAGATCACATTGATTCTTTTTACCATCTAATAATAAATGATCGAGCATTTTAAAGAATAACTCTTTCATGGTTGATGCTTGTAAATCCCTATGAAAAGGATATCCAAAGACATCACTTTTCAGAGAAGTATTCCATAGTTTTGTGTAATGTCCTGTAGCATTTAGTATATCTTTTAAGGTACTAGGATCCAAAGATGAATAGATTTTTTCTAAAGAAGTACCAACTAATTTTTCCATGATGTAATAAGGTGCACTGCAAAGAGTTAAGGAATCATCATATCCATAAATGGTAGGACAAGGAATACCTATAGATTTGGCTTTTTGCATAAAGAAAACTTCACTTTCCATCATGTTTTTTTCATAATGCATAACGGGTATGAGTGGATCAGGAGCAATCTTTATGATGACAAATTGATTGTTATCTAATTTGACTTCATAGATCGCATTAAACCAACCATCACTTAATTCTTTGATAGCATCTGAATCATTAGATATGTCTTGATGCATGATTTTTTGAATCATGTTTTGAATTGTTTTCTGATCTTGTTTATTTTTAGTTATGGATTCCATTTCATCACCTAACTCTATTATAGTTATTAATGGATGGATATACAACTCAAATCATAAAGTAATATCCATTGAATTGATCATAAAGATGGTATCATTTATGATAAGGATAGGTGATAGATTAAAATGAAATGGTTGATGTTTATCAAACTCTTTAAAGAAATATTTTCTAAAAAGAGATTACCTAATTTAGAATATATAGAAAAACAGGGATTACTGGCTGTAAAGATTGCTCAAACCTTCGCACTTAGGATTGATTTTTTGAGTGAGTCAACATGTACCCATTTAGCAAAACTTTACTCTAGAACAGAACCGGTTGAAGGGTTGGCATATCAAAATCTTTTAAAATCTTATGTCGATAAGGTATGGTTTGATCATTTTGAGTATATAGAAGAAAAACCTATAGGTAGTGCATCGGTTGGACAAGTTCATAGAGCCAAATTAAAAACAGGTGAAGAAGTTGTTATTAAATTTTTAAAGAAAGATTTTAAAAAGAAATTTATAAAAGATGTAAAATCACTGAGAAGATTTATAAAGTTCATTATATTCTTTTACCCAAAACTTCAAAAAGTTGCTGACCCTGTTGGTATTTTAGAACATATAGAAAACTATACGCTAGCAGAACTTGATTTAAGAAATGAAATAAAACATGGATATATTTTAAAAGATATACATGATAAGAATCAACATATTTTTGATTTAAGTCGATTGAAATTTCCAAAAATTTATGAAGATCTATCCAGTGAAAATGTGTTGGTTTCTGAGTATATAAAAGGAGATACTATTGATGATTTATTAAGTGAGAAGAAGATGATTCTTGCTGATATATTAGAAATATTTCATATACACGGGTTCTTCGTATTTTTAGTTGGAACATTCCACGGGGATTTACATCCTGGAAATATCATTAAGAAGGATAATGATTTTTACTTTATAGACACAGGAGCAATTTCTAAAGTTGGAGAAAAGATTCAAAAAGGATTATTTCAATTTATGGATAGGCTTGCATATTATGATTATGATGGATGTGCGCATGCCTTAAATCAAATGGCACTTACCGAGATATCGGGTAATAAGTTTGAAGCATTCCATCAAAAAATGTTGGAACTATACAAGGATTTTGATGATAAAACAGTTTCTGAAATTTCTCTTACCAAACGGATGATGGAAACTATTAAATTAGGCGTACACTCGGGTATGGTGTTTGAAAAAGGAATGTTTCCTATTATTAAGAGTATGATGTATCTGGATGGTATAGTATTAAAGGGAGCTCCCGATACAATACTTATGCAAGAAATGAGAAGATACTTAAATGAATTTCATGAAGCAAAAAAAGAGGTTATTCGATAAGAAAAAGTGGTATACCTAAAAAGGTACGCCACTTTTTCATATAGAGAGGGATGATTCATAACCGTTTAATCTACAATATTTAAACCACGGTATCTTGCAATATGCTTCACATCTTTATCACCACGTCCAGAAAGGTTTACAACAATCACCTGATCTTTTGGTAATGTTTTTGCAAGTTTAATAGCATGAGCAACAGCATGTGAGGATTCAATAGCTGGGATGATTCCTTCCATTAAAGTTAAGTACTCAAAAGCCTCTACAGCTTCCTCATCGGTTGCTGCAACATAAGTTACACGTTTGATTTCATCAAGGTATGCATGTTCAGGACCTACACCAGGATAATCCAGTCCTGCAGATATAGAATATACAGGAGAGATATCACCATTGTCTTCTAATAAAACTTTAGTCATCATACCATGGATAATACCCTTTTTACCAAGTGTCATGGTTGCCGCATGTTCTTTAGTGTGTAGTCCTTTTCCAGATGCTTCAACACCAATGAGTTTAACGGACTTATCAGGTATGAAATCATAGAATGCACCAATCGCATTAGACCCACCGCCCACACAGGCAATAACATAGTCTGGTAGTTTTCCTTCAGCAAGTTGCATTTGCTCTTTGATTTCTATTCCAATGACTTTTTGGAAATCTCTAACCATCATCGGATAAGGACTAGGTCCTACTGCAGAACCAATTAAATAGAATGTATCTTCTAATTCATTACTCCATGTAATGAGTGCACTATCAACCGCTTCTTTAAGCGTTTTTAAGCCATCTTGAACAGATATAACTTTAGCACCTAAAAGTTGCATCTTATAAACATTTAAAGCTTGTTTTTCAACATCAATAGCACCCATATGAATTTCACACTCCATATTAAGAAGTGCTGCTGCTGTTGCTGTTGCAACACCATGTTGGCCAGCACCTGTTTCTGCAATCAGTTTTTTCTTACCCATACGCTTGGCAAGAAGTGCTTGTCCTAACACATTATTAATCTTATGAGACCCTGTATGATTCAAGTCTTCACGTTTTAAATAAATCTTTGCCCCACCTAAATCTTCGGTTAAGTGTGATGCAAAATATAGATTGGAAGGTCTACCTGCATAATGATTTAAATAATACTTAAATTCTTCAATAAATAAAGGATCGTCCTTATATTTATTGTAGGCATCTTCAACCTCCTTGACTGCTTTTAAAATATGTGGTGGAAGAAATTGTCCTCCAAAATTACCAAACTCCATAATCTATTTCTCCTTTTTTTGTTTGAATTTTTAATATAAAAAAGCCCCTCACATAGAAAAATCTATGTAAGGGACGAGTTATCGTGGTGCCACCCTATGTTTAGAAATAAAAAAATTATTTCTCTTCATTTATTCAACATACGCTATCATTTAAGATATTAATATGTCTGCTCTTTAACGAAAGCTATCGTCTTTAACTACTTACCGTAGGTGTTTGCTAAAGCTTCTCCACAAGCCCATTCGTTCAACCTCATTATACTTACCTTTCACCATTTGTAAGTTCGCTTATCATAATGATTGGATGAATTATTATCCTTGTATCATTGAATTTATCCTATTATATACTATTAAAAATTAATTTACAACGATTTTAATTATTTTTTTGAATCGAGTATTTTTTTATAGCCACCCGTACCATATCGAATACATGTGGAGATACGACTTAAGGTCGTTGAACTAATACCTGTTTCTTCAATGATTTGTTCATAGGTTTTACCGTCTAATAAAAGTTTGGCTGATTTTATTCGTTGAGCCATAGCCTCAATTTCTTTGATTGTACACAAATCTTCAAAAAATGCATAAGCATCTTCCAAATTTTCTAATTTCAATATACTTTCAAATAGTTCATCATTTAAAGCGCTCTTTAACTTAGACATATCTACTACCTCACCATTTACAATGTATCAAATATTAAATCAATATCTATTATATCATTGATATCCTTATTAAGAATAATACTTGAATTTTTCATAAATAGCAATCTATCTGAAACGAGTTTAGCAAATCGAAGATCATGGGTTACAATTAAGATACCAATCCCTTCAGCTTTTAATTTTTTAATAATAGATACTAAATCATCAATAGATTTAACATCGAGTGCTGAAGTAGGTTCATCAAATAGAAGTATTTTAGGTTTTGTTGCTAGTGCTCTTGCGATTGCAATTCTTTGTTTTTGTCCACCAGATAAAGTGATTGGATAACTGTCTAATTTATCAGGTAATCCAACGAGTTCTAAAAGAGACTGGGTTTGAATCTTTAATTCATTTCTATCTTTTTTGTGGACAATACGTGGGGATAGTTCTAAGTTTTCTTTTACTGTTAAATGTTCAAACAATGCGAAATCTTGAAAGATAAAGCCAATGGATTGAAAGTATTGGTTTCTAATTTGTTTACTTGATTTTTGTAAGGAAACACCATCGATGAAAACCTCTCCCTTATCCGGTGTTTCCAACTGATTAATCAATTTTAATAAAGTACTTTTACCAGAACCTGAAGGACCTATGATACTTAAAACCTCTCCTTGGCTAAGTTCAATCGATACATCATTAACAGCTAAGTTATTTAGAAATGATTTTGTTAGACCTTTCGTTTTTAGTAACATAGTTTAAACCCCATAAAACGATAAACGTTTCTTTTCTATTTTTCTAAAGATAAAAACAATAATATAAGTAAAGAATAAATAAATAAGTGCTGCAACAAAATATGACTCCACTCTAAAATCTCTATTCACTAATTCTCTAGTATTTCTTAAAATATCAGAAATTGCTACTGCACTCACAAGTGCAGTATCCTTTACAAGTGTGATTAATTCGTTGACAACACTTGGCATTGTTTTGTGAAGCGTTTGAGGGATTATGATATGTCGGTATGTTTGATATGGATTTAAAGATAATGATTTTGAAGCATCATATTGAGATTTTTGAATTGAATTCATACCACCTCTAAATATTTCAATAAAATAAGCTGTGTAGTTGATGATGAATGTAAATATTGCTCCGTATATTTCATCAAATAAAAAGAAACTTCCAAAAAGTATCGGTATACCATATACAACAAAGAAGAGTTGAAGTAGTAAAGGAGTTCCTCTAATAACCCAAGTATATAGATCAATGAGTTTTTGGATTGGTTTAAAACTTAACTTTCTAAAAACAGCTAGTAGTAAACCTAGTGGAATGGATAAGAGTGTGAAAGAAAAGACTAGAAGGGTTGTCTTAGACCCTTCTAGTAGATAGTTTAATACATCTAAATAATAACTCATTATCCTCTAATAAATAGATTCACACCAAAGTATTTAATCGAAATAGGTTGAATCAATCCTTCCTCATATAACTCATCTAAAATAGCATCCACTCGGTCACGTAAAGATTCATCTCCCAATCTAAAACCAATTCCATACTGTTCACTACCAATAATCTCAGTACTGATTTGATATGTGTTACTTGTATCTTTCATCACAACATATCTTGCATAAATTTCATCTACAATCACAGCATCAACTAAACCAGCGTTTAATGCAAGTATAGCCTCTGATGATGTATTATATTTTTTAATTTCATTTGAAATATCTAAAATAGTTTCATTACCAGATACAGATATATCTGCAGAAGAACTGAGTTCAACACCAATATTTTTACCTTCTAAATCACTGATTTGATCAATTTCTGAACCGTCTTTTGAAATAATGATTAAGTTATTATCAAAATAAGGTTTAGAAAAAGTCATTTCTTGTTTTCTGCTATCTGTAATGGTTAAACCATTCCAAATAGCATCAATTCTTTTAGAGTCTAATTCCACATTTTTAGCATCCCAATCGATATATCTAAATTGAAGTTCAACACCCATACGTTCAAATACAAGTCTTGCAATTTCAATATCAAATCCAGCCGGGACTCCATCTTCTAAAAATCCCATTGGAGGAAAATCTGTATAACCTAAGATAAATGTACCTTTATCTTCAATATACTCTAAATCTGTTAAGGTGTTTCCACAAGCAGTCAGTGCGATGGAACTTAGTAAAACCGTGATGAATAAAAATATTTTTTTCATTTATAAAACCTCACTTTTAAATTAATTTTATGTCCATTATACTTTATTGCTTTAGTGTAGTAAAGTATAAAGTGAATAAAAACGTTTTCATAAAATTAAAAATAAAAATGTTTCAGCGATATCGTGTGCTCATTATTATGATATATTGAAGATATCATTAATAAATAAAGAGCTAAACGATTGAAAACTGTATTACTTTTTATAGATTTAAAAAGAGAGAACGTAAGATTTTATAAAGGAAGTGATCAATCAAATACAATATGAATATGTATAAATCACATAAAAAATAACAGTTTATAAAACAATAAGGAGAATATCATATGTTAAAAGCATCAAAAATATTAGGAACAATTAGTTTGTTGATTGCGTTATTCATGGTTTGGTTTACATCAGATTTAATCATTGCAGCTCAAACTGCAAATGATGGGTGGTTGTTTTTTGGATTTTTAATTATTGCAATCATGATTTCTATAGCAACTGCCATACTTTCTATACCATTTATTATTTTCTTGATTAAACTTAAATATCAACAAATGAAGTATTATTTTTATACACACATCGGATTAGTTTTAGTTTTAATCATAAGTATTACATTTGCTGTTTTAATGTTAAGATAAAATTTACTTAGATGAATACTTAAAAACCTTCTTAAACATGCCTTATTTATATAGATAAAGGCATTTAGAAGGTTTTTTATTTTTTATGGATTGTCTTTTAGTGTTTTAGTTTACAATCTATGTGAATTTATGATATCATGGCTGTTATATCAATTTTTGATGACAGGAAAGTGAGAACAGATGAAGAAACTAGGGGCTATATTTAATATACTTATATTAACACTATTATTAGTTGCTTGTGTAGGCACTATAGATAGTTACACCATTACGTTTGAAACAAATGGTGGTACACCAATTGAGGCAATTGAGGCAGATGCAAATTTCAATTTAGCATCTCTTGAAGCACTCACAACAACAAAAGAAGGATATGAATTTGATGGATGGTTCACAGACATCAGTTTAGATCCTGAATCTATTGTAGATGAAGCAATTACGGGTTCTATTACACTCTATGCAAAATGGAACATTATTAACTATACAATTACATATCATTTAGATGGTGGTTCAAACCACTTGGATAATCCAAGTAGTTATACTATTTTAGATGAGGTTGTTTTAAAAACACCTACTAAAGAAGGTTATACATTTAACGGGTGGTTAATTGATAATGATTCAAACAAAGCCATTACTCAAATTAACGTAGGTTCTAAAGGGAATCTATCTTTACATGCTACATGGGAAGCAACAACTGAAACAAGTTATGTGATTACATGGAAACAAGCAGATGGTACAACCATCAAAACAACACAAGTATTAGAAGGTGCATTACCTGTTTTTGACGGGGCTACACCAACTAAGGCATCCGATGATGCATTTGATTATGCATTTGCAGGATGGACTCCAGCAGTTGTTGCTGCAACTAAAGATCAAACCTATACAGCGACATTTACTGCAACTGCTAAGGGTAAAGCAGATTATAACCCTGCAGCTTTAAATGCAATCTTCGGTTTTGATATTTACGCTTTAATGCCTGGATTTAAAACAAATGACTCCTTATTAACCGATGTATCTGAAGATGGATACTTTATGGTATATGTTGATATCTTTGACTGGTCAGTAGAAGATTCTGATGCATACATGCTTTTATTAGATGAAGCATTAACTTATGATGATGCTGAAATGTCATGGATTATAGGGGATTACTTCCTATATGTATTTGAAGATGATGAAACTTATCCAGGAGAAGTCGTATATGGTATTGGTATTTATGGTTCTACAGAGGACCCTGTGGATCCAACCGATCCAACGGATCCAAAAGATCCATTTAATCCAGCAGAGTTAAATACTATCTTTGGATTTGACATTTATGCTTTAATGCCTAATTTTACAACGAACGATTCACTCATTTCAAATTTATCTGAAGGTGGATTATTTGAAGTTTATATCGATATTTTCGACTGGACAGAAGCAGATGCGAATGCATATATGGATCTTTTAGATGCTGCACTTTCATATGATGATGTAGAACAATCCTGGGTGATTGGAAACTATTATTTATATGTATTTGAAGATGCAGAAACTTATCCAGGCGAAGTGGTATATGGTATTGGTATCTACAATTTAGAAAATGGACCTGTAGACCCTGAAGAACCAGTTAATGGAATTTATTATAGTTTTAATGTTCAAAATACAACAACTTCATTACCAAGTAGTTATAAAGATACAATAGATACTGCTTTATTATTTACTAACAGTGCATCTAAAGCAATCATTACTGTAAGTCATGCAGCGAATGTTGCAACAGGACCAAGTGGTTTATCAGCAGGTATTGTGTTTGCAGCAAACGTTAGTGGTAATGCAAATCCAACGGTATATTTAGAAGTAGACACACTTGGAAATATAATTACTAACTTCTCATTCCAAATTGAGGCAAGAGATAGTTATACAAATACTTTAAAAGGTGCGAAGGTTCAAGTATATCAATCAGGTACTTGGGTAGATTTAGCAGGTGGAGATTTCTATACACAACTTTCAACTGATGTTGTAACCATTCAAATTCAAAATCTGAATGCAAGTCGTTTCAGATTATTATTCACAGGAACTGGGGCAACATCGAATAGTGGACAGTTTAAAATATCTGAAGTTACACTTTATCAAACAGCTTCTGTACCAACCTATGAACTATGGGAAGACATGGTTGCTGTATTAGAAACTAATTTAAATGATTTAGACTTAAATACGTATTTCCCATCATTTACAGGTCTATCACAAATGGTTCTGTCTAAAGTATCCAATAAAGAATATAAAATCACAGGTGTTTTAGAATCCAGTGATGCAAACCTACTTTCAAATTATTACCAAGCATTAGAAGCTGCAGGTTATGCAATCGATGCTGAACTATCTACATTACGTGGACAAACTGTTTATACATATGCTGTATCTGAAAGTTTAGCATATGGTGTTTATGCAGTGATGGATGGAAACTCTGTTACAATTCGAGTATTCCAATTTGACCCATCTGTAGAACCAGGTGCATTAGAAACACTAGATTTTCAACAATCCGTTAATGAATATGAAAAACAAAAATTTGGAATTTCAGGTTTACCTTCAGTTGGAACGTTTGATGTATTAGTTGTTCCAGTAGAAATTAGTGGTTCACCATTTGATTTAGGTTATGAACAAAAGCTAGATGCTGTATTTAATGGAACAGCTCAATCTACAGGATGGCAAAGTGTAAGTAGTTATTATACATTAAGCAGTTTTGGACGTTTAAATTTAAGCTTTGATATTGCACCTAAATTTGTTACATCTAATACTAGAAGCTACTATGAAAACTTAGGTCAAGGTGGCGATCAGCATGCAATTGTTGAGGCTTTAAACGGTTTAGACAGTCAAATTGATTATAGTAAATACGATTCTAACAATGATGGATATATTGATTCCGTGGTATTTATTTATTCTGTAGATTATGATTATGATCAAGACCCATGGTGGGCTTGGGTCTATTCAGCAAAATATGGAGAAGCTGACAGTATTGGTCAACTGGATGGTAAAAACTTTGAGTATTATTTCTGGGCAAGTTATTCATTCTTAGAAGATCCAATTCAAGGAAATTCTGGTCTTATTTATAATGCAGAAACATATATTCACGAATTAGGACACTTAATGGGGATGGTTGATTTCTATCCTTATGAAGGTAACAACGACTATGGTCCAATGGGTGGATTTGATATGATGGACTATAATGTAGGCGATCATGGACCATTTACAAAATTAGTCTTTGGCTGGTTAAAACCATTACTGGCTACAGCAGGTACATATGATGTAACTTTAGACAGTTATGCTCTAGATACAGATGGTGAACAAAGCGTATTACTGATCCCTTATAGTGGATCTAACTTAGAAGATGGTAATGCATTTGATGAGTATTTACTCATTATGTTCTATACACCAAAGGGTTTATATCAAGGACATTTAGGAACAAGTACTGTACCTACACTTCCAGGGGTTGTTATCTACCATGTAGATGGTAGAACAAGAAGTAATGCAACATTCTGGGGAGATTACTTCATCAATGATAATGAAGGCAGTTCAAACTTTATTAATCAAATTTTAGAAGCAGATAAAAACCAATCTATACCAGGAAGTGTGACATTTAGAGTATCAGATATGTTAACATCAGGAACAATTGATTTAAGTACTTATCAATGGAACCAAGGTGGAAACATCAATGTAAGTATTTCAATTCAATCTACATTTGATGCAAACAGTCAAAACGTAACACTATCAGTCACAGTTCAATAAAAGATTTTGAAAGACCTTTTATAAATGATAGATATCATTTAGGAAGGTCTTTTTTCTTTTAAGATAGGCTCATGCTATAATGAAAGTATATAACTAGTCTAAGAGGATAATTCATGTATATACCCAAATTGATTCGGCAATTGATTGACTTAAAAGAAGGTATTAAAGATGAAATTGGCATGTCAGGTTCAACTGTTTTTCTATACCCACATCATGTGTTAAAGATTAGAGAACATCATGATGGTACGTTAAAGAAAGAATATGATGTATTAAATTATCTTCAAGGTAAACTCAAAGTCCCTAAAGTCATAGCGTATCAGTGTTTAAAAAAATATGATTACTTACTTATATCCAGATTAGAAGGTGAAATACTGAGTCAATCTAAGTGGATGAATGAACCATTTCAATTCATTGATTTAATGGTTCAATCACTAAAAAAATTATGGGCGGTAGACATTTCTAATTTGAATATCTATAAAGGTATTCCGTATAAGTTAAAACTTGCCAGACACAATATTGATACCGATGATGTTGATACGACCCAAGCAGAAGAGGATACATATGGACCCAATGGATTTATAGATCCAGAGGATTTATACAAGTACTTAGAAAGAGAAAAACCTGATGAAGATAAAGTTTTTTCACATGGTGACTTAACGTTAGAAAACATGTTGGTCAATCATCAAGGAGAGATATCCTGGATAGATTTTGACAGAGGTGGTGTTGCCTGCAGGTATGTAGATATTGCACTATCAGTTCGAAATATATATCATCATTTGGGTTACGATACGAAGTATACGGATTATCTATTTGATCAATTAGGTATCGATCCAGATTGGCATAAAATTAAATATTACATCTTATTAGATGAATTAATGTAGAGGGATTATTTTGATAAAAGCAATTGTTTTTGATATGGACGGTACACTCATTGATAGTGATTCACTCGTCTTAGAAATATATAAAAGATTAACAGCATATGAAAAGCCACAAACACCTTTAGAAAGCATGGATATAGAATCTGTGTTTGCTTTATCATATCCTGAGGTTTTATTAAAACTTTATGGAAAAGTTGATCCAACACACTTAGATTTTATTCATGAAACACACAAGAATTTAAAACACAAACTATTAAGAAAATATCCTAGAGTAGACGAAGTCATGATCGCTTTAAAGAAAAGAGGATATTTTATAGGTGTCTTTACATCAGAATTAAGATCCATTGCAATCGATGAATTAACCATACTTGGGTTATATGATTTGATTGATCATTTAGTTGCATATGATGATGTCAAAAACCCTAAACCCAATCCAGACGGACTCTATGATATGATGAACTTTTTTAAGTGTAAAGCACATGAAATCATGATGGTCGGAGATCAATTAACAGATGTTTTTGCAGCAAAGAATTCTGATGTTGAAGTGATATTGATGGATCACTACAATAAAAAACCAATGCATATTAAAAAACATTTTGATCTAGTCATCAATGATCCAATGGAGTTACTTGACAAGATAGATAATTTAAATAAGTTATACTTAGAAATGCCTTTAAATAGAGATTTGAAGATGATACAGTTTACAGATCTTCACTTAATGAATGATGATAAAGATTTAAAAACGTTTCAACTTATTCATGATTTCGTTTTGGATGAAAAACCTGATTTTATTGTTTTTACAGGCGACCAAACCATGTCTAAAGATGCACCTTTTTTGTATCAAAAATTAGGTCAGTTTATGGATACTTTAAAAACACCTTTTACATTTGTTTTTGGGAACCATGATTTAGATGGTGGTAACACCTACGAGACATTGATTGAAGCTATTAAAGATGCTAAGTATTTAAAATTTGATCAAGGACCTAAGCATTTAGGATATTCTAACTTTTCGATTAAACTCATGGATAAAAATGAGGTTATAGGTAAACTTATTTTTATGGATAGTCATATAGAGGATACATATGTTATTAAAGATGTTAAAGCTTGGGGATATGGTTCTATTACTAAAGATCAAGTGGATTGGTATCGTTTAAAAACAAACCTGAAAAAACCACATTTGATTTTCTTTCATATTCCATTAAGAGATGTTTTAGAAGTGGATAAAAATGCATTAAATTATAAAGGTGTATATGAAGAAAACCCATGCGTACAAGGCATGGATTTTGGATTTTTTGAAGCTGTTATAAAACATGGTTTAGCAAAAGGTATTTTTGTGGGTCATGACCACTACAATGACTTTGAATTTACAAAAAATGGTGTGTTACTGGCATATGGTAGAGTCAGTGGTCATTATGAATATGGAGCAAAAGGTTTTAAAAAGGGTGCTAGATTTTTTTATTTAAATAAAGAAGGTCAAATGAAAACTGAAGTTAAGTTATGGTCAGAGGATATCTAATCGCATGATGTCATCCAGTGGATAACTAGACTTATCCATAAAACATAATGTTCGAGTGATCATATCCACATGTTTAACAACACCAAGTGTTTCTTTTAAATAACCATCATGATAATATGTAATCGATATTTCTAATGAGGATTCTAAAGCAATCCTTAATGTTTCATTCATGGATTCTAATTGATCTTCTGAAAGTGTGGGCTTATCTTTTTTACCCAAACGATATTTTAAATCTTGAATTAAGTCATGAAAACCTAGAAGACCATCAAATGGTAACCATTTAATGATACCTCTATCTATATAGGTATCTTTATCCATTGTGTCCACCTACCATTTGATTTCTTTTAACAATTGTCGAACCTTTCTCAAGAGAGGTTCCTCGGTTAATCGCATTCTTTCCGAATTTAGATTTAAGTGAATCGACAGTTTCTAAGAGATCCGTTTCTTTATCTAAATACTCTGCATCTTCAAATAAAGAATATTGATACATGTTGTATTCACTGAGTTGACTGATAGAGATTGAGCAACTTCTAATTGGAGATGTACCATCATAACATTGATTAAATATATTTAAGATTGTGTCTAAAACAATTTTATAAGCCTGAGTGGGTTGGTCTAAGGTGATTTGTTTAGAAAATCCTCCTCCTGTTTTTTTATCATACCCACAAGCTAAATGGATTGTTTTACCCATTTTTCTAGTGAGTCTAAGACGTCTTAATACTTCATCGGTCATCTCATATAAAATCGTATAGATATCAGGTGTATAGTAGTCACTAAATAGAATTTGAGACTGACCAACTGATTTATTAGATTTTCTTATTTGTTTCTTATCTTGTACTAAAGACATATCAATACCATGTGTGTGATACCATAGTTCCTCACCTAAAACACCAAACATTTTCTTAAGGCGAATTCTAGATGATTGTGCAATATCTCCAATTGTGTATAAACCCATTTGGTTGAGATGTTCTTGCATACGGCTACCGATACCCCACATTTTAGAAAGTGGGGTTACAGGCCAAAGATTTTTTTCAACATCAGGATATCGCCATTCAGCAATACCTTCCTTAGTTTTTTTAGCATCAATATCCATAGCCAGTTTAGCAAGTAGCATATTAGAACCAATTCCAGCAGAACTGTAAATATGTAGTGTTTCTCTGATGTCATCTGTGATTTTTTTAGCCAGTTCATAGGCGGTCATTTGATAAAGTTTTAAATAAGAAGTCACATCTAAAAATGCCTCATCAATTGAGTAAACATATAAGTCATCATCAGAAATGTACTTTAAATAAATTTCAATGATTTTAACGGAGTAATTCATATAGGTTTTTAATCTTGGTTTGGCGTAGATAATTTCTTTATCTGGATACTTTGGTAAGTCAAATATGCGTGTTCTAGAAGGAACACCCATATTTTTTAAATAAGGAGACACAGATAAACAAAGTGCGCCGTCACCACGGGACCTGTCTGCGACTACTAAAGCAGATGAAAAAGGATCCAGTCCACGGATGGCACACTCAACAGATGCATAGAATGCTTTTAAGTCGATGCAAATAATATCTTTATGTAGTTTATATTCATCCATCATGATGTCCCTCCTGGTTCTTATATTTTAATCATTTTTTATAAAAAATAAAGGAAAATAAATATGAAAATAACGGTGAAAATAAACGCATCATTGAAACGGCTTTAATAAGGGGAAATTCAAAAGCATTATCATTGGAGGTATTTAGATTTTTATAAATAGACTTATAAATTATTTGAATTATTAAACTATTTGACAACTCTATTAAAAATGAATATAATAAAAATAGTTTAACACGTCACTTTTAGACCTTATTGTTAAACATATCGACTTTATATGAGGGAGACGTATAAAGTAGCTTAAATTCTTTTTAAGTTGCCTCACCTCATAGAATCTATATGTTTTTCGGGTCTTTTTTATTTGTAGTACCTTTAAGAATCGATAGGATTATCTGGCTGTTTTTGTTGATATAGAATATTATTTGGAGGGTTTTAAAGTATGAAAAAAATGACATTGTTTTTGATAGCAGGTGTACTCATAACATTCTTGTTTGGATGTGGACAAAAGGATGAGATGATTTATGACATCTATTTTTATCGTATGCAAGATGGTTATGCAGAAATTTATGCATTAACTGATGAAGGGCAACAATTAAGTTTTATCGAGATTCCAACAGAGATTTATGGTTACCCAGTGAAAGTTGGCTCTTATTATGGATTTGGTATAGATCAAAATGCTGCCAGAATAAAAAGTGACAAGCTTGAGGTTGTCATTATTAAAAAAGGAATAAGCATATTAACTCACGCACTTGAGCAATGCAATAATTTAAAATATGTTGTTTTTTTAGATGATGAAATCATTAGTATGGAAGGTGGATTTATAGGTAATGGACAGATGATCGTCATTGATACGTTATATGATTGGTATCAAAGTCATCGTGGAGGTAATTTTAAAGCTGCTAAAGCGGCATTTTACATAGACGATCATCTTTATCATTTAAGTTATGACGATGATGAATATATAAGTGAACCACAACAACCAAGTAAGGAAGGCTTTGAATTTGTTGGGTGGTCAAAGACAGCTTTAGAAGATAATTTATTTGATTTCAGTAGATCATCAAGTAATATTAATTCTATAATACTTTATCCTGTATGGAGAGGAAAATAATGAAAAAATAATTCTTGGCTTTTTGATATTCCTGTCAGTATTTGTAGTAAGCATTACATATGCTTCAACTATTAATTCTTTTATTGGAACCTCCTTGTGTAGTTATTACTAACTTTTATTATAAGGTAAGTCTACTTTTTATTTAAAGTGTTATAAATGCCTATAAAAAAGATAGTGTTCTACCATCACCTAATTGATAGGCATATAGATTACACCATCTATTATATACATCTAAAATTAAAATGTAAAACTTAAGCAAACACTTCTATAATCAAATTATGGAGGTGTTTTTTGATAGAAAACACGTAAGATATCTATCAAAAACGGATAGAGGTAGGTACTTTAAGTGAAAGGATAGAAAGTATTTAAAGATATTAAGTACACGAGCAAACCAAGGATTTAATCTAAACATTCTATGTAATCAAATCAATATGTCGAGACTAAATGAAAGTATGCAGATATCAAATCCACCATGTAAAAACAATTTAAATATCACGTAAATAATTGAATTCATGATGAAATTAACTGAAGGATTTAGAGGTGCTTCTTTGTCTAGTCTAGTCCAAACATTCTCTTATTATTAAGATACATAATCTCAATTTTACTTAATTTTTCTATGTAAACAAAGTAATATATAGAATATGATATAATTTATCGTATGGAATACAAAAAAATTATACTTTTTTAAATCATTAAAAACATATATTTATATTGCTTTATGGTATTATGATATGGTAACAAAAATAGAACATAAAAGGAGCATGGTAAGTGGCTAAACTCGATCAAACAAAAACCCCATTTTTTGATAAAATTAGAGCATATGGAGTCTCAGGAACGACGGCTTTAGATGTTCCTGGTCATAAACTGGGTTCGATTGATAATGAATTTACAAGATATTTAGGACATAACGTTTTTTCTATGGATGCAAATGCACCAAGAGGGCTTGATAACTTATCAAAACCTAAAGGTGTCATTAAGGAAGCACAAGCACTAGCTGCAGATGCTTTTGGTGCGGATCATGCATACTTTTTAATTAATGGAACATCACAAGGTATTATAGCAATGATTATGACTGCAGTACGTGCAAAAGAAAAAATAATCATTCCAAGAAACGTACATAAATCAGCAATTAATGGATTAATTTTATCTGGAGCAATGCCTATTTTTATGAAGCCACATATGGATAGTGAATTAGGGATTGCTAATGGGATCATATTATCCGAACTTAGAGAAACAATTGAAGAACACCCAGATGCAAAAGCGGTTTTTGTTATTAACCCAACATATTTTGGTGTAACTTCTAATTTAAAAGAAATTGTTAAGTTAGCACATGAATATAATATGCTTGTTTTATGTGATGAAGCACATGGATCTCATTTTGGATTCCACGATAGTTTACCACTATCTGCAATGGAAGCTGGTGCAGATATGGCTGCATGTAGTATCCATAAAACAATTGGTTCGTTGACACAATCCTCTATGCTTATTACTAAAGGAAACAGAGTGGACCCTAATAGAGTTCAGTCTACCTTAAATGTACTTCAATCCACATCACCATCCTCATTATTAATGGCATCACTCGATACTGCCAGAAGTTATATGGCAGTCAATGGAAAAGAAAAACTTGATGAGTTAATAAAAATGGCAGATGAAACTAGAAAGAAAATTAATAAAATTAAAGGATTCAAAGCAATCACGAAAGAATATATTTGGAATCATAAAGGTTATGATTATGATGAAACAAAGATCATGGTTAAGGTATCTGACTTAGGATTAACTGGATTTGATGCTTACAATATATTAAGTCAAGAATCTAATATCCAAATGGAACTTGCAGAAACACATTTAATTCTTGCTGTACTATCTATTGGTACCACACAACAAGATTTAGATAAATTTGTTGAAGGATTAAAGAATTTAAAGAAACATAAAACAGATAAAGAAATTAGACATAAAATTAGATTTACATATCCAGATAGTTATACAAGACCTCGTGAGGCATATCATGCACCTAAAAAGTATGTTAAATTAGAAGATGCATTAAATGAGGTAGCTGCAGAAAATATTATGGTATATCCACCAGGTATACCACTGGTTATTCCTGGTGAAATTATTAATGCAGAAATTTTAGAGGATTTAGAGTTTTATACAGCGCAAGGTTCAACCATTCTTTCAGATACGGAAGATGGGTATATTAAAGTAGTAGATAAAGATAAATGGTATAAATACGAGGGTGACTTATGAAATTAAATAAAGTAGATTTATCGTTTCAATCATGTACAGCATCTTATGATGAGGCAGATGTTGTAATATTTTCAGTTCCTATGGATGCAACCACATCCTTTAGACCGGGTACACGTTTTGCAGGTAATGCAATCCGTGTAGACTCATTTGGTGTAGAGTGGTACTCACCTTATCAAGATGCAGATTTAAAAGATTTTAAAACTGTAGATACAGGAGATTTAGATTTACCAATTGGTGCAGTTGAAGATGCGCTTGATATTGTATATGAAGCAACAAAAACAATTATCAATGATGATAAACTACCAATGATGATTGGTGGAGAACATTTAGTAACATATCCAGTATTAAAAGCTTTAAAAGAAAAGTATGATAACTTACATGTAATTCATTTAGATGCACATACTGATCTTAGAGAATCATTTTTTGGACGTGAATTATCTCATGCAACATTTATGAGACAAGCGCATAAATTTTTAGGAGACCACCATATCTATCAATTCGGAATTCGAAGTGGTGATAAACATGAGTTTATGTGGGCTAAAGAACACATCTATCAAAGAAAATTTGACTTTGAAGGATTGGACCAAGCAGTCTTAGATTTAAAAGATAAACCAGTTTATATTACAATTGACTTAGATGTATTAGACCCATCAGTCTTTCCTGGTACAGGAACACCTGAGGCGGGTGGTATGCAATATAAAGATTTATTATGGGCATTTGAACAATTTGGAAAACTGAACCATATCGTAGGTGCTGATATTGTAGAGTTATCACCTTATTTGGATCCAAGTGGTGCATCCAATGCTGTAGCGGCTAAATCACTAAGAGAGTTAATTTTAATTCTACAAAAGAATCTGTTAAAGAGAAAATAATTATATATAAGATGAAAACAGTACGAGAATTCGTGCTGTTTTTTTTATAGATTAAAGGTTGATTAGAATATAAGAAGTGTTCTATAAACAATTATTTAAACAAATGTGTTACAATATAAATAGGTGATCATATGAAAAAAACTGATTTTATTAATGTCCGAATCGATACGGACACAAAACAACAAGCAGAAGAAATTTTAAAAAACTTTAACCTTAGAATTTCTGATGCAATCAATTTATTTTTAAGACAAGTCGTTTTAGAAGAAGGTATTCCATTTGATGTTAAGCTACCTCAATATGAAAAGGCATATAAAGAGTTAGAAAAAGCAGTAGCATACAATGCATTTGGTGGAGGAATCCCTAGTGATTATGCCAACCAAATATTAAAACTTTATGCAAAAAACTTAATTGATTTTGAAACTGCAGTTTTTGCTTTAAATAGGAAAATACGATGAAAGATCCATATTTTTATCCAAATACCAATGTCCATGTAAATATTCCTGGAATTCAAGATAAGCAATTATTAAAAACTTATACAGCAAATCAGTTCGGTTTGGCAATGCTAAACCTACAAAAAGATAAGTTTTTAATCAAAAGTGCATTTGATTTCTTAAAATTACACAAAATATTGTTTTCAAATGTCTTTTTTTGGGCAGGAGAAATAAGAACAGTTAACATGACAACATCTGAGTTTATGATTGCAGAGGGTATGGTTGAGTTTGCTGATCATAAAAGTATACATAAAGAACTAGAACAAGTAGATATAAAATATAAAAATCTAGCTTGGTCAACAATGTCTAAAAGAGAATTTATTGATAATCTAAGTAAATACATGGTAGATTTATGGGTCATCCATCCACTAAGAGAAGGAAATACCAGAACCTTAATTGTATTTATGGATTTGTTTGCAAGTCAATATGGATATGATGTGGATATCAATCGATTTAATACATCCAGTCATGATATGCGTAACACATTTGTGTGGGGAGCGATAGGGGAGTTCTTTAATTTGAAGGATATTCTAAATAAGATTTTAAATAAGAAGCCTCAAAATTAACTCAAATATCTTAAAAATACCAAATTTATGTGCATTTTATACATAAATGATTAACACCGTAAGTTTTAGAATGCCTTTTCCAACATGGGAAGGCTTTTTTATTATATAATGACAATATGTTTAAAACATATTTATAGGAGGAAATTATGATCGCAAAGAAATATGATGCTTCAAAAGACAAGCAATTTCAGATTTTAGATCAAAACGGTAAAGTGGTTAATGAAAAACTTGACCCAAATTTACCAAAGGAAACGTTATTAAAGATGTATAAGACTGCTGTTTTAGGTCGTAATGCAGATATCAAAGCATTACAATACCAAAGACAAGGTCGTATGTTGACTTATGCTCCAAACATGGGTCAAGAAGCAGCACAAATCGGTATGGCTGCAGCAATGGAACCACAAGATTGGAATTCTCCAATGTACCGTGAGTTAAATGCTCAATTATATCGTGGTGTGACATTAGAATCCGTATTCTTATATTGGTATGGTAATGAAAGAGGATCAATCCGCCCTGATGGAGTGAAAATCTTACCAACAAATATCATTATTGGTTCTCAATCTAATATTGCTGCTGGTTTAGCAATGGCTGCAAAGATTAAGAAAACAAACGAAGTTGCCGTATTTACAATCGGTGATGGTGGTACAGCGCACGGTGAATTCTATGAAGGATTAAACTTTGCTGCATCATTTAAAGCACCTATGGTTGCTGTCATTCAAAACAACCAATGGGCTATTTCTACACCTGTAAGAAAAGCATCTAACTCTGAATCACTTGCACAAAAAGGTGTTGCATTTGGTATTCCTTTTGTTCAAGTGGATGGTAACGATATGTTAGCAATGTATGTTGCAACTAAAGAAGCTATGGACAGAGCTAGAAAAGGTGATGGTCCTACTTTAATTGAGGCATATACTTATCGTATGGGACCTCATACAACTTCAGATGACCCATCTATTTATCGTACAAAAGAAGAAGAAAATGAATGGGCATTAAAAGATCCGATTGCTAGATTTAAGACATATTTATTAAATAAAGGCTATTGGACTGAAGAAGAAGATCAAAAATTAGTTGAAGATGTTTTAACAGAAATTAACGATACATTTAAAAAAGTTGAAAGTTATGGAGCAAATGTAGATTTAATTGAAATCTTTGAACATACATTCGCAGAAATGACACCTCAATTAAAAGAACAATACGAAGAACATAAGAAGTTCTTGGAAGGAGCTAAATAATATGGCAATCATTACTTTATTAGAAGCTATTAACCAAGCCCTAGACCAAGCAATGGAAAAAGATCAATCCATCGTCGTATTTGGTGAAGATGCTGGTTTTGAAGGTGGCGTTTTCCGTGTGACTGCAGGTTTACAAAAGAAATATGGAGAAACACGCGTATTTGACACTCCGATTGCAGAATCTGCAATCGTAGGTAGTGCAATTGGTATGGCAATGAATGGTTTAAAACCAGTTGCTGAAATTCAATTCGATGGTTTCATTTTCCCTGGATATACAGATTTAGTTACGCATGCTGCTCGTATGAGAAATAGATCCCGTGGACAATTTACTGTTCCTATGGTTTTACGTTTACCACATGGTGGTGGTATTCGTGCACTTGAACACCACTCTGAAGCATTAGAAGTATTATTCGCATCTATCCCAGGATTAAAAGTAGTAACACCTTCAACACCATATGATGCTAAAGGATTATTACTTGCTGCAATCAATGATCCAGATCCAGTAGTTTTCTTAGAACCTAAGAGAATTTATAGAGCTGGTAAACAAGAAGTTCCTGCAGAAATGTATGAAATTCCAATTGGTAAAGCAAAAGTTGTTAAACAAGGTACAGATATTACTGTTGTCGCTTGGGGTTCTATCGTTCGTGAAGTTGAAAAAGCTGTTAAATTAGTTGAAGCAGAAGGTATTTCTGTTGAAATTATTGACCTTAGAACAATTGCACCAGTCGATGAAGAAACGATTTTAAACTCTGTTAAAAAGACAGGTAGATTCATGGTTGTTACTGAAGCTGTTAAATCATACGGTCCAGCTGCTGAGTTAATCACTATGGTTAACGAAAAAGCATTCTTCTCATTAGAAGCTGCTCCTGTAAGATTTACAGGATTTGATATTACAGTTCCTCTTGCAAGAGGCGAACACTATCACTTCCCACAACCTGAGAAAATTGCAGCTTATTTAAGAAAATTAGCTAAAGCAAGACCGTAAGGAGGCCAATCATGTTTGAATTTAAATTTGCAGATATCGGTGAAGGTATTCACGAAGGGACCATTTTAAAATGGAACTTCAAAGTAGGGGATAAAGTTAAAGAAGGTGAAACTTTAGTTGTTGTTGAAACAGATAAAGTCAACGCTGAATTACCATCTCCAGTTGATGGAATTATTACATCTTTAGGTGCTAAAGAAGGTGAAGAAATTCATGTTGGACAAATCATTGTTACTATCGATGATGGTTCAGCACCTGCTAAAGTAGAAGCTCCTAAAGTTGAAGAAGTTAAAGCACCTGTTGCAAAAGAAGTGCCAAGCCAAGCACAAGCTTCAGGAAATGTATATGACTTTAAGTTTGCAGATATCGGTGAAGGTATTCATGAAGGAACTATTTTAAAATGGAACTTCAAAGAAGGCGATAAGGTCAATGAAGGTGAAACTTTAGTTGTTGTTGAAACAGATAAAGTCAATGCTGAATTACCTGCTCCTGAAACTGGTGTAATTTTAAAGATTGGTAAAAAAGAAGGAGAAGTTATTCATGTTGGTGAAACGGTTGTCCTAATCGGATTAAACGGCGCAACATTAACTGAGGCTCCTAAAGTAACTAAAGAACCACAATCAGAACCTAAAAAAGGTGCTGGTGTTGTTGGTGAAATTGAAGTATCTGATGAAATCATCGGTGGTTCTACAGAAGAAACATTAGTTGTTAAAACAGGTAAAGTATTAGCATCTCCAGTTGCAAGAAAACTTGCAAGTGATTTAGGTGTGGATATTGCAACTGTTAAAGGAACTGGTGAACAAGGTAGAGTCTTAAAAGATGATCTTGCAAACCTTGGACAAGCTAAACAAGAAGTTAAGGCTGAAGTTAAACAAGAAGTTAAAGTTGAAGCAAGTAAAGAAACAACAATGCCTGCAGCAGCTAAACCACAAGGTGATGTTGAAGTTGTTAAGATTTCAAGATTACGTAAAGCAGTTTCAAATGCAATGACACGTTCTAAATCTATTATTCCTGAAACAGTATTAATGGATGAAATCAATGTCAATGAACTTGTTAAATTTAGAAATGAAGCTAAAACATTAGCTGAATCTAAAGGTATTAAGTTAACTTACATGGCATTTATTGCTAAAGCAGTATTAATTGCATTAAAAGAATTCCCAACATTCAATGCATCATTTAATCATGATACAGATGAATTATATATTAAGAAATATATTAACTTAGGTATGGCTGTTGATACACCAGATGGATTAATTGTTCCAAACCTTAAAAATGCAGATAAATTATCCGTATTTGAATTAGCATCTGGTATTAGAAAACTTGCGGATGATACAATTGCAAGAAAAATTACATTAGATCAACAAACCAATGGTACATTTACAATCACAAACTTCGGTTCAGCTGGTATTGCATTTGGAACACCAGTTATCAATTACCCAGAATTAGCAATTCTTGGTATTGGTAAGATTGAAAAGAAACCATGGGTAATCGATGATGAAATCAAGATTGCTTACACATTACCATTATCACTTGCAGTAGACCATAGAATTATTGATGGCGCTGATGGTGGTAGATTCTTAATGAGAGTTAAAGAATTATTAAGTAACCCTACATTATTACTATTAAGCTAGGAAGGATGTTAACATGGCTAAAACGTATGATATAGTTGTTGTTGGTGGTGGACCGGGTGGCTATGTGGCTGCTATTAAAGGTGCACAACTAGGAGCAAAAGTTGCTTTAGTAGAAAAAGAAGTTGTAGGAGGAATCTGTTTAAACCACGGATGTATTCCTACAAAGACATTCTTAAAATCTGCTAAAGTATATAAAACATTACAACACGCAAATGATTATGGTGTGACAAATAGTGGCACAGTAGGATTTGATTGGGATAAAATATTATCTCGCAAAAACGGCGTTGTAAAGCAATTAACGAATGGTGTTGCATTCTTACTTAAGAAAAATGGTGTGGATGTTTATAATGGTTTTGGTGAAGTTAAATCTGCATCTGAAGTTGTTGTAAATGGTGAAACACTACAAACCAAAAACGTTATTATTGCAACAGGAGCAACAGCTGTTGTTCCACCAATTCCTGGTGTTAAAGAAGCATATGAAAAAGGAATTGTTGTAACATCTAGAGAATTATTAAATGTTAAAGACTACCCTAAATCTATTGTGATTGTTGGTGGTGGTGTTATTGGTGTTGAGTTTGCTACCGTATTTAATTCATTTGGTTCTAAAGTTACAATCATTGAAATGATGGATGGAATTTTACCAACAATGGATGATGATGTGCGTCAAGCTTATGCTAAAACATTAAAAAGAGATGGTATTGAAATACTTACCAAAGCTGAAGTTAAAAAGGTTAATGACCATAAGATTACGTATAGCTTTGAAGGTGTTGAAACAACCATTGAAAGTGATTTAATCTTAATGGCAGTTGGTACAAGAGCGAATTCTAAAGGTTTAGAACACTTAAACCTTGAAATGGACCGTGCAAACATTAAGACAAACGAATACCTACAAACCAATGTAAAAGGCATTTATGCAATTGGTGATGTGAATGGTAAATATATGCTCGCACACGTTGCAGAACACGAAGGTGTGGTTGCTGTTGAACACATTTTAGGTAAAGGTCATCAAAAAATGAATTATGATCAAATTCCTTCATGTATTTACGGTTCCCCTGAGATTGCTGCAATCGGATTAACTGAAAAAGAAGCTAAAGCTCGCGGTATTGATTATAAAGTTTCTAAAGTTCCTCTTGCTGCAATCGGTAAAGCACTTGCTGATGGTGAAAAAGAAGGATTTGCTAAATTAATTGTTGATAAGAAGTACTTAGAAGTTATTGGTGCACATATCTATGCATATAATGCAACAGAACTGATTTCTGAGTATAGTGTTGCAATGAAGGCGGAAGCAACTGCATATGAAATGGCACATGCAGTACATCCACATCCAACATTATCAGAATTAACATTAGAAGCTGCTCTTGGAGCAATCGATAAACCAATTCACGTTTAATTTTATAAGTTGAATGATTAGACACATATCTTAAAAGGGTATGTGTCTTTTTTAATATTTAAGATTAAAACGATGTGTAAATGTTGTTAGACAACATAATAGAAATTTCTAAGTAGACTTTTATTTAATTTCTAGTATAATGATTTGTGGAGGTTATTTTATATGAAATTATTTAGAAGAATATTATTACATATGTTTGGATTCTTATTGATGACGTTATCCGTTTCAATCATCATTAAAACCAAACAAGGGGCATTCCCTTATGATGCAATTAGTTATTATTTATCCATATTAATCGAGCATGATTTTTTTACAATTGGTGTATCCTCTATTATCTTTGGACTTATTTGGGTTATCTTAAACTTTATAGTCATTAAAGATGTTAAAGTATTTTGGTCTCTTATTATTGTTTTTGGATTCGGATATTTAATGGATCTATGGTTTGCATTTGTATTGGTACATTATAATGTAACCGAAATGTGGTTAAACGGGTTGGTTGCATTAGGAGCGTTATTCTTATTAGGCTTTAGTTTATCCATCATTATATCCAATAAGAGCTTACCACTTGCTCCATCTGAGGTATTTATGGTACATATCATAAAGTATACAAAAAAATCTTGGATTGCCAAGATTTATATTGAAATGACTTTAATTGTGATTGCATTGATACTGGCTACAATGGCTGGTAACTATGAACAAATTAGTTGGTTTACATTTGTATCTGTTGTTCTTGTTGGACCATTTATTACAATAAATCAAAAATTTGTTGGTAAATTTATTAAAGATTATTAATATGTAGTTAAGTAAAGAGCATCTGATAAACCTCAGGTGCTTTTTTTTGTAAGATAATAAGGTCTTTAGGAAAACATCTTTCTCCAACTAAGCTTGAAGATAGATTAAGTTCTAAACTGTTATGCTTAACAATAAAAGCTTCCTCTACATGACCATATGAAACAACAACTTTAATCTTGTAATCTCCTAAACTTTTTTCAATCACTGACCTTGGAGATTCACCATAATTCCAGTTATAAGATAAATACTTTTCATCTCTTAGTTTTTCTATTTGACGTAGATCTTTATCAGTCAGTTTTAAAGGTTCATCAGTTTGTCTTAAAGAATCTATTAAAAAGTCTTCGAAAGCTTCGATGGTCATTGGAACATAAGATGAAAGATTGGTTACTTGACTTCGATTGGATTTCACTGAAATACTGGATGTATGATTCTCTTTATCTTTTAAAGCATTTTTTAAATGCTCTAAATTTGCATTAAAAAGAAGTGTTCCATGATGAAGTAGCTTATCTTTAAAGACATACTGTGCGTTTCCACTAATTTTAAATGTATCCATCTTAATATCGGATTTTCCACTAAACTCTGCAGGAATAGATAAACTATGAAGTGCCAAAATAATCTTTTCAGTCATTAAAGCATAGTTATTAATCGCTCCTTTTTGTTTCGTAATAAACGTAAAATTAATATTACCTAAATCATGATAAACCGTACCACCACCGGAATTTCTTCTAATTAATGGAATTTGGTTTTTAACGATATAATCCAAATTTACTTCTTCAAATACATTTTGATTTCTTCCGATAATGATGGAAGGTTCATTTCTCCATATTAAAAAGATATCCTCATCTTGATGTATGTTTTTTAAGATATATTCTTCCCAAGCCAAATTAAAATAGGGGTTTGTAGAAATTGATTGTAAAGTTTTCATAAAATAATCTGCACCTCAAGTATATCTTAACACATTATTTAGATAAAAAATGATAGAATGAAAAAAGGGAAGGTCATATGAAAATACTATTAATCTATAATACTGCATCCGGTAAAGGTCATATTTTAAGAGACTTAGATAAAATACAATCATATATAGAACATAACGGTTGGAATCTAGATTTATACGAGGTTAAAGAGAAAAAAGAAATCGTATCAGATATTCAATCTAAAGAAGGAAAATATGATGTTTTTTTAATTGCTGGTGGTGATGGTACGATTCACTCTGTGGTAAATGGTATGATGAAAATGGATAGAAGTAAACGACCCAGATTATTATTTTTACCGTATGGTACAACGAACGATGTAGCAAGTATGATTAGCTTAGGAAAAAATGTATTTTATAATTTAGCACTTTTAAAAAGTAATCATATAGAAAAGATGGACATCTATAAGATTAATGAAGAATATTTTTTATATGCAGCTGCAATCGGTAAATTTTCTAATGTAAGTTATGAAATCAATCGTAAAAGATTAAAAGAAGTGGGTTCTTTAGGTTATTTAATGAATGCTAGACATGATTTATTTAATCATTATCATATGAAAATTAAAGTAACATCTAAAGATTTAACCATCGAAAGAAAATCGTTTTTAATGATTTTAGCAGCAGGTTCTAGAGTCGGTGGATTTAAACTAGATAAGTTTACAAAATCACCTAAACTCAATGATGGAATGATAGACCTTAGAATATTTACCAGAAACCATATGTTTTCTTGGACGAAGATGATTTGGTTCTATCTATTTAAAGGCAGACATTTCCATAATGATATTCATTTACACGCAAATGCATTTAAAATTGAGGTGACGCCAGATTACCCATGGAATGTAGATGGTGAAAAAGGACCACTTGGTAGTGTCAATGTATCTGTACATCGTCAAGAACTTGATGTTTATGTCAATCCAAAGAGTCAACATAAATTATTTTAAGAAAGGAAGTATTCAATGGAAAAGTTATTAGAAGTTAAAGATCTTTATAAAAGATTTGGAGATATTATTGCAGTCGATCATATATCTTTTTATGTTAAAAAGGGTGAACTATATGCCTTTTTAGGACAAAATGGTGCAGGTAAATCAACAACCATTAAAATGATTATTACACTACTTGAAAAGGGTATGGGTGAGGTTTTATTAAATGGAGAGAAGGATGAGGCTTATATTCGAAGTAAAATAGGTGTTGTCTTTCAAGAAAATGTATTAGATGATTTACTAACGGTTAAAGAAAATCTTTTATCGAGAGGTGCTTTATATATACCCAATAAAGATAAGGTAAATAAGAGATATCAAGAACTTGTAGATTACTTACAACTAGAACCGATTGAACATCAGTTATTTAAAACATTATCCGGTGGACAAAAAAGAAGAGTTGAAATTGCTAGAGCGTTATTCGCTAGTCCCGTTCTCTTAATTCTAGATGAACCTACAACAGGATTAGACCCTGAGACCAGACAAATGGTTTGGAAAGTGATTGAAAGATTAAGAGTTGAGGAAAATATTACTGTTTTTCTAACAACACATTATATGGAAGAAGCGAAAAACGCAGATCATATCGTTGTCATTCATAAAGGTAAAATTGTTGTTCATGGTTCCCCTTCTATTTTAAAAGAAAAATATTCTAAGGATTACTTTAAAGTGGTACCTAAAGATATCCATCAACTGGATACATATTTAAACAATTTTAATAGAACGTTTAAAAAAGTATCTGATCAATATTTAATTGAGATTTTGGATACAAAAGATACACTAGACTTGATTACAGATATTAAAGAAAACATCCAAACATTTGAAGTGGTTAAAGGCACACTGGATGATGTTTTCTTAAATGTTATAGGTGAACAACATGTATGAAACATTTGAATTAACTAAAAGAAATATTAAAGTATATTTAAGAGATAAAGCAGCAGTATTCTTTTCATTTCTATCAGTGATTATCTTATTGGGTTTATATATTCTTTTCTTAGGAAATAACTTTAAACCTAATCAGTTAGTAGGTATACTTACCGAACAAGAATTGAATTTCTTAGTATATTCTCAGTTACTTCCAGGTATTATGATTATTAATGCTGTATCTATTCCACTTGGAAATTTAGGGAATATCATTAATGACTTTGAATATAGAAAGTTAGATGGATTTTTAGTCGCACCCGTTAAGAGAGGTAAGGTGATTTTAAGTTATTATCTATCTTCTTTCTTAATTACAGTTGTTATTAGTATCTTTATGATTATTGTTGCCTATGTGGCTATTGGATTATATACAGGAATTTTCTTTGATATCGATGTGATATTACTTTCAATCCTTTATGTAACCTTGTTTGCATTTGTGTCCACTGCAATAATGATTTTTGTAACTTCATTTATAAAGTCAGTGAATGCATTTGGTGCATTCAGTGGTGTCTTTGGTACAGTGGTTGGATTTATATCAGGAATTTATATGCCACTTTTTATACTTCCTTCCTTTATTAAGGGGATTGCTAGTTTAGTGCCTTTTACACATATGACAATCATGTTAAAACAGGTCATGATGAAACAAGCATTTTTAATGCTTGATGTTAAGTTACAACCTTTAATGACAGAAGCTGAGTATCAATCATTCTTAACGAATTATCAAGAAGCGGTTGGGTATAGTTCCTTAGATATATTTGGACTGGATGTTCCATTTTGGTTAATTGCTATCGTTATGGGAATCATATCTGTGGTTTGCTTAGTGCTTTCTACTTATAGATTAAGTAATCGTATAGCTAAAAAATAATTGAAGATAACCTAGATAAATTAGAGATTTATTTTGAAATAAGTCTCTTTTTTTATCACTTTACATTAAATTTACATACACCTTACTTTAAATGGTTATTTTAAAGATTTTAAATCGTTATAATAGCGGTGAAGAAAATAAATAGACCCTAAGGAGATATCATGAAAAGAATAGTTGTTGTAACACTCTTATTATTTACTACACTCTTATTAGTTGCGTGTGGTCCAACACAAAGTGGATTTAATCAAGGTTCTAATATTACAGTCTATACAAGAGATACCACATCCGGTACACGTGCAGGATTTATGGAAGGTATTGGATTTAAAGATGCAACTGCAAATGATTCATTATTAGTACAAGGATTTGTTATCCAAGATAATACTCAAATATTTACTTCAATGCAAACCGATGTGTATGGAATTGGATATGTATCCTTATCCACACTGAATTCACAAGTTAAAGGATTAGACTTCGAAGGTGTTGCACCTACGGTTGCGAACGTATTAAATGATACTTACGGACTTAAAAGACCATTTATGTATATGACAAGAGCAGAAGGGGATTATCCATCTGAAACTGTTGAGGCATTAGTTAATGCATTTGTTGCATACTTAGGAACTACAGATGCATCAGATATAATTAATAATAGTGGTGCAATTGCCTTACCATCTACAGCAACCTGGGACGATATTAAAGCTGATCACCCGATTACCAATCAAGATAATTCAAGCGTAACTGTTAGATTTGGTGGATCGGATTCTATTCAAAAAGTAGCTGAGGCGTTAACCAATGCATTTAAACCTAAAGCCGGTAACTTTATTGCAGAACATGACCACACAGGATCAGGGGATGCATTTAAAAGAACCTGGGACCCAGCGATTAAAGATACATCTGTTGGTAAAGATGTAGGGTTCTCATCCAGATATTTTACAACGAGTGAAATCGCAGGTTCAAATGAAGACAATATTGGACAACTTGCATGGGATGCGATTGTTGCGATTGTACACAAAAACAATCCAGTTTCAAATGTGACAGCACAACATTTAAAAAATGTTTATAATGGAACATTTAAAACTTGGAATGACTTAATCACCGCACAAGCATAATCATTAATAAGAATTAAATAGGTGATTAAAATCTGAATAAAGGATGGGCATCATGGTTCTATTAGAGAACAATAAAGGTAAAAATAAAAACAAATTAATCGATAAATTAACTAGAGGCGTATTGTATGGATTTACAATCGCCTCCGCATCATTTATATTTATCATTGTAGGGGTTATTATCGTCAAAGGTATTAACCCTTTTATCAGTGATAATCAAGGCTTAGGAAATGTAGATATTTTCAGATTTATTACAGGAGATACATGGTTAACAGGGACTGCTTTTCAGTCTAATTTATATAGTGTAGGGTTTATTATTGTATCTACTTTATTGATTGCATTTCTATCACTTTCAATCTCACTTCCGATCGGTTTAATGACCGCTCTTTTTATTGCAAAGGTAGCACCTAAAAAAGTTAGTGAATTATTTAGAACGGTCATTGAGATGCTTGCATCCATACCATCCATTATTTTTGGATTGTTTGGAGCGAGCATCATTAGACCGTTTGTTTATAATTTATCTGAAATGCTTGGATATCAGTCAAAGGGTGGTAACTCGATGTTATCAACCATTTTAGTTTTAGCAATCATGACAATTCCTACAATTGCATCCATATCAGAGGTTGCAATTCGAAGTGTGGATAAAAGTATTATTGATGTATCCTTAGCACTAGGTGCAACAAAGAGTCAAACGAATTTTAAAGTTGTTTTAACCGCTGCTAAATCAGGAATTTTTGCATCTGCAATACTTGGTATTGGACGTGCATTAGGCGAAGCTACTGCTGTATCTTTAGTTGCGGGGGGTAGAAGAAGTGGATTTTCTTTTGATATTTTAGATACCACATCCACATTAACCTCTATTATGCTAGAAGGCATGAAAGAAACCACAGGGCTTGATTATGATATTAGGTTTTCTGTAGGTATTATTTTAATGATTATTATCTTAATAACCAATGCTATCTTAAACTTTATTAAAAGAAAGGTAGGTAATATGGATGTTAAGTAAAAAAGGTTTTCACTTTAAAGACTTTATAAGAACATTATTAACCTATGGTGGTGCATTCATTAGTTTTTCTGTATTAATGATTATTGTTGTTAATATCTTGATTCAAGGCATACCTTTATTAAACTTAGATTTAATTATGAATAATTATGAATCGGTAAGTTATGTAACTGAAGTTAAATCTGGTTTAACTCCTGGAAGTTATGTATTAGATCAAACACTTGGAAATGACGTATATTATTCAGAAAAATGGGGTATTGGATTTAGAGATGACAAGGACCTTTTAGGGAAAAATGTCATCTATATTGATTATATTCATGAAGACTCACCGCTAAGAACGATGATTAATAAAGGTGTAGGTCCAAGTGAGATTAATCTATCAGAAAAATATGTAGTGGTAAGAATTGCATTTCATGGATTACCAAGTGCATTATCAATTCATGGTTCAGAAAATATGGTTACCTTACTTGAACAAGCAGATACCATTAGAGAGTTTGAATTTCAAACACCTGGTGGTGGTATTAGAGGAAGTATTATTACAACACTTATTTTAATCGGTTTAACACTTGTTATTGCACTCCCTATTGGAATAGGCGCATCCATTTATTTAAATGAGTATGCAAAAAACAACTGGATTCAAAAACAGTTAAGAAGCTTCATTGAAACATTAACTGGTGTACCCTCTATTATTTATGGATTAATGGGATTGGCATTATTTGTTCCAATGACCATCTCATTAACAGGTGCTACAGGTGGTAACTTAATATCTGGTGCCTTAACACTTGCAGTTATTGTACTACCAGTCATTATTAGAACTACAGAAGAATCACTTAAAGTGGTTCCTATGGATTACAGAAATGCTTCCCTTGCACTCGGTGCTAATGAGACTCAAACCACATTTAAAGTGGTTTTACCGAATGCATTTCCTGGAATCCTAACCGCTACATTACTGGCAATTGGTAGAATCATAGGTGAGTCTGCAGCATTGGTATTTGCAATCGGTACAGCAATTAAAGATGAGGTGCATTTAACTGATAAGTCGACATCTCTTGCCGTTCATATTTGGACGATGATGACGGATGAACCTGCAAATATTGAATTATCTAATACGATTGCATTAATAATCTTAGGGATCGTCTTAATCTTAAATTTAACTGTGAAATTTATCTCAAAACGCTTTATTAAAAGATATGGAGTGAAACATTAATGAATACAGATAAAAAATTATTTGAAGTAGAACATTTAAATCTCTTATACGGAGAAACAAAGGCATTAAAAGATATTAATATAACAATCGGTGAAAAAGAGATTGTTGCATTAATAGGACCATCTGGATGTGGGAAATCTACATTTTTAAGAACGTTAAATCGCATGAATGATTTAATTGAAAATTGTAGAATTGAAGGTCAAGTGAAATATCACCATGAAAATATTTATCATAAAGATATTGATATTTATAAACTTAGAAAAAATGTAGGTATGGTTTTCCAAAAACCCAATCCATTTCCAATGAGCATCTATGACAATATTGCATATGGTCCTAGATGTCAAGGGATTAAAAAGCGTGAGGAATTAGATAGAATCGTTGAAGATTCTCTAAAAAAGGCAGCCTTATATGAGGAAGTGATGGATAGAATTCATGACTCTGCACTTGCATTATCTGGTGGCCAACAACAACGTCTTTGTATCGCAAGAGCACTTGCGATGAAGCCAGACGTTATATTGATGGATGAACCAACTTCTGCATTAGACCCGATTGCAACCTTAAAAATAGAAGAACTGATTTTAGAACTTAAAAAAGAATACACCATCGTGATTGTGACACATAACATGCAACAAGCAGCAAGAATTTCAGATAAAACAGCTTTTTTCTACTTAGGTGAATTAATCGAGTATAATGAAACTGAGAAGATATTTACAAACCCATCAAAACAACAAACAGAGGATTATGTAACTGGTAAATTCAGTTAACAAGGGAGGATATGTATATGTCAGCATTAAGAGCATCTTTATTAAAAGCAATCGAATCGTTAAAAGCTGAAGTTGTAACGATGGCGGATATGGTTTTAAATAATATTAATGAAGCTTTTCTAGCTTTTAAAACAAATAATGTTAAAAAGGCAGCAAGTTTGATAAAATTAGATGAGGAAGTAGATAAACTAGAAGAAGATATTTCTAAAAGTGCACTACGTTTAATTTGGAAAGAACAACCTTATGCACATGATCTTCGCATGGTTACAGGTATTTTAAAACTAATTACAGATTTAGAACGCATCGGAGACCATGCAGCAGATATTGCAGAACAAACATTGCATATTGGAGAATTAAAGAATCAAAGATTATTACCTAAAACAACCATGATGAGTGAGAGTGCTTATCAAATGGTGTTAAACGCGATTAATGCATTTGTTAAACAAGACTTAGCACTTGCTCAACAAGTGATTAAGGATGATGATATAGTAGACAATCAATTTGATGATGTTATGAAATCTGTGACAGAACAAATTAAAGGAGAAACAATTGTATCAGAATATGCGGTATCCGTTATTATGGTTGCTAAATATATGGAACGTATCGCTGACCATGCTGTAAACTTAGCAGAATGGACAATCTTTATTATTACTGGAGAACATAAATCAACACCATTATTTTAGGAGAAAAGACATGATTGTATATTTTTTAGAAGATGATCCACAGATTGGATATATCATAGAAAAAACGATTCAAAATGCTGGATATCAATATAAAGGTTTTGAAAGAGCAGAAGCATTGTTAAAGGCGATTGAACGCTTGACGCCTGATTTAATCATTATGGACATTATGTTACCCGATATGTCTGGTTTTGATTGTCTAGCGAAAATTAGAACCTTTTATAAAGAAACACCCATCATCATGTTATCTGCCTTAGGTAGTGAGATGGATAAGGTTAAAGCACTCGATATGGGTGCAGACGATTATATGACCAAACCTTTTGGAATTCTTGAGTTAACTTCAAGAATCCATGCACATTTAAGAAAATCAAGTGCTAAACGTATTATCCATAAAGGTAATCTATCGATACATAGAGATGAATTTAAATGTTATATTAATGATGAACTCATTAATTTAACATCCAAAGAATTTGAAATACTTTATTTACTCATGAAAAATGATGAGAAAATTGTCACCAAAGAACTCTTATTTAACGAAGTATGGCAAATGGATTTAAGCATAGAAACCAGAACACTTGATATGCATATTAAATCGCTTCGTCAAAAGATTTCTAATGCAGAACCTAAAATTAAAACCGTTCGTGGTGTAGGATATATTTTAAGTAGTGCATAAAAATCAAGGAGGATCATATGCCAAACCAAAAAAGAATGTTTATCAGATTCGCCTTATATATGGGACTGGATGTTACATTGTTTTTTTTGGTTTATCAGATGATGAGTCCTCGAATTGAAAATATATGGATATACTTTATATTCTTAACAGTAACATTGCTCTTAATTTATGCACTTTATTTAGAATACCAAAAACAACTCATAGATTTGATACAACCTCAAAGATTATTAAAAGAAAGAGATTATCAAATCCATATTTTAAAAAATGAATTGATTCAAAAGGATAAACAGATTCATTTAATAACCAGTTTCACAGGCCAAGGTATGTTGTTACTGAATGATAAAAAAGAAATACTTTTTATGAATGCTGTATTTAAAAAGATACTACAAGTCACAGATAGTGATTCTAAAAATTATGCCATATGGATTAGAAATCAACAAGTCAAAGATCAAATAGAAGAAACCTTTAAGACAAAAGAAAAAAGTATTTTAAATCATATACTATATAATAAAAATATTCAAGTTTCTGCTATACCCACAACGGATCATCAACAAATATATGTATTAGTTGTTTTAGACGATTTAACAGAAAAAATTCAGCTACAAAACATTAAAAGAGATTTCTTTAGTTATGCAGGTCATGAATTAAAAACACCAATTACGATATTAAAAGGATATGCAGAACTCATTAAGGAACAAGTCATTACTGGCAATGAAACAAAAGAAGTATCTGCTAAAATGGTTGATTTAGCAGATGATATGTCTTCCTTTGTGGATGATATGTTAATGCTTAGCAGGTTAGAAACATTTACAGAAACACCGCTTGAAAGTATTAGTTTTAAAGAAGTGATACTAGATACGATTCAAACACTAGAAGAACCCATTAAGAAAAAAGATATAAAAGTATATTTAGATTTAGAAGATGCATCCATAGAAGCAGATAAAAGAGATATTGAAAAGCTATTTAAAAATATTATTGAAAATGCAATTAAGTATAATAAAGAACAAGGTTCTATTTGGATTCAATTAAAGAAAAAGATGAATCAAACAGAAATAATCATTAAAGATAGTGGACTAGGGATTCCGAAAGATGAAATGGACCGAATATTTGAAAGATTTTATCGAGTAAATCAATTTAGAAGAATTCCAGGTACAGGACTAGGATTATCGATTGTAAAGCATATTGTCAATAAGTATCACGGAAATATATCGGTTGAGTCTGTTGAAAATGAGTTTACAAAATTTATAATCTTGTTGTAATGCATAGAAAATACCTTTATCTTATGATAAGATAATCATAAGGAAGGTATTTTTTTTATGGACATTACATCAAGCGTTTATGGGTTTATACAAGATATTGAGAAAAACCCGAGTCAAAGTTTAATTAGTTTAACCGTAGCAAACAAAGATAACATCTTATTTAATTTCAAAAAAGAACCTTATATTAAAAATGGTAAGCAATTAGTATTTTCTGTAACAAAGTCGTTTGTCTCACTAGCTATTGGAATGATCTATGATAAAGGACTCATCCAACTGGATGACTCCATTATGAAGTATTTGGGTGCTTATGCACCTAAAGATTTAGACTCTAAAATGAAGGATATAACCATTAGACACCTATTAACCATGACTTCAGGTGTGGTAGATGAAAACATTTATAAGATGATTGAATCGAATGATTTTAGAACGTATTATTTAAGTCAAACCGTCAAATATACACCTGGCACACATTATCATTATCACTCACTTTCAACACACATGTTAAGTGCAATATTCACAGAAGCAACAGGCGTTTTAGTTGAAGATTATTTAGAAGAGAATTTATTAAAACCAATAGGTATATATAATTTTAAGTTTGCAAGAGCAAACGAAGGTATAACATTTGGTGGGTATGGGTTAAGTATAGATGAAATTGGTTTAACAAAACTCGGACAACTCTTATTAAATCATGGAAATGTTAAAGGAGTTCAATATATCTCTAAAGCGTATTTAGATTTAGCAACCAGTCCACAAGCCATTAAACAAGATTATGTAGGAAACCCTGGAACAAAATCCATTGGGTTTCAATATGGATTTCAGTTCCATGTTTCCCCAAATCTAAGCTACCGTGCAGATGGTGCATTTGGACAGGTTGTTGTAATATATAAAGGATTAGCAATCATCACGACAATGCGTTATACAGATTATGAATATTTATATGAAATGATTTATAAGCATTTTAATGAAGAACCAGTTGTAAAAGCTAGCCCAGATGCGTTAGATCAGTATTTAAAAACTTTAACATTTAAAATTGATATGAAGGACTTTAAAGTACCTCTGAATCAGTCCTATACATTAAAGGACAATCCATTAAAGATTAAGGAAGTAGAGTTTAACCATCACGGTGTGATATTAACGTATCAGGATTTAAGAAAAAACGAATTTAATTATAACCAGAAACAAGATACATTTGGAAAGAGCTATGCACCTAAAGATTTTTATTTTACAGAACAACCTCATTTTGTAAATGCGAGTTGGGTGGAAAAGGATTTACTTAAACTGCAAGTACTTTATGTAGAAACGCCAATTATCTCAGATTATTACTTTAGGTTTATCGGTAACACCTTAGAACTTGAATATAAAACAAGCGGTAATTTCTTAGTTGGTGGATTTAAGGTTACAAGTATTTAAAATTAAATCTATAATGATGAGTCAGGAGAACATCTTGACTCTTAAATTTATGTTAAGGAGGTGAAATATATATGAATATTTGGAATGAACTATATAACCGTAAACACATCAAATTTTTAGGGTTATCCATATTGGTTTATGGAATAAATGTTTACATATCCATTCAAATGTATCAAAATAGATTTGAGGAAAGTATCAATGTTGTTTCATCTTTAATGGCGGCACTCGTATTATCGTCTATATTTTTAGGATACCAATCGATTAAACACTATATAAGAAAACCAGACAGCTTAAATTTAGCTGTTATGGCGATCGCATCAGTTATACCTACAGGTTTAGTATTTAGTATATACATGATCTTTAAATTTATGATTGAAGCGAGAATCATTATACCTTTATAGAGATTAGTATTTCTATATAAGAAAAGCAACCTAATAGGTGTAATAAAATATAACCTCATTAACTATGAACCATTAAAATCAGGTAGATAGCTAAGTAAGATAGAATAGAATTGATTTTATAAATAAAGAAGTTATTTTATAAAGAACAATCTATTTATAATAAATTTATAATTAACAAAAATTTATTATTTTAGATTAATATCCGATTTGTATGAAAACATCAAGCGGATGTTTGTAGAATATATGTATAAAAACACAGTTCAATGGCTTCAAACAAGTCGAAATTTAACGATGCATAAAAAGATGAAAGTTACCTAAAAACTTTCATCTTTTTCTTTCATTTAGGATGCACAAAGAATCAACAAAAACAAGTAAATTTTTTATGAAAATAACTGTAAGCATTTACATATTTATATGAGTTGCAAAACACTTGTACTTCGTATAGAATACAAATACTTCGAACATCAGGTATAGGATTTCATCAAATTTGGTTTTAATTTTTTTTGATGGATCACTATGCCCTAACATCGATTAGTAGTTCTAAACAATATGTGAAAGGGGTAAGAACCATGGTAGAAAAAATTAAAAAAAGAGATGGTAGAATCGTAAGATTTAATCCAGAAAAGATAAGTGAGGCGGTTGTTAAAGCATTTATTGCTTTAAATAAAGACTCTAAAAAAGCAGATGAGGTGACAAGCGAAGCATTAAGAGGAATTGATAAGCGTTTTAAAAATGAAATTCCTACCGTTGAAGATATTCAAGATGAGGTAGAACGTTCATTAATAAGACTGAATTATAGTGATGTAGCTAAAGCTTATATTTTATACCGTGAGGATAGAAATAAGGTTAGAGACCGCAATACCAGATTAATGAAAACTTTTCATGATATTGCCTTCTCGAAGTCTACAGAAAGCGATTTAAAGCGTGAAAATGCCAATATTAATGGGGATACTCCAATGGGAGCTATGCTTAAATATGGTAGTGAAGGTGCTAAAGAATTTAATAAAATGTTTGTCTTAAACCCAAGACATGCCAAAGCACACGATGAGGGTTTAATCCACATTCATGATTTAGATTTCTTAACACTTACAATGACTTGTTGTCAAATCGATTTAACAAAATTATTTACAGGTGGATTTCAAACAGGTCATGGTTCATTAAGAGAACCACAAGACATTAAAACCTATGCAGCACTTGCATGTATTGCAATACAGTCGAATCAAAATGATCAACATGGTGGACAATCCATTCCTAAGTTTGATTATGATATGGCCATCGGTGTTAGAAAAACATATGTTAGACACTTTAGAAATAACCTTCAAAAAGCTTTGGATATGTTTGATTTAAATGTATCAGCAGCAGACGTTTTAGATACAATCAAAAATGAAAATGGTTTTGTTCCTAAGTATTTAGATGATTCCTATAACACCTATCTTAAACCTTTTATAGAAGATGAAAATACTTTTAATAAAGTGTTAAGTTTTACAACAAAGGAAGCAACTAAAGAAACAGAACGTGATACCTATCAAGCAATGGAAAGCTTAATACATAACTTAAACACCATGCACTCAAGAGCTGGAGCTCAAGTACCATTTTCATCCATTAATTATGGAACGGATACGAGTGAAGAAGGTCGATTAGTTGTTAAATCTATTTTAGAAGCTACAAAGAAGGGATTAGGAAGTGGTGAAACACCGATATTCCCAATACAAATCTTTAAAGTTAAAAAAGGTGTTAACTTTAATCCAGGTGAGATTAACTATGATTTATTTAAACTTTCTATGGAAACATCCGCTAAAAGATTATTTCCAAACTTCTCATTCTTAGATGCTCCATTTAATTTACAGTATTATAAAGACGGACAAGTCGATACTGAAATAGCTTATATGGGATGTCGTACAAGAGTGATTGGTAATGTCTATGACCCAACAAGAGAAATTGTTACAGGTCGTGGTAATTTAAGTTTTACTAGTATCAATCTTCCAAGACTTGCGATACAGTCTAAGTCTAAGGAAGTATTCTTTAAATCATTAAGTGATACCATTGACTTAGTCTGTGAGCAATTACTTGAAAGATTTGATATCCAAAAGAAACAACATGTGTATAACTTTCCATTCTTAATGGGTCAAGGTGTTTGGATTGATAGTGATACATTAGATACACAAGATGAAATAGAAAAAGTGATCCAACATGGTTCACTTGCTATTGGATTTATCGGTCTTGCTGAAACACTTAAAACACTTATTGGTAAACACCATGGTGAAAGTGATGAGGCACAACAATTAGGTTTAGAAATTATTGGATTTATGAGAAAAAGAATTGATGATCTTGCAAACCAATATAAATTAAACTTCTCACTCATTGCAACCCCAGCAGAAGGATTATCAGGTCGATTTGTTGCAATGGATAGAAAACGATTTGGTGTAATTGAAGGTGTAACAGATCATGAGTTTTATACAAATTCATTCCATGTACCGGTATATTACCCAACACTTGCATTCCATAAGATTGATATAGAGGCTCCGTATCATGCATTAACCAATGGTGGTCATATATCCTATATTGAATTAGATGGAGACCCATCTAAGAATATTGATGCATTTGAAACCATTATTAAACATATGGCGGAAAAAGGTATTGGTTATGGTTCAATTAATCACTCCGTTGATTTTGATCCTAAATGTAAATATGTTGGAATTATTAATGATGAATGTCCAAAATGTGGACGTAAAGAAACAGCTGATGAACCATTTGACAGAATCAGAAGAATTACCGGCTACTTAGTGGGTACCTTAGATCGATTCAATAACGCTAAGAAGAAGGAAGTTGAAGAACGTGTTAAACACTTCCACTCCTAAACTTAGAGTGAATGATTTTATCCAAGATTCTATTGTCGATGGTTATGGTTTAAGATTTGTAGTTTTTACTCAAGGTTGTCCACTAAGATGTGTAGGGTGTCATAACCCAGGTACACATGATTTAGAAGGTGGACACTTAATAGAGTTATCAGAAATCCGTAAAGAGTGGAAAAAAAATCCACTCCTTACAGGAATTACAATTAGTGGTGGAGAACCATTTATTCAAAAAGATGCAGTATATGAACTTATAAAGCTTGCAAAAGCGGATGGGTTAGATGTTAATATCTATAGTGGGTTTACATATGATGCACTAAAGAAAAAAGAAGATACTACCATTGATTTAATATTAGAATCTGCAGACATATTAATTGATGGACCCTTCGTCATAGGTTTAAAAAATTTAAACCTATTATGGAGAGGCAGTGAAAATCAACGCGTTATTGATTTAAAAGAAACAAAACGTTTAGGTAGAGTTGTAGAGATTAAAGATTAGAAAGAGGGTTTAGGGATGCTTATTGTATATGATAGTTTAACAGGTCAAACAAAAAGGTTTGCATCCAACTTAGGATTTCCATCCGTTCACATTAAGTTATATGAATATACACATGATAAACCCATTCTTTTAGTTACAAGATCCATCAACTTTGGTGACATACCACAAACAACAAAAACGTTTCTAGATCAATATCACAATTTAGTCGTTGGTGTTGCTGTATCGGGTAATAAAAACTGGGGAGAAAATTTTGGTAAAGCAGGAGAGAAAATTGAAGCTCTTTACCAAATACCCTTAATACTTAAGTTTGAAGGGTCAGGATTTATCAGTGACCGTTTACTGGTTAAAGACTGGTTAATAAAAAAGATTGGAAAAGAGGAGTAAGAAATGGATCAAAAGAGAGATATCATCCCTGAGTGGATTGTTCTAAATAATCAAATTACAGATGAAAATGGTGATTTGAAAGACATTGATAAAGATAAACAAGCAGCAAAGAGTTATTTTCTAAATGAGGTGAACAGAAGAACTCAGTTCTTTCATTCACTCGAAGAAAAGTTAGAGTTTTTAGTAGAAAATAACTACTATGAAAAAGAGTTTTTAGATAAATACACCATGGAAGAAATTCAAACCATCTATGATATTGCATATGCTGCAAAATTTAGATTCCCTACCTATATGGGCGCATTTAAGTTTTATAATGACTATGCATTAAAATCCAGAGATGGTAAAAACTTTTTAGAACGCTATGAAGACAGATTAGCAATTAATGCCTTATACCATGCAAATGGTGATTTTGAGAAAGCTAGAACATTGATTCGTTCATTAATCTCTCAAGACTTTACACCCGCAACACCTACCTTATTAAATACAGGTAAGAAGATGCGTGGTGAGTTTGTTTCTTGTTTCTTATTGGAAGCAGGAGATTCTTTAAATGATATTTCAAGAATCTCAGAGTTTAGTATGCAACTTTCTAAAGTTGGTGGTGGGGTGAGTATTAACCTTTCAAACCTTCGTGCGAAGGGGGAAGCAATTAAAGGAATTCCTAACGTTTCTAAAGGGGTTGTAGGTGTTGCTAAACTTTTAGATAATAACTTTAGATATGCAGACCAAATGGGTCAAAGAACCGGTGCTGGAGCAGTTTATTTAAACGTATTCCATGCAGATATCGAAGATTTCTTATCCACTAAAAAATTAAATGCGGATGATGATATCCGTGTAAAAACTTTATCCATGGGTGTTGTTATACCGGATAAATTTATGGAACTAGCAAGAGAAAACAAAGATATGTGGTTATTCTATCCACATACCGTTTATCAAGAATATGGTATTGATTTTGCAGATGTATCTATTGACATGGATAAATGGTACGATGTATTATCAGATAATCCAAACGTACGTAAGAAAAAAGTGAATCCAAGAAAGATATTAGATATGATTGCTTCCTTACAAGGTGAATCTGGATATCCATATATTATGTTTAGTGATAATGTCAATAAAGCAAACCCACTAGACCGTCCTGTTAAGTTTTCAAATCTTTGTACAGAAATATTACAACCAACAATTACTTCTCATTATGGTGATTATGGTGCTAATAATGATGATGTTGGTATGGATATTTCTTGTAACTTAGCAAGTGGTCATATGGGAAATATGATGAAACATAATTCGATTAAAGAAACTGTATTTGCAGCTATGGATGTGATGAACTCTGTTTCAAATCAAACAGATATTAAACATGTTCCAGCGGTTGCAAAAGCGAACCGATTAAACCGAAGTGTTGGATTTGGTATTATGGGTCATCATGGATATATTGCTGAAAACTATATTTTATTCGGAAGCGAAGAAAATATAGAATTAGTGGATGTATTCTTTAATATCGTTAATTATTACTCCTTAGTACATTCCATGAATAAAGCGAAGGAAACAGGTGAGAAATTCTACCGTTTTGAACACTCTAAATATGCAGACGGCTCTTATTTTGATGGTAGAGGTCAAATTCTTCCTAAATCAGATAAGGTTAAAGAATTATTC
The DNA here is from genome assembly GCF_900166985.1 of Acholeplasma oculi. Classification (GTDB taxonomy): domain Bacteria; phylum Bacillota_I; class Bacilli_A; order Acholeplasmatales; family Acholeplasmataceae; genus Acholeplasma; species Acholeplasma oculi. The sequence goes on along the minus strand of NZ_FUZK01000002.1, from coordinate 254,498 downwards.
AAAAATATTTATATACCAACCGATGATGATTGGTTACAATTAAAAGAAGATGTCATGACGTATGGTTTATATAACTCACACCGCTTAGCTGTTGCACCAAATGGTTCCATTGGTTATGTGATGTCAGCAACACCATCACTGACACCGATTAAGCAACTTGTTGAAGAAAGAACATACGGTAACTCTAAAACATATTATCCAATGCCTGCAGTCGATAAAGCAGCATTCATGTATGAAACTGCGTATCGTATGGATACTTATAAAGTCATTGATGTGATTGCAACCGCTCAAAAACATGTGGATCAAGGTATTTCATTTGAACTTTGTATTACATCAGATATTACAACCAGAGAACTTCAAAAATATTATTTATATGCACATTACCAAGGTATTAAGACACTTTATTACACACGTACTCAAAAGTTAAAAATTGAAGAATGTGAATCATGTGCGGTATAAGGTGGAAAAATGAAAAAAACAACAGATAAAAAAATAAAATTAGAACCCGTTTTAGATGTTTTATATAATGGGGCAAACTGGAATCAAAAAGAAGATGATTATACACAACACTTCTATGAACAAAACTTATCACAGTTTTGGAGACCAGAAGATATTAGTTTACAACCCGACTTAAACGTATGGCATGTGTTACCTGAGAAGGTACAACTAGCATACGCTAGAAATCTTTTAGTGTTAACATTCCTAGATACCCACCAAGGAGATATTGGGATGCCTGTGGTATCTAGATCATTAGATGATCATTTCCATCAAAGAAAAGCTGTGATTAACTTTATGGCAGCAATGGAAAATGCGGTTCATGCGAAAAGTTATTCTAATATCTTTATGACGTATATGTCTACACCAGATATTGATGATTTATTCTTATGGGGTGAGAAACACCCAAATCTTCAAAATATTATGAAATCCATTGTTGGATATTATAAAGAATTAGACCGATATAATTATTTAAAGAAGTTTATGGAAGATTCCAAAGAATTTAATGAAGTTGATTTTAATGTTGCACAGTGGAAAGCAATGGTTGCATCTGTTTTCTTAGAAACATGGTTATTCTATTCAGGGTTTTATTATCCACTCTTCTTCTATGGTCAAGGAAAACTGATGCAAGCAGGAGAAATCATTAACCTTATTTTAAGAGATGAATCGATTCATGGATTATATATTGGAAGACTCGCACAAGAAATCTATGAAACATTTGATAATGCACGTCAAGAAGCACTTCAAACATGGTTATATGAGTTTTTACTAGAGTTATACCATGAACAAAATGAATTAGTAGAAAGTATTTATGACGAAGTTGAGTTATCACATGATGTGAAAGTGTTTGTGAGATATAACGCGAATAAGGCATTAATGAATTTAGGGTTTGATCCATACTTTGAACAAGAAGAAGTGAATCCTGTTGTCTTAAATGGTTTAAATACAGAAACCAAAACAATGGATAACTTCTCTATGAAGGGCAATGGTTATCAAAAGATGAAAAGTGAAATGCTTAAAGATTCTGACTTTGAATTCAAACAAGAAAAGATTATTAAATTTGGAGGTAAAAAATGAGTGTCAAACTTTTAACTAAAAACGACTGTCCACAATGTGCACAGTTAAAAATGTTTTTAAAATTTGGATTAAGTAATAAATATGAATCCGATATTGAAATTGTTAATAAAGAAGACAATAAAGATTTATTTGAAAAGTTAACTGCAGAGTATGGTATTCTAACCCTTCCAGCATTCATTGGTGCAGATGAGGTTCTAACCAGAACTCAACCAACACCCGTTGTTGCCTTCCTTGAAAAACACGTCGGTAAAAAGTAAACCAATAAAAACTAAAGAAAGCATCTGTGCTTTCTTTTTTTATGGAGAAAAAGTTGTATATAAAAAGCACGTCATCTGTAATAAACCTTAGATGACGTGCAGATATATTTATTTATTTAAACCACTTCGCATGGCAGATAGTAATTCACCAGAGGTATCTGTTCCGTATTCCCAAAACATCATACCACCTAAGTTATTATCTAAGATATATTGAGCTTTTTCCTCAATGGATCTTAGATTATCAAAACTGACAAAGAGTGTACCGTCTTTACTAATCACATAAGGAACACCTGCTACTGTATCATAGACGACATCATATAATGGATTATTATAATATGATGAAACAATTTCAGGATAGAAGACACTTCCACCATTTGCCCAAGAAGAATACGTATTGGTTGTTGAGTTATAGGTTCTAATATGTTTAATACCGTAAAAGGCTACACCAATAATTAATTTAGAATTAGGAACACCGTATCCGTTAAATATATCAATCGATGCATCGATTGATACAGTTGCAGGTGTACGACCTGCATTAAATGTAGTATTATGAGCGCCAGTTCTTTGATATAAGGCGTTTTGATAACTAGCACCTGTGTTTGCCATACCATACGTCATGACATTGATAAAATCTAAATATTGATGGGATTGAGTTAAGTTATACATTGGAGGTTGCCACTGTCCACCAGTGATTGCTGTTGTAACTAAATGACGTGGGTTATTTGCTTTTACTTTTTCATAAACAACTTTCATTAAATTGGTATATCGAACTTGCTCACCAGATCTTGGTGTTTCCCAGTCGACATCAACACCATCAAAGCCGTAAGTGTTAATCACTTCAACAATATTTTCTGCTAAATTGTTGATTGCAGTTGCACTTTGTGCAATTGCACTCCAGGAAGATTCCGGAGCCAGAGAGAAGATAACCCAGTTTCCATATTCTTTAGATTTTGGGAAGATATAGGTTTCTATATTGGCAAGAGCTGCACTTCCTGTAATCGTTCCAAATGCATCTGCTTTTAAGAATGCTGTATTGATGATGTCAAGTGTTTCAAAGAATGCATCATTGACCATGTGGTAGTCTCTATAAATATAACTAGAGGCAATACCTAAACCTAAAACTTTTTTATGAGGAACAGTTACTTCAAATGTTCTTTGGAAAGGTGAACCTTTATCGGGTGTAATTTGTGCAGTTAATGTAACGGTTGTAGGTTCATAAGCGGTTTTAAACTCTCCTGTAGAACTAATCACATCAGGATGTGTTGTTGTCCAAGTGATATGGTATCCACTATATGCGAGTGGAAGTGTGATCGATTGATCCACAAAACTTGGAATTTTTTCTGTTAAGAATAAATCCAGTGCTTCTAGTGAATAACTTTCCCATCTCGCTTCTAGGATAATTGAGTCTGCTTCACTATGAATTTCTAAATCAGATAGTTTTTCGATCATATTTTCTCCTTGGAACCATCCTTTGAAATCAAAGTCCGTTTTTGTTGGAAGTGGTAATAGAGTAGAATCATTGGATTTATATCCTAAATCAATATCACTATATGTTTTTAAATAGGTTTTAAAGCTTAGGTTATCTGTATCTAAGATGTTTTCAGTATTAAATAGTATCGGTGTACCAACACCTTCTGTAAATAGGTTTTCTAAATAAGCATTACCTTCACTTAAAGTACTTTGATGGTGTAAGGCAATGATATAATCATAAGAAGGTAAGTCTAGGTGTTCAATCGATGCTCTATAGTTATCTGCATAAACAACAACATATGTATTTAGAGTCTCATTAAATTCTAAGAAGAGCTTATTGTACCATCTAAGACCTGTTGTAAGATTTGAAAATAATTGAAAATCTCTAATATCAGGGTCTGTATCATTAATATGTGGAATAGATGCTTCGTATTCAGGCTCTATTAAATCTAGAACATCTTTTTTAAATGTACCGCCATTTAAATTAAAGGATACATTTAAAACAGGTTTTGTCTCACTAGGTGTGCAAGCAAACAAAACAAGTGAAATGAGTAATGTAAATAGTATAAGGGAAATTTTTTTCATGTAAAAATCCTTTCAAGATTGAATTTCATTCATAGTTTATAACAGATTAAGCGTTTTCATACGAAATAAGTATTAAATTTTCACTAATGTAGGATTTTTTACATATATTAAAATAAAAAATCACTTGAATACCATAATTGATGAGGTATTCAAGTGATTCATGTTTATATTAAGGTTAATAAACTTTCTTTATGGAGTTGATAAACTATTTTAGAAAATTCAGTCCAAGGAATAGGAAGGAAATCAAATAACATTTTAAATTGCTCTTCAATATCAAGTTCAGTAACAGTTTCTTTTTTATAGATTGTCATTAAGATGTTATCGAGTGCATGTCTATAGGAATCTTTATCTGTACCACCTTTGATGAAGTCACATGGATCATAAGCTTCAAAGGCTTTTATAACCTCTTTTAAGAGGTTTTGATAGTGCGCACTATCAAATCCTAATAGAGGTACTAAAATGTCTCTTAAAGGTTCAATGGATGCCTTGGTGTGTATGGTAAAACTATTTAGGTTGTTGTTGGAAAATACATGCATAAATTCTTCTTGTTCGTTACCGAATTTATAATATTGGAATTTATCAACATCATGATAGGATAGTTTTTCTACTTGAATATGAAATCCTATTTTAAAGAGAAGAATAAGTTCTGTTTCATCCAGTAAGATAGTGAGTGGAACAGATTTGATTTTATGTCTAACTTTGATATTAGAATAACTTTCTAGTTTGTATAGATTTGGATAATTCTTATCAATAAAGGATTTAAAGAATCTTTTTTCTTTAGGAGAAAACTCAAGTTTTTTAGGTTTGATGTTACTTACTTTAGCGGTGAAGAATAAAACAATAAATAAGATAAGTCCAAAGAGTATGCCACCTAATAACCATAAACCAAAATCAAAAAGTGAGTAACCAAAATCCAAACCCATCGCTCCAAACATGATAAGACCCCAAGCTAAACCACCAATCATAGAACCGATAAATAATGATTTATTGGTTTGTTCTTTTGGTTTTAAGACATAACTTTTAAATAATGATAATTCGTTATCTGTATGGGAGTAAGTCATCGATAATACAACATTATTTTCCCATAGGATAACAGTAAGTGGTTGTTGGTGTTTAGTTGAGTCAACAGAGGGAATAGATAATTTATCTTCTACATTCTCTTTTATAGTATTAAAGAATGATGTAGCAGTATACGCTGATACATCTTTTTGATCGATGGTGATGTGCAATACATTTTTTAATACGATAAAGAATTTAATTTCTAGAGGTTGTTCTTTATAGTATTGGGTAATTGAAAGCATTCCTTGATGTATTTTTTTAGGTTTGATTTGTTTAGAAGATAAAATACTTAAGAGTTCTTTTTTAGTTAGGCTCGTTCGTTTGAATAAATCATATATAAATTGCATAGGGTTCTCCTTTATTATTTTTTAACAGGGATTCTAACATAATAGGTTTCTGTATCTTCATGGTGGATGTATCCACCATTAGCAAGCATTGTTTTAAAGGATGGGATATTAGATTTCAAACAAGAAAGATAGATTTCATCTCCTTCAAATGAAGGTATATTCTTTAATTTTTCTATCGCTAAACGTAATCCTTCTTTTGCATAACCTTTAGAACGGTGTGTTTTTAGTATAGCATAACCAATATGTCCTGCACCAATTCTTAAAATATCATTTAAATGATGTCTAACTTTAAATAAACCAATAATAGTCTCATCTTTCCATAAGAAGAAGTAAGTATCAGGAACATGAGTAGATTCTTTAACAATACCTTTGGATGCATCCATACGTTCAGGTATGACCGTATGGATGAAATGATTATAATTTATGGATTCATAAGCATTATAAAAGCCATTTTCAGTTTTAATGGTCGTTAGAAATTCATATTCTTTTAGACTGTCTTCTATGTTGAGTTCTTTTAAGTAGAGCATGGACTTGTATCCTTTAATTTGTTTGGTAAACTTATTGTATCAAAACTTATGTATATAAGGGATTAAATATATAAAAAAAGTTTGATATATGGATATCAAACTTAAGTAATGTTAATAAATGGCGGGGGCAGCAGGATTTGAACCCACACAAACGGTTTTGGAGACCTGTGGTACAAAATATAACAGTCGTAAGGCTGTTTTTATTTTTAAGGGGGATTTCAATGTCTGTTGATGTGGTGCTTAAGAAACTCAATACAGAAAGTAGCTATAAACGTATGGGGGATCATCGCAAGTTCAAATTTGTATTAGATCATTTAAACTCTACAGATGCAGTTATAAGCTTCTTCATTGAAGTATTAAAGTATAAACGTTATCAAGCAAACAAAATTGCTTATAACGTTGTGTATCACAAGAAGTATTATCAAAATCAAGTAAATAAACCTGGTCAAGTTAATTAATGATAGAAAGAGTCTATTTAGCATTTGACCAGGTGCCAAATAGACTCTTTGTGTTATTAAAGGTTTATCAGAGTGTTCCTCTCCTTCTATCTGATAAATACCATGAATTTACTGTATTATCCCTTATACAGTGGATTCAGGAAGTATTAGATCGATACGTCCATGTAATCTTATCTAATACTTCCTGAATCTAATAAAAAGATTACATGGAGGATTTAAAATGAAATATGAATTTAAAATCAATGGTGTTGCTGTAAGCTTACAAGATTTTTATATAGCAATACATGAAGAAATCGATGGCGATATCGGTTGGCATGAGTTACTAGATACTACTAGTATCGAAGTAAATGGTAACACTTATTCTATCGAAGTATCTAATGATAACAAAAGTGAAATAATCATAAACCTTGTTAGAAAGATTTGTTATGATGCGATGTCAAGTGATTATGGTTGGAGTCTTAACAGAATTAAAGAATCATTATCTAAGATTGGTTTTAAAACAATCGATTTGGAATGGATTAAGGATGATTATCCTCATGAGTTTTTGGTTACAACCACTTTAGAAAATGAGGGGTTTATTATAGAAATTAATTCTGATGAATACCTTAAAGAGTTAAATGATGCATCATGAAGAAATATCTTATAGAACGTAACAACAAATACTTTACTGCTTTCGGTAATGAATTCGATAAAAAAGGCAAATCTAGAATTAAACCTATTTATGGAACTATAGAAAATGCAGTTTACTTCAGTTCACTCACAGATGCACAAAATACAGCTATCAGAGTGAATGGGAAAGTAGTCGAATCATGAAAGAAATCATTTTTATGACATGGATGTTAAATATTGTTATAACTCTGATATCAATCGTATCACTCATCACTGTATCATTTACCATTACAAAACTCCTGGATGAACTCAACTTATGAACTATGATGTTGAAATGTTGATGCCAATCGTTGTTCAAATTGTTAAGCGTACATTTACAAATGATTTTATAATAGGAAAATTGAAGTATTGCAGACAAACAGTATCAGCAATACAAAATAATAAATACAGCATCAAACAAGCAAAATACTACATCGATGTCTTTCTTCCAATCTTAATCAAGCTTGAATTGATAAAGTTATAAAAGACAACGTTGTCGCCTGAAGGAGGGAAATAATATGACAATTTACGAACTATTTATTGGAGTTATTAAACTTGGTAAATCTAATGATCCGAATTTGATTATTCAAAAAAACAAGAAAATAATGAGCATCGATGTAACATCTGATGATAATGTTATATTTAATTTAAGTGATAATTCCACTGTCAAAATGAAAGTCAAAAAACTTGAACAAATCATTAAAGAACAAGAAAAAGGTAACTAGAAATGAGATGCCTGGTAAAGAATGATTTAGCACTTCATAAGATATTCGGAGTCGTTAAAGTCCTAGAAAATCAATCGATTGATAAATACTTTATAGCTTGTGAATTCATGATCGGAAATAGAGAAATAAAATGGTGTAAATTAGCAGTATCTGGATTAAAGAAGTTAGACAATTATTCAGAAGAAAGAGGGTTGCATCCATGAAAACTACAAGACCTGAAGCACTAGAGAAATTGTCATGGAAAGAAATATTAAAACTCCTGGTATCTAAAGAAGAATATGCACTCATGGAGAATGATGTAAAAAAGTTCATGTCATATAATCATAAGGTATCTCCTGGTATATTGAATGCAGTCATGATGAAAGCAATTATTACGGCCAAAAGAGTCCATGGAGAACATACAACCATTAATATCGAGTATTTAAGAATTACATTTGAATCGTTTGTTTTTAATAAACATAAATCAACTTATACGCATAAGAAAAAACAATTATCGAATGAGGATTATGATAGAAAGTACATGGTTAAAAATGTACATCAAGCTATAGCCAAATTAGATAAAGAAATGAACGATTTAAGACAAAAAGGAATTGTTACTTCAGTTAAACAAAATCCGGATTTTGTAGATACATATATCGAGGAATTAAAAGCACTCGAGGAAAAACATTACCAACAATCAAATAACAACTAAGGGGTTTAAAATTGAGCAATAAATATCTACTTAAGAAAATTGAATATGTTCATAAGCAAGATGAGGATGCCAACTCTATTTTTATTGCTATCAGATTAGCTCTATTGTTCTTTCAAAAAATGATTGGCAATCAAACAATTCAAGATTCGAATGAAAGACTGTGTGAGGTCTTAAAATGTAGTCTATCTGGATTGCATTATGCATTTAGAATTTTAGAGGCCAATGATATTCTTACAAGAACTTATGCCGATGAAAATAAGTTTACTCGTACACAATTTATATTTAACTTAGAGAAGTTTGTATCCTGGTTAAAACTCACTAAATATGATGATGAGTATATTAATGCACCTAAGCGTAGTTTAAAACGTGCTGTTATCAATCAAACATCCATATTCATAAAAGATGTTAGATCCAAAGTTGAACATGCTATTGCAGAGATTAAACGTAAAGAAAAGATTACAGATAGAAAAGTATTAGAGGATAAAGTCAAAAAGATTACATCTAAAGTTGAACGTGATTATGCACGTTATTTAAAGCATCTACAAACTCGTGCAACTAAACTTGCTAAGACTGAAGAAAGACGTCAAGAAAAGTCATATAAAGAGTCATTAATGAAGACTATTATTGAGATGTCGATGTCCTATGGCCACAAACCACCTGATAGCTTAAAAACTGCATAAAATGGAAATGAGAACTTAACCGTTCTCGTTTAGCGTTATTAGAAAATCGAAAAATAAGAACTAAGCCATGTAAAGAACTGTAGAAGTTCTTTTTTTTACGTTAAAAAGTCAATTAATTTATACCCACTTTTTTATCTATTGTTAATTTGTATCCCTCTATTTTTATTCCTTCGCACCATAGTATTGGCCTAGTATTAATCATAATAAGTAACTCTATTTAATATTGAGCAATCTATCGGTGGTGGCTCTCAGTGAAAAAATGTTTTCTATGCATCTGTAGATGAAGATAAAAGACATGGTCTAAAACATTTTTGGCCGCTTTATAAAAAAAGTCATTGTTAGTAACTACAAAAATAAAAATTGGTTAGACTTTTTTTTCGCCACCTGGCCATTTAAAAAACACGCTTAAAATACATGCTTACGCATGTTGACCATTGGTTTAGAAATAAACGATAAGTGGAGGATCTAAACATTGATTTGTTAGATTTTTAAAGAAAATACATTTTTTTACAGACAAAAGTTTACTAGCCAATTTGATTATTGTTGATTTTAACGATAGATTGTGATTGATAAGCATTGCTTATTAAATAAAATGGCTATATGCCAGGAAGGTTGTTTTTTATGAAAAAGATTTTTAGTTTTCTTTTAATGGTGTTTACTGCATCTGTTGGTTTATTTGCAGTTACTACACAAAATGTTTATGCGAATCCGGTCTATCCACTTTCAATCACTGGCCATGACCAATCGATCACGGATATTTACTTACAAGCTAATGGATCCACATATGATACATATAAAATCATGATTGATTCACAAGTCTATGATTTTAATGTTTATTTGGATGATTGGGCAACGAATTTTACGAATCCCAATGTTGGTTATGCGATTGAAATCAAAGCCAATACATCCAGTTTATCTCTACAAAGTCATCCAGGTACTAAATCTGTAATTATTAATCATACAGGGTCATCCTTTGAGATTTACTTTGACGGAGTTCGTTATCCTGGTGCAACAAATCAGATGCAATCATACATGGCCGATTGGGCGCAAGATTACTCTAGTGTCAACCCAATCTTAGATAATGCAATTCATTTTGCAATCGATGCACGACCAACCATTTCCGGGGAAGAGAATTTCGCAACTTCTGTGAACGATTTAAGACCACTCTCATTCTTCCAAGGGTTTTTATATGCATTTGATGAAACGGACGGCGATTTAACGGATTCTATCGTTGTGGTTACGGATAACTATACGGCCAACATGTCAGTTTTGGGAAGATATGAAGTTACATTTGCTGTGGAGGATTCTGCAGGTAATTTAACAGAACTTGTTGCATATATCAATGTCGTGGATATCACTGCACCGGTTATATCTGGTAATACGAATGTTGCTGAAGTAAGCTATACACAAACTTATAACATATCAACATTTAGATCGACTTTGACAATTACCGATAATTATCATAATCTTACAAACTCAAACATCGTTGTTGAAACTGATAACTACACATCAAATAAAACTGTACCAGGAACTTATAGTATTGTCTTTTCTGCAACTGATCCTTCAGGCAATAAAACAACATTTACAAAACAAGTAAAAGTTATTGATGATATTGCACCGGTCTTCTCAGGTACAACATTAATCACAAAACCAAGTAACTCGATTTTGACTGTAGCAAACATTCAATCTCAATTATCTGCAGTCGATGCAATCGAAGGAAATAAGACTGCTCAAATCACTGTTCAGTCGGACGGATTTACCGGAAATGGTAATCGTGTAGGGTCTTACGATATTGTGTTCCAGGTTCAGGACTCCAAGGGTAATAAATCTACACATACAGTTAGAGTGAATGTTGTTGATAATATCGCTCCAATTATCTACATCAAGGATAATGTATCAATCGTTTTAAAAGCAAACGAAGTTCTTACAAGAGAACAAATCATCCAAATCTTACAAGTAACTGAACAAATCCAAAGCGTCAATCAAACTACAGTATTCTCATTTGACATCGATGAGTATTCTGGTAATGAAAACACAGTTGGCTTATATATGATGAGTGTTCGTGTTAGTAATGTATCAGGGAACGAAAGTGTACATAACATGATGATTAACGTTGTTGAGGGAGATTCAGAAGATGATATCACAGTTGAAGAACCTCACTACGAGTGGTATGAACACGTTTGGAATTTCTTTGTTGCAACATTCAATTTCATTGTAAATATTTTCGTTTCAATTTGGAATTTCTTTGTTGGTATTTGGAATTGGGTTGTTGGTTTGTTTCAAGCTTCTGAAGAGGTAGCATTTGCTTACTTTGTCAGAAGATATTAGAAAATAGGAGGATTCTCCAATGCTTAAAAAAATATTTATTATGATGAGTTTAATAGTCAGTGCGTTTGCACTGACTATCAACTCTTCTTATGCAGTTTTGGTCGAAAAATCAGTTACATTTGATGTAATCAGCATTCATGAAGTTGGCGAAGAGCTTAGAAAGGTTGTTACTGTTGAGGAAAACATGTATGAGAAGTTAAGTGCTTATACCGGCTGGGATCAATCATTTAATAATCAAAATAATCCTTATCCATTAACTATCAAAAAAGGATCTCTTTCATATGAAGGAAGATTGTCACATAGATATCATTTAACATGGAATACATACATTTATACACTAGGAATTAAGTTTGATGAAGCTTGGTCTAGCATTGCTTTTTATCCAAATGATTTTACGATAGCTTCTACTAATCCTATTCATATTACGATTGGCCAGGGTCTTTTTTCTACGTCGAATCGTGGTATGAATTTTAACAATGTCATAGGGTCATACAGTCTTCATGGTTTGTTTGAATCGGAAATCATCGATGAAAATGGAACGAATGTTGATGATGTTTCGGAAATACCACTGACTTCAGGAACTTTGGCCAATGCATTTGATATATCCAAAGTTGGCTATGTTTACTTTGAATATGATGCAAATGATTTGTTTGATACATACATTGTTTTAAACGGAAATCAATATAATCTAGGGCAATTGAAATTACCAGGTGTTAAGGAATTAAATAGAGAACCAATCAGCCCAGGCATTTATTACTCGGAAAACGGTAAACAATATTTGTATTATGAGTTTGTGGATTCTACTTCTCAAGTACCAATTAATGACCAGGCATTATCATTCATTGATGATATAGATAATGTAAAAGGATTTAGACCTTTCGTGTCTATGAACTTAACCGACGGTACATATGTTTTTACGGATAAGCTTAAGCTATATGCAGCCTATCATGACGGTGGAAATGGTAAGGCATTTGCTGATGTTTTATTTCCAATGCAGCTTGATGATTTACTAGCTATTGAAATGGAGTACTCTTATCGATATCAGTACTATTGGGGATTAAACTACTCTCCATGGGCAACTAGGAAAATTGCACGTGTTAAAGATGAAGTTGTCGATATGGTCAATACATGGCAACATGTTACAAATTGGATGTTAAGTCCAGCACTTGGCATATATGATGCTATTTCTACATTATCAGGTTGGACATCAGGCGAAACAATAACCCCTGTTACTGACCTAAATAATACCTATAAAAACAAGTATCTGGAAACAATCAATCTAGCTCAATCCAGGAGGAATCATGATGCACTTACAATGGATCAGGTATTTACTCCAAACGTAAGCATGTATAGAGTGTATTTAGATACATTGGCCGAGTTTGGTTCTACAGGTTACCAGGTACATGATGACATCATCATTTTATCCGCAACATACAAGTATGAAGGAGATATCTATCATGTAGGTTATGAAGACATCGATGTCGTTACCGGTGGAGGATCTAGTGATGTCGTTACTGAACTCGAAAGACTTTTACAGATGTTTACCGACTTCCAAACATTCATTGCTTCGGTGGATTGGAATAATGCATTTACAATCATTATTGCTGTTGTTGTAGGTATTGTTGGTCTGATGTTATTAAACCCTCTCATATTGATTATTAAGCTTATATTTGGAGGAATTAGACTTGCCTTTCTGGGTGTGATAAACCTGATTAAGATTATCTTTAAAATACCAGGACAATTATTCAATTTATTAAAACTTTTATTCATACCTAAAAAGAAAAATAAATATAAAAGGAGTTATAGAAAATGATTACCGCACTTATTATTTATCTATTCACATTACCGGTTAGAATCCTCAAAGGATTACATAAAGCATTTAAAGCCTTATTTATCCCAGCGAAGAAACCAATTAAAAGAATTAAGAAATGATTATGAGTAGTCTAAAACATGATGATTTGCGTAAGAAACTAGCGCATCTTCCTGATAAGTTTTATATAAAGTTGGCGAAAATTCAAAAGTCAACTTTATTGTTTTGTAACAATGTATTAAGAGCCTGGCAAAATCTATTTTCAATTGAAAAAGGTAACCCAGGCTTTAAACGTGCTAGGTTTTTAGCTTATCCATGGAGTCGTATTATCTGGGTATGGATTTATAAAAAATCAAAGCAAAAAAACGTCGAACGTATCTTAACGGATTATGACGGTTTCCATGTTATAGGTGGAAATACTGGAGCAGGTAAATCAAGTTTAGCGTTTGAACTAGCTGAACGTGATCGAGTGTTATTAGGAAAACCCTGGTACTTTAATACAGAGATTGAAAAGAAACGTTTTAATGAGGATTTAAAAGCATATATCAAGTATCACAAGTTCATTCCATTTCACAAGGTTTGGAGTGGATTTAAGATGCATATGCAATTAAATAAGAAATATTATTCAGCATATTTGATTGATGAATTACATCGTATCTTTGATTATAGACAAAATATGACAATAGAGTATTTAGCATCTTTTGAACCCTTTAGAGATTATGCAGTAGTATCAAGGAAGCATATTGGCCGCATCATTGGTATAACGCAAATGGATAGATTAGATATTCAATTAATGTACCTGGTTAAATATTGGCATAAACCAAGAATCAACGTTGGCTTTGATGTACCTGATTGGATGTTTAAAACGGGACTATTTAGATTTAAACCACTGGGGTGGGATATTATTTCATACACAGTAGACACATCAGATCCATACAACATGTTAAAAGAATATTCAAAATGGTATCTACCAAATGAGTATGCTGATTTTGATTATTTTGACACCTATGCATTTTCAGATGCATATAATTATTTACCTATGGATCAACCAAAACTTTTGAAAGGAAATTAGTACATGACATACTTAGAAATATTCGATATAGTTTATAACATTGTTAAGTTCATCATTATTGTTTTAGGAGGATTGAGTTTTGCTTTTTTTATACTCATGACATGTTTGTATATTCCAAGTTTTTTCCAAAAAATAGTCAACTTAAAAAAAGCTGAAGATATTTTGGCACATAACATTGAGATTGTTGAAAAAGCAACATTCTTTGAAACATCTACAGAGTTTAACAAAATCATTGAAGAGCAAATGGATAAGATTAGATCTAATGCAGCTAAGATTAAATCACAAGATGCACAAATCGAGGCTCAAAAGAAAGAGATTGTTAAAAATGCACCCAAAAAATGAGATGTATAAAATATATACTTTAGTATATATATTTATATGACATCAAATGTGTGCAATATTAACATTTTTATTAAGATAATCATGCAATATAATGTAACGTGCATGGTTGGCCAACCTTTCATAAAATAAACTGAAAGGTATAAGAAAATGACAATAATCGAACTAACAAACAAACACTTAAATAAAATATCCTTGGAGTTATCAAAGGGGACATATGAACACTACAAATCACATTATCAGCATTTTATAAATTACTGTAAGGCAAATGATATTATAAAAGCTGAGGATATCACTGAAGAAAACTTATCCAGATATATCCGTGAAATGAAGAACAAATGTAGTAATAGAACGATTAATATGAGGATAGGGAATCTACAAAGATGTTTTAAGACTTTTGGGATAAGATTTGAGTACTTAGAAAGTTTACCTAAATTAAAACAACGATTGATTACATATGACTTTATAGATTTACCAGATATACGAAGAATGCGAAGTTATTTTTATGCTCTACCGGAGACCGAAGAAAACTTATTTCAAGTTGCAACATTTCTCATTTTAATGGAAACTGGATGTAGAAGAAGTGAGTTATTAAATATTCAAAAGAACAACATCGATTTCAAAAATAACATGATTATATTTACTACTACTAAAACGGATGAAGATAGAATGGTTCCATTTAAAGAAAAAACAGCTACCATACTTTGGAAGCTGTACAATCAAAAACATGATCATAAATTTTTACTACACAACCCATTAAAAAATAGGCCAATCAACAAAGATGATTTGGAATACATGATGAGGAAGTATAAGTCTATATTTGGTCTTAACAAATTACATGCACACATGTTTAGGCATTCATTTGCAACTCATTTCATTGAAGCCGGTGCAGATAGAAAAACGGTGCAATCTATGACCGGACATAGAGATGCAAAATCCTTAGATAGATATGTACACGTTAGAAGAGATTTTGTATTAAAAACATATCATGATAAGTTTATTCTTGACTAATATCGTAAAGCATTTTGTTTACTACGTCTTGGTCTACATGCTTACCAATTTCCTTGAATGCTCTATGAAATGCTTCTGGTTTTAAAGGTACATTTAGTGTAATTGCTGTAAGAATAGAACCCTGAATTTGTGAAATTAAAAATGAAATATCTCTTTTAGCACGTGGACTCAAACCAAGGAGAAGAATCAGATAGTTTAGTGATGCTTTAGGGATAGATTTGAATGTAGATACTAATATTTCTAAATCTAATTTATCTTGCTTTGTAGGTATTCTGTTAATTACTAAAGAGTAAATCTCTAAGTGTCTGAATGATTTTAGCATTGCACTATTGGGATTATCAAGTAAATCGTTATATAATTCACTAGCATATTTATATTTTTTAACTTTCATAATCTAATCATCCCATGTCATAGTTACAACTTCATAAACACCTCGAATGCCATAAAGATCATTAGGGGTACATTTGAAAATTTTACAAAGCTGAAGAATTTGCTTTGCGTTGGGTACTGATTTACCTGTTTCGAGTTTCCAATAGTTAGCCTGTGTTGTATTCATTAGTTTTGCAATATCTCTTTGGCTCATTTTAAGTGATTCACGGAAGACTTTGAGTCTTAATCCATTCATTAAATAAAACCTCCTTATTTGCTTCTGACAACCTACAATTATCAAAACTGTTGACAACTTAAGGTTATTGGACTATAATTCAATTATTATGACTACTCAAAGTCGTCTTAATTGATCAAAATTTAGCTGTTATATTTCAAACAGCTCTCGTTAATTAAATGGCGGGGGCAGCAGGATTTGAACCCACACAAACGGTTTTGGAGACCGGTGTGCTACCGTTGACACCATGCCCCCGTTTCGCCTTATTAGTATAACATATCTTTTAAGGCATTTCAATAAGAAAAAAAGCGATTATTCATCGCTTTTTGGTTCTACATCACTAAATATTTGAGGTTGTTTCGATTTAGGGTCAACTTTAGTATCTGGTGTATTGTTATTTGGTGTGTTTTTCTTGAAACTCTTCATGACTTTCTTATGGAAGAACCAGAAGTAAGGAATGACAATGATTAAGACAAAGTATAGACCATATACGATAAAGTAAAAGTATGTATAAGGACTAAAGTCTGCTGGATGATACGTTAAACTTAAGTTGAATGGATTGTTATCCTCTGTAGGATGTACACCATTTAATGTTTTAGATATATTATATGTATCTGGTGTTAAGTTTAATGTATTATGTGTGACTAAAGGACTTCCTGTATATGTTTCTGTACCATCAGTCATTCTGTAAATAAATGTAGGTTGTTCAACTTCAGCTTCATGTGCATAAACATCAATGGATAAGATATGATATTCATATAATCCACCCAGTGTGTTTTGTTCCTCTTTATAGAAGTATGGATTATATAAATATGTTGTAAGTGGAACACGTTGGTTCACAACAAACCCATCGGTTGTAGGATAAATATTTAAGAAGTTACCTTCAGTTAATGTAATTTTCTTTTTTTCTGGGTCATTTACATGATATGCAGTAATATCTAAACTGTAAAATGTAATATCATCAGAGAAAGATTCAAAGACAATATAGAAACCATCATAGTAAATATTGACGTTTGTATCCTTTAGTAAGCTTACAAAAGGATAGAAACCAATTTTTACTTGATACTTTTCTAATATATCTTCAGATGTTGTATCATAGTGCGTTAAATCAGTTGATGTTTTAATAGAGTCTTTTGAGTAATACGTGCCAATTGCTGCATTGAATCTATCTAAACCTTCAAAGACATCATAAGATTCATCGTTTCTTGCTGCTTCTAGGATGTATTGGCTTGCATATTCACTACGCATAATGCCTTCAACTCCCATTAATGTGAATTCAATAAAACCAAATATTAGTAAAACAAATACAAAGTATAGGATTCTTCCAAACCATTTCATAGACAAATACTTCCTTTCTTAATATATAATATCAAATATTATAAAAATATTTATACAATTGAATAAAAAACTTATTTTTCCGTTATTTTGAACTTTACAAAATAGAAATTGTTGGTATAATAATACTTGCGCAAAGTATGGCGGTCGTGGCGAAGTGGTTAACGCATCGGCTTGTGGCGCCGACACTCGGGGGTTCGATCCCCCTCGGCCGCCCCAATTTTGTGAAATAAATATTATGTAGGCCCATAGCCAAGCGGTAAGGCAAGGGACTTTGACTCCCTCATGCGCACGTTCAAATCGTGCTGGGCCTGCCATTTTTATTTAATAAGTAAATATATAAACACATGCGGGTGTGGCGAAATTGGCAGACGCACTAGACTTAGGATCTAGCGCTTTACGGCATGCAGGTTCAAGTCCTGTCACCCGCACCAAACTTATCTTTAATTGCTAATGGGCTATAGTTTCCCACGGTGTCCTATAAAGGGTATGTTACCGTTGGCGTTCACAATAGTTATCGGCAATAAAATATTGAAAGTTCAAGACTCATTATCGAAAGATGATGGGTCTTTTTCTTTAGTTTTGATGTGATTCCGAACTTCAAAAACACTTCAATTAGTTGAAGGTGATGTGATTCCGAATTAAACTTATTTATCAAAGAACAATATATAGTCAATATAATTTAAACTTCAATAGAAAATTCTATCAAATTATGGTATCATTTTAGTAAGTTTAAAACTTAGTGTAAGTGGGTGAAATGATGAATGAGCAATTACTTCATAATCTTATTATTCAAAATAGAGATATACAACAAACTCTACTTAATGTTTTAAATATAGACTCTAATTATGAGTTTGTAAGTGAAGATCAATATCCTAACGGTTTATATGCAGATTTTACTATAAAATCTGGTAACAAAGTTCGTGCAATATTAGAATTAAAAGGTTCAGATATTGGTGTCAATGATTTCGTTCGTGGGATAGGGCAGGTACTTCAATATCAACATTTTGCGAATCAAAAACTTTCGCTTAAATCTTATGAATATGAAGACACATCAGCAGTTTTAATGTTCCCATCATCAATCATAAGAAATCGGAATTTTAATATTGGTGTTTTTGAATATCCGAAAGGTAGCAAAGTCTTAGAGTTTAATGATATTAATTACAATATTAGAGAGATCACCAAAGAAGAATTATCAACATTAGCTAATGCTATAAACAATGATTTGGTTGCAATATCACAATATTACGTGAGAGATACGAGGTTATTTGAGCTTTATTTGTGTCTGAAATATTTGCAGATTAAGAAGATACAAGGATACACCAGTATAGATAGAAGAGAAACAGAAGAACAGTTCTTAAGAAGATTGAATACACCAAATAATAGAAATTGGCGTAATGTATTTATTTCGCTTTCCTCAATTAATCTAATCGATAGAAATAATCTTCCTACGACGACAGGTGCTAAATATGCCGATATGCCGTTTGAAGAGTTTGCATATGAAATGTATAGTTCGTACCTAAATCCATATCTTAATCTTATGCTGGATGTCTTAAAAGAATTTAATGACCTTGGAAGATGGATTGTTGCCACATATCCTCAAATCTCTGGTATCATATCTAGTAAATTTAGAGGAAAAAAGGTATTGTTTTTAACAGATTCAGATAATAGATATTTATCAAGCTGGCTAAATATTATGAGAGATGATTTTGGGTGTGTTCAATTTGAACCAAGAAGTAATAATAGAAAAATTATTTACGATCTTAGTGAGCTCTCTAAAACTGCTGTTACGAAGTATATCTCGCAAAATAGTATTGCCTATGAATACATAGAAAAATTTAATTTGTTGTTTTAGAAAGAGAAGGTTAATTAATGAAATATACAGTTTTGGAAACATTTGTTGGTGCGGGAGGAAGTCATTTAGGCTTTAAAAATAATGGATTTAAATCAGTTTTTGTTAATGATATTGATGATAATGCATTGAAAACATTATTGCATAATAATCATGATATTGAACGAACTGCTGTTGTCAGTAATGAAGATATTATGTTGTTAGATGGGGACAAAATTTTAAAAGAAACAGGATTGAAGCAAAAAGAAGCGGATGTTATGTTTGGTGGTATAGTTTGCAAAGGATTTTCTCTAGCTGGAGAAAGATCGCCAAATGACCCTAGGAATGTCTACTACCATTTTCAACTCCAGTTAGTTAACAAGATAAAGCCCAAAATTAGCGTTATTGAGAATGTGCCAGGGATTATCAATGCAAAAATACTCAAAGATGACACTCCACTTGATGTTAAAGAGAAGGTTGACATATTATGGAAAAAACTAGAAAATTTTAAAGGTTACAAAGCCAATGCTAGAAAAATTGGAGGTGTAACAGCTGAAATTGAAGAATTAGGTAGTTCACTAAGGAAAGATAAAGACAACCTTCTTAAGTTTCTCCATCAAAACAATTATCTAATTTCTGTTAAACAGGATATTTTGGATATTTATGAAAAAATGGGTTACAAGGTTTTCATGAAAGTATTAAACAGCGCATGGTACGGAGCTTCAACAAAGCGTGACAGAATTATCATAGTGGCTGTGAGAGGTGATGTTGGAATTGATTATATCTTTCCAGAACCACTATATAAAGAGGACAAGTATTTTAAAACTGTTGCTGATGCATTGAATTTAATCGATTACACAATTAAGGATATTGACAATCAACCAATGAAACACTCACCGAAAACAATTGAACGATTTAAATACGTATCCGAGGGTGAGAATCTCGCTAAAAAGATTGACCAACTTCCTGAAGAATTAAAAATTAGCAAGTTTTATTCTAGAGGTAGTACAATGCGCCTTGATTCAAAAAAATGTAGTCCTACATTGGTTCCTGGTCATAGTAATTTCCCAATTCATCCTTACTATGATAGAGTCATTACTGTAAGGGAAGCGGCAACGATAACTGGATTTCCAATTGATTATAAATTCTTTGGCAGTCATACAAAAAGATGTGAACAAGTTGGTAATGCTGTTCCACCCAGTTTATCTACTGCAATAGCAAAAGAATGTAAAAATTTATTAGATCGCTATTATGATTCAATTAAGTAAATAGGGCTACACTTTCCTACGGTGTCCTATAAAAGGTATGTTAAAGGACAACGGAACACTTTTAAGTGTTTTCAAAAAAAAGTGCATGTTTATTTGTTCTCTTATGGCACCACAAAATTTGATGTTGTCTAGACATCTTTTTTTTACATTTTAAGGTGAGTCATTGCTTAGATATGTGTTATAAGTAATATATAACTAATAACCAAGAAAATATCATGGTAAATAAAAACACCACCTAGATATAATCTAAGTGGTTAGTTGTATGTGATAGTAGCTAGGACTATCAACCCGTCGTTATGACTCAAATATATTTTACTTTATTAACTGAAAGATGTCAAATATAGAAAATTCAATACCGGATTTATCAATGTTTATTTATAATATTAAATCCGATATAATTAAATTACAGTTTGATTTATTTGAATAAAATAAGCGATTATATAAACAATCTTTGGGAGAATAAAAAATGAAAAAAGACAACTTATTATCAAAATCCGATATAAAATTCCTAGTGGAAAATAAGGATATAGTGATTGGCTCTTTTGGTATTGCTGCAATTATACTTGCAACTATGGACTACGGAATATTGTATTTAATATTAGGGGTATTGCTAACAATGATTTCCTTGGTGATGAGAGGGTATACGTTATACAAAACATACAAAAGAAATAAAAGAATTGAGCATACCAGAATGAAGTATAATTTTAAAAAAATAAATACTATGGATGGGTATCAATTTGAAAAATTTGTTGCAGATAGTTTAAAATTGATTGGTTATAGTACTGAATTAACAAAGAAATCTGGTGATTTCGGTATTGATGTAATCGCAAAAACCAAGAATAAAGTTATTGGGATTCAGGTTAAACACTATAAGAGTAAAGTTGGCTATGACGCTATAAAAGAAGTACATGCTGGTGGTAAGATTTTTAAGTGTAATGAGTATTGGGTTGTGATATCAAATAATCATGGTTTCACAAGGCAAGCAAAAATTGGTGCGGAAAAATTGAATATAAAACTCTTAGATATTGATGAATTTGCGTTAATGCTTGATATAAAATAATATTATTTAGTGATTGGTTAGACCCTCGATCATAAGTATATAAAAAAATATTGCATAAAAAATCATAAAATGGGGCAATGCATACAATTATATTGTTGAAGAGCTGAATCAAACTAGAATATAGAAGATATTTATGATGATTTTTTTAGAAGTGGACCGAAAGAAATTATTCGAATAGTTTGTTTTGTTATATGTTTCATACAAAAAAACTTATACTTTGACAGTTACACACAGTGTAAAATATTTTGTGTAAATGAAATCTAAATAGAAATAAAAAGGAATCTCACTTCTAGTATAATTGAGTTTGACTAGAACTAATAACTATAAGGAGATTCCCTATGAATGATTTTACCTCAAAACTCATAAATACGTTAATTCAAAATGGTAATATTACTGAACTTTTTAGAACTCATGTTGAGGAAGCTGTGAATAAGTTGCTGCTCATCGAGTTAACTGAATTCTTAGATTACGAGAAATACGATCGAACCGGATTTAATTCAGGTAACAGCCATAATGGCTATTATGAACGTCATATTAAGACAGAATATGGCGATTTAAACATTAAGGTACCAAGAGATAGAAATGGTGAATTTACGAGTCAAACGATATCTAACATCACTCAAGCGGTAGTTGAAGACTTAGGATTATTTAATCAAAGAAGATTAAACGAACGATATGCGGTTGTTTATCTAGATGCGACCTACTTAGCTGTAAGACGTGACACAGTCACCAAAGAAACTTTATATTTCGCGATTGGTATCACACCGGAAGGTTATAAAGAAATCCTTACCTAACGCCTTTTTCCTAATGAATCTGCTCATAACTGGGAAATTATTCTAAATGATTTGAAGGTTCAAGGAATGGATGCTTCATTACTCTTTGTTACCGACGGTTTATCTGGTATGAAAGATGCTATTAGTCGTGTGTTCCCAGATTCTCGACATCAGTCTTGTTGGGTGCACTTAGCTAGAAATGTGAGTCAAAGTGTACGTGTGAAAGATCGCCATGATGAAGGCATCACAGGGACTAACACCAAAAGAAGAGTTGAATTCAATAAGATGATTTTGGATGCGCTTGCTGGGCAGATTAATCTAAGTATTACCAAGTCCATCTCACGCTTTGCTCGTAATACCCTAGATACGATTTCCTATCTTAGAAAACTCAAAGATAAAGGTATTGAAGTCTATTTTAAAAAAGAGAACCTGTGGACATTAGATCCCAAAAGCGAACTCATCTTAACCATCATGGCATCCATTGCACAAGAAGAATCAAGATCGATTAGCCAAAATGTCACATAGGGTAAAAGAGTAAGTTTTCAAAAAGGAAAGGTATCCTTTTATAAATGGTTAAATAAGAGTACGCAATTCAGTGCAAATAAGAATCCCCAATTCTTAGCATAAAAAGCGTACTCTTTTTTGATACAATTGTCCTCATGAGAGGATGAATATACATGACAAAAATACTACTTGAACAAATAACTAACATAGAAGATATCACAATATTTAGTAAAGCATATCAGGAAGGATTGATTCAAATTAATATAACAAAAGTATCAAAACATTTAAATAAGGATAGAAAGACAGTGGAAAAATATCTGAAATTAAGATTTTATATGATGATACTTATCTGTTGATTTATGATGCTCATAGTAGTAGTATACAGATTTTGGAAAACCAGCTATTTCAAGTAGATCTTTTAATGCATATTTTCGCCTTAATTCTTTGACTGCTTGGTATTTTTGTTTATTCGTTCCTGTTTTTGAACTAAGGCGATAAGTTTTTTGTATATTCAAGTTCCATTTCTAGATGTTTGACTTTGAGTTCTAAATCCTGTTCTACCTCTTTAGATGGTGTATAGAACTTTCTAACTGGATTCCTACGATAATCTTTTGGTGTCTGATAAAACCGTTCCTTCCCATAAAGTCTATATTGATAAACCCATCTGGCCGGTAGTGTATCATTTAAACTACCCGATCTAAATATAGATTATATTTACGTGCAGCTTGGCTATAGGATAGTTCGTTTTCAATGATGTCTAAAACGACCTTTTATTTGAATGCTCCAATCCATATTCTATTATTTTTATTTTTATCATTCATCTGATACCTCCTGTAAATACTTGTATTATAACAAAGTACAACTTTTTGGTATCAGTTCAATCTAGCATAATTCGAACCATCTGCTTGTACTAGGATTCCGTAATCTAATCCTTTAACTGTTACTAAAATTGGTAACGTTGTCACATTTTTTATCAAAACGCTTGACATCTTAAAACATTACATATATTATATGTGTGAATGATAGCGTTTACTTTGATAAAAAAATAACAAAACGCTTAATATTTTATAATAATATGGCAACGTTGCCATATCGAATCATAAATACAAAAATAAGGGAAATCATAAATGGTTATACCTTAATTATTAAAGCAATAGTGGCAACGTTGCCACTAAAAATAAGAAAAGAAGAGGAAAATATGGCAAAACAGAAAATTTTTTATCAACCTGACGAAGGCTTTGTTGCAGATATCATCCCGTTTTATGAAGATGGGGAATTTAAACTATTCTATTTACATGATTATCGTGATAGAGAAAAACATGGTGAAGGTACACCGTGGTATTTAGTAACTACAAAAAACTTTACTTCATATAAAGAATTAGGTGAAGTTATACCTCGTGGAAGCATTGATGAACAAGATTTATATATCTTTACTGGTTCTGTATTTAAAAAAGATGATACTTATAATATTTTCTATACTGGTCATAATCCACACTTTGATGTTGAAGGCAAAAAAGTTCAAGCAATTATGCATGCAGTGAGTCATGATTTAGTACACTGGACAAAAATTAAAGAAGATACATTTTATTCTGAAGGTATTGATTTTGAATTACATGATTGGCGTGATCCATTCGTTTTTGAATTTAAAGGCGAATATAAAATGGCAATTACTGCAAGAACTAAAAATACCCATAAAACAAGATCAGGTGTAACTATTCTCTATAAATCAGATGACTTAGTTAAATGGACATTTGATGAAGTCATTTGGATGCCATCTGCATACTATGCGCATGAATGTCCTGATATTTTCAAAATTAATGGTAAATGGTATTTAATCTACTCTGAATTTACCGATCAATGCTTAACAAGATATGTCGTTTCAGATTCATTACATGGCCCATGGAAAGCTCTAAAGAATGATGCTTTTGATGGTCGTGCCTTCTATGCAGCTAAAAGTATAACAAATGATAAGAATGAACGATTCTTATTTGGGTGGAACCCTACCAAGCATGAAGAAAATGATAAAAACTTCTGGCATTGGGGAGGTAGCTTAGAAGTACATAAGATTGATGCCGATAAAGATGGTTCACTTAATGTAAGTTTACCTACATCAATTGAAAACATGTTTAAAACTGAACTTGAATACGATAAAGTTATTATTCAATCAAAAGATAAACTTAAATCATTTTTAGTTAAAGACGAAGTTGATGAATCATACATGCTTACCTTTAAATTTAAAACTGATGATGCATATCAAATTGGTGTAATGTTACGACACAGTCTTAAAGAAGATTTCGCATACGCATATTTCATGGATTATGCGAAAGATAAATTATCCTTTGATAACTTACCAGTTGAGGCTTGGAGTTTCAATAACTTTAGAAACGTATATAGAAATTATCGATTTAAAACAAATCACGAACATGAAGTGAAAATCATTGTAGAAAAAGATATTTGTATTTGTTATGTCGATAACAAAATTGCTTTATCTTCAAGAATGTATCAAAAAGGTGGAAGTGGTTTATCACTATTCATCAAACATGGTGATGTCGAATTTAAAAATGTTCAATATAAAAAATTGAAAAAGGAGAATGAAGTATGAAATTAATGAAAAGATTTTATCTGCTCACTATGCTTTTAACACTATCAACAATCTTACTTGCTTGTGGTGAAAATAGTTTATTCAATAGTGAGAAAACTTTTAAAATTATCTCTTCTTGGGAGAGAAACGGAATTGTTAATCACTTTAATGGAGGAACTAACATTGGTCCATTAAACTGGTTCTCAGTCGAAGGTCTTTATACTTACGTTAGATCAACAGATGAAATTGTTCCACAATTAGCATATGGTCCAATGGATCACATTAGTGACACAGAAACCATCATTAAGATTAAAGAAAATGCTAAATGGCACAATGGTGATGATTTTGTCGCTCAAGACGTTATTGCATACTATTATTTAAATCACACAATAGCTACTAACTATATGATGTCTATTGATAAGATTGACGATAAAACTGTAAAAATTGTTTGGAATCCAAACAGATTACCAGTTAATAGCGTTAAGGAATTATTAATTGCTCAAGATAGAAATGGCACAGTTCAATATAACGAATTTAAAACCTATGCAGACATAGCAATTAGAATCGTTAATGAAAGTCCATCAATTCCTGATGACTCAACAACTTGGGGAGCATTCAATAAATTCTCAACAGGATCTCAAATTGCTGAATTACAAGCAAACACAGCAGCATATAGAGCACATAATCCATCATGGTTTGTAGCAACAGGCCCATTCAAACTTCAAAAAGTTACACCTACTCAAATGATTATGGTTAAGAATAAACAACACTGGGCAGCTGACTTAGTTGAGTTTGATACAGTAGAAGTTTATTCATCGAGTGATTTAAATCAAACATACAACATGCTAGCAAACGGAACAATCCACTATCAAGATGGATTAGCACCAATTGATACTTTAAATGCAATCTTAAATCAAAATCAAAACTTAGTTCACTTAAAGATGTTTGACCCAGGTGCGATTGGTATTATCTTCAACTTAGAAAAAGATTATTGGACAGATAAAGTTAGAGAAGCTTTCCAATACATCTTTAATAGAGAAGAGATTAAAAATGCTGGTAACCCGTATGCGATTACATCATATAAATCAATTCTAGGTATGGCACCATCAGAAGCAGAAAGATGGACTGGAGATTATTACCAAGATGTTACTAACTATTCATTTAATCAACAAAAAGCGACACAATTATTAGAAGAAGCTGGTTGGACAAAAGTTAACAACAAGTGGCATAGAAATGGTGAGCCAATCAAACTTTATATGGGGGTTGACCAAAACCATCCAGGACAATCAGCATCAGCTGAGGCTGCACAAGCAGCACTTAATGGCTTTGGTATCGATACTGTATTAATTAAAACAGATGGTTCAAACCTTTATGCAAATGGTACTGCTGAAGATAGTTCTTATGATTTAGTTGTTCACTGGACTGACTTAAATATGAGTTTCTCATACCCAACCGGTTCATTAAAACAATTTGCTGATGTCTATAGTAGATATGCGCATATTCCAAGATTCCCAGCTGACATGATTGGTGATGATGGTCAAATTTCACCATTATCAAATCGTATTAACTTAGTCGTTGATGATCTTAAAAACCCTGGTGGTAAAATTCAATTCTCAGATGTTGTAGATATTTTATATTCACTTCCTGAAGATCGATTAGAAGATACTATTGGGTCACTTATTGTAGGTATTTCTAAGATGAACATTGGTGTTCAATTCTATCAAAACGTTACAGGTAGTTTCATTGATGTCAGTATGATTGACGGTGTTCCACTAGAGTCTTACTGGAGTGTTGACCGTAACGTAACTTATGTACCAGGTGTAAATACTGAGGAATTCTTCTTAGTTGCTAAAACAAATTTACACTATGCTAACTCAACAGTATTTGTTACAGGTATTTATAAACCAACAAAAGAAAAATAGGATGGAGTGAATTATGAATAATAATTCTAATCAGGCTAAAAAACCAATTCAAATAATGAATAAAATAGCCAACTTTTTATACAAATATCGATTTTTATTCGTTAAAGTAGGCGTTGCATTAATTACTGTATTTCTTGCAACCATACTGATTTTCTTTGTCTTGAGGTTAATTCCTGGGGATATTGTTCACAACTATGCACTCAATTTAGCTAGTCAGCGAAATATTCCTTATGAAGAAGCTAGAAGACTAGCAGTTATGATGTTAAATTATGATCCAAACGAAAATATCTTCCTACAATTTGCAAGATATTTCGGTGGAATCATGAGAGGCGAACTTGGACGAAGTTTGTATACTGAAGCAATAACTGCCAACCTTATTATTAAAAACCTACTCCCGTGGACATTATTTATTGCTTCAGTTTCACTCTTAATTAGTTTCTTAATCGGAACTAAGATGGGGGCTTCAATGGCAAGAAAAAGAGATGGTAAGAAACATAAAGTGTATTTCTCATTCATTGTTGTTTCGACATCTATACCAGATTATTTAATCGGGTTATTACTTGTTTCAATCTTTGCATATCGTTTTGGATTATTCCCACCTTCTGGGAACTACGATATTAAGTTTGATCCAGGCTTAAATATTGGCTTCATCTTAAGTGTCTTACATCATGCATTCTTACCCGTACTAGCATATGTCATATCTCAAATAGGTTCATGGGCAATGCTGATGAGAGGTAGTGCAATTGGTGTGTTAGGTGAAGACTATATCATGGCAGCCAGAGCCCGTGGGGTTTCTGAAAAAGTTATTGCTAAAAAATATTTACATAAAAATGCATTACTTCCTTTAATTACATCAATGGCAGTATCCTTTGGTATCTTATTCGGTGGTGCACCATTGATGGAAAGTATCTTTAACTATCCAGGGATTGGTTCAGAATTATCAGCAAGAATTGGTTCTAGAGATTTCTTTGTTGTACAAGGGATTCTCTTCTTCACCAGTGTCATGGTAATTATTGTTAATTTAATCGCTGATTCAATTTACTCATTTATTGACCCAAGAATTAGGAGGGATTCAGAATGACAAATCAAAATACACAAACTCCTAAATTCCCTGAATTTATGTCAAACCTCAAAAAGTTTTTATTAAGCATTTGGTCAAAAATCAAACAAATGCTCCAAAGTATTTATAGTAATAAACAAACAGCCATAGGCTTTACCATTCTTGCAGTATTTGTCTTACTGGCCATCTTTGGACCAATGATTTTCCCTTATGATCAAGCAACCAATTGGGAAAACAGATATGCACCAATATCATTTGAACATTGGTTAGGAACCGATGAACTTGGAAGAGATATATTTAGACAATTAATCTTTGGTGCAGGTAATGTATTATCAATTGCCTTACTCACAGCCATCTTTACAGTGTGTATTGGTGTGACACTGGGAATTATTTCCGGTTTTGCTGGTGGTACGGTAGATAAAATCATTCAAGGTATTACGAATTTATTCTTAACCATTCCAAGTTTCCCAATTCTCTTATTATTAGCACAGCTTATTACAATTGAAGATGCATTAACATTTGCTTTAGTATTAAGTATTTGGAATTGGGCTGGATTATGTCGTGCCATCAGAGCTCAAATCATGAGTTTAAAAGAACGTGATTTTATTCAAATATGTAAAGTCATGAATATGAGTCAAACCCATATTATTTTTAAAGAGTTACTACCTAATATTTATTCATATGTCATCGTTAACTTTGTTATGATTATGAAATCAGCAATTACAGGTAGTGTTGGGATTATGATGTTAGGTTTAGCAGCATTTGAACCTTCAAACTGGGGTGCAATGATTCATAGAGCCCGTGTACAAGGGTTAATTAATCCAGATGCTCTAGCATTCTTATTAAAACCATTAGTAGCAGTTGTTTTATTCCAAGTTGGTGCATTATTATTTGCCAATGGATTAGATGAACTCTTAAATCCTAGATTGAAGGTGAACTAACTATGAATGAAAACATCATTGAAATGAGAAATATTACAATTGAATATTTCATGAAGAAATATACACTTTGTGCAGTTGATAATGTTGACTTTGATATTAAAAGAGGAACAATCACTGCTCTAGTCGGAGAATCAGGCAGTGGTAAAACAACACTAGCTAATGCTATTCTTCAAAATATTAGTAGTCCTGGTAAACTTTCAAACGGTTCAGTTACAATGCACACTAAGGATGAAAGTATAAGAATCGATGAACTGGATTATCACGGTATTAAAGATTTTAGATGGTCAAAAGTATCGATGGTGTTCCAAGCATCTCAAAACACATTAAATCCAGTTATGACAATCTTTGATCAGTTCTATGAAACAGCAATCGAACATCAACCACACTTATCAAAAAGTGATGTCGAAAAAAGAACAATCGAAGTATTAAAATATGTCAAACTTGACTATGAAAGAGTATTAAATTCATATCCACATGAATTATCAGGTGGCATGAAACAAAGAGTAATGATCGCATTTAGTTTACTGTTAGAACCAGAACTCATCATTTTAGATGAACCAACAACAGCACTTGACGTTATTACTCAAGACTATATTTTCAAAATCTTAAGAAGAATTAATAAAGAATTAGGTATCACCATGTTACTAATGACCCATGATATTGCTATTGTCGCTAAATATGCAAATTATGTTGGTGTCATGTATAACGGTAAACTGGTGGAATACGGAACAACGTTTGATGTCTTTAAAAAGAGTCAACATGCATATACAAGAAGACTTATTGAGTCTACACCATCACTTATCGGTGATGTTAAAGACTTTAAAATTTATGATGAATTACCAATTGATTTAAGTAGACTAAAACCAAAAACTAAGTAGGTGCCAACAATGGAAGAATTAATGAGACTTGATGATATAAACATGATATTCACTAAAAAGATTGGTTTTATGAGTAAAAATAAAACCTTTCAAGCATTGAAAAATGTCAATTTAACAATTAACAAAGGTGAAATCATAGCTGTTGTTGGCGAGTCTGGCAGTGGTAAAACAACGATTGGACGTATTATTACAGGTTTAATTAAACCAACCAGTGGTGAACTTTATTATGAAGGTAAGAAATTTACCGGCATGATTAATAAAAAAGTTCACAACAGTAATATCCAGTTTATTCAACAAGATTCATATGCGGCCTTAAACCCAGTTAAAACAATTTATCAAAGTTTATACGCACCAATTAAAACATATAATAAACGAATGACAAAAGCTGAAATTGATGAAAAGATTGTAGATTTAATGGGACTAATAGGATTAATCCCAGTCGATCGATTCTTAGATAAATTTCCTCACCAATTATCAGGTGGGCAAAGACAACGTGTGTTAATGGCAAGAGCAATTTCACTAAATCCTAAAATCATTGTGGCAGATGAACCGGTAAGTATGATTGACGTTTCATTAAGATTATCAATTTTAAACTTAATGAATACTTTAAATAAAAAAATGGGTGTCACATTTATTTATATAACCCATGACTTAGCAACCGCCAGATTCATCGCTCAAGAAGGTAGAATCGTTGTTATGTATAAGGGTGAAGTTGTTGAAACTGGTAATATTGAAAGTATTTTAAAAAATCCGCAACATAATTACACAAAAGCATTAATTCGTGCAGTACCAATACCTGATCCAACACTCAATACATTTGATGATATTGAAATTGAAGGGGAATCTTATTGATGAACAGTTTAGTTCTTAGATTATCAATTGCATTTGGTTTACTATCTTTATTCTTTATTCTGTGGGTAGATATGTTTTCTGCTGAATGGTACATTTCAGTTTTTTCACTTCTTATTAATTTAACTTTATTAATCGTTTCATTTAAAAGAATCAAAGGAGAAATAAAAAAATGAGTCCATTTCAAATTGATTTAAAGAAATTAGTGAAGATAAATGATCTGCACCATGTACTAGAAACACCTATCGGTGATGTACATCCATATTATTATGATCAAAAACTTTATATGTTCTATCTGAAAACAAATGGAAAGTATTCATCAGCATTACTAAGAAGTAATGATTTATCAACATTTGAAAAAGTAGAGATTATAAATAATCCTAATAACCCATCAAATACTGAATATTTCGTACTAGCTATTACTAATTACAACGAGTTATTTTATACATTTTATGGTGCTGGTACATATATTGGTAGTTCTAAGAGTAAAGACTTAATTCATTGGGAAAAAGGTGATATTAATATTCCTATTAATGGATATCAATCATCTAGAGACCCATTTGTGTTCTTTAATAAGGATATAAATAAATATCAAATGATAGCAACCACTTATGTAAAACATGATGATGCTGTCATGGACTGTTTAATCTCTATAACAACATCCAAAACTGAACAGTTAGATGTTTGGGAAAAAACTAGTAAAGAACTCATTCGATATAAGGATGGTTATCATGGTGAACCAGAAGTTGCTCAGTTTATCAAATTTGATAACCGTTGGTACTTATTCGTAAGTTTGGCTAGAAGAACAGATCATCACGTCGGTGGCTTAACTTATTATATTGGTGAAGAAAATAAAGGTATTCTTGAACAAGACTGGCAAACAAAGACTGAGCATATGTTAGATGGAGAAGACTTATGCGCAGCTCAAGTTGAAGTCTTTAACAATCATAATTTAGTTTATGGTTGGATTCCACTACAACACAGTGGAAATCATTGGGGTGGTGCCTTAAGTATACCTAGAGAAATCTATGTTGGAACAGAAGGTAAGTTATATATTAAGAAATCACCACTGCTTAACAAATTTTCAGAAGTTAAAGTATTTGAAAAGAATAATTTTAATGAACCAACAAAAATCAATTTAAAAACGGATAAAACACACATCAACATCAAAAATCAATTAAGTGAATTAACAGTAAGATTCGAAAAATCAAAAGTTAAGTTAACAATTGATCAAAATGAACTAAAAATCATGCATGATGAAAAAGTGTTTTCTAAAACAAGGGTAGAAGACTTAACTGAAATCAACTTAGAAGTCATTATTCATGAAGATATCATTGAGTGTTTTCTAAATGACAAATACAGTTTGGCAGCAAGAATTGATTCACGATTAAAAGATGATCATTTAATCCTTAATGAATATCGTCAGATGTTTAAATTTATAGAATTATTGGAGTTAGAGTAAATGATAAAACTACAAAAAAGAGTTTACTTAGTATTTCTAATAGCTTTATATTCAATTTTATTGATTAGCTGTCAAGAAGAAGAATTTGAGGAATATATTCCGGAGGAAAAAGAATTGATTGATGTCGATTTTTCAAAAACTCAAAACTTTATGTATAGAAGAGATTCAAAAGGTGCAATCGCTGATATCATTCCGTACTATTACAATAATCAATTTTATTTGTTTTATCTATATGATCATCGCGGTGTATTACCTGGTGAAGGTGTACCTTGGAATTTATTAACAACAACAAACTTTGTAAACTATGAAGATTATGGTGAAGTATTATCACGTGGATCTTCAACAGATCCTGATCTTTATGTTTTTACAGGATCAGTCATTACTAAAGATGAAACACATCATATTTTCTATACTGGTCACAATCCTCACATTGGTAAACAAGCTATTATGCATGCAACAAGTACGGATTTAATCAATTGGGAAAAAGATCCAGAATTTACTTTCTATGCAGATACTAGATATTATCAAGATGTTGACTTTAGAGATCCATTTGTATTTTATAATCCAGATGATCAAATGTATTGGATGATTATCTCAGCCAAATACAAACAAGCATTAGGTTCAGCATCACTGGCATTATATAAATCTAGTGATTTAATGAATTGGACCATTGAACCTGAACCATTCTTTCAAACCAATCAAATTCATTTTATGGAATGCGCTGACTTGTTCAAAATCGGTGATTGGTGGTATTTAATTTATTCAGATTTTGCTGCAACTAGATATGTTAAATCAAAAAGTTTAAATGGCCCATGGATTACACCAGTCAATACTCAATTAGATGGTAGAGGGTACTATGCTGCCAAAAGTTTTGCGGATGATAAAAATAGATATTTATTTGGTTGGATTCCAACTAAATCAAATGGTGTTGATAATGGACAAGTTAACTGGGGTGGAAACTTAATGGTTCACAAGTTAACTCAAGATGAAAATGGGGATTTAAATGTCAGTATGACAGAAGGTGGATATTCTGCCTTCCAAGACTTAATTTATACCGGTGATGTCATCTCATTATCAAATAAAGACAATCGAAATGAAATTGAAATTATAGATCAAAGTTTACCTAGTAGTTATAGATTATCTGCCACGTTAGAAGTTAGTGGAAATAATGCTTCATTTGGTGTCTTACCTAAAGCAATTGATGAAACAGTTGATGCTTATGGTTATATTTTTGACCACCAAACAAATGGACTAAACTTTGGCTATGTCAATAAGTTCCAAACCAACTTTAGTTTCTTTAATGGCTTATTTAACACATTAGAACGTATAAGAGTAAAGAAGTATTACATTGATATATTGGTTGAAAACGAAACCTTAACACTATATGTTAACGACAAAATAGCACTGTCTGCTAGAATGTATGATTTAACGGGAGATAAAATTGGTTTCTTTGTAAGCAACGGCAACCTAACTGTTAGAGATTTTAAAGTTTATAGTTACGGTGCATCAAAATAAAACAAATTAAAAAGGAGGTGTGATATGAAAAAGTTTTTATCCTTAATCATTCTATTTATCTTAGGCATTATCGTTGTTGGTTGTGATGTTAAAGAAGATGAAGATAAAGAACCTGATCCAGGTGAAGTGCTTGATGATTACAGTGAATTATATGAAGAAGAGAAAACTGAAAAATATCCATTATTATCAGGTAAACAAACTTATAAAGCACATCATGGATATACATTAAATGAAGAACAAGGTTATAATCACTGGTTCTATCAAGTGCTAGTTGATGATGAATTTATTGATATGACTTATGATGCGACGAATGCATACTTTAGTTATGATGAAGCAGTTCTTGATCAAAACATTATGATGCCATATGTTGATCATAAAGTTGTTCGTAAGTTTGTCGCACCAATTCAAGGCAGAGTAACTGTATCAGGCAAATATTCAATGGCAGAAGTATCGGAGTTTGACGTTACAGTCTCACTTAAATTAAATGGTGAAACAATTGATATAACTAGTCTTTCTAGTGATTTAAAGGGGTCTGATCTTGAGGGATACTATCATCAAGATGTACTTGATTTAAATCAAGGAGATAGTCTATATTTTATTGTTGAAACAAAAGATGGCTCTGGTCAAATGGTTTCTTGGAACCCTACAGTCGATTATCTACAGCAAGCAGAAACCAGTCTTCATTTTAACCTTTACGGAGAAAATGTAGGGGATGTTCATCCATTTTATGAAAATGGTCAGATGTATATGTATTACTTAAAAACAGGTGGTTCATTTAAGACTCAGTTGTTATTAAGTAAAAATATGATTACATACGAACCAACACCAATTTATTTAGATGATTCAAATCCACCTGAGATTTCAAATTACTATGCTTTAGGTGTTTATAAAGATTATCATACTGGTTTTTATCGTTCATACTTTGGAATGCATAATGCTATGGGAAGTTCTAAGAGTACAGACTTAATTAACTGGTCAGGTGGTTACTCTAGAACAAGTGATTTCTTAACTGGATATAAAGCATACCATCCATATGAAACGTTCCCAGCGGGTGGAAGAGACCCATATGTATTCTATGACCCAGATATTGATAGATACCGATTACTAGCACTTTATTATCACACCAACAATGCATCACTCAAAGATAGTGCAATCGGTATGCTAACATCTAAAACAAATACGGGTGAAACTTGGGAATCAACAGCTTTTGAATTAAGACGTTATCCTAATGCACAAGCAGGTGAACCTGAAGTTCCACAAATGATGAAGATCGGTAGAAGATGGTATTTACTTGCAAGTGAATCAGGAATTACAACCCATCACGTAGGTGGACCAAGTTATTGGATAGGGGATTTAGATACGCCAATTGATCAACAAGATTGGAGTACTAAAGAAAAACACGTCTTAGATGGTGAAGATTTAGCTGCAGCTCAGTTTGTACAAATCAAAGACAAGTATTATTTATATGGCTGGTTACCACAAACATATAATCAAGGCAACTGGGGTGGATACATTAATATTGCCCATGAAGTATTCCAAAGAGCAGATGGTACTTTAGGCGTTAGACTTGATACCCATATGCAAAAGATTTTAAATAGAGGAAAGATTTACCAATATGAACCAGGGGCAGTTGGTATTCTTCAAGGAAGTTTTAATCAAAATGAAAACTCAATCGTATCAACAGGTTCTAACGTTAATGAACTACTATTTAGCGGTACATACCAAAGATCGCTTGTTGATGCGAAAATCAAGTTTGAATTAGGTGCTTCATATGCTGGAGTAGTTATCAAACAAAACAGTAAAACATACGAAGTTATTGTATCTAGAGAGAATGGTAGCACTTATATTTCGATTCAGAATTTAATGGATTTATATCATCCAATTAGCAGTAAGATTAGAATTGGGGACGATCAAATGGTCGATATAAATCTAAAACTTGTTATTGATAGATCAAATTTAGAATTATTTATTAATAATGAGGTTTCCTTAGTAGGAAGAACCTCATTAATTGGACCTAGTGTTGAATTAGGGTTAATCGCAAAAGGCTCAGGGGTAGAATTTAGTCAAGTTTATGTTTCAAAATTAGCTTCAACAGAAAATATATTTGATAAATAAAATAGGAGAAAGTAAGATATGAAAAAAATATTTAGTACACTTTTATCAGGGTTATTACTATTTGTCTTTGTAGTATTTAACATAAATAGTGTATATGCTGCGCCAGGTGATATTATTTTTGAAGAAAACTTCGATGATATTGCTGATGGTGTAGCCTTTGGCAACCCAGGTGTTGGCGGTGGGATGAAAGTCCAAAACGGAATTCTAAAAGGTGCATCAGCCGGTGGTTATGAAACCAACGATTTCCCAACTTTAACGTGGAATGAAAACTTTGAGTTCACAGTGGACTATAAATTCCCGAATGAAAGTACTGGTGGATTCATTGGTATTCAGTTTGTTGGTTTATTTGATAGTGGTAATACTGAATTTAACTTACAAAAAGCTGTTGGTGATTCAGGTTATGCAATCATTAAAAACGGTGATATGGGCATTAACATTTACAATAATACAGCAGATACAGGTGGTTTAGTACCTGGTGCTCTAGTGATGGAATACAATGTAACATATAGAGTTAGAGTGATTAAGCATCAAAACCAATTCGAGTTTTATATTAATGATGAACTAATCATTAAGACCGCTTTAGAAGGCGCTAAAACACCAACTAGTGCATTTTTCTTCCACTATGACACAGATGGATTTACACAAGTTGAAATTGACAACTTAGTCGTAAAAGAATCAGCACCAATTGAGGAAATTTATTACTTACCAGGTGAAACACTATTTGAAGCAGAGTTTACTGGCGCAGATGGTTTATATGGTGAAAAGGTAGGCGATGAAGGTTTAGTCGTTGAAAATAATGTATTAGTATCTAAATCAGCTAACTTGCAAATGAGTAAAGTAACTGATGAATCATTAAATATTAACAAACGTAGTTCATATAACTTTGATGTTGAATTTAAAGCTACATCGGTTGGAAGTTTTGGATTCGATCTTAAATTACCAGTTACAGAAGGTAGTTTAGATGGCATTTTATCATTTGAATTAGTAAGAGAAGCAGATGGTAAAGGCAAATTCTTAATTAAAGATGATGGTGCAATCATTTCAGACAGTTCAAATGTACAAAAAGGTGGAATTATTGCTAACCCAATTACATTAGATGCAGATGTTATTTATCAAGTTAAAGTCGTTCGTGACAATGAACAATTTGAAGTTTATGTTGATGATGTATTAAGAATTAAATTTGCTGCAAGAGTTTATCAAAACTATGAAGAATTGAGATTATTCGCAACTGCCGATGCAGTAGAAGTATCTGCATTTGATATTACATACGCAGCTAAAATTACAAATCGTATCATATTAGATGATGTCGTACTTCCTGATGGCATCTTAGTAGCAGAATCATTTAATACAGCAAAATTAGGAAATGAATTATATGAATTAAAAGATCCAAATGGTCCAAGATTAATGGTCGATACAGACACTACTTGGAAAGAACCATTTATCAAACGTTTATACCCACAAAATTATGTATCAGCTGAATTTGAATTAATCCCTCAAGACGGTTTATCAAGAGTCGGTTTCTACATGAACTTTACAACAAGAATTTATGTTGATGTTGTTTTAAGTGCAGACAAGACTTCATTTGTAACTAGAATTTCTAGAGATGGCGATGTGTTAGTTCACAACAATGAACCATTAAAAGGTGGAAAAGTAAATACACTTCCAATTCCAACTGAAACATTCAACTTAGGTTATTCTATTGATTTTGCAGATGGCCAAGCAGTTATTAAAGTTTATTTAAATGGATTACTAACAATTGAACATACATTAGCAGTTGAAATGACTGGAACTGATGTTGAATATCGTTTATTTACTGCGAATACTAAAGCTTATGTAGATAACTTATTAATTACAACCATTGAAAAGCGTGCGAATGTAGTAAGTGATTATCAATCAAATTACGATGCAATTGAAAATGAATCATTATACTTAGATTTCTCTGGTACACCAGGTCAACAACTTCCAAACTTTGCACATGAAGGTGATGGATTCGTGTTTGATGCATATGGTAAATCAATAAGATCAGCATCTACGAATAAATATAACGCATCATATACTGGTGCAGATGATCTTGCACAATTCACATACATCATTCAAATGCAAGATATGGGTACTTATAAAGATGGTACTGAACATATTGGTGGACTATCATTTAGAGTAACTAATGGCCAAGGTAGAAACGACTTA
Organism: Acholeplasma oculi; assembly: GCF_900166985.1. Lineage (GTDB taxonomy): Bacteria > Bacillota_I > Bacilli_A > Acholeplasmatales > Acholeplasmataceae > Acholeplasma > Acholeplasma oculi. The sequence goes on along the minus strand of NZ_FUZK01000002.1, from coordinate 216,034 downwards.
GAAATTAAAACAGATGCTGGTACTGGTGGCACAGTTGTAAACGTGTTCCACAGTAGTGGTGTTAAATTAATGGATTCAAAGAGTGCTGAATTAGGTGGTGGATTCAACCCTGATTTAGTAATTCTTCCAGGTACTAAATTCCAAGTAGCGATTTATGTTCAAACTGGTGGCTATATTACTGTTTATATTAACGAACATAAGATGATCCAAGGTTACTTAGGAAGTGATGTTGTTGGTGGATTCGGCTTTAGAAGCTGGAACTCAAATATGGAGTATGACAACCTGTTAATCGCTCCATTACAACAAAAATTCCCAGATGGTTCAGAAGTTACAGCACCTCCTGTAATTGAAATTCCATTAGAATCAATCAACTTAACTTCTAATACAAGTGAGATCACAACTGAAGAATCAGCAATTATTTCAGTTAACAGAAACCCATATAACGCGACATTTGAAACAGTTAAATGGTATGTTAACGATGTTATAGTTTCTGGTCAAAGTAACACTTCATTTACATTCTCATCAACCGAAGTAGGTACATACCAAATCAAAGCTGAAATGGATGGCATAATGAGTCCAGTTAGAACAATTACTGTTGTTGCAGTAGAGGTTGAACAACCAGAAACAGAAGACTCAAATAACTTAGTATTGATTATCTCAATCGTTTTAGGGGCGGTTGCTGTTGTTGGTTTAGGTGCATTTGTAACATTCAAATTTATTAAGTTTAAAAAGAAATAAAACATATTAACCATTAAGGGAAGGTCAAACTTCCCTTAATGTCCATCAGGAGAATTAGCTATGTATATTGGGATTGATTTAGGTACAAGCAGTTTAAAAGCGGTCTTAGTTAATGAAGGTAAAATCATCAGAACTGAATCGAATACTTATGAACCAGATATTCCAAAACCAACTTGGAGTGAGCAAGACCCTGAAGTCTGGTATCATGCAATGGTTGATGTTTTAACACGTCTAGTAAAGGGTTATGAAAAAGATATTGAATCTATTGGTATCTCTGGTCAAATGCACGGTTTAGTCATACTTGATGAAAATGACCAAGTCATTAGAAAAGCAATGCTTTGGAATGATCAAAGAACATTTGGTGAAGTGGATTTTTTAAATAGTATTGTAACTAAAGAAAAATTACTTAAAGAAACAGGTAATATTGCAGTTACTGGCTTAACACTACCAAAATTGTTATGGTTAAAGGAAAATGAAACACAAAATTTTAATCGAATCAACAAAATCATGTTACCTAAAGACTATTTAGTTTATAAACTTACAGGTAAATTTGTATCTGAGATGAGTGATCTAAGTGGTTCATTATTCTATGATTTAAAGAAACACAGTTATAGTAAAGATTTATTAACTATCGCCCATATAAATGAGGATCAATTACCAACTATATTAAAATCATATGAAGTAGCAGGTACTATCTTAAACAATATAAAAGAAACCATTGGCTTTATAAAAGATGTTAAAGTAATTGCTGGTGGTGGAGATCAAGCAATGGCTGCAGTTGGTGCTAATGTTATTAAAAATGGCGACTTAAATATCTCACTTGGAACAAGTGGGGTTGTACTTGCAGTAACTGATGAACCAAAAATTGACTACCAAACGTATCTACATGCCTTTTCTCATGTGAATGATAAATATATCCTAATGGGTGTAACATTATCAGCGGCTGGAGCTTTAGGTTGGTGGAAAAAGAATTTTTATCAAGATATGTCTTACGATGATATATTTAATGATATAATACATGCACCAATTGAAGATACAGTATATTTCTTACCATATTTAAGTGGTGAACGTAACCCAATTAATGATCCTTTTGCAAAAGCTACATTTGTGGGAATGTCACTCAATCATAAGAAGATGCATTTAAGTCGTGCATTAATTGAAGGTGTTACCTTTTCATTAAAATCTTGTTATGATAGAATTAAAGATTTAGAAATTGATATTAAACGAATTAGAGTCACCGGTGGTGGTTCTAAGAATGAAATTTGGTGTCAAATGATTGCAGATATTTTCAATGCTGAAGTGGAAATCCCAGACAATCCAGAAAGTGGAGCATTTGGAGCTGCCATTACAGCAATGATAGGTCTTAATGTGTACAAGAGTTTTGATGAGGCATGTGAAAAACTCATACCAACCCATAAAAAATACACACCAAATAAAGATAATGTTGAGTTGTATCATAAAAAATACATAAATTATCTAGAACTTTATCCAGCTTTAAAAGAATATTTTCAAATAATTTAGTTATCATTCGTAGGAGTATTAAAATGATAAATATAAAAGAAATTGCGAAAATCTGTAATGTCTCCCCATCTACAGTGAGCAGAGTAATTAGAAAGAAAGGTTATGTTTCTGAAAAGAATAGAACCCTAATCGAAGAAACAATTAAACAACACGGTTATGTTGCAGATGAAAGTGCAAGAATTTTAAGATATGAAAATAGTAATACCATTGGTATCATCATTTCTGACATCAATAACTTTTTCTATAGCTTAATTTTAGAAAAACTAGTTAAAGATTTTAGGGAACAAAATTATAAAGTTATTATTACTTATAGTTTTGAAAATCTAGATATTGAAAGAGAAAACTTTCTATCTTTAATGTCGTATCGTACTAAGGCAATCATTTTTATTCCAACCTCTGATCAAAACAGAGATATTGTTGATATTGCCTTAAAAAGAAATATCTTAGTTCTACAACTATTTAGAAAGCCATATGATGATATTGGTAGTTTAACTGTAGATGATGCCCATGGTGCTTTTTTAGCAACCAATCATTTAATTAATCAAGGGTGTCATAACATCTTCCTATTATCGGTTAATGTTAGACATACACCACACCGTTCAATCGGTTACATCAAAGCACACGAAGAACATAAAATTCGTTACAATGAACAAAATATTTATAGGTTCTCACCAAATGATTCAATTAAAGATGTCATTAAAGAAGAAATCATTAAGAAAAAACCAGATGGTATCATAGCAGGTACTAATACATTCGGTTTAAACACAATTAGTGCAATTTCTGAATTAGATGACTCATATAAACATATTAAAATCATTAGCTTCGATGATATTGATTGGTTTAAACTACTTAAGATTTCAACAGTTGCACAACCAATTGATGAGATCTATCATGCAATTTATGACTACATTGCAAAGAGACTTGATCATCATCAATTACCAAAAGAACATATAAAGATTATTCCAGAACTAATTATTCGATAACTACTTAAAAAATTCATAAGGTTGATAACCTCTTTTGGGGTTATCCAAGGTAAAAGCATGCAAAAAATCTTATTTTTTGATGATAATAGTTTAAGTATTAAAAAGAATTTTAAAAGAAAAGTAAAAAAGTTTAAGTTAATATCTAAAACACCTTATATTGATCCATCTAGTGAAGTTGTCAGCTTATCTTGGGCTTATCCTTCTGTTTTTTATATTAAAAAATTAAAAAAATATGTCGTATATTACCAAGGTTGGAGTGTTAATTATCAAAAGATGAATCATAACCTCCCTTTAATGGCAATGAGTGATGATGGCATCAATTTTTATGCGGTAGCAAGCGAATCATATTTCTCTTATCCTAACAAAATACTATTTAATCAAACATTACCTCAAGATTTAGATGACTTAAAATACAGTGAAAGTCAGTTTTTTGAACTAAAAAACGCATTCAAAGATTTTAAGTACATCTGTTTAGCTTTATATAAAAATAAGCACAATGAGCATATTGCTAAAACTTTTATTTCAGATGATGGACTAATTTTTAGATTAGATCCCAATTTAGTTTGGCATGAAGGGGTTGATGCACCAGATTATGCAATGTCTATTATCTATCATAAAAAATATAAGAAATATGCGATCTATAAAAGACCAGCACATACCGATAGAAGGATTGGTCTATCTTTTACAAAAGATTTTAAAAATTATACAAAACCATTGGTTGTTTTATCTACTGATGGATTAGACCAAGGACTTTCTGACATGTATAGTACTTACATGATGGAAAGTGAAGGTTTTGGCTATATTGGGTTTATTTCGGTTTATAACACACCGAACTCACTCGGTACATCAAGTTTACCTGGACATAAATTTAAAGGTGGTAATGTCGTACTACAACTTGCCTACAGTGAAGATGGTATCATTTTTAAAAGATCTTTAAGAGATGATTTATTGCCTAAAGAATCAAACATGATGTGTGGCTATTTATCCTATAAGATATCCTTAAAAGATGAAGACAGATACTATATCTCAGGAACTGATGAACCTCATGGTTATACGACACCTGGACATGGTAAAATTAGTGTCTTTTCGATGAGAAAAGACGGATTTATGAGTCTTGATACGAATAAGAATGGCTTGATCATCACTAAGCCTTTACTATATGAAGGTGGAGATCTTAAAGTTAATCTAAAAGCGGATTATGCATTCTTTAGTATTAAAGATGCATATGGTAAATTAATTCAAGGCTATAACTTTAAAGATTCAGTAAGGTTTAGTGGGGATGATGCATCACATGTTATTAAATTTAAGAGTAAAAAAATAAATGAGTTAAAAGGGCAAGTCTTAACACTTGCAGTTAGGTTAAGTAAGGGTAGTCTTTATAGTATTCAAGGAAACTTTAAAGTATTAACACCTCATGAAGCCGTTGATCAATTAAAAAAAGGTGATTTATGACAACTAAACAAAGAATTTTAGCATTTGAAGAACAAAAGAATATTTTATTAAATGATCCTTATCGTCCACTATATCATTTAGCTTTATTAAATCAGTATGGTTTACCAGGAGACCCTAATGGTGGGTTTTATGCAAATGGTAGATATCATATGATGTTTTTATATGAAGACATTGAGGTTGGATATAAATGGGCACATCTAAGTACAACTGATTTACTTCATTGGCGTCATCATAAAGATGCTATTGGACCAACAAAACATACCGGTGGCTGTTTTTCAGGTGGTGGCTTTGTTGAAAATGATAAAGCATATTTAACTTACTGGCAGTTACCAATAGGTTATAGTAACCACACTTCATTAAAAGGCACAGGTATTGGTATTGCTGAAGCATCCGGCCCAGTATTTGAAGACTTTGTTAAAAGAGATGATTTAATCATTGAAAGTGATGAATTTGGGTATATTGATTTTAAAAATGATCAAGGTGATTTGACAGAATCGATTGGTGCATCTGACCCAAGTAATATTTGGAAGCATAATGGTAAATACTATATTTTAACAGGTAATCTTCAAGTACTTGATAAGCATGGAAGAAACCCTGATTCCAAAGAAGAATATAAAGGGGATTTTGCTAGTTTATTTGAATCACACGATTTAATTCATTGGACATATAAACATAGATTTTACCAACGGGATCAAACAAATCAGTTTACCGAAGTATCAGAAGATAGTATGTGTGCATCTTTCTTACCACTGCCTAGTACTAGACTAGGTGGTAAACTATCTGATAAACATCTTTTACTATTCATTTCTCATAATTTTGGTTGTCAGTACTATGTTGGAACATATAAAGATGATCATTTTTATCCTGAACTTCATGGTAGACTCTCATCATATAATAGAGAGTTCTTTGCACCAGAGGCAATAATGGATCAAAATAATCGACAAATCTTCATGGCTTGGCTTGGTCTTAATTTAGAAACTGAAATAGAAAAAGGTTGGTCTGGTGTTTACAGTATTCCAAGAACTGTTTGGTACGAAAACGATGAATTTAAAATGGCACCGATTGATGAAATAAAGAGATTAAGATACCAGGCAACATCATTTAATAATGTATTAATTGATAAAGAAGGATTTAGACCAAAGATTAATTTAGATGCTGTTGAAATAGAATTTAACTTAATGAAAAACCTAAAAGTTATCTTATATAACAAAAAAGATGAAACTCAATATACATCTTTATATATAGATTACGATAAAGAAGAACTCATTATTGATTCTACTCATAGTAATTCTAAAGGTATCAAAAAAATAGATTTTATTCAGATTAAGACGGTTTCAATTTTTAAATCAAGATTATTTATCGATAAAGGCATTCTTGAATTATTTATTGGTGATAAATATGCAATAATGAAGAGACTTTATCTTGATTACGAGTCAGCAATAAAGTTTGAAAGCACTAGAGAAATCAAAATGAATAAGATAGTTGTTCATGATTTAATGCCAACTAATCCATTTTAATCATCACCTATCTATACCTCCTAAAAGTAAACACTGTATAGTATTGAAATGCAGCTTTATAAATAGGAGGTATTTTTTATGTTATTTTATGGAAGTTTACACATAATTTTCAATTGTCTTGCATTCTAAATGATCCAGTTGTATCTGATTCTTTAATCCACTTATAAATCGTAGGTGTTGCTACATCGTATTCCCTTGATAACTTTGAAACTTGTTTCCCGCTTTTATAAAGAGCTACAATTTGCTTCTTAAAATCATCGGTATACCTTGTTCCTTTAGACATTTAAAACCACTCGCTTTCTTGTTAGTTTGATTTTAACATGTCTATTCTAATTCTGTCTAACCTATTGTATCCTATCCAAATTATATACTGAAATATCATATGATATATTAAAAGATATGTTTATTGATCTTAATAAAGTATATGAATCAATAAAATATTATATAAAACACAGACGTAACAAAAATACCGCACATAATTCGATTGAGTACTACGTGAATTTTGATAATAACAAAGGTTATACAGCACAATTTAATGATAGAAATATAACACTTGAAAAAATTAGATTATTTACTATAGATTTGATAAATCTCATTAATCAAATAGGTGCATATGTGAGAGAAATCTTAAAAGATATTAAATATATTAAGGTGGACTCCACTATTAATCAAGACACACTAAAGTATACAAGACTATATCCATGATGTAATGTAAGAGACTATTTGAATATCATAAAAGATGACGATAAAGTATTTGAAGTATTTTTTTATGATTCTATACTTGAAGGAAAAAAGATTCATAAAGAAAATGTTAACGACGATGAAATTATTGAATTAGTTCATCAAGTACAATATTATGATCCTAAACTATCAATAAATAAGTACTTAATTAAGATTATACTAAGGGATAAAGATAAATATGATTAACTATTCTAATTATATAAATGCTTCACTGTACAAAAAAAGAAGGACGAAATATTGAAAAAGTAAGATGTTAGTAGACACTAAAAAAACTACTAACATCTTTTTTTGTATAGAATAATAAATAAAGGAGTGATTTAAATGGGAAGACCTAAAGGAGTTTTAAATAAAGCGCCATCAAGATATTGGAGCAAAGAAGCAAAATATGAGTACGTCCAACTCATTCTTACAGGACAATATAGCACCGAAGAATTAGGGAAGATAAATAATGTATCATCCGGTATGATAAGTACGTGGGTCAAGAGATTCAAAGAAGGCGGAATTGAAGCATTAGAAAATAAGCGTAAACCAGGCAATCCACTTTCTAAGTATATGAATAAAAAGGAGTTAACACCTCTTGAAGCCTTACAGTATGAAAATATGAAACTAAGAATTGAAAATGAACGCCTAAAAAAAGGATATACTACAGAGGAGGTGAAGGCTTATCAGGCAAAAAGAAAATCCAAGCAGAATACCAAATCATCAAAGACTTAAGTTTTGAACATAATATTGAATCATTATGTAGTTATATGGAAGTATCAAGATCTGGCTACTATAAATGGTTAAAAAGAAAAGATAGTTTAAACCAATATGAAGAAAAAAGAATATGGTTAAAGGATCAAATTCTTGATACTTATGTAAAACATAAAGTATGGGGATATAAAAATAGAGCCCAAGTCATTCGAAATGCAACAGGCGTGTACTTCTCAGACCTTTTATGTCACTTAATGTGTAAAGAGTTAGGTATTAAATCAAAAGCGAGACGTAAGCAATTAAGTGCCGGTAGTGAACACGAAGAATACCCGAATCAATTAGATACATTTAAAACAAAAAGACCCTTTGAAAAGGTCTGTACAGATACAACAATTCTTACACATAAAACAGGAAAATACGATTGGAATATCTATATTGATTTATATGATCACGCCATGATATCTTACGATTTAACCAAGTCACGCCATGGAGCAGATCCAGGAAATCATCATAGAGTAGCTAAAAGATTTTTAGAAGAAAAAGAAAAAAGAGGATATACAAACCTTGAGACGATTGTCCATTCTGATCAAGGAGTTATATATACCTCTAGAGCCTTCAACTCTATCTTCAATGATACCATAATTAGATCCATGTCGCGTATAGCAACTCCTACAGATAATCCAATTATAGAAGCACTTAATGGATGGATTAAGGATGAATTAAAATATGATTATGACTTTTTTCACTGTGAGAATCCAAAGAAAGTGATAAAACAATTTGTTGATTATTTTAACAATCACCGATTAGCTTATTCACTTAAATATAAAACCCCAACTCAGTTTAGAACTGAATCAGGGTTTAATTAATTTAATCTATCTACTAACTCTTGACTATTACAAAATTTTCTTCTTTTTTTGTAATATACACTTACATATCTATCAATTAAATAAAAGACATTTTAAAAACAATTGAATTCAAATCTAATAAAGAGTAATAACTACTCAAATCAAAATCCGACGTCTGATTAATTATAGGGGTATATATAGAATAATCTTTATTAATTAAAAGCATATCAATATCTAAATAAATCATAGTCATCTTAATATCTGAATGACCTAACATCTATAGGAACAAAGAACGAATTAAGAACCAAGAATTGATTAATGAACCAATTAAAAACTAGTATGGGTACTTTATAACTGCGATGGAAAGTGCTAGAAAAGAATTTTCCGAGAGAATAACAAGGGATAACTTTTAGTAATAGGTTTAATTTAAGAGTAAAAAATGATAAAATAGTTAAATGATAGCAAATGTGGTTGATACATAATTTGAAGAGGGGTATAGAATGAATAATTTATTAACTATTTTAGAAACAATATTATTTTCTGATGTGAAATATTTGGATGATAACGGAAGATTGTTGAAGGGGAAGCTTCAAGAAGATGCAATTAATCTTAATCCGGATTTGATTAGATTACTATTGTCAAATGATATTATCGTCAAGACTTTTTTCGTGAAAGTTGACAATGCTCTAATTTTTAATAGTTTGAAATTCTCGTGGGTAATTTCTAATCGTGAATTTCTTCCAGATAGTTATACTAGATTTAAAAACAGAATTGGATTAACTGATAAAAATAATAACTACTTATCTAATATCAACGATGTTGTATTGACGTTTCCATACAAAGATAATTTACTCGTAGGTGGTCAATCTAGTGAAGATGAGAAACGTAATGAGGTTTTTATCAACGAAACATTAATGCAGAATGATATTGATGTTCTTCTTGAACCAAAGGTTTTTACTAATGTCAACGAATATTATTCAAAGAAATCTAGTATTTTCGAAAAAAATATAATGCTAAAAGGGAATAATCTAATTGCTGTTTCAAGTTTATTAAAAACACATAAAAATTCCATTAAGTTCATTTACTTAGATCCACCATACAATACTGAAGGAGCAGCTAATACATTCTCATATAATAATAGTTTTAACCACTCAACATGGTTAGTCTTCATGAAAAATAGACTTGAAATTGCATATAAGTTACTAACTGATGATGGTGTCATTGCAATCGCAATAGATGATTTTGAATATGCACATCTAAAGGTTTTGTGTGATGAATTATTTACTCGTGAAAATTATGTAGGTACGATTATTGTCCAAAGTAATCCTCGAGGTAGAACAATAAATTCCAATTTTGCTACTTGCCATGAATATTGCCTTTATTATGCTAAAGATATAACTAAAGTTAATATCAACAACCTTGATTTAACAACAGAACAAGAAAATCTTTTTAACAATTCGGATCAATCTGGTAACTATCGATATTTACCATTTAGAAGAAGTGGCGGTACATCAACTCCTGAAGAAAGACCTAATTCTGAATTTACACTTTACTACTCAAAATCCGAAAATAACATTATTGCAATTGGAGGAAATAGAAAAGGTGGAATCGAATATGTCTATGAGCCGATGGAAATATTACAGTTGAACGAGGATGGTGAAATAGTAGAATTAAATCCAGAGTCATTCAATAATAATCCTGATATAGTCCCAATTTTACCAATTGATGTTAATGGAAGAAGAAGGGTTTGGAGATGGTCTGACAGGCTCAAAATATTAACAGCTGCACGTAATGGAGATTTCAAAGTACAAGCTGATGGACGTGGATATTATGTGCAATTGAAAGATAGAATTAAATCAGGGCGTAAACCAAAAACTATCTGGGATGATTCTAGATATGATGCTTCATCAAGTGGAACAATACTTTTAAAAAAAATGTTCGATGGGGAAAAACCATTTAGTTATCCTAAATCAATTTACACCATGATAGACACTTTAAAAATAATAACAAATGATGATGATATTATTTTGGATTTTTTTGGTGGATCAGGCACAACTGCTCATGCAGTATTAGAACTTAATAAGCTTGATGGTGGAAATAGAAGATTCATAATTGTTGAGCAAATGAACTATTTTGACACAGTTACTGTTCCTCGTGTGAGAAAAGTTTATGAACAACTGATTTCAGAAAAAGCTGAAGTAAATCCACTTTTAGTGATGGAACTAAAAAAATTGAATGGTTTTTATCTTGATAAAATTAATGAAAGCGATGATTCATCACTTGAACTTTTATTTAATGATATCATAAAGAATCCGTTTATTATTTCTAAACCTAATTCATCAGATGTTTCTATTAAAGACGACTTTACTAAAATGTCATTTTCAGACCAAAGGAAGTTACTCGTAGAAATACTCGATAAAAATATGCTATATGTTAATTATTCTGACATTGATGATGAAGAAATGAAAGTATCTAGTGTAGAAAAAAAATATACACGCAACTTTTATGGGGAAAAGTAAATATGAGTCAATATTTATTTGAAAAAATTAATTCAGCAATTGAAGTACTAGGTGAAGCAAAAACAGTACCAAATTACATATTAAATGGTATTTCTAGTAATATTAAATTACGAGATTATCAAAAACAGGCCTTGATTAACTACTTGACATTTGCAGAAAGCGGACTTTCAAAAAATAAGCAAAAATGGGCGTTGTTTCATATGGCAACAGGATCCGGTAAAACAGTCATTATGGCTTCCCTGATTCTTTATTACTTCGAGAAAGGATATCGTAACTTTCTGTTTTTCGTTAGAAATATTAATATTATAGATAAAACAATTGAAAATCTTACAAATACATTATCAAACAAATATTTATTTAATTCACCATTGGAAATAAATGGTATTATCGTCAATATTAAAAAAGTAGATAATTTTCAACATTCACATCCTGATTCAATAAACATTTGTTTTACATCAAATGCCGGTCTTCAGAATTCATTGTCTTTATTACCACAAGAAAATTCACTTTCAATTAATGACTTTGAAGATAACAAAGTGGTTTTAATTGCTGATGAATCTCACCATTTAAATGCCAGCACCAAAAATGGTCAGTTTCTATTTGAGGATGAGGAAGATAGATCTTGGGAATTTACCGTAATGAAAGCCTTTAGAGCCAACAAGGATAATGTGCTATTAGAGTTTACTGCAACCTGTGATTTAAGAAATCCTTTTGTTGAGAGTAAGTACAAAGATGTTGTGGTATTTGATTATCCACTTTCTAAATTTAGAGAAGACAAGTATTCTAAAGATATAATGTCGCTCCCATCTACTGATGATTTAATCACAAGAACCCTGATAGCGTTAATTATTAGTCAATATAGATACAAGTTATTTCAAGAAAATAAACATAATATAAAACCTGTTGTAATGCTAAAATCAAAAAGCATAAAGGAAAGTATTCAATTCTACGAAGAATATATCAAATTTATAACAAATGAGATATCAGTTTCGAGTTTAGAACTGGTTCGAGACTCAAATACAGATGTTGATATCATAAGACAAGCATTCGAATATTTTGCTTTGAAAAAAATCTCTTTAACCACCTTAGTCAATGAAATAAAACTAGATTTTTCTGAAGAGCACTGCATAACACTTAATTCAGCAAAAAATAAGATTTCAAAAGATGATGCTATTCTTTTAAATTCTTTAGAAGATGTAAACAATCCATACAGACTCATATTTGTCGTTGACATGCTAAATGAAGGATGGGACGTATTGAACTTATTTGATATTGTCAGATTATATAATGAACGACAAGGTGCTCATGGAAAAAGTGAGAAGGTATCCAAATATACGATAAGTGAAGCTCAACTGATTGGAAGAGGCGCACGTTATTTTCCGTTTAAAACAGAAGAATGGCAAGTTAAAGAAAAGAGAAAATTTGACAACAAGATAGATAATCCATTGAGAGTTTGTGAATTACTCATATATCATTGTATGACAGATAGTAAATATATTAATGAAATTAGAACAGCATTAAAGGAAATTGGATTAATTGCACCAACAGAACCCACGAAAATTGATTTAAAACTTAAGGAATCTTTTAAAAATGATAATTACTATAGAAGGGGTTTTGTTTTCTCTAACAAGAGAATTGAAAAATCACGAGAAGCAATACGTGAATTACCAAATAAATTAAGATTTTTACCAATTGAGTATAATGTTAATCATCATGCGAGTGGTTGGATTAACCTTTTTGGTAATGAATCAATAAAAACCATACAGTCTACTTCGAAAACATATCTTGTGAATGAAATTGATGAAAATATACTTTTTAAAGGTATTAGACAGTTTCCCCTCCTTAGATTTAGCTACTTAACAAGCAAATTCCCAAATGTCAAATCAACTAGAGAATTTTTACTTAACAAGAACTATTTGGGATTAATGAAAGTAAAATTTAACTTCCCATTAGGATATGAACTTACAAGTAAAGATTTATATTTAGGAATTACCAAGTTACTAGAGCATGTTTCAGATTTTATTTCAAAGATTGAAATTCAGTATGAGGGGTCTTTAGAATTCCATGCAGAACCTTTGCAAAAAATTATTAAGGACACAACTATATACAAGGAATTACCAAATGTTCCTAATGGCGGTGAAGGCTTTTCACAAAATCATATGTCTGTTCCGGATAAATATCGACTTGATTTATCAAAGTCTGATTGGTTTGTTTTTAATGATAATTTTGGAACAAGTGAAGAGAAGAGTTTTGTTAAGTATATGAGTAATATTATTAATGACTTCCATAAAAAATACGAAAAAGTATTCTTAATAAGAAATGAGCAACAACTTGCAATATATTCTTTTAATACAGGTGAAAGATTTGAGCCAGATTATCTTTTAGTACTTGGTGAGAACACTAATAGTGGTATGGTTTTCTACCAAATATTCGTTGAACCAAAAGGAGATCATTTATTACTGCAAGATGAATGGAAAGAAAATTTTCTTAGAGAAATATACAGCAAAAATATAGAACACTATGTTTTTTTAGATAATAGTAGATACAAAATCTGGGGATTACCTTTTTATAACGAGAATAATACACTTCAGCAATTTGAAGAAGCCTTAAAAAGTATTACAAACTAGATTGATAGAAAGAAGGATAACTATGGCAAAGGTTATTGATTTTAATAAAATTGAAGCAGTTGACTTATTCTGTGGAGTTGGTGGATTAACCCACGGTATTGAGAAAACGGGTATTAATGTATTGGCTGGAATCGATATAGATCCGACGTGTAAATATGCGTACGAAACAAACAATAATGCCAAATTTATTCTTTCGGATATTGCTGAATATAATAGTTCTGATTTATTAAAGTTATATACGAATGAATCTGTTCGATTGCTGATGGGATGTGCTCCATGTCAACCTTTTTCTAAACTGCAGAAAAACAATATAGACAAAAATATCGACTCAAAATGGGGTCTACTTTATTCGTTTTTAAACCATATTAAATCAACAAATCCGCACATTATATCAATGGAAAATGTTCCAGAACTAGAAAAAGAACAAGTCTTTTTAGATTTTAAGAATCAAATAATAGCGTTAGGCTATAAAGTCGACTATAAGGTTGTAGATTCATCAGAATATGGCGTCCCACAGCGAAGAAAAAGACTCTTATTTTTGGCGTCAATATTTGGGAGTATAGAATTACTTGAACCAAAACGCAAGGATAATAAGATTACCTTGCGAGATGCCATATCTAATCTCCCACCGATTAAAGCTGGCGAATCATGTGAGATAGACCCATTACACAAAGCTTCTTCACTAAGTAGTATTAATCTTAGAAGAATCCAAAATTCTGTACCTGGTGGTACTTGGAAAGACTGGCCAGAAGATTTACTCTTAGAGTGTTATAAGAAGAAAAGTGGACAATCTTTTACCTCAGTATATGGAAGAATGACATGGGATGATGTTAGTCCAACACTAACAACTCAATTTAATAGATATGGTACTGGAAGATATGGGCATCCTGAGCAAGATAGAGCCTTATCCCTTAGAGAAGGAGCTATACTTCAATCCTTTCCAAGAGATTATCAATTTGTTCAAAACAGCGATTATGTTATAGGTGATATTGCTAGACAAATTGGAAATGCGGTTCCAGTAAAACTGGGAGAAGTAATCGGATTGAGTGTTTTGCGACATATTCGATCATTGGAGGTAGTATGATGGATAAAGTTAAATTTCAAATTGCTCTAGGAGCAGTGAAACATTTTGGTAAAAATCTATATACATCAAATCCTCCAGCAATATCTGAACTTATAGCTAATTCATGGGATGCATATGCAAAAAAGTGTCAAATATTAATTAATGATAACACCATGTATCTGATGGATGATGGAATAGGGATGACAGATGAAGAATTAACAGAAAGATATGCAAAATCTGGATTTGAAAAAAATGAAAATGTGCGAAGACCGAAAGATATGAAGTTAAGACCTTTTATGGGGAAAAAAGGTATTGGTAAATTTTCTGCTTTTAGTTTAACAGATGAATATACAATTATAACTAAAAGCGAGTTTGATAAACAATGGAAAAAAATTACTCTGGCTTATGATATTTTGTATTCTGATAGAGTTGAGTATGAGGCGGATGTTGAGTTAATTGATGATCCTTCTTTGTGTTTATTTCAAACCATTCCGCCATTGGATGTACCAAAAACAAGCGGTACGATTATTATATTACCCAATTTGAAAAGACACATTAACAAAAATACTCAAAAATCACTTCAAGATTTACTCGCAAAAAGATTCTCATCAAGCTACTTTGATGGGCAATATGATTTTAAACTTTTCTTCAACTATGGTGAAATAACTGAGATTAAACTTAGAGAACATTTTTTTTACTCCAAAGTAGAGTATGTTTATTATTTTAATAAATCAAAAACTGATATAAAAGCTATGTTTCCATCAATCAAAGATGAGAATATAGTAGATAAGAGCAACGATTATTTTAAAAAACATGCAAGTGGTTGGATGGGTACTGTAGAAAAACCCACAGACTTAAAAACTGAAGATGAGACCACCGTTGCAGGAGTCTCAGTATATATTAATGGTAAAATTGCTGATGAAAACATTTTCAAACACCATGTTGATGGAAGAATTCCTAACGCATATTTAGTTGGAGAAATTGACCTAATATCTATCGATACTAAAGATGATCCTGTACTAAGTAGTAGAGAAGGATTGAACCATGAGCTTGAAGGAGTGAAAATACTTAAAGAAAATCTATCGAAAATTAGAAACGAAATTCTTGATAAGTGGAATACAATGAGATCAAGTCGAGATATAAGCAAACAAGACTATTTATCAAGAATGATGACCAATCCAATTTATAAAAATGCTTATGACAACTATAATGATAAAGAAAAATCTGCTTTTAAAAGATTAGCTCAAAAAGTATTTGATAAGCCTTCTGAAAAAGATGAAGATGATATTAAAGTTTTAACTCCAGCAATAATGCAAATAATCAACGATAAAGCCTTGAATAATGCTGCCATAGATTTGGGTATTTCTGAACAAGAAATTTTGGAATTGTTTGCGAAATTGTTCAATGTTGCTGAATTGAATCATGCTTTAAGAATAAGATCAAATGTAATGAATCGTTTAAATATCATACGTGAACTAGAGAAACACATCGCTAACGAAGAAGTAGAGAAAGTGTTTGAAATGCACTTAGCTAGTAATCCTTGGTTGATAAATCCATCATGGGAAATTAAAGGAACAAAAGTCTCTTCACAAGACAAATGGAAATATCTAGGTATAGATAACAGTGAAACGACAATATACACTGATTTAGTTGTGGAGACAGCACAAGATAGATTTCCAATTATAGTTGAGATAAAACGGTCAAAGAAAACTGCATATTCATGTCCAAATGTGAATGAAATTCGTGAACAATTAAATAAATATCGTGTGTATTTAAGTGATGAAATCAATAAAGTTGAAGGGTTGAATACTGACTTGTACACTTATCGTGCAATATTTATCTGTGGTAAATCTGAAAAAGCGAAACTTAAAACTTCTGATTTTAAGCAACTTCAAAGCGACAAAATCGAATTATTTACTTATGATGATTTACTCGTTCAAGCCAAAACAACGTATAGCATATTTGATGCAGAAGATTATTTATAGTAAAATTGCTATATTAAAAAAATCTTAGTTTGATAATAGGTGTGAATGGCAACGTTAATATGCCCTTTGTAGGACACCATATCCCCTTTATATACCTTTTGTAGGACAAAATAGGATTATGCCAATCACACGATAAAAAGCACAATGAACGGCAATAGAAAATACAATAGATTTGGTGAATAGATGAAAGAAAAATTAGCAAGGTTCGGTGTTGATTATGCATCGAAAATACTAGGATTATCAGAAATTGAAGTACACTTTAAACCGCAAAAATTCTTTAAATGTAATCAAACAAATGCTTCATTTCTATCTGATGGTTATTACATTGTAATTAGTACTGACTGGCTAGAAACCGCTAACGAGCTCGATATTTTGAAGTGTAGTTTTCACGAAACACGACACGCATATCAAAGAGCTTGTATAGATTATCCTGAAATTATTTATCATGACCCCAAGGTTGTTGAAATATGGCATAAAGATTTTGAAGACTATAAAAGACCGGGACATGATCATTATCTTAATCAAGAAATTGAAAAAGATGCAATTGCTTTTAGCGACAGACTAATAGAAGATATTATTGATAGGGCTAATAAGAAGGGTGACAATAATGGCAAATCCATCAATGGGTTTTGATTATGTCAAAAAGTGTTTTCAATATTCGATTCTTGAAAACTATAATCAAGAGATTAGTGATGAATTTATACTTCAGAGAGAATGGTATCGGAAAGAAGTTTTAAAGAGTGTTGAGTTTGGATACAATAGAAACAGATAATATACAGATGGTGCTTACTATCACTTCTCGGAGTGTGGGTGTGAGTTAAATGAGCTTATTCGCTACAGCCATCTGTTTTTTTTATTTATTCCCCCCCTATAAATGTGACAGTAGCTAGGGCAATCAACTTATCTTTACGACTCATATAAATCTTATGAAATAAATGATAAAATTGCAAATAAAAACCAAAATCAACTATTTGAATTTATTCTGATAGTATTTTGATAACATTAATAGGTATTGTTTCCTACCCAGGTAGAGTATGGATTCATTTAATAAGTTAGGTCATCAATTGATATTCTATTTTAAGATTTTATTAAAATAAGTATTATTTAATTAACACGGCCAATTTATACATAAATAAGACATGAAGGATTAAAAATCTGCAAGATGAAATAAAATAGGTATTAAGTTTGCACTTAAGAAGTTGAAATTTCCTTCAAAATTTATATAAATAAATTACAAAATGCTATAATAAGTTAGTGTTGCTTTTCATTTTTATAAGGGGGATCATAAAATTGATAGTATATTCTAATACAATATCCGGATTTAATCATGATGTAGATCAAGGAATAATTGCTGAAAAAGTACATAATGAACTAAACCAAAAAGGTTTTTATAATAGTATTAATGAAATACGATCTTGGGAAAATTCATTATTTTATATGAAAAATGTTTTATATAGCCCAAGTATAAATCAAGATTTGAATATAGCCATAGAATATAATATTCCTAACACTTCTAAAAGAGTGGACTTTTTGATTAGTGGATATACATATACTGAAAACCCTATTGTATTAATTATAGAATTAAAACAATGGGAGAAAGCTGAAAGAACAAGTAGAGAAGATATAGTAACTACATATTTAGGTGGGTCCAATAGAGCAGTTACACACCCTTCATACCAAGCATACTCTTATGCTAAAACGATAAGTAATTTTAATTCATATATTGGTGACAACAACATAGAAATTAAACCTTCAGCTTATTTACATAACTACAAAGAAGAGTATAGAAGCGAGTTAGAAAATGATTTATACACGCCTATTATAAAAAAAGCTCCAATTTTCTTAAAAAAGGATACGATAAAATTAAGAGAATTCATTTCATCAAATGTTAAAAAAAGTGATCAAGGAAAGTTACTTTATGAAATTGATCATGGTAAAATTAGACCTTCAAAAGCCCTACAAGATGCAATTTCATCAATGCTTTCAGGTAATGATGAATTCTATATGATAGATGAGCAAAAAGTGGTTTTTTCTACTGTAAAAACACTTGTAGAAAAAGCTATTATAAATGAAGAAAAATACACAATTTTGGTTGAAGGTGGACCTGGTACAGGTAAAAGTGTTGTAGCTATCAATCTACTTGCTGAATTTAGACATAAAATTGTGAACTATGTAACCAAGAATTCAGCGCCTAGGAGTGTATATTTTGATATATTAAGAAAAGATAAGTATAGTTTGAATTATATTAAGAATCTCTTTAAAGGTTCAGGCTCTTACTTTAACTCATCAAAAAATGAATATGATCTTTTGATTGTAGATGAGGCACATAGATTAAATGAAAAATCTGGGCTATTTGCTAATATGGGTGAAAACCAAATTAAAGAGATAATTAATGCTTCTAAAGTAAGTGTATTTTTTATTGATGAAGATCAAATTGTTACAACAAAAGATTTTGGATCAATTAATGAAATTAAAAAACAAGCTAAAGAATTAGGAAGTATGATTTTTTATGGTGAAGATTATAATTTAACTTCACAATTTAGATGTAATGGTAGTGATGGTTATTTAGCTTTTCTAGATGACCTTTTACAAATCAGAGATACAGCAAACTATGATGGATTCGACGGGGACTATGATATTAAATTGTATACAAGCCCTACTGAAATGAAAGAAGACCTTAAAAAACTTAATGAAATTAATAACAAATCAAGAATAGTCTCTGGATATACATTTGATTGGGTAAGTAAAAGTAATAACGATATAGATGTGTTTGATATTGAATTAAAAGATGATTTTAAAGCAAAATGGAATTTTAGTAATACTCAAACGTGGGCTATAGATAAAGATTCCTTCGATCAGGTAGGTTGTATCCACACCTCCCAAGGATTAGAGTTTGATTATGTAGGTGTAATTATTGGAAAAGATTTAGTATATCGTGATAATAAAGTGATTACGGATTATACTAAAAGAGCAAAAACGGATCAAAGTTTAAAGGGCATAAAGAAAAATAATAACTTTGTTTTAGCGGATAAGATAATAAGAAATACGTATAGAACATTAATGACTAGAGGACAAAAAGGTTGTTATATTTATTGTGAAGATGAGAATCTAAGTAAGTATATAGAGTTTCGACTAAATAAAGTACTCAAAAAAAATAATTGAATTTATGTGTTGTAGTATAACACCATAGTACAAACAAAAAATGATATAAAATTCTAGTAGAAATTTAGGCCCTTTAAAATAGTTGGTGTAAAATCCAAATAGGCCTTTAAAAAAGATGGTGTACTACCACCACCTAATTGAAAGGTGTTTTTTTACACCAACTATTTTAAATACCTATAATAAGATGCTGGAAAGCATCTTTTTTATCATGTGTGTATTAGAAGTAGATGAAAATACTGTTGATTTTGCAAAAGAATGCTTAATCAGAACTGAACTGATACCAAAAACCTGTACTTTGATACAATATAAGTGTATGCAGGAGGGATCACATGAAAGATAAAAAGAAAACAAATAGACTATAGAACGGAGAACTCAAATTAAAGGTCGTTTTAAACATCATTGAAAATGAACTCTCATACAGTCAAGCAGTTCGTAAATATGATATGTATTTATCTTCAGGGAGTCTAATATAAATGGTCAAATGGTTGAACACAGGATGGACAAAGTAATGTTTCAAGAATTTAATGCCCATCCAAAAGGAATCAAAACAACCGACTGTGTGGTTAGAGCAATCAGCACCGCATTTAACAAAGATTACATGGAGTGCAGACGAGAACTGAATCAAAAGAAGCGTGAATAGAATTTCACAAGTTACAAAGACACCGAGTTCTTATACGAGTATTTCGAAGGCAAGCCAAGATTGATATTCAAGGCAATCAAAGGTCAACCAAGAATCAAAGGTTCGGATTTCACTCTGCTTCACCCAACAGGAACATACACTCTTAAGATGTCAGGTCATGTGGCAGTATGTAAAGATTCATTCTTTACAATGATGGTTGAGAGCGGCACTGTTTATAGAGATGAAACGATATCATTCAAATTGAAAAATGGAAAAGAGATTAAAAGCTAAAAATAGTTATACTGTGATAAAAATAAAAAACCAATAGTGAAGCGCATGTTGTGAATATTAGTTAATAATGCTATAATTTTATAAAAGGAATAAAGTTCATCAAGATAATTAAAATATTAAGAAGAGGGGATACTTTTATGGTTTTTAAAAAAATATTTATTTTTATTGCATTTATTACACTGCCGGTATTGCTTACTGCCTGTACTGATGACAACAAAGATGGTATTACAATCACAGACATGGCTGGAATAGAAGTTGTTGTTCCTAAAAATGTAGAAAAAGTTGCTGCTGTTTCACCATCAACAGCAGATTTAATGATTGCCTTTGGTCTTGGAGACAAGATTGATGGAGTATACAAAACAGTAACAGATAATGAATGGGCAACTTTAATTTATCCGGACTCAGTGAATTTTTATAAATATGAGTATGATGAAAGTGCTGAATCATATTTTTCAAGGGGTGTAGATTTAATATTACTTCCTGACCCAACAACAGTTGAATCTCTAAGGAATAGTGGGTTAACAGTTCTAAATATAAGACAGTTTGCATCAGGTACATTTGATGACTATCTGTTTACATTTTCAGAAATATTAAGACAAATATTTCCAGAAGCATCAGATAAAATTGATGAATGGCAAAATAGAATGAATACTGCCATGGATGACATAGCAAGTGTATTAGAAGCACAGTCTAATCAACCTAGTTTATATTATATCTATGGTGATAAGTTAAACGGAAGAGGATCTCATCTTGCATATACAGATATGCCAAACTCTTTTGTGGCATCTCTTTTAAGAAAATTAAATGTTAAATTTGTCTCAGATAATTTTACAAGTAATCGTCCCTCTGAAGAAGAAGTATTAGATACAAATCCAGACATTATTTTAATCGGTGGTATATATCAAAAGTATTTATATAATACCTTAATCAATAATGATACATGGAATAAATTAGATGCTGTTGTCGATGGGAGAGTTTATAACATTCCTGTTGGATTTGCACCGTTTGAACAAAACTCAGTAGAGTCACCTATATTTATCTATGACCTTGCAAATAAAATTTATCCTGAACTATTTGATTATGATATAGCAGCAATTACTAAAGAAACTTTCGAGTATTGGTTCGATATAACACTGACAGATCAACAAATTGAATATTTATTAGACGGATTAAGCCCAATAGGACAATCGTTAGTAACAGTTGGTTAAAATGACAGTTAAAAATAAGACACATATTTACTTCATTGTTAGTTTTATGTTGTTGCTTGTACTCTTTTTATCAGCTGTAATGATTGGAAGATACAGTGTATCTGTTAGTAATTTTTTAAAGATTATTACAGGAAATGATAGTGTACCTGTTATAGATAAAAACATTATTATTAATTTAAGAATTCCAAGAACAATTGTCGCACTTTTAACAGGTATCGCACTTTCTATTTCGGGCTTAGTATATCAAGAGATTTTTAACAATAAGCTGGTCTCTCCAGATTTATTAGGTGTCTCCTCTGGGGCTAGTGTAGGTGCAGCATTTGCTATTGTTTTAGGATATACAGGATTAGTTATTAGTTTATTTTCATTTACATTAGGATTAATTACGATGTTTTTAACACTCATAGTAACAAAAATATTTAAGAGTTCATCCTCTGTGTACTTATTGTTGGCTGGTGTAATTATCGGTGGCTTTATGAGCTCTGCCACAGGACTTTTTAAGTATCTGGCATCATCAGATAGACAACTTTCAGAGATAACATTTTGGTTACTAGGATCTTTTTCCTCAGTTACATATGATAGTGTACTCATACTATTGCCTATAGTATTATTTGGCGTTATTACGCTATTCTTACTAAGATGGAAAATAAATATACTAGCACTTGGTCAAGAAGAAGCAACAAGTGTAGGGATTAACTATAAGGCTTTAAGGTTGGTAGTAATTATCTGTGCTACGCTATTAACTGCCGGAACGGTTGCTATTGCAGGTGTTATTGGATGGATCGGTTTAGTTATTCCTCATATTTCAAGAATTTTGGTAGGTAGAAATACAAAGAGAACCATACCACTAACAATTGTAATTGGTGCTTGTTTCATGATTATAGTAGATGTGATTTCAAGAAGTTTTACGAGTACTGAAATTCCACTAAGTGTTGTAACGGGGTTTTTGGGCACACCTTTGTTTCTAATAATACTTTATACAAAGCGAGGTATTATTAATGAGCGTGATTAAATTTGAAAACGTAACTTTTCAATATTCAAATTCCAGAGAAGTCTTAAAAGACATTAATTTTGAAGTAGAATCAAATTCCACTACCATTTTACTTGGGAAAAATGGTAGTGGTAAATCAACTTTATTAAAATTATTGATGTATTTTGAAAAACCGCAAGAAGGTACAATATTCTTAAACAATAAGTGTGTCAATGAATATTCTATATTGGAACGATCAAAAGAGATTGCTTATGTTAGTCAAGATGTATTTAATCAATTTGATTTTTCAGTAAAAGATTATTTACTTTTTGGTGTAACAAACACCTTATCTATGTTTCAATCACCAAATAAATCGCATGAAAAATTAGTTCAACAATTTGTTGAAAAGTTTGAAATACCCCATTTAATGAATAAGAGCATGGATAAAATTAGTGGTGGTGAAAAACAAATTGTAATGATCTGTAAAGCATTTATTCAAGGATCTAATGTTATTGTATTAGATGAACCATTAAGTGCACTAGATTTTATTAATCAAAATAAAGTCTTGAGATTATTGAAAGATATAAAGAACGAAAATAAGACCATTATTTTTACAACTCATAATCCAAATCACGCACTATATTTAGATGCCAATATATTGATGCTAGATGAACAAAAATTGGTTATCAACGGCAAAGCTAGGGAAGTATTAACAATAGAAAATTTGATAAATATTTATGGAGATATTATTGGTTTTAGTTCAGATCATCCCTATGAAGAGTTTAGTATAAAGCAATGAAGTATAAATTAATCATATCGGATTATGGTGAAACACTGGTACACAGTGGTGATAAAGTAAGTACTCAAAACGTCGAAGCAATTAGAATGTTCCAACAGCATGGTGGGTTATTTTCAATAGCTACAGGTAGAGAATGGCAATCAATAAAAAGAAAAATTCAAAAATCAGATCTAAATTCACTTCAAGAAATACTAATAACGTGTTGTTATGGATCAATGATTATATCTAGCATAAGTGAAAAGATTATATTCGATGCACCTTTAAACCTTGATTTAGTTAAGGATTTGGGGAACTTTTTATTAAAAAACAAGATTGAATACTCACTTGTAACTAAGGATAAAACGCTAATAGAAAAATCTATTGATATCTCAGAATATAAATGGAAAAAACCAAAAGACATATTGTTATTTGATAATTTAGAAGATTTAATTCAACACGTATTGAAAAATAATGAGAGAATATATAAGATTGACATATACTCCTTAAGTATGTCGGAAAAGGTTGCTAAATATATTAATGATAAATACATTGAGATATTTAAATACTACATAAATAAGCAGGGTTTTATGGAAATTGTGAGTTCGGATGCAGGAAAAGAGAAGGCCTACAATTTTATTAGAGATTATTATGAGTTAAAGGACAAAGAGGTCATCGTTGTAGGTGATGCACCAAATGATCTAGGATTGTTTAAATACGCTTTAAATAGGGTTGCAGTTAGTAATGCTATCGGTGTACTATCAGACCAGAGTACATATATAGTCGATAATGAAGGTTATATCGGAATAAGCAGACTGATCAGCAAGATATTGAATGATGTAGTAATCTGAACATATTGTGCGATTCAAAAGATAGTAGAAAAAGTGTAATAGTAATTAAAAAGGTGCTAAAAATCATACAGGGGTGCTAAAAAGTATCCCTGTAAGCTCTTTACCACACATAACACTAAATGGTTTGATACAAAAGCGATTCACTAATCGCCCTATGTATCAGGCTTTTTTTCGTGCAGATAGGGAGTTTTCCTATATTCCAAATCAATTGAATGAAATTAATAACCACTAAAGTGTAAGCGTAAATATAAGCACCTATAGTCCAAAAAACAAAAAATCACCTACATTCATGTGATTATTACTTAAGGGTCGATATCCGCCAGTGGTGGAGTTAGGCGGATTTAAAGCTTAGATAATATCTCTTTAGGTAGTTTATCAGAATAGGGTAACAAGTCAATTAAGTCAATTTCACCTAAATTGTCCAGTAAATACATCAAATACTTTTGAATATCCAAATGATTAATAAGCGCTGTTCTTATAACAGAAAAGATAGTTGTGGTGTATCTGGCACCTACATAAGAACCTGCCTTCATAAATACTTTTCTGTTGATGACAAAAGGTTTTATCGCATGTTCTGCAATATTATTAGATATTTCTAAATAAAGGTGATTAAAATATTCTAAGAGATCACTCCAAATACTACGTACATATTTGATTGCAGATTCAATTAAAGAAATAAGACTTAAGAATGTATCAATAATATAAAGCTTTAAAGCATTTATGATTGGGGTTTGGTCAATAAATCTACGGTTTAAAATATCAGATACTGGTACATCCGTTTCTTTATAAAGCGCTTCAAACTTAAATAATTGACAGATGAGTTCAACAATTTTAAAGGAAGTGGTATCTTTAATTTGGTCCTTGGGTATAGATTTTAAGATATATGTAAATTTACGTCTAGCATGAGCCCAGCACCTTTGAAGTTTAATATTGAGGATATCTTTTTTGTGAACTGATACCAAAAACCTGTACTTAATGTAAACTAGGATATATGGAAGTCAACGAAAAAGTAGACATAAAGTTAAGATGATTTGGAAATTATGTAAATCAAATATAAATAGTTAAATCATTAGCTGTCTTGATTAGAACTATTGATGAATATATCTACTGGGATAATCATGAAAGAATCAAACTTACTTTTGGTGGTTATTTGCCTGTCCAATATAGACTGATGAATCGATAAATGATACAATAACTACAAAGAACATAAAGTACAAGAAATGGTATCCATTCAGAAATGAGGTAAAAAAGTGGCTAATCATCATTATGTTCCAAGATTTATTTTAAGAAATTTTAATGAAAAAATTTCAATTTTCAATCTTAAAACAAAAGAACTTATATTTAATAAGAATCTCAGAAATGTATTTCAAGAAAATGATTTATATTCAGAGGATATTGAAAATATGTTTAATAGGGTTATTGAAAATGATGTTGCTATTGTTCTAAGAAACAAAATACTTGTAGACTCAAAGCATATTGAAATTACTCGCAAGGAACTTATTTTATTACGTAAATTTTTATTGCTTCAAATGTTTAGAACTAATATAGGATTATCTGGATTCACCAAAGATATGATAAATAAATATCGCCTAATAGCAAAAGAACCACCCATTCATTTTAACGAAATAATGGAAATATCAAACTTGAATGATAGAGATTATTGGCTAGCTACATTGAAGTGCATTATTGAGTGTGATAACTTAACAAATCTAAAAACTGTTAAAACTGCAACTGCAATTGCTGTATGTTTTGCAGAAGGATATAATTCTGGATATATGGGTATTTGGGATAGTTCAGAATGCGGAGAAGAATTTATCGTTATGGATCAAGGTATGACATCTGAACATGAAAAGTCAACACCTGATTATATGTATAAAGATGCGATGAAACGTGGTTATTTACTTGAAAAGTTAGAAAACAATCACCCCAATAAACATATCTATGCAAAAATGTTTATAGAAAACAACTTGTTTCATGAGAATTTTTATTTTCATTCAATTTCAAAAAATAGAATAATCGTATTAATTAACCCATTTTTCAGATTATATAACCCAAAAGATGCCGAAGTAAATAAATATAAATTTGAACCCCCTAATATTCGTCCAACAAATATATATGATTTAAGTATTACTGAAAACAATTCGGCAAGTTATAAAAATCAAGGGAATTATAGCCTTGATGATGTATTCAAATATAAAATCAAACAACTTTCTCTTAGAGATGCTATTTATGTTAACGCCTTAACTTTGGATCGAATACATAACATTGTAGGATTTTCCGAACTTAAAAATATTAGAAGATCTTTGATAACATACAACCACATTGGACAATATCGTCTTAAAAATTATGATGCACTAGTTGAAAACATTGAACAATTGGGATATAACAGTCACTTAACAAATGAATTAAAACTATATGCAAAAAGTTTCACAACACAAATTATTACGAGTGATGAGATATCTTACATTAAAAAATTTATAGAATTGATGGAAGGAAAGTAAGATTAATGTTATAATCATTTTGTAATCATAAACACCTATAACTGAGGTTGGAGGTGTAGATATGACGACAGATAAAAGATTCAAACATAATTTGCTTAAATTAATGGGAGTATATTCTCTAACCCAACAGCAACTCGCTGATGAATTAGAAATTGATATTCGAACCATTGGTTATTGGTTAGGTAAACGCTCTAGTATTCCAATGGTTACTACATTAATTAAGATAGCTAGTAGATTTGATACAACGATAGAAGCATTGCTCAATTAGTGCAATGCTTTTATATTTTATGAACAATTGTTCCTACAATCTTCAAGTGATTTAATATAAAATATAGGTAATACTGAATAATAATAGAAAGGAGAAAAAAATGGCTAAGGGCGGAAATAGTGCAAATAATGCTCGTTCAAATTCTATGAATCCAAACAACTCTGCTTATAGGAGTTCAGCGAACAATCATTCCAATCAACATAACCCAAACAATTCTTCACATCAAGCTAGAGTTGACAATAGAGCAAACCAAATGAATCCGAATAATTCAAAGACCAAAGGTAAATAATTATTTGGAATACTAGGCAGGTACGTAAACGTTTCTGCCTTTTATTATGGAGCAATACCGATGTTTTAATCGATTCAATAATTTACTATTTATGAAGCCATCATTAAGTAAACGGTATATTTTAAAGAGTAACCACTATACCTTACTCGGTAAACCTGAGTAAAAAGAAAAACCACCCAAAATGGATGGCTAGTCTTAAGTTAATGAACACATTCGGTAATTAGTTTTACGTTTTACAAATTCACGAGCATTAGCAATCGCTAGTGCTTTTTCATTTACTGTAAACGAATCAGTCAATGAATCGATTTCATAAAACTTAACTTGATATAAAGTTTCATTCCATCTACCATAAGTAGTACTACTTTCAATGAATGCTCTTTTTGATAGGTACCTGTTATGATAGTTTTTCATAAGTTTAAAGTTTGGATAAAATTCAGACATTTATAAGTTTCTCCTTGGCTTGTTTGTATTTAAACTTAATAACTTTGAATATGCAAGTCTTTCATAATCTTTAATTGGTAAGAATATAGAACTGATCTTAGGATTGGTTCTTTTTGTTTTTGTATGCTCTGAGCCAATCCATAGAAATTATTATAAATGTGATCTGGTAATGAACCTACTGCGTTAAGCAGTGCGAGAAATGGTCGTAGTTCCTCTATAGTCTTTAGAAACAAGGACTGATGATGAGAAAGGATAATTATCAAAAATGGGGGCTGCATGGTTTGTTTCTTATAAATACCATCAAGTAATTGATAAGAATCATAGGAATTGGAATAATGAAAAATACAGTGAACTATCAATAACATCAAGAATCAATAATTTTGATAGAACTAGCGAATATCATTATTTTTGGCTTACAAAAGTACTTGATATGCAACAATTAGATAAACATAAAAACTTTTGTGGCTTAGAATCATCAAAATAATTAAAATGGCAGCCACAATAATTGTTAAATTATTAGATAAAAAGTAACTATAAAGATGAACACAAAGAAAACTGAAATACCATTTGTAAAATAAATATAAATAAATATCTTGACATTGACGCAGCGTAAAGGTTTATAATAAAGCTGGTGGTGGTTAAATGGCATATAAAATAAGTGAACTAGCCAAGCTAGCAGGCATTAGTTCAAGAACATTAAGATATTATGATGAAATAGGTTTACTAAAGGCTATACGTATTAAGGATTCTAATTACCGTGTTTATACAGAAAAAGAAGTCAATAAGCTGCAGCATATCTTAATCCTTAAAACAATGGGGTTTGATTTAGAAAGCATAGAAATCATGTTAAAAGATATCAATGAATCTAAACGTTTGAAAATGTTAGAAAATCATTTAAACTCATTACATAGTAAAAAGAATCAAATAGAGACTATTATTCATAATGTAGAGACAACCATCCGATCAATGAAAGGAGAAGTCGCAATGAATGACAATGATAAGTTTGAAGGTTTAAAGGATCAAATGATTACTGAAAATGAAACGAACTATAAAGATGAAGTTATAAATCGCTGGGGTATTGATGCTTATGAAGCATCAAAGAAAGCATTTAAGAACTTTTCTAAGGGTGATTTTGATGAATTTAATAAATTAGCATCCAATCTTATAGAAATACTTATTGTATTAAAGAATGATTCATCTCATAAAGAACTAAGAAAAAAAGCTTTTGTTACCCACAAAGAATGGCTTACAATGGCATGGAATGGTAAATATGATAGTGAAGCACATTTTAATTTAGTAGATATGTATGTAAATGATCCACGCTTTAAAAAGTATTATGATCAACATGGAGTAGGACTTGCTGAATTACTTAAAGAAGTCGTACAAGAAGAAATCATTCTAAACATCAAACAAAAATAATGATACTGTTAACTAAATTTGAATAGATATTTAAATTAAAGGTTTATGCAGATACTATAAGAAGAACCGTCTTTTTGAAAGACGGTTCTTCTGTTATAACAATCTTGGACTAATTAAAAAGCTGTTCAAATACCTTTTCCACCTATTGTTTCTAATGTGCTAATTCTTTCCATACTTGTAATGATGGGTTTGGCACGTTTTATTAATGTTTGAGTAGACTCAAGTGTTAAAGATTCCTGATGTGCATTTTTATTACTCCATACTTCATAAACATAGACTGTATTGGGTTCATCTTTAGAAGTATTTACAAGATATATTTCACATTCTAAGAGATTCTTCATTGATGAAGCTGCCTCTAACAATATTTCAACCATAGTGTCACGTTTGCCTTCTTGTACTGTAAACTTGCCAAATAAACTGAACTTACTCATTTTAGTCTCCTTAATTTTTGAACTGTTGATTTCTTGTGCATCAGGTTCTTTTTAGTTATTGTACCATATATAGATACATGGGTTTTTAATCATGACTTACATACCAGTTTCTAAGGATCATTAAATAGTATATTTATAGTATATACTTAGGATAAAAGTAGTTTAAAAATAACCAGAAACTAATTATTTTGATTGATATTTCTCACATTATATACATTAATATAATAACTTTGGTTGACAAAAAAACATATTATATTATAATGTTGTTGCAATTAAATATAAATAGAGGTGCGATTTTTGAAGATTAGAGTGGGGAGCCGGTAGGCAATGAACCACTTGAAAGGCATAAGTCGCCGAATAAATAATTAAGACATTAATTATTTATGGGGTTATTGAGAATACCAATAACACTCCTACGAGAGTAGAGGAGCTATTATAATCTATATAATAATAAAACGCTCTTCTTGGCGTTTTTTTTTGTAAAAAAAATAGAAAGTGGTATGACATGAAAAAAATATTAACACTAATTATTATATTGATAATGAGTATCACATTATTTGCTTGTACGGAACAAACAAATAATGACTTAAGAGAGGACCTAGTTGTAGGTTTAGAGGCTGCTTATGCGCCATTTAACTGGACAGTAACAAACATTAGTGATTACTCATATCCAATTAGTAATCAACCAGGTTCACATGTGGATGGATATGATGTTCAGATGTCTAAAGCATTAGCAGACATTATGAACCGTAATCTTGTTATTAAAGCAATCGAATGGGACGGACTCATTCCTGCTTTAAATAGTGGAGAAATTGATGTGATTATCGCTGGAATGAGTCCAACGAGTGAACGTCAACTTCAAATCAATTTTAGTGATGAATATTATCGTTCTGAGATAGTGATGGTTGTTAAACAATCATCTATTTATGCGAATGCAACAAAATTATCTGATTTTAATGGATCGAGTGTGGTTGCTCAAAGAGGAACACTCTATGATGATTTAATCCCACAAATAGAAAATGTTGTGCATCAAATACCACTGGATGCATATAGCAATTTAGTGGCATCCGTGATAACCAATGTATCGGATGCATTTGTTGCTGAACTTCCAGTTGCTGAGTCTGTAGTCAAATCAAATCCTTCTTTAGCAATTGTTAAATTTGATGAGGGATTTGGATTTACATCTGCAGAAGAAGATATTACAGTATCTGTTGGTATGAGAAAAACAGATACGGATTTATTAAATGAAATTAATAGTGCACTGAGTCAAATTAGTGTAGAAACAAGAAATGAAATGATGTTACAAGCAGTCGATAGAAATAACGAATCAGATTTAAACCTTTTTGGTCTAATAATGAAGTATCTTTCTTTATTTGTACAAGGTGTTGGTATTACCTTATTATTAGCAATTGCAGGTACATTTGGTGGGTTTATGTTATCGTTAGTATTTGTTGCTGCAAGAACTCAAGTAGTAGATATAAAAAGAGATTCATTTATCAAAGTAATGATTAAACGTATCACTAATGGTTTAGCAACTGTTTATATTGTTTTATTTAGAGGAACACCAATGATTGTTCAAGCAATGATTTTTTACTATGGTGTAAAACTTATAACGAATCTGACTTGGTGGACGCCATTATCTGCTGGATTGATCATTGTCATATTAAATACATCCGCATATATTGCTGAAATACTACGTGGTAGTATGAATGCAATCGATAAAGGTCAAATGGAGGCAGCAAGATCACTCGGGTTTTCAAGAATAAAATCATTAATCTATATTGTTTATCCTCAAGCAATTAAAAATGCATTACCAGCTATAGGAAATGAGTTTATTGTTAATTTAAAAGATACAGCAGTATTAAGTGTTATTGGTGTACTGGACTTATTTAATGCAACCCGTCAAGTGGTAGGTGCAACTTATGATACTGTCACACCGTTTATCATTACAGCAATCATTTATTTAGTATTAACTGGAATAACTTCTATTGCTGTAAATCATTTAGAAAATCGTCAACGTGGAAAGGACATGAAACATGCGTAAAATATTAGAAGTTAAGAATTTATCCAAACACTTTGGCAATCATCATGTTTTAAAGGATATTAATCTAAAAATTAATGAAGGTGATGTTGTAACTATCATTGGTTCATCAGGTAGTGGTAAAACAACGCTACTTAGATGTTTAAATTTATTAAATGAACCGGATAGTGGTCAAATCATATTTAATGAAAATGACTTAATGGATCCTACAACCAATCTAGATGCTTTAAGAATGAAGATAGGTATGGTTTTCCAATCCTTTAATTTATTTAACAATAAAAATGTCATTGAAAACTGTACACTTGCACCCATCAAATTACTCAACATGACAAAAGAAGATGCCAATCTTTTAGCATTAAAATTCCTAGATAAAGTGGGCTTAAAAGATTTTGCATATAAGCGTATTGATACATTATCAGGTGGCCAAAAACAAAGGGTAGCAATTGCTAGAGCTTTATGTATGAATCCTTCGATTATGTTGTTTGATGAACCAACTTCTGCACTGGATCCTGAATTAACCGGTGAAGTATTACAAGTCATGAAGGATTTAGTCCATGAGGGTATGACAATGATTATTGTCACACACGAAATGCAGTTTGCTAAAGAAGTATCCAATCGAATCATTTTTATGGACCAAGGCTATATTGTAGAAGAAGGATCTCCTAAACAAATCTTTAATCAACCTAAAGAAGAACGTACAAAGAGCTTTTTAAAAAGATTTTAAAGGATTTATAATAGTTAGATAGTTATCTGATAAATGAATCCATTTTATTAGAATAACTGTTATAATTAAGTAAGATAAATGGAGGTTTCTTGTCATGATTAAATTGAATATGAATGATTTTAAACAACTTGCGGAAGAAGTATTTAAATGTGATTCACCTACAGGCTATACAGAAAACATTATTAGCTTAGTTAAAGGTTATGTGGATTCATATGGTTATACAACAAGAATTTTAAATAGTGGTGCCTTAGAGGTATCGATTAAAGGAATCGATTCATCTAAGGTTGTTGCAACTTCAGCACACTGTGATACATTAGGATTAATGGTAAGATCCATTAAACCTAATGGTAAATTAGCACTTACAACTTTAGGAGGACCTATTACCCCTACTTTAGATAGTGAGTATTGCACGATCTATACAAGAGATGGTAGGAAGTATACGGGTACGATCCTATCGACTTCTGCAGCTGTCCATGTCTATAAAGATGCAAATACAAAATCTAGAGAGATTGATGAATTAGAAGTTAGGCTAGATTTAGAAGTTCATTCTAAAGACGATGTATTAAAACTAGGAATTCAAAATGGTGATATTGTTGCTTATGATACAAAATATACTGTAACAGATACAGGCTTTTTAAAAACTAGATTTGTGGATGATAAAGCATCGGTTGTTATTTTATTGATGTTACTTAAATATGCATCTGAACACCAATTAAAATTCAAACATGATACATTAATTTATTTTGTAACCTATGAAGAAGTAGGACACGGTGCATCTATTGTAGATTCAAGAATTAGTGAATTTGTAACACTTGATATGGGATGTATTGGACTGGATTTAGCAGGTAGTGAATATGCAGTATCAATATGTGCAAAAGATTCTGGTGGACCTTATGATTATGAATTAACAACAAGACTCATCAATTTAGCAAAAGACAATAAACTAGATTATACTGTCGATATATTTCCATTTTACGGAAGTGACGTAGGTGCTGCAAGAAGAGCTGGTGTTGATATGAAAGGTGCATTAATTGGTAGTGGAGTCAGTGCATCTCACGGTATGGAAAGAACACATATCAAAGGTATTGAAAATACGTTGAAATTAATTTATTTATACTTAATGAAATAAAGTATTAAAAATACAAAAAAAAGATTACGCTCATCATTTAAGATGAGCGTATTTATATATTTAAGGCTATGATGTGCTTATCCATGTATAATAAAATTATAAAAAAATTGGAGTCGATGATAAATGATTAATCAAGAACTTAAAAAGTACATAGAAACAACAATTTTACCAAAATATCAAACACTAGATTTAGCACACAGTGGGAATCATGTGTATGATGTGATTGAAATTTCATTAGAAATTGCAAGAGATTATGATCTAAATTTAGACATGGTTTATACCATTGCAGCATTTCATGATGTCGGGTTAGTTGTTGAAAGAGAAAAACATCATATTATTGGAGGAGAGATGTTATTTCATGATGCATTTATTAACAAGTATTTTAATAATGAACAAATCATCATCATGAAAGAAGCAGTAGAAGATCACCGTGCAAGTTCTAAACATCCACCAAGATCCATTTATGGAAAGATTATTGCTGAAGCAGACCGTTCGGATTCGATGGATACAATTATTGAACGAACGATTCTGTTTAGATATAAAGAAAATGAGTCATTTGAGGCGATGTATCCAGATATATATAATCATATCGTAGAAAAATACGGTGAGCATGGATATCTTCAAGTTTGGCTAGAAACAAAACGTACAAAAAAGATGTTAGAAGATATTAGAAAATTATTATTAGATCCAAAAGAATTTAAATCCTATGTAAAAAGAAAGTATGACCTTATCTATAAGAATAAATAACTAAGATTCATATTGAACTCATTCGTATTGATAAGTTTCTTTAAACGATATGTTATAATACAAAAAGAAGAGGTGAAACCATGTACAAAAATAACTAATAACCTACTAAAAATACTTTTAGTGGGTAATAAACTCAATCATACACTAAAAGGAGAATAAGATGCTAAGCGTAAAGGAATTAGTTATTAGAAACCATCAACAAGACTTAGTCTTGATTGAAGGTTTATCTTTCACCGTAAACGATGAGGACAAGATTGCAATAATAGGCAGTGAAGGGAGTGGAAAATCCACTCTTTTAAGCACGATTTATGGTGAAGTATTAGATTATATTACAGTTACAGGTGAAATCATTCGACCAAAAGTGATTTCATATTTAAATCAAAACATTTTAAATCAATATGAATCACTTTCAGTTACAGTATTTTTGGAATTAAATATCCCAGAAGACTTATATCATTATCTAGATGTTATTTATAAACTATTTGTACAGTTTAATTTGAGCTATGATGCATTTAAAGATAGAAGTCTAAAGTCATTATCTGGTGGTGAAAGGGTTAAAATAGGACTCATTAAATGTTTAATGATTCGTCCGGATTTGTTATTACTTGATGAACCATCGAATGATTTGGATTTTGAGACAATTGAGTTTTTAGAATCCTTCATGAAGGATACAACAATCCCTTTATTATTTATATCTCATGATCAAAGATTATTAGAAAATGTTGCAACAGGGATCATTCATCTACAACAAGTTCATAAGAAAACAAAACCTAAAACTTATTTTATAAATGTTGATTATAAAACATATAAAGAAAAGTATTTAAGAAAGTTTGAAACTGACCTCATGGTAGCTAGAAAACAGAGAGCTGATTATAATAAGAAGATGGATAAGTTTAGACAGATTTATCAAAAGGTAGAACATCAACAAGACCAGGCAGTTAGAGACCCGGTATTAGGTAGATTACTAAAGAAAAAGATTAAGAGTTTAAAGAGTCAAGAAAAAAGATATCTTAAAGAAAAAGATTCATTTATAGATATACCTGAAAAAGAAGAGCCTATGTCAATTTATTTTGAGGATTTAGGTAAGTTTAATCCTAATAAATTAATCATGGATTTAGATATCATAGATTTTAGCTTACCCAATGGTGTACTGATACCGCATGTTAAACTAAAACTATCGGCAACAGATAAAGTAGTCATTACCGGTCATAACGGCGTAGGTAAAACAACTCTAATTAAACATATTTATGAAAAATTGATAAAAAGATCTGTTAAGGTTGGATATATCAGTCAAGACTATTTAGATTTCATGGATAAAGATAGAACAGTTTTAGACTATGTACTTAGTCATCAAAGTAAATATCAAGAATCTAAGATTAGACAAATACTTAGTACATTAGGGCTCAAAAGAGATGAGATGCTTTATAAGATTAAAGATATTAGCGAAGGAACAAAACTTAAAATTTTATTATTAGTTTTAGTATCTAATACATACGATGTATTGATACTGGATGAACCCACAAGAAATATATCACCTATAAATCAAGATGAAATCTATGAATTATTCCTAAACTTTCAAGGTGCTATACTTGCTGTATCTCATGACCGAGCATTTATAGAATCTGTCTTTGATGAAATCTATGTATTATCAAAAGATGGTTTATATTTAGCATCATAAAATATTTATGAAGAAATCGGTATAAAATAATCATGATAAGAAAGAAGGTATATCTATGTTAAGTTATAAAGTAATATTTCACATTGATGAAATGACTCCATGGAAATTACTATTAGGAAATGTTAGAAACTTATTAAATGGATTTATAGAAGAAACTATTGATGTGATTGTTTTAGCAAACAGTCAAGCTGTACATGGTTATTTGAATCAAGAAACAAACGATACATACATTATAGAAATGAAGGAGTTATCTTCAAATGGTGTATCTTTTGTTGCATGTAATAATTCATTAAAAGCAAATCAAATCAATAATGAGGATTTATTAGAGTTTGTAAAAATTGTACCTTCTGGTGTTGTATTTCTTGTTAAGAAACAAAGTGAAGGATATGCGTATATCAAACCTTAGGGTTATATTCTTATCTATTATAAAATTTACCACTTAAATTTTATAGATATGCTAGAATATATCTATAAAAGGATGTGTGGTTAATGAGAGTAGTAGCAACCAGATCAAGTGGCGTGGGTGTATTATATGTCATTACAGGTATTATAGGTTTATTATTTTTATTCTTTGGTAGCCATGAGATATATTATCTAATTATTGGGTTAGTCCTAACATTGATCAGTTTTTTTATAGTTATTGACTATTTTAGAACGCCAGGTATACCCATCATGATCAATGAGCAAAATGAACTCATTTTACATGATGGAATCATTATAAAACCTGATGAGATATTAGATGTTTCTTATAGAAAAGCAACTGCAAGAGGTTTACAATATCATTGGGGTAAGGTAACAATTAAAACTAAAAAAGAAACATATATTTATGGATATATCAATGATTGTGAAGATGTTTGTATGGATATAACCAAAATCATGTATCAACATAAAGATGTAAGTAAATTAGACTAATGAGCTAGATACAATTTGTATCTAGTTCTTTTATTAAAATGGATTAACAAATTAACACATAAAATCAAGATTATTTTATATAATCATTTATATGAACTAAGTTTTAAAGAAAGTCTTACAATTATGGGAAATAGGAGTCGATCAAATGAATCAAAATCTTAAGCCCAATAGTCCTTTAGTAAGATTAAAACATTCACTCTTTTTCATTTGGTTACAAGATTTAAACTGGTCTGGTAGTAAAAGGTTTATGAATACTTACTGTCTATTCCTTTAAATAGATATAAGGAATATCTCTTGTTTATAGCAGATGTACTTATAAAATATAACATTCATGATATAGAATGGTTATATTTTATGGTTCAGCATATTAAAAATAGAAAAGATATTTCTATAACTACTTTAGAGTTTGATCAGCTTATGCAAAGTATTGATAATGATTCAATAGAAACCGCTAAACATGTATATGATTTGGTTAAAAGATTTTAAATACTCAAAACAATTTAGAGTTTGTTAAGAATTAAGAAGTATTTGTATATATTAGAATAAAAAGATGTACTAACTATAAATCCAAATCACATTAACAAAGCATATTATATAAATCAATCATTTATCAATAGATAATAAAAATTAAATCAAGTTTATGATACAATTAAGAGAGATTAATAGAAACTATGAATATAGTTAAAACATAAACTGGCACATGGGGATATGCTATATTTATATTATCATTAAAATGTCTGGGGATAGATATAGTGGATAATATAGACTTAATTAATAGATTGATTAATATAACTGTCACACATAGGGAATATGGTGAAGGAACAATCATAGAGATTATAGATAATTTAGTAATTGTAAAATTTATGGACGATCAGTCTATACCTTTTTTATTTCCAGGAGCATTCTTAACAAAACATCTTACGTTTAAAAACCCCTCATACTTTTCTGAATTAAAACAAACAGAGGATAAAAATGTAATGAATCGGAGTGATAAAGGTTATATAAAATTTAAAGATTCATTAATATCTGACATGAAAAATAAAAAACTCGCCTTAAATACTTTTCTTTACGAATTGGACAATGAAGAATATTATAACCATTTACGACGAGATGCGATATCAATTATTTACAGTACTAAAGGAAATCCTAGGTATATCACACTAGATAAAAAATTAGTTGTGATTGCTTTTTTAGCAATGGTAGCATTTAAGTTTTATAACGGTAACTTTTGGGATCACGTAAGAGATGAACTAAAATCATTATATATTCAATATAATAATCAACAACAGTTAGAGAATGTTATTAGATTAATTATAAGCGATGAGTTTGATAACTATAGTAATCTTAAAATAACTAATGCGTTAGTTCATGCAGCAGTACCTTACAATTCTATCAAAAAATTCTTTTATTTTGTTTATGATATATACAGACTTAACTTTGGGTACAGATTGGATGGGTTGCCGCTAGATGAGATGGTTGAGATTACATTAAATGGAGTATCAAAATTATTAAAAAACACTCTAGATAATGACAATATTGATTTCAATATTTCTGAAAATGACAATGATCCCCAAAAAATCACTAAAAAAACATACACACTTATCAAATCAACAAAAATTGCCATTATAAACTATTCTAAGGAAATGGTCAATATTATTAGAATGATGCTCGAAATGATTAATGACTGGTATTATAATAATTTAACTGCAAATGAATATCCAGCACCATTTAAGATATCATTTGATGAATGGATTTTAGAGAACAAAGAAAGACTCGAACAACAAAGAAAATACACTACAAAAACTGAATATGTAACGAGACCGTTGTTTAAAATCAGAAAAGAAGACAAGATAGTACTTTTAGTATTACCAGTTATTATTCTTAAGAATATTGACAAAGAAAATCTCTTTAAAGTAGAAGTCATGATCAGTGATTCCGATGAAATTACTAAATTAGTATTCAATAAAGATTATAGAATATTAGAAAGAATAGGTTACTATAGCCTAGACATATTTAAAATAAAGATTAAAAAGCCCCTAAATGGAGTTAAATTGGAAATAAAAGTTGAAGATGAGATCATTTATACTTCGGGAGACAGTCTCAATAGAGATATAATGATTTTTGATCAAGAGGGTAATGAAAGATTTAATTATAAGGAATACCAAGGACTAACTTATATTATTTATAATAAAGCAACAAACTATAGTGGTAATATCACTAGAATGGAATTTTATAATGTTGCTGTACTAATGAGTCAAAAAGACGAATCATATCTAATTGGTAATCAGATAATTTGTCTTTCAAGTGTAATGAAGCCAGGTATTTATGGAGAAATCATAAACCAAGTTTTAGTTCATAGGAATGATCACGAGATAAAGTTATTTAAAAAAGTAACGTATTTTGTATTTGAGAGTGAACATCAATTAGATGAATTGGATTTTACTATAAATGACAGAAAAGTTTTAATCTCTAGCGACGATAAAATTATTCTAAAAAGAGGAATATATTTTAACTATAGAATAGCACTTAATTGGGATGAAAATGATAAAGGTGTAAAAACTATAAAGATTTATAATAACAATCGACAAGAGTTGAAAAGTGAAACATTTATTTTAGACCCATATTTTGATTTTCAAGTAATAAAATTTAATATGGAAGATATGTTATTAGAGTATAGAATGGATTCCTCATTAGTGTTAAACATTCAAAATAGAGAAAAATTGGATGTTTCAACTCATGATATGATACGAAAATGTTTTAGTTTGGGATTTGATAATATTATCTACAATATTGACCCTAAAATTGACAGATTTAAATTTGATACCTCCAGCGACTGGATATTATTTGATAGTACAGATTTTAAAAGCAATAAATTGATAATCTCATCTAATGTTAAGAAATGTGAAATACTCAACGCTAATAACAATATATTGTTTGAATCCTTACCATTGGTGAATAAAAATGGTAGTACAGAAATTGATATCTCATATTTTAGTCAATTAAGAAAAGGTAATGATTTTGTTAAGATTAAAGTCATATTTATGGACGATAGATTCAATGAGATGAAAGTATACTTAAGACCAACGGTTATTAGTTGTAACACGATGTCTTTAAACAGTCATGTATCAATTGATTTTAACATCATGGAATTCAAAAAAGACGCGCTTAAATTGATAATTAAAAAGCAAAATGAAATCATATATGATAAAACACTTACAGATACTTTAGTTAATATCAATCAAATTGAACCTTTTGAAAAACACTATATGTATGTAATTCAAAAAGAAAATTTATTTTTAGGTACTAATCATAGAGAACTATATAAACAAACTCTTGTCTACTATAACTATAATCATTTAGAATCTCATAGTTTTAATCTAAATGATATTATATTATGGAATCAGGATGTAGAGCAAAAAATTAATATCAGAAATCAATCTGTTAAATTCAATAAGAAAATTGAAAATATTAATATTGATGGAAATGATAATAATCTATATGAAATAACATGTTCATGGAAAAATGAACCTATAATTGCAAAAGTAGATTATGATGAAAACCTATATATATCATTTAAAATAGGTTTTAGTGAATTACAATCAATTGGAGCTTATATTCAAGATGAAACATCAGTTTACAATAATAAAAACTATTCAGACATTGATTATTATGATGATTTGGATATTGATTTAAACTTGGACAAATTCGTAAGGTTTCAAAAATTTCAAGAAATGAAAGTGAATTGTGATAAATCAGAAAAGTTGATGAAGATTCTTTATATGCTTGGCAAAGCATATATGCTGGGAGAAGGAGTAGAGAAAAGTCGTTCTATTGCATACTCACTCTGGGAGGAGTCCGCATCATTAGGAAATATTGAAGCTATGGTTTCACTTGCAAATAGCTATTACTCCGGATCAGGTATCAGTCAAAATGAAGAACTTAAGTATAAAAACATTGCATTAAAATTTTATGAATCTGCAGCAAAAATGGGACATCCAATAGCAAAGGAAAAAATGGAGTTGCTCCAAATAAAAATACCTGTGATTCTAGAGATAGATCCAAGAAAGGACTTCATAAAATGAGAAAAAACCCATTAGAACAATCGAAATATATCAAAGAAGAGTTTTCAAAATATGTAAAATCTACATTTATTCTCAATAATGAAAAATATAGTAACGATTTTAGTGAAGAGTTGGAAAATTCCGTTTTAACGAAGGGTCCATTTTTAAAGTTAGAATTACCGTTTCAAAAATCTTTTTCTCTTGAACAATTAATAAAGAACGGCACTATATCCTCACTATTCAAAAATATCATGGATATAAATCTTAACCAACAATTATACGAACACCAATATGAGTCCATCTTAAGAATAATTGAGAAAGATAATATTGTTGTAACTACAGGTACGGGTAGTGGGAAAACTGAATCCTTTCTCTACCCTATCTTAAATGAATTGTTTAAAAAAATACAAAAAGAAGGTAAACTACAAGGAATACAAGCAATTTTGTTATATCCTATGAATGCTTTAGTAAATGATCAGTTAGAAAGATTAAGAAAAATATTAAACAACATACCTCAGATAACTTTTGGATATTTTACAGGTGACACACCACCAACATATCGACGTGAAACATCAAAGGGGAATTACGTGGGTATTAATAGAGAACAATTTATAATTGAGAATTTTGATACAGATGAAATTAAACCACCAATTAACGAACTTCTAACTCGTGATGAAATTAGAAATAATCCACCTAATATTTTGATTACAAACTACTCAATGTTGGAATATTTGTTGGTTAGACCAAAAGATAGTGCAGTATTAAATCAAGACTCTTTGATGGATTGGTCATTTATGGTTTTAGATGAAGCACATACATATAGAGGAATTCTAGCAACAGAGGTTTCACACTTATTAAAGAGACTGCAAGTTTTTGCAATGAAAACACCTCAGTTTATTTTAACTAGTGCTACTTTAGGAAGCACTTTAAACGATAAGAAGAACATTGTAGATTTTGCTGAAAAACTGACTAGTTCAAAATTTTATGAGAAAGATATTATTTATTCCAAAAGAGTCTTTCCAACAATTTATGCTACAAAGTATCAAATTGATCCAAAACATTATTCTGATCTTTTGAACAGAATAAACGATAAAAAAAGTTATGATGATATTCTATCTCTATATAATGCTAATGATTTATTTGAATTATTATCAGCCGATAAAAATGTTCATTTCTTAAGTGGAATTCTAAAAAACACCAAAAGTTTTGAAGATGCTTTATTTGAACTTAAGGGATTTTCAAATTCACTAAACATAGAGAATTTCATTTCACTTATTACATTGATTACCCAAGCTAGAAGCAAGTCTGGATTGGGAATCTATGATATTAAGTATCATTTTTTTGTTCGAACATTGGAAGGGGCATTTGTATCATTAAATCCTGATGCTAAACTTAGAATAACTAATAGACAAAAAATTGATGATATGTGGGCATTTGAAATTGCAGTATGTAAAAATTGTAACGAGATGTATATAGTAGGTAAAGAACATGAGGGAAAACTATTTAGAAGTGAACTTGATCTATATGAAAATTATGAACATTTTGAAGATTTAAGGATTGAGTTTTATTTAATAAAGGCTGATGTTCTAGAAAAAATTGATGACCCGACAGATAACTTAATAGAATATCTAGTTTGTTCAAAATGCGGAAAAATTCACGAAGAAAGTCAACATTTACCATCTGAATGTAACTGTGGACAAGAATACAAAGTAAGACTATTAAAAATAAATAAAGATCAAAAAGAAGGGAAAACTAATTTAACAGAGTGTGTTATATGTGGAAAAACCTCTCACAAAACAGGAATTTTAAACTCATTTAGATTAGGTAAAGATCAGTCAACAGCATTATTATCTCAAATACTATTAAAGTCAATGGAAAATAGCGAAGAATCTGGATTAGATGAGAAACAAAAAGATAAGGTTAATATTTTTGAAAAACCCAAGTATAATTTGCCACATAATCATCACAATAAGCAATTTTTGGCATTTTCTGATAGTCGCCAACAAGCTAGCTTTTATGCATTATTTTTTCAAGAAACACAAAACAAATTCACGAGAAAAGCACTACTTCTCAAACATAGTATAACCGGTCCTATTAATCAAGTTATTTCAAAAATTGAACGCACCATTCATGATTATAATCTGTTTAAAGACAATGAAAAAATAAAAACAACAGAGACACAACAAGCTTACATAACAGTACTACTTGAACTATTTAAATCTGATGGGGTAAATAGTCTAGAAGGGTTGGGTCTATTAAGTTTTGAACCAATATTGGATAGTATTTTAGAACAAGTTTCAGAAGATAATTTGAAAGAATATCTTCCCAAGGTTAACATAAATCAGCTAAAAGATCTCTTATGCATATTCACAGATATCTTTAGGTCAACACCCGCAATTAAATATGATGAGTCGGGATTGACTCAAGAAGATAAAAAGGAATATCTAGAATACCGTAGATTCGATAATTATGTAAAGCTTAAACTTCCGAGAAAATATGAGGATTTGTCAGTAAAGAGTCTATTACCTAAAATAGAGAGTAACCCCAACAATTTAACTAGATATCTAAAAAAAGCATATAGCTTAAGTACGGATGAAGTGAATGACTATTCAGAAAAATTATGGAATTTATTATCACACGGACTTTTAATACAACAAGAAAACTCAGATGGTCGAAGCCAAATTGAACTATCGTCCTACAAAATCATTAATGGAAAAGATTCAACTTGGTATCAATGTAATAAATGTAAGACTTTAACCACTCATAATATAAACAATGTCTGCATAAAAGGTGACTGTTCAGGTACATTAAATGTATGCGATCCTGATGTTATATTAAAAGATAATTTTTACCGAAATGAATATCTTAGTAGAAAGATTAACAGTATTGTTGTTCAAGAACATACTGGTCAAATTACTCGTGAACAAGGGAGAAAATATCAAAAAGAATTTAAATCAAAACAAATAAATGTATTAAGTAGTTCAACAACTTTCGAGATGGGAGTTAATATTGGATCTCTTGATACAGTTCTAATGAGAAATGTTCCTCCAACAAACGCAAATTATGCACAGAGAGCAGGACGAGCTGGTAGAAGTGATGAATCTGTAGCGTTTGTATTAACATATGCAAACCATAATTCACATGACCAAATATATTTTAATGATCCTATTCCAATGATTGAAGGTAAAATAAACCCACCACATTTCAAACTTGATAACAAGAAGATAGTTATAAGACACATCATGGCGTATTGTATAGGTACTTTTTACAGAAGTGATAATTTCGAACAAAATTTAAGCACATTTATATCCGATTTGAATTTAATTTTTAAAGATTATCTAGATAAAAACAAAGAATATATAGAAGGTAAAATTAAAAACATATTAAATAATGAGATGTATGAATATTTCAAAAATTTTAGATGGTTTGAAGAAATATTCCAAGAAGATTCACTCATGAATAAATTTATTATAAAGGTAAAATCGGAGATAAGTATTTTAGAGGATGCCGAGGAAAGATCTAGAGCTGAAAAAAGGTATCTAGATGCAGGAGCATTTAAAAAACAACGAGAAGAACTGCTTGCTATGGGTATAGTTGATGCATTA
This sequence comes from Acholeplasma oculi, assembly GCF_900166985.1. Classification (GTDB taxonomy): domain Bacteria; phylum Bacillota_I; class Bacilli_A; order Acholeplasmatales; family Acholeplasmataceae; genus Acholeplasma; species Acholeplasma oculi. The sequence continues at coordinate 171,228 of NZ_FUZK01000002.1, read as the reverse complement.
GCTAAATATAATGTTATTCCTGGGTATGGATTTCCAATTAACGTTGTCCCACTAAAGGTTTTTGATAGAGCTAAGGAACAGTTTAACAAGAGTTTAGATTTAACAAGAGATTTATCGGTAGCCATATCAGAATATGCTCCTGATTCTGAGGTCGTTGTTGATAAGATTAAGTACACATCAAGATATATCATATTACCTAAAGAAGGAAGGCTCACAAAATATCATTATTATCGTTGTGAAAATAAAGATTGTGGAAAAACCCATGTTAGTTTACTAGTAACAGATGATTATCATTGTGAATTATGTGAATCCGAAACAAAGCATTTAAGTTTTATAGAACCTAATCTAGGGTTTATAAATGATGATAAAAATAAGGAAAGTTCCATGATAAAGCCTAAAAAAACATATTCATCTGAAATAACCTATCTTGGAACTATCGAACCCTATAATGCTGATTTAAACATTAACGATTTAGTATTAATTCAGCAAACTACTGATGATAGGCTTTTGATTATCAATGAGAATCCGTTTTTTTATTGTACTACATGCGGATATGCAAAGTTAGACAAAGAAAAAAGAGATTTATTCAGCTATGATTTAAGCCATAAAACATTTAAAGGTAAAGTGTGTCATAACACTAAGATTGAACAAACAAAACTTGGACATATCGTTAGTACTGATGTTATAAAGGTAAGGATTAATATGAATATGGACTTTGATACTGCCCTTTCTACATTAACAGCAATTACAAATGGTATTACCGCACATCTTCAAATTGATTTTAATGACATAAATGGAGTTTTAGTTAGAGATGGACTCGAAAAATATGCATTCGTTTTTTATGATACAACATATGGTGGGGCTGGAAACGTAAAACAACTACTTAATAAAGATGGACTAATAAGTATATTAGAAAGATCATTATTTTCGGTAAGCAATAATTGCTGTAATGAAGAGGTTTCTTGTACAAATTGTCTACGAAACTATAGAAATAGTAGATCTCATAAATTCTTAATCAGAAAGAAAGCCAAAGACGCACTTAGTTATATATTGAGTAATATTTAATAGATTTAATATTTAAAAGAGATGAAGGAAATACATTGTTATTTCCTTTTTTCTTAGATTAATGTTAAAATAGCCTTATGAATATCATTAAACACATGAAGGGGATCATAGTTTAAGTTTAATAAACAGATTTTTATTTCTATGATTAAGATATATAATGACATTTTATATAGACACAGAAGTCAGTCAAAACTTTAAGATTAAAGATATAGGCTGTCTTAATGATAAAGGTGAGTATATACATACAGCTAATCCAGATGAACTTTACCAGTTCATCAAAAAAGCTGATTTTTTTGTTGGACATAATATAGTTCAACATGACTTAGTGTATTTAAGAAGATTAAAATATGGAAAAATATTTCATGAAGATATGTCTATAGATACACTATTTCTATCTACATTACTGTTTCCTGAAAAACCGTATCATAAATTAGTTAAAGATGATAAATTAGAAACAGACACACTAAATAACCCACTCAATGATGCAATGAATTCAAAAAAATTATTTTTAGAAATCATTGAGGCATTTAACAATCTTGATGAGGATATGAAAGATATATTCTTTAATCTACTATCAGATAAAGAAGGATTTAAAGGCTTTTTCAAATACATCAAATTTAAGAGAAAAATTAGAAATCTTTATGATTTAATCATGTATAAATTTGAAGGTTTAATTTGTAAAAACTCAAACCTTCATCAATATATTAAAAAACATCCAATTGAACTTTCCTACGCATTAACACTTATAAAAACTAATAATGTTGAATCTTTGTTACCTGCTTGGGTATTAAAAAACTATGCATATGTCGAAGTTATATTAACAGAACTTAGAGGAACTCTTTGTTATCAAGGTTGCTCATACTGTGAACAAAAGATTAATCCAGTCATTGCACTTAATAAAATTTATGGGTATGAAAAATTTAGAACCTTTGATGGAGATAATTTGCAAGAAAATGCGGTAAGATCTGCATTAAAAGGTGAATCATTAATTGCTGTATTCCCAACGGGTGGAGGAAAATCATTAACCTTTCAATTACCAGCATTAATAAGTCGTGAAGCAACTAGAGGGTTAACTGTTGTTATATCACCTTTGCAATCACTTATGAAAGACCAAGTAGATAATCTAGAAGAAAAGAGTGTCACAGCTGCTGTGACAATTAATGGATTACTTGATCCAATACAGCGAGCAAACGCGATTAAAAGAGTAAGTGATGGATCGGCTGGTATTTTATATATTGCTCCAGAATCACTTCGTTCAAAAACTATTGAAAGCTTATTAATCAACCGACATGTTGTTAGAATAGTTATTGATGAAGCACACTGTTTTTCAACTTGGGGTCATGACTTTAGAGTGGACTATTTATATATAGGTGATTTTATAAAGAAAATCCAAGAAATAAAGAAACAGGAATATCCGATTCCGGTTTCTTGTTTTACTGCAACAGCTAAACAAAATGTCATCGAAGACATTGCTGAATATTTTAGAAAAAAACTGAATTTAGAAATGAAAATTTTTAAAACAGATAGTTCAAGAAAAAACCTTAAGTATAAAGTTATGGATGTTAAAGAAGAAGCACTTAGATATCCATTGATGCGTAGTATTGTAGAACAAGAAGACCGACCAACAATCATTTACGCATCTAGAAGAAAAACAGTTGAAACTTTATATCATAAGATGACTTCTGATAATTTTAATGTTTCTTATTTCCATGGTGGTATGGAAATCGATCAAAAGGTTAAAGAACAAGATAAATTTATGACAGGTCAAACAAAAATTATGATTGCTACATCTGCATTTGGTATGGGCGTAGATAAGTCTGATGTTGGTTGTGTAATCCACTATGAAATATCGGATTCACTTGAAAATTATGTACAAGAATCTGGTAGAGCAGGTCGTAATGAAAATATAAATGCCAATTGTTATGTTTTATACAATGAAGATGATTTGAATAAACATTTTGATATGCTGAACTCAAGTAAATTAAACATTAAAGAAATTCAGTCTATTTGGAAGGCTATTAAGGATTTAACTAAGTTAAGAGATAATGTTTCTCAGTCCGCATTAGAGATTGCTAAAATGGCTGGATGGGATGATAGCATTATGGATTTACAAACAAGAGTAACTACAGCAATTGCTGCTTTAGAAGATGCAGGATATCTAAAGAGAGGACAAAACTCTCCAAGATTATATGCAAACAGTATTATCGTAAATAGTGTTATAGAAGCAAATCAATTGATTGAACAATCCGGTCTATTCATTAATCAGGATTTAATTCATGCTAAACGTATTATGCAAATGCTAATTTCTAGTAAATATAGAAGTAAGGCTGGTAATGCAGAATCGGAAAGTAGAGTAGATTATATTTCTGATATTTTAGGAATAGATAAAAAGGATGTAATAAAAACCATAGGTTTATTAAGAGAAGCTAAAATACTTTCTGATGATAAAGATTTAAATTCACATATCAAATCAAATACAAAACCTACTCAAGCAGTAAAAACATTAGAAGATAATGTTAAACTCATGCGCTTTATTTTAAATCATGTGAGTCATGATGCAAAGATTTATAATATAAAAAATTTAAATGAACTCGCACATGATGCTGAACTCAATTGTACAACTAAAAGCCTTAGAGCCGCACTCAATTATTTAGAAATCTCAAAACTGATTATGGTATCAAAAGAAGGAAAAGATAGTTTAAAGATTTTACTTGAAGGCGATAGAGAAACGATTATAGAACACATAGATAGACTTTACCAAATATCTTCAGTCATTGTTTCTTATTTATTTAACAAATCATTTACGCCGAAAACTGATCAAAGTGAAAATCTTGTTTCGTTTTCTATTTTGGAACTTAAATATCACTATGAAAAAATACAAGGATTTTTAGATCAATCGATTGAACAAAAAGATATTGAACAAGCCATATTCTTCCTTCAAAAGATACATGCACTACATATTGAAGGTGGATTTATGGTTATTTACTCTCCGATTAATGTAGAAAGAGTAATTAAAGATAATTATAAGCAGTTTACAAAAACAGATTACAAGAAACTTGAAGATTTTTATAAGGGTAAGATGCATCAAATTCATATTGTAGGTGAATACGCATCCAAAATGCTTAAGGATTATGAAAGCGCATTGACATTTGTTAATGACTATTTCAAATTTGATTTTGAATATTTTTTAAATAAGTATTTTTCTGGTTCAAGAAGAAAAGAACTAGATCGTAATCTATCACCTAAAAAGTTTAAAGAACTATTTGGCACTCTCACGACTGAACAGTTAAGTGTTATTACAGAGAAACACCATAAGCGAATCGCTGTCGCTGCAGGACCTGGAAGTGGCAAGACAAAATTACTAGTTCACAAACTAGCATCGATTATCCATATGGAAGATGTCAGACAAGAACAATTATTAATGCTAACATTTTCTAGAGCTGCAGTGGTTGAGTTTAAGTCTAGATTATTAGATTTAATAGGACCACCTGCATATTATATAGATATAACTACCTTCCATTCGTTTGCTTTTGATTTGTTAGGCAAAGTTGGAGACTTAGAGAAAACAGATACTATCATAAAAGATGCAACCCAGTTAATTATTAATAATGAAGTTGATGCTTATAAAGTTACAAGAGCAGTTTTAGTCATAGATGAAGCACAAGATATGAATGAAGATGAGTTTAATCTCATTCAAGCATTGATTAACTACAATGAAAATCTAACAGTCATCGCAGTAGGAGATGATGATCAAAATATTTTTGAATTTAGAGGTTCTTCATCAGAATATTTTAGACAAATAGCCAAAGAAGAAAATGCATTTTATGAACTGACTGTGAATTTTAGAAGTAAGAATAATTTAGTTGAATTTGCAAATCAATTTGCTATGAAAATCCCAAATCGATTAAAATCAACTCCAATAAGATCCTTTACCGATAAAGATGGAACGATTAAGATTACTAGACAATTGAATCGTAATTATGTATCTTCAATAGTTAATGAGGTTATTCATTCTTCTTATCAAGGCACAACGTGTATATTAACAAAAACTAATGAACAAGCACTTGAAATTACAGGATTATTAAAAAAGCATAAGGTACAAGCATCACTTATTCAAAATAATGAAGATTTTAAATTGTTCCATTTATATGAACTTAATCATTTTTACCAGACATTAGTTAAGATGGATTCTGTAAATATTACAGATGTAAACTGGGAATCAGCGATGAATAAATTTAAGAATCAATTTACTCATAGTAAAAATTATGACTTATTGATAAGAATTCTAGAATCATTTAAAAAGACAAGTTCGAAAATTATCTATATTTCTGACTTTAAAGAATTTTTATATGAAGCCTCATTAAGTGACTATTATTTAGAGTCAAAAGTTATGGTATCAACATATCATAAAGCTAAAGGTAAAGAGTTTGATCATGTGATACTGCTTTATGATAATGAATATAGAAATATTCAAGATGGCGAATTAAAGGCACTCTATGTAGGTATCACTAGAGCTAAAACATCACTTTCTATCCATACTAACCATGCTGTATTTGATCAAATATCTACAAATAATATTCATAGAGTAATTGATGAAAGTCCTCATATAAGATCAGATAGGTTAGTTGTACAATCAGGACACAAAGGAATTAATTTAGGGTATTCTAAGTTTGTTCAAAAAAATATAGCGAATGCATTACCGGGAAATAAATTAGAACTTATTGATGAGAATATATTAACATTTAATGGTAGAAAAGTATTAAAGTTTTCTAACGCCACTCAAAATCAGATTAGTGATTTACTTGAAAAAGGATATAAGCTTACTGATGGTAGTATTGATCACATGGTGTACTGGTTTGATAGAACAGATGAATCATATAATTTAATTGTATTACCAGAACTCATATTTGATGATGTAGGTACATTGGAGAATGATGTCTATAAAAAAGTAGAAAATTCATGATATGTACTGCAGTACAAGTTGTTACTGGTTATTTTTAAGTAAATTATTGATAATGAATTACTTGACTTAATATCAGTAAATTGAATATATTGAAGGAGAAGTATATTATGCTTGTTAAAAATCTTTACAAAAAAATAGGTGAAGCTAAAAATTGGAATTATGATAAGTTTATTACCTATGGATATGAAAATGAATATTATATTCAAGTCAGACAAGAAGGGATGTTCAGAGTCATAGATATATTTTTTCAGCTCGAAGATGATACGCAAAAACTTCTACAATTAGATAAAGAAATACTAAAAAACAAAAAAGTGATTAAGATTTCGAACTTTCAAGTTAACAAGAATGGTATCATAATTTTTCCAAATGAGTTTTTTATTGTTCTTAACCTAAACAGACTCCAAAATATTTTAGATTTTGTAACTGTTAGATTAAAAGAATTAGATTTTAAACCATCTCTTGAATTTATTAATGATAACTAATCAATTGTAATTCAAATACTTACACCCATACATCTGATACTGTATGGGTGTTTTTCATCCATAAGCGAAAAAACGAAACACTTTTTTGAATTCATTATATAATATAGGTGTATCAGGGAGAGTAATTAAATCAAATTTAGTCAATATACTTACATTTTAATTAAATGTGCGTTTTTACATCTAGATATAAAATGGAAGTATAGAAAGCGAGAGCCTATGGATAAAATCCTAGAGTTTATAAGTACGTTTAGAGATCTTTTATTTAATACAATCATGGTTTTCAGTTTAGGGTTCATCTATTCTGCAACCAATCTAGGTTTTAATATATCTACTAAAATTGGTAAGATTTTAGTAGGTTTATTTATAGGTTTTATAACATTTATTATTATGTTATTTCCTTGGACTTTAGGTCAAGGATTAGTCTTTGATACCAGAACGATTGTAATGGCTGTAACAGGCTTATTCTTTGGTCCTTTAACGACATTTGTCTCTATGATTATTCCAACAATTTATAGAATATTTGTGGGTGGTTCAGGTGTGTATTCAGGTGTTGCTAATATACTATTTGCAGCAATGATGGGTTTATTATGGAATAAATATAGAAAATATCTACCTAAAATGAGTCATTATTTAGAATATTATATTTTTGGTATTTTAGTAAATATCATGTCTTTACTAGCATTTATCTTATTTATTGAATCTCCAAGTGGGTTACAAATTGCTACTCAAATGTGGATGCCATATTTATTAGTATTTCCATTTGCTATTATGTTACTTGCAAAAGTTATTGAAAACCAGAAACAAAGAATCATATCTAATGAAACTATACAACGTCAACAAATACTCATACAAGCATCCATTGATGCTACAAAGAAAATGGAAATATTTGCCTTAGATAAAGATTTAAACTATATTGCCTATAATAAGTTCCATGAACATAACATGAACAAATTCAATAATACTCAAATTGAAATGCATAAACCATTTTTAGATTATATTAAAAATCAGGAGACTAGAATCAGAATATCTAAAAGCCTAAATAGAGCAATAAATGGTGAAGCTTTTGATGTTGAGGTATTAGTCGAAGATCATGAAGAAAAATACTTATCAGAAAAATATGCACCTATATTTAATGAGATGAATGATATTATAGGTGTCACTGCATTCATACAAGATATAACAGATAGAAAAAAATATGAAGCATCGATTCTTTATTTAAGTTATAGAGACTCACTTACTACTTTATATAACAGAAGATATTTTATGGAAGAATTACCAAAACTGGATCATCCGGATTATCTACCATTATCTGTAATTGTTGCAGATATTAATGGATTAAAAATTATGAATGATGCCTTTGGGCATCAATCAGGAGATTTACTCCTTAAAAAAGCATCCATTCATTTCATTGATGTATTTAAAGATGAAAAGAAGATTATACGTATGGGTGGAGATGAGTTTACGATCCTTTTACCTAATACCTCTAATGAAGAAGCTAATTATCTATTAGAAAAAGTTAAATCTCAAATAGAACATGATACTGTTCAAGGTATGCATATATCTGTGTCCTTTGGTGTTGCTACTAAAGTCAAAGATGAAAATATGAATGATATCATTTCTAATGCAGAAAATAATATGTATGCTCAAAAACTATTTGAAGTATCCTCTCATAGAAATAAAACCATTAAAACAATTTTAAGTACACTACATGAGAAAAATCCTAGAGAGGAACAACACTCTAAACGTGTTTCCTTGATTTGTCAAAAAATAGGTATGGAACTTAAAATGTCTAAAGAACAATTAAGGCTCTTAGAAGCAATTAGTGAACTACATGATATCGGTAAGATTGCTATTGATGATGCCATCATCAATAAGCAAGGAAAACTCAATGAAGCTGAATGGGAAATAATTAAAAAACATCCAGAAATCGGATACCGTATATTATCAACTTCACCTGAATATTCAGAAATTGCACAAGATATCCTGTCTCATCATGAAAGATATGATGGATTAGGTTATCCTAGAGGATTAAAAGGAACTGAAATTCCTGTAAGAGCTAGAATCATTAGTATTGCAGATGCTTATGATGCCATGACTTCTCCAAGACCATACCGTGCACCTTTATCCAAAGCGGAAGCTGTAAATGAGATTAAGAAGTATTTAGGTAAACAATTTGACCCAGAACTAGGCGAACTTTTTATCAAGTTATTAGAATCAGAGGATTTCAACATCACGCAATAATCATAAGGTGATATCTGATGTTTATTCAGATATCACCTTTTTTCATATGCATTATAACTTTACACTATTTTTTTTATGAAATATAGTATAGTTAAATTAAGGGGTGAACTTATTATGAAATTTATGATTTATCTATTATCAGGATTATTAACCATTTCACTTATTATCGCATTACCAGTATCATTGATAGGTTCAATGAGTATTGGAGATTATCTTTATGTAGAGGACAAAAGTAATTATAAGGAAGTAGAAATACAAATTATTGAAATAGATGCATACAACTCTATTATTTCTGGTGAAGATGCATCTAATTATTATTATGAATACTTTTTATATGAAGATTTGAAAGATATTCTTACTGAAAAAGGTTTTTTCAATGAGGTATTTTATGGAGATTATATCACCGTTAAAAGTGTTCGAGTTGGACATGATATGATATCTGGTTGGATAGTTTCAGTTCGTAAAGGGTCTACGGTATATATAGAATTTGATGAGGGGTATAGACTCTTATTACGAAGATATGAAGATAATTACAATACTGCTTATCAAAGTATTTTAATTACTGGTTTTTCTATAGTCACTGAAATTAGTTTACTTATATATTTTATACTGGAAAATAAAAGGTTAGTAGTCTCATAAAATCAAGTATAATTGAAGTTAATACAATTAAAATGAGGGTTTTTCATGATGAATCTTTATAAAGAATATATTTATATGCTTGGACAAGCAATCATACATTTTCAATCGATTGAAAGAGATATCAAATATATGATTGCTGGTATGAAAAAAGGTAATATGAAAGATAATTTTAAAGAAGTTGATGAAACAATTAAGGGTTTAGGAATTGCAGTTAGAGAACTACAAGCAATTGACCATGAAAATAGTAATCACTATCTTTCATTAACTCAGTATAAATTATTAAGTCAATTAGCACGTAAAAGAAATTATTACTCACATGAGTCTGCACTTAACTTCTTATATATTAAGGATTCATTAGCATCTCTTGAATTTAAAAAAGAATATGAAAAACTTAAAAACGATTTAGAGTCTTTAAGTAGACTACAAAGAGAAATAGAAAATACTAGAATTACATTACTGATTCAAAAAAACAAAGTATAAAAAAATATAAAAAACACAGTAGGTAGCTTATGAAGATGAATCAACAAACCGTACTTGCATATAAAAATTTTGAGAAATTATCCAAAAATGTAATGGATTTAGCAAAAGAGATTATGCCAGATAAAATCATATACATTAATTTCTTAAACGATGAAGTACAAGTTACCATGCGTGTTTCAAAACATGATACGAAAATTAAACTCATCGAAGGAAAAACAATACCCGTTCATGAAGCAATTTGTAACTTAATTGACTATGAATCCGGAAAACCCTTAATCTATGAGGATATAAAATCCGTTGATTTTGATCCTTTAGTCCAAAAAACAGTTGATGATTTAAATATAGGTTCATATGTTGGAATACCGATTTCCTTTAAGGATGGTTTAAGATTTGGTACACTTTGTGCAGCACATCATGACCGTCAAACCTTTTCTAAAAAGGAAGTTAAGTTATTAAGCCAAATTGCGGAACTTTTTTCATATTACTTAGAATTAGAGAATTTGGCATTCAAAGATACACTCACCAATTTATATAATTCAAACTTTTTAAGAAATCATCATGATAAAATTGTTGCTAACGGAGGATTGGCAATTCTTTTAGATTTAGATGGATTCAAAAATGTTAATGATTCTCTAGGACATCTTAAAGGTAATGAAATACTAAAAGAAGTGGGTAACAAAATATTAAAAGAAATAGATTATTTTAAGGATAGTTATGCTGCAAGAATTGGTGGTGATGAATTTTTCATTTTCATTAAAGAAAAGTTAAGTGAAAATCAAATTCGTTTATTTTTGAATGATTTAATTCATTCACTCAATCATTATGATACAAATATTAATGAAACGATAGTAACAGTAAGTATCGGTGCATACTACTATGAGGTTGAACAATTCATAAATTATAAGAACTTAATTGAAAAGATTGATACACTCATGTATCAAGCAAAAAGATTAGGTAAGAACAAGTTTGTCTTAAACATAGAAAAATGAGGTTGATATAAATGAAAAAGAAATATTATGATTTACCAGCAGATAACTTAATCCTAGATATTCTACTGATTGTAAGTAAATACGAAACAAAGGAATTATCCTCACCACATTTAATCAAAAAACTAGAACTTAATGAAAAACAAATTGATTTCATTTTTAATCAAGATGAAGATGAAGCTTTTGAGGATGCACTTGCTATTAAAGATCAATTACTTAAACTGGAAGGTAAAAGTGTTCCAGCTAAAATAGATAAAGATTTAAAATTCATTAAGAAATCTGCAAATACACAATTTGCATCATCACTTATAATGATATTTTTACTTATTGTAGTTATCTTACTTTCAATCTTTGATACAGAAGGAAGAACTGAAGGGAACATCCAGATGTTTAGATTTCTAGGTATTCCTTTAATGGTTTTAGTTGCCTTATTTATTATGTCTAGAGATTTTCTATTTCAAATCATGTATCAAAGACTAAAAACGGATCTTAAAGAGCAAAGTCTTAAAGAAAGAACATTAAAAAATATTATAAAAATAAAACCACTCAAACAAAATCTGAATAGAGGCAGTGAGGTTGGGTTAATCATTTACCATAGGGAAGATGATGGTAAAGTGATTAAGTACTATTTGATTGAATCCGATCAAATATTATTTGGTACATTTCAAAAAGATGCTTATAAAGATAGAAATCTACAAATTCAGTATTATGAGAAATCAAAAATTATCACAAACACTAAATATAAAGAGATTATTAAAAGAGTTTGGAAATAAAATTAAGAGAGATCATATGAAAAGAGACTATAGAAAAGCACTACCAACCATATTTTTATTTTAGGCATTTGGATTTCTAATATTTTCATTGATATGATGGCATCCGCCATCATATTTTATTTATAAATATAAAAGCGTTTTCATGTATCACATGAATTGGTTATTCATCTATAATATAAGTAGATAAAGCGAGGATGAGTGTATGTCTATTATAGAAGTTAAAGGTGTAAGAAAAGTATTTAAAAAACCAGTCAGAGAACCTGGTTTAATTGGCATGTTTAAAACACTTTTTAGTTTTAAATATACCAAAGTTGAAGCAGTTAGAGATATTTCTTTTAGTTTAAATAAAGGGGAAATCGTAGGATACATTGGGGCTAACGGTGCAGGTAAGTCAACAACCATTAAAATGATGTGTGGTATTTTAACGCCTACAGAAGGTAAGATTACCATAGATGGTTTTGAACCTTATAACCCAAAAGAAAGAAAACATGTTTTAAATAAATTAGGTGTTGTCTTTGGTCAAAGAACTCAGCTTTGGTGGGATTTACCTTTAATTGAATCTTTAGTGATCTTAAAAGAGATTTACGATGTTACAGATAAAGATTATCAAGAACGCTATCAATTTCTAACTAAGGTTTTAGAACTTGATTCATTTATTAATCAACCTGTTCGAACACTTTCCTTAGGACAACGTATGAGAGCAGACCTAGCAGCAAGTCTCATCCATAATCCAAAAATTCTTTTTTTGGATGAACCAACCATTGGACTCGATGTTTTAGTAAAAGATAGAATGATTGAAGCGATTAAAGAAATCAATCAACGTTATGAAACAACGATTGTACTTACAACACATAATATGGAAGATATAACAGATCTTTGTAAGAGAGTGATCATTTTGGATGAAGGTGCTATCCTTTATGATGGTCCAATTAAATCGATTAAAACCAAGTTTGGTGATATGAGAAATATTAGTTTTTTAAGTAAAGATCAAGTGAACCTAGAGCATTTAAGAAATGTGCTAGGTACTTACGCTAAGATTGATGAAGTCGATGGTTATATTCATTTAACATTTGATTTATCCATGATTAGTGTCAATGAGGTATTGAAAACAATCTTAGATTTATACCGAATTGAAGATATTAAGATTGAAGAAAATTCATTAGAAAGTATTGTGAAAAAAATCTATGAGACTAAGCAAGTTTAAGAAGTATTTCGCATTTTCAAAGGCTGGTATCTTAGATGGGTTTGCATATAAGTTTAGTGCGTTAGGTTGGTTACAAGGAGATTTTGTATCCATCATTATATTATTTTACTTGTGGCAAGCAATCTTTCAAAACTCACCAACGGATACCATTAATGGTATGTCTTTTAAGGATATGATTACATACCTTATTTTTGCAAGAGTAGCATCTACCTTAATATTTTCCTCATCTTCGTTTTGGAATATAGGTTTTGATATCTATGAGGGAAATATTGCAATTAGTTTAATCAGACCCATTAACTATAGATACCGATTATTAGCATCTAGTTTTGGTAATTTCTTATCCACTTCGATATTGATGTTTATACCACTGTTTTTAATATCCTTGGTGATATTAAACCAAGGATTAGGTATAGAAATACCTGCATGGTATCATTTACTATTTTTCTTGGTGAGTGCTGTATTATCATTTATCATTGTGGATTCACTTAATTTCTTAATCGGTGAAATATCCATTTTCACCAATGCACTTTTTGGATTAATGATTATTAAAAACATAATATTAGCATTTTTTTCAGGTAGTTTACTTCCAAGTTCATTTTTCCCAGATTGGTTAAATAGTATCTTAAGATTTCTACCATTTCAAAGTATGGTAGAAAAACCTATTATGATATTAATGGGTAGAATGTCTTTAGAAGAAATAGGTTTTAGTTTACTTATTCAAGTGATGTGGGTATTTATATTAAGTGTATTATGTAATGCTTCTTTTAATGTCTTAAAGAAGCATGTAGTGAGTGTAGGTGGTTAAGATGCGTAAATATCTAAAACTATATCCATACTATGTATCTAGAAGTATTAAAGCAAGACTGGCATACCGTTTTGATGCCTTTATCGGTATCCTTGGATTCTTACTTGAAAATGCATTAACGTTTGCTACACTTTATCTAACCATATCAGCAATCCCGTCCCTAAATGGCTGGAATATTGATATGATGGGATTCCTATATGGATTTTACTTAATCCCTAAAGCATTAGATCATATTTTATCCGATCAGGTATGGCAACTGGCTAATGGTGGAATTACCAGAGGCATTCTAGATAAATATTTAATTCGACCAATTAATCCATTATTTCAACTTGTTGCTGAAATGATACAACTAGAAGGAATTGGAGAATTAATATTAGGAATTATTTTCTTATTTATATTTACACCTTCTTTAGGTGTAAATTGGAATATAGAAAATATATCTGCATTAGTTATTGTATCTGGATTTGCAATGATGTTCTTTTTCTCAATTAAACTTATATTTGGTTCATTATCTTTTTGGACAAAAAGAAGTATTGAAGTGATGACTATGATTTATGATTTTTCTAACTTTGCAAAATATCCTATTGATATATTTAATAAAGCAATCCGTTTTACATTAACATTTATATTACCTTTCTCAGTAGTTATCTATATGCCAATTGAGGCACTGTTACTAGATGGTGATATATGGCTTTCAACCTTATATGTTGTGATTGCTAGTTTAGGTATGTTTATACTTTCTTTATTTATTTGGACGAAGGGGTTAAAACGTTATGAAAGTGCTGGAAGTTGATAAAAAGTAAGCGTTTTTATCATTTTAATTGACAATTTCAAAAAAATTAAATACAATGTAAACAGTTTAATAATTTAAGCTAAATGCCCCCAAATTATTAAACATAGCTTATTTTATATGTGGGAGACATATAATATAGCGCCTTTTTTAAGGTTCTGTATGTGTCATCCATAGTATAGATAGTTATGTTTAGTGATTTGGGGGTTTTATTTATAGTAATTTGTAAAGCACAATTTATATTTAAAATTATCTTGATGCAGTTATGATATAAATAATAGACAGATTTTCGGTTAAAACTACCCAGCTAGATTTAAAGTGTTTTAAATAAGTTATTATGAGTATCCAGTACTATCTTAATGTAAACTTATGTAACGTGAATAAGATTTGGTGGCTATGAACACATTACATTATTTTCTAAATTAATATCAAAGATGTAATGTTATAAATATCAAAATATCCTTTGACTTAAGTAACAAATGATTAATATTTGCATATATATATATTTAAAGTTAAATAATCAATCTTAAAATGTCTGAACTAAGGGGTAATCAACAAATGAGAATCAATAATGTAGAGATTTCAAATTTTAGAATATTAAAGAGCATATCAACTAAAATGACCGAGATGATGTTATTAGTTGGAAAAAATAGTAGTGGAAAAACATCGTATTTCGAGATTTTTGATATCTTTTATGGCAATAAAAAATTTATATTATCTGATTTTTCAAAGGGGTTAATTTCTAAAACTATAATTAATTCAATATACAAGGATTTCAAAGACCTAAAAAACATGGATGAGGAGTCAATTAACAAGTTAATTCAGCGATTTCCAGTGATTGAACTTAAGTTAACTTTGGACTTATCGGATATAAAAGACTATTCAAAAATCAAGCCCTTGATATATGAGTTTCAGAATAATGAATCATTAATTTTGGTTTCAAGATACAAAATAAGTAACATAGTGAATTTTATTAAAAATTACGAAGAATATAAGCAAAAAATAGAGGAAAAATATAAAGGAGTTATTGATTTTTTCGACTATTTCATAGATGAATATGAAAATTATTATAAGGTCGAACATTATACTACTAAACTTGGAAAACACAGTAAATCTCCGTTAATTGATAATAAAATTATTGAAGATATTTTTAGGATTAATATCATTAAAGCAAGAAGGGATGTTGATGATGCAACTGATCAAAACAAACAAACCATTTCAGCATCTTTGTGGAAGTACTTCCAACTCACTAATAAATCAGAGGTGAAACATAAGCATCTTTTTGCGAATCAAACGAGTTAAATTAAATCAACGTTGGAATCAAAATATGAAGAAATATTTGATGACATAATTGAGACAATCCATAGTGATTTGTTTTTAAATGATCCCAGTTCAACATTAAAAGTTCAATCTGATATTGACATAGAAACTATGCTAAGGTCTAATGCAAAACTTAGATATATTATGGATGATATAGAATTATCAGAAGCGTATAACGGATTGGGTTTCAGTAATTTAATATTTATCTTTATTGAAATTTATTATTTCAACTCTTTAGTGTTGAAAGATAATAACCCACTAAATATTTTATTTATTGAAGAGCCAGAATCTCATCTACATCCACAAATGCAGCTTACATTTTATAAAAAGTTACAAAAGGTCTTAGATGATAGTAAAAATACTTACATAATATTTTCAACGCACTCATCGCACTTGTTAAGCATAAGTGATTTCAGTAACATTAATTACTTTTATAGAATAAAAGACAATGTATCGATTAAATCACTAGAAACATTTATTACAGAAAATCAAAATTTTGAAATATTCTTAAGAAAATATTTTAAACTTAATACAGCTGATTTATTCTTTGCTGATAAAGCTGTATTATATGAAGGAAGTGCTGAACGAATTTTATTTCCAGCTTTTATTGAAAAATATGATATGAAAAATAAATCAAATATTAGTAATCAACACATAGCATTATTTGAAGTTGGTGGTAGATATGCTCATGTATTCTATAAACTTTTAGAATACCTAAATCTTAAAACCTTAGTGATAGCGGATATTGATAGTATTAACGATAAAACAAGAGTAACTTGTAATATTATAGATGACATTAGCACATCCAAAAAGAGAATAAAGACATCAAATGGTGTTATCAAAAGCTGGTTTGAAATGATAGGTAAAGACTTGTATGTTCTAGATTTAATAACCAAATCCAAAGAGTCATTTATTTCGACTAATGGAGAAAAAAGTATGAAATTGACAACACAATTACCAAAAGAACCGAATTATCACTGTGGTAGAACACTTGAAGAAGAAATGATTATCAAAAATGCGATAAAAATAGTTGAGGATATCAATAAAAAAATAACTGATGAAAAATTTGATAATAAGTTTAAAATTATTAAAAACATTATTGATAAAAGTGAAAAAATTGATTCTAAATTTCTTATTGATAATGCCTTCAATATAGTTGAAAAAATTGATAAAATGGGATTTGCCTTAGAACTCATAGAGAACTTAGACATTTGGGATCTACCTGAGTATATTGAGGAGGGGCTAAAATGGTTGGAGAACTAGGTATTATAGGCCAAATCAAATCTTGTATCAACAATAAAAACAATTTTATAATTGATGCTGGTGCTGGATCAGGAAAAACATTTAGCCTAATTCAGACAATAGAAGCCATATTACAAGAACAGATTAACAATCATCAGAAAGTACTATGTGTCACATTCACAAATGTCGCGAAGAACGAAATAAACGATAGATTATCATTGAATACTGATAAAATTATTGTTAGTACTCTTCATGATTTCATATGGGACTTTATCAAACAATTTCAAATTAATCTTCAATTAGAAGTGGAAAATCTCGCTACAAAAAAAGTTCAAAGGATTAAAGATGAAATTCAAGAGGCACAAAGGAAAATTGATAATCCCACAAGAAATACAAATATAGATAAGCAAATGAGGATTATTGAGAATAATGAAAAAAGACTTCTTAAATATAAAGATATAGACTATAAGAATCTAGAAATTACTTACGACGTATACTCGGGTTATCACAAGGGCAAAATCTCTCATGATGATATTATATCGATAATGAGTAATTTTCTTGAAGATGAGTTTTTTTCAAAGCTTCTATTAAGTACTTACCCATATATATTAATCGATGAATATCAGGATACCGATTGGGATGTCATAAAAAAACTGTTATTAGCCACTAGTAAATTTAAAAAAGAATTTCCAACAATTGTTGGTATGTTTGGAGATAAAATGCAGATGATTTATGAAGATGTTGAATTTAATTTTGACTCACTCGACTTGGTCCAAATAAAAAAAGAGGATAACTATAGAACAGCTATTGAAATTGTTGAAGCTAACAATAAATTTCGAAATGATGGTTTGGTTCAAAATTGCAACAATCAGTACCCTAAAGTGATATTTGGAAACTTATTATTTGTTTATAATAGGAGTCAAGATTATAACCTCAACAAATTTATTAACGATGATGTTGCTTTTTCAACGTATAAAAGATTATATTTAGCAAATAAAAACATCGCTTATGAAATAGGATTCACAGAAATAAGTGATGTTTTTAACTCGGTATTCAATAAAGATGCGAATGATAAGTTATTTAAACTAAAAGATCAATTTATTTCATATGTAATCAATGGTATTGTTGACAAAATAGTTATGTTTGAAAATAAAAATTACTATGATTTAATTCAAAACATTAATTTTGTCAGCGTTGAATCTCTAAATGATCTATTGTCAAAATTGACGAATCTAATCACCATGAAGGATCAATCACTAATCAAATATATTGATTTTTTCATTAATAACAAGTTAATAGATTATAAAAGGTATGAGGAAATTATTTCAAGCTATGATGGTTTTGATAATGGTTTTATTTCTCGAATGAAAGATATAGATATAAATCAATACAAAAAACTATCATTACAAATAAACAATCAAACAACTCTAGATACTTTACACGGTGTTAAAGGAAATGAGTTTGATAATGTTATTGTTAATATTTTCGAAAATCAATCATGGAATAAATACGATTTTGATAATTTATTTTTATTTAAAAATATGACCGACAAACGAGTTATGAGAGCACGCAAATTATTATATGTTGCTTGTACGCGCGCAAAAAGTAACTTAATTGTTAACTATATTGCAGACGCAAATTCTAAAATAGATTTACCAAACCTTGAGATTTGTGTTAAAAAGCATTTTGGTCATAACATGATTTTTAAAACTATGGATTAAGAGTAAATTATGATAAGTATTTTTAGTTTGTGAAGAATTTATATTAAAAAATTTAGCAAGTTTTAATGATTAAGAATCCTAAGATAGAATAAATAGTTGGAGATTGATCTCAAGTTTCCAACAGTAAACATTTTTTAAAAAATTTGATTGATGAATCCGTTAGCAGTAAGTATCTCTATAGAAGTGATTGCGTAGGAAGTATTTATAATTTTATGAGGTGTAAATTGAAAAGTTATCAAGCATTAATAAATGTTAGTAATGCAATAGATGAGAATTTATCATCAGGGTTAGAGAGGGATAAACTTTCTACAAATATTCTAGCACAATTAAGAAATCTTATAGATGCTCTTTTCTTTATGCTTTATGAAAAAGAGCAAAATGTTTCATTAGAATATAATTGGAGTAATATCCCTAAAACTAGAGATTATTGTTATAGCAAATCTAAATACAAATTACTATATAAGTTTTATGACATGTTGCAAGTCTCTACTTCACACTATACATTAGATAACAATAACTCAGAACGTGTTATGCTTAAATATTTTGAGTATCTAGTTGAGATTAAGAATTTTACTAATACAAATTTAAATGTTGAGATTTTAAAAAATATTCAACTTTTTCCTATAAATCAAGATAAAACATTTGATGAATACTATCTAAATATATCAAGTAAAATATTAAGTTTGACAAAATCCAATTATTTCACGGATTTCAAAGATAGATTTTATGTTGAGAAAATTAAACCATTTTACGTTGATGGAAAAATTTTTTATGAAATTACACTTTCACCATGTAATGACAAAAGAAGTAAATTTGATCGAATGATTGTTTTTTCAAAATTCAAAATAGTAGACAATTATGCTGTCAAAATAGGATTAATTGACACAGATGTTTCGATATTAGGATTAAATATACCAATCAAGATTATTTCAAATTGGATGATATCTATTAGACCATGTGAAGTAAATAATCTTGCAAAAATCTTTAAGATGGATACAGCATTTAAATCTGAAACCAAAGAGTTTTATGAAACAATGAAATACCTAACAATGAATAATCTTAACTTATTTGATATTGTTACATTTTCTGACATAGAATACAAGAGGATTTTTGACGAACTACATGAAAATAAACGCGTAAGTGAAACTTTTTTCAGTTTATTGAATGAATGTAGAAAAATTGTTAAGAAAAATAAACCAGGTAGTAATATTATTAGATATTTTCTATATAGTTTGAAAAATAAAGTAATTAAAACACAATATCAAAGAAATGATAATACATACTTATCAAACTTGAAACTAGAGTATGGATGTATTCCTTTTGACAAAATGCCTTATTGCACTTCGTTGATTAACCATAATCCAAGATTATTTGATTTATTTGAGTGTATTCCAATTCAAGGTAGAGAGCATGAACTCATGGCTCGTAAGATTAAAAACAACACAGAACATGATGCAATGTTATACACTCCAATCGCTGATCTTGTAGATTTTGAAGATTTAAATACACTTATAGATAAATATAATAAGAGTCTATATTATAAGCACTTAGGTAGAAGACTTGAAATTGATAAAAAACAGATTTATATATCTGAATATGAAAAAAATACTATGATTATTTTAGATTTGATTTTTAATCTTACAAAAAAAGGAATAGATCAATATAAGAATACTGTAGATTTTTGGTTAAATGAGTATAATGAAATTGATGATAAGAATAAGATAGATATAATAAGAAAGATGTTCTCTACTTCTGAAGTTGCAGCAATATATGGGTCTGCAGGAACAGGTAAAACCACACTCCTAAATCATGTGGCAAACTTTTTCAAAGATAACAAAAAGCTATTTCTAGCAAATACAAATACAGCAGTAGATAATCTCAGAAAAAAAGTTAATGCATTAAATTGTTCATTTAGTACAATTGCTAAACATATATATAAACCACTCAATACGGATATACTGATTATTGATGAGTCTAGTACGGTTAGTAACTCCGATATGGTAAATATCTTGAAAAATACTAAATATAAACTCTTAATAGTTGTTGGTGATGTTTATCAGATTGAATCGATATCGTTTGGAAATTGGTTTGGATTGCTAAGAAAATTTATAAAAAACTCGAGTTATGAACTTAATCATCCATATAGAACTGAAGATAAAAATCTACGTATTCTCTGGGATTTAGTACGTAAGAATGAATATAATATAGTTGAACATTTATCCAAAAATCAGTATTGTAAGGATCTTGATACAAGTATATTTGATTATGACTCGAACGATGAAATTATTTTATGCTTAAATTATGATGGATTGTATGGAGTTAATAACATCAATAGACTTTTACAACTTAAAAACCCTAATAGTGCATATCAATGGGGGATTTGGACGTACAAAGTGAATGATCCAGTTATTTTTAACGAATCAGAAAGGTTCCCAAACGTCATATATAATAATCTAAAAGGAATAATAAGAAAGATCATTTTAAATAAAGATAATATTGACTTTGAGGTAGAAATTGATAGACCTCTAAATTCATTTAACCTCGATGAAGGTTTAGAACTCATTAGTTCGAAAGATGGGAAGTCAGTTATAAAGTTTAATGTTACAAAAGATACTGATTCAGATAATGATGACTCATTACTTGAGTCAATTATTCCTTTTCAAATTTCCTATGCAGTTTCTATACATAAAGCTCAGGGTCTTGATTACGATTCAGTCAAGTTGATTATTACTTCTGAAATTGAAGAAAACATTACTCATAATATATTTTATACTGCAATAACAAGAGCAAGAAAAAAATTAACTATTTATTGGTCGCCAGAAACACAAAATAATATTATTAATTCATTTAAACTTAAGAACATTGATAAAGAGTATGGTATTATATCTGAAAAGATGAATCTAAAAGATGGTATTATATAATTTCTTATCATTAAAATTGTAATTTTACACTTTTTATACTCATAGTATATAACTAGAACTTATGCAAAATTGTAACCTTATATTCACTTGCACATCATATACTTACTATTTCAGTATAGTGTCATTGAATTATAACCATTTATAATCAAGTATGACTATAAAGTGTAAAGATGAATAAAGCTTATTGAAAGAGGTGGGCGAATGTCTTCTAAAAATGAAAGTGATAAATTAATAAAAGTCATGTTAGAAAAAAGCCAGGAGGCGTTTTTACTTGCCATAGAAATTTATAATAAGCCTACAATCAAATATAAAGTTGAGGGTTTTACTTTCTTTATTTGTAATGCTTGGGAACTGATGTTAAAATCCTACATGCTTAAAAAAGGAATGCCAATAAACTATAATAAAAAGAGTATCAATAGAACTATTTCATTAACCGATGCGATAAAAAAGATAATGACTAACTCAAAAGATCCTATTAGAATAAATTTAGAAGCAGTTGTTGGTCTAAGGAATATGGCAAATCATTTGATTATTCCAGAATATGCTATAATGTTTAACGATATTTTCATGGCATGTGTATTGAACTATAATAACAAATTGTATCAGTACTTTGAGATAAGTATTAATGAAAAATTACCAACCAATTACATAACTATGTTTTTACCTTCTTCACAGGACACTATTCAAGTCATCAATAGGTATAGCAAAGAAGTCAAGGCTAAATATGAAGCAACTAAAAAATACATAAATCATATTTTGACTGAAACTAGTAGTAACAATATTGTGCCTAAAACTATGGCTATTTCATATCAATTAACGTTTAAGCAAGTTAAGAATATAGAAGAAGCAGATTTTAAAATATCCAAAACATCACCAAAAGAGGCCGAACTTAAAGTCGTTCACAAGGCTGTTGATTCAAGTATTACACATCCTTTATCTAATAAGCAAGTACTATTCCATGTCAATCAAGAACTTACAAAGTTGAATATTCAAATTACTCCTGTTAGTAATGGAGCAAAAACTCATTTTACAACCTTTACTTTTAATCTATATAATAAATATTATAAAATTAAAGACATACCTGAGTTTGCTTACAAACACAAATTAGGGGAAAATTGTTCATATACATACTCTTTAGAGTTGATTCAAAAAATAATATCTGACATTTGTAGTGACCCTGATATATTTAAGAAGATAAAAGAATCCATAAAATAAAAAAAGAACCAACCCTAGGAGCAAAGGAATTCTTGGCTTTCGCCTACTACCATTTGGTAACCCAGCTTTAACCCTTCACAAGTTAGTTCCATAATATTATACTACATAAATTACATTAAACAAGAATTTTTGATTTTTAAATTTTAAAACCAGTAAAGCCAATATTTCAAAAAGTGATATTTGACATAAGAATAAGGGGATAAATATGAAAGTAGCTGTATTGATTGATCTAGACAATATTAAAAATGAAAACTCATTAAGTAGAATTATCGTTGAACTTTCAAATAAAGGAGAATTACTATTTAAATATGGTTTTTATTCCAATTTTAACGATAAGAATATTAAAAGAATTCTTCAGCAGTATGGAATTATACCAGTAATGTTTCCTTCTTTTGTAGATAGTAAAAGTTGTTCAGATATTAGTTTAACTATTAAAGCGTTGGATTTACTATCAAATATAGAAGTTGATTGTTTTGCTATTGTTTCTAATGATTCAGACTTTATATCTTTGTCGAACAGATTGAGAGAAAGTAATAAAAAAACAATACTTGTAACTGATAAACAGTCTATAAATAAGGAAAAATATAATTATTTTGATGAAGGTATTGACATATTTGATTTACTAAATCCCAAGTCAAATATCGAAGAAATTCTAGTATCGAGCAAGGAATTATCTGTAGATGTAGGTGAAAAGAACGAGATAAACACAAATCAATCGGAAAAAATTGATATCGATAATTCAATAGTAGTTGATAATATAAAATATGTTGATTATAGTAGTGAATCTCCATTAATCAGAGATTTGTTGACCAAAATCCAAACTGCTTTTAATAATATTGCAATTGAGAATAACTTTGCACGTTTAAGTATGTTAGTTGAATATCTTAGTAAAAAAGGAAAAAAATTTGATCCTAGAGATTATGGACATACTTCTAAAAGAATCAAGGAGTTTTTCGAAAGAAAATTGAATCAATACTTTGACATAGAAACAAAGAATTCTACCACTTTCATCAAATTTAAAACGGAGGTGATGAGATAATGAAAGTAAGCAAGGAATTAGCCATGCAATTATGGAGAGATGTTTTCGGGTCGGATTTATGGGCAGTAGATTGCTTTGGTACATGGATATATAGAGATGATTATGGAGATATCCAATCCACTAGAATTAGACCAAATGGAAACGGACAAAGGTATAATTATGGATGGGATGTTGATCATATTTTTCCTATTGCAAGAAATGGTAAGGATGCAATGAATAATTATGAGCCTATGCATCATTATAATAATAAGCAAAAATCAGATAATTTAAACTTTAAGATTGGCGACATTCCATATCAAGTTGTTAAGTGTAATATTTGTGGTGGTCATGGTTTATATGGAAAAGGTATCATTAATCAACATACTGGGATTAGAGTTGACTGGAAGGGCGTTCAAAAACGTTATTATACATCTAATTGATTAACGATTATATACATCAACGAAGCCACATTCATTATTTGATTCTGATTCACTTGTAATATGAAAACTATTAGTTTTTGTATTGTATAGTATTTAGTGTAATTAATCCAAGTAAATTAAAAAAAATCAAAATTTAGAATCCTATAGTGTATAAAAAGGTAAAATAGACATACTTGAGATAATATATTGGGGAGATAATCATGAGTAGACCATATAATGAAAAAGATTTAAATAGACAGAGAATTCAAACATTACTTATAGTAGGACCGATACCTATTTTATCATTTATCATAGGTGCAATCTTTTTTAGAGAATCCGTTTTAGGATTAACACTATCCATAGTTGGTGCAATCTTCTTTTCATTACTCTATACCGCAATGTTAATTATCTATAAAAACAGATTAATCATCTTTAAAAAAGAGTCATCAGAGAATAAAAAGTAACGGTTTCTTGACAAAACAATTTATTCCCTCTAAAATATACACACCATAAAGAGAAGGCGAGAGACAAGCTCTATGACCCTTCAGCAACCTGCATAATGTAAGGTGCTAATGCTTGATAGATGGCTCTATATGAAATGCACGTATATATAACGCCATCGATTCGATGGCGTTTTCCTTTTTGGTAGAAAGAGGATATATGAAAAGTAATATCAAACTTGAAGAAGAAACATCATTCAAGAACTTAGTCTTAAGAGCTCAAACAGTTTTCAATACAAAGATTGATCTCTTTGAGTATTTAAAATCATTTAGTCTTTGGCTTAATAATCAAATAAACGATATAGATTCATCAACAATTCTAGTGGATAAATCTATATTAAAAACCCATTCAAAAGAGATTAATGAATCCATGACTCTAATTCTTCTAGATATAAATGAAGCACAAAAAACAGATGAACTTTCAATAAAATTGGGATATTTATCCAGTGCAAAATTTCACTTTTATCATATGAATAAGAGTTATTTAATGTATTTATCGTGTGATCGATTTCCAATAAGATTGTTTAGAGAGATTGATTTATACATAGAAAAAATCCTTAAAGATTGATTTAAATACTAAGAAAGACAGATTCGTGCATCTGTCTTTCTTATAAATAATTTTTATTATTTATGAAACATCAGGAAGAATCAAGTATTCATGAGGTATAATGAATATAAGTAACAAATCAACATACTTGTCAGATGAAAGGGGTAAACATATGGCAAAACTAAAGGTAAGTATCTTAAATCCAACAACACTTAGATTAGAAGAAAAAGGTGATGTTGGAGATACAATTGATTTACAAGAACTACAAAAGGTAGATAGTTCTTTTATTATGGATGCTATTAATTCAGGTAGAGATGAAGCTTATAATGCAAAACTACAATCTATCCTTAAAGAACAAGAACTATCCAAAAAAGTTGCTTTAGAAGAAAAAGAAAAGAACCTAAAAGAAGAAAACTACAAGTTATCACTTGAAAGAGAAAAACTAATAGCTGAAATTAGTAAATTTGAAGAAAAGTTAAAATCAGAAAAGAACTTAACTCAAACAACGTTAAAGTCTGATTTTGCTTTAGAAAAAGAAAGATTAGAATCTAAAGTTAAAGAACTAGAACAATCACTCTTGAAACAAAAAGAACTTATTGTCTTACAAACAGAACAAAAGAAAGATGCTGAATTATCTAAAAGAATTGATGAATATAAAGAAATGGTTCTTCAAAAAGAAAAACAAATTCAGCAACTAGAATCTAAACTGAGTGGTGAAGAAGATAGAAAGAAAGCATTAGTCTATGAGATAGAAGGAAAAACAACTCAAAGCATTAATGAGAAAGAACAAGCCATTTTAAAACTTAAAATGGAACTGGATCAAGCAAAACATCAAAAAGAAATCATTGAAAAAACAATTAAAGAAGATTATGAACGTCAACTTAAACAAAAACAAGAACTTGTTGACTATTATAGAGATTTTAAAGCCAAAGCATCTACTAAGATGTTAGGTGAAACACTTGAACAACACTGTGAGATAGAATTTAACAAACTTAGAGCAACCGCTTTTAAAAATGCATACTTTGAAAAAGATAATGATGCAAAAAGCGGTAGTAAAGGAGACTTTATTTTTAGAGATTACGAAGAAGATGGAACAGAAATTGTATCCATCATGTTTGAAATGAAAAATGAAGCCGATACAACTGCCACTAAAAAGAAGAATGAAGATTTCTTAAAAGAACTCCATAAAGATAGAGAAGAAAAGAATTGTGATTATGCAGTATTGGTTTCTTTACTTGAAGCTGATAATGAACTTTATAATCAAGGTATTGTGGATATGTCTCATAGATATCCTAAGATGTATGTCATTAGACCACAGTTCTTTATACCTTTAATTACATTATTAAGAGATGCTGCAAGAAGTGCATCCAGTGTAAAAAGAGAGTTAATTGAGTTTAAAAATCAAAATCTGGATGTATCTGATTTTGAGAAGAACTTAAATGACTTTAAAACAGCATTCTCTAAAAACTACGATTTAGCAAGTAGAAAATTTGGCGATGCAATTGCATCCATTGATAAATCAATTGAACAGTTAATGAAAACGAAGGAAGCTTTATTATCATCTGAGAATAACTTAAGACTGGCAAATAATAAAGCAGATGATTTAACGATAAAGAAACTTACTAAAAACAATCCGACGATGCAAAAAGCATTTGAGGATGTTAAGAAATAAAATTATGAATAGTGCTATAATAAATAAAAACATATTGAATAAGATTTATTTAAGAAATTCTTAAATAAATCTTTTCTTTAAATCATTATATCTTGAGGTATTCTATGAAAAAGATTGCAGTACTTGGACCTAAAAATACATATTCAGATTTATGTCACCTAGCATTTAATCAATTAACACATCAAAACATATCACCTATATATTATCAAAATGTTAAGGATGTTTTATTGGGTGGAAAATCTTTAGGATATGCCATATTACCAATAGAAAATACATTAGAGGGTTATGTGCAACCACATATGGATTTACTATTTTCAAGTGGGTTAAGTATTGATGCAGAGATTAAATTACCTATTGAATTTGATTATGTTTATAAGAAAGATGCTAAACATATTTATGTTCAATATGTAACTAAAAATCAGTGTATTTTATTTTTAGATAAAAATACAGATAAAAAGATTATCCTAACCGATAGTAACGTTGAATCCTATGATGCATATTTAAGTGATCCTGAGGGTGCTGCGATTGTTCCCAAGCATTTAGTTAAAGAAAGTGATTTATCAATACCTAATGTATCTGATGAGTTAGATAACTATACAAGGTTTTTAATGCTTAAAGGTACACCACATGAATTAAAGATATATAAAGGAAATGAACCTTATAAGGTATCTTTAGTTGTAACACCTAAGGAAGATAGACCAGGCTTGTTATATGGCATTTTAGAGGCATTTAAAGAAGCAAATATCAACTTAATTTCAATTATGTCTAGACCTACTAAAAAGAAGATGGGCACCTACCATTTCTTTTTAGAGTTTATGGTGAACTTAGATAAGAATCATGTAGTTAATGAAGTTCTTAGTTATTTAAAATCTAGTTTTGAGATTAAAGTTCTAGGAATATATCAAATACTTTAATGAAGTTTATAAGATGGGTAATTCCTTCAAGAATTCCCTAACAAATACCTAGAGTTGATTTGTCTATATATAAAGACTTATGACTATTAATAAACACACAAAAGACGCCATTATAGACAAAGTTCCATATGGGTCTTTTTTTGATTCAAAAGCATTGACTTTACTATTTTTTCATGTATATTTATGAATTGTGAAGCGTTTACATTTATAAAAAAGGGGAAATTGAATCCATGTTAAAAAAAGTATTCGTTGTAGTATCTATTTTACTTACAGCTTTCATCTTAGTTGCTTGTGATGGTGTTTCTATAAACTATGGTGAGCTTATTGATGAGGAAGTTTTTAATATACCAAGTGAGGTAAGTTCTAATATCACTTTACCAACAGAAGTTACTGTTGAAGGGATTACTTTTGAAGTGAGTTGGTCTAGTGATAAACCAGAATATCTTACATCAAATGGTGTGGTTAATCGACCTAGTTTTGAAACAGGGGATGTAACAGTCTTGTTAACGGCAACAGTTAGTTATTTAGACTTTAGTGAAGATGTAACAATATCTCTAACAGTCGTAAAACTTGCTCAAGAATCGTATACAGTTACATTCGAATCAAGTGGTGGTTCAACGGTTCCAAATCAAACCGTTTTAAAGAATGGACTTATCGTTAAACCTACAGATCCTACAAAAGCAGACCATACATTTGATGGATGGTATAAAGAAGCAAGTTTTATAACACTTTGGAACTTTGATTTAGATAAAGTTACAAACAATACAACGCTATATGCAAAATTTACACCAGTTGTTGTTGTCACCGAATTTGACGTAATCTTTAAAGATGCGGAAGGTAATGAGTTTAGTAAAGTAGTTGTTGAAAATAACCAAAAGGTAAACCAACCTTTAACAGAACCAACCAAGATTGGATTTGAGTTTAAAGGATGGTCTTTAGATGGAACAAACCTATTTAATTTTGAAGTAACACTTGTAACGGGCGATTTAATATTATTACCTGTATTTGAAATCATGGTATTTGATATTGTATATGAAATACCTGAAGGTGCTACATTATCTACTGAAGGGGATTTAACCTTTACAGTAGAAACAACACCTCTATTAAAAACTGCTAGTTTAGAAGGTATGACATTTATCGGTTGGTTCTTGGATTTAGAAGATGAAACACCTGTAACAACAATTGAATTAGATACTCTAGAAGATGTAGTCTTATATGCTAAGTTTGAAGAAACAGTTGTATTACCTGAAGGAACATTAATTTATACATCAGAAGATTTGTTAGACTTGATTGTTAATGGTGGTGAAGGATTATACCAACTCATGAATGATATTGATATGAGTGGCGTTACATTAACAGGAAGTAGTAAAACATTTGGTGGTACATTTGATGGTAATGGATTTACCATCAGTAATGCCGTTATTAATGGTTCTGGTAATAAAATGGGATTCTTATTTAAAGAAGTCTTAAATGGTGGTATTGTTAAAAACGTTAAATTTAGCAACTCTATCCACAACGGTGGTGGTTCTAGTGAATCAAGCGCTTTTATAAGTGCTTATGCTCAAGGTGGAGCAACCTTCCAAGATATTGAATTCTATAATGTATCCGTTATTCATGCAGGTTCTTATGCAGCGCTTCTTTTTGGAGATGTTGTAAATGATTCAGCAGCAACAGAAATAACAGTTAAGAATATTACAGTTATAAATGATGAAAACCACTGGGTTGAAGGTAACTCTTATGTAGGTGGTTTAATTGGTGCAGCTAGAAAAGCAGTCACCATTAATGTAGAAAATGTTTATTTTGAATCTTGGGTCAAAGCTCCAAACCAAGCTGCAGGTATCATTATGGGCAGATTAAATGCATCTGGTGTGGTATTAAATGTATCTCAAGTGGTTGCTAAAGGCGGAGTAGTAAGTGCTAAGAATGTTGGTACAGTTTTAGGTACGAATGTATCTGGTTCTACAATGAATGCTAACTTTATCTTCATTAGCCATATCACTCAAACATCTGGGACTAATACAGTTAAGATTGGCTCAGGAAATGGCCCAAGTGGATCAACAAATACCTTAACCAATGCATTCTATCAAACAGAATCCACAGTCTTTGTTGTAGGAACAAACCCTATAACAATGCCAGAAGGTACTGGATTATTAAGTAGTGAAATTACAGATGAGTGGTTTGAAACAAGTGGATTTAATCAAACATTCTTTAAAGCGTTAAATGGAACATTAGTCAGAGAAACAGGTGCTACAGGACCTGTAGAAGAAACAGGGTTCTCTGTTTCTTCAAATCAAGTTAAAAAATATTATTTAGTAGGTGAAGCACTCGATCTAACGAACCTACAAGTATATGCAACATTCTCAGATGGTTCAAGTCAGTTACTCGAACCATCCAGTTATACAGTAGAAACAGATGATTTTGATACCAATACATCAGGAAGTTATGAAGTACGTATCATTTATAAGGGTGAGGTGAAATTCTTTATGGTAGATGTTGTTGAAGTTACGCATATTGAAGTTGATACGCTCCTCTTTAAAGAAACCTATATGGTAAACCAAACACTGAATATGGATAGTTTTGTAGTGAAGTCTATGGTGGATGATGGTTCATTTATCATCTTAAAAGATACAGAGTATACACTTAATACAGAGGCACTTAATTTATCTTTAAAAGGTGTATATCCAGTTGTTGTAACATATAAAACATTTGAACCTGTTACAATTTATATTAAAGTACATGAAAAGGATGAATCCAATCCAACAACTGTCAATTTAACAGTTGATGGAAGCTATGAAGGATTAGATGGTGATATAGTT
This sequence comes from Acholeplasma oculi, assembly GCF_900166985.1. Lineage (GTDB taxonomy): Bacteria > Bacillota_I > Bacilli_A > Acholeplasmatales > Acholeplasmataceae > Acholeplasma > Acholeplasma oculi. The sequence continues at coordinate 140,495 of NZ_FUZK01000002.1, read as the reverse complement.
TCAGATAACTTTACATTTAAAACTGTAAAATCTGCACACCAATTCTTAGTCAATCAAAATTATGCATCCACTGTTAAAAAAATTATGTATATTAAAAATGGAATATACAGAGAAAAATTAACAATTACAGTACCTAATCTTACACTTGTTGGAGAAGATAGAGACTTAACCGTATTAACATACGGAGCAGCTTCTAGTATGCTACAACCAACTGGTATTGAATGGGGTACACAAGGTTCTGCATCCATTTCTATTAAGAGTTCTGCAACGAATTTTAATGCAACAAACCTTACCATTCAAAATGACTTTGATTATAATAAATCTAATCTTGCAAATAAACAAGGTGTTGCCTTAGTGAATGAGGCAGATCAAGTCGTATTCTACCGTGTTAATTTTAAAGGGTATCAAGATACCTTATATGCAAAACAAGGACGTCAATATTATTATGATGTTTATATTGAAGGTGTTGTAGACTTTATCTTCGGTAATGGTGGTCCTGCATTCTTTGAATCTTCAGAGATTAAGAGTTTAGCAAGATCAACAGGAGTTATTGCAACTAACAAAGGATATAATACAAGCTCTTCACAACTCTTAACATACGGTTATGTATTCTATCAAAATACATTTACATTTGAAGAAGGTGTACCAACGGGTTCTGTTGACTTAGGAAGACCTTGGGATAAAGATGCAGCCATAGCATATATTGATAATACATTGGATGTACATATCAATCCTAGAGGATGGACAGAAATGTCTGGTAACAATCCTTTAAATGCAAGGTTCTTCGAGTATCAAAATAAAGACATTTTAGGTAATATATTATCTAAGACAACCAATGGTAAACTATTAACAGAAAATGAAGCATCCCTCTATATGGATAAAGATGTATTCTTTGGAACAACCAATGGTCAAGTGACGTTTACAAATACATTTGATTATCAAGGGCAACTCGATGACTTAATAGGTTTACTACCTAGCAACAAGTAAATAATAGTAAAAAACATAACCACCACTTCCTATAATTGAGAAGTGGTGGTTATTGATTTAAAATGGCCAGTATCGTTATATAATAAGTATATAGATAAACAAAGAGGTTATACTGTGGTTGAAATCAATAAAGATAAATTAATTGAATCTATTAAACAAGTGGAATCTATTTTAAATAAGATTCATGCGATTGATTTAAATAAATTAAATAAGTCCCAACAAACACTAATCATCAGGAGAGTTGAAGCATTAGAGATTTCGGTACTACTGATGAAAGAGAAGTTACGCACCTATGAAAAATGATAAACCCTTTACAAAACGTGAATATAATATTTTTTTAAGTTTAAACGGTTTAGTAATTTTAGTCGGATTTATACTCTTAGGTATTGGTGATATTATTGGAAATAATCCTTTAAAGATTTCAGGTATTCTACTGATGATTTCATTGATCATACCTCTAAAGATTTATTTTAAACGATATCAAGGATATGAAAACTTAAATAAAATTAAACGTATTAAAGAGAATACAAATCTATTAACTTTTGAGTTCAAACACACATATGAAGATTTATTAAATCTCATCCATTTAAGTCCTTATTTTAAGACAAATGAACTTGCTATAAAACATGCTTCGATGTATAGAAGAAAAGATATCTATGTTGTTGTAGAAGATTTAAGTACACATGATTCTGAAATTGATAAAATTATTACTTATATCGACGGATTAAAAAATAGGGACCGAGGAATTACTTTGTATTATATTGCATATATGGAAACTGAAGATATAGAACTTCAAGACAAACTAAAATCTTATTACCAAAAATTCTTAATAGATAATCTCAATCAAGTGAGATTTAGTGACTTAATCAATGAAGATTATCATCCTTCTAATAGTTATTTTTATCCAGGCATAGTAAGTGATCTGAAACTCAAAACATATTCAAAACATCTATTTAAGTTTATTCATAAAAAACTCAAAGGAGAGAAAGCATGATTACGTATAAACGATATGAAGTATCTGATATAGAAAAGATGTATCATGCCTTTAACAAGGGATTTTCTGATTATATCATTAAGTTTGATTTAACCCTTGATCGATTTAAAGAACTCTTTTTAAAGATTGAAGGAAATCAACTTGAAAACTCAGTAATGGCTTTAGATGGTTTAATCCCGGTGGGTTTGATGCTTGGAGGTATTAAGGTGTATGAAGGGGTTAAAACCTTAAGATGTGGCACACTCGCTGTAGATCAATCTTATAGAAACAAAGGTGTTGCTCAAAATTTATTTAAGTTACATCATGAAATCGCAGTTGAACACAAGTGCAAACAATTATTTTTAGAAGTCATTAAAGGCAATGAAAAAGCAATTTCATTTTATTTGAAACAAGGATATGAAATTAGTTATGATTTAAATTTTTATCAGCATTTATCACCTAAAGATATTTATGCAGTAAAACCCAATGGTATCGAAATTAAAATGATTGATCTTGAGACTACAAAATCATTTTATTTAGAACATGACAGAATGCATATCAACTGGCAAAATGATTTTGATTATCAAAGACATTTAAAAGATATTCTTTATTACGGTGCATTTGAAGGTGAAAAACTTATTGGTGTCATTGCTATACAAAATACAGGTAAAATCTATTATATTTCCATGATTCCCAACAACCGTTTGATGGGAATCAGTAAGTACTTAATTTATGAGATGGTAAAGCTCATGGATCTAAAAAAACTATCCATTAGTTTCACCAACAATGATAAACTTAAGAACTTTTTATTAAGATTAGATTTCTTTAAACAACCCCTTGCTCAGTATGAGATGTATTTACCTATTTGAAAATAATTATTTTTAGATAGGCTGTTTATATTAGTTAATATATAGATTGTTAATTCAATTAGTTTCATGTAAAATAATTCTATAAAAGCAATTCATCAAACAAAAGTTATGATTTATGTATCATCGTTTATTTTTATATATAAGGAGTGTCTCATATGAAAATTGTAGGGCATCAAGCAAGAGGTTTTGTAGCATTCTACGGGTTTATGATATTCATCATGTTTATGGTAGAAATATTCTTTATTTCGTCATTACTAGAAAGTTCAAATCCAAATATAGACTCTGATGTTTACTATATACTACTATTACCATTAGGTTTTATTGTAACATTAATTTTGGCTATCATTTATGACTTAAGAAAACCATATGAATCGATTGGTTATGATGATCAATATTTCTATATATTTCATCGAAAAAAAACCATCACCATCCCAATTAAAGATGTAGAAACTATACTTTCTAGAAGAGACAAATCCAGAGGTATGACATTCACATCTGGAGCTGTTATTTTTAAGACAGATAACAAAAATTATAAGATTAGAAATATTAGTCAATGTGAAGATGTCGTAAGTACATTACACAAGATCATGAAAGAATCGGTAAAGGAAAGATTTGATGTTTGAAATTAGACTTGTTCAAAAAGAAGATGCGAAAGATATGCTTGAGTATTTAAAAAAAGTGGGTGGTGAAACCGACTTTTTACTCTTTGGTAACGAAGGTATTCCACTTTCACTTAAGGAAGAAGAAACTCTTTTGGAACGAATGAATCAAAGTCCTTATGCAAAAATGTATATTGTAAAAGATAAAGATTTGATTATTGGTAATGCATAGATTCATACATCAACTAAACCTAGAATTCAACATAAAGCAGAACTTGCAATATCTGTTTTAAAGTCATATTGGGGTAAAGGTGTATCCAAACTCTTAATGAATCAAGTTATAGATTATGCAAAAAATTCTGGATTCATTGAAATGATTTTATTAGAGGTTGCAACAACAAATCTAAGAGCCATTAAACTCTATGAATCATTTGGATTTAAATCCTATGGTGTTGCAAAAAATGCGGTAAAATTAGAAAATCGTTATATCGATTGGGAACTCATGAGATTGGATTTATGAATATATTAGAAACCGTTTTGGTTTATATCATAAAGTCAGATCAAGTTTTACTCATTCATAAGACAAAAAAAGATATGAATGAGGGAAAATATTTAGGTATTGGTGGAAAAATTAAGATTGGTGAATCGATTGAGGATGCGCTCATTAGAGAAACCAAAGAAGAAACCAATCTGGATCTATTAAACTACCAACATGTAGGTAATGTTTATTTTAAGAATATTGATTACGAAGAAAAAATATATTTATTTAAATCAGATGCTTATAAAGGAAATTTAAAAGCATCTAATGAAGGAACACTTCACTGGGTTGATATAAAAGATATCTACAAACTTCCTATGTGGGAAGGGGATAAATACTTTTTAAGTAAACTGTTTTCAAAAGTTTCGTTTTTCGAAATAGTTTTAGTCTATGAAAATGATGTACTCGTTGATACAATAGAATTATAATTTGTTGAAGTTAGGGGATAACGATGAAATACAATTATACTGAAGACCAGCTTAAAGCAATTGAAACATCTGAATCCTGCTTTTTAGTTTTAGGGAGTGCAGGAACTGGTAAAACACACGTTTTAGTCGAACGTGTTTTACATTTAGTTTCAAAACAACACCTCCAAATTGAAAAGTTATTAATTCTAACATCCAATATGAATGATATGTATCAAATCAAAGAAAAGTTGAATCATGAAGTAGATGTATCCAAACTATCCATTTATACAATGGATATGTTTGCTTTAAAGATTATTTTAGATTTTGAAGGTTATCAAAAAAAGTTTGTAAGTCAATCATATTTAGAAACGGTTAAAAGTGAATGTATCAAGCAGTTTTGTAAAACAGATAAAATCTATTTGGATTACATGAGAAACCCTAGAATCTATCCCAACATTACAATTGAAGCAGAAAATCTTTATTTTGAACGTATAGAAAAGGAAAAACTTACACTGAGGTTTATTCCAATATCCTATGCGATAAGCCTTCTTAAGAAAAATGAATCTTTAAGACAACAAATTATAAGCACATATCATACAGCTATGATTGATAATGCACAAGATTACAAAGATGAATATATTGAATTCATTCAAACTTTTACGAATAATACTCAAGATTTGTATGTTCTTGGAAATGATGATCAAAATTTATCTTTAACATCTTTAAAAGAAACCTATCTTTATCAAGTATATCATTCTAAGAAGTTCAGCAAGATTTTGTTAGTTGATAATTATAAAACAGATAAATCTATTATGAAACTTGTAACACTAATCTATCATAATCAAGATAGAATAGATAAGGTTTCAAAATATATGATTGATCAACATTATAGACCATCGCTTTCATTCCATGAATTTAGAAAAGACATAGTTGAGGAGCTTATAAAAGATTTAGAGAAATTACATCAAGAGGGAATAGAATACTCAGATATCGTTTTAATCGTTGGAAACGAAGAAGATAAACTTTATTATGAAGCGGTTTTAAATAGAGCAAAAATTGGAATGAATATCCATGTACCTCATATAGATATTGAAAGTGATGCTTTCTTAGCACTCATGAAATATGTAGACCAATATGAGAAAAATGATTACAATAAGAGCCTATTTGAACTGGTTTTATCCATACTCAATCAAGCGCTTATTGCAAGTATGGATCAAAATATAATACTTGATTTGGTGGCTCATTTTGAGCGATTAACTAGATCAAATGATTTAAAAGAATTTATACTTTATATTTTAAGTGAGGGGTATCAACAAGTTTTTGAATCCATCGATAACACCGTTCAGGTATTATATGTTGAAGCATGTAGAGGACTAGATTTTAAATACGTTTTTGTTCCAGATGTTGCATCATGTCTAAAGAATGATTTAGAACATTCAAGAAGAGTGATGTATAACATACTTTATACAGCTAGAAACTTCATATATTTATATGGATTAAAGAATAACCACCATGTCGTTATGGATGAGTTAAAAGAAATTATTTCAAATTGGAATGCTGTAAAAGTTCCATCATCACTTTATAAAAATATTATAAAGAGTGAACATACTTATTTAACAAGGGATTATCAAATTACTTTTGAACACGTCTTAGAAAAATACAAGAATTATCCAAAGCTTTCAAACGAACTAACATACTTAATAGAACTGATTAAAAATTTTGATGTATTACTGAATAAAGGTGACAAAACCACTAATGTAGATATCTACATGCAAGCATTTAGATACTTCATACAACATACCTTAAAAGTCACAATGGATACATTACACGACGAAAAAAGAACTGTGATTGCATCTTATTTATCAGGAGGTTCTAGTGGTGTATTGGATTTAGAGGCGGATTATAAAAAGTTAATCTTAAATGATTGTTTAAGCGAGAAGTTTAGTACAACAGAATTAAAAGGAATACATGATATTTATAGATACCTATCTGCAAGCCACCACAAAAATGATGATAGAAAACTACCAAACCAAGATTTAAAACAAGCCAGTGAAAACATCTCAATTTATAGAAGATTTTCAAATAAAGAAAAGATAAATTATTATGTATCTGTGATTAAGTTCTTCGACCATATTAAATTAAGTGACAAGAAGTTACAAGTGATTGAAAGTTCTATCGAATAATGAAAATAGGGTAAGACGAAATGTCTTACCCAATTTATTTTAAAAATTCATTGAATTGATATTAGTTTTTAGGATATTGGCTGATTTTTTTAAATTGGTTGTTTCTTCACTGTCTAGATTTAATCTAACAACATGATCTACCCCATTTTTATTTAAAACAGCAGGTAATCCAATATATAAATCTTTTTCTATATCATAAACCCCGTCATTATAAACAGAGATTGGAAGGATTCGGTTCTCATTATTAAAGATAGCGGAAGTAATTCTTACAAGTGCCATACCGATACCATAATAAGTCGCTCTTTTTCTAGAGATGATATCATATGCTGCATTTTTAACATCCTTATAGATAGCATCTAAGTCTGAAAACTTAATATGGTTGGGCATGGATTCAATCACATCTTTAAATGGTTTACCACCGACATTGGCATTAGACCAACAAACAAATTCTGAATCTCCATGTTCACCTAAGATATATGCATGGATGTTTCTAACATCAATATGGATGTACTGAGAGATTTCATAACGAAGTCTTGCTGTATCTAGTGATGTTCCACTACCAATAACACGACTTGATGGAAGACCAGATGCTTTCCAAACGACGTAGGTTAAGATATCTACGGGGTTGGTTGCTACCAAAATGATACCGTCAAAACCACTTTTCATAACTTCTCCTACAACAGATTGCATAATTTTAGCATTTCGGTTTAGTAAATCAATTCTAGTTTCTCCGTCTTTTTGATTTACACCTGCAGTAATCACCACTAAGCCTGCATCTTTACAGTCTTCATATGTACCGCTTTTTATACTCATTTTTCTAGGTGCGAATGCAAGACCATGGTTTAAATCCATTGCCTCACCTTCAGCTTTTCTCTGGTCAATGTCAATTAAGACAATTTCCTCAACCGTTCCTTGATTGAGTAATGCATAGGCATAACTCATTCCAACAAATCCTGTTCCTATGATAACGACTTTACTTTGTGACATATGTAAACCTCCTTAAGTTATTTATTGTTTTTCTAGTATGGATAGATCAAGCATATTTATAAACTTATCTGGTATATCGTAATAGATAGAACCAATCATGCCAAGGATTAACCCTCTATCAGCGGTTGCACCACCTAGTTTAGCATTCAAATGAAGCATATCTTCAAAAGAGTTCGAGTGACTTAAGATATAAAAGATCAGTGGAATGGATTGGTTTATTTGACAAGCAATACCTGAGTGTTCGTTGATGAATAAATCTAAATCTTGGGTGATGAGTGCTTGTTCTAAGGCTAATTTATAATGAGGTGGTGCTTGATGTATAGATTTTTTGAGTGATTCTATTAGATTTAAACCACTTGGACTTAAAAGAATATCGAACACATTAAAAAAATCTTGATATTCATTAAGATTTGAAAAGAGTTGGGTGAGTTTAAGTGCATGAGTTAAATCAAGTTGGTGCGCTTTGTATGCAATATAAGGAATAAACCCAACTAAGTGATCATCTGTTTTAGGTAACACGGGTAGTTCTAAGGATAGATCTTTTGAAAGTTCCTCGATAATCATTTTTTTAGCATAACTTTCAATATAACCTGAGTAGGAACCACCTGGTTTTATTTTATTAAATAATAAATTTTTATAATCTGTTTGAGTTAAATTTGGGTTTGTTGTTAAGGCATTTGAAAGCCAGTATAAAAACATTCCTTGTGTAGAGACAGAACCGAGGGGTTTATTGGGATAAACATAAAAAGATTTTTTAGCCTTTTCATATATTTCTTTATCTTGAACCCTAAAGATAAGTGATTGATGTTGACTTAAGGTCTCTAAAAAAGGTCGATCATATATCCAGTGAACACCAAGACCAGATATATTTCCAATGAGCGCTGCTTTTAATAATCTTTGCATTATCTCACCTTCTCCATAAAAAGTTTTAATTCTTCAGTTTGAGGTGTATTCAATATAGAAGGTGTTCCCATTTCTTTAATTTCACCTTGATGCATAAAAATGACATAATCCGCAAAGTCTTTAACAAAACTCATTTCATGTGTAACAAAGATAAAATCTTTTCCAATTGTTTTTAATTCTTTAACAGCATTTAATACTTCATGAGTCAGTATAGGGTCTAAAGAAGAGGTCGGTTCATCCATAAATATCACATTCGGATTAACACTTAATGCTCTAGCAATGGATGCTCTTTGAGCTTGTCCACCGGATACATTTTTAGGAAGTTTATCTTCTTGATCTTCTAGGTGTAGAAGGGATAAGTATTTACTTGCAGTAATGGACGCATCCTCTTTAGAAAAACCTCTTGTTTTTTCTAAGACAAGCGTGATGTTTTTCTTTAATGTCAAATGAGGAAACAAATTATGGTTTTGGAATACAAAACCAATACTTTTTTTATAGTCCTCATTCATAACGTTATAGCTATTTAAGTAAAGTTCACCTTGACTAGGTTTTTCTAATCCTGAAAGCAGACGAATGAGTGTGGATTTTCCACTTCCGGATACACCTATGATTGCAATCGATTGGTATCCTTCTAAATCCAGATTTAATTCTTTTAAGACCTCAACGTCGTAACGATGTGTAACATTTTTGATGTTTATTTTCATAATGACCACTTTCTTTCAATATATTTTGCTGCCTGTGAGAGTGGAATGGTAATCATTAAGTAAAGTATCCATAGTAGAATATAACCTTCAACAAATCTAAATGTTTGAGACTGTGCAACTCGGATTGCATAATATAGTTCATTATAAGATAACACATTAAGTAAGGCACTACCTTTAATAATCATCGATAGATTATTCATCATCGGAGGCATTAGAATTCTTGTCACTTGAGGGATGATGATGAATCTAAAGCGTTGATAAGGAGTGAAACCAAATAAATCCATGGTTAAGTATTGATCTTTTGAAATACTTGAAAATGCGGATTTATACACATTTTTCATATAAGGTGTCATATAGATGATGAGTGCAATATAACCCATCAAGTTTCTGTTGTATGTACCAAATGCAGGACCAATTAAAAATGCAGTAACAACAACTAAGACTAAGAGTGGTGTTCCGTAAATAATTTCAGTAAATACATCGGTTAGTGCATTTAAGTATTTTACTTTAGAAACAGAAAACAGGTAAAAAACAAACCCTAAAACAAGGCTTCCTAATAATGAAACAAAGGATACCAATAATGTATTTCCAATCCCTTCAGTCAATATATCTTGATATGGACTAAATGCATCCAATGAGAAGTCTTCTACTTGTCTTGTTACAACAAAAAAGACAAGTAGTAAAACAGTTAGGACTGCAAGTACGTAGGATAAGACCTTACTCATTTAAATAGAAACTCAAGCCATATCGGCCAAGTCTTTCAAGTAGAAGTGCATCCCACTTTGTAGCAAGCACTTCATATAAGCCACCCTCATCATCAAATGTTTCTATAAAAGCATTGGCTTTAGCTAAAAGTTCAGTATTACCTTTTTTAACAGCCATTCCAATAGGACTTGCAACAAAAGGATCCCAAACAATGATGGTTTCATCAGGGTTTGCTTTATAGCCATCAACCACTGGGTTTGCACTCATTAATAAAATATCACTGGTTCCTTGAGCAATGGATTCAACTGCTGTACCTAAATCAGTTGCTTCTAAAACTTCTTTACCATAACTTTTTGGAATAGATGAAGATACTTGAGATGCAATACCTACGAATCTTGCAGATTCAATTGCAAGTAGTTCTTCAACCGTTGAATCTTCATCTAAATTATTAGCATCAGCAAAATCTTTATTGAGTAGTGAAATAATTTTAAAGTAAAAATAAGGATCTGTAAAATCAACGACTTCAAGTCTTTGAGATGTAATACTCATCGATGCGATTGCAATATCAATTTCACCACTTTGGATTGCAGGAATGATTGAACCAAAATCAGTATTAACAATTTCAACACGCATCCCTAAGTATTCACCTAGTGCATAAGCAATGTCAACAGAAATACCTTCTGCATTGTTATTGTTGTCTACTGTTTCAAATGGAGGGTATTTTAAGTCCATACCAACCCTTAAAACAGATTCATCTCTACCACAAGCAACTAATGTGAGAAGGGATAATAATAAAGTTGATAATAAAAATAGTTTTTTCATATGATTAAAAACCTCTTTTCTAGTATTTATATCTTTATTATAGTAGATAATAAAGTTTTTCATGGCTTGGATGCCTTTTATGGCACCATATAATTAAATAATAGTGACTTATTATAAGGTTTTATAGTAAATCTTTTGTAGTTTAGGTAAAAATATTCGAAAGATATGGGTATATGGTATAATTAAATTAAGTTAAGAATGAATTATTATTCTGGGGAGAATGGTGTTTCATATGATATGTAAAATATTGGTTGTTGATGATTCGGCTACCGATCTCTTTATTATCAAGAACATGTTAAAAGATTTTTTATGTTTATCAGCACGAGACGGGGAAGAAGCTTTAGAGATGCTAAGATATGATCCAGATATTCATTTGGTTATTTTAGATTTAAATATGCCTAAAATGAACGGTTTTGAAGTCTTGGAAATATTAAATAGTGATAGCTATTTTAAACATATTCGAGTGATCATACTTACAAATGCAGAAGATGTTGAAGATGAAATTAAGGGTTTACAAATGGGAGCTGTGGACTTCATTAGAAAACCCATTAATTTAAATGCATTAAAAACTAGAATTGATGTACATAAAAAATTATTAGAACTTCAACATGATACAGAAGATGCTAATAAAATATTAGATAGAAAAATTGCAGAAGCAACCAAAGCATTAGTGATTACAAGAGATATCACAATTCAAGCACTTGTTGGTTTAATTGAGGTTAGAAACTTAGAAAGTTATAATCATATTATGCGTACGCAAGAAATGATGTCTTTACTGTGTAACCATTTAAAGGGAAAAAAGAAATTTAAAAATGTCTTAACGGATGAATATATACAAGAATTAGTTAAAACCTCAGCACTACATGATATCGGCAAGGTTGCTATATCAGATAGTATATTACTTAAACCTGGAAAACTTACAGATGATGAATTTAATCAAATGAAAAAACATGTGGATTACGGCGTCATCGCACTTAAAAAAGAATTACCTGAAGGTGAAGAAGTTCCAAGTTTTATTAAAAGAGCACTAGAAATTATAGAGTTCCATCATGAAAAATATGATGGAACAGGATATCCTAAAGGGTTAAAGGGAGAAAATATTCCATTACCCGGACGATTGATGGCAATTATTGATGTCTTTGATGCACTGATTAATGAAAGAGTCTATAAAAAAGCATATACAGTAGAAGAATCTGTAAAAATAATTAAAGAGAACATAGGGAAACATTTTGATCCGGATGTTGCAACCGGATTCTTAGAAATCGTTCCACAAATTTGTACAATCAACACGTTATATACTCAGCGCTAAAAAATTAAAGGGGATTGCGCAATGAGAAAATTATGGATAATTGTCTTAATGTTATGTCTTTTAGTGTCTATAGGAAGTATAGACACTTTTTCGCTTGAACCTATTAACTTTACTTTAGAAGAACAAAATTATATGGATTCTAATCCGGTATTAACACTCGCCGTAGACCCTGAGTTTATCCCATTTGAATTTATTGAAAATGGAGTATACCAAGGAATTGCATCCGACTACATCAAAAAGTTTGAAGAACGTATACCTATTGATTTTCAGGTGGTACCTAACTTAACTTGGGTTCAAGCTTATGGATTAGCACTTGATGGTCAAATTGATGTTTTACCTGCAATATCAAAAACTGCTGCAAGAGAAGATTTTTTAGCATTCTCTGAAATGTATTATGAAATTAGACGTGTAATTGTAACCCGTAATGACCGTACAGAAATTAAAACAATGAATGATTTAGAAGGATTAACTGTAGCAGTTCAAACAAGTAGTTCACATCATACATTTTTAAGTGATTATCCCAATATTAATTTAAGTTTATATAACGATGTAGGTGATGCTTTAACTGCAGTTTCTGATGGTAGAGAGGTTGCTTTTATAGGAAACCTTGCAACTACAGATTATTTAATTAAATCTAATGGTTTATCCAACTTAAGATTTACAGCACTTCCTAATGACGTGCCTATTGGATTACACTTTGCTGTATTAAAAGAAAATACAGTTTTATTATCTATTATTAATAAAACATTAAGTAGTATTACATTAGAAGAACGTATTGAAATACATTCTAAGTGGGTTACACTCTACCAAGACCCTGCAACAGATTATACGCTCTTACTACAAGCAGTGATTATTATATTTGTTATTATTTTATTAACGGTCTCTACATCCTTATACTGGATTCATAAGCTAAGAAAAGAAATAGAAGAAAGAAAAGTGATTGCTAAAGAGCTAGAACAAGCAAAATCTGTTTTAGAAGATACGAATCAAATGAAATCTACCTTTATGGCAAGAATGTCTCATGAGATAAGAACACCTTTAAATGCCATAACAGGTATGACATATCTATTAAAGAAAACAGATGTCTCCATGACACAAAGAGTATACATTGACCGAATCAATCAAGCATCGATTAATATGTTATCACTCATTAATGACATACTTGATTTCTCAAAAATCGAAGCATCAAAGATAGAAATTGAAACAACAGAATTTAATCTAGACCAAGTGATTCATAATATGATGAGTATTTTAGCCGTAAAGTTAGATGATAAGGGTTTAGGTTTTAGACTGATTAAAGATCCTAAAGTTCCCACATATTTTTATGGAGACCCTAAACGTATTGAACAAATTTTTATTAATTTATTAAACAACGCTATTAAATTTACAACGAGTGGGGAAGTATTATTTGAAGTGGATTTAAAAGCATTAGAAGAAGATTTAGCACATATCATCTTTACCGTTAAAGATACTGGAATCGGTATGAGTAAAGAAACGATTAAAAACCTCTTTAAACCTTTCCAACAAGCCGATTCTAGTATTAATAGAAGATTTGGTGGTTCAGGGTTAGGATTATCCATTGTTAAACATTTAGTAGAGTTAATGGGTGGAGATATTCAAGTCTATTCAACACTGGATAAGGGTTCTACATTTGTTGTCAATTTAAGTTTAAAAGTAGATACCGATAAAGAAGGTGAACTATCTAAAGATAATCATCAAAAGTTCTTTAAAGACATTAAAGTACTCGTTGTAGATAAAAACACTGCAAATTTAAACATTATGAAAACATATCTCAATTCATTTGGTGTTTTAGCAGAATTAACCACTTCAGGTTATGGTGCGAAAACACTACTTGAACATCATAATGGTTTACTTAAAGAACCATTTGATTTGGTAATTGTTGACTATGAAACAACAGAGCCTGATGGTATACATTATTTAGATCAATTAAACCAAAATGAACTGATTACAAGAAAACCTAAAATGATGGTGATGATTCCAATGCAAAGAACTGATCTATTTGATGTGATTGAATCCTATAAGATTGATGCAGGTATTGGAAAACCTATTATTTCTAGTATTTTACATAATACAATTCTAGAGTTATTTATCCATAAAACAATGAATAAGACGAAAGAACAAACCTCTGATACTTCTAAAACAATGGTTAAAAAGAATAAACTCATACTTGTTGTCGATGATAATCAAACCAATCAACTGATTGCTAAACTTATTTTAGAACAAGCGGGATATGATATTTTAACTGCCAATAATGGTTATGAGGCTGTCTTAATGTATAAAGAAAAAATGCATCAAATCCATTTAATTTTAATGGATATCCATATGCCTATATTAAATGGATATGATGCAGCAAAAGAGATCCATCAGTTAAACCCAAATGCATTAATGGTTGCTATGACGGCTGAGGTTACAGAAGATGTTAAACTACGAACAAAAGAAGCATTTATGGAACACTATATATCTAAGCCATTTGACCCAGATGAAGTTATTTTATTTATCAATGATATACTTTCTAAAACGGGGGAAGTAATCACCAATGAAGTATCTCCAATTGACCTCGTTAAGGGGTTAAATAATTTAGGTAATCAAAAAGATTTATATCATTTAGTAATCAAAGAGTATGTCTTAGAACATCAAGAAACGAATTTAAATTTAAAAACTTATTTAGATAGTAACAATTATCAAGAAGCTAGAGCTTTACTGCATAAATTTGTTGGAAGTACATCAAGCATTGGGGCAACAAAACTATCCAAAGTTACTCAAGAATTATCTAAAGTACTTTATGAAAAACGATATGAGGACATTCCTAATCTGTTCGTCTCATGGGAAGCATCCTTTATTGAGTTGATGAATTATTTAAGAAAAACATATCACATAGGGGATGAATCCTCATGAAAAAGATAATTTCTCTGATCTCACTTTGTTCTATATTATTTCTTGTGTCTTGTGCAAAACATGTAGAGGAACCTACACTTAGACTGCTTATTGGTGGTATGCAACAACCCAGTGAAAAAACATTTTTTAGACTGTTTGTTAGAGTGTTTGAAGCAGAATATGATATTAATGTAGAAGTTATTTATGATAATCCTGATAACTTATATAATGTGATTTCAGGTGAACTCATAAGTGGTGAATTCGAAACAGATTTAATCATGGTAGACACTGCACATATCAAACCTTTCATAGAAAGTGATATCATGCAGGATCTATCTTGGATTGATACATATCCTGATCGTACCATAACCGATATATTTAATGACTATACACATCAAGCAGGAAATAGGTATTTCGTACCCATTTCATATGATGTATATATGAGTATATATCATAAAGATATCTTACCTTTTTTACCTTCTACAGTTGAAGTTGAAAGAAACGATTTAAATGAAATTACTGAAATAAAATCAATTACTTGGGAAGATTTCTTTGAAACTGCAAGAAATGCAAAATCATCCCTTAACGAAAGTGTGTTTGGATTTCCTTATGCACAAGTTTCATCACAACTCATATACCCCATATCTGGCATGATATTATCGATGGGAGATTATCAATTACCTAGTTTTTATAATACAGAATCCTTTAAAGTATGGCAAATGATTGAGTCACTCTATGATGATGGTGCACTTATGACTGGAAATCAATTAAATCAAATGAATCAACCAACAGATAGTTTAAATAACAATATCCTTAAAATGAGTTTTGGACATATGGGTCCAATTGGTACCGCATATCAAGCAAACCCTAATCGATATGTATTAGGTCCAGCTCCAAAATCAGCTGAAACAGGTTATATGGGAACAACTGCAGGTGCTTGGACGTATGGTATGATTAAATATTCTAAACAATTAGCACTTGCAGAAAAATGGATTGAGTTTATAACAGACCCTGAAATTAATTATATGTACACCAGTGGTTTAGGTGGTGTTATGTCTCCAATTCAAGAAGTGATTCACAAACTAGATGAAACACCAACAGATCAAATCATGAAGATTGGTTTATCAATGGTTCAATCACCGATTCGAATATCAATTGTTGTAACAGATGATTTTACTTCATGGGACCAAGTAAAAAGGCTCTATGTAAGTCTTTACCAAGATATGATTGATGGTGAAACCATAACGATGAGAGAATTATCCAGTTATCAAAATCAATTAGAATCACTAAAGAAGTAAATATACAATATTTTTATAAATATCGCATATAATAAGTATTGGGAGAGAAAATAATATATGAGACCTATAAAACCTTATTTTTTGTTGATGACTGTACTCATAGTGGTTTTATGTTTGTTTTTTATAGAAAGAGATAAGCATTTATTAACACCAACGAGTCCAACCTATTTAGAAACAGGATGGTTCCATGAAGGAAATTCCATTAGTCTACCAACAAAAGTTGCAGCCAATTCAAATGAAACATTTACAATTAATTATGAAATGGATGAAAGATTCCATGATCAACAAACATTATTAATCAGAACATCCCTACAAGATATTAGGGTTTTTGTGGATGATGAATTAATATATGAAAGAAATTTTGGTTCTGAACCCCTTGATCCATATGCAAGCTTATGGCATATGGTGGATGTTCATAATCTTTCCGAAGGAAGTATTTTAAGTATCGAGTATATGTCACCTTATCAAGATATGGCAGGACAATTAAACCCTATTATGATTGGACAAAGAGACTCACTTTATGTCTATTTATTTACAACATATGGGTTTAGATTCTTTGTTGCATTATTAGTTTTAATTACAGGATTCTTTGTTGTCTTAATGAATACATTTCTTGCTAAAAATAAGGATAAGGGATTTGTTTATACAGGAATATTTTCTGTATTACTGTCTCTTTGGATGATAGCTGAATCTAGATTGCTACAATTTTTTACTGGAAGTCAAATTTTACTAGGTTCCCTAGCTTATATTATGATTCCTTTATTACCACTACCACTTATTAGATACTTAAGAGAAGATTTATTAACGAAGTTTAAAACCACATTAAAGATTATGTATTATGCATACTTTAGTATATTTATTTCAATCATACTCTTAAATATATTTGGTATCTATGATTTTTTTGAAACTGTAGCATTCACCCAAATTTCAGTACTTATTGGAATGTTTGTAGGTGTTGGACTTGTATTTTTTGAAATTAAGCAATTCAATAATAAAAGAGCATCCAATTTTGTAAAAGTATTATTATTAGTCGTATTCTTCGCACTCATAGAAATGATTAGTTTTGTAAATAATGATTTTAGAAATACATCCAGTTATATATCTATTGGTGTAGGAATCTTGTTGATAGTCTTTATGAGTTACTATATTAAATACATACTGACCAAAATTAAATCAGCTTATAAAGAAGAGTTTTACAAAAAGTTAGCATTTATGGATCATATCACTCAAGGATATAATCGTCTAGCGTATGAAAGAGATATCGAAGAGATATTTAAGAGTGTGGACAAAAAGAAGAATTTACGACTGGTTGTATTTGATTTAGATGAACTTAAACATATTAATGATAATTTTGGACATAATAAAGGTGATGAAGCACTACAAAAAGCATTTGATATTATGACAGAGGTTTTTGGAGACCAAGGAACGTGTTACCGAATTGGAGGAGATGAGTTTGCTTGTCTATGTTTAAATAATGATGAGGCAATTTATCAAATCAAGAAACAGTTAATTCAAGAACGTATCAAAGAAGAACAACAAAATCTTCCATATCACTTTGGATTTTCAATAGGTTCATCCGTTGTTCATGATTTATCCATTTCAGATGATCGTTTAATGGAGATTGCAGATAATGAAATGTATGAACACAAAAAGAAATTTAAAATGATTTACAGATAAATACAATACGAACAATAGACTTTACATGGTCTATTGTTTTTTTTTATAGTTTTAGTTGACAAGTTTAAGTATACACATTACAATATAGATACTCATCTATATAGATGGTTATCGATACAGGAGATGATTCTATGGATTATAAAAAATTAAGTCAATTATTTAAAGTTTTTTCTGATGAAACAAGATTACAAGTGATTGATCTAGTAAAAAATGGAGACCGCTGTGCATGTACGATTATTAATCAATTACCAATCACACAGCCAACACTTTCTCACCATTTAAAAGTCTTATCCGAATCAAATATCACTAAGACTTCAAAAAAAGGTAACTGGAAACATCACCATATAGATAATGATCATATCAAAGAGATGATTCTTTATCTACAATCTATTTTGGAGTCATAATATGAACTTTTTTCAAATCATCAATGATATTTTTTTAAAAATGAAGTGGCTGGAAGAGTTTATTTATTGGCTGTTTAAAGATGTCTTTGGAATGAATGAACATGATTTAATGTTTGATGCAATAACTTTCTTCTTTTATGATGTGATAAAGATATTTATCTTATTATCTGTCCTTATTTTTATCACATCCTATATTCAATCCTATTTTACACCCGAAAGAACAAGGAAAATACTAGGTTCTATGAAAGGTATTCAAGGAAATATTGTTGGTGCTTTATTAGGAACGGTTACACCTTTTTGTTCATGTTCATCGATTCCTATATTTATCGCATTTACCAGATCGGGTTTACCTTTAGGTGTAACCTTCTCATTTTTAATCTCATCACCTCTAGTTGATATTGCAAGTATCATTCTACTTACGAGTATATTTGGTTATGAAGTTGCACTCTTATATGTTGTTGTAGGTTTATTAATTGCTGTGATTGGTGGGTTTATTATTGGTTTATTGAAGATGGATGATCAAATAGAAGAATTTGCTAGATTTGATATCAATGAACATTATGAACTACAAGAAGATGAAAAAATGAGTCAAAAAGAAAGAAGTCGATATGCGCTTAATGAAGTCAAGAATATTATCAAAAAGGTTTATTTATATGTCTTTATAGGTGTTGGTATTGGTGCCTTGATTCATGGTTATATACCTACTTCTTGGATACTTGCTGTATTAGGAGATAATAATCCATTTTCAGTCATTATTGCAACACTGATTTCAATTCCAATTTATGCTGATATCTTTGGTACATTACCTATAGCTGAGGCATTACTACTTAAAGGTGTTGGTCTTGGAACTGTTCTAAGTTTTATGATGGCGGTTACTGCTTTATCTCTACCATCTATCCTGATGTTAAAAAGGGTTGTTAAACCTAAACTATTAGTTACATTTATTAGTATCGTAACAATATCCATCATTATTATGGGATATATATTTAATTTCTATCAGTTCATATTCTAAATTATAAAAGGAGATATACTATATGAATATAAAAGTATTAGGAACAGGATGTAATAACTGTAAAATGTTATTAGAACATACAAAGAAAGCTGTAGAAGAGCTCAATATAGAAGCAGATATTGAATATATAACAGAGTTAAAGACAATTGTACAACTTGGAGTTGTTAAAACACCAGCGTTAATGGTTGATCAAAAAATTGTTTCTAGCGGAAAAGTATTAGATGTTCATTCGTTAAAATCTATACTTTTAAAATAGGTAAACATTTTCAATCATTATCTTGTGTAAATAGACTGACATTTCACCTTAAAATATGTTAAGATAGACAAGATAAAATTTTACTATCTTGAAAATGAGGGTTTAACATGTTAGATATTGGGTTGGTTCTATTAGGTTTTTTAATTATGGTGAAGGGTGCAGACTTTTTTGTTGAAGGTTCAGCAGGAATCGCAAAAAAATTAAAAGTACCTACATTAATTATTGGTTTGACGATTGTTGCATTTGGAACCAGTATGCCAGAGGCTGCAATTAGTATTACAGCTTCTATTCAACAAAATCATTCCATGTCTTTAGGTAATATCGTTGGATCGAATTTGTTTAATACTTTATTGATTTTAGGATTATCCGCAATGATTAGTCCTGTTATTGTTAAAAATAGTTTAATTAAAAGAGAAATACCCATATCCTTGATTGCGAGTTTATTGTTACTTGGATTCTTTTTTATCAATGGTGACTTGATTGACCGTCTTGAGGGGTTTATATTCTTATTATTCTTTGGATATTTTGTTTATAAGATGATTAAAGATTCCAAAGACCAAGATATCGAAGAAATACCCACAAAATTTTCACTTAAAATCAATATTCTATTAACAATCGTTGGTTTAGCGATGATTGTCCTAGGTGGTGTTATTACCACGGATAGTGCTGTTAAAGTTGCATTAAGTTTTGGTATGAGTCCACTTTTAGTTGGATTAACCATTCTCGCAGTAGGTACATCACTTCCTGAACTTGTTACAAGCGTTGTTGCTGCGTATAAGAAAGAAAGTGATATTGCGATTGGAAATATTGTAGGATCTAATATCTTTAATATTTTATTTGTTTATGGTGCATCTCAAAGTATATCACCTGCTCCAAATCCAAGTAACTCTTGGATTGACCTAAGTATACTTGCAGGTGTAACTATCTTAACTTGGATATTTTCAAAAACAGGTAAAAAGATTGGAAGATTTGAAGGATTTATATTATTTGCCATCTATATTGGGTATATGGTATACATCATTATTAGAAACTAATATAAATAGGTTAAACGTAAAAATCTTGATTTAGGTCAAGGTTTTTTTTACTTATTAGGGATATACTAAAGATACCAATAAGAAAGGAAGTATTGAAAATGGAAAAAATATTTAAAGTAGAAACACTCACATGTCCTTCATGTGTTAAAAGAATCGAAAATGGTTTAAAAAAAGAAAAAGGTGTGATTGATGTAACTGTTAAGTTTAATGCATCTAAAGTATCTGTCGTATTTGATGAAACAGTTCAAAATGAAACAGAACTTAAAAATGCTTTAAATAACTTAGGTTATCCAGTGTTAGAGTAAGTAATGATGAGGCACTTAAGGAAGCATTTGTATTTATATGTAATCAGTACTTTATTTATTCTATCTATCATTTTAAATGAGTGGAAAGTGAATATCGCATTAAGTATCGTTACTATGACGCTACTTACAATTGTTTCTGGTTTCCATATCTTTAAAAAAGCGATCATAGATTTAAAGTATTTATATATAGGAATTGACTTACTCGTAACTGTTGCAGTAATTGCAGCATACATTATAGGGGATTATTTTGAGGCTGCCGCTGTTACATATCTTTTTACATTAGGGCATCATCTTGAAAAACTATCCTTAGAAAAAACAAGAAGTGCATTAACCAAAATGATGGATTTAAAGCCAAAGTTTGCTAGAAAAATAATAGATGATCAAGAAGTGTTCATTCCGTTTAAAGATTTAGTAGTAGGTGATACATATTTGGTTAAGAGTGGAGAAGTGATTCCAACAGATGGAATTTTACTGGATGGTGAAGGATTTGTCGATGAACAAATGATGACTGGAGAATCCATTCCTTTATTGAAGCAAATTGGTGATATCTTAATTGGGTCTACGATTCTACATTCAGGATATATCTATATGAAGTCAACTAAAGTTGGAGAAGATACAACACTTTCAAAAATGATCAGTATGGTTGAAGATGCGCAAGATAGAAAATCAACATCTGAAAAATTTATTGAAAAATTTGCAAGATATTACACACCACTAATGTTGTTACTTTCTGTTTTGGTTTATTTTGTAAGTTTAGATATTAGGCTAGCTATTACCATATTAGTCATTTCTTGTCCTGGAGCACTCGTCATATCAACACCAGTTTCTTATGTTGCAGGTATAGGAAATGCTGCTAGAAAAGGAATTCTTTTTAAAGGTGGTGAATCCATTGAAAGATTATCAAAGGGTCAAATGGTTAGTTTTGATAAAACAGGCACATTGACTAAAGGTAATTTAGAAATCGGTTCAATAAAGACGTATGATATCGATGAAAATGAACTCATTCGGATTGCTGCTATTGGTGAGAAGTTAAGTGAACACCCCATTGCAAAAGCAATCACAAAAGCTGCTGAATTAAAAAATATAGCTTATCAAGAACCACTAGATAACTTCAAGATTGATATTGGAGAAGGTATTTCTTATATGTATAAAGGTATAACGTATCATATTGGAAAATCTCCTAAAGCTAAACATTTAGAAAGTAGTCTATATTTAAACGATTTAGATTTTATTAAGAATCAAGGTGAAACAACACTAACGCTTTCAACAAATGAAAAAATACTAGGTATTATCGGTGTAAAAGATCAACTAAGAACACATAGTCAAGAACTGATTCATGAACTTAAAAAAATGAATTTAAATCCTTTAGTTATGCTAACTGGAGATCATGAAGTAGTTGCTAAAAATGTATCTTTAAGTATTGGTTTAGATACATATCATCATTCATTATCTCCAGTAGATAAATCAGAGATATTAAAGACTTATCAAGAAACATACCAAACCATCTTTGTTGGTGATGGATTAAATGATAGTATTGCTTTAAGTTATGCAGATGCATCGATTGCAATATCAGGTTTAGGTAAGGACCTTGCCATGGAAACAGCAGATGTTGTTATATTAAGTGATGATATTAGAAATGTCAAAGATGCAATACTAATCAGTAGAAAAGTAAAAACTACGATGTATCAAAACATAGGGTTTGCACTTTCAACAGTTGCAATTTTAATGATTGGTGTTATATTTAAAGTAGTCAACATGTCGATGGGGATGCTCATTCATGAGTTATCTGTCATTGTTGTTGTATTAAATGCAATCAGACTGTTAAGATATGATTTAAAAAAGAGGTAAATTATGAGCGATAATCAACCCAATCAGTGCGTCAAACATGTCCCACTCTTTAAAAACTTGAATTCAAGTGAGCTAGATGAAATTGTCAATATTGCACATCATAAAAAAATGATGCGTGGTGAATTCATTTATCATTTAGGTGATTCGATTGAAAGTTTATATGTGATTCATAGAGGTAAGGTTAAAATTTCAAGAATGAATCAGGATGGAAAAGAACAAGTCATAAGAATCTTAAAAAATGGAGATTTTTTAGGAGAGTTGGCATTATTTAATACACTGAATACACCACATTATGCAGAGGTTATTGAACCATCCATTATTTGTATGGTTGAACAAAAAGAATTAAAAAAGCTCATGGCTAAGAGTCCAGAGCTTTCCATTAAAATGTTAGAAGAAGTTACCAATCGATTAGATCATGCAGAAAAATTAATCGAACATAACAATTTATATGATGCATTAACCAAAGTGGTTAAAATCTTACTAGATTTAGAAAAGAACTTACTTGTTAAATTTCCTACATCTAAAACCAACTTAGCTTCGAATTTAGGTATGACACCTGAAACGTTTAGTAGAAAATTAGCTGTATTAACAAAAAAAGGATATATTCATTCTATTGAAAATAAATTAATTATGATTGATCAAAAAGAAGCATTAAAAAAACTCCTTGAGTAAATGAATGATATAGAAAGTCTATATGACTTTCTATATATTTTTTTACGATTTTTCAAGTTATTTTGATTGGGTTTTGTTATGATATATAGTATAAGTTAAAAAACACGTTTTAGAAAGGTTTCTTATGGCAAACAGTAACTACCTCAAGAAGATAAGAGAATCCAAAAATTTAAGTATTAAAGATGTATCTAGTGATACAAAGATTCAAGTTCAAACCCTTAAATCATACGAGGATGGATCGAAAATATCTATAGAGCATCTTGAAAAGTTATCAATGTTTTTTAAGGTGTCTCCATCATTTATATTAGGTGGAAAAGATAGAAAATATCAATTTCCAAACTATGAAGTAGACAAGAAATTTAGAAGATATTATCATTTTAGTGTATTAATTTATATTTTAATGTCTACCATCAATTTAATTTGGGTCGCGATGAATGGTTATGATAGTTTAAATGGAAATATTCAAATCTTATTAACAATTATCGTATTTAGTTTCATACAATTATGGTTATTTATTTTTAAAGGAGTATCAACGATTATAAGGGTTAAGTATCGAATGAGAGTGATTAAAGTAATTACTGTATCCTTAGTTTATCTGAGTTTCATACACTATGCTCAAAATTCGAGTGATTCACTCAATTTAATAGGATTTACATTACCATCCTTAATTATTGGATATACATTCATTGATTTTATATCTGCAATCTTATCATTTAAATATCCAGTCTATCTATATATTCTTAAATCAGGTCGATTAAGTTTAATTTTGATGGGTGTCTATGTATGCTTTATGGGTGTATTTCTAACTTTTGTAAGACTAACCACGCTACCCCCTGATTTAGACCGTGTACTGATGTTTAATTTACTGATTAGTGGAATCTATGTTGTAGTACTTAACTTTAGATGGATCAACTTTAGAATCAAAAACAATCTATACATGCGTACTTACCGATAATTCATAAAAAATTTATACGTTTAATTATTTTAATGATAAAATAGATAAAGGGAATGAAGTGCTCCCTTCGTACATACGTAAACCGCTTATTGCTGATGACTTCTACAGATTTTTTATCTGTAGGCCATCAGCTTTTATTATAAATTAGGGATTTAAAGAAAGGAATTTGTTTATGTTACTCACACTATCACTCATCATCTTAGTAGGTTTTTCATTATCAGAAATATTTTATAGACTGAAACTCCCAAGAATCATTGGAATGATTCTTGCAGGTATTTTACTTGGACCTTATGTTTTTAACTTGATTGCTCCAGAGGTTTTAGCTATTTCTGTTGATTTAAGACAAATTGCACTCATTATTATTTTGCTTCGTGCAGGTCTATCATTAAGTTTTAATGATTTAAAAAAGGTAGGAAGACCAGCAATACTGATGTCTTTTATCCCTGCTAGTTTGGAAATTATAGGTGTTTTAATACTGGGTCCTATCTTTTTAGGATTAACAGTTATTGAGTCTTTAGTTTTAGGAAGTATACTGGCTGCGGTTTCTCCTGCGATTGTTGTACCTAGAATGTTAAAGTTAATGGAAGATAAGCAAGGAACTAAAAAGTCTATTCCACAAATTGTATTAGCAGGCGCATCCGTAGACGATATATTTGTTATCGTTCTTTTCACATCGTTTGTACAAGTTGCACAAACTGGATCCTATTCTTTATTAAGTATTCTCTTTTTACCAATTTCTATTGTATTAGGAATTTTAGTGGGTATTATCTTTGGTTATTTATTTGTAATATTCTTCAAGAAGTTTCATATTAGAGATACAACAAAAATATTATTGATCTTAAGTTTTTCATTATTCTTTTTAACAATAGAACATGAGTTTTCAAATATAGTTCCATATTCTGGTTTACTATCCGCTTTATCCATGGGAATTACCATACTCACACGTTATCAAGTAGTAGCAGAAAGATTGGTTAAAAAGTATGAAAAGATTTGGGTTTTTACAGAGATGTTACTTTTTGTATTAGTAGGTGCTGCAGTTGATATTACCCAAATACCTAATATTGGACTCATGGCGATATTACTCATTATAGGTGCATTGGTGTTTAGAAGTATTGGAGTATTCATTTCACTTTATAAAACCAATCTAGAAATAAAAGAAAGAACATTTGTTGCTTATGCATATATTCCAAAAGCAACCGTTCAAGCATCTATTGGTTCAATACCGCTAGCACTTGGAATTTCTAATGGAAATACCATGTTAACAATTGCTGTATTAGCAATATTGTTGACTGCACCACTTGGAGCATTTCTAATCGATCTATCTAAAAATAAATTTCTTGGACCTAAAGATATAGAAGATATTCAACCAATTAATCTATAAATTTGATTTATAAATGCAAGATTGAATTAAAAAACCTCCTTTTTAAGTATACTTAAAGTACAAGTAAGGGAGGTTTATATGCTATTTAAACTAAAAACTACTGAAACATATGCATTAAGAAACATACCAGATAACTATAAAGACCAATTTAAAGATTTAAATATTGTGGATAAAAATCCAGATTTAATTTATGGTTTTGTAGATACACTTGAAGACATGAAGAGAGAAATTAAAAATGCTTTAAATGAATTAAAACCAGGCGGATTACTTTGTCTAATGTATCCTAAATTAAAAAACACTTTAGGAAAACCTGGAATTCATAGAGATGATATTTTTCCATTTTTAAAAGTAAATGATGAAACAGGTTATATAGATCAAACACTGATGCGTTTTAATCGTATGCAAGCATTTGATGATCAATATACACTCATTGGTATCAAAAAAGATACATCACTAAAATTAAGAAAAGAAGTACTTACATCAAAGTCTGATATAGAAAACTTTATAAAGGAATTTATAGAACTGATTCAAAAAGAAACAGACGCTTTAGCATTTTTTAATACACTACCCAATGGTTATCAAAAACAATGGGTTCGATATGTATTTGATGTCAAAACAGATGAGACAAAACAAAAAAGATTAAAGGAAACAATATATTATTTAAATAAAAAAGTAAAAGCTAAAACACTTGTAAAGAAGGAAGACCTATGGAAAGAACAAACTTAAGTATCGAATCATTCTTAGAAACCGTAGAAGCTGAACGTTTAGAAGATATCCAAACACTTCTAAAACTAGGAACGGAACTCACCTTAAAAGAACCTAAAATGTGGGGAACCATAGTTGGTTATGGAAGCCTACACTATAAATATAAAACTGGTCATGAAGGAGATATGCCATTATTTGGATTTGCAAATAGAAAAAATGCAATCACCTTATATCTATCTTATGATTTAGAACAATACGAAATACTCATGGACTTAGGTAAATATAAAATTGGAAAGAGTTGTTTATATATTAAAAAACTTAGTGACATTGATATGGATGTTCTAAAAGAATTAATTCAATTAGGAATTAAAGAAACACTAGAATTAGACTTTATAACAGATAATGAGGAAAGAATATGAAATTAGGTGCATTTTCTTTAAGTTTAAAAGTCAATGATCTAAAAACTTCACTTCATTTTTATGAAAAATTAGGATTTAAAATCATCGGAGGGAATCCTGATGATTTATGGGTTATTCTTAAAAATGAAGATAGTGTCATTGGGTTATTTGAAGGAATGTTTGAACATAATATGATGACATTTAATCCTGGATTTGACTCCAGTGGAAACGTCACTAAAGATTTTATAGATATTAGAGAAATTAATCAAAAATTAAAAAATGAAGGTATATTTTCAATGGAAACCATTCAAGGTGAAAAAGGACCTGGATATATGATGATTGAAGACCCGGATGGTAATCTCATATTAATTGATCAACATGTATAATTCTTAATTTTTATGTTATAATGAAATCAATCAATTATTGAAAATAATTTTCAAAAACATGATAAAAAATGACATGGGGATGTTGTATACATATGGAAACCACGATATTATTAGGTTTTTTATTTATCGTTTTGGGACTAGTGCTTCATTATAAATATAATGAATATAAAAACATATATACTAAAGTCTTTTCAGTTGGGTTATTTTTAATCTATCTGACAAGACTTTTTTCTTTTGACACAATAAATCAAACATTTAATCTGTTATTATTTGATGTGGTAACACCCATTAACTCAGAATCCACTTGGATTTTTAGTCCGGAATTATCGTTAATCATTTTATTTCAAAGATGGATTGGTGTGGTACTGATTGCTTGGATATTTACTTCCATTTTATATCCATTAAAGCGTCTTCAAACACTGATTGGTTATTTTGGATTGATTCTCTCGGTTTTATATATCATATTTTTCAATGAACATGTGATTGCATTTCAAAACTCATTAGACTTTTCATCTAGAGTTGTTGAATTTATGTTTGAAATATGTTTTTTATTAATTGTTTCCCTTAGTTATTTATTAAATAGTTTCAAGTTTAAAATATCTTTAAAAGAAACATGGATTACAGTTTTAGTCATCATAGGTAGCATGTTTGCATTAATGCCTCAAACCTTATTAATTAATCTGTTTGGTAATTTAGGTGAAATACCTAAGGAATTTAATGTAGAACACTTGATACTTATTTTAATACCTATCATAGCTATGTTTGTTATTTATAAACTGATGAAACTAAAAAGTGTGGATGCTAAGGAAGCACTCATACTGTTTTTAGCTGTAGCATCGATATTCCAATACTTTTATATGAGAAGAGAAGATTTAGCAGCTCTTCCTTTCCATTTATGTAATATGGCGGTTATCTTAATATTTTTTGCAGTGGTATTTAAAATAAAAAGTTTCTTCTATTTTGCATATTTTGCAAATGTCATCGGTGCAATCGGTGGTATTTTATTACCAAACTATGAGGTGGATTTCTTTACCCTACAAGTTATACACTTTGCATATAACCACATCTATGCACTGATTATTCCAATACTTGGAGTTGCATTAGGGGTGTTTCATAAGCCTACTTTAAAATCGATGTATCAAGCATTGATTGTATTTACGGTTTATTATTTAGTGATCTTATTCCTAAATGCTTGGTTTAACAACTATACACTGGTGGATTATTTCTTCGCATACAGTGACTTTCTAACAGATATGCTAGATTTAAGACAACTTCAATATAATTATGTAATCGAGTTTACATATCAAGACTTAACATTTAAATTTTTCTGGCTTTATCAATTACTATATTATCTATCTTTCATGGGTCTGATGTTTGCAAGTTGGTATGTCTATGATTGGTCATATGCATCCATTGAAAGAAATAGACAATTAAGAAATAAACAACAACAAATGCGTTATGATAAAAACTTATTAATCCAAATGTTGGGTGATAAGAAAATTGATGAAAGAATGTATGAGGCATATAAAGGTATGATAAAAATTTCAAACTTCTCAAAAAGATATGGAAAATCAAATCGTTTTGCAGTTAAGAATTTCTCTCTTGAAGTAGGACCAGGTGAGATTTTTGGATTTCTTGGTCATAACGGAGCAGGTAAATCAACAACCATTAAAAGTATGGTTGGCATTCAGTCCATTACAGAAGGTGAAATTATGATTGATGGATATTCCATTAAAACTCAACCAATCGAAGCGAAACTTCGAATGGGCTATGTATCCGACAATCATGCGGTTTATGAAAAATTAACTGGTAGAGAGTATATTTATTATGTTTCAGAACTCTACAAAGTTGATAAAAATATTAGAGATGAACGTTTCAATAAATTAGTTAAAGAACTCAATTTAGAACATGCTATTGATCAAGAAGTAAAATCGTATTCCCATGGTATGAAACAAAAATTAGTAGTTATTGCATCCTTAATTCATGAACCACCTGTATGGATTTTAGATGAACCCCTAACAGGACTTGATCCAACCAGTGCATATCAAATCAAAGAATCCATGAAAGAACATGCTAGAAAAGGTAACATCGTATTTTTCTCATCACACGTCATTGAGGTTGTTGAAAAGATTTGTACAAAGATTGCAGTGATTAATCAAGGTGAACTCATCGGAGTTTATGAAGTAGAAGATTTAAAGAAAAAAGGAATATCGTTAGAAACACTTTATATGCAAGGAAAATAAGTTATGGTCAAACGTATATGGTTATTACTTTTACTACAACTTTATAATAAATTTAAACGAAAAGAAAAAGGTTCTTTAAGAATATACAGAGTAATTGCTATACAAGCTGTTATTCTTGTTTTAGTGAGTATTGTTGCATCTTTTGCAATCTATGCGATTAAAAATATATTCTATATACCTGTAAATGAATATTTTGCAATATTTATATTTGTTCTAACCCAAGGAATTGGTATCGTTTCATCCTTGTTACATGTAACAAATGATTTATACCATAGTAGAGATAATCAAATTTTATTCCCATTACCTGTGAAGAATGATGAAATCTTTATAAGTAAGTTTATTCTTTATTATATTCAAGAATTTTTAAGAAACCTTTATGTTTTAGTACCTATCTTAATTGCACTTGGATTTAATCAAAATGCACATGTACTTTACTACTTGAATATATTACCTATTGCACTACTTTTACCTTTACTTTCAGTGTTTATATCGACGTTATTATCCATTCCATTTGTATATATAAAAAATTATTTAAGAGAACACCAGCTCATGAGTGCTTTATTAACGTTAGTGGTTTTAGTTACTTTAGGGTATTTTATATACATACTGATACAAGGGATTCCAATACCGATTCGACTTGTACAACTTTATAACAGTTTCATTATAGGGTTAACACTATTTATGCAACAAATAGCAGACTTTGGATTTGTATATACATATATTGGATTTATATTATATAACGTGAATCCGTTCATCCATTATGTCTATGTATTAGGCATCACAATCCTTCTAGGATTAAGCAACTACTTAATTGCAAAACCGATGTATTTTAGATTAACATCACGTTCTAACGAACACTCTGTTAAGAAGAATAAATCGCATAAGACTAAAGAATCTAAATCACTGTTTATGACGTTCTTTAGAAAAGAAATGATTATTGCAAGAAGAAGTCCTAATGAATTAATTAACAATTACGCTTTACTAATATCCCTTCCGATGATTATGTATATCCTAAATTATATTTACATGGGTATGAACCGTTCAACATTTGGAAATAGTTTAGTACTGATTTTAAATATATTAATTTGTTTATTAGTTGTTACGGGTTCAAATACACAGTCAGCTTCAGCAATCACTAAAGAAGGTTATGAATTTATCTTATTAAAAACAGCACCTTATGATACTTCTAAAATTGCATGGGCAAAACTACTATTTAATTTACTCATTACATTATTTGTTATTGGTATAAGTTTTATTGTCTTTAGTTATGCACTTCCAGTATTTCCTAAAATGGATATCGTCTATTTGGCAATATTTGTAAGTGTTGTAAACATTGGACATATCTTTTATAGTTTGGAATTAGATGTTTTAAATCCAAACCTATCAGAATATGCCCAAACAGGTAGTTTAGTGAATCATCCAAACATTCAAAAATCTCTATCTTTTGGACTGATATTATCATTACTATTTACCTTGGTTGCTGTTATTTCATTTATTATTGTAGAAGATTTAGGATGGGGTTTAATGATTGGTTCTGCAATCGTTTTTGCCCTCTACCGATTTGTATCGTTTAGAGCATATTTAAAAGCATATTTTATAGAGATAGAATATTAAGGAGGGAATATATGACGAAAAAATCAATTATATTTATTATTTTTATATCTAGTATTCTATCCATCATGATGATTGCTGTATGGGGAACATTACCTGAAAACACCAATTTAGGGCCTATTGAAACGATTGAATTTACCGAGTTTGACACATTAAATGAAGATTCGGAAAAGGTTAGAGATGTCAAACCATTTGTTACAACAACAAACCCAGTTTACCGATTAAATTATGATTTAGGACCTGATGAAAGTTATAGTGAACTTTCAGTTACTTTAAGTCTTAGTCATATTAATTATCAATTAGATATTTATGACAAAATCATATATATCTACTATGGACTTGAAGATATAGAAAATGAAATTGTTTTAACAGTTACGATTAAAGATTCAAGGACTCAAAAATCAGATATGATCATTTTATGGTTTAAACCACCCGGAGTGATCATTGTTCCAGATCTATAAAACATATAAGGGGGAAAATTTATGTTTAAAAAAATATTTGGACTCATTTCGGTTATCTTTATCATGTTCGTTTTGGTATCATGTACCAATCGAACCGTTGAACTAACCTTTAATACAAACGAAGGAACTTCTGTTGAAACGATCGTTATTGATCAAGGTAGTTTAGTAGAAATACCTACAACATCCAAAGAAGGATATACGTTCCAAGGTTGGTATGAAAATAGTAACTTTGATGAATCATCAAAATTCTTATTTGATGTACCAGTTGTTAGAAATATGACTTTTTATGCAAAATGGAGTATTAATTTCTATCAAATGGTATTCTTTCCTGATAACGATACATCTATTCCATCTAGAGAATATGTCTATCAAGGGGATGTTATACTGCCTACACCTACAAAAGAAGGATATGAGTTTGTAGGTTGGTTTGAAGGAAGCATAGATGGGACACGTTTTGATTTAGACAAAATGCCTGCAAGGAATGTAAACCTTTATGCAAAATGGTCTATATATTCTTATACAATTACTTTTTTAATTGATGATGTCGTCTTTGAAACTAAAACTGTAACACATGGTGGTACATTAACCGATATACCCGTTCCACCAAGTATAACAGGTAAGGTTAGATATTGGGATCATACGGATTTTACAAATATAACCTCTGATATGGAAGTCAACTTGATTGAAGATGATGCGTATTATCAAGTGGTTGTGAAAGATTCATTTGGAACAGTTTATGAAACTTTAACCATTAAACATGGTGATCCATTCATACCGACTGTTACACCTTCAAAAGAAGGATATCTATTTGTTGGTTACAATCCAGGCATTAATCATATCATTACATCCAATTTAGATGTCATGGTGATCTATGAACAAATAACTTTCTTGGTTATCTTTAGAAATGAACAAGGAACTCCAATTAAAGAAGTAAATATTGCCTTAGGTGAAGATGCAGTGCCCCCAACGTATTTAGCACCTAATGGATATGATTTTAGTGGATGGTCTAAGTCATTTGAAAATGTCACAGAAAATCTGACGATTGATCCGATCTTAACACCAAAAACATATGAAGTTAAATTAAATGCCAATGGTGGATTTTTTGAGGGTCAACAAAATGAGTTTGTCATATCTGCTGCGTATCTAAGCATTATCGGATTACCTCCAACACCTACAAAAGAAGGATATCAATTTGTTGGATGGTTTGATAATATTGAAGGTACAGGAACAGTTTATACATTTAGTCCAAGTACGGTAATGCCTTTAGAGGGCTTAGAGTTATTTGCAAAATGGAGTGTTAGAAATTATAGTTTAACTTATTCCAATTTAAATGGAACGACACATTCTAACCCTACCAGCTATACTATTTTATCAAACACGATTACTTTAAATGCACCTACAAATAGTACGGGTTATCAATTTATAGGATGGTTTGATGCATTAACTGGTGGGAATCAAGTTACAGAAATCACTTTAGGCTCAACAGGAAATAAAACACTTTATGCAAGATTCAGTCCAATTACCTATAGTATTACTTACAACAATTTAGAAGGAACCACACATACAAATCCAGAAAACTATAACATTGAAACACTGACAATCAATTTAGCAAATCCAACGAGTCGAACTGGTTATAACTTTGTTGGATGGTTTACTGCACTTAGTGGTGGTAACGAAGTTACAGAAATTACGCTGAGTTCAACAGGTAATAAGACACTTTATGCGAGATTTACTGCAAAGACTTATACGATTACTTATAACTTAAACGGTGGCACAGGACCATCTACTTTAAGTGTAACCTATAATCAAAGCTTTACACTAGGTGTAGCAAGTAAGATAGGTTATGAATTTACAGGGTGGATGTATCTTGGTAATTCGTTTGCATCAGGTACATGGTTAATCGATGGTGATGTCACCGTCGATGCAGTATTTAGTCCAATAACTTACACAATCACATACAGTAATTTAGAAGGAACTACACATACAAATCCAGAAAACTATACCATTGAAACTACATCCATTACGTTATTAGATCCAACAAATAGAACGGGTTATAACTTTATAGGATGGTTTGATACACTTAATGGTGGCAATCAAGTCACAGAAATTACACTTGGCTCAACTGGAATTAAAACACTTTATGCTAGATTTACTGCAAAAACATATACCATCACTTATAACTTAAATGGCGGCACAGGACCATCTACTTTAAGTGTGACCTATAACCAAAGCTTTACTTTGGGTACAGCAAGTAAAACAGGATATCAATTTACAGGATGGACATATCTTGGTAATCCATTTATCTCTGGTACATGGTTAATCGATGGAGATATCACAATTGATGCAGTATATAGTCCGGTCAATTATACAATTACATATAACAACCTAGAAGGAACTACACACGAAAACCCTAATACTTACACGATTGAAACAGAAAATATCTTCTTAGA
This sequence comes from Acholeplasma oculi, assembly GCF_900166985.1. Classification (GTDB taxonomy): domain Bacteria; phylum Bacillota_I; class Bacilli_A; order Acholeplasmatales; family Acholeplasmataceae; genus Acholeplasma; species Acholeplasma oculi. Next base: position 106,518 of record NZ_FUZK01000002.1, on the reverse strand, counting down.
AGAACCTACAAATCGTACGGGTTATCAATTTATGGGATGGTTTAATCAGTCTACTTCTGGAGAAGAGATTAGCACTATTTCCTTAGGAAGTACTGGAAACATTGATTTATATGCTCGATTTGAACCAATCACATATGATATAACCTATAGTGATCTACAAGGTACAACACATTCAAATCCTTCTACATATCATATAGAAACCAATTCATTTAGTTTAACAAATCCTACATCAAGATTAGGATATCAATTTATAGGTTGGTTTGATGCATTAACAGATGGTAATCAGATCGTATCGATTCCAAAAGGTTCATTTGGAGATTTAGAAATATTTGCAAGATTCAGTTCAATTACTTATAGTATTACTTACAACAATTTAGAAGGAACCACACATACAAATCCAGTAAACTACACCATTGAAAGAGCAACCATCACTTTACTAGAACCAACAGATAAAACAGGTTATGATTTCGTTGGATGGTTCACACATCAAATCGGTGGAAATGAAGTTGTTTCAATACCTCAAGGTTCAACTGGAAATAAGACACTTTATGCAAGATTCACACCAACGACTTATAACATCACTTATAACAATCTACAAGGAACAACACATTCAAATCCAGAAAGCTATAACATTGAAACAGCAACCATAACGTTACTAGATCCAACGGATAGAGCAGGTTATAATTTTGTTGGATGGTTTGACGCACTTACTGGTGGAGTTGAAGTCACAGAAATTGAATCAGGTTCAACAGAAGACTTAGAACTTTATGCGAGATTTATCCCAATTACCTATATCGTTACTTATGGTAATCTACAAGGTACAACACATTCCAATCCAGATAACTACAACATTGAAACAAACACAATAAATCTAGTAGATCCAACAGAGAGAACTGGATATACCTTTATTGGATGGTTTGATGCACTTTCAGGTGGTAATGAAGTTATAGAGATTACGCTGGGTACAACAGGAGACTTAGAACTTTATGCAAGATTTACTGCAAAAAGTTACACTTTAACATATAACTTGAATGGTGGTACAGGACCATCTACTTTAAGTGTGACCTATAACCAAAGCTTTACACTAGGTGTTGCAAACAAAACTGGTTATGAATTTACTGGATGGACTTATCTTGGTAATCCGTTTATCTCAGGTACATGGATGATTGATAGTGATGTTACAATCGATGCAGTTTATACGCCTATCACTTATAACATTACGTATAACAACTTAAATGGAACAACACATACAAACCCTCTAACTTACACCATTGAAACAGCAACAATTACATTACTTGATCCAACAAATAGAACAGGTTATAACTTTGTTGGATGGTTTGATTCGTCTTTAGGTGGCACAGAAATTACTGAAATTACTTTAGGTTCAACCGGACATAAAACTATTTATGCAAGATTTACTGCTAAAACATATACACTAACCTATAACTTAAATGGTGGAACTGGTCCATCTACTTTAAGTGTGACTTATAACGAAAGCTTTACATTAGGGGTAGCAACTAAAGATGAATACACATTTGCAGGATGGTTATATCAAGGGCTACCATTTACATCTGGTATATGGACAATAGATAATGATATTACGATTGATGCACAGTGGACTGAATGGCCAGTCATTACATTTGAAGTCTTTGGTGGTAGTGGTGTTTCTCAAATATTTGAAGCACCAGGTACTGTCATTACAGCACCTTATAATCCAGTTAAGAATGGTTATATATTTGAATACTGGTATGAATCAGATGACTCTATACCTTATGTATTTGATACGATGCCAGCAACAAATCTTACACTGTATGCAAAATATAGTATCGAAACCTATGATGTGACTTTTGAAAATCTTCAAGGAACAACACACGGAAACCCAGCAACTTACACCATTGAAACAGCAACAATCACACTCCAAGATCCAACAAATAGATTAGGGTACAACTTCGATGGATGGTTTGATTCGTCTTTAGGTGGCACAGAAATTACTGAAATTACTTTAGGTTCAACAGGTAATTTAACACTTTATGCAAGATTTAGCCCGGTTACTTATAACATAACTTATAGCAACCTAAATGGAACAACACACTCCAACCCAGCTACTTACACCATTGAAACAGCAACAATCACACTTACAAATCCAACAAATAGAACAGGTTATAACTTTGTTGGTTGGTTTGATGCGTTAACTGATGGCAACGAAGTATTAACAATTGATCTAGGAAGTACTGGAAACGTAGAAGTATTTGCAAGATTTGAAGCAATTACTTATAACATTACCTATAGTAATTTATTAGGAACAACACACTCCAACCCAGCTACTTACACGATTGAAACTCCAAATATAACACTACTTGAAACAACATATCGAACAGGTTATAACTTTGTTGGTTGGTATACAGCTTTAAGTGGTGGTACAAAGGTTGAAACAATCAACCTAGGTTCAACAGGAGATCTTGAATTATTCGCAAGATTTACAGCTAAAACGTATACCTTAACGTATAACTTAAATGGTGGAACAGGGGCATCTTCACTCACTGTGACATATAACCAAGCATATACTTTAGGAACAGTTATGAAAGTAGGTTACTCATTTGCAGGATGGGTCTATGAAGGTAGTCCATTTACATCAGGTACATGGTTGATTGATAGTAATATCTCAATAGATGCAACCTATACAGCAATCAACTATAACCTTGTTTATAATGACTTAGAAGGTACAACACATACCAATCCTTCAAGCTATACCATAGAAACTCCAACATTTGAACTCTTAGCACCAACAAGTCGATTAGGTTATGATTTTGTTGGATGGTTTAATCAATCCAGTGGAGGCACCTTAGTTAATGAGATTCCATCAGGTTCTACAGGAACAATCGTTTTATATGCAAGATTTAGTCCAGTTACTTATAACATTACTTATAGCAACTTAAATGGAACAACACACTCCAACCCAGCAACTTACACCATTGAAACAGCAACAATCACACTCCAAGATCCAACAAATAGATTAGGATACAACTTCGATGGATGGTTTGATTCGTCTTTAGGTGGCACAGAAGTTACTGAGATTACTTTAGGTTCAACAGGTAATTTAACACTTTATGCAAGATTTAGCCCGGTTACTTATAACATAACTTATAGCAACCTAAATGGAACCACACATTCAAATCCAGAAAACTACAACATAGAAACATCAACCATTTCGTTACTAGATCCAAGTGAACGAACAGGCTATAACTTTGTTGGATGGTTTGATGCACTTAATGGTGGTAATGAAGTCACAGAAATTACGCTAGGTACAACTGGAAATAAGATACTTTATGCAAGATTTACTGCTAAGACTTATACCTTAACGTATAACTTAAATGGTGGTACAGGACCAACTACCTTAAATGTCACTTATAATGAAAGCTTTACTTTAAGTACTGCAAGTAAAACAGGATATCAATTTACAGGATGGACATATCTTGGTAATCCATTTATCTCTGGTACATGGTCAATCGATGGAGATATCACGATTGATGCTGTATATAGTCCAATCACTTACACAATCACTTATAACAACCTTGAAGGAACCACACACACAAATCCAGAAAACTATACCATCGAAACTTCAACCATTACATTATTAGATCCAACATATAGAACTGGTTATAACTTCGTTGGATGGTTTGACGCACTTAATGGTGGTAATGAAGTTATAGCAATCACATTAGGAAGTACAGGAGATTTAGAATTATTTGCAAGATTTACTGCAAAATCTTATACAGTAACCTATAACTTAAATGGTGGCACAGGACCATCTACTTTAAATGTCACTTATAATGAAAGCTTCACACTAGGTGTAGCAAGTAAAACTGGTTATGAATTTACTGGATGGACATATTTAGGTGATGAATTTGTATCTGGAACATGGTCAATAGATAGTAATATCACAATTGAAGCAACTTATGAAGCATTAATTTATGAAATAAACTATCAAAACCTATTGGGTACAACACATAGTAATCCAGAAAACTATACCATAGAAACAGCAACCATTACCTTGTTAGACCCAACCAACAAAGCTGGTTACAACTTCGTTGGATGGTTTGATGCACTTAACGGTGGAAACGAAGTTACAGAAATTACTCTAGGTTCAATCGGTAACTTAACACTTTATGCAAGATTTGAAGCAATCACTTATACAGTTACTTACTTAAATCTATTTGATATGATTCATGATAATGACTTAACAATCACAACCGAGTCTGAGTTTATATTAACAGATCCAAGTATCCGTACGGGTTACCGTTTCTTAGGATGGTTTACAGAACTTGAAAGTGGAATCCGAGTATTAGAAGTGAATGCTGGAAATCTATCAGATATAACACTTTATGCAAGATGGGAAATAGCTTACTATGATGTTGCAGGTACTTACGTGTTTGAAAGACTGGATATTTCAGAGAATCAAACTGAAATTTTAGAAACAGTTACCAATGAAGGTAGTCAATCCTTCTTTATACCAAGCTTACTACATGGTACTGAGATTTTACCTGTTACTGAAATTGAAGGATATATGTTTAATAGACTGGTCTATAATGGAGTCACTTATGATGATATCGAACACTTAATCACTGTCGTAGATCATATTGATTTAGAAAACTTAACGATTTATTACAGAAGACTGATTTTAGAAGTTGTCTTTATCCAAAACAATGGAGCATCCGTTCCAGGAACAAGTCCTATTACATATGAGACAAGTATCAGATATACACATTACAACTTAGGAATTGATACTTTAAATATTCCAGTGTTATATACGTATACAAATATTACATCATTGTGGGAACGTTCAACAATTTCTCAAGTTCAATCTACAATGACAGTATCAGCACTATACTTTAACACAACAACTAAGACCATCAGATTTAAAGATGGATCAAGTATTATCTTTATTGCATCAGAATTAGGACTTACCCCACAAACAGAATTTATTACAACGGATGCATTAATTTGGAACTTAACAAAACCTGGATTTAGATTCTTAGGTTGGTTCTATATGAACGGTGAAACGGAAATAGAACTTACCCCAGGTAATTATGCTTTTGAAGATTTTACAGCGAATCAAACTGAAATCTATACGAAGTGGCAACAACTAACTGCATTTAATCAAGTCACGAATGTTTTAGTAACGATTAATGGAACAGACGATATTACAATCACTTGGAACTTAGATTTAAATGGCTTAACAAATCCATCCTTTGATATTTATATCGATCAAGAAAAAGTTGTTGGATATCAATCAATCATCCAACAATCAGGAAACTTATTTACACTCAATATTCCAACATCAGCAATCGATTATGATCTGTTTGAAAAATTAATAGAAGTTGGTATGCACCGTGTAACTGTTCAAGCCGTTGGTGATAACGTCAACCATATGACCGGTTTAATGTCTGAAGCTTACATTTATGAAGTGAAGTCTATATATGATGAAAACCCTAGCAATGTAGACACCTATGATTACTTTATTGTAGAAGATTATCAAGGTACATTAAGATATATTTTCTATACAAATATGACGTATCAATTTAATTCAGGTTACCAATTTGAGATTATTACAGGTTCTGACTTGGTGACACTAAATAATCCATATACAATGAAGATGAATCAAATTAGTGGACAGTTCAGATTTAAAATGACAAGACCGGATCAATCATTTAATATATATGATGGATTAGTGGTTAAAGATATTAAAGGGTTCTCATTTGGAACGAACTATCAACAATACTTAGATGAAACTGGAGTTCAGTCATCTTATGTAGATCAAAGTGACCCATATATTGTGGGTACAAAAAATTCATTCTATTTAGATTTAAGAATGACAAGTAGTACAGGAAATCGAATCAGATTAGATGATGCTTTATTATCCTATGAATTCTATTTATATAATGGTTCAACCTATAACTTAATTGCAGCAAATGATTTATCAAACCATGTGGACTTGTTACCGAATAACCGCTTGCAGTTTAAAACAGGCACTGAAGGAAATATGTATCAAGTTAAAGTTTCACCTAAGTATCAATCCACACGTATGACGGTCAGTGAACTTACATTTGAGTTTGTTGTAAATGCTGGGTATAACGCATTTACACATCAAGATTTAAAAGAATTCTTTAGTGATGATTCTGTTGATTTAATTAATCTACATGCGAATATTCAACCAGTACTTTCACCTAATCAATTAAACAGTGATGGTTCACCTAAGAATATTAAGAATGGTTTAGGTAATGTATATAACAGAAACCTTACTTCAACCAACAATAATGAGGTTCGAATTGAAGGTAACTTCATGGTAATTAATGGTAGTAACTTACCTTATAGTAATGCAAGAAGTGGATCTGGACTTGTTGGATTTGCTGAAGCATTTGAAATTGTTAACGTTCAAATAGCAATCTTTAATTACAATGTGACAGGAACAGAACCAGATACCAATAAGTTTACAATGAACAACCTAACCATTATTGGAAATACGACTGTACCATCTGTTAACTTTGGTGGTACATCAGAAGAAATCTTACTACAAGAAAGACTCATGAGTAGAAACTCAGGAGGATATATTGGAGTAATGGTTAATAATGGAAGTTCAGAATTTAACAATATTCAAATTAGATTTGCAGTTATAGGTATCAGTCACTATGCATATGGTGAAGATGTAGAAATGATTGTGAATCAATCCATCATTAAAGACAGTTGGGCAAATAGTATGTATATGCAAGGTGCAACGAAGCTCACTGTTACAAACTCAATATATGGACAATCTGGTGGTTCAGCATTCCATCTATCCGACAGTAGAGCAGGTGGAGGTATTAATAACCCAACACTTATTATCAATAATACAGTGATAGAAAACTTTATCTCAGGTGAAGAAGCTTGGTTTAAAGCATATGGTATGACAAGTGTTGCATTACAACTCAAATCAGGTATTTCTCAAGGAATAGCATCTACAGGAAGAACAATCATTGATATGGTAACTCATCCAGTAACAGGTGTTCAAACAGAAATGATTAATTTCATCTTGTTAACAGAACCACATACGGGTGCAGAGGTCAGAGATGTTAATAGTAATATCATTGGTGGTTCTGAGGTTTCAGTAACAATTGATGGTAAGACAACAAATAGACCTTATGATTATCTATCAGATTCTGGTGACCCTAGAATTCAAGGTGGACAGTTTGCTTATCCGATGAGTTTATATAGTGATCAAGCAGCATTTATGGCATTAATAACAGATATAATAACAATTGGGGCACAAAACAATCAAACAATTTCTCTACAAGATGCATCCAATCTTGCATTCCTTGGAGGATTCTATAACTTAACTGCAAATGAATTATTAGCTATTGCAACAAATCAACAAACAGTTGAACAAATACTTACAAGTAGCCCAAGAGCAATTCCAAACTATCTAGAAGTACTCGCACCAATACCGGTATTCCCTACAGGATATGCGGTCGTCATTATTGAACTACAATAAATATGATAGAAGAATTTTTAAAATATTTTTGGTCTCAAGAGGGTTATCAATATGACCCTCTTGAAGGTCAAATATTTCAAACGTACCATTTAAATATGTTACTAATTTCCTTGGTATTTTTAATACTCTTTTTAGTGATAGGTATACTCGTTAACAATAAAAAAAGATACATACAAGGATTAAGTATCGTATTACTGATATTAGAAGCGTTAAGAGTTTATAACATCATGGTTATTTTTGATAGGACAGTTATTGCTGCATTGTCATTTCATTTGTGTTCTATAGGAATTTACTTCATGATTATTGCTGGACTATTTAATAAAAAAATCATATATGAAATGACATTTTTACATGCAATGATTGGAGCACCACTCGCACTATTAATACCAAGTGGTATCTTACCTTGGTATCATGTTTATAGCTTTTTACCTGTTCAAAGTTTCATCTCACATTTACTTTTATCCTTTATTTTTATCTATGCTTATCACTATAAAGTATTTGAATTAAAATTACACAGATTCTATATACCATTGATTGGATTATTTATATCGATTGGATTAGCATATGGTATGAGCTTATACAATCTTCATTTTCAAACAGGAGGTTCTACAAACTTCTTTTGGACTAGAGATAAAGACCCTATGTTTGATCAGGTTATGAATCTACCTTATCCTTATTATTTTTATGTGTTAATTAGATTACTCATTGCAGTAGGGTCTGTTGTATATGTTACTATGATTGGGATAAGACATTTTATAGAACATAAAAAAAGCATCCAATAACTTAACTTTCATTTGAAAGTCAAGCATCTATGGATGCATATTTTTTATAATTTGTTTTGATTACCTTTCCCAGGATTTTGATTACCTCTAGAGTCACTCTTTCCACGATCTTTATTTTCATGGAATTCACTATTTCCTATAGATATCAAAATGTCATAGTAAGGCGATTCATCATCGTTATATCGAATTGAAATACGCATCATTCCAACTTCCTTACGATTAGATTCAATCGTCTCAAATTCGAACTTTATTCGAATGATAGGTTCATCGTCAAAATCATATTCTAGTGTATATTTTTTTGCATATGTTTCGGTAATTATTTCAAATTTTAATTCTTTTTCATCATCTTCAATTTCAATTTCTAGTATGGACTCTATTATTAATTCATCTTGATCGAACCTTCTAAATTGATAACTTGATTCATCTAATTCTTTTTCATAAGTGGTCTCAATACGTTCAGAGGCATTTAAGTAAACGGTTAGTTTAAGTTCAGATGATTCATCATCTTGCTCGTATGCGCCTATGAAGTTATAAAACACTTCATCAATTTCATATAAACCATTTAGACTATAAGTTATTTCATCATCACTTTCCTCATATGCTGATAGATTATATAAGATATCATAATTTGTTATGACACCTAATAAATCCAGGGTTTCAATTTGAATATGATTATCATATAAAGCAGATTCATCGGGTACTAAAACAGTTACTTTAGGTTGAGAATTTTCAGATAGTAAGATTTCTATCATTCCAAGGAATGGAACAAGCTCATCAGAATAGTTTGTTGTAACCATTGTAGAAAGTGAAACTGGGGCAAAAGATAAATTACTGGATTGGTATGTTGTAAGTAAACTTGCTTGTGAAACTAAACTCAATGCTAAAGGTTCACTGTTGTTCTTAAAAATGATATCACCATCTGGTTTTTCAATCGGACCAGTTGTATTGGGTAAATTTAAAATAATGATTGTTGCAGTCACGATTATCATAAGTAGTGATGCAAATGTTAATCTTAAACTTCTCATAAGAATTAAGAGAGAAGGTTTAGAAGATTTTTGACGCAGGGAAGAAACTTGTTTAAAATCTATAACCGGGGGAGTCATAGTGATGTGTTTATCCATCTCATTTTTAATAACTTTTTTTAGGGAATGCTCATTCATGTTCTAAACCTCCTCTCCTAATTTTTTAATTGCTTTTTGGTAAATCCAAAGTACAGTGCCTAATTTCATTTGAAGCATATCTGCAATCTCTTGATGTGTTTTTTCATCTACGACTTTAAGTAAAACAATCATACGTTCTTTTTGATTGAGCTTATTCATCAGACTCATGAAATACTCAGACTGATCAGGTGTTTCACCTGCTGATCTGTTGAATAAATCAATATCACTGATATCAACAAGAAGTGTTCTTTTATTTTTTCTGTAATAGTCGATTGCAATATGCTTGGCGATTTGTAATAACCAATTATAGAAGTTTGAGTTCAATCTGTATTGATCTATTTTGACTAACATACGCATATAGATATCTTGAACTAAATCTTCGGTCACAGTATGATTCCTTATAATGGAAAAAACCATTGAATAGACACCACGTACTGTTTCCTGATAAATCTTTTCAAAGGTTTTATTGTTGCTAGTTTTAAGTTCTTGAATGGTTACTTCATCTAGAATCATTCAAATACTCCTTTATGAAATCAAGTTAGTAGGTAAGAAATTCCTACCTACTAACTTATTATACGCTTTTAAAACCTTTAATAGAATTTATGGCTTAACTATTTCTACGATTTCCATCTTGACGTTTGCCATCCCCTTGTCTTGGGATGTCTTGATGTTCTTCATTTTTTCCTTCATCTTTAGAATAAATCTCGTAATAAGTTTCTCCGGTAACATCATCAGTTAATACATAAACTCTAGCTATACCCATGGTGATGATGTTTTCTTCAGTAATTCTATAATGAATTTTTAAAATAGTTTCATCATCTTCAGTTTCTAACTTGAACTTATAAAATGAACGGGTATTACCTTTTTTATAATCCATATGAATGACTGTTTCATCATCTTCAATTTCTACACGAATACGATGAGATTCTACTATACCTGTTGAATCAAAACGTTTAATATCAAGTTTTTTCTCATCATCTTCAGTTACTTGTTTTAAGAGTATACGATCTTGATTTTCATTTCTTGCCATGAAGATAACTTTTGTTTCATCATTTTCTTCAATGATTTTACCTACAAAATCATAAGTGTTTTCATTGAATAACAAGATTCCTTCGATTTGAATGACAGTTTCATCGTCATCATCATCTTCAACGACTGCGTCATCATCTTCAGTGACTGCGTCATCGTCATCATCTTCAACGACTGCGTCATCGTCATCATCTTCAACGACTGCATCATCGTCATCATCTTCAACGACTGCATCATCGTCATCATCTTCAACGACTGCGTCATCGTCATCATCTAAATCGTCTGTTTCACCATCTAGATTCAAGTTGAAGTTAAAACCAACTGAAAGTGTTTCTGTGGTTTCATCTTCAACAACAATTGGTTCATCTATTAATTCCTCATCCTCAATTGGAGTTGGATTAACGATATTATAATAAATAGTTAATGTTGTAGTTTCATTCAGAAGTGTTTGCATATGATAAGTAATCATATAGGAATAATCTTCTAAATCAGACTCAGCAACAACTATTTCTAAACCTTGATTTGTTGCAAGCATTTGTTCAAATAATTCAATATATGGTTTGATATCATCAATGGATGTTTTTTGTGGATTTGAGGAATTAAATCCAAATCTAACATCACTTCCTACATTCATATTGGATAAAATTTGAGCAGAGGTTAATGCTTCCATACCGATGGTTGTTTGTAGAGATGTTGTTTGCATATAGGAATCATGTAAAGATTCTGGTTTCTCTGTTTTACAACCCACTAATAAAATGGATGATGCGAGTAAAGATAGAATTAATAATAATTTTTTCATATAATTTCCTTCCTTTCACTATATAAACGAAAAGTTATAGGATTTTATTGGTGGAAAATAAAAAAACCTGTAAAAAATAAATTTACAAGTTTTTAAATAGATACTAAGTTGGATGATTATGCTTGTTTCATCATAATTTCAATACCGGCATCAGTTCCTAAATCTTCAAAGACGAGTTGATTTTTCTTATAGAGTTTAACAGTTATTTCTCCGGATAACCCTTCTTTAATGGTATGAATCATCATACCCATTGAAGGAGAAACAAGTTCAATATCATCAGATTTGGTTGCTGATACTTCTAAGGTGAGTGAGCCCTTTTTAATTATAAATAAAACTTTATTGTTTTCTATTACCATTTTCTTTACTTTGGAATTGTTATAGGTTGCAAATCGGTATTCAATACCTTCATGAATTAGATTAATAATGAGACCTTTGAAAGTGAAAAAAACAAAGGGTATATAGGCATATGAAAACATAAAGGATGTATTTTTGTTCTTGAAGTGATTGGACTGTAACCAAACATAACCTTTAGGAAAACTTTTTCCCCAATCTTTTTCTATATAAGCCTTTTCTTGATCGATGTTATAAGTGGTTTTGTTAATTTGAATGGAACCAGTCACTTTAGAATCCATCGATAAAATACCATGATAACATTCCATAAAATGTAAGTATCCAAAGAATCCCATGATATTTGGACTGAGAATGCTTTGTCTAATCTTTGTATGATGACTAAGGCTAAAGTCACCTTGGAAAGAGACGTCTGTATTTATAAGTTCAACATGGACTTGATCATATGAAAAGAAGTTATTTTTAATTTTTATTTTAAACTCATTTTGATCATAAGTAAAATCTGCAATATCAAATCTAAAATAGTGTGTAATGAGTTCATCTTTCTTAGATAAAAAAACTTGAATGAATGCGTGTGGATCGACTTTATTTAAACTAACACCAGGTATAAAAGCAATACTAAAACCATTTACTTTAGAAACTATTTTAAAGTACCAACCTTCAAAATAGTTTTTCTTTTTTAAATGTCCTTGAAATATTTCAGGATGAAATGTTTTTTTAAATAGCATAGATACTCCTTTAGATTAAACTCTAATTAAATTGTAACAGTATTTGACTCGAATGGATGCATAAATACTATACGATTTATTAGTAGAATATGTATAAGATTTAAATAGTAAACACTTAAATGATATAATAAACTATCAAGTGGGAGAGACAGTTGATATCTTTAATGTGAATTTTTTGCTTCAACAAAGGGAGATTTTATGAAAATTAAACAGGATTCTAATAATGAAAATTTAAGAGATGAATCTATGGAAGAAATGATTATCGAAAATGATCAATTTTTAATACAGTTTCCTTGGGCAGGGAATCTTGGACAATGGAAATGGTATTATAAAGAAAATAGAGTCATATTTAATGAAAAGAAATCTAAACAATTAGGTTATGATCCAAAACAAATCGGACCAATAGGGTTTGAGTTTTTTACATCTAAATTACACCCAGATGATTTTAATAAAGTCATGGATAATATGAGAAATCACTTAATAGGTGAGACAAATGCTTATGAAGTTGAATACCGTATTCAACATAAGGACGGTCACTATTTGTGGTACTATGACCGAGGTACTGTAACAAAAAGAGATTCAGTTGGTAAACCTTTAATCATTGAAGGTATCGTATTTGATATTACAGAATCCAAATTGGTCGAAAACAGATTAAGAGAGTTAAGTGAAAAAGATGAACTCACGAATGTATACAATCGACGTGTCTTTTATGAAAGAATGGAAAAATATATGGATATGGCATCCAGCAATCCAGAAGATACATTTTCACTCATCATGTTTGATATTGATTATTTCAAGAAAATCAACGATACATATGGTCACTTAGCAGGAGATGAGTGTTTAAGACAATTGGCTAATCTATTGAAGGCTGATAAAAGACTTCATGATCAAATTTTTAGATATGGTGGTGAGGAATTCTTCTTATTACTACCACGTACGAATTTAAGTGAATCGATTCTTGTAGCAAAAAGAATTCATCAGTTGATTTATGAGATGGAAATACCTAAGGTAGGTCATATAACAGTTTCAATGGGTGTTGTAGAATATATGGCAAATGAAACGTTAGATCAATTAATAACAAGAGTTGATGATCTGATGTATGATGCTAAAAAAGCCGGAAGAAACACTATAAAATACTAAACTTTAACCCTACAAATCACATAAATTTGTAGGGTTTTTATATAACCAGGTGGGTGAAGTTGATTATAAATATAAAAAATGATACAATAGGTCTACGAAATTATAAATTACAAGGAGTATCTCTAATTACATATGGACACGGACGGTAGTATATATATATTGATTGTTATAAGCATTATATTCTCTGCTTTTTTTTCTGCAACAGAAACAGCTTTTTCGACATTTAATCGAATTAGAATGAAGAATTTACATGAAAGAGGCAATAAAACAGCTGGTGTTGTCTTAAAACTATCTGAAGAATACGATATCTTTTTATCAACCATATTAATTGGTAATAATATTGCCAATATACTAGGAGCGTCTCTTACTACGGTATTATTTATTAATTTACTAGGTGCAGATTTAGGTGCAACAGCATCAACTCTAGTCTATACGGTTATTATTTTAATTTTAGGTGAAGTAACTCCTAAAACAATTGCCAAAGAATATCCTGAGGCTTTTGCTTTATTTGCAGCACCATTTGTTGTTACATTAAAAATCATATTAACACCATTCAATTATTTCTTTAAAATTTGGAAAAAAGTATTATCATTTGTTTTCAAACCAGGTAAAGGAAACACTATTTCTGAGGATGAATTGCTGATTATGGTGGATGAGGCACAAGTTGGTGGTGGAATTGACGAGAGTCAAGGAACACTCATTAAAAGTGCGATTGAATTCTCTGATTTAGAGGCTGTAGATATCTATACACCTAGAGTTGATATATATGCAATTTCAAAAGATATGCCACATGATGAAATCTATCAACTATTTAAAGAAACAGGATATTCAAGATTACCTGTTTATGATGGAAATATTGATCATATTGTGGGTGTCATGAATTATAAAGATTTCTTCTCAGTGATGATGGAAAAATTACCAATTGAAGAAATGATTAAAGAAGTCATGTATGTGACGAAGACAAAAAAAGTTAAAGATTTATTGGTTGAACTACAAAAAAGTAAAACCCATATGGCAATCGTCTTAGATGATTACGGCGGAACAGCAGGGTTATTAACGCTTGAAGACATTTTAGAAGAACTTGTTGGTGACATTTGGGACGAACATGATGATATTGTTGAGGCAATAAAACCTGTTAATGATCATCAGTACATTGTTTTAGGTAATAGCTCGATTGAAGATTTTCTACATCATATTCATTCGGATGAAACACCTAAAGTGTTAACAGTAAATGGTTGGGTAGTTGAAAAAATAGGAACACTTCCAATTGAAGGTGAAATCTACGAAAAAGAAGGATATATCTTTGAAATTCTTAAAGTAGAAGGTCGACGTATTGATCAAGTATTAATCACCATTAAACCTAAAGAAAACCAAATAGAAGAGAACTAAAAAGTTAAAACCGGATATTTTGATCCGGTTTTTTTAAAGCAATGCATCTGTATTGTCATACACTTTCGTGTAAGATAAATATACAAGGAGGATTTAAGGATGAGAAAAACAATTACGATAGGGTATATGATTTTAATTATCTATACAATCGTGCATTTAACATTTAATTTTTCAAATGGTAATATCTTGATAAATATTTTCATGTTACAAGTTGACCCACTGATTCTTGCAGTTTTTAATATGTTAGGACTCTTTCCACTAGCTTTTATTTTGTTTGCTTTTACAACAAATAAACTGAACAAACTCGATTTTGTACCTTTATTATTTGGTTTTGTTTTGGGTGGATTTGCAAGCACACCGTATTTCATATATAAAGAAAAACCACTATTTAGAAAAATAAAGTGGTTTAAAGAGATTGCTTTAGTTGGAATGATTATGACTTTCTTTACAATCTTGGGTGGCTTATTGATGGGAAACATCCATGCTTATATCGATGCATTTTTAAATGATTCATTTGTTCATATTATGACGATTGATTTCATTTTTATGGTATTCATCAGTCCACTCATATTAAAACCTATCTCTAAGTATTATCTACTGGGATTGATTCCAATCATTGGTATATTTCTAGTGATATTTATTGAAAGTTATAAAGAAAATAAAGAAAACTAATTTATTTTTCTTCTGATTTATAAGGGTTACCTTCTGAATCATAAGTTATCCATGTACCAACAGGGACACCTGCTTTAAAAAAACCAGATCTTTTGAGGGTACCATCGGTTCTATACCATTCAAAATATCCTTCTGGTATGCCATCGATCATTTGACCTTTACTCCAAATACTTCGACCATTTTTATGATACTTATAAGTGATGCCATCAATAACACGCATCACTTTTTCTTTAACGTGTTTACGTGGTTTGTCCATACATTCATGATCAGTCAAATTAAATACCTCCATAGATAAGATAACTTATTATACAAGAAAGAATTTAATTTAGCGCTTGAAATATATCAAAATAGGTCTTTAAATTAGACATAATTTAGTCAAATAAAGTATAATAGAAATATACTTAAAAATGAGGATATCTATGCATAATGACCGTATAAAACTAATATATGAAGGTAATGACCCAAGTGGTTCATATGTTTTATACTGGATGCAACAGTCCCAAAGAGTACTATATAACCATGCACTTTACTACGCTATAGAAAAATCAAATCAAGAACATTTACCTTTAGTTGTAGTTTTTAACATTCTACCCAATTATAAAGATGCTAATTTAAGACATTACATGTTTATGCTTGAAGGATTAAAAGAAGTTAGTGATACTTTAAATCATTTAAATATTACATTTATATTAACTTACGGTGATCCGACTTTTAGTTTAGAAAGAGTTTTTCGTGATGCATCTTTGATAATTATGGATAAAGCCTATTTAAAACCAGGTAGAAAGATGAGAAATGATGTCTATCTGATGATGAGAGATAAATTCATTGATAAAACGATTTATCAAATTGAGTCTGATGTCATCGTTCCAGTTAGAAGTGTTTATTTAAAACCAGCATATGGTGCTTACACCATCAGACCTACATTAATGAAGCATATCGATACATATTTAGATATTAATGACATACCCATCTATCAAATGAATCAAAGTTATCCGATCAAAGGTGACTTAGAGATTACTCAATATCAAGAATGGGTTAAAACCTTACCAATTGATATGAGTGTAAAACCATATCCTAAATTTAAAGGTGGATATTTGGAAGCTAAAAAACATTTAAATGAATTTTTAAATGATAAATTTATGAATTATATGGACCGATCAGACCCAAGTTTAGTGGTTCAATCCTATATGTCTTTATATCTTCATTTTGGACAAATATCACCCATGGACATATATAAGTTTGTAACATCCAATCAACAAATAGTTGACTTAAAAGAAGAATTGGATGCATTCATTGAACAACTCATTGTTAGACGAGAACTAGCATTTAACTTTGTAAGTTACCATACAGATTATGATAAATTTTCGGGTATGACAGAAGACTGGGCATATATGACAATCGATCAACATAAACAAGACATTAGACCTGTTTTATATGAACTTGGTGAACTTGAATTATCCAAGACACAGGATCCCTACTTTAATGCAGCAATGACAGAAATGCGCCTAACTGGTTTTATGGCAAACTACATGAGAATGTATTGGGCTAAAAAGATTATGGAGTGGTCAAAAGATATGAAAACTGCATATGAAAGAATTGTATTTCTTAATAATAAGTATTTTATTGATGGTAGAGACCCCAATTCTTACAGTAACATTGCATGGTGTTTTGGAAAACACGATCGACCATGGCAAGAACGACCTATCTTTGGTAAATTAAGATATATGAATGACCAAGGATTAAAAAGAAAGTTTAATATGGATGCATATTTAGAATTTGTAGAAAATATAGATCAATCAAAATGAAGAAAAAGAGAAAAAAATATGAAGAATGAAATAAAACCATTTGATATGCAAAAAAAGCCTATCAAGGAGAGATGGTTTTTAACACCCATTAAGTGGGCACTTGCATTACCTGTTACATTTATGCGTGGTTTAAAAGTGAATAGAGTACAAATGGAAGGATTAAAACCTCCGTACTTATTACTTTGTACACACCATGGATTTATTGATTTTAAAGTACAAACACGTGCAATCTTTCCACATACAGCAACTTATGTGGTTGCAATTGATGGATTTATAGGGAGAGAATGGTTACTTAGAAATGTCGGTGGAATTGGTAAAAGAAAGTTCACACCACAAGATAGGGTGTTATTTAAGAATATTAAATACAGTTTAGATGAGTTGAAAGTAATTACAACCATTTACGCAGAAAGTGCATATTCTATTGCAGGAACGACATCAAGACTTCCAGATTCATTATTTAAAGTGATTAAGGTTTTAAATTATCCTGTAGTTGTCTTAAACATGCATGGAAATTTTTTAACACAACCGAATTACTCTATGCCAAAACCAAGAAAGATTAAGTTAGAAGCTGATTTAACTCAAGTCATTACGAAAAAGGATTTAGAAACGATTACTTTTGATGAGATTAAAGAAAGAGTTACGAAAGCATTTCATTATGATGAATGGCAATATCAACTCGACCATCAAATACAAATTAAAGATCCAAATCGTGCAAAATCATTAAACAAGATTTTATATACATGTGAAACATGTTTAAAAGAACATGAGATGATGGGTGAAGGAAAAAAAATAACCTGTCAATCCTGTGGAATCACACATGAATTAGACCATTTTGGACAACTGCATAAAATAAATGGTGAAACAAAGTATAATCATGTTCCAAATTGGTATGAGATGCAAAGAAATATCGTTCATCAAAATTTATTAAATGGTAATTATTTTTTTGAATCCGATGTTTATATTGATTCATTAAGAAATGCAAAAGGATTTAGACATGTTGGAATCGGTAAGTTAACCCATGATATCAATGGTATTCATCTGACGTTCAATTCTATGGATGAAACGATTGATATCACTCGTGAAACAAAGTCACTTTATACAATACATATTGAATTTGATTATAAGAAGACAGATAAAATTAAAAGTGATGGCATTGTTATCTCCACAGAATCCGATACATTCTACTGTTATCCAATCGATAAAAAAGATGTAGTTGTTAAATTTAGATTTGCTGTTGAAGAAGCATATCAAATAACAATGTCTAAAGCGTAATAAAATTATAGTTTTGTAAGTTTATAAAGTGTTTAAATACTATAATCAAATTAAGATATAAGGAGAGTCATATATGCTAATTTCATTATATTTATTCATATCGTATGGTTTTATCGCTTTGGTGATGTTTATCGCCTCAATGCTTAAGAAACAAGAGTATGTAAGCGAAGAAACCAGCCGTAAAATCATTCATATTGGTGTTTCAAACTGGTATTTTATTGCCCTATATTTTGCATCTAGTATAGATATAGGTTTATTAATAATCCCGCCTATTACATTTATATTTTTTAATTATCTATCCTACCGTTTAAATCTTGTTAAAGGTATGGAAAGAGCGGATAAAAAAGATCTGGGTACGGTATATTATCCAATTGCCTTACTCGCGTTATTATTGTTTTCAAACCAAATAGGAAAAGTTGATGTAGGGTTTTTAGGATTTATGGTTTTAGGGTATGGAGATGGACTTGCTGCAGTTATTGGGAAAAAATTCGGAAGGACTCGTTCTAAATCAGGTAAATCATTTATTGGAAGTTTAACGATGTTTATTGTATCTTTAGTCGTATCTATTGTTACTATTCTATATTTTCAACAACCTAATTACGTTATTCTAGCTTTATTTATCGCAGTATTTGCAACATTTGTAGAATATTTTACTCCAAAGGGGTTGGATAACTTAACTGTTCCAATCTTTACATCTTTACTTTACTACGTACTATTACTTTTATAAAAAAAGGAGAATTATTTTATGAAGAAAATTGCAGTTATTGGAGCAGGGACCGCGGGCCTTGCGAGTGCCATACGCTTAAAAGCGTTAGGGTATGATGTCACAATTTTTGAGAAGAACGAAAAAATTGGTGGCAGAATGTATCAAATTAAAGAACAAGGTTTTACCTTTGATGTGGGTCCAACGATTGTGATGATGCCCTCTCTTTATGAGGAAGTCTTTAAAATCAGTGGTGTAGATCCAAAAGATTATATAGATATGCAAAGAGTGGACCCTATGTTTGAGGTATTTTTTAGAGATCAAACAAAACTCACAGCAACCAATGACTTGGTTCAAATGACACTTGACAATGAAAAGATAAGTGAAGAAGATGCACAAGGATATATGGCTTATTTAGCAGATGTCTACAAACGCTATTTAGTTGCTAAAAAGTATTTTATTGACAGAACATTTAGAAAACCAATCGATTTTTATAATCCTAAAATGCTTTATAAAGCACTTCAACTTAAAACTTTATCAAGTGCTTACCGTTCTATATCAAAATTTGTTAAAAACGAAAAATTAAGACAATCTCTAGCATTTCAAACATTGTATATTGGTGTTTCCCCTTATAATGGACCATCTATTTATACAATCATTCCAATGATTGAACTTTTATATGGCGTTTGGTATATCAAAGGTGGCATGTATTCTATGGCAAAAGCTATGGAAAGACGTTTTATTGAAATGGGTGGAAAGATTTTATTAAATCAAAATGTAGAATCCTTTGAGATTAAGCATAAAGAAATTCAAGGCATAAAAGTAAATGGCCGCCATGTTGATGGGTTTGATGCATATTTATCAAATGCAGACTTCCCATGGGCAATGAATAACTTAATCCATGATAAAAAATCAAAAGGTAAATATACACCTAAAAAGATTAATAAGATGCTTTATTCATCATCATCATTCTTACTTTATATTGGAACGGATAAAAAATATAAAACAAACCTACACTCCATTTTCTTTGCTCAAGACTTTAATGGAAACATTGATGACTTATTTGAAGGAAATATTCCAAAAGACCCATCCTTTTATGTATATTCTCCAAGTCAAGTAGATGATACGATGGCACCAGAGAGTAAAGAAGTATTATATGTTTTAGTGCCTGTACCTAACCTTAATGATAGTGGAGAAGTTTGGACGGATGAACAAATAGAAAGTTATAAACAAAAAGTACTTGATTTACTTTCAACAAAAGAACAATTTAAGGATATTAAAGAACACATTGAAGTGTTAAAAATGTATACACCAAATGACTTTAAGACAAACTTTAATCTACAATTTGGTGCAACTTTTGGACTTAGACCAACACTTTTACAAAGTAACTATTTTAGACCACAAAATAAATTCAAATATTTAAAAAATCTATACTTTGCAGGAAGTAGTAACCATCCAGGTGCTGGGGTACCGATTGTATTAAATAGTGCGAAACTTGCAGTATCAGAAATCGATAAGGACTTAAAATAAATGATTTTTAAATATATCCAAAGAGAAAAAGATTTTAATCAATGTAAAAAACTTATTATGGAAAACTCTAAAACATTCTATAAAGCTTTTGGCATGTTAAAAAACTCTTTAGATAGAAAATCAATCTATGCAGTTTATGCATATTGTAGAGTGGTTGATGATTCAATTGATGAATATAAAGATTTAAATCTGTTAAAGTCCTATGAAGATAAACTTAAAAAATACCAAACGAGTGGTATAACGGACGATTTTATATTTAGAAGTTTAGATGTAGTCTTTAAAAACTATTATCCTAAAGATTATCAATTTGAACCTTACTATGACTTAATAGAAGGACAAAGACAAGACTATCAATTTAAGCAACCTGAAACGATGGATGATCTACTCAAATATTGTTACTTAGTCGCCGGTGTAGTTGGTGAAATGTTAAGTTATATACTATCACCTAAAGAGAACCACCATGAGGTAAAAGTGGTTGCTAAAGAATTAGGTGAGGCGATGCAAATTACAAATATTTTAAGAGATATTGGTGAAGATTTAAAAAGAGGTAGAATTTATATACCTAAAGATTTAATGAAAAAACATGGTGTTTTGGAAAGTGATTTAAAAGCAGGCGTAGTCAGTACAAATTTTAAAAATCTTTTTGAAGAACTTGCAGTTTATGCAACGAACCAATATGATAAATCTTTAAGCAAAATCAATTTATTTAAAGAAGATGCTAGAATACCGCTTGCTGCAGCATCGTATCTTTACCGTGAAATTATCGAAACAATTAGAAAAAATGATTATCAGGTATTCTTAAAACGACAAGTCGTATCTAAGGAACGAAAAGAAGAAATTGTAAAAAACATTTACTTTAGATCATAAAAGGAGTTTATCTCGTGCTTCAACGATTCATCATTGGTGGTTTATTAAGTTTATTCATAGGTTTTGTTTCTTATAAGAAAAAATCTTTAACATTAAGTGGTTTCATCGCTGCTTTTTTCACAGGAACATTACTTTATATGTTTGGTGATTATGTAGTCTATATACCACTCATTAGTTTCTTTTTAAGTTCGAGTATCTTATCTAAGTTTAAACCAAAAAAGGAAGAACCTAATGGAAGAAATTTTATACAAGTGTTTGCAAATTCTGGTGTGGCATTAGTATTTACTGTTATTTATTATTTGACAACAAATTCTATATTCTTAGTGGTTGCAATCACGTCTATTGCAGCATCAACTGCAGATACTTGGGGTTCTGAGATTGGTTTATTAACCAATGGTCAAACATACTCAATTTTAACCCTTAAAAAAATGAGTAAGGGTCTAAGTGGTGCAGTCAGTGTAGGTGGTACTTTAGCATCATTTATGGGTGCTTTATATATCGCTATAATATTTAGTTTACTTTACTTTATGATGAGTGCACAACCTATATGGATTTTATTAGAAATGGGTATGGTTATTACGCTCTCTGGATTTTTAGGTAGTGTATTAGATAGTTACTTAGGTATATTTCTACAAGCCAAATATAAAGATATTAAAACAGGTATTTTAAGAGATTATAAAATTTATACAACAGACATCTTAGTTTCAGGTTTAAAATACATCACGAACGATATGGTTAATCTATTGATGGTAATCATTATTTCGGTTGGAACCTATCTTATTTTACTCATAACTTAAAACATAAATTGACCCCTAAAACATATGCGTTCATGCATCTAATGTTTTAGGGGTAATTCTATTTTTAAAGCTAGTATTTTTAAATCATATGCTTATGAATGAGAAAAATCCGCAAATGATAGTATAATGAGTATATAAACCAATAGGAGTTTATTATGTATCAAAATCCAATCTTTAGACGCACACTATTCATCTTAATGATTATAGCATTTAGTGCATCTTACACTTTGATGCATTTTTTCCCTATCACACACAACCAACATTTTATTCTCTTAGCACTTGGAGCCTTAGTCGTTATAGGTATTTTTTCATTTAGAGGATTGGGTAAAAATAAACTCATATTTACAATATCAAATCTTGGATTAATGGGTTCTTTAGTTATTGAAATTATCTATCATATTTTTGAAGATTTTTATGATCTTTCAGACCTATATATCTATAAAGTGATATTCCATGGAATTTTTTCTATTACATATGTTATTGTTGCATTGGGTTTATATGATGAGTTTTCATCATATGGTAAAAATCAGCGTATCAAAAAGGTTTCATTTGATAAGAATAATGCAATACTTCTGGATTATGATCATAAACGTAAAGAAGTTACCGTTGATATATCTGAACAATTGGTTAGAAGATATAAACTCAGTCACCCACAATTTAAACTATCCTTATATGATTTTTATGTACAAATTAAAAAAGATCCTAGTAATCAAATATTAAAACTTGATGTAAAGGATATTATTGAACTCAATCTTGAAGGTAGATTGGTGACCTTTAGAGTCTCTGGACATTTCAATGTAGAAGGTCACACGACGTATCTTGCTTTTGATTATAGAGAGATTGCATATCTTCAAAAGAATCTAGAGAGCAAGGGTAAGGAAAAATTAGATTTACTAAAAAATTTAAAAGTAGGGGTTGTAGAAATAGAACTTATTTTTAATGAGTCCAATAAAATTATAGACTATGAAATTGTCTATATGAATGAAGCATTTGAAAAAATATCTAAACTTACATTAACGGATGTTATCCATAAGAAAATGTCTATCATTAATCCAAACATTTTTAAACAAAGACTCAATATCTACCAAGAGGCTTATGAAAATAGGAAACAAATTTCATTTGAATCCAAAGCATCATTTGACCAAAAATGGTATAACATTTCAGTTTATCCAAGTGACCATGAACGTATGGTAATTATTTATTCGGATGTTCATGAAATTAAGCTTGTTAATGAAGAGTTAGAATATTTAGCAACACATAACCGTACCAATGGATTACTCAATTACTATGGTATGGAAAAACAAATCCAAACCATTAATCATTATAGTCATGCCATATGTTTTTATATAACGATTAATAAGTTTGAAGAATTTGAAACCTTTTATGATCAAAGAACAGCATCCATGGCTATTGATTTAATCGCATATGAGCTAAATCAGTTCATAGATAAAAGAGATATTTTAGTAAATACTAAGTTTTTCCATTACATCATGATTTTAATTGACCCTAGTGAGGAGAAAGTTGAAAAGGTTAAACGATTCTTAAAAGAATCTACCTATAAAAAATATCCGATACTCGATCATGAAGTTATTATTAAGAAAAATATTGGTTATACTCGTAAAGATGATTCAACTATAGATTTTATTGAACTCATCCGTCAAGCACAGCTAGCAAGTAATGCGGCATCCAAGAGTGAACATAATGATATTGTTGAATATATGGAAACATTCCAAGAAGAAACAAAAACAAATATCGTAATGGCTCAAAGACTGAATAAAGCGATAGAAGAAAAATCTATTGATGTATATTTCCAAAAAATTATTAATGTAGAAGATAATGAAGTAGAATACGTTGAAGCACTCGCTAGATGGATTGACCCGGTATATGGATTTGTCTCACCAGAGTTTTTCTTTAATCTAGCAACTGAGGCGCATTTAATTGATCAGTTAGAACAATATATAGTCTACAAAACATTTATGAAATTTAAAGAAATTAAAAAAATACACCCTAAGATTAAACTCAGTATGAATATATCACCTACATCGATTTTTAATGAAGGATTTGATGCATATATTTTATATCAAGCGAAACAAGCATCTTTAAATCCAAATGACATATGCATCGAAATATCAGAAAATACATTTGTAAGAGATACAAATCAATGTGTTAACATGATAGAAAAACTCAAAAAATATGGATTTATGATTGCAATCGATGATTTTGGTAGTAAATATTCATCCTTTGGTATATTAGATTTAATACCTTTTGATATGATTAAATTAGATGGAATGTTTGCAAATAAGATTAATCAAACATCCATCCAAATGATGGTTAAAACATTAGCAGAAATATGTAAACACACAGATAAGATGATTTTAATAGAGCGTGTAGAAGATGCGGTGATTGCTCAAACATTTAAAGAATTAAATGTTTTACTTCAACAAGGGTATCACCACCATCGACCCGAACCTTATATTGGAAATATTATTAAAGAAGAGGTGTTATAAAATGAAGAAGATATGGTTGTTACTCATCATTTTAAGTTTAGTAGCTTTAGTAGGTTGTAGTGTACCTACCAATGACTTACCACCACTAGATGATGGCAATAAAGTGGAAATGTCTTTAGAAGAAAAAGTAGTCTTTCTTCAAAGCGTTTCAATGGATGAGATGGACGCATCCAATTTCAAATTTCAACAATTTGCTAAAGTGGATTTTGCATATAGTGCAGAATTAGAACAATCTGTAGCAGGTGTTGATGCGCATTATGAAATGGATGGATTGGTCAATTTGGATATAGATCAGGTGAGTTTTATTTCCCTAGGTTCTAGTCATGAAGATTCTTTCATCTATATTGGACTGGATAAAGCGTACTTCCATATGGATATCAACAATCATGAAACATTTGCTGGAGAAACTTCAAGTGAAAATGTTGATGATATAGATGCAACGATTAATTTTAATGGTTCATATGCATATCTAAATAGTGATGGTATGTATTTTAATTTGGACGGTTCTGCAGTCATGAATCAACTCACACAAGAAGGTGAGTTGGTCATTGATTCTAAATCCGTTAATGAAACATATGATGCTATTCAAGAAAGAGTCATATCTCAAACTTTTGATGAAGCACTTTATCTTGAAATTGAATCCATGTTAAATGAAATGAGAACAATGCTTCAAACTGATTTATCATTAGATGAAATGACTGAAATGGATGAAGAAATGGTGGATTTCATTGATGAAATGGTATCTGTTTATAGTGGAGGAACGACACACACAATCCGCATTCATTTAACAAAAGAGATGATCAATGAAATGATTGATCTTGTATTTGAAAGTTATACAGACATAGGTTCAATGGATTTACAACAATTATTAGAAATCAAAGATACAGTTAAAAACGCACTTCAAAGTTTCGACTTAGATTTTAGAATTGAAGTTGTTGGAGAAGCTTTAGGGACTAAGACATTGTCTAAGATCTTATTTAACATATCAGGTAAATTCCAAGGATTTTCACTGGATATGAGCGAAATGGGCGAAGATGTGATGCCTGTTGTACTACAATTTGGTATTGATATTCAACGTTTTGGATTCATTATAGACTTAGATGCAGACTTAATTGAATTACCAACCAACGATGAATTAGAAACCTTTGAAGTTGTAGAAGTTCCATCATTTGCTGAAATATTTGAAAATATGAATATGTAAATAAAGAAACTGCCATCTACGTTTGTAGGTGGCAGTTTTCTAATTGGAATCATGAGATTTCAAAGTAATTCATGAAGAAGTCAATGTGTGATTTAAAGAGTTCCTCATAAGTTAATAAAAAGTTATTCGGTTCATTGGTTAAGAACTTTTCATGAAAATGATAGATAAAGAATGAATGATAAATTTTAGCAGCAAGCATAGCGTCTGTTTTTTTCATTTTACCTTGTTGCATGAGTTGATTAAAATAATAACTATACGCTGTTCTTGGTTTATAAATAAATTCATTTAAAATAATTTCTTTTAATCTCGGTATTTCATATTGCAGTGGAATTAATAATTTTGTTAATTGCTGCATTTTTGGTGTTTCAAAGAATTTATTGGTTTCAAGAGATATGGTTGTAAAGAATAATCTAGGATTTAAACTTTGGTTTTTATAAAGTGGGTAGATATGTTTTTTCATACCATCTAATAACTCATTACAAATATCTAATAAAATATCTTCTTTAGATTTATAGTGATTATAAATAGAGGATGCCTTAATTCCGACACTTTTAGCTAAATCTCTCATTCCTAACTGGTGATAACCATGTTTAGAAAAGAGTTCTATTGCATGATGGTATATACTTTCTTTTGTAGTCATATGTTAATTTATCCTCCCGATACACGAACAATGTTATACCTTCATTTTAGCGAGCAAACGTTGTTTTGTCAATTCAATAACTGAATATTTTATATTTTAGAGATATATTCATTGAACTATCGATATAGATTGTGATATGATAAGAATAATTTTTACAAGGAGAAAGCGAATGAAGAAGATATTATCTATATTTTTTCTAACAATGGTTCTTTTTTTAGTGGCATGCGTCGAACCACCCACTGAAGAACCCATTGTAGAAGATACTTATTATACAGTTACTTTTAATTCACAAGGCGGATCAGAAGTTACAAGCCAAAGTGTTAAAGAAGGTAGTTTAGCAAATTTACCAGATGAACCAACTAAAGATGGTTTTTTATTCCTATATTGGTATTTAACGGATGAAAGTGAAGCGTTTGATTTTGACACAGCTATTACTGCAAATATTACATTAAATGCATTATGGGAAGAGGAAGCTGACCCTGTGGTTGTTCCTACTGTAGAAGAAAAGATTCAAGAGGATATTGATGCCGTACTAGCAAACCTTTATTTAAATCAAAGAGAATTGAATACAGTTGCAAGAGGACCTGTACATAATTCGATTATTACATGGACATCTAATAATCCATATGTAACAACAAGTGGAATTATTTTACCATTACTTCCAGGGGATGAAATGGTTGATGATGTTGTCATTAATGCACGCTTTAGATTAGAAGGTGTGAATGTGAATACAACATTTGATGTCGATCTTTACTATACAGATGAAGTTGTATTAAAAGATAAGCGTGTCGTACCTTTTGAGAATTTAACAGAAGAGTATGATGTTGCTGATGCTGAAGTTGAGTTATTATTTGAAGAAGGTGGATCTGTTCCTTATATCCGTGTTGTAGACTTCTTTGATTTATTAGAAGGATTTATTGATCCTGCTTATGAGATTACTTATGATACAAGAGAAACATCAATTTATATTCAATATGATTATTACGATGAAGAAGAAGATCATACCTATGACCTTAATTTAACAATTGATAGTGTTGAAGATACATTTACTGCACCAGATCCTGGGTTTTACTGGGCATATGTATATTCTACAGCAACTAATTTTGGAAGACATATTGAATATGATAGAGAAAACCCACTCTCAAGTTACACACCGGGTATTGATGTTGTTTATGATTTAAAACAATATAATATGGATGTTGTCATGTATGAAGGTGATGTTGTTGTACCTTATTATATAGCGAACCAATTATTTGCTGGTTCTAGTTATTATAATGTTTATTATAATTATGATGGTTTATATGGAATTTATGCACTTCCAAGTGAAGGTGAAGATGCATATGAAACAATTAGAAATGCATCAGTGAATAAAGGTTCTATACCTGCGGATTTAGCAATTCATACATTTAATTTCCTAGCATTTTCTATGGATAACTTTTACGGATTACAAGATATTATGGAAGTTGAAACTTATTATGATCAGTTACTTGAAATATCCAGTTCCATCGTTACAAAGAGTCCAAGTAGAATGGATGCAGCCATTGCTGACTTCTTAGTTAAAGGAATCGATGAACCACATACATCTTACGGATATCCAGGATACTTTAATGATCCTGCATATCATGGCCCATCCTTAAGTAGTTTATCCATGTATGGTCCAAGATTTAGAAATTGGTATAATGCAGGTTTAATCGCAACAGATGCTGCAATCAAAGCTAAATGGGATATTCAACAAAGTGGATTTGCATCCAACCACCCAAATAGACAACTATTCTGGTTCTTAGATGAAGCCAAGAAGAGTGTTGTTTTATCACTGGATAGTTTTTCAACAAGTGATATTACAGAAGATGTTGCATGGAGTCAAGAACAAGTAGATGCTGTCTTAAAAGCAGATGGTTCTAAATTCCCAGTACCAAATCAAGGAACAAAATATTTCTATTATAATGAATCAACAACTAAAGAAAACAAATTAGAGGTATTAATTAAAGGTCTTACACTTACAGATGCTACAAATTATGAGCAAGCTTTAGTGGGATTAGGATTTGCAAAAGTCGGATTAATTTATGAACTTGTTGATGGGGCTAATACATATTATGCTCAAGTGAAGTTTAGTTCAGATTATGATGCACTAGTATTATCTTATGCAGTTAAACCAACTACGGATGAAAAACCAGTGTTTGTTGCGACAGTATTTGACTTAATTGAATCCGATAGTGCAGTCTATATGGAATTCCAAATGGATAGAATTCTAAAAGAATCTCCATTACTTGAAAACATTATTTTAGATATCACTTGGAATACAGGTGGTAATGTAGGTGCTTTATACCGTGTAGTTGGTTTTATTACAAGTGATAGTTTTGCAGTATCTAGTATGAATGGTGCAACTAAATCCGAATCTACATCGTTTGTATATATTGATGGTGTACCTACGTATGATCATTTAAATTGGGGATTATTAATTACACCAACATCATTTTCTGCAGCAAATAGTTTAGCAACTATTTTCCAAGATAATAATTTAGGTCCAATCATTGGTATTCAATCTGGTGGTGGTGCATCATCAATTACACCAATTCTACTTCCAAATGGTACTGCATTTACGATGTCATCTAATAATATAAATGCATATCGTACAGGTAGTGGTACAGAAGAAGATCCATACGTTTATACTTCAAATGAGTTTGGAATTAATCCAACACATCCAGTATCGATGGAAAATATTTATGACAACGAAACACTTTTAGGTATTTTAGAGTCCGTTTACGCATAATTTTATAGAAAGAAGTTGAAGTTTAAAAAACTTTGCTTCTTTTTTTTGTGCAAAAAACACGATTTTTGTCCTTTTTATTGAATTTTAAGGGTTAAAATCATTTTTTTTGCTAGAAAACGTTTTCAAATGAAACTAAAGTGTTGCAATATTTTTAAAAAGCATGATATAATTACAAACAATTATTTAAGAGAGAGGAAAGAAATATGCTTAAAAAATTATTTGCATTAGGTTTAGTAGCATTATTAGGATTGCTAGCAGCATGTGCGGCACCTAAAGTTACTGTAACCTTTGATTCACAAGGCGGAAGCCCTGTTGACCCTCAAACGGTTGATAGCGGATCCACATTAGTAGAGCCTGAAGATCCAACTAAAGAGGGCGATGCTACAACTGCATATACATTCACAGGGTGGTATACAACTGCTGCTGCAACTGGTGAAGAATTTACATTCGACACTCCAGTAACTGCTGATATGACATTATATGCGGGATGGACAACTCAAGTAGTTGTAAGATTTAATACGAAAACTAGTGCTTCAGTACCAACACAATACTTACCATCTGAAGGTGGTAGCGTATCTGCTCCGACTCCTCCAACAAGAGAAGGATACAGATTCGGTGGTTGGTTCAGAGGTAAAGCTGGTTTAACTTGGTTAGAACCACAAGCAGTATCATTCCCATTAGAAGTAACTGCTGGTCTAACATTGTTTGCATACTGGGAACCACTAAATTCTAAAGCGGTTAACTACGCAGATGCTGAAACATATACAACATCAGTAACAGAAGGTACATCACTGATCTTAAACCCATTAACATACCAATGGTCACATGAAGATGCATTCATCGATATGTTATCAACTTCGCTTTATACAACTGAAGTGGACTGGGCTAAAGCAATCGCTGATGGCGCTGCTGATTATATTGGTGACTTTACAAAAGTTGTAGATAGAGAATTCTCTATTGAAGCGTTTGATTACCGTCAAATTAAAGTGGGAGCAACAAATTTCCCAATTGATGCTGATGGAAATGAACACTTAACTCCAGATGGTGGTTATGACAGATTAAATGCTCCAACAATCAACTCAACTTCATGGACTTATAACATTAGACAAGATATGAAGTTTGAAGACGGATTAGCAATTACTGCGGATACTTATGAGTATACTTTAAAACAATACTTAGATCCTCAACAAAATAACTACCGTTCTACAATCTTCTACCAAGATGGTTCAGAAACTAATGGTGCTCCAATCGTTAATGCTGCTGAATACCGTAAACAAGTTGTTAACGAAACAACTGTAGCATGGTCTTCTGTTGGTTTTGAAAAACTTGGAACATACTCATTTAAATTAACATTCTGGAAACCAGTATCACAATCAGCTGCTGTTGGTTATGGAAATAACTTCAGATTAGTTCACCCAACTGCTTATGCTGCATCATTAACAAATGGTATTAACTCAACTTATGGTACTCCAGATTCTCCTTATGTATCATATGGTTCTTATGTAATTAAGAGCTGGGATGAAAACCAAATGTTAGTATTCAACAAGAACTATGATTATGTAGCTAAAGAAACAATTAACTATAAATCACAAGTTGTACAAATCGTTGAAGACATTGCAACTCAAACTCAATTATTTGAACAAGGCGTATTAAGCGTATTAGGTTTATCAAACTCTAACTATGCTGCTTATGCTGAAGCTGACAACTTATTCAGAAGTTGGAGTGGATACCCTCAATATATTACTATGAACCTTGCTGGTTCTAGAAAAGTTGAAAACGGACACGAACAACCTGAAATTATGTTTGATAAGAGATTCCGTCAAGCTATGTTATTTGGATTTGACAGAAACTACTATGCATCAAGTGTTTACGCACCAAACGTGCCATCACTATTACCTATTCCATCTGATGCTAAAGCTTACTTACAAGATCCATTATTATTTGGTGAATCACCTCAACATTTAGCTGTATTAGAAAAACACAACATTGACCCATCTACAAACGGTTATATTCCAGAACGTGCTGTTCAATTATTTGATGCAGCATATGCTGACTGGTTAACTGCTGGTAACACAGGTCCAGTTGTTCTTAAATATGTTGCATCTAATTCTACAGAATTAAACGTTGCTCTTGCAAACTATTTAGAATCTAGTTATGAATTACTATTCAATGGTGCTGGGTTCAACCCTCTAGCTCCGGCTAAATTTGACATTCAAATTCAATGGGGTAACCAAGCAACAACTTCAGCTGCTCAAAGAGACTGGGAATTTGATATCGCGTTATTAAACGTTGGTTTCGGATCATCCGTAGGTTCACAATGGCAATATCCATTCATCGCATTTATTGGTGCTGACTTAGGTGGAGCAAACCTTGGTTTATCTCAACCGTATGACTTATCACAACCATTATATGAAGATGATTGGGTCGAAGGAAACATGGCTGAATACTATACTTCTGAAATTACTGTTGACTTAACAAATACTTATAACTACTTATTAGAAATTAAAGATGATGAAGATGTCTTACCTGAATATCTATTATTACTTGAGAAGTTAGAAGAAACAGAAGATAAAGAAGCTGGTATCTATAAAGGTACAAACGGTTGGTTAGCATTCTTCAACGTGGGTAATACTCCATGGGATGCAACAGCTGCTGAACCATTTGTAGGTGCTACTCAAGATATTTGGAATATGTTAGCTGCATTCGAAGATATTTTCTTAGAACACGTATCTATGATTCCTACAGTTACACGTGCTGACGCTGTCGTTTATAAATCAAACGTAGTAGTTACATGGCCACAATACTCATTAGCATTTGGATGGGGTTCTAACAGATACCGTTATCTAAATACTGATGCTGATTTTGAAAATGGTATATATAACACTTACAAAGCTGCATTTGAAGCACAAGCTTAATTGAATCTAACTTAATTAGCTAAAAACATATAACATAATACACCTGAGATGTTCACATGTCTCAGGTGTATCTATGCTATATAATCGTTTTGTGTGTTTTTTTACAAAAAATGAATATGCAAAAATTAAATTAAGTGATGATCCATGCATACTTATTTTTTATAAAAAAAATTGCTTAAAAAAAACAAATTAGTGTATAATATCATATACATTAAATGTATATAGCATAAAAACATCTAATTTTTAACACAAGGGAGACAATAAAATGCTTAAATACCTATTAAAAAGAATGGGCCTTATGGTTTTAACTTTTATCATAACGGTTTTTATATTCTTCGTTTTTATTAAATTAATGCCAGATAACCATGTAGCGCCTATTGGTGGAGATGATATTTGGTACCAACAAATGGTTATAAAGGAAGGATGGGATAAACCAATCATCGTTCAATTTTTCTATTGGATTAGAAATATTGTACAAGACGGTAGTTTTGGTTATTCTCAAACGTTAAGAAGAGACGTTGGTAGTTATTATTTCTCTAAGAT
This sequence comes from Acholeplasma oculi, assembly GCF_900166985.1. GTDB lineage: Bacteria > Bacillota_I > Bacilli_A > Acholeplasmatales > Acholeplasmataceae > Acholeplasma > Acholeplasma oculi. The sequence goes on along the minus strand of NZ_FUZK01000002.1, from coordinate 73,396 downwards.
TCCTGCATCCATTCAAATTAACATTATTCCTTATGTTGTATCCATTCCACTTGCAATTGCACTTGGTGTATTTGCTGCACTTTACAAAAATAAATGGATTGACCATATCATTTCAGTAGGTATTATGGTATTTATTTCTGTACCTTATTTCGTAGTTGTTGTTATTGCTCAGTATTTCTTTTATTTCCAATGGAGAATCGTTCCAGACTATAAAGTTGCAACTGCAACTGAATTTGGTTCACTAGGATTCTGGTATGGTATATCAACATTTATTATGCCTGTAATTCTATTAACAATTACTGCAATACCTGGAACAGCAAGAAGTGTTCGTGCAGAATTAACAGAACAATTAACACAAGATTATATGTTACTAGCAAGATCTAAGGGTTTAACAAAACGTCAAGCAACGTATCGCCATGCACTTAAAAACGCATTGGTACCATTTTTACCAGGATTCTTTATTGGAATCATTGGTGTCATGAATGGTGGTATTATTACAGAAAGTTTATTTAGAGTCGATGGAACTGGTAGAATTTACTTAGATGCATTCAATAGTGTTCCACCAGATTATCCTATGTTGATGTTAATCACGACATTTGGACAGTTCTTAACATTACTAAGTGGTATTGTTGGAGACGTTTCATATACATTATTTGATCCAAGAGTTCGTGTAGGAAGTGGGAAATTATCATGATGAATAATATAGATAAATCCAAACTTGTTTTGGTACATAAACAATCCGATACAATCAATGATATTCCATTAGAAACTAAAGAAATCGGATACTATCAAGACTCATGGAATAGATTTAAGAAAAACAAAGCTTCTTTTGTTGCATTTATTATTATTTGTTTCATCTTACTATTTGTTATAGTTGGTCCTCACTTAAAAAATTACAATTTATTTGAAAGATCAACAGTTAATGCTGCTCGTTTAGCAAACTTAACACCTAGAATTCCTTTCTTAGAAGATTTTGGTGTTTTCGATGGAACAAAAACTATTACAGTAGGTAGAAGATATCTACTTCACATGGCAGATCCTGAAAATGAATTTGGTCATGGTATTATCTTAGAAGGTTTACCACAAGAACTCCTTGATGATCCAAATCATCCGGATTTTGTGGGAATCCGTTCATTTACAGTTAAAGTAGACTATTATAAATATGTTAATTACCGTGCATCTTATATGCCTGAAGATTATTACAGTATACTTGATGAAGTAAATAATGGTAATTCTAATTTAAATCCATTAGCACCAGTTATTCGTACGTTAAGACAAGAACAATTCGATGAATATATGGCTAAAAACTATATTATTGATGTAAGACGTATTGTTCAACAACAAAACCCAGATGCGCCTGGTACATTCTATTATCAATATGAAGTTCGATTAGATCAGTTCAAAGTATCACTGGATCAATTACCAGAAGATACATATTTCTGGTTTGGAACAACAGGAGAAGGTAAAGATTTATTTACTGAAATATGGAAGGGTGCAGCAGTATCCTTAACCATGGCATTTTGGGTAACCTTAATTAATGCTGTTATTGGTTTAACGATTGGTTCAATCGTTGGTTACTATGGTGGCGTCTTAGACTTATTATTTGATAGATTCGTAGAAATTGTTTCATCGGTTCCATTCCTTGCAGTATTAACATTACTAGTCCTACGATTTGGTTCTGCTGAATGGGTCATTATTATTGCATTTACAGCAACAGGATGGATTGGTTCTTATGGTACAGGTCGTTTACAATTCTATAGATTTAAAAACAGAGAATATGTATTAGCAGCTAGAACATTAGGTGCAAGTGATGGCCGTATCATGTTCAAGCACATTTTCCCAAATACATTAGGATTAATTGTTACAGGTTATGCACTAGCAATCCCATCCTTCGTATTTACAGAAGCAAGTTTCTCATTCTTAGGTATTATTAATTATCAAACATCCACATCTGTTGGTATGTTAATTCAAAGAGGACAAGCTGTGATGCAAAACCATCCACACTTACTCCTATTTCCAGCAACATATATCGCAATACTGATGATTGCATTCAACCTATTTGGTAATGGGTTAAGAGATGCATTCAATCCATCATTGAGAGGGGTGGAATAATGGCTGAAAAAATATTAGAAGTCAAAGACTTAGCTATTTCATTTAAAACTCAATATGGTATCTTAAAAGCGATTCGTGGTGTATCTTTTGATTTATACAAAGGAGAAACATTAGCAATCGTTGGTGAATCAGGTAGCGGTAAATCCGTTACATCACGTGCAATTATGGGTTTACTAGCAGGTAACTCCATTTATGAAGGTGGTTCTATTAACTATAATGGACGTGACCTTATGCAATTACCTGAGGAATTATTCCATGAAATTCGTGGATCTAAGATCTCAATGATTTTCCAAGATCCTATGAGTTCATTAAACCCTATCGTTAAAGTAGGTAAACAAATTACAGAAGCATTAGTATTTAAAATGGGTATGCCTCAAGAAATGGCTAAGAAAAAAGCGATTGAATTGATGCAACAAGTTGGTATACCAAATGCTGAAAAACGTTATAATCAATATCCATTCCAGTTTTCTGGTGGTATGAGACAACGTATTGTTATTTCCATCGCACTTGCAAACAATGCTGAAATCTTAATATGTGATGAACCAACAACTGCACTTGACGTTACAATTCAAGGACAAATTCTTGAATTAATCGAAAAGTTAAAGGTAGAAAGAAACTTATCTGTTATCTTTATTACCCATGACCTAGGTGTTGTTGCTAACGTTGCAAATAGAATTGCTGTTATGTATGCAGGTAAAATTGTTGAAGTAGGTAAAGCTGATGAAGTTTTCTATGATCCAAAGCACCCATATACATGGGCATTACTATCATCCATGCCAAACCTTGCTACATCCAAACATTTAGATGCAATTTCAGGTACACCTCCAAACATGATTTACCCACCAGTAGGTGATGCGTTTGCACCTAGAAATAAATATGCACTTGAAATTGATTTTGAAGAACAACCACCATTCTTTAAAGTGACTGACACACATTATGCAGCAACTTGGTTATTGCATCCAGATGCTCCTAAAGTTGAATTACCTAAAGCTGTAATTACTTTAAGAGAGAAGAGAGGTAAATTGAAAAATGACAGATAATTTAAAAGAAAACAATGTACCTCAATCTGAGTTAAAAAAAGTTGACTATAATGAAAAGGTACTTGAAGTTAAAAATCTTAAAAAGCATTTCTTTATTGGATCCGGCAAAGGTAAAATTACAGTTCCTGCTGTAGATGATGTTTCTTTTGATGTCTATAAGAGAGAAGTTTTTGGTTTAGTCGGTGAATCTGGTTGTGGTAAAACTACAACAGGTAGAACGATTATCAAATTATATAATGCAACTGAAGGAACTGTTGATTTAAATGGTGTTCGTATTGGTGCAGGGTATCATAATCACTTAGCTGAAATTAAACGTATTAAACAACAAGCTAAAGAAGATATCTTATCACTCGATGAAAACAAATTTAAAGCTATCCAACTTAAAAAAGAAGCAGATCAAAAAATTGAATTCTTACATGAAGATATTAAGAAGTTAAAAAAAGTTTATGCTGATGATTTAAAAGTTGCTAGAAAACCGATTGAAGATTATAAAGATGCAACATATTTAGTACGTAATCAGTACCAAATTGATATCAGTAATCTTAAGTTTAATCATAGTTTAAAAGCATTAGAAGTAAAATCTAAAGCAGATAATAAATATGTAATTGAGCTTAACAATGAATTAATGATTGCTAAAAAGACTTACCTCAATAAATTAGATGGGTTAAATGACTCAGCTGCTTTAACTAAGGAAACAATTGATGCAAGAATTAAAGATTTAAAAGCAGATTTTGAATTTCAAACTAGAGACTTAGAAAATAAATATCGTCCTTTAATAGAAGCTGAAACACCAAATATTCTTCCAAAGGCTGAAGCAAAAGCAGAACTTAAGAAGATGAAAGCAGAATTAAATAAAGCTATTCAAGAAAGAAAAGAAAAGTTTAATTCAGAAAAATCAAAGATCAGCTTACCAAACACAGAATTAGTTAAAGAAAATGTATTAAAAGTGACTAATGACTTTAAGGCTAAATTAGAGACTATTAAATCTAAAATTGCTGATGTTAAGGCTGAACTTAAGGCAAATGTTGATCGTTTACCTAAATCTGTTGCATTTAATGCAGATCAAAGAGCTAAAGCTCAAGAAATCAGATTAAAAGCTAAACAAGATGTTAGAGAACAAAAGCAAATCATTAGAGATATTAAGACTGTCAATGAAGCACAAGATACATTAAAGGCATCTCAAAAAATGCAAATGATTTTCCAAGATCCAATTTCTTCATTAAACCCTCGTATGACGGTTAAGGAAATTATTGGTGAAGGATTAGTCATTCAAGGTGGCTATGATTCTGAAACAATTAGTAAAATGGTTGCTGAAGTTCTAGAAATCGTAGGTTTAAGTCCTGAATATGCAACTCGTTACCCACATGAATTCAGTGGTGGACAACGTCAAAGAATCGGTATCGCACGTGCACTCATTATGAATCCAAACTTTATTATTGCAGATGAACCTATTTCTGCTTTAGACGTATCGATTCGTGCACAGGTTATTAACTTACTCACAAACTTAAAAGAAAAATTAGGATTAACTATTCTATTTATTGCCCATGATTTATCAGTTGTTCGTTTCTTCTGTGATCGAATTGCTGTTATGTACTATGGTAAGATTGTTGAACTTGCTTCCTCTGAAGAATTATTCAATAATCCTCAACATCCATATACAATCTCATTATTATCTGCAATCCCTCAACCGGATCCAGATTCTGAAAAAGGTCGTAAGAGAATTCACTATAATCCAAGTCAACATGATTACCGTTTAGATAAACCTTCCTTAAGAGAAATTTCTAAAGGTCATATGGTTTATGCAAATGACAAAGAATTTAATGAAATGAAAGCAAATTATGGTAAGAAAAAAACATCTCAAAATGAGATAAAGGCATAGGAGGAAAAACTATGAAAAAAATATTTTTACTCATCATGGTATTGACCCTAGGACTTGTCATTGTAGGGTGTTCAGATGCGAAATACTCTGACGATACAGTCAATATTGTCTTTTTTACAGATGCCAATGAAGGTGGATCAACGATTCAACCCTACTTAAATCTTGAACCGGGTGATTTGGTTGAAGAACCAGAAGATCCAACAAGAACAGGATTTGAATTTGTTGGATGGTTCCAAGATTTACAAAGAACAATCCCTTGGGATTTTGATGTAAATGTCGTTCCAGAAGCTTCCATCTTACTTTATGCAAAATGGGCTCCAATTGTTTCTATTATTATTTATGATACAAATGGCGGTACAATGCCTAATACGAATTATCCTACTGAATATAATCCAGGAGATCGATCTGTATTACCAAATCCAACAAGAACTGGTTATCAATTTATCGCGTGGTATTTATATGATTGGGATGAAGAGTTATTAAACACTAAACCTGGTGATAGAGGATATCAAACGATTCCTGCAAATAGTTTTGGTGAGTTATATTTATATGCTCACTGGAGACCAATTGAAGTTGTTGTAACATTCTCAGTAAACTTCCCTGGTACAGTTGATAAACCTAATGCACCTGCTAACCAATATTATAAATATGGTCAAGAAATTGATTTCCCAGTATTAGCAAATGCTGGTGGATATCGTTTCCTTGGTTGGAATTCTTCATCTAATGGAACAGGTACTTGGTATGTTAATGGTGATTTATTCACAAGAACAACAAGAACGACTGCGTATGCGATATGGGAACCAATAGTTTAGACATTCAAAAACAATATCAGTACTATTTAAAGAAGAGAAATCACTTTCTCTTTTTTATCATAGGATCGGTATTTGTTTTAGCACTAATCTACATCATATTACTCCAATTTCAAATAGATGATTCCATCATACTTACAATCCAGTTACCACTCGCAGTGATATTATCAGTCTATATTTTAATCAAGAAACAAAAGTTTAATTATTATGTCATGCAGCTTGAATATTACACCATGCTCAAAGACGATTTAGGACCAATTCATGCACCAGTCTCATTTTTCTCTAAAAGTTTTGTAGAGAAAATTCAAGAGGATGGTTATCATGAAGGTTATCAAAATAAAGACTTTATATTATATTATCAATTTATACCAAAATTAAAAAACATCGTTAAATCTGGACATGTTTTAATTGTTTTGCTTTTTGCAAAACACCCAAAGTTTGATTTTTATAGTGATGAAGTAGATAAGATTATTCAAAACTTATACATGAATTACAAAGATGAGAAAAAGGTTAGAAAACAATTGGTCTTACAGTTTAAAAAGTATGAATCCTTTGATTTGGATGTTAAAATGGATTTAGATGGTATTATCAATTTTAAAGCTGCAGACAACTATCTCATACATTTGAATGTTGGTTACTTTACCAAAACAAATGAAATCTATTATCTAAGACCTAAAACAAGATTCCCTAATAAATATTATTATGTTCTTTCTGAACTGATTCAACATTATGCAGGGATAAAAAATGAGGAAACACATGAAAAAAAATAAATTTGAATTTGTAAACAACAATGAAGAAGAGGTTTTTGAATCCAAAGATTCAGATGTTGTTACAAAAAATGAATTAACAGAAGAAGAAAAAGAAAGAAGACGTAAACGTGAATTTCAGATTAAAGTGGTTAAAGCAACAATATTTTTAACCTTATTATCGACATTAATCACGCTATTTGGACTCTTTTGGCAAGATGATTATTCATTAATGGCGATAGGTGATGCATTATGGCTCACATTTGCCATTTTACTGGGTACAGGCTGGATTATGTTTGTTTATAACGAAAACATCTTCTCGCCCCTATTACATGGCTTAAAAACATTAGGACTCATGGTCGTTGGTAAAAGACCTAAGGAAGATTACTATCATTACATGAAAAACATACAAGAAAATCCAATTCCTAAGTTTTACTATGTGATTGTATTTATATTTGCACTTATTACATTAATCCCTGCACTCATCATTATGTTTATGTTTTTATAAGGAGTATTTCCATGGAATTTTTCGATAAAATTAAATCAATACAGGATAACCTTTATTACAAAGAAGGTCTTAAATATGAATTTGGGACAGATGTAAAAAAAGATTATCAAAAAGCATATCAGTTATATCAAAAAGCAGCAAGTGAAGGACATCATATTTCAAAAGATAAACTAAAATATGCCAATTTCAGCCTAAATTCAGTGTGGATTTTTGCAATTGGTTTAATTCTATCTTTAACTATAAGTATTTTAGAAAACCAAATTTGGTTTGGTTTTTTATCGTTTGGTTTGGTATTAGTCATTGTAACTATTAAAGATTTTAAGAAGTACTGGATCAAAACAGGTTATGCAAATATTCTAAATTTATCCATCTTCTTTGTATCTGCACTCATTTTATTACCAATGACTGCAATCATACCGTATTTATTTGGTATTACAACACTGCCACTCACACTCTTAACAGTCATTGGATTCTTTGTTTTAATTGCGGGTATCATCATGATGATTTCCGATAAAAAAAGGATGAATTTATCGGTTATTTTATCAGGTGTAGTGGTTTTATTCTTATCGATTATAACTTACATGATTCCAACACCTGATAAAACATTTACATTTAAAGAAGTTGAGGGTGGGGTTGAAATTACAGGTGTGAGAATTCCAACAACAATTCATGAGATTCCTTTAAAGTTAAATAACCGTCCAGTTGTTGGTATTGGTTCACAAGCATTTAGAGGTTACCCACTGGATCACTTATATGTACATCCAGGCGTTCAATATATTAAATCCTATGCTTTTTATAATAGTTCTTTAAAATCCATTGATTTACCGGATTCCATTTTATTATCCGAAGGGGTATTTGCATATACGGATATTGAGGACTTTGTTGTGCCTCATACGTTTACGCATATTCCAGAGGGATTATTTGCAGGATCTAGAATTAAAAACATTACATTACCGAGTGGATTAACACACATTGAAAGAAATGCTTTTTCAGGTACTGTCAACTTAGAACAAATTGAACTCCCATTAGGACTTTTATCCATTGGGGATCATGCATTTGCAAATTCAACAATTGAATCACTTGAGATGCCTGATTCAGTCGTTTACTTGGGTCGTGGTGTATTTGTTAATACATTTAGCTTAACTGAAGTTCAATTTTCAAACCAAATACATAAAATTCCAGATGAAACCTTCCGAGGTAATTATGCCATCCAACACTATGAAGTTCCAAGTTTTATCACTGAAATTGGGAATGAAGCTTTTAGTGGAATGCATGCCTTAACATCCATTGATTTACACGATCAAATTGGATGGATTGGAGAAGGTGCATTATCAAACAATTTAGGGTTAACTGAAATTGTATTTCCAAGTAATATACTTGATTTATCGGATGAAATGTTAAGAGATTCAAGTAACATTACATCGGTAGAATTACCTGAAGGATTAATAAGAATTGGTAATCAAGCTTTTATGGGTTTAACCAAAATAGAAAATATTTCAATTCCTTCAACTGTTGTAACAATTGGCTCTCAAGCATTTGAAGAAGCTAGAAGTCTTGAAGAAATCAATATTCCTGAAGGTGTTACTTTTTTAGGTGGACGTGCATTTTATAATAATGATGCATTAAAAGAAATCATTCTACCAAACTCACTAACAGTTATTAGCGATAATTTATTTGCTGAGGCTAATTTACTGGATACAATTACACTTCCTAACCAACTTACACGTATTGGTAAAAATGCTTTTAGAGAGAATAAAGGTCTTAAACATCTGATACTACCAGACACAGTTACGGTTGTAGATGAGTTTGCTTTCTTTAATGCAACAAACCTTGAATCCATTGATTTGGGTACAGGTATAGAAACGATTGGTTCAAGTGCATTTTTAAATAATTACAAATTACAAACAATCAGTGATTTAAGTCAAGTCACCTCTATTGGAGATTTTGCTTTTGCCCATAACAGGGCATTAGAATATGTCAAATTATCATCTGATATTACATTTGTGGGATATCAAACATTTGTAGGATGTACGGTACTAAATATAGAAATTGTGGGAAATGATATACCAAGTTCATGGAGTTCTCAGTGGAATTCAAGCAATAGACCCTACATCTTTATTACATAAAGCCATTTACTTATAAAGAACGTCATTATTTGTTATAATGACTTTGATAAAAATATAAAAGGAGCAACTATGTCAACATTATCTATTAATAATTTACATGTATCAATTGAGGATAAAGAAATCCTAAAGGGTGTGAATCTTGTTGTTAAAACAGGTGAAGTGCATGCAATTATGGGACCTAATGGAACAGGTAAATCTACATTAGCATCTGCACTCATGGGACATCCTAAATATGAAGTAACTGAAGGGACAGCATTTCTAGATGAATCAAACCTTTTAGAACTTGAAGTTGATGAGCGTGCCAAAGCAGGTCTATTTTTAGCGATGCAATACCCACAAGAGGTATCTGGTGTTACAAACTCAGATTTTATGAGAAGTGCATTAAAAGCTGTTTCTGGTAAAGATGTACCACTAATTAAGTTCATTATGGAATATGAAAAAAATGCAGAAGATTTAAAAATGCGTGAAGACTTACCACACAGATATTTAAATGAAGGTTTTTCTGGTGGTGAAAGAAAAAGAAATGAGATTTTACAGTTAAAGACTTTAAAACCAAAAATTGCTATTCTTGATGAAATTGATTCAGGACTTGATATTGATGCATTAAGAATTGTTGGTGAAAATGTAAATCAAATGATCTCAAAAGATTTTGGATGTATTTTAATTACACACTATCAACGTATATTAGATTACATTAAACCAACACACGTACATATCATGATTGATGGAAAAATCGTATTAACAGGTAACCATGAATTGATTGAAAAGATTGATCAATCTGGTTATGAATGGATTAAAGAAGAATTAGGCATTGACTTTGAAGTTGGTAAAGAAAACTTATGAGCATGATCCATTTCTCCAAAAATAAAGAAATCCATCAACCATTACCAAATGGTGTCACCATCAGTGGTGACACATTAACGATTACTAAAAACACAAAATTAGAAGATACTTTAACAATTAAAGTACATAACGAACGTGTGGAATCACTCCATATCGTATTTGATAATTTTTCTGAAGCTAAGGTTATCCTTGAAATCATAGATAGCTTAGAATCACCTGCAAATTATCAAGTATCACTTGAAAATAAAACAGGTAGTCATGTTAAGTTTCTACTAATTACTGAGATAAAATCTAAATCATCTACACTGGATTTTAAATCATCCAGTTTAAATGATTCAGAAATGGAATTTATCGGTGGCTTTATTAATGATGATTTAAATGCTAAACTCTTTTTAGATTTAAATGGTCAAGGTGCATCCCTAAGGGTAAGAACAATTGCTGTATCTTCAAAAGATCATCAACAAAGTTTAGATGTTCATATGACGCATTATGCTAAAAATACAAGCGCTGAAATGACAAATATCGGGATTGCAGGTTCCAATGGAATCGTTAAAATCAATGGTGTAGGTCAAATTGAGGCAGGTATGAAAGGCTCTAGTGCTTTCCAAACACTCAAAGGTGTTATTACCAATGATTTAGCACAAATTGATGTCAATCCAATATTGATTATTGATGAATTTGATGTTAAAGCAGGTCATGCGGCAACTGTTGGTAAAATTGAAGAGGATGTATTATATTATTTAATGAGTCGTGGTTTATCACTAGATGAGGCACAAAGACTCGTTATTAACGGATATTTAAGACCTGTTATTGATGAAATTGATGATGAGTTAATTAAAGAAAATGTTATTAAACTAGTAAACGAGAGAATATAAACATGATAAACGTTGAAGCAATTAGAAAACAATTTTTAGTATATAAGAAGTATCCTAATCTTAGGTTTTTTGATTCTGCAGCTTCATCGTTAAAACATAAAAATGTTGTTAAGGCTATGACTGATTATTTATCTTATAATGGTACAAATGTCCATAGAGGTGTATATAGCTTAGCTCAGGAAGCAACAGATTTATATGAAAAAGGAAGAACGGATGTTGCTAGATTTATCGGTTCAAATCTAGAAGAAGTTATCTTTACAAAATCAACAACACATGCATTAAATATGCTTGCTAGAGGTTTAAAAGATTTACTTCAAAAAGGTGATGAGATTGTTTTATCTGGTTTAGAACATCATTCCAATTTACTACCATGGTTAGAACTTGCAACTGAACAAGGTTTAATTGTTAAATGGATTACACCAGAAGATGGAAAAATTACAATTCCCAACTTCAAAAAAGTATTGTCCAGTCGAACAAGATTAGTCATTACCCATCATATATCCAATGTTATGGGGTATATAACACCTATAGAAAAGATGATTGAACTCTCGCATAAAGTAGGTGCTTATGTCGTTTTAGATGCTGCACAAAGTATTGCATATAAAAAGCTTAATGTAGCAAATTTAGATGTAGATTTTGTTGCTTTTAGCGGGCATAAAATGTATGGGCCAAATGGAGTAGGTGTTTTATATGGAAAATATAAACTACTTGAACTTATTAAACCTGCAGAATTTGGTGGTGAAATGGTGGATAAAGTAATTTTACCTAAATCCACATTTAAAGCACCTCCGTATAAATTTGAATCTGGAACACCACCGATTGCTGAAGTGATTGGTTTAAGTGAAGCCATCAAATTTATTGAAAAAGTGGGACAAAAGAAGTTATATCAACATGCACTTTATTTAAGAAACTATTGTTTAGATAAACTTAAAAATGAACCATTTATTGAAATTTATAATCAAGCTGAAAATAGCACTTTACTTACATTTAATATTGAAGGTGTTCATCCACATGATACAGCAAGCTTCTTAGACCAATATGAAGTTGCTGTTAGGGCAGGACATCATTGTAATCAATTAACAATGAAGTATTTAAATCAAGATGCAACAAACCGTGCATCATTTAGTTGTTATAACTCAATAGAGGATTGCAACATCTTAATTGATGCAATACTAGAAACAAGAAATTTTTTCAAAAACATTTAAAGGAAAATCATATGGACTTAAAGACGCTTTATAGAGAAGTGATTATGGATCACTATAAATACCCAAAACATAAGGGTTTACTTAATGATGAGACATATTTAACTGTACAATTGAATAACCCAACGTGTGGAGATGATTTAATCGTACAACTACTCGTTGAAAATGGCGTCATTAAAGATTTAAGACAACAAGGAAAAGGATGTAGTATTTGCTGTGCATCAGCAAGTGTTGCAGCATCCACATTAATTGGCTTAACCATTGATAAAGCATTAGAAACGATTCTTGAATTTTATGAAATGATTAAAGGTGAACCCTTTGATCAACAATTAATGGATGGGGATGTACTTGCATTCCAATCTGTTCACCAGTTTCCAGCAAGAATAAAATGTGCAACACTTGCATGGAAAGCTTATGAAAAAGGGTTACTCCCTTTGAAAGGAGATACACATCATGGATGATAATAAAAAGAAAATTGATGAAATCGTAGGCGATTATCAATTTGGATTTAAAACCGAATCAAAACCTGTATTTGATATGGGTAAAGGTATTAATGAAGATATCGTAAGAGAAATCTCTAAAATTAAAAATGAACCAGCTTGGATGACAGAGTATAGAGTTAAGGCATATCAAAACTTTATGAACTTGAAAAATCCTACATGGGGACCCGATTTAAGTTTTATTGATTTTGATTCATTTACATACTATATTCGTGCAACAGACCGTGCAATGAACTCATGGGATGATGTTCCTAAAGAAATTAAAGATACGTTTGAACGTTTAGGAATTCCACAAGCAGAAAGAAATTACTTAGCAGGTGTCACAACACAGTTTGAATCAGAAGTTGTATATCATAGTACACAAAAAGAATTAGAAAACTTAGGTGTAATTTATGTGGACACAGACACTGCATTAAGAGAGTATCCTGAACTTGTAAAAGAATATTTTGGAACGGTTGTACCAAGTAATGATAATAAATATGCGGCACTAAATAGTGCTGTTTGGAGTGGAGGTTCATTTATTTATGTACCTAAAGGTGTCAAAGTAACGAAACCGCTTCAATCATATTTTAGAATCAATTCCGATCAAATGGGTCAATTTGAAAGAACATTAATTGTTGTGGATGAAGGTGCATATGTCAACTATGTTGAAGGATGTACCGCTCCAATCTATCAAAAGGATTCACTACATGTTGCAAACGTTGAAATTATTGTTAAAAAAGATGCAACATGTCGTTATACAACCATTCAAAACTGGAGTAATAATGTAATTAACCTAGTTACCAAACGTGCACATGTCTATGAAAATGGACATATGGAGTGGATTGATGGAAATATTGGATCGAACGTGAATATGAAATATCCATCTTGTATTCTTTTAGGAGAATATGCAAAGGGTACAACGATATCAATTGCTTTTGCTGGTAAAAACCAGTGGCAAGATGCAGGTGCTAGAATGATTCACGTAGCACCTAATACAACATCCAATATTATTTCTAAGTCTATATCTCGTGGTGGTGGAAAAGTAAATTACCGTGGAAAAGTTTCTTTTGGTAAACGTGCTAAAGGTAGTAAATCCAATATTGAATGTGACACAATTATTTTAGATGATATATCTACATCCGATACAATTCCAATTAATGTGATTAAAAACTCAGATGTTTTCTTACAACATGAGGCGACTGTATCTAAGATTTCAGAAGAACAATTATTTTATCTAATGAGTCGTGGATTAAGTGAAGCAGAAGCAACAGAAATGATTGTTATGGGCTTTATTGAGCCTTTCGCAAAAGAACTTCCAATGGAATATGCAGTTGAGTTAAATCAATTGATTAAACTTGAAATGGAAGGTTCCATCGGTTAATTTATACAAATAGATGAAAAAGAAGAATTCAATGATGTGAACCCCAAAAAAGTAGACATTAATAAAGGTCTACTTTTTTTGTTTGCTGTACCGGAGTATTTGTTCATATAGTTTTGTTTTAAATTTTTTATCATTAACAATGTAATCAACAAAGAATAACTTCATGGAATTCCAAAATACTTATTGAACTTCTAAGAATTACGAATTAATGTCCTTGAAATTTCTTTTAATGAATAGAAGATTTACGCAATTTATTTAAATATTGAACTCAATGTGAAAACGTTTATATGAGAGAAAAACATATTGTTGGAGGTATTGGTTAATCTATTAGGAGGATAAATTGCAAGAATAATATATAAAAATCAAGGATTTTTTACCAATATTGAAGAATGAAAATGTACAGATACTTGAAATAGTTTCATTATACTATGAATTGTATGATGTTGATAATGGTACAATACATCATAAAATATTTTGTATTCTATACATTGATAAAACATATGATTGCTTTGATGAGATCAGTCAAAGATATGGACTGGATATAAAAACACTATACAACTATAGAAAAAAATATGAAAAATTCATGAAAAAAATAAGTGATATATCACAAAAAAAAGAAATTTAATCGGTAATAAATTTACCGATAAGATGTATTAATACAATGTTAAAATCCAGTTAAGTCGTACTTGATGGGGATTTTATGATAATCAACGCAATTAATGCAATATTTATAGTAAGCGTATTAAATATTAGTAATACCATTACTTCCTTCAATGAAGTTATAAGGTTCAATTTAAATGAAGATATAGAAATAACGCTAAAACAGTTCTTGTAGGTAGAACTTTTTAGTGTTTTTGTCGTATAAAAGGTAGAGTGTATAAACTTCGTTGTTTGTAAACAAAATTATTATTAAAAATATAGTACTTGGGAGGATTAAGGGTTGAAAGTTATTGTTATCACAGGATCATATGGAAAAAAATCTGTAACAAAAATATTGTTTGATTATTTTAAAAAAATAAGACATAGGACTAAGCTGTATAAACTTGAAGAAATAATTGAGGTGGACAATCCAAAAAATATTCAAGACATTATAGATAAGGATAAATTAGAAGGGATACAGGTAGTAATATTAGAGACATCATTTAAACATCTAAACTTGCTTGAAATGATTGAATGTGAGGTATTACTGATAACAAATTATTATAAAAATAAAGCAGTTGATAATGTAACTATAGGTCAATTGAATATCCTTTTAAAGAAGTTTATAAATAATTGTAGTCAAATTATAGTGAACTCAAATTGTATGAATCAAACACACTTAGTTGCGGAAAATATAAAAACTTTTGGTATAGATAATACCTCTGACTATAAACTAAAGATTTCTTCAGATACAATAGATGGTCTCAAAATAGAATACGGTAATCAAATTCTAAGAACAAGTTTGATCACCAGTCTACATGCGGAAAACATTCTTTGTGCTATAGCTGTATTAGAGTCAATGGAACTATTGAATGTAAGAAAAATTCAAATAGTAATTAGAAATATTCAAGTGGATGGCCATATACAAAGTATTAACTTTAGAAATAGAAGAACGATGATTGTGGATAAGAGATCAAATAATTTTAGAGATTTGATAGATGCCATAGTTCGAACAACAAAAAGCTATAACTATAAACTGATGATTATGATGAATGAACCAATGCATCACAGCTTAAAGACTTGGTCGGAAAGTCAGGATATGTTAGAGTTAAAAAAGAGTAAATACACTTATATTATGAACGATAGTAAGCGTTTAGAAGAGAATGGACAACTTCTATCTAGAACTTTAGTTCAACAAGGTGTTTATTTATTTGAGTGTTTTGACAACTCGAGTCACTATAATAAAAAAATTTACAAAAGTATTAAGAAAAATGAGATTCTAATAATTTTGACACAAGAAAAAATATCAAAAATATTAAGAGATATGGAGAATTAAGATGAACCAAATTGAAATGATTTTAAGTTATGCTTCAACGATTATCATCTTTCTAGTATCGAGTATAACGTATGTTGTGAAATATATTAAGAGAGTTAAGGAATTAAAAATCATGAATGACTCAAAATTATTAGAATCAGAATTAGAACGATTAATGATATTAGCTGAGCAGTTTATGGTAGATGGAAATACTAAAGAATCATTTGTACTAGATAGACTAAAACACTTTGCTCAAGAGTTAAAAATTGATTTTAAGTATGATGAGATACATGGGAAAATATTGAATTTAATTCAATTAACAAAAAACATAAATTATTTTAAAACTGAGGATCAAACAATAAAAACATCTAGTTTGGAAGCTGAAAAAAACGACTTAGAATCAGGTGTAAAGAGTCCGTTTAGAACATATATTAATGATCATAAATGAATAGAAAAAACAGAATGGAGAATGGAAATGGGATTTTTCTTTAATGAACCAAATAAAAAATATGCAGTTATAAACTTTATAGACAGTGAGGGTTTGATTTACAAAGCAGTAAGATGCAGAATAAATGAAAGAATATTTGTACCTACGCTCAATGGTGAAGAACACTATAAAATAGATCCAATTACTAATGATGTATCGTACCTATTCATAAGTGATTGGTTAGATTCAAATAATCAAGTGGTAACTGAGGTTATTGCTTCAGGACCATATGATTACTATGCGGATATATATGAATTAGACTTTTATCAAACGGCAGTTATGGAAACAGGAGTTGATCATAGTCAACATATGATGGCGAATCGCCCATTTTATATATATTCCAATAAAGAAATTTACCTAAAAACTACTAACTATCAAGGTTATACAATTGAACCAAGTATCACACATGTTAGAGATTCTTCAGGGAAGATAATTAATAAGGTAAGCTTTCATGTGGTTGGTTTAGTGAACAGTCCTGGTCAAACTACAATTTTTGAACCTGAATTTAAAATATATAAAGAACAAGCACTCATTCATCAAATAGGAATAATTAAATTTGGAATACTAATTGTTCACTCAAGTTCACAACCAACAGGAGATTAATAATGAAATTAGATAATTTAAGAAGCAAATTGAGACAATTTAACACAGTTCATCCAACAAAAAGTTTTGAACATACGTTTGGCGAAAAGAAAATTGGAGACATAAGAAAATTAAATTCGATATTTAAAGATGTTTTTTTGAATGATAATATCGAAATAAAAACATTAGAAGACAATGGTAAAGAGATTAAATTGATTGGTGTAACAGGTAGCCATGGAAAATCAAGTGTCGCATATATTATCCATAATTTTTTGAAATTTAAAGGTTTTAAATCAGTGTTATACTCTAGTGTATCTATTGATTCACCCTCATCCTTTAAAAAGCCAGATGAAGCAGTAGAAAATCCATTAATTGATGAGCAAATGCTTTTAAATGCTATTGAGGAAGCATATGCATATAATGCAGATTATTTAGTGTTAGAAGTAAATGAGCGTGCGATTGAAAAAGGTTTGACTAAAGAAATACCATTTGATTTAAGAATCATCACAAACATTAATCCAACACACAATAAGTTTTTTTATTCTAATTATGTTGAAATTAAGAAGAAATTTTTTCAAGAAATCAATAATGAGGATAATACTATATGTATATTTGGAGTAGATGACAAGGTACTTTTTGATGATTTGTACGATATTAACGCAAATAAAAAAGTTACATTCATGTCAAATTATGTGATGAACAAGCGAGGTATTAACCCATCAAAGATTGATTATTTGTTAACAGCAGGACAAACTTTTGACACGATTAACGGTTTGAAATTTACAATTAAAACCAGCAACAAAGCATACGAAATAGAAACAAATTTATTATTTCCACATAATGGATTGAATTTAACATGTGTAGTGGCAGCATTAGAAACACTGGGTGTATTTGACTATGAACAGTTTAATAATTTTATAAAATTATTTAATGTTCCTGGCGTAGATGAAGTTTATAAGTTCAATAATAAAACCATTATAGTAACTAGATCACTTTCTCCAAATCTTGAGCAGCTTTCTAAATATAGAAACAATAATGAGATTAATCATATTCATGTTGTGATGGGTGCTTCTGGATTGGGATATAAATCTTGGGTACAAGAGTTTTCTAATCAAGCCTATATCAGTGAGAAGGAATACGCTGTTGAGTTTGCGTATAACTACGCACAAAATCATGCAGATCATATTTATATAACTTCAAATGATAATGGTGCAATGGATGTTAATGATTTATTAGAATATCAGGCATCATTTATCAAAGATGCCTCTAAAGTCAAAAAAATTGCTGATAGAACCACTGCTATAAGAGAAGCTGTACTAAATGCTAAAGAAAATGATGTAATTTTGATTACTGGTAGGGGAAACCGTAGAGTTATGTGTATCAACCGTGTAGATAGAGTACTTCATTTAGATTCAGATATTGTTAAGCAATTAATCAAATATAAGGGAGAAAAATAATGAGTAAATTTATTATAAGTAAATATTCAGAACTACCAATTTCATCAACTAGTGTTTTATATCATCATAACGTCATTAGTGGAGATCAAATAAATTCAATTGGTTCCATTAATCCACTACCTTCAACAGACAAAAATAATCACCTATTTTTAAAGATAAGTATTGGTACCTTCAAAAATGAAAAAAACATATTGAGTACAAAGTATAGATTGTTAATCTTATCAGACACTCAGTTTAATAATGATGTTGAGTTTTCTCTAATATATGAGGACCCCTTTGATATTAATATAAGTACATCACAAGCACATCAAAGAGTAAATCAGTCAAATCAATACTTGATAGGTAAAAGTCATGTTAATTATTTTAATGAATCTAATACTGGATATATTGAATTTGAATTGACAAATCATGTTATAAGCAAACTAAAAACTAGCGATAACCACATTCACATGAGAATATCAAACAATTCATCCGAAAAGTTTTATTTGATTAATCCCGATATAGTTCACAGCGATTTGTCTGCATATGGTGGTGAACTTAACACTTCTAGTCATTTTGATGGTTTGGTTGTAACAGTTAGTGATCCAATAAAAGATACTAGAGAAGTTCTAGGTATAAATGAAGGAGGAAATTGTTTGATAGATTACGTGAGTGGCGACTTTTTACATATGCTACCTGAGATAGGAAATACTTCTCATGCACTTTCAAACACTATAAATCAAAACAAATCAAATCTACTCTCAAGTTTATTTTACACAATAAAAACTAATATTACACAAAGTATTTTAGTTGATTATTTAGGTAATGAAAATGTTTATCGAACATTACACCCGAATGATTTAAAAGGTTTATATGGAATAGAGGTCGATCCATCTGTATATTTAGCTGATTTCAATATAAAAGATTTTAGTTATGCAGTCAATATGGCCAATGATAATAATGTCGTAATTAAATTTCCCAACGGTTTTAGTTTGAAATTATTTCATGCTGGTCAGATCGATATGTTTGGACATAAAATATTCAGATTAGAATGGATTAAAAACAAGAACATTCCAATCATTGAAGTTGACTGGAGTCATACAAATCAAGCAATTATTCATAAAGAAGATGAAGTCACAATCATTAGTTTTTTTGATACAAAAATAGACAGCATCGAAATACCCAAGTGGCATCGAAAATACCAAATGGTATATGAACAAATCCAAAACAAATACTATCTTAAAGAAATTAGACACTATAATCAAGATGAATTGGGAGATGTCTTAGTTGATAAGCAAACAATTACATATGATGGAAATAAATACCTGTCAACTGTTAATTTAGCTGATTATTTAGTTTTATACACCTATACAAACAATAAATTAACACGCATTCAGATGGGGAGTTTAGAAGAAGAAAATAACAGTTATGACTTTGAATATTATCCACTAGATAAATATACTAAAATCAGTAATGAACAGGGTAAATCAAATCAAGTTTACTACAGTCAATTAGGGCAAAAAACTTTAGTAACTGATGGTGAAAATCATAGAATTTTTGAATCATATAAGGCTTCAAATGGTGATGAAACACTTACAAGAAAAGAGATAATTGATTTAAATAAAAACGATATAGAAAAATCGGAATATCAACTGATACAAGGAAATTTAATAGATGGATGGGAAGGTTTTGGTGAAAATCAGTTAAGTGATTTCTTAGTAAATAACACTTTCTTCCCTGATATTATAGGTCATACGGTAGTTAACTTTAAAGGACGACAAAATGAAGTAAGAGAGTTCAAAACAAAAGTTTTTCCATCTGATAGACAGATCGGTGATGAGTGGTTTTTTAGTGCTTGGGTTAAAGCGGATATGATTGATCTAGATACTGCTCAACTTAAAATCACAATACATAATGCAAGTGGTAGCGAAGAGGTGAAATATTTTGATTTTGATAAAAAAATCAAAGATTGGCAAATAATCACTGGATATTTTAAGTGTGAAAATAGATATCAATCAATTACATGTGCATTTTCTTACAAAGGAAAAAATAATTTAAAACTTGGTAAAGTAAAATTATATAAACAAAAAATTAATGAATTATACGAATTCAATGAACGTAATCAAATTGAAAAAATCAATGTGGATGGTGAATTTGTTGAATATGTATATGATAAAGAAAAAATTATTAAGGCGATTACGGCATCTGGAAGAGTATTTGACTATACCTATGATGATAATAGTAATATTCTATCAATAAGAGATCTAACCACACAATTTAAGGTTGAAAGTACTTACGAGGACAATCTTCTTATAAAGGAAACCACAACATCAGATGAAGGTTTTGTAAGTACATCATCATATGAATACGATGAAAAGGGACTTGTTATAAAGACTATAGATGGTGATGGATTTACTCAAAATTTTCTATATGATAAATATGGACGTTTAATTCAAACTCAAGATGCAAGTGGTATTGTTCATCAAAAAAAGTATAATATGAAAAATCAAATCACCAATTATAGATATCAGCTTAACGAGAATAATGATGGTGGTATCTTTGAGTATGGGGTTAATGGAAACCTTTATAAATTGAATACCAAAAACGAGATGCATTATGAATTTGATAGTAGTTTAAACGGTAATAGACTAAATGAAGTTAGTATTGGTGGAATAACCTTAGAAAGCAGGAACTATGGGACTGGTAATTTAAAAAATACTTTATTAAGCAATCAATATGGTAGTTCCAATAATCAATTCAAATATGAATATAACGAAAAAGGTCAAATCATAAAGAAAAAGTATAATGAAAATGATTTGGTGAATATTTCATATGCAGACGATCAATTAATTATTGTAACGGATGTACCAAACAATCAATCAAAAGAGCTTTGTTTCGATGATTCCCAAAAAATAATAAAAGAAATCAACAAAGTTAATGGTGTGGAAAAGGGAGTATTTTCATATGCATATGATGATAAAGATTCAATAATCAAAAAAGCATTTTCATCAGAAAATCAAACAATATCCTACGACTACAATCATTCCTATGATTTTAAGAAAAACAATTTAAATAGTTATTTAGAAAAAATCTCAATTCAGTATTTAAATGACTACTTAAGAGTAAATAATTCACATAAAACAATTTATTCTGATAACAACCTTTTAGCTTTGAGTGCGATTGAATATATATCGGATATAAATCAAAATGTTATGCGACTAAATGATAAATCTAGTTGTATTGTGATGGATGCAAATCAAATTAATAAGAATAGAGTTGACCAAACAAAGTATAGTGATTTAACGTTTAGTAAAAATGATTGGATAAGTGGTTTTGTCAATAATAAAATCATTTATGGTTGGATAAGGGTTAGTGGTGAGAATCTTGAAGACAAAGAAATTTTACGTATGGGTCAATTGGCTTTATATTTAGATACCAATTTAAGAGTTAAATTAAAGCACAATTCAAATGAAATGTTAACACAAATTGTTGTTAATAAAGACGTGTGGTTTATGATTAGCTTAAGACTTACACAAACAGAGGCTATTGTTACTGTAAACAATCATGACGAGAGATTTGCTGTGAATTATAAATCAAGTCAAGCGGATTTTATATCCATTGGAAACTATCCAGCATCTAACCCAACACAAATATATTTAGACAATAAATATTTTGAGTTATCAGATTTAGTAATAGACGTACTCTATATGGGGTATGGAACAAGCAATGTGACAACCAATTGCTTGAGGCTGATGTATTTCGAAGGGGAAAGATATTTAAATCAACCACAAAATATACTTGCTACTCAAACTAGTTATTTCAATGCTTCATTATATGAAGGATCAGAAGTATTTTCTTTAAATGGCTCTACACTAAGTTCAAAAGGTAGAAAGCCTTCAAAATACCAATATAGCAACCCAAATCAAAATGGTTACAAACTCAAACAATTTAAGTATGACGATGATTTATTAAGATATGTATATACTAGTTTTAGTAAAGAAAACAACGAAGGACCAGAATTGGTATATACTTTAGATTTAAAGCAACAAGGAACAATGAACGTATTCATTAAACCAGAAGAAACAACACTTACTACAACGCGAACAATACTTAGTTTAATCAGTCCAGAAAACAATGTTGTATTTAATCTTTTCATGGATTATACATCAAGATTGCGTTTTAGTTTACTAGGAACAACCTATGGCACAACTTATATAGTTAATCCTGGTGAATGGCATATGGTAACTTTCGTTTGGCAACAAAACCAGATTAAGATATATGTAAATCACCAATTAGTGCACCAACAAACAGTTAATGCATTTGATTTTTCAAATACGGCTCTTTATATTGGATCAAGAGGTGGTGCTGACTATCCATTTAGACATCTTGAAGGTTATATAGAAATGTTTAGTGTTTGGGATATTACACTTACTACTGAACACCTTGAAAAACTTTATACAGAGGGTCTACCTATAATGTTTGAATCAAAAGTTGATTCAAAAGGTAGACCAGTAGAAAATATTATATATAGTTTAGAAAACACATTCACTAAGACCTATGGTTATCATGATGAGATATATACCGAAAACAACGAGAATAAAATAAAACTGGGTAAAGTACCTGTTTCTGAAACTTCTTCAGTTGGTACAAAGGTTAATTATAAATATGATGAGTACTTCAATGTTGTAGAAAAAGAGTATTTAGATATATCAAATAAAGCAATTAAAGTTGTTTATTATGTTTATGATGGACTGAAAAGATTATCTAAGGAGATCGTTAATCATGTAACGATAGATATGACAAATCCAAATGAACCAATTCGAAATGAGACATGTGATTATGCGTATGAATATCTGTATGATCAAAATGGTAATATTCTAAAAAAGACTCAAATAAATGGTATAGCAGTAACTTATGAAGATACCTATATTTATGATGAAACAATTAAAGATAGATTAAATCGTATAACTAGACGTAAAAACAATCAAACAACTACGTACTATGAACTCACCTATGATCCAAACAATCAGTTTTGGCCAAGTCAAATATTTAAAGATAACACCAACCATCAACTCTTGTGGCAAGGTCCACAATTAATGAGTTTAGGTCATTATCAGTATCAATATAATGAAAATGGTATAAGAGTTAAGAAAACTGGTGGTGGAGTAAATATTAAATATGATGTAGATGGTACACAGGTCATACGATCAACTGATTTAAATAACAATAAGACAATGCTTTATCATTTTGATCAAAATGGCCAGCTTATCGGTTTAAATTATAGTGGAAAAGACTATGTATATCAACGAAACATACTAGGAGAGATTTATGGTATAATGGACCTAAACGGTAAGCAAATTATACAGTACTCCTATAATGCATATGGTGTACCAAGTATCACCTTTGGAACATACCTAAACTCAAGTGAAACGACAATAGCATCCGATATAGCTGAATTCAATATATATCTATATAAAGGATATATCTACGATCAAGAAACAAATCTATACTATTGTCAAACAAGATATTATGACCCTGAAGTAGGTAGATGGTTAAGTATCGATCATATAGCATATTTAGATAGTGAGTCTATTGGTGGACTGAATCTATATGCTTATTGTGGGAATAATCCGGTGATGTACTCCGACCCTAGCGGTAATTTCCCGATTTTAGCTATTTTATCTTTGGTTACAATAGTTGGAATGGTGTTAACTGTAGGAGGAGTTGTTACTAAGAATAATACCGTGACTGCAATAGGACTAACAATGATTGCTATACCAGCCTTGATTACCGGTGGACTGGCACTAGTTAGTGGAATAGCGACTGGAGCAACTTTAACTGGTGTAATTGGAGGTGGCACATTATTAGCAGGTTTAGGAACAGGGGCATTTGCAACTGCTGAGTTTCAAGAAGCAAGTGGTAATGGAAACTGGATAATAGATTCTACTGGTATGAGTGAAGGTTTATATAATGGACTAATGCTAAGTATAGCAGCAATTGCAACTATGGGTACAATTGCTTCATCTATCTCTTATAGCTTTAATATTAAATCTATTTCAAAGTTTGGAAAATATGGTGATTATTACGGTATGAAATTTCAAACAGGTGCAGGAAAAACTCATGTCCTATCATTTCATACGCATGGACACAAAGTCGCAAAAGGTATTAAGAGTATTCCTGAATGGCACTGGCAATTACAAAAATGGAACCCTTATGTAGGTAAAACAAGCGGAACAATTGCTAGATGGATATGGTGGAGCTTGGCGCGTTAAATTAAGAAAGGTATAACTAATATGAATGAAAACATATTTGAAACTATCAATTTTTATTGTCAAAATGAAATGAATAGATTAAAGCAAAATGATTTATATGTTTCTTTAAGCAAAAAAGTTGAAACACTAGGGTTTAAACTTTTTTGTGACTTTGGAAAAGAAAAGGATAGTACTAAATCCAATAATTTGTATATTAGTATTTCGATACTCAATAAGAAAAATGAACTCATAGAAATATGGGATGAGGGGTTTTTAACCATTGCAACAATTTTGGTTTTTATAGACAGAAAAGAAAGAATCAAGTTTTTTTCTTGGAAAGATAAAGAGTTTTTAGAGGATATATATTGGATTATCAATCAATTAGATAATTATCAAAAAAAAGTTTAGTTTTACTGTTACGCGGAACGTGTACTTAACTGTTCTGGTGTTTCGTGTGACTAAAAAATTCTATGTCTCAAAGGGGGTGCGATAAGCATTCCTTTTTTCTTCTGTTTTTCTAAGAATTCAAATTCTTCTGTTTTATTAGGATTTTATTTTTGAAAGGTATTTATCTCTAAGTTGTGTGAGTGTATGAACGAGTTGTGTTAGATAATTAGTGAATATTTCTTTTAAATCAGGATATATTAATTCAAGATAAATATTGAGTTTTTCGATATCTTGTTTAATTTTAAAAAATAAATACTCATACATTTGAATATATGCTGTATTTTTTAAAAAGTAACCATTTAAATCTAACGAGATACCATAATCATCTATGAATTGTTTTGGGAAGTGAATAAGTCCTTTTTGAAGATAAAGGTCAGCATTCAATAAAAGATCACTACAAACATCAATTCTAGATAATGTCATAATCGATTCATAATGTTCTTTAGGTTGGTTATTCAGGATATATAAGGTAAATCCTATAATGGATTGTTCGTGAGCATACTTATAGTAATTATCAAGAGAACGAATCATTGGATTGCTTAGATAATTTACTTTATATTGTATAAAACTGTAAAGCAGTTTTAAATGTATCAAAGGATATTCTTTAAAACTTTTTCTTAATTGTTTATAGGATTTGTGTTCGTTGGTATATCCATTTAAAAAAGCTAGAACATCTTTTTCAGTTTGTTTAAGCAGATCCATTGTCTCAATATTCTTTATGAATGAGAGATGTTCGATTAAAATTTGATATAAAGCTCTCAATTTTTTGTCTTTAATTGGCTTTATGAATTCATTTATAAGCATAATTGGAAACCTTATTCTTTCTTGGATACAGATTTATTATAACATCTTATAATGACTAGAGAAAGGTGATATCATGATCTATTATATTAAAAATGAAGCCGATGGTGGTTATGTTTATCCAAACAGAAGAAAAATTGCTCAATCTGCAAAAGGTGCATTAAATAAAATTTGTATGAAATATTTAACAACAATTGAAGGTTATTTAAAATCAGTTGAAAAAATCGTTTCAATGAAGTACAAAATTCCTATTGTTTTGAGTGATACAGTGTCATTTTTTCCAACATGTTGCATGAAATCTTATGATGTCATTTTCATAAATTTTTTCGCGATAGAAGAAATCATATATTTGGAAAATGAAATCATATTTATTTTTGATGAGACGCATCAATTAAAAGTGAATTTTAAGACTAAAAACTATCAAAGATTAGTCCAAACTATATTTATGATCTTGAATTATAAAAAAAGTTTAGAGTGAATACACTTTCACTTCAATAGTTATTGGAAACGTTTATAAAAACATGGTATAATATCATTTGGAAAAACGATAATATAAAAGGAGTTTTAAAATGGCTAAAAAGACATTAAGAGATATAGACTTAAAAGGCAAAAAAGTATTAGTACGTGTTGACTTCAACGTTCCTTTAAACGATGATGGATCAATTTCTGATGATACAAGAATTGTTGCTGCATTACCAACAATTAAGTATGTCGTTGAACAAGGTGGAAAAGCAATTCTTTTCTCACATTTAGGACGTATTAAGACTGAAGCGGATAAAGCAACAAACTCAATGAGACCTGTTGCACAAAGATTGGCAGAATTACTCGATAAAGACGTTATGTTTGTTGATCAAACAAGAGGCGAACGTTTAGAATCTGCTATTTCATCATTAGAACCATCTGATATTTTAATGTTTGAAAACACACGTTTTGAAGATTTAGATGGAAACAAAGAATCTAAAAACAATCCAGAGTTAGGTAAATACTGGGCATCATTAGGGGATGTATTTGTAAATGATGCATTTGGTACTGCTCACCGTGCGCATGCTTCCAACGTAGGTATTTCATCCAACATGAAAGAATCTGTTGCAGGATTATTATTAGAAAAAGAAATCAATTTTATCGGTGGAGCTTTAGAAAATCCTAAACGTCCATTTGTTGCAATCCTTGGTGGTGCAAAAGTATCTGATAAAATTGAAGTAATTAAAAACTTACTTAAAGTTGCTGATAAAGTGTTAATCGGTGGCGGTATGGCATTTACATTCTTAAAAGCACAAGGTTTTGAAATTGGGAAATCTTTAGTTGAAGTAGACAAAGTAGATTTAGCAAAAGAATTATTAGTATTAGGTGCTGGTAAAATTGAACTTGGTAGTGATGTTGTTACAGGTAAAGCATTTGATGCAAATACTGAAACAAACGTTAGAGACTTTGAAGCGATTCCAGCAGATGAAATGGGTTTAGATATTGGACCTAAGACAGTCGCTAGATTTAAAGAGATTATTAAAACTGCTAAAACTGTTGTATGGAATGGACCTCAAGGTGTGTTTGAAATGGATAAATTTGCAAATGGTACAAAATCCGTTGCAGAAGCATTAGCAGCACTTGATGGACAAGCAATTACAATTGTTGGTGGTGGAGATTCTGCTGCTGCGGTTGCTAAATTCGGATTAGAAGAAAAATTCTCACACATTTCAACTGGTGGTGGAGCATCACTAGAGTACCTAGAAGGTAAATTATTACCAGGTATTGAATTGGTTGATGAAAAATAATGATTGACATCGGCAAGAAAATTAGGGCACTCAGATTAGGTAATAATCTCACTCAAGAAGAACTTGCTAATCGTTTAGAATTAACTAAAGGCTACATTTCACAATTAGAAAACAATCTGACCTCTCCATCTATCCAGACATTATTTGCTATACTTGAAGTATTAGGAGTTGAAACACATGAATTCTTCTCCAAACCAGAGGATGAGGATGCAAAAATCGTCTTTACAAAAGAAGATTTTTACGAAAAAGAGAATCAAGAACTCTTATCAACCATTTCATGGATTGTTCCAAATGCTCAAAAATACGAGATGGAACCGATCATTATTGAGATTAAACCTGGTGGTCAATCAACAATTGATGACTCACATCCTGGTGAGGAGTTTGGTTATGTGCTTGAAGGTCAAGTCACATTGGTCTTAAATAAAAAAAGATTTATAGTTAAAAAAGGTGAGACATTCTATTATATGGCGAACAAAGAACACTATCTGCAAAATGCATCCAATAGTGTCGCTAGAATATTATGGATTTCTACACCACCGATGTTTTAATAAAGGAGAAGATAAATATGGAAAAAGAAATTATCATTGGTTCAACTGCTGGACTACATGCAACTTTAGCTGCTAAAGTTGTACAAACAGCTTCTAAGTATGCTGTGGATATTAAATTATATTACAAAGATAAGGTTGTTGACTTAAAATCTATTTTAGGATTAATGAGTTTAGCTGTACCTAAAGGTGAAAACGTTAAAATTGTTGCTTCAGGACCTCATGCTGATGAAGCAATTAAAGATATTTCATCCATCTTAGGTTAATTGATTATGAACAAAAGAATACCAGTCATTGCTGCAAACTGGAAAATGTATAAAACTAAAGATGAGGCTTTAGAGTTTATCTTTGCAGTTAATGGGAATGTGCCTGAAAGAAGTCAAGTAGAGTCTATTATTTGCGCACCAGCAATTCTATTAAACCTACTTGTTAAAAGAGAAGGCGAACATT
Organism: Acholeplasma oculi; assembly: GCF_900166985.1. Taxonomy (GTDB): domain Bacteria; phylum Bacillota_I; class Bacilli_A; order Acholeplasmatales; family Acholeplasmataceae; genus Acholeplasma; species Acholeplasma oculi. Next base: position 44,671 of record NZ_FUZK01000002.1, on the reverse strand, counting down.
TAAGAATTGGTGCACAAAATATGCACTATGCTGATGAAGGTGCTTTTACAGGTGAAAACTCACCTGCTCAAGTTAAAACAGCTGGAGCGGATTATATTTTAATCGGTCACTCTGAAAGAAGAAGTTATTTTGGAGAAACTGATAAAGATGTGAATCTTAAAATGCAAGCTGCATTTAAATATGACTTAACACCAATCTTATGTGTTGGTGAACAATTAGCAGATAGAGAATCACACCAAACAAAACATGTATTAGATGCTCAACTAGAAAAAGCATTTGATAAGATTGATGCTTCAAAAGCTGTAAAAACAATTATCGCTTATGAACCAGTTTGGGCTATTGGAACAGGTAAAACTGCTACTCCAGAAATGGCTAATGACACGATTAAAGAAGTAAGAGCTAAAGTTGCAGACTTATACGGAAGCGAAATCGCTCAAAGTGTACGTATTTTATATGGTGGTTCTGTAAAACCTAATAATATTCATGAACTCTTAAAAGAGTCTGATATTGATGGTGCTTTAATTGGTGGAGCTGCACTTGAGTCTAATAATTTCTTAGTATTCACTGACGCCGCATCTAAAAAATAATTATTTTCTAAAATCTCTTCTTTCTGAAGAGATTTTTTCATGATATGATAATATTATGAAAAAAATACTAACTATATTAAGTTTTATGTTTATAACAATCCTTATAGGGTGTCAAGAAGATGTAAGGTTTGCAGAAGTACTGGAATTAATTCCAGATACATATGAAGAAAATCTTGAGTTACCAACACAGCATAAGGATCAAGATTTAACTTATAAAATTCATGACCAAGTAATAGAAGATAGCATATTAGTCTATCAGTTTTCTTATGATGATTTAAATCTTGAATTAACCATTATCATTGATGGTGTTCATGAAGTTAAAAAATCAATTATCAATAAAGCCTCAAGAGCTGTAAGTAATCTTTATATAGAAACGAATGATGGGTCTATTATTGATTCTAAAAAAGACTATAAAACATCAACAATCAGTATCAGCTCAGATCATGGATTTAGTCAAGATGATTTAACCGCTAGAGTCAGAGGTCGAGGAAATTCTACTTGGTTTGTATATCCTAAAAAGCCTTATCGAATCAAGTTTGATGAAAGAACATCACTTTTAGGAATGGCATCTGCCAAAGATTATGTCTTACTTGCAGAGTTTGGTGACAAATCTTTATTAAGAAACTTTGTAGGACATAAACTAAGTGATTTAACAGGTGTTTCTTATACACTGGATTACCGCTATGTCAATCTATATATCAATCATCAGTATGAAGGACTATACATGTTAACCGAACAAGTTGAGATTGATAAAAACAGGTTAAACATCGATGAATCAGAGACTTCTAATGCATTTTTCTTAGAATTAGAGGATTGGACTCGAATTGAATCAGGTGATGAAGAAAATTATGAGTATATTGTATTTAGAAATCGAGCATTATTGGTGGAGTCTCCCGCTTTAAGAGATATAGAAGATGATCACACGAGATTATTTAGAGCCAATCAAATAAAGAGTTATTTAACAGGGATGTATCAATCCTTTAAGACGAATCAATATACCAACTACATTGATGAAGAAAGTTTTATCAATTACTTTATCGTCCAAGAAATTACAAAGAATGTCGATATTAATTTTAGTAGTGTCTTTATGTATAAAGATCATAATGAACCTTTAAAAATGGGGCCTTTATGGGATTTTGATATTTCGTTGGGTAATGGTGATTACTATGATTATTTACCTGAAAGATTTTATGCAACCCAAAATTTTATTTTTAATGAACTGATTAAAAATCAAGTGTTTAAACAAAAGTATATCGCTAGATTTAAAGAAGTCATTGAGGCATATCAAGAACCCATTCAACAAGAAATTGATCTGATGTATGAACGATTACGCGTAGAAGCTTTAAAGAATTTTAGAAAATGGGATATCATGGATACGTATTGGTGGCCAAATACTCGTCCAATGATGGATGCAACTACACATGAAGAACAAGTCAATTACTTAAAAACCTGGTTGAATGAACGTATGCAATGGATTTATGAAAATTTAGATGCACTTTAAATAAAAAAAAGACTCTTTCTTATATGAAGGAGTCTTTTTCATTATTATCTATTGTAGAATTCAACGATTAATTGTTCGTTAATATCTGTTAAGAATTCGTTTCTTTCTGGTAGTCTTGAGAATGTACCAACACCGTTGTCATCTAATGAAACAAAATCTACTTTCGCATATTGTGCTTCTAATGCAGCTTTAACAACAACAAGATTTTTACTTTTCTCTTTAAGAGAAACTTTTTGTCCTGGTTGTAGACGGTATGATGGAATATCTACTTTAGCACCATCGACTAAGATGTGTCCATGATTTACCAATTGTCTAGCTTGAGCACGTGTAGCTGCAAAACCTAGTCTGTAAACAACGTTATCTAATCTTGATTCTAAAAGTTTCAAGAAGTTTTCACCTTGCTTACCTGGTAATTTACTTGATTCCACAAAAGTCTTCTTAAATTGTTTTTCGGAAACTCCGTAAACAAAACGTACTTTTTGTTTCTCTTGTAATTGAACTCCATAGTCAGATAATTTACTACGGCGTTGACCGTGTTGTCCTGGAGCGTAAGGTCTTTTCTTTAATTCTTTTCCACTTTCTGAAATAGAATAACCTAAACGTCTAGACACTTTCCATGTTGAACCTGTAAAACGTGACATATTGAATTTACCTCCTTTTTATTTTCTGGTAAACACACCTCAATATTATTATATAATCCGCATAAATCCTTTTCGCTTTCAAGCAGAAGAAAGTTACTTAGTTCATCCTGACGATGAAGGGATATTTACAACAACAAATTGGCCTGCTTTTGACCGCTTATTTATTTTATATTAAACCCTTGTTAAAGTCAATGTTTTTCTCTATTAATCGTGCAAAATGTTGTAAAAAGTCGACCAATGCAGTATCAAATCTTTTTTCAATAGGTGCATCTAAATCAAATATAGCAAAACAAGCATCTTGATTCATAATAGGAATCACAACTTCTGACATTGAATTTGCATCACATGCAATATGATTGTCTATTAAATGCACGTTATCTACAACAATTGTTTCTTTTTTTAGAAAGCCTGTACCTACAACACCTTTACCAGGTAAAATTAAGTTACAAGCCACTTTTCCTTGGAAAGGTCCAAGTGTTAGTTTTCCATCTTGATAAAGATAAAAACCTACCCAATTAAGATCCACTATGTGGTCGTTAATAAATGCTGCTGCATTACTTAATAAACTTAATGTATTGGGTTCATCTTTCATGAGTGCTTCTGCACTATTTAATAATAATTTATAATCCATTTTCATCACCTAAAAAGAGTATATCATGAATCTTTTCATTAGAAGTGATGATATACATAATATTTATAAATTATGGAAAAAAGTATCAATGAAATCATGGCTTATTCATTAGATGGTATAATACATACTAGGTGATGAAAAATGAATCGAGCGATTCTTGTCAGATTTGGTGATTTAGTATTAAAAGGCAAAAACAAACCTGCCTTTATTAAACAAATCAAAGAAATTTTAAAACAAAAATTACGTAAATTAAATGTTAAATTCGAATATCAACATGATCGAATTTTTGTGCATTTTGATGAAATAGAAGAACAACAAGTATTAAAACAATTAACTTATGTATCGGGAGTGCATTCCTATTCTTTTATTTATAAGACAGAAAAAGATTTAGATAAAATTGCAGCACTTTCTTTAGAGGTTATTCAAATAGAAATGAAATTTCCTTCGACTTTTAAAGTTGAAACAAAACGTATCGATAAAACTTTTTTATCAGGATCCCTTGAGGTTTCGCAACGAATCTCTGGTATGATACTTCCTAAATTAGAAGGTGTAACTGTAGATGTTAAAAACCCAGAGCAGATACTTAATATTGAAATCAGGTTAGATGCGGCTTATATTTATATGGGTAAGATTATGGGCCTAGGAGGATTTCCAATTGGATTAGGACCTAAGTCATTAGTGATGTTATCGGGTGGTATTGATAGTCCTGTTGCAGCATATTTGATGATGAAAAAAGGAATTGAAGTTGAATTGTTCCATTTTGAATCAACACCTTTAACTCCACTTGAATCCGTTCAAAAAGTGATTGATATATCTAAAAAGCTATCTAAATATATGCCAAATGATAAAATAAAACTTCACTTGGTACCATTTACTAAAATACATGAAGATATTTTAAAATTTGTAGAGGATTCCTATATTATTACAATTATGAGACGTATCTTTTACCGTATGGGTGAAAGATTCGCTATAAAAAATAAGTTAGATGCACTCATTAATGGAGAAAGTATTGGTCAGGTTGCGAGTCAAACACTAGGGAGTCTTAAAGTGGTTGAAAGTGTAACGACACTTCCAATCTTAAGGCCACTGATTACTTATGATAAAAACCCAATTATTGATATTTCAAAAGTAATCGAAACTTATGATATTTCTGTAAGACCTTTTAACGATTGTTGTAGTATTTATGTACCACAAAGACCAGTTACCAATCCAACCATTGAGTTTTCCTTAAAACAAGAAGAAAAGTTAGTGGATTTAGAGGCACTGATGATGGACGCTTTAAATCATATTAAGACATTAGAAATTACGCCAGAAACAGATTTAGAAATTGCATTACATGGGTTTGATGTGAGAGAAGCTTTAAATAATCTATAAGGAGTGTTTGAAATGATTCCTATGATTCAATCTAAAGATAATCAAAAATATAAATTATGGTTGAAGTTAAAAACTAAAAAATATAGAGACCAAACTGGTCTATTTTTAGTGTATGGAAAAACATTAGTAGAACTTGCTAAAAGCCACTTAATTGTTGAGGAAATTATAACTTCCGATGAGACTTATGAAGGTACTTTAATAGATTCTAAATTGATAAAGACATTAAGTGTGACTGAAACAGTTTATGACACATTGGCAGTATGTAAAAAAATAACAAAACCAATTAAAAGTGATAAAATCCTTATTCTGGATGATATTCAAAATCCAGATAATTTAGGTGCACTTTTAAGAAGTGCACGTGCATTTGGATTTAGACATGTTGTTATATCATTAGATTCAGCAGATTATTATAACGATAAAACGATCAGGGCTTCAGCAGGTAGTTTATTTGATCTTTATCTTGAAAGAAAAGATATTCAATTGTTCATTCAAACATATCAAAAGAAAGGGTATTTAGCATTTGGTGCAGATGCCCATGATTCCAAATCAAAACCTATAAAAGGTCAACCGTTTATGCTTGTTTTAGGAAATGAAGGACATGGTTTAAATCCGTCTACAAAATCAATTCTAGATGGTTTTATACGCATAGAAACCGAAGGTGTTGAAAGTTTGAATGTAGCTGTTGCAGGTTCAATTTTAATGTATGAATGGAGTCGCCTATGATTGATCATTTAACATCCTTTACAGATTATAATAAAGCATCCGTAGATACTCAAATAGAATGGATTCAAACACTTGAGTTAGAGTCAATTGCTTTAAGAGCTTTTAATGGTGAATCTATTCTAAATTTAAATGAAGATGATTTAAATAAACTTGAACTATTCTTAAAAAAGAAAACAGTTGTTGTTTTAGATCCTTTATTAAAAACATATTCTATTCATGATAAGGATAGTGTAGATGCGTACTCAAAGTCATTAGAAGGAATTTTAAGTATTTCCAAACGACTTGGTGTTAAAAATATACTCTATAAGATTCCAAAGCATGAAGATATTATAAAAGATGCTCAAATGATGGTTGATCAGATGAGAGAACATATCAAACTGATTAGAAAACTAAAAATTGGTGTTTGGGTACAAATGAGTGATCATCATCAGCCCAATGTTTATAAGTATATCTTTGAGTTATTAGATGATGTTAAAGTTAAAATGATGTATGACCCAACGTATATCTTTTTAGAAAAAGAAGCAGAGGTTACTGCTTATAGACTTTTAAGAGATTATATTGGTGTATTAAGAATTGATGACTGTGACCCAACAGGTGCTGGTAGATTGGTTGGTAAAGGTGGGTTTGTACGTATCAATGAAATTTCTAAAAGATTGATTAAAAAAGATTATAGAGGAACTGTTATTCTAGATTCTAGTTTAATTGAATTAATCCTTCAAGCAAAGTCATTTAATTGGTTTGATAGAAATCTAAGTAAAACCAAGAAACATCATTATAAAATATATCAAGATTTTATAGAGCTTAAGTTAAAACCTGAAGTGTTAGATATGATTCATATTCAATTATCTGTTTTATCCATTATGTTTTTAAATAAACCAAGAGTTTATAAAGGAGAAACCATAAAATGATCAAAATAAATAATCTAGATTCACATGTAGAAACTGCGGTAGAACATATATTAAATCATTTAAATATAAAGGTTTCAAATGAAGGATTTCCACTGATACTCAAAGAAGGAACTGCTTTAAATGTATCGTTTGATTTATCAAAAATTATATTAACTTACCAAACACTGAATGAAGTCTTTGTAGGTCTTCGATTGATCAAAGAACAAGGCTTAGATAAAGCATTTCAAATAGATTATCCCAAACGTCTCAAAGAATTAACCTTTATGTTAGATGCATCTAGAAATGCAGTTTTAAAAACAGAAGAAGTTAAACATTTATTAAATATTTTAGCATTATCTGGATATGACGGATTAATGCTTTATACAGAAGATACATTTGAAATGGAAGATGAACCTTACTTTGGATATTTAAGAGGACGATATACAGAAAAAGAAATCAAAGATATTGAAGCTTATGCAAACCAATTAGGTATTGAACTCATTCCTTGTATACAAACACTGGCTCATTTAAATGGCATAACAAGATATCAACCCTATAGAGATATATTTGATACATTAGATATCTTACTCGTAGGAGAAGAAAAAACATATCAATTTATCGAAAAGATGATTCAAACAATGAGTCAAATGTTTACATCTAAAAAGATTAATATTGGTATGGATGAAGCCTATATGCTAGGTCGTGGGAAATACTTAGATAAGTTTGGTTATGAGAAACGTTTTGATATTATGGTAAAACATTTAAAACGTGTCATGGAAATATGTAAGAAGTATGGATTTGAACCGATGATGTGGAGCGATATGTTTTTTGCAAGCGGATGGGGAGATTATTATGCGAAGGATAAAAAACTACCTCAAGCGTTATTAGATGCTGTACCTAAAGAAGTTGGACTTATCTACTGGGATTATTATCATACAGAAGCTTCTCACTATATAAATATGATTGAAAAGCATCAACAATTTGGTAATAAAGTTGTTTTTGCAGGTGGTGCATGGAAATGGATTGGTTTCACACCCGATAACCGTTTCAGTTTAAAAGCAAACCAAGCAAGTATGAAAGCTTGTATAGAAAAACAAGTTGATGAAGTCATTATTACAGCGTGGGGTGATAATGGTGCTGAAGCATCAGTTTATTCAATTCTTCCAAGTATTATTTATAATGGGTTACTTAAATATGGAAGTGATGAAGTCGATAGTTCTGTAAAGGTGAGCTTTAAAGCAATTACAAATGTTGATTTTGATCATTTTATGTTGATTGATTCAGCAAATCAATTAACTAAAAATTATAAACATAAATCAACAGCGAATAAACATTTCTTATATAATGATCCACTGTTAGGATTACTCGATACTTCAACAGAAGAAAATTATCCAAAGATTTATCAAAAACATATAAATAAAATGAAAAAAGCAATGCCTTATTATGGTCGATATCAATATATCTTTGAAACACAGCTTGCTTTATTAAAAGTCATTCAAAAAAAGGTAAATTTAGGTGTATATATTAGAAAATCTTATCAAGAAAAAGATTTAGAAGCACTTAAAAAACATGTAAAAACATTAAAAACTGTTCATAAAGATATTAAGCTTTTTAAAACTATTTTCTCAAATCAGTGGCATCAAGATAACAAAGCATTTGGTTATGAGATACAAGACTTAAGAATAGGTGGTATTTTATCTCGAATAGAAACATCGATTCAAAAGATTGAAGATTATATTTTAGGTAAAACATTAAGCATTGAAGAATTAGAAGTTGAGTTACTTGATTACTATGGTGGCTATAAAAACTTCCAAAAATCACATACCATTGCAGAGTTTAGATATAAACCAGTTGTCTCTGTAGGTGTTACCGTATAACGATATAAAAAGAAATGATTTGAATATAGAAATCATTTCTTTTTAAATTCTTATTCAGTTTTTGTGGAATCACTTTCCAAATCGGTTTCATCCGATTCAGATTCTGTTTCATATAACGGGAATGCCTTGGGTAAAGTAGGGTATAATTTAGTTGTAAACATGATACCGTTTAAATGGTCATACTCATGTTGGAATACAATTGCAGGGTAACCTTCTAATGTTAATTTAATAGGTTTTGCAGTTAAGGATTCTAAATCCAGATGATACCCCTCAACTAAAATGGCATAATGTCTAGGTGTTAGACCTTCTGTTGGTCGATCAACAGATAAACAGCCCTCTCCACCAGGTAGGTAGGTTTCTTCCTTAGAAGTACCTACAATGACTGGGTTAATCATGATGTATGAGTGTAATGTACCGTCGAAGTCTTCAACGTGCATAGCAAACATACGTTTTAATTGATTGATTTGCACTGCAGCTAATCCAACGGATGGTCTTAATTTATATTTCTTGACCATTTCCTCATCTTGACTCATTTGGACATACGTTAATAAGCTTTTACCTAATTCAATATTCTCTTTGGAAAGTGGTAATAAAACAGGTTCTGAAACCTTAGTCAGTGAAGGATGTCCTTCTCTAATAATATGTTGCATCTTAATCATGAATATTCACCTCTATTAAAAATATTATATCATAGGAGTAAAAGAGTGCCCAGACTAGACAAGATTTTATCGAATTTAAAATATGGAAGTAGAAAAGATGTTAGAAATCTCATAAAAAAGGGTTCTGTTTTAGTCAATAATGACATCGTTAAGGTTTTTGATATGCAAGTAGACCCGACTTATGATAAAATATCGGTTAATGGTAAACCACTCTTTTTAAAAGAAAACGTGATTTTATCATTTTATAAACCCAAAGGTTTTTTATCAAGTCATAAAGATTCATTGCATCTTACATTATTTGAATGGATCAAAGAACCTTATCAAAGACTGGATTTAAAGATTGCAGGTAGACTGGATTTAGATAGTGAAGGTTTAATGATTTTAACCACCGATGGTGATTTAATTCATCGAATTACACATCCTAAAAAGCATTTAGATAAAATATATGAAGTTATACTGGATAAAGATGTGGAAGAAGCTTCACTTGAACCTCTAAAAATAGGTGTTTTATTAAAAGATCCTCATGGTGAGACCTACAATGCAGTAGCAAAAGATTTAGTTTGCAGAAATGAAAAATGTAGAATCGTTATTGATGAGGGTAAGTTTCACCAAGTAAAACTCATGTTTAAAAAGATTGGATATGAAGTCTTAAATTTAAAAAGGATACAAATTGGTAATCTAAAACTTAATTTAGAACCAGGACAGTATCAAGAAATCAATATAGAAGATATATTTGGAGACAAAGACGATGGAAATTAAAAGATGTGCATATATAGTTGATTTTAAAGGAAAAGAAGTTCCTAAGAAATTAAGTAAGCTTGATGTAAATTTAGCATACGTATCTAAAAAATCAAATTATGCAGTTGTTTATTTAGATGAAAATAAAGGTGAAAAGATGTTATTAAGCCAACTTCATAACGTGAAGGGGTTTGTTGCATTATATCCTTCCTTATTTTTTCACATAGAATCCAATATTGAAGTTCAAACAGATTGATGTCAAGAAAAAATACTTGACAGCATAATAATTTATGATACAATAGATTAGGATAAAATTTAGTAAGGAGAAATCAATATGGCAGTTAAATTACGTTTACAACGTTTTGGTAATCATAAAAGACCATTCTATAGAATCGTAGCAGCTGATTCAAAAGCACCAAGAGATGGTAAATTCTTAGAAATCGTAGGAACTTATGAACCAATTCAAGGTACTGTTTTAGTCAATGGTGAAAAAGTTCAATCATGGATGGCTAAAGGTGCACAACCAACAGATACAGTCAAGAGCTTATTCAAAAAGTTCAATGTATTAAATAAATAATTTATTAAGGGGGTAAAAAAGCATATGGCAGTCGATTTTGCAAAGTTAATCAAACAAATAGTTATGCCATTAGTGGTTTCCCCAGATGATGTTTCTGTCAAAGTTCTATCAGAGTATGATCAACTGATTCACGTGCAATTGCTCGTGAATAGTCAAGACTTAGGTAGAGTGATTGGCAAAGGTGGAAAAATTGCAAGTGCGATTCGCACGATCGTTTACGCTGGAGCATCAAAAGTTGGTAAACGTGTGCATCTAGATATTGATGCATATTAAGATAAAATGATACTTTATTCGATAGGTAAGATTGTTAACACCCATGGAATCAAAGGTGAAGTCAAAATTAAGAAGGATACAGATTTCGATCGATTTAAAAAAGGTTCAACCGTTTATATCGATGGGAAATTACTAAAAATTCGCTCTGTAAGAACACAAGGTGAATTGTATCTGGTTGCTTTTGAAAATCTTTTATCATTAACCGACGTGGAACACTTGAAACATCAAGAAGTATTCACATCTGATGAACCCACTGATTTAAAGGAAAATGAATATCATTTACCTAAACTCATTGGATTAAGTGTGTTAACCCAAAATAATTATTTAGTCGGACATGTGGATTCGCTCATCGAAGTACCACAAGGTCATTTACTCAAAGTCATCAAATCGGATGGTAAATATGTATTAATACCGTTTGTATCTGAATTTATTAAGTCTGTAACAGACGAAGAGATTATGATTGATACAATTGAGGGATTGATATGAAAATAGATATAATAACAATTTTTCCTAATTTCTTTGACCAATTCTTAACAACATCTAAGATTAAGCATGCAATTGAAGATGGTCAAGCAGAAATTAAAATTTATGATCTAAGAGATTATACGGATTTAAAAGGTGGAAAAATTGATGATACACCTTATGGTGGTGGTGCTGGGATGTTAATGATCTATCCACCGTTTCATAAGTTATTAAAACAAATACAAACCGATGAAAGTTATACTGTATTTCTTTCACCTCAAGGAACTGTATTTAACCAGTCTATTGCAACAAAAATGAGTAGAGAAATCAAACATCTCATTTTAATTTGTGGACATTACGAAGGTATTGATGAACGCGTCTTATCGTTAGTTGATGAAGAAATGAGTATTGGTGATTATGTTTTAACGGGTGGAGAAATTCCTGCAATGGTTATTGCAGATAGCATTATTCGTTTGTTACCTGGTGTGATTAATGAAGCATCATATATTGATGATTCACATCAACAAGGTTTACTTAAATATCCACAATATACAAAGCCTAGTTCATATGAAGGTCTAGAAGTACCTGAGGTATTAAGATCAGGTCATCATGAACAAATAAGACTTTGGAGATTAAGGGAAAGTTTAAGAAAAACATTCACTAAAAGACCGGATTTATTAGTAAAAAGGGATTTTAGTAAAGAAGAAAAGAAGATTTTAGATAATCTTAAAAAAGAGATTGAATCTAAATAAAGATTCATGTATAATAAAAAACGCACGCTGGTCCGCTAAGTTATACTTATGAACAGACGTAGAATAAGGAGAATCGTTTATGGCAAAATTAAAAGGTCAAGCCTTACTAGCTGAAATCACTAAGAAATATCTTTTTGAAAGACCAGACTTTAAAGCAGGAGACACTGTTAAAGTCTACGTTAAAATTAAAGAAGGTAACAAAGAAAGAATTCAGTTATTTGAAGGTTTAGTTATTAAGCGTCAAGGATCTGGTATCTCAGAAACTTTCACAGTTCGTAAGGTTTCAAATGGGGTAGGTGTTGAAAGAACATTCCCAGTCCATACACCGGCTATTGATCGTTTAGAAGTTGCTCGTGTGGGTATCGTTCGTCGTGCTAAATTGCACTACATCCGTACACTCAGCAAGAAAGCATCAAGAATCAGAGAAAAGAAAGCAGCTTAAGTATAAACCAGCATATAAAATGCTGGTTTTTATTTATTTGATTTGACTATGTTTTTCTTTTTATGAAAATTTTTCATTTTGTTTCATAACATATTGTAAGCACTTCCATTTTATGATATAATCGAATTTAATAAAGAGGTGATGATTATGAGTAACGCAACAATTTATGACGTTGCTGGAGCTGCGGGTGTTTCACTTGCTACAGTTTCTAGAGTGTTAAACTCGCCAGAAAAAGTAAAGGAAGAAACTCGTGTTCGTGTATTAAAAGTTATTAAAGAACTAGGGTATCGTCCCAACGTAATCGCAAGAGGTCTTGCAAGTAGAAAAACAACTACAGTAGGTGTTGTTATTTCAGATATTACAAGAGCTTCGGTTGCACAAATGTTAGGTGGGATTGCAGATATTGCTGAAAAGTATAACTATTCCATTAAACTTTTTACGATTCATGAGGAAGCAGATGTTTTAGATACTTTACAAAATATCGTTGCAGAACAAGTTGATGGCATTCTTTATTTAAACGATGAATTAAATGATCGTGATGTTGAGCTGATTAAACGTATGTTTAATGACAATAACATTCCATATGTTTTCGCAAACGTTGTTACAAGTGATCCAATTGTACCAACCGTATCCATTGACTATGTTAAAGCAGGTTATGAAATCACTAAGAAGTTAATTGATAAAAAATGTAAAGACATTTATTTATTAAGTACAGCTAGACGTTATAGCGTCAATGATAAAAAAGAAGAAGGCTATACAAAAGCAATGCTTGAGGCTGGCTTAGAACCTAAGATATTTAGAACAAGTGGTGATACACTGATTAATCGTCCACACTTTGAGACATTCTTCGCGGATATCCATGTGGATGGTGCAATTGCAGTTAGAGATTCAATTGCAGTATCGTTTTTAAATACAGCAATTGAAAATGGTAAATCCGTTCCAAGTAATTTAAAAATTGCTGGATTCCAAAATACCAAGTATGCTGCATTATCTAGGCCAGCACTTACATCCATTGATATTCCAGTATATGATATTGGTGCAGTATCCATGAGATTATTAACCAAATTGATGCAATCTAAAGGTGTCGAAAATACACGTATTGTATTACCACACCGTATTATTGAAAGACAATCAATTTAATCGTCTGTGAATTTGACAATAAGTAGATATTTAAAACTAAAATAAGAGATCTGGTGTTTGGTGTGAACCAGAAGTTAAATTAAATGATCGAAATACAACAAATGAGACACATAAATTTTTAAGTGCACGATGTTTTGTCGTGAACTAAGGTGGTACCACGGAATTTTTATTTCGTCCTTAGATTGTTTTTTCAATCTAAGGACATTTTTATTTAAGGAGAGGATGATTTGAATGATGAACTTATATGATGAATTAGTTATGAGAGGTATGGTAAAAGATGTTTCTCATTTGGAACAAGCAAAAGTATTAATTAATGGAAAAGGTGTTAAGTTTTATGTAGGATATGACCCAACAGGTGAATCGTTAACCGTTGGACATTTAGTTCAAATTGTACGTATGAAATATCTTCAAAAACATGGACATATTCCAGTCGTTTTAATTGGAGGAGCAACAGGTTTAATAGGCGATCCTAAAGAAACCTCAGAAAGAAAACTTTTAACACTAGAACAATCACTATTAAATGCTAAAAAAATTGAAACTCAAATTAAAGGGTTATTAGATGGAAATGCAATCTTTGTGAATAACTATGATTGGATTTCAAAAATAGATCTTATTTCGTTTTTAAGAGATTATGGAAAATATTTTAATGTCAGTTATATGTTGAACAAAGAAACCGTTCAAAAAAGATTGGATATAGGTATTTCATACACTGAATTTTCATATATGATTTTACAATCTATCGATTGGTTGAACCTATATCAAACAATTGATTGTAAAATACAGTTTGGTGGTTCAGATCAATGGGGAAACATTACTGCAGGTCTAGAACTTATTAGAAAAGTTGTTGGTGAAAATGATGCTGTTGGTTTAAGTAGTCCATTACTCTTAAAAGCAGATGGTACAAAATTTGGTAAATCTGAATCCGGTGCACTTTGGTTGGATAAAACATTAACAAGTCCTTATGAAATGTATCAATATTTTTTAAATAGTAGTGATCATGATATTAAAAACTTCTTAAATTTATTAACAACACTTGAAAGAACTGAAATTGATGCATTAATAGATGCATCCTTAAAAGAACCAGAATTAAGAATTGCTCAAAAGAGATTAGCAGAAGAGGTTGTCTTATTTGTTCATGGTAAAGATGAGTTAAACCGTGCTAAAAAAGTAACAGAAGCATTATTTAGTGGAGACTTTAATCAATTAGATGAGGCATCCTTTGAAGTACTTGGAAAAGTATTAGATCGTGTTGAAGTTACAAATGATGGTATTATTGAAGTATTAGTTCGTTCAAGGCTTGCAAAATCCAATCGTGAAGCTAGAGAATTTATTCAAAGTGGTGCAGTATATCTTCAAGGTGAAAAAATATCTGACTTAGAGTATAAAGTTCTTCAAACAGAAAAAGCTTTTGGACAATATGCAATCTTAAGAAGAGGAAAGAAAAAATACGTATTAGTCGTATTTAAATAATAAATTATGGACATTATTTTATATAATCCACTATCCAATAAGGGTAAAAATAAGCATATTGCAGAAAAATTATCTAAAAAACATCAAAAAAAAGGATTCAATGTAGATATTAAGAATCTTTTAGATATTCATGATGTAAAGTCTTTTTTAAGTGCATGTAAAGAAGAAGATAGAATCATTATCATCGGTGGAGATGGTACTTTAAACCGTATCGTTAATCAAATTCAAGGTATCGACTTAAAACCATCTGTCTTTATGTATAAAGCAGGTACAGGTAATGACTTTATCCGAAGCGTTCCAGTGAAACATAAACTTGCAGATATTAAACCTTATATTATGAATTTACCAACTGTTTCTGTAAATGATAAGCATTCCTTATTTTTAAATGGTACAGGAGTTGGTTTAGATGGATTGGTTTGTTATAAGGTAAACAGATCTAAACAAATAAAAAATAAATCCAACTATTTTAAAAACTCAATTCAATCATTCTTTCAATATAAACCTGTTACTGCGTATATTACAGTGGACGGGGAATCGTTTGAGGCGAATAAAGTTTGGTTTGCAACTTGTATGCACTCTAAATATTTTGGTGGTGGTATGATGCTTGCCCCTAAAATCAAAAGAACAGATAAAGTCATTGAATTGGTAGTTGTCAAAGATGTTCCTAGATGGTTACTCTTACTGATATTTCCAACCATTTATTTTGGTTGGCATAGAATATTTAAGAGTTTTGTTAAGTTTTATAGAGGGAAAGATATTAAAGTTCAATTACTCGTGGATACCTACATGCAAATTGATGGAGATGAAATATACCCTGTGAGAGAATATCAAGTTAAAGCACACGAATAAAAATAAAACGATTGTTCAGCTTATCATTTGAACAATCGTTTTTTTATGTTATTTTTTACGTTCTAAACCCATTCTTGCCATTACTTTAGCCATTTTTCTTTTGGCAATCATACTCGCATAATCACGACCCTTATCCAGTATTTGATCAAGTTCACTGGATTGAATCAGTGATTTATATTTGGTTTGTATGGACTCAATATGATTTGCGAGTAACTCACCTAATTCTTCTTTAAATCCCTGATAAGACGTTTCATGTTCATATTTCTTTTCAATTTTTTTTATAGGCATATCTGTAATTGCAGAATAGATTGTTAATAAATTAGAAATACCCGGTTTAAGTTTTTCATCAAATCGAATGGATTGATCAGAGTCTGTAACTGCAGAACGAATCTTATTTCTAATTTGATTTGGAGTATCTTGTAGTAAAATATAGGATTTCTCACTTAAACCTTCGGATTTACTCATCTTTTTAGTAGGTTCTTGTAGGTCTTTAATTTTCGCACCGACTTTGGTTATATGACCAACTGGAACAACAAATGTTTGACCATATTGTATATTAAATCTTTCTGCAAGAAGTCTTGTTAATTCAAGATGTTGATTTTGATCCTCACCTACTGGAACAATGGATGCATCATAAAGTAATATATCTGCAGCCATTAATGCAGGATAAGTTAGAAGTGAGGTACGAACACCCTCTGTTTGGGTACGTTTTTTCTCTTTGAACTGAATCATACGTTCCATTTCACCGATATATGCAGTAGATTCCATAATATAACCTAATAATGCATGTTCGATGACCTCAGATTGAATAAATAGATGTACTCTTTCTGGGTCTAATCCACATGCAACATAAAATGCTGCAATATCTTTAATACGAGCTCTTAATTTTTGTTTCTCCTGTGGTGTTGTAATAGCATGTAAGTCAGCAACAAAAATAAAGAATTCTGTATCTACTAATTCATTTTGTAGTTTGACAAATTGCTTTATCGCACCAATATAGTTACCTAATGTTAATTCTCCAGTAGGTTTAATCCCTGAGACAAGTCGTTTCATATGTTTTTTCTCCTTAAAAAATAAAATTCGTCCTTAAAAAGTATAATCTTTTTAAAGGACGAATGATTAAATCCGTGGTACCACCTTGATTCTAGATAAAAATCTAGCACTTTGATGAAATTGTTGACTCATAGGCCCATTCATACAACCATACTTCCTATATTTCACCAAACTATAGGTCTCTTTATAAGTCATGGAGGATTACTTGTTCTAATCAACGTCAATAATATTTTAATGTATTTTTATAAATAGTCAACCCTTAAGAGTCAAGTAGTGCTTCTAATTGATCTAATAAAGATTCCATACGTTTAATTACAGATAAGAATGTTTCTTTTACAGTTAAGTCTGCACCTGCGATTTTAGCCTCATCAACAGGATACATTGAACCACCTGTTTTTAACATAGCAATATAGTTTTCAAATGCTTTAGGTTCATTAGATTTTACATTATCATAGATTTTTAGAGAAGCACTAAAAGCTGTTGCATATTGATAGACATAGAAAGGTGTATAGAATAAGTGTGGGATATATGCCCAAACATATTGTTTACCTGGTTCTTTAGTAATATCTAAATCATAATAATGTTTATATAAATTAATCATGATTTGAGATAAGTTTTGTTCATTAATTGGTTGACCTTCTTGAACTAATTTGTTGGCTTCATATTCATAGGTTGCAAATAATGTTTGACGGTAGAATGTTGAACAAATATTATCAATAGCCATAGTTAATAACTCAATTTTTTCTTCTTTTGAATTTGATTTTTTCAAGAGATGATCGAGTAATGCATGCTCGTTAAATGTTGATGCAATTTCTGCTACAAAGATTGTATAATCACTGATTGGCATAGGTTGTGCTTTATCAGAGAATATTGTATGTGCAGAGTGTCCTGCTTCATGAGCAAGTGTAAAGACAGAATCTAATGTATCATTGTGGTTAAGTAAGATAAATGGATGATGTCCATAAAAACCTGATGAATATGCACCTGTACGTTTTCCATCTTGTGGATAAGCATCCACAAATCCATCTTTTAATGCATCGAGTTGATTATCGACAAATTCTTTAGGGAATCCATTTAATGCATCAATAAATAATTGTTTAGCTTCTTCATATGGATATTTTTTATCAGATTTAGCAAGTGCTAAGAATCTATCATAAGTGAAGTATTCATCCATTTTTAAAGCTTTCTTACGGATTGCAATATAACGTTTTAATGGATGTGTGTTTTCGTAAGCTGCATCTTTTAAGTTATGGAATACTGAAGTTGGAATGTTGTTACCAAATAATGCTGCATCTAAACTTGATTCGTATTGTCTGTTTTTAACGTTTGCACTTAATTGTTGTAAGACTAAGTTATAAGTTGCTGCAAATGCTGATTTATTATCAACATATTTACGGTATAAAGATTCAAAAATCTTTTTACGATCTTCTGGTGTTTTTGCATCCTCAATTAATGCACGGAATTGTGCTTGAGATACAGTTACTTCAGAGTCATCAGATAATTTAATTGTTTCATCTTTTCTGTCTATTACAGATAATGCTTGATATAAAGAAGTAGGGATATTTCTGATTGCTGAGAAGTTAGAGAGTAAACCTTCACTCTTAGCATCTAAGATATGTTCTTGACTTCTAAATAACTTTTGATAAGGGAACTTAAATGGTTTTAAGTAATCATCCTTTTCAACAAAACTTAATACTTTTTCTTCACCTAAAGCAATAATCTCTGGTGAAATAAATGAGGTAAGTTGAGATAATTGTGAAAGTGTTAACCCAACTTGTTGATTCATATTCATCTTTTTAGTATCTTTTAAATTTAGATCACTTCCAAGATGTGCATATGCATAGACTTTATAGAGTAAGTGTGTAACTTCCTCATCAAATAAATGATATGCTTTAAAGGATTCGAAATCACCAAGTTTTCCTTTGAAATCTTGGAACTTTGATAGTTTTCCTTTTAATAATTCAAAATCTTTTTCCCAAGCTTGATCATCGGAATAAAAGACGGATAAATCCCATTTAGACATATAATATACCTACCTTTAATAAATTGTATTTATTATAACAAGAAAGTCATAAAAAACCATGATAAATGTATATAAAGTATTCAAATATTTGAATGAATACGTTTTCACTTATTCCATAAAATACATTTTTCCCTTGTCCTATTGTAAATCATTTGACAAACCTATATAATAAACATAGACACTTATCTCTAATGGTAAGGGCATGGGAGGAGACTTATTTATGATCACAATTTATACGACTCCAAGTTGTTCGTCTTGCAGAAAAGCTAAGAAGTGGTTAGACGAACATAAGGTACCATATGAAGAAAAAAACTTGTTTAATCATCGAATTGATGACACCGATATAGAAATGATGCTCAATCATGCGGAAAACGGATTTGATGATATTATTTCAACACGCTCTAAAGTGTTTAAAGAACAAGAATTAGAAGTTGAAGATATGTCAGTTTCTGAATTAAAATCATTTATTATTAATCATCCTTCAGTCTTAAAAAGACCGATTATTGTTGATGCAAAGCGTATGCAAGTTGGATATAATGATGAAGAGATTAGAGTATTTATTCCTAAACGTTTAAGAGAAATGATTATGCGTGAAAATTCAGAAGAAGATTTCACACACTATGATGAAACACTGAGTCGTTATTTTGCTACAATGACTGATGAAATAGATGATGAAGAATAGTCCTTAAGGGCTATTTTTTTTATGATGACTCAAAAGATAAAAAAAACATACCAGTTTGGTATGTTATGGACGAATGATGCACATAAGTGCACGTTCGCTTTTTCTTTTTGTTTGTTGGAATGTAATTTGGAATTTAGATAATATTTTATTCCAAGTTTGAAGACCTGTTTCAAAGTGGTCTGCTTCAAATTCTATTTCATAATCTGTTAATCCACAATATTCATTGTAATCTAAGAAGAGTGTACCACTTTCATAAGGTGTAGATGCTCTAAAGTTATCTAACGATGTTTGGAATTTAACAAAGAAGTCAATTTGTTCAAAGTAATCTTTTGTCTTAAAACCGTTTTTAATCATATCATTTGCTTGATCTTGATCTAGTAAAATATGATATTCATAAGCACCATGTTCACTTTGAGATTTAAGCGTTAACTTATATGTCTCTCTCTTCTGACGAATACGTAAAACCATAGATTGTTGATTTAACTCTAATTGGTCTGTATCAAAATAGTAATTTGTTTGCTTAAACACGTTGCCTTCTAAAGAAAAGGCTTCAATTAAAGTCTCATATTTTGATTGATCTATTTTTGTTTTAAATTCAATTTCGACATTCATATGTACCATATTAACTTACCTCGATAATATGATTATATCATATAATGCACGAAAATTGAATCTTAAGAGATTATGTAATTGAAGCACTAAGTAAACGTTTACAATCATATTAACACTTGATTTAAAAAATATTATGATAAAATAGTATTGAATAAAAACCAAAAATCTTAGGAGGAACTCAATATGGCTATTAAAGTAGCAATTAATGGATTTGGTCGTATCGGTAGACTAGCATTTCGTTTGATGTTTGACAACCCAACATTTGATGTTGTGGCAATCAATGACTTAACGGATGCAGAAACATTGGCATACTTATTAAAGTATGACACAGCACAAGGTCCATTCAAAGGACACGAAGTATCAACAAATGGAGACAAATTAGTAGTTGATGGAAAAGAAATTACTATTTATGCTCAAAAAGACCCATCACAATTACCTTGGGGTGATTTAAAGGTTGATGTTGTATTAGAATCAACAGGTTTATTTACATCTGCTGACAAAGCTGGATTACATATCCAAGCAGGTGCTAAGAAAGTTGTTATTTCTGCTCCAGCAACTGGTGAAGGCGTTAAAACTATCGTTTACAACGTAAATGATAACATCTTAGATGGTTCTGAAACAATTATTTCAGGTGCATCTTGTACAACAAACGCTTTAGCTCCTTTAGCTAAAGTATTAGACGATAACTTCGGTATCGTTAAAGGATTCATGACTACAGTTCATGCGTATACTAATGACCAATCTTTAATGGATCAACCACATAAGAAAGGCTTTATGTCAAGACGTGGACGTGCTGCTGCTGCAAGTATTATCCCATCATCAACAGGAGCTGCTGCTGCAATCAGTTTAGTTATTCCTTCATTAAAAGGTAAATTAGATGGAACTGCATTACGTGTTCCAACAATTACTGGTTCAATCGTTGACTTAACTGTTGAATTAAAGAAAGAAGTAACATTAGAAGAAATCGATGCTGCATTCAAGAAAGCTGCTAATGAAACATTACAATATCAACCAGATCCAATCGTATCTGCGGACGTTATTGGTTCTCATTACGGATCAGTTTATGATGCAAACACAACTCAAATCTTAAAATCAGATGCTAAATTTGTTAAGGTTATGGCTTGGTATGACAATGAAATGTCCTACACTGCACAATTAATCAGAACAATGAATAAGATTGCAACATTAACTAAGTAAGTCGTATAAACCAAACCCCGTAACCTAACTGTTACGGGGTTTATCTATGGTATTTACAACAAAATATATTTTATCCTTGTAAAATGAAAGTGATAGGACTATAATAACAAAAGTAAATGTCTATATACTCATACGTTTTTATTTTTGTATGATAAACTATATGTAATATAACATGTGTTTTTAGGAAGAAGGCGCACATAAAATGAAAAAATTAATTCACGAGGTTATAAAACTCGATCAACAAGCTCAAGAACAAATTCTTAAACTTAAAAAGGAAAAAGAGGAGCTCTTTTTATCATTTAAACAAATGAAACAAGAACTCACTGAAAAAAACCGATTAGAAATCTTAGAACAAACAAAAGTCTTGGAAGCTGATGCAAAAATTTTATTTGAAGAGCGTATTTTAGCATATCAAGAAAAGACTCATATTAAAGAAAAAAATATTTTAGATCAATATGAAAAAAATAAAGAAGTTTGGATTAATGATTTAATGAAATATATATTAGGTGAACTAAATTGATGTTCGTTGGTAATGCTTTAATAACAAAAATAAAGACGGTTCATGCCAATAATCTAAAACCTGCAGATTATAAAGAACTTTTAAAGAAACGTAATATCAATGACGTTACGGTCTTTTTAAAAAAGCATCCTGCATATCAAGAAGTTTTAGATAAAATTCCTGAACATACAATCAACAGAAGCCGATTGGAAGGATTGATTCGTCGTCAAAAATTTAATCAGATGATGCGTATCATTAAATTTTTAACCATGAAAGATCAATCTTTTTATTTGTTAAGTTTATTGCACCAAGAACATGAAGTCTTACTTTCAATGATTCGTAGTTTCATATCCAATGAAACCTATGATGTTGTTGCTGATCTACCGGTTTATTTTAATAGATACTCCAAAATTGATTTTGAAGAAATCTCTAAAACAACGAACCTTCAAGAATTAGTTCCTAAACTTAAAGGTACAAAGTATCAAAAAATGCTCAAACCCTTTGAACGCGTCAAGAACGATGATTTGAAATACTATGAGTTTGAATCTTTATTTGAATCAGATTATTATGACTATGCATTTACGCATATTCAAAAGAATTATAAAGGTCGATTAAGAGATGAATTAGAAAAAGTTTTCCGTTCTCGAATTGAAATGGAAAACATGATTAAGATTTATCGTTTGAAAAAGTTTTATAAAGCAGATAGTTTAGAAATTAAATCCATGTTAATTCCAAGTAACAGAATGAGTGAACAAAAAATGGATTTAATTATCAAGATTGAAGATCCTAATCAAATTTTCCAAATGATTATCGATATGGGATATGGTCAGTTCTTAGGTGATAAAGATGAAATTTATCTAGAATACTATGCAGACCATTTAAAGTTTCATATTGCAAATAAATTAATGTATTATGCAACACATCCTTCCAAAGTATTTATTGGATATATGATTTTATCAGAATTAGAAGTAACAAATTTAACCCATTTAATTGAAGGTATAAGATATCAAGTACCAGAAGAAGAAATTCGTTCGATGATGGTATTTTAAGAGGTATATATGATAGCAAAAATGCAATTAATAACATTAACGGCTGATAAAGAGAAAGTTGATGAATTATTATCCAAGTTTATAGACTACAAGGGATTCCACCCTGTAGACCCACAAAAAATACTGACAACCGTTCATGGTTCAAGTGCTTATGATGGTGGTAATCCAACGACTGAGTTGATTGAGGAAATTAAGGAAATTGAATCTGAATTAGGTTTAACACTTTTACCTGTAAAAACAAGAGACTTAAAAGATAACTTAGATGATATGCATCAATATATAGTTGATTCTCATCATGCATTTAGTGTAGAATTTAACGATATTAAACGATTAGAATCAGAAAACTCTAAAATGTTGGTTGCTTTACAACAATTAGAATACTTAGAGTCACTAGATTTATCATTTGATGATTTATTTGGAACAAAATTCTTAAGTGTTCGTTTTGGTAAACTACCATTTGATAGTATTGAAAGAGTTTCATATTATCAACATAAACCATTTATATTCATTCCGTTTAGTGAAGATAAAGAAACAAAAGAACTATGGTGTTTATATATTACGAGTAATGAATTTAAAAGAGAAATTGATAACTTATTCACATCCATGTATTTTGAAAGAGTTTATATTCCTGAATTCGTACATGGAACGCCGGGTGATGCAAGAGAAGTATTAAAATCAACGATTGAAAAAAATAAATTAGAAATTGATGAACTTAGAAAATTGCTAATTGAACTCGGTTTAAAATACCAAGAAAAATTAGGTATTATTAAAGGTGAATTAGAATTTTTAAATCTCATGTATGAAGCTAAAAAGTATGTTGTTGGATTTGGAGATAGAATTTCATTAACAGGGTTCATTGAAAAAAATTGTTTAAAAGATTTTGAAAAAACGTTTGAGAGTATTGATACTGTTCAAATTGATATTGATGAAGCAACCAGTGATCAAAGATTCCAACCACCAACAAAACTAAAGAATAATTGGTTTACAAGACCTTTCCAAGTGTTTGTTGAGATGTATGGTATCCCGTCCTATGGAGATGTAGATCCTACAACCTTTATGGCAATTAGTTATACGTTACTCTTTGGAATTATGTTTGGAGATTTCGGTCAAGGGTTATTACTCGCACTCATAGGATTCTTACTTGGTAAATTTAAGGGTTGGAGTTTAGGACCTATTGTTACAAGAATTGGTATGAGTGGTGCATTCTTCGGACTCATCTATGGTGAATTCTTCGGTAATGCACATGTGTTAACGCCACTTTATGACTTCTTAGGTCAGTTTGGTATTACATTCTTACCGTTCCACCCAATGGATTCTCACAACACCATGACACTTTTATTAACCGCAGTTGGTTTAGGTGCTGCATTAATACTCGTATCGATTATTGTGAATACATACTTCAAATTTAAACATAAAGATTATGCACAAGCAATCTGTTCACCTAATGGTGTTTCAGGGCTCCTATTCTATGGATATATATTAGTGGGTATTCTCTTTGAAATGTTGTTAGGAATTCAAGGATTCTTCTCAATCATTCCAATCATTTTATTAATCATCGTACCAATTCTCTTAATATTCTTAAAAGAACCTATTGAGCGTAAGATGCATGGTGAAAAAATGTTTCCTGATGGTTTAGGAGGCTTCTTCATGGAAGGGTTCTTCGAATTGTTTGAAGTACTCTTAAGTTATGTAACAAACACATTATCATTCTTACGTGTAGGTGGATTCGTCTTATCACATGCTGGGTTAATGATGGTTGTTAATGTCCTTGCACAAAACGGAGAAATCTGGTGGGCAATGGCACTTGGTAACTTATTTGTCATGGCACTTGAAGGATTGATTGTCGGTATTCAAGTATTAAGATTAGAGTTTTATGAAATGTTTTCACGTTACTATGATGGTGACGGTATATTATTTAATCCAATAGCCTAGGAGGAAAAGAAAATGGAATGGATTTTATTAGGAATTATAGTTTTAGGTGTAGTGCTTATTGCATTACCATTAGTTAAAGTATTTAAAGGTACAGTGAATGCATTAAGCGCAAAACGCCGTTTAATGGTACATATTGGATTATTTGCGACATTCTTTGTTGCGCTTGCAGTGGTATCACCATTTGCATTCGGTGCTGAGTTTGGAGACCCAGGTGTTGCTGATTCTGGATTCTTTTATCAAGCAGCAGCGTTTGGTTATTTAGGTGCAGCAATCTCAACAGGATGTAGCGCATTAGGTGCAGGTATTGCCGTTGCAGCAGCAGCTCCAGCTGCGATTGGTGCGATTTCAGAAAACCCTAAAAACTTAGGTAAATCTTTAATCTTCGTTGCACTTGGTGAAGGTGTTGCGATTTATGGTTTATTAATCTCTATCTTAATCTTAAATACAATTCCTTCAATTAGTTAAGGAAAAGCATATGAGATTTTATCTTTTAAGTGATAATGTAGATACACTCGTAGGTATGAGATTAGTGGGTATCGAAGGTGATGTTTTACATACAAAAGATGAGCTCTTAAAAGCTCTTGATTTTGTCATGCAAGACGAGTCAATCGCTATTTGTTTGTTAACAACTAAAGTCGTCTTAATTGCGCCCGATGTGATATCAGAGTTAAAACTTAGAAATGTAAGTCCATTATTTGTAGAAATTCCAGATCGCCACGGCAATTCCAATATTGGAGATGCAATTGATGCTTATGTATCTAAGGCGATAGGTGTGAAATTATAGAGGTGTATAATGAAATTTAATAATCCAGAAGAACTCAGTTTATACTTTAAAAAATCAATTGAGCGTGAATCTAAAGCAGAAATTGATGAATTAACTAAAGAAATTAGTGGTATGACTGAAGAAGCAAGAAAACTATTTCAAAAAGAATTAGAAGAAGAAAAATTAGATATACTCGCTGCAAAAGCAAGAGATATCTTTAAACAATATCAAGAAGACTTATCCGTGAAACAACGCACACTGGATCTTTTAGTCATGGAAAAAAGAATGCATTTAATTGATGAACTTTTCCTTGAATTAAGAAAAAGAATTGAAGCCTTTAGATTGACTAAAGACTATCATAAGTGGTTTCAAAAGAAACTAAGTCGATATAACATTAAAGATTTTGAAACAATTGAAATCAATGAAATGGATAAATTCTTAGTTCCTAGTGGATTAGATATCATTATGAACCCTCAAATTAAGGCAGGATTTATATTACATAGTAAAAATCTAAGTGCGGTTGTTGTAGAAACAATCTCATCAAATTTAGAAGAAGCCAGAAAGCATTTCTATCAAGAAGCTAACTGGTTTAGCGAGTAGTCCATATGAAAAATACAATTTATTCAATTAATGGTCCAGTGGTTAAACTGGTAAAAACAAACGATTTTAAAATGTTAGAAAAGGTTTTTGTTGGACCTAAAAAATTAATGGGTGAAGTTATTTCAATCTCTGATGAAGAAACAGTCATTCAAGTTTATGAAACAACTGAAGGTTTAAAACTTGGAGACCCAGTTTACCCTACAGATGAATTAGTTTCAGTTATGCTAGGACCTGGTTTAATGGGTGAAATTTTTGATGGTATTTTAAGACCACTTTCAAAAATTAAAGCAGAAACTGGAGATTTTATTGAAGCAGGTTCAGATATCCCATCTCTAGATTTAGAACGTTTATTTGATGTAGACATTAAAGTTAAAATAGGGGACTACTTAGGACCTGGAATGGTTTATGCAACTACACAAGAATCTAAGAGTATTACCCACAGAATCATGGTACCTCCTTTAATAGAAGGTATTGTTAAAGAAGTAAAAACGAGTGGTTCTTATAAAGTTTCAGATGTTATTTTAACACTTGAAACAAAACAAGGATTAAAGGACTTAAATCTTTATCAAACATGGGCAATTAAAACACCACGCCCAGTTTTAGAAAGATTAGAAATGAATACACCGTTACTTACAGGACAACGTATTATTGATACGTTATTTCCAATCGCTAAAGGTGGTACAGCTGCTATTCCTGGAGGATTTGGTACAGGAAAAACCATGATGCAACACCAATTTGCTAAATGGTGTGATGCCGATATTATTGTTTATATTGGTTGTGGGGAACGTGGAAACGAAATGACACAAGTTCTTGAAGAATTTAGTGAACTCGTAGACCCTAGAACAAAAGAAACATTAATGGAAAGAACGATTTTAATTGCCAATACATCCAATATGCCTGTAGCTGCAAGAGAAGCAAGTATTTATACAGGTCTTACCATTGCAGAGTACTATAGAGATATGGGTTATGATGTTGCAGTTATGGCAGATTCTACCAGTCGTTGGGCTGAGGCATTAAGAGAAATTTCAGCTCGATTAGAAGAAATGCCTGCTGAAGAAGGATTTCCATCTTATCTTCCATCTAGAATTTCTAAATTCTATGAACGTGCTGGTATGATGATTAACTTAAACCGTTCAACAGGATCAGTTTCTATTATTGGTGCAGTTTCACCACAAGGATCAGATTTTAGTGAGCCTGTGACTCAAAATACAAAGCGATTCGTTCGTGCATTTTGGGCACTGGATAAGCAACTTGCTTATCAAAGACACTTTGCCGCAGTCAACTGGAATTTAAGTTATTCTGAATACATGATGGATTTAAGCAGTTGGTATGACAATCAAGTCGATCCTAAATTCTTAAAATATAGAATGCGTATCTTAAGTTTACTTGCAGAAGAAAATAAGTTAATGGAAGTTGTTAAGTTAATAGGTAATGATGTATTACCTGATGATCAGAAAGTCATCATTGAAATCGGACGTGTCATTCGTTTAGGTTTCTTACAACAAAATGCGTTCCATGCAGTTGATACCTATGTACCACTTTCTAAACAATTAAAGATGATGGAAGTTATCCTTCATTTATTTGATGAATCCATTAAATTTATTGAACGTGGTAAAGCAATTTCACTTATATTAAAAACGCATATTTATGAAAAAGTGATTCAAATGAAATACGATATTTCAAACGATGATTTAGAGTCATTTGATAAACTTAAAGAAGCAATTACTGAAACGATTGAAAACATTTACTAGAAAGGGTGACTAAAAAATGAGTTTAGAATATATTGGTTTAAAAAGCATTCAAGGTCCACTGATCTTTCTAGAAGGTGCTAAAAATGTAGGATTTGAAGAAGTTGTTGAAATAAGATTAGAAAACAATGAAGTACGACACGGACGTGTTGTCGCGATCGAAGGTGAATTAGTAGCCATCGAAGTTTTTGAAGGCACTGATGGGATGAGATTAAAAAATGTATATACGAAATTCTTAGGACATCCATTAACTATGGGATTATCTAAAGAAGTATTAGGTCGTACATTTAATGGAGCAGGTAAACCTATTGATGGTTTAGGACCAATTTTCTCTAAAATAACCCTGGATTTAAACGGATTACCAATTAATCCAGTATCTAGAGTTTATCCTAGAAACTTCATACAAACAGGTGTTAGTTCAATTGATACCTTAACCACTTTAATTAGAGGTCAAAAATTACCTATTTTTACTTCCACTGGGTTAACACACAATGAATTAGCAGTTGAAATTGTGAAACATGCAAAAATTGCAGATCAAGAATCAGAAAAATTTTGTATTGTATTTGCTGCAATGGGTGTAAAGCACGATGTTGCTAAATACTTTAAAAAAGAATTTGAACAAGCACACGTAATGGATAGAGTCGTCATGTTTGAAAATGTCGCATCCGATCCGATTATTGAAAGAATTATTACACCAAGAGCTGCACTAACAACCGCAGAATATCTTGCGTATTATGAAGACTATCATGTACTGGTTATCTTAACGGATATGACAGCATATTGTGAAGCTTTAAGAGAGTTTTCATCTTCTAAAAATGAAATTCCTGGACGTAAAGGTTATCCTGGTTATTTATATTCTGATCTATCCAATCTTTATGAAAGAGCTGGAATGATTAAGGGTAAAAAAGGATCTGTGACACAAATTCCAATTTTAACAATGCCAAACGATGACATTACGCATCCGGTACCTGATTTAACTGGATATATTACGGAAGGACAAATTGTTTTAGATAGAAATTTAAAACAACAAGGGGTATTCCCTCCTATTAGTGTTTTACCATCGTTATCCCGTTTGATGAAAGATGGTATTGGTGATAAATACACCAGAAAAGACCACAAAATTCTTGCCGATCAACTTTTTGCAAGCTATGCAAAAGTTCAAGAAGTACGCGCTTTATCACAAGTTATTGGAGAAGATGAATTAAGTGGTGTCGATAAGACATACATGACATTCGGTCGTTTATTTGAGGCACACTTCTTAAATCAAGGTGAAGAAACCAGACGTATTGGTGAATCCTTAGATTTAGGATGGGATTTATTATCCATGTTACCTAAGTTTGAACTCAATAGACTTCAAGAACAAGATATTGAAACATATATTCATAAAGATCGTGCAGAACAAAGATTTAATATCAAAAAAGAAAATAAAATAGAAAAGATTTTAGGAAAGTCAGTATAATATGAACCAAGTCGTACCTACAAAAGGAAACTTACTCAACTTAAAAAAATCATTAGGGCTTGCTAGAAATGGTGAGGTTTTAATGGATCGAAAGAAAAACATTTTGATTAAAGAAATGTTACTTTTGTTGCAGGAAGTTTCAGACTTAAGAGGTACGATTCAATCCACTTATCAAAAAGCATATCAAGCATTACAAGATGCCAATATCACATTGGGTATTGTAGGTGAGATTGCAAAAGCGATTCCTGTGGATGAAAATATCCAAATGACATATCGATCTGTCATGGGTGTTGATTTACCAGTACTTAATTATGAAAGACCGAATATTCGATTATCCTACGGGTTAAGATCAACCAATTCTAAATTTGACTATGCATATAAAATGTTTCAAGATGCTAGAGATTTAACCATTAAACTCGCTCAAATTGATAGTAGTGCATATCGATTAGCAAACGCCATCAGAAAAACTCAAAAAAGACATAATGCATTAAAGAATGTTGTGATTCCGAATATGGAACATGACATTAAAATGATTACAGAAGTCTTAGAAGAACACGAACGTGAAGAGTTTATTCGTTTAAAAGTTATTAAGAAAAATAAATAATAGAGGTTCCTATGAAGAAAAATGTTGTAAGAATAGTCCAATCAACTTTATATTACATATCCATCATTTTTCTTCTTTTTTTACTTATAGTAAGTGTCATGATTCCTAATGGATTAGTCAAAACCATTGGTGTGGGGTGGTACCGAGTAGTTTCAAACTCTATGGAACCCATTATTATGACAGGGGATTATATATTGGTTCTAAGAGACCAAAATGTAGATGCTTTTGAGGATGGCGATATTATTGTTTTTGAAACATATTTTTTAGTACCTGGAATCAATATGTATCAAAAAGAAGTTGTAACTCACCACTTTTATAGAGTCGATGAGGACGGATTTATCATTACATATCCGCATTCACAGTATGGCTTAAGTCCTAGTGAAAGACAATATGATTCATGGAGAAAGGGACCTGGTACACCTTATGATGTAACGGTAGATGATGTCTTAGGTAGACATCTTACAACCATTCCATCATCAGGCATCTTTGGATTTATCTTATCACCTTATGGATTACTGGTGATTGTTGTTAATGTTGGTTTGATTTATGGTTTAATTTATTTCTTTAAGAAAGATGGAAAGAAAAAAGAACTTGAAGTTTGCGAAGAAGAAGTAACTGATGCAGTTGATGAGGATAAAGATCATGACGTGGAATGAACTCATAGATATTGAAAAAGATCAACCTTACTTTATTCAATTGATGAACTTTTTAGATACGGAGCTTCAATCCAAAACCATATATCCTAAAAAAGAAGATTGGTTTCAGGCGTTTCATTTAACCCCACTAGAATCTGTTAAAGTAGTTATTATTGGTCAAGACCCATATCATGGTAAAGACCAAGCCCATGGACTGAGTTTTTCAGTTAAGACATCAAAACTTCCACCATCATTAAAAAATATCTATAAGGAATTACAAATTGACTTACAGATAACACCCCCCATTACAGGGGATTTAACACCATGGGCGAAGCAAGGTGTGTTGTTAATGAATACAGTTTTAACGGTTGAGGAATCTAAACCCTATTCGCATCAACAAAAAGGATGGGAAATATTTACAACAAAAGTCATTGAGGTTTTAAGTCAAAGAAAAAACCCAATCGTCTTTATTTTGTGGGGAAATCATGCGAGAAGTTATAAAAAATGGGTGAATAACTCTAATCATTTAGTCATAGAAGGACCTCATCCTTCACCGCTTTCTGCTTATCATGGATTTTTTGGATCAAACCCTTTTTCTAAAACCAATGATTTTTTGGAAAAACATAATGTTTCTCCAATCGATTGGCGTATTAAATAACGTATAATATAAATAAATAGGAAATATGCGTGAAGTGTCAATTCTAAAACGGATTACGGAATTGAACGAACAAATTATATGATTTGGCGGTATATTTTCTAGATCCCTATTTTTTAGTGGATCTCGACTTTAAGGAGGTCTTTTTTCATGGTTCAAAAAACATTAAGAAAACTAACGCTTGCTGCGATTTTAACAGCAATCTCAATTGTTTTAGATATCGTATTTAAAACAATTGTTCCACAAGGGATTTCTTTTGGATTTCCATTCTATAGCATACCATTAGTAATAGGTTCCATTGTATTAGGACCCATCTACGGTGGAATGATGGGATTTTTATCGGATGCAATTGGATTTTATGCAAGTGCAAGCACATACCCTTTTGATATCTTATTTTCACTACAGGCAATGAGTTGGGGAGTGATACCTTTTTTTATTGCAAAAAGACATTCCAAATGGTGGGTTATATTGATAGCAATTACAATCACACATATAACTGCAACCTCTTTATCAACTTTTGCAAACTTCATGAGTAGTTATGCATTTAATGGAGGGGATATCAATGCTGCTTTGATATATGCTTTTAAAAATGTACCATTAAGACTCTTGATGATGCCTGTCAATATTATTGTGATCACATATGTAACAACGATTATGAATCGTAGATTAGAACCCTTGTATGTAGAGTTTTTCCAAGACAAAAAAATACTTAATACATAATAAAAAAGCACTTCCTCTAGATATATGACTTACAGATATCTGATAGAAGTGCTTTTTAATTAAGTGTGTTATAGGTTATGATTTGAGTGAATCAAAATAACTTACAAAAACAGATGCTAAGAATCCACCGACGAGTGGACCTACAATAAAGATCCATAATTGTTCTAAAGCTACGCCACCTTCAAATAAAGCAGGCATGATAGAACGTACAGGATTTAAACCAGCATTGGTTAATGGACCTGCAAAATAAATGAGTGCTGCTAATGTGAGTCCGATGATTAATCCAGCGAGTTTACTCAGTTCTTTTTGACTTGTTACACGTAAAATCACAAAGACAAAGATAAATGTTGCAACAAGTTCAACTAATAATCCAAGTAGTAATACCATAGTTGCTTCACTTCCACCAAAATCAACTAATACTTTTGTAGATGCTAAATCATTCATACCACCCATAAAAGGTACTAAGCATAAAATAGCGAATAATCCACCTAATAACTGAAATAAGACATAAAATCCAAAATCTTTCCAAGATAATCTTTTAGAAAATGCCATACCCAAGGATACTGCAGGATTAAAATGTCCTCCTGATACACTACCAACGGCGTAAATCATAAACATGAGTGTTAAACCAAATGCAAGTGCAACACTTGTTAACTCAAGGTTGGTTACACCAGCGCTTAATCCAACAAGTAGTAAAGCGAAAGTTCCTAAAAACTCTGCTAAATAAGCTTTTAATTTCATATAATCATTCCTCCAAATGACATTATAAACTATTTATAGTATAAACTCTAATAAAGTGAACTTAAGAACTAATTCATGTTATAATTTATTTGGTGAAAATATGATAAAAATAATTGGAGCTGGATTAGCAGGCAGTGAAGCTGCTTACTATTTAGCAAATAAAGGTTACAAAGTAAAACTATATGAAATGAGACCCATTGTTCAAACGCCTGCACATCAAACAGCAAATTTTGCTGAACTTGTATGTTCAAACTCATTTCGTTCAAATGACCCACATAATGCTGTAGGTCTTTTAAAAGAAGAAATGCGTTTTTTTAATTCGCTTATCTTGGAAGCATCCGATCATACATTCGTCCCTGCAGGTTCAAGTTTAGCAGTTGACAGAGTTATGTTTTCAGAATATGTCACACAAAAAATTAAGAATCACCCAAATATTGAAGTGATTCATGAAGAAGTTACATCCTTAAACCCAGATGAATATACAATTGTTGCAGCAGGTCCGCTTGCAAGTGATGGGTTAAGTCAGTTTATAAAAGAAACATTTCATCAAGAAAGTCTTCATTTTTTTGATGCAGTCGCACCGATTATTGCTGCGGATAGTATTAATATGGATATTGCTTATTTAAAGAGTCGTTATGATAAAGGTGAAGCCGCATATTTAAATTGTCCACTGAGTAAAGAAGAATATGAAAACTTTTATCATGAACTGATGCATGCAGAACGTGTTGTTCCAAAAGATTTTGAAAATAACGTATTTGAAGGTTGCATGCCTGTAGAAGATATGGGTGAAAGAGGTATTGAAACATTATTATACGGACCCCTAAAACCCGTAGGTTTAAGAAAACCTAATGGTGAAAGACCTTATGCAGTGGTTCAACTGAGACAGGATGATTTAAATAAAACGATGTATAACATGGTAGGTTTTCAAACACATTTAAAATGGCCTGAACAAAAAAGAATTATTCAAATGATTCCAGGGTTAGAAAAAGCCGAAATTTTAAGATATGGTGTCATACATAAAAATACGTATTTAGAATCCCCTAAACATTTAAACAATGGATATCAAGTCATCACACATCTTAAATGGTTCTTTGCAGGACAAATTAGTGGTGTTGAAGGGTATGTAGAGTCTGCTGCATCCGGTATAAGTGCAGCGATTCATATGGCTAACTACATCGAAAAACAAGAAATTAATCCACTGCCTCAAGATACTATGATGGGTGCAATGGCTAGATATATTTCCAATCATCACGAGACATTTGTCCCAATGAATGCGAATTTTGGATTAGTAGAACCTGTAGAAGCTAAGAAATTTGACCGTAAAAAAGTGTATCATGATCGTGCAATTCAAGCACTTAAAAATTATTTAGGAATGGAAGATTAATGGATATTATTTCAATTTATAAAGATTATTTATCAATTGAAAAAAAGTATAGTTCTTTTACTGTGGAAAGTTATATTCATGATATCACATCCTTTGAATCCTTCTTAAAAACAGAAGGACTTGCAAGAGATTTATTAGATGCAAAAAGAGAAAGACTTGCAAGAAATTACATATCTTATTTGGATAATCAAAACTATGAAAAAAAATCAATTGCTAGAAAAATCTCAGCATTAAAGAACTTTTATACATTTTTAGTGGATAAGTCTTATATTGAAATGAATATTTTTGATACAGTGAAGGCACCAAAGATTCCTAAAAACTTGCCTCATATCATTGATGATGAGGCAATTTCATATTTATTTAAATCAATTGATACAAATACCCCTTTGGGCTATAGAAATTATTTAATTTTAGATATGTTATATAGTTTAGGATTACGTGCATCTGAAATTGTTGAAATCAAGATAGGAGATATCTATTTATCCAATCAGCAAATTTTGATTCATGGTAAAGGCTCTAAAGATCGATATGTTGTCTTACATGAAAAACTAATTACAGAGTTAAAGCATTATTTAACATTTGTTAGAATTCATTTATTATCAAAAGGTCATGAAACATTAAATGATTATTTACTTATCAATTATAAGGGTAGTCAACTTTCAAGTCGAGGTCTTAGAGTTATTTTAAATCAGATCATTAAAAATAGTGGTGAAACCTATAAAATTCACCCACATATGCTTAGACACGCATTTGCAACCACGATGATTAATCATGGTGCAGATTTAAGAGTCGTTCAGGAATTACTTGGACATGAAAACTTAAAGTCTACTCAAATCTATACACATGTCTCACATGAAAAAATAAAAGAAACCTATACAAAAACACATCCAAGGATGGTTAAGCATGATAAACTTAGCAAATAGAATTATTGAAGAAGGTTTAGAAAACCAAACACATCAAAAAACACGTACAACCATTCGTGCAATTATATATAAACATAAAAAACTATTCATGGTTTATTCAAAAGCGTTTGCTGACTATACGTTTCCTGGTGGTGGATTAAAAAGGTCAGAATCACATCTGGATGGTTTAAAAAGAGAGCTTAAAGAAGAACTTGGAGCAAATCAAGTTTTTAATGAAAAACCACTGGGTTATATGGAAGAACTACGTTATGGATTAAGTAGTCAAGAAACTGTTTATTTACAAACTTCTTATTATTATTTTGTTGAAGTTGATGATCTGGGTGAACAGTCTTTAATGGAAAGAGAAGCATCTCATGGTGTTGAACCCGTTTGGATTTCAATTGATGAGGCGATCCATACGAATCGATTGGCGATGCAAACAAATCATCACCATAAAGGTATGAAAACAGTACTACCTAGAGAAATTGAAGTATTAAAAGTATTAAAAAAACTAGAAGATGAGGGTAAATTATGAGAAAATTTGAAGTTATTAAAGCATATTTAGATCAAAACATTCAAAAACCTAAAAGAAGTTCTAAATTCAGTGCAGGTTATGATATTGAAAGTGCAGAAGATTTAAGCATCGCACCAGGTGAGATTAAAAAAGTTCCAACAGGCTTAAAAGTTTTAATGCCTAATGATGAAGTTTTAATGATCTATCCTAGAAGTTCTTTAGGAATTAAAAAAGGATTAATTACATCGAATGCTGTTGGAGTTGTGGATAGTGATTATTATAACAACTTAGATAATGAAGGACATTTAATGATTCCTTTATATAATTTTTCTAAAGAAGTTGTAGAAATCAAAAAAGGTGAACGTGTTGCTCAAGGCATCTTTCAAAAATACTTTTTAACAGAAGATGATGAGGCAACAGAAAAACGTTTAGGTGGATTTGGTAGTACAGGTCAATAAAATAAGAATTCAAGTGGTTTTATGTAAAAAAAACGGAATTAACGTCTATTTTACATAAAAATCTATGAACTTATCTTGCAAAACATATATGAATATGGTATATTTAAAAGGCTGTTAAATACGCATGTAACATGTTTCCTTAGTCGGTGCTAAATAATTAGTGGCTAAGCTATAAGTGTTACAGAGGAAAAAAACAAAAAAACGAAAGGAAGTATATATAATGGCAGTAGTTTCAATGAAACAATTATTAGAGTCTGGCGTTCATTTCGGACACCAAACTAGAAGATGGAATCCTAAAATGGCTCCATACATCTTTACAGCTCTTAAAGATATCCACATCATCGATTTAAAGAAAACTGCAGAAGAGATTGAAAAAGCTTATTCTGCATTATTCGATATCGTAAAAGATGGTGGACAAGTACTATTTGTTGGTACTAAAAAACAAGCTCAAGAAGCAGTAAAAGAAGAGGCTATCCGCTCAGGTCAATTCTATGTTGACCACAGATGGTTAGGTGGAACTTTAACAAACTTCAAGACAATCAGAAAACGTATTAAGTTATTACAAGACTTATATGTTGCTGAAGAAAGCGGTAATTGGGAAAAATTACCTAAGAAAGAAGTTTTAGGACTTGTTAAATTAAGAACAAGACTTGAAAGATTCTTAGGTGGTATTAAAGATATGCAAAGATTACCACAAGCATTATATGTTGTTGACCCAAGAACTGAAGAAATCGCAGTACTTGAAGCACGTAAATTAGGTATTCCTGTTTTCGGTATCGTTGATACAAACTGTGACCCTGATTTAGTAGACTATGTAATTCCTGCTAACGACGATGCAATTCGTGCAGTTAAATTAATTACATGGGTTATGGGTAATGCAGTTATCGAAGCTCAAGGTGGCGTTGTTGAAAAATATGATGACGAAGAAACAGCACCTTTTGAACATGATAGAGATTCTAAAAAATCATCTACAGACAAAGAAGCTAAAAAACCTTCTAAAGAGTCAATTGACTTATCCACTTTGAAAGTCTCTGAACTTAAAGACTTAGCTAAAGCAAAGGGAATTGAAAATTACGCTGATTTAAAAAAAGCTGACTTAATAGCAGCTTTAAGTAAGTAATTGATGACTAAGGGGATGAGATAATCATCCCCTTATTTTTAAAAAAATAAATAAAAATATAGTATAATAAATATGATAATATGTGAAGGAGAAATATAATTATGGCAATTACTGCAGCTATGGTTAAAGAATTAAGAGATAAAACTGGTGCAGGTATGTTAGACTGCAAAAAGGCTTTAGAAGAAACAAATGGTGATGTTAATTTAGCAATTGATTACCTTAGAGAAAAAGGTATTGCAAAAGCTGCTAAAAAAGCAGATAGAATTGCTGCTGAAGGTTTAACTTCAGTATTAATCAAAGGTAATGATGCATTATTGTTTGAATTAAATTCAGAAACAGATTTCGTTGCTAAAAACGATCAATTCTTAGCATTACTTGAAAAATTAGGTGCTTTATTGATTGACTCTAACGTTCAAACAGCAGAAGAAGCATTAAAATTAGTGAACGCTGAAGGTTTATCTGTTGAACAATTATTACTTGGTGCAACAGCAACTATTGGAGAAAAAATTTCTCTTAGACGTTTAGTAAGAAAAACTAAGAAAGATTCTGAAGGTTTCGGATCTTATGCTCACATGGGTGGTAAGATTTCTGTATTAACTATTTTAGAAAAAGAAGATGCAACAGTTGCTAAAGATTTAGCAATGCACATCACAGTATTTAAGCCAAGATTCTTAAAGAGAGAAGATGTGGATCAAGAAACAGTTGCACATGAAACAAAAATCATTACTGAAATGATGGCTAATGATGAGTCATTAGCAAACAAACCAGAAAAGGTATTACAAGGTATCTTACAAGGTAAATTAAGCAAAGTTTTACAAGAGTTTGTTTTAGTCGAACAAGCATATGTGAAAGACCCTGCAATTAAAGTTAAGGATTATTTAAAATCAAATAATAACCAAATCGTTGACTATGTACGTTTAGAAGTTGGCGAAGGTATTGAAAAGGTAGAATCAGACTTCGCAGCTGAAGTTATGGCTCAAGTTAAAAAATAAACCACTTAAAGGAGTTGAGTAACGATGTACCAACGTGTCATATTAAAACTCTCCGGAGAGGCTTTGAAAGGCGAAGGTCACTACGGTATTGATCCTAAAACAGTCAAATCAATTGCTTTAGAGATAAAAAAATTAAGAGCACTCAATATTGAAGTGGCTGTTGTAGTTGGAGCAGGTAACCTTTTCCGTGGTAAAACAGGAGAAGAACTTGGAATGGATAGAGCTCAAGCAGATTATATGGGCATGTTAGGCACCATTATGAATGCACTTGCTTTACAAGACGCTTTAGAAGGTATTTCAGTTCCAACACGCGTCATGACTGCATTACAAATTGCAGCAGTTGCGGAGCCTTATATTAGAAGACGAGCACTAAGACACTTCGAAAAAGGTCGTGTCGTTGTCTTAGCTGGTGGTACAGGTTCACCGTATTTCTCAACCGATACAACAGCAGCACTAAGAGCTGCCGAACTCGATTGTCAAGTGATTTTAATGGCTAAAAATGGAGTCGATGGTGTTTATGATAAAGACCCTAGAAAACATAGTGATGCCGTTTTATTAAAAAAAGTATCGCACCAAGAAGTATTAGAAAAAAACTTACAGATTATGGATTCTACTGCAGCAAGTCTTTGTAAAGAAAATCATATTGAAATACTCGTATTTGATATGAATCAAGAAGGCAATATATTAAAAGCTGCAATGCAAGAAGACATAGGAACAATTGTAAAGAATGGAGTCTAATGATGAATGAACAAGCAGATATGCTCTTACTAGAAATCGAAGAGAAAATGGAAAAAAGTGTGCACGCACTCGACCGTGAATATGCAGCGGTACGTACAGGTCGTGCAAACCCTAATTTACTTGATCGTATTTTTGTAAGTTACTATGGTGTGGAAACACCATTAAAACAAGTTGCATCTGTCTCAGTTCCTGAGGCACAACAACTCTATATTAAACCGTTTGATAAATCTGTATTAAAAGATATCGAACATGCAATTAACCAATCTAATTTAGGATTACCTCCTAGAAATGATGGAACAGGTATTCGTTTAATGTTACCAGCACTTACTGAAGATAGACGTCGTCAACTCGTTAAAGATGTTGAAAAAATGTCTGAAAGTGGTAAGGTAGCTGTTAGAAATGTACGCCGTGAAGGTAATGAACATCTTAAAAAACTTGGTTTAACTGAAGATGATGAAAAAGGATATTTAGAAGATATTCAAACATTAACAGATAAATATGTTAAAATAATAGATGACAAGACAAAAGTTAAGTCAGAAGAGCTTCTCGTAATTTAAAGTATTAAAAATATTTTGAAGAAAGGAGGTCATATCATGGCAGCAAAAGCTAAGGTTTATTTAGGTTTAGATTTTATCGTTTCATTGATTCTAGCAATCATACTTCCTACAAATGTTATACTAGGAATCGTTACTAGAGTACAAAGAGGCAATATTTTAGGTGCGGTTTTAAATTTCTTCTTATGGCCAGTCTTTTATATTGTTGATTTAATCACCTTCATTCTTCACAAAGATTTAATTTTCTTAGCATAAAGATTACAAGAAACCATTCAATAATCGGATGGTTTTTTATTGGTTTTCTTGAAATCGTATTTCAAGAGGTATATAATAGATATATATAAAGAAAAGGGTGATAGTATGGAATTTGTAAAATGGATGGATGAACTACCTTTTATAGGTAAGTTATTGTTGTCATTGCCGATTGTTGATTTAACATGGGCAATTTACCGTATTATCAAAGGCGTAAACAACAAAAATAACGGTTTATTAATTGTTGGAATTCTTTGGGTTGTCTTTGGTAGTTATGCACTATGGTTAGTAGACTTTATCACGACCATTATTTTAGGTAAACCTGTTCTTACAGATAATCTAGAGTAAATGAAACGTCAGTCGAACTGACGTTTTTTTATATGGTATAATAATAAAAAAATGGAGGATGACTTATGAAAATAGAAGGATTCAAATATCATGGAACCAATCAGGCGTTCTATGCAACTTATAAAGATGGTGCTTGGGACGAAGGGGTCATGTCGGATTCGATTTTTTTTGAGATATCTTCTGTCGCTGTGGCACTTCAATATGGACAATCCGTTTTTGAAGGTTTAAAGGCCTATCGTACAAAAAACAATGACGTTTTATTATTTAGACCAGATGCCAATGCGAAAAGATTAAAAGGTTCATGTGAAAGATTATTAATACCACCTGTTCCAGAGGAATTATTCATAAAGGCAATTAAACAAGTAGTCGATGCAAATAGAGATTTAGTACCAAGTTATGAATCTAAAGGTTCTTTATATATTCGTCCATTTGTTATTGGAACAGAAACAGTGATGGGTGTTCGTTCTGCTAATGAGTTTTTATTTGGTGTCATTGCAACACCGGTTGGAAGTTATTTTAAGGATGGATTTAATCCAATATCGTTAACAACCACACCTTATGACCGTGCTGCACCCAATGGTTTAGGACATGTTAAAACTGGAGCAAATTATGCAGCGAGTCTCTATCCGAAGCATCTTGCAAAACAAAAAGGTTTTGATGATTGTTTATACCTAGATCCTAAGACACATACCAAAGTAGATGAGACAGGTGCAACAAATATTATCGCAATAACCAAAGACAATCAATTTGTCACACCACAATCCAAATCGATTTTGCCAAGTATTACCAATCAAAGTTTACAAATGATCGCGAAAAAATATTTAGGTATGGATGTTATACATCGCGATATCCCACTTCATGAATTAAAAGATTTTGAAGAAATTGGTGCATGTGGAACAGCCGCAGTCATTACACCAATTTCAAGAATTCATCATGAAGGTGAAGAATTTACCTTTGAATCCTATGAAAAATTACATAAATTATACGATTTACTTCAAGGAATACAGTATGGTGATGTAAAAGATGAGTTTGGGTGGGTAATTAAAGTATAGTTTTGTTATAATTGATTTAGGTTATGCGAGGATGATTTGATGAAGAAAAATATAAATTTGCCCAAACATATAGCAATTATATTAGATGGTAATGGTAGATATGCAAAAAGACGTGGACTTCCAAGGTCATTTGGTCATTACCGTGGTGGCATGAATTTAGTAGATATAGCAAGCTATACAAATAAAATAGGTATACAGATGCTTACTGTATATGCCTTTTCAACTGAAAACTGGAAAAGACCAGAAGATGAAGTGAAATTTTTAATGTCTAAACCCATTGAAATGATTCATGATAATTTAGAGAAATTTAAATCATCAACCATTAAAGTACTTTTTAAAGGTAGAAGAGATAGAATTCCTAAATCATTACTTGAAACCATTGAAATGTTAGAAGATCTTACCAAAGATCATGAAGGTATGATATTAAATATTTGTTTTGACTATGGCAGTTATGATGAACTTTTAAGAGCCGTTCAATTATCAAAAGAAATAACATGTGATGAAATTACATCCAACTTAATGATACCGACACCTGTGGATTTATTGATACGTACTGGTGGAGAATATCGTTTATCGAATTTTATGTTGTGGCAAATCTCTTATGCAGAACTCTATTTTACAAAAGTATTATGGCCAGCATTTAATCAGAGACACTTAAATAAAGCATTGAAAGTATACTCAAAACGTCATAGACGCTTTGGAGGATTATAATATGAGAAAAAGAATTATCACAGGATTAATACTGGCAGCACTTCTTATACCGATTACAGTTTTAAACCATCCCTTATGGATGTTTAATATCTTTCAATTTGTGATGATTCTATTTGTCATTATGGGTTCGATTGAAATGCTTA
This sequence comes from Acholeplasma oculi, assembly GCF_900166985.1. Taxonomy (GTDB): domain Bacteria; phylum Bacillota_I; class Bacilli_A; order Acholeplasmatales; family Acholeplasmataceae; genus Acholeplasma; species Acholeplasma oculi. Next base: position 2,948 of record NZ_FUZK01000002.1, on the reverse strand, counting down.
ACATGTATGAGAAGGAAAAACCAATTAAAATTGCAGTAAAGATCATTATTATTATTTTAGCTTTACTGACCTATATGAATATCGGTGGATTGATTGAACCGCTCAATCCCATCACATTACCTGGTTTAAACCTTATCACATTAACTTTAAATCCAATCGTCATTATTGCACTTGTAACTATCATTTTATTGAGTTTATTAGTATTTATTGATGATTTTAGTGGTGCGGATGTTGGTAAAGCATTAACCATTATAAATTATGTGGGTTTAGGTGCAGCATCTGTAACAATTCTTCGTTTCTTAGGTGTTCGATTTATTGTCTATGTTGCAATCATCAGCGTATTTACAGACGTATTTGCATATTTCTTTGGAATGAAATTTGGCAAACATAAGATGGCACCAAGAATTTCACCTAAAAAATCATGGGAAGGTGCAATAGCAGGAACATTCTTTGGAACACTCTCAGCTTCTTTATTTGCCTTATTCTATGGAGTCATTTTCCAATCTAACGGATTCTTAGGAGATGTATTTAATCCACTGGACTATAGAACTATTTTTGATAACTTTACAACACTGAGTAATCAACCACTTCACATACAAGCACTGATCATTGTTCCAATTACACTCATTGGTTCAGTTGGTGCTCAAGTTGGTGACTTAGTAGCTTCTAAATTCAAACGTACCTATCATATTAAAGACTTTGGAAATATATTTCCAGGTCATGGTGGCGTTTTAGACAGATTTGACTCTATTTTATTTATTGGATTAATTTTCTTAAGTATATTTATTGTCATCACTCAGTTTTATCCGCTCGTATAAAGGAGTATTACATGCAACCATTTGAACTTATATTTAATATATTATTATTCTTAATTGTCTTAACGCTGATTATTTCAATACATGAACTTGGACACTTTTTACTTGCTAAAAGAGCAGGTATATTAATTCATGAGTTTTCAATCGGTATGGGACCAACCATTGTAACAAAGAAAAAAGGAGATACGAGTTACTCCATTCGTGCGATTCCACTGGGTGGATATGTTGCAATGTCTGGAGAAAATGGAGATCAAGCTTTAATTTCTAAGGGTTCTATGATTGGAATCAACTTAAATGAAATTGGTTTAGTTAAAGAAATTGTCTTGGATCAAACGATTGAGAAACGTTTAATTGAAGGAGAAGTCATCGACTTTGATTTATATGGTAAGAATTTAAGTGAATTATTTATTGATTTAAAACTTAAAGATGATACAATCCAAAGATTCCAAGTAACTAGAGATGCAAAATACGTGTATCAAAAACAAAAATCACTTCAAATCACACCTGAGGAATCTAGTTTCTCATCTAAAACGATTTGGGAGAGATTCTTAGTATTATTCTTTGGTCCATTAATGAATTTCTTACTTGCTTTAGTGATTTTATTTATTGTAGCAATCGTACAAGGAAAACCACTTGAAGATAACGTTATTTATGAAACAAGTAATCCAATGTTAATGAAGGGTGATGTCATTACTGAAATTAATGGCACGCCAACTGAAAATATTTATGATATTCGCTCATCTTTAAGTACGATTGATTCTAATGAAGTTACGATACAAGTATTTAGAAATGGTACATCTGAAACCATGACGATTCCTGTTACACTTGTTATGCAAAATATAGGTATTGTGAACTCAATGTCTGGAGATAACCGAGATCAACTCTATATTGCTGGTTTAGGTGGCAAGGCAAGTGCAGCTGGTTTAAATGTGGGAGATTTAATAACACATATCAATGGCAATGCTGTAACTACGTGGTCAGAAGTACTTTCCATATCAAAAAATTATCAAGATTTAAATATTGAGGTCTCAGTATTAAGAGATGGTGAGCAATTAACTTACTCATATGCAGTACTTTCACATGATGCTTTAACAAGTTTAGGTGTTGAAAGTGTGCAAGTGATCTTAGGATTCCAATTAGGTTATGAGTTTGATTTACTTTATACACTTTATTATCCATTCCAAAAATTTGGAAGTTCTGTAACTGAAATGGTAGCAACCATTAGACTCTTATTTACACCAACCAGTGGAGTTGGAGTAGGAGACTTAGCAGGACCTGTAGGAATCTTTAGCTTAGTATCGAATGCAGCTAAAGGTGGATTTGTAAGTCTAATGGTATTTACTGCATTTTTATCAGTGAATATTGGTCTTATGAATTTATTACCAATCCCAGCTTTAGATGGTGGTAGACTTGTATTCTTAGGATATGAAGCAATTACGAAAAAGAAGATTCCAGCAAAATTCGAAGGTTTGGTAAATAATGGCTTCTTTATCTTATTGTTATTACTCTTTGTCTATGTGACATGGAACGACATTTTAAGATTATTTACATAATTCAAAAGTAGAAGATCAATCAATAGATTGGTCTTTTTCATTAAAAAAGTGGCTTTATAGAGGGTTTTATTATACTTAAATGAATTAAAATACTTTTTTAAGTTTTTTTTCTCTTTAAAGGTTGACTTTATTTTAGAGTGTGTTAAAATATTACAGGTCGCTCCTTTAGAAGGCAAAAATTCAACAGCTTATCTATAGATAAACCAGAAAACAACAAAAGTTAAAAAAAGTTGTTGACAAGGTTATTTTATAATGATAGAATGAATAAGCGCTTCAAAAGAAGTGAGCAAAAAAGTCTTTGAAAACTGAATGATGATGAACAAGAGATAACAAAAAGCAAAGAGCTAAAATCAAACAAAAACATTAAATGGAGAGTTTGATCCTGGCTCAGGATGAACGCTGGCGGCGTGCCTAATACATGCAAGTCGAACGAACCACTTCGGTGGTTAGTGGCGAACGGGTGAGTAACACGTAGATAACCTGCCTAAAACTCGAGGATAACACCGGGAAACTGGTGCTAATACTGGATAGGATGTAAGGATGATTTTCTTACATTTAAAGATTAATCGGTTTTAGAGGG
>NZ_FUZK01000003.1 GCF_900166985.1 Acholeplasma oculi | reverse complement strand
TTACTTAAAGCAGGTGTCGTTACAATTACTGCAACTGCAGATGGGGTAAGTGACACACATGAAATTACAATTGCTGAATTAGTTTTAGATGTTGAATCTGTTGAAATTACTGGACCCGCTCTAGGTACTGTAGGGGATGAAATCACTTTATCTGCAACTGTACTTCCAGTAGACGCTACAAATAAAGCAGTTTCATGGACAAGTTCTGATGAAACATTAGCAACAGTTTCAAATGGTGTGGTTACATTACTTAAAGCAGGTGTCGTTACAATTACTGCAACAGCAGATGGAGTCAGTGATACACATGAAATTACGATTGAAGCAGCACCTGTTTTAGTTGAAAGTTTTGAAATTACTGGACCAAGTACAGGTCTTGTTGGAGAAACTATTACATTAGAAGTTACTGTATCTCCAACGGATGCTACCTATCAAGCGATTGATTGGACTGTTAACTTAAATTCTCTTGCAAGTGTTGAAGATGGAGTGGTAACTCTTAAACGTACAGGTAAAGTGCTTGTAACTGCTACAATCAATGGTGTTTCAGATACATTTGAAATTACAATCCAAGAAGCGGTTGCTATGATTGGTGATGTATCTTATGCATCCATTCAAGATGCAATCAGTGCAGCAGTAGCAAACGATACGATCACCATTAAAGGTGGAACTTATGGAGACATCATTCAAGTCAATAAATCTAATATCTCATTTGTTCCTGCATTAAATGAACGTGTTATTTTTACAAACCTCATCCAATTATCAGATAATTTAGTCAATATTTCATTTGTTGGATTTGAATTCACTTTAAATGCACAAATAAAGAGTGCAGGTACATTAAAAGGATTTGAATTTAAACAAAACTTAGTTTATGATACATTATTAACTGGTTCAGGTTATTTACCAGTATCTCGTACCAATGTCAATGCATTTATTCAGTTCTATAAATTAGCAGGTGCTAATTTATTTGGAGATATCCATATTGAAAACAATATCTTTACAAATATTCAATCTGATATTATTTCACTGGATAGAACCATGGAAAATTCAGAAATTAATATCCGATTCAACGAATTTAGAAACTTTGCAATCAGTGCAATTCGCTTTGATGGTGGATATAATAATGGTACATACAATATAATAGATAATTTATTTATGAATGATGAATTAAGTGGATTTAGTGCAATTACCTTTAGAGCAATCGCTCCAGAGGCAGGTAAAACTCAAACTATCATCATTGATCAAAATGAGTTTATCAATATTGGGGTTACCTCAAGAAATAGAGATGGTAATCAACCAGGTTCTGGTGTGATTACATTCTCTACATTTAATGGTAATCCAACCAATATTTCTATTACCAATAATGCGTTTACACATACATTTAATAGTGTTCACTTAAGAGGAGATGCGGCAAATTGGGCAGCAACTGTTTCAGGTAACACATTTAAAGATACATTAGGTTATATTTATTTTGAAACAGTTAAGAAAACTGTATTTGAAAATAATACATACCTTGACCGTTTAGGTGAAGCAGTTGATGCAAACAGAGTATTAACAGTAGATGATCCTGGATTTAGATATATTCATATTGCAGCACCAGTTTTAGAAAGCTTTACAATTAGTGGACCTTTGAATGGACAAGTATCAGATGTTTTATCCTTAGAACTTGTTGCTACACCACCATACTTCGTATTTGGTGAAGTATCATGGGTAAGTTCTAATGAAGAACTTGCAACAGTTTCAAATGGTCAAGTGACATTACTTGGAGTTGGTGTTGTAACCATTACAGCAACTTATGAAACCATGTCTGATGATATTGAAATCACAATCACAGAAAAAATGGCAGCATATGTAAATAATGTGGGTTACGCAACCATTCAAGAAGCAATTAATGCGGCAGCAGTAGGTGAAGTTGTTATGGTAAACAACGGAACATTTGATGAGGCATTAAACATTCCAAAATCAATTGTCTTAGAAGGTAAAATGAATCAAACATCCATTCTAACTGGGAAAATTACAATTGCTAAAAACATTGAGAATGTTACAATTACTGGATTTAAAATGACTGGTAATTTCCAAGTTGTAAGTACTGGAACGCTCAAAGGATTTACATTTAGTCATAACCATATTTATGATACTTTACTATCAGCATCCGGTTATGCTCCAAACGCTAGAACCAATGTGAATGCAATCATTCAATTCTATGTCGGTTCTGGAACCAATATTTTTGGAGATATTCATATTCTTCATAATACATTTAACAATATCAAATCAGATATTATTGCACTGGATAGAACCATGGTTGGAACTGAAATCAATATTCGTAACAACGAATTCTTAAACTTTAAAGTTGGAGCAATCCGTTTTGATGGTGGTTACAATAATGGAACATACAATATTGAAGATAACACATTCAAAAATGATTTAAAGCAAGCAGAAGCAGCAATTGTCTTTAGAGCATATTCTGCATCTGCTGGTAACTTACAAACCATTAACATTAAGAGAAATCTATTTGAAAATATTGGTAATGAGTTGAGTAATCCAAGTGATAACTATCCACAATCCGGAGTTATTGTAACATCTACATATAACTCATTAAATATTGACTTTAATATTATGGAAAATGCGTTTGTCAATACGCATAACTCCGTACATTTAAGAAAAAATGAATCTACAACTAAACTTATTTATGATGTGGATGTTATTGGTAATACATTTGAAAATCCAACGGGATATGTATTCTTTGAAGATGGAGAAATCGCTGCATTTACAGATAACATCTTCCTAGATCAATTTGGACAAGAAATTGATGCATCAAATATCAGTACAGAAATCACAGCTACAAAACGTGTGATTAAAGTCAATGCATTAGAAGCAGAATACGTTATTATACGTTATGTATTTAATGCAGAAACAAATAGCTACGATATTACAGAAGAAGTTAAAGTAGGCGTTGTGGGTTCAAAAGTGACTATACTTCCAAATCCTGCATTAGGCTTTTACACAGAGTTTGATCAGTATGAAGGTATCATAGAACCAGACGGCTCATTAGTCATTGAAATTTATTATGAAGTCTTTGTAAACTCATTTACCTATGAACTTGAACTTAATGGTGGTAACACCTTATATCCTGACCGTGATGCGATGGTAAATGATTGGATTAGTGATTATAACTTATTTGGTGGAACATCCTATACCATTGGTGAACTTCCAAGAGATACATTTGGTACAAGTATCAATATCCATACATTCTTCTTTGATCAAAGATTTAGAGATAAATGGTTATGGGTTGCAAAATATTTAAGTGTTGTAGGATCTTCTACAAATAAAGCATCTGCAGCAAATATTGTTTCAAGAGAATCTGCTCAAGCATTTGATGCTGCAAATGGAAATTACCGATATGCATTCTCATATGAAGTAAGAGGATTCATGGATGGTCGTAAATTTACAGAAAATGCAAACTGGCAATCTGCTGATTATAGTATTAGAGATTTAAAATATGGTTTCTGGAATCACTTAATTGCTGATTTACAACCAACCACTTTCTTAAGTGAATCTGAATTACAAGTACTTCCTGTAAATGTTTATTTAGAAAACTATGAGTTTATGGGATGGTATTTAAACCCTGAGTTTACAGGAGAACGTATATATGAAATATCAGAATCTACCAAACTATATGCAAAATTTGAAGAGAAAAATCCAGTGACTGAACTTATCATTAAGAATCCAATCGAAGAAATGACAAAAGGTGATGTATATCAACTGGATATAGAAATCTTACCTTTAGATGCATTTAATAAATTATTACTTTATACATCCAGTGATTTAAAAGTTGTTGGTGTATCTCCAACAGGAGAATTAACTGCACTCAATAGTGGGATTGCTGTTATAACGATTACAAACCATAATGGTGAAATTATTACAACAATGGAAGTAGTTGTTCATCCTGCAGCAGATATCACATTAGAATTTAGTGCAGGCTTTAACGGATTTATTCAAGCAGGCCATGAGTTTAGCATGACTGCTATAGGATTCGGTAAAGACAATCAAGGAAAAACATATACATATGTACCTGAAGAAGATGGTATTTTAGAAGTTATTGGAAACAATACATTTAAAGCATTATTACCAGGTACAACATTAATTGATATCTTTGATGGTGCAGAATTAATCTATACCTATAAAGTCGTTGTACAAGGGGAGTTAGATGCAGAAGACAGAGTCGATCAATTACTTTCATTATTAGGACAATCTAATAATGCAGTGGTTAATGGATTAAATGTCATTACTTACTACACAGCATCTCAAGAATGGTCTGATCCAAGATATGAAAGTGTGAACCTATTCTTATTTGACGATTTTATCGTTGATAGAACATCATTCCCAGCAGACCCTACGAAGTTTTCAAATCGTTTAATGAGTTCTGTTGAGTTTGTCTTAATCCATGATACAGCAAACTTAAATAGTGGATTACTCAGTCATGGTTCATTCTTTGCAAATCCAGCTAATAGTATTGGTATTCACTATACAACAGGAGATTACGGAATTATTGGTAGTCTACCAGATGAATATGTCGGATGGCATGCTGGAGATGGTACTGCATCATCCTTCGAGTGGCATCCAACCGGTATTATGGCTCTTAATAGTGATAAACCAGTAATTGACATTTCCGTTGATGGATTCTTTACATTTAATGGAATTAAATCAACTGTAGAGGCACCTCGTGGAGATAATAACCAAATTCTAGATAAATCATACTTTACGTATCAAGGTCCAACATGGGATATCATCGAAGGTCAATATGTTATCGGTACCCACTGGTTTGCAAAAACACAACAAGCAAGAGGTGTGATTGCATCTCGTGGTGGTAACCTTAACTCCATCGGTATTGAAATGAATATCAACAGAAATGGAGATATCATTGATACGGTACAAAGAACAGCTAAGTTGGTTGCAAATCTCTTAGAAGAAAACAACTTAAGCAATAACCGTGTGATTATGCATAATACTACTGATGGTAAGGGTGATCCATACACATTAAATAATACAATTTATAATGGAACATGGTATTTTGATAGATTTATGGAACATGTAGCTATTGAAAGGCTTGTTCTTGCAAACTTTAGTGATGCAATCATTACATTCCAATCAGATTCACCACTCGTTTCTAGTACTGGACGTGTCATTGGAATGCCTGAATTTACAACAGAAGTAGAATATACGATTACTGTTGAAATCGGAGGGGTTTCAAAATCTATAACATTAACATCAGTTATTCCAGGAACAAACACTTGGAATCAACATTACGGATTCTTTAAACCAACTCAAGCTTGGGCAAAATCAGATTACCGTAAATAAGTAAAATAAAAACCTGAGTCTAGAAGTGATATTTCACTTCAATGACTCAGGTTTTATTATTTAAATTTATTTTTTAGCTGCTAAAACTTTTTTAAGTTTAGCAAATCTTGGTAAACCATTTACTTTTTTAAGTTTCGTTTCACCTTGGATTAATGGTAATGCATAGTTGATAAAGTCATCTGTTAAACCCTTACCATCAGGTAAGATCCATTCAGCAGGAACTTTTCTTTCAGCATTTGCAACAATCTTTAATGGAAGAAGTGGGAATTTAGCTTTATACTTATCGCCATCTGCTCTTCTAATACCAACAAATTTATCCGTTGTACCACCAACAGCCTTTTTAACTGCGATGGATCCTACTTTGAAAGCCTCATCAATATCCGTTTGGCTTGCGATATGAGCAGCACTTCTTTGTAATAATGAGAATTCGATAGCACGAGTTTTCACACCGAACTTTTCTCCTACGTGGTTTGCAAGGATACTTGCAGTACCACCAAGGTTAGCATGTCCGAATGCATCTCTCTTGATATCGGCTTCTAATTCAGGAATATATTTTCCTTCTTTAGTTTTGATACCTTCAGAAACAACAACAAATACAGATTTACCTGTTTTTAATAAATCGCCTACTTGACTGTAGAATTTATCTAAATCAAAATCAACTTCTGGTAAGTAGATTAAGTCTGGTTGTACACCACCAACTTTTGCTAAACTTGCAGCAGCAGTTAACCAACCCGCATTTCTACCCATGACTTCAACAATGACGAATTGTTGTGTGTTATATACTGTACCATCTAAGTATAATTCCATAATAGATGTTGCAACATATTTAGCAGCAGAACCATAACCTGGTGAATGGTCGATTCCAAATAAGTCATTATCAATTGTCTTAGGTACACCGACAACACGGCATTCCCAACCAGATTTCTTCATGAATTTAGAAATCTTTAAACAAGTATCCATAGAATCATTACCACCGTTATAGAAGAAATAACGGATGTTATATTTCTTGAATATCTCAAGTAATCTGTTGTAATCTGTTGGATCTTTTTTAACATCTTTTAATTTATATCTTACAGATCCAATTGCAGATGATGGAGTATACTTTAATAATTCAAGTTCTTCAACATCTTCTTTTCTAATATCGTAGAAGTTTTCATCTAAGATACCTTTGATACCATGAGCTGCACCATAAATCTCAGTGATTTCTTCATGTTTTAAAGCCTCTAAAAAAACGCCTGCTGCAGACGCATTAATCACTGATGTAGGACCACCAGATTGACCGAGTAAAGCAGCACCAACTAATTTTGCCATAATATACCTTCCTTTATATAAAAATTCCATATTAAGTTTATCAAACTATCACTTAATTTGCAAATGGTTGTATCCAATTACAGACGAAAACTTCTAAAATATATGAAAGAATGGTAAGAAAACATTTTATTTATAACTTTTAATGTCTCTTTTCATAAAATAACATATAATCTAACATCGGGTGAATAAATTTTATAAATTGAAACATTTGTTCACCGTTTTCATTATTTTATTATATAAATCATGATATAATTATAAAGGCGTATGAGGAGGTATGACTAGATGAAAATTGCAGTTTTAACTTCAGGAGGAGATGCACCTGGAATGAATGCAGCCATTCGTGCTGTCGTTCGTACAGGAATCGCATTCGGACATGAAATATTTGGTGTATTGGATGGGTATAGAGGATTACTTGAAGACAACTTTATTCCATTAACATCCAAAGATGTATCGGGTATGTTAAGTGCTGGTGGAACCATGCTTGGAACAGCAAGAGTTACAGAATTTAAAGAAGTTCCAGTTCAAATGGTTGCTATTGACAACTTAACAAACAGAGGTATTGATGCGTTAATCGTTATTGGTGGAGATGGATCTTACCGTGGTGCACTTGCATTACACGAATTAGGATTTCAAACCATTGGTATACCAGGAACAATTGATAATGACGTTTATGGAACGGATTTTACAATCGGATTCCATACCGCATTAAATACAATTGTTGATGCGATTGACAAATTAAGAGATACATCATCATCTCATAGAAGATGTTCGATTATTGAGGTCATGGGTAGAACCTCAGGTGACCTTGCATTATACGCAGGGATTTGTGGAGGTGCAGAATTTATTATTACTCCAGAAAACCCAATTAATAAAGATAAATTAATTTCTACTTTAAAGAAACATAATGACGAAGGTAGAAGACATGCCATCATTGTTGTAACAGAGCAACAATTTGATGTGCATAAGCTTGCAGCTGAGATTTCTATAAAATCAGGATTCAGTTCTAGAGCAACTGTCTTAGGTTATATCCAACGTGGTGGAAGACCAGTTGCTGAGGATAGAATCTTAGCATCTCGTATGGGTTCATATGCGGTTGAGGCAATTATGCAAGGTGTGAGTGGTGAGTGTATAGGTATTAAAAACGATAAACTTGTAACAAGTCCACTTGCAGATATTGTCAATCATCCAAAAGAACGCGGCGAATTATACGACTTAGTTCAAAAAATAAGATAAATTAAATTATAAATATGAAAGGTAAAAATATATGAAAAAAACAAAAATTATTTGTACATTAGGGCCAGCATCAGAAGATAAAGCAATCATGACACAATTGATTAAAGCTGGTATGAACGTTGCTCGTTTTAATTTCTCACACGGAGATTACGAAGAACATGGTAATAGATTAAAAACAGTTCAAGCAATCAATGAAGAACTTGGAACACATGTTGCATACTTACTGGATACTAAAGGACCAGAAATTAGAACACATGAGTTTGATGGTAAAGTAGAGATCAAGAAAAACTCAGAAGTAAGAATTGCATTTACACCAGTACTTGGTAATGCAGAGAAATTCTCAGTTTCATATCCAGGTTTATTTGATGATATGAAAGTTGGAGAATTTGTTACAGTTGATGATGGTTACTTAACTTTAGAAGTTATTGGTAAAGATGCAGAAGCAAAAGAATTAATTACAGTTGCTAAAAATACGCATGTTGTTAAATCACGTCGCGGTGTAAACGTTCCTGGTGTTGTACTTAATATGCCTTTCATTTCAGAAAAAGATGAAAATGATATTAAATTTGCTGCAAAAATGGGTTATGACTTTGTTGCTGCAAGTTTCGTAAGACGTGCAGAAGATGCAAAAGCTGTTCGTGATATCTTAGATAACAATGGTGGAAAAGATGTTCAAATCATTGCTAAGATTGAAAACCAAGAAGGTATGGACAACTTATCTGAAATTTTAGAAGTCGTTGATGGTATTATGGTTGCTCGTGGTGACTTAGGAATTGAAGTTGCTGGAGAATTAGTACCTTTATATCAAACAGAAATGATTGATCAATGTTTAGAAGCTGGTAAAGTTGTTATTGTTGCAACTCAAATGCTAGAATCTATGCAAAAAAACCCAAGACCTACAAGAGCTGAAGTGAGCGATGTCTTTAACGCAGTTCGTGAAGGAACATCTGCAACCATGTTAAGTGGAGAATCTGCTGCTGGGGATTATCCAATCGAATCTGTTAAGAAAATGGCTACAATTGATCTTAAAGCTGAAGAATCCGTTGATTATGATGCATTCTTAGATGGATTCTACCAAGGTGAATCCAACATTGATGCAATTGCTCAATCTGCTGCGAAGCTTGTATTAGAGTATGAAGTAAATGCTGTCATTTCAGAAGGTGCTGATGTTGCTAAAGCATTTGCTAAATATCATTCACCAGCAATTAATATTGCTGTTGTAAAATCTGCTAAAGAAGCAAGATCACTTGCAATTCATTTTGGAGTATACCCAGTATTATCTAAAGATGAAGCTGCTGATGTTGTCGATAAACTTGGTTTAACTAAAGATGATTTCGTTCTAGAAATCACTCAAAGTTCAACAAAGCTTTTACAAGTAAAATAATACATTAATTGACAAGATGAACCAAGAATGCCAGGTAACTGGCATTTTGTTTCATCTTTTTTAATCTCTTAGGTTATAATGTTTATATAGAATAAAGATAAGTTACATTAATTGAGGTATTAAATCGTGAACACATATAAAAACCTTTGGCAAGGGTCATTCATTCGTTTTTTAGAATATGCACTCGACATATTCGTTATGATATTTAGCTTATTTACAGCCATTCAAATTCACCACTTTTTTGTCTATGGTTATTTTTTCCCTTGGAATCAAATTGTAGGTATGTATTGGTATTTTTATTGGTTCTTTGCATTACTTTATTTAATGGCTACAGCAATTATGTTTAAGGTATATCATACAACCATTGTCAATAACAGTTACCGTAACTCTATGAAAAATACAATGTTATCTATTGTATTCATGAATATACCTTTAATTGCTTATAACTTTATTAGATTGGATAACTTTATCTTTGAAACACCTTGGTATTTATTTGCAGTTGTAGGGATAGAAATTATAACCTATGCCTTATATAAATATATCTTTTATAGAATACTGGCTAGATTCGATAAAAGATATACCATGATTATCGGAACTAAAAATGAAGTGGATGCCTTAGCAAGCAAATTCATACTTTCTAAAGCACGCCATATGATGATTAAGTATTTAGTCTATGTGGGTCCCGAGGAAACCGTTGATGCATCTATTTTTGAACTCATTGATCAAGTTGATAATATATATATCACTGAAAACTTAGATGTTAAAGTTAAAGAGATGATTGTAGATTATGCATCTTTAAATAACTATAAAGAAGTTTATGTAGTTCCTAAGAAATTTGATATTCTGTTACTGGATTCAAAATTTGAAACCGTTGATGATACCATGGTTTTACGCAGTCAAAATATGCATTTATCCTTTGAAATGCGTTTTATTAAAAGAATAATCGACTTAATTGTATCTGTCATTGGATTATTAATTGCAGGTATACCGATGTTACTTGTAGCTTTAATTATTAAACTACAAGATGGTGGACCAGTATTTTATAAACAAGAACGTTTTAAAAGAGATAATAAACCATTTTATATTTTAAAGTTTAGATCCATGACATTTAAACAAACTAAAGAAATGGAACAAACACTCGCTACCAGAAATGATGCTAGAATTACACCATTCGGTAAATTCATTCGTGCAACACGCTTAGATGAGTTACCTCAACTCATCAACGTCTTCTTAGGTGAAATGACTTTAGTTGGTCCAAGACCTTTTATGAAGAGTGTTGTCGATGAGGCAACCAAGGAAAACCCTGACTTTAGATATCGAAGCAATGTTAAACCTGGAATTACAGGGTTATCCCACGTCTATGGTCGATATGATACAACACCTGAGGAAAGACTTCGATATGATTTACTTTATGTACGTCGTTGTAGCTTATGGCTAGATATTAAGATTATATTTTTAACAATTATTGTAGTATTTAGTAAAGATATGGGATTAGGTCGTGAAGAAAACTTTACGATTCATGATTTACTCAAATTAAAAAATAAAACATTAGAACCAATTACTTGCAGCAATTTATCAGTATTTGAACTAAAAAACAGTTAAAATACGCTATAACATTAAATTATAGGTATAACATAAAGGGGAGATTTTTTTGCCACATCAAACAAAATTCAAATCATTCATGAAAGTATTTAAATATGTACTTTTTGATTGTTTAACAATCATTATTTCTTATCTACTCACCATGTGGATGTTTCTTTATACAGGGATTGATCACACTTATGATGGACTGGTTTTAGCATTAGCTATTATTATTCCTGTAAAACTATTATTCAACTATATTTTTGGAATCTATAAAATTATTAGTAATCACACAGGTTTTGAAGATTTCATAAGAATTGCAGGGATAGTAGTTTTTACAAACATATTGATTGCTATTTATATTTTTGTAACAAAGGCTGATTTCATGTTTGAATCTGCACTTGTCTTCATTACACTGATAGAAATCAGCGGAATGATTGGACCTAGAGTGATTAGAAGAATTTATTTAACACTACAACATCAGCTCAGATGGATTAAAACAATTGGTGCTAGAACCTTAATCATTGGAGCAGGTTCTGCAGGTGAGATTGTTGCTAAAGAAATTTATAAAAATAAGGATTTAAATAATATACCTGTTTGTTATGTGGATGATAATCCAGATAAAATAGGTAAAAGAATCTTAGGTATTAATATTGTAGGTACATTAGGTGATATTGATGCTGTTGTTAAAAAGTATAAAATCGAAGAAGCAATTCTTGCCATTAAGGATTTAGAAAAGGATCGATTCCATCATTTAATCAATACGTTGATGAAACAACATATTAAAATTAGAAAATTAAATATCTTGGAAGATATTGAAGAAAATGAAAAACCAAAATTAATTGATTTAAAAGTTGAAGACTTACTCGATCGTCCAGTTATTGAACTGGATAATCAAGGTATTCATGATTTTATTGAAAATGAAGTGGTTTTAGTTACGGGTGGAGGTGGCTCTATTGGAAGTGAACTTTCTCGTCAAATATTTGATTTAAAACCAAAACAACTCATTATTTTTGATATCTATGAAAATAATGCTTATGATATTCAAATGGAGCTCTTAAGAAAAGCACATAAACAAACTGACCACAAATTCCCTGAATTAGTGGTCCGTATCGGAAGTGTTTATAATAAAGAGAGATTAGAAGAGATATTTAAAGAATTTAAACCAACGATTGTTTTCCACGCAGCAGCCTATAAACATGTTCCATTAATGGAAGATAGCTCAGTTGAGGCAGTTAGAACCAATGTATTAGGAACCTATAATACAGCAACACTATCCACTAAATACAAGGTTAAAAAATTTGTCTTAGTATCGAGTGATAAAGCTGTTCGTTCAACCAATGTGATGGGTGCTACAAAGAGGTTTGCAGAACTCATTATTAAACATGAACAAGCAAAAAGTGAAACGAGTTTTGCAGCAGTAAGATTTGGTAATGTATTAGGTTCAAATGGATCAGTTATTCCTTTATTTAAAAAGCAAATCGCAGATGGTGGTCCAGTGACTGTTACACATAAAGACATCACAAGATACTTTATGACGATACCAGAGGCTGTAGGACTCATCTTACAGTGTGGTGTTTATGCTAAAAAAGGTGATTTATTTATTTTAGACATGGGTGAACCTGTAAAAATATATGATCTTGCAACTAAGATGATCCGTTTAGCGGGTTTAAGAGTTGGTGAAGATATTGAAATAGAAATTGTTGGATTAAGACCAGGTGAAAAACTCTATGAAGAGTTATTGGTTGATGTGAAGGATAAAGATCTTCACAAAACCAATAATCAATCCATATTTGTTGAACACCGTGTGGATGATACTTTAAACGATGTATTATTTAAAGAGTTGATTGAAACCTTCCATACCTTAGATAATCACCAAATTAAAGAACATGTCGCAAAGATTGTTCAATCCTATAAAATAACAAGTTAAGAAAAGTTTACAAAACTTTCAAAATTCTCCATACATAGTATGGAGTTTTTATTTTGGTTAAGTGTATTTTCACTTTTTGAAAATTTCTTTCATTTTCGTTATAAAAATTGTTGACATCATACATTATTTTCATATATAATCAAAAACATTAAAAATAAAATAAAGGAAGAAGCCATGATCACTAAAGAGTCCGTTCTACAAGATATCAAAGACCATGATATTAGATATATCCGCTTAATGTTTACCGACATGCTTGGTCAGATTAAGAATGTCGAAGTCCCAGCTACAAAGATAGAAAAAGTACTTCAAAATGAACAGATGTTCGATGGATCATCGGTTGAAGGATTTGTAAGAATTCAAGAAGCAGATATGTATCTATATCCTGATATGGATACATGGTTAATTCTTTCTTGGGAACAATTAAAAGAAGGAAAGGTTGCTAGATTTTTCTGTGATGTTCACAGACCCAGCAAAGAACCATTTCCAGGAGATCCAAGACAGATTTTAAAGAAACAAATCGCTCAAATGAAAAAATTAGGTTTTGAAAAATTAAATGTGGGTGTTGAACCAGAGTTTTTCTTATTTAAACAAGACTCTGAAAATCCATATAGTTTAAAATATACCGATCAAGGTGGATATTTTGATTTAGCACCTGTGGATTCTAGTGAAGATTGCAGAAGAAATATTGCACTTGAACTTCAAAAATTAGGTTTTAATATTGAAGCATCTCACCATGAAGTAGCATATAGCCAACATGAAATCAATTTCATGTTTGATAATGCACTTCAAACATGCGACAATATTCAAACCTTTAAACTCGTTGTTAAAAATGTAGCTAGACGACATGGGTTTCATGCAACATTTATGCCAAAACCTGTATTTGGTATTAATGGTTCTGGAATGCATACAAATTTAAGTTTGGAATCCGCATCAGGTGAGAATGTGTTCTTTGATCCAAATTCACATAATAAACTCAGCCAAACAGCACATGAGTTCTTAAGTGGGGTATTAACTTATGCAAAAGAGTTTTGTTTAATCACAAACCCCATTGTAAACTCATATAAGAGACTTGTTCCAGGGTATGAGGCACCATGTTATATCTCATGGAGTGAGGCAAACCGTTCTACAATGATTAGAATTCCTGCTAGCCGCGGTAGAAGTACGCGTATTGAGGTTAGAAATGTGGACCCTACTGCAAACCCGTATCTAGCAATCGCATCCATTTTAGCGGCAGGATTAGAAGGCATTAAAAATAAACTGGATGTAAAACCTGTTGAGAAGAATTTATTTGCTTTATCTAATGAAGAAAGAGCAGAATTAGGTGTATCCAATCTTCCAAGTAATTTAGAAGAAGCGATTGAATCATTTAAAAAATCTGTTCTCATTAAAGATGTATTAGGTAAACACTTAACTGAAAAACTCATTATTGCAAAACAAAAAGAATGGGATAGTTATAAAACCTATATTAGTGATTGGGAAATCAAGAGTTATTTACATAAATATTAATCAAATATCAGGGTTATGAGAAACCCTGATATTTTTTTATTGTATAATAGGTATGGTGATCTATTTGAGACAAGAACTCATTTCTTTATTTACTGCAAAAGCAAAATCTATTACATATAAGTTTGATGTGAAAGACGAGAAGTCTTTTTTAGAATTACTTACGATGCATGGACTTGTAGGATATTTTTATGAAACGATTGATCCAAATGGTTTTAAGGAGCCTAGGTACTTATTAAAATTTAAACAAATCTTTCAGTCCTATATATCAAAGGATGTAAAACAACAAGAAGTGATTAAAAATTTAGAATCTATATTTACGAATGAAGAAATACCTTTTATATTCTTAAAAGGTGTTCCACTAAAAAAAATATATCCAAACACTTATGAACGTACGATGGGTGATATTGATATACTGGTTAAAAAAGATGACTTTTCAAAAGCAAAAGAAGTTCTAGAGAAAAATAACTATAAATATTTATCAGCAACAACACACCACCACGTTTATGAATCCAGTTCTTTGATGGAGGTTGAACTCCATCAAAGTATTACATCCATAGTAGATTATGATTCTAAAGGTTTACTAGATGATTGTTGGAGCTATGTGATGGAAAAAGAGGGTAAACTTTCATTTGACCCATCGTTTGAATATGTATATTTATTAACTCATCTAGCAAGACACATTAAAACATCTGGTGTGGGTTTAAGAAACTTAATTGATTTAGAGATATATTTAAAACATCATCAAAAAGATATGGATCAAAAAAGGCTAGAGATACTCTTAAATCGAGTAGGGCTTCAAACGATGCATGAAAGACTTTTGAGTCTACTCGATGGTTTATATAGAGAAAAGCCAATGACAGATAAAGATGAAATGGTATTAGACTACATCATTAAATCAGGTGTTCATGGATTAGGTAAAGAACATAATTATTATGAATCTAAAAAAACATATGAAACCAAAAAGTTAAAGAAATCTAAATTTAGATATTTTTTAAGCGAAGTTTTCCCTAGAAGGACTTATATTATGGAACATTATCCTTATTTAAAAAAATATCCTATCTTATTACCATACGCATGGATGGTACGTATTTTGAAACAAGTATTTAGAAAGCCAAAAGACACTAAAATGAGATTAAAAGCAATTACAAATGATAAGAAAACAAGTGACATCGAAAATGTCTATAACACCTTAGGTCTATAAACCTAAGGTGTTTTTATAGAATAAGTAGATTTTGATTGTGTAATCATGTATAATGGCTTTAATAACTTATAAAGGGGTAATTGGATCATGGATATTGTCGCAATCGTTTTGATTTGTGTAAAGAAATGGAAAGCTGCACTTATATGTAGTGTGATTGGTGTATTCTTCATGTTGTTTGCTATACCGTTTATACCATTATGGTGGATATCAGGAATCATCTATGCAATCACA
Source organism: Acholeplasma oculi (assembly GCF_900166985.1). Classification (GTDB taxonomy): domain Bacteria; phylum Bacillota_I; class Bacilli_A; order Acholeplasmatales; family Acholeplasmataceae; genus Acholeplasma; species Acholeplasma oculi. The sequence goes on along the minus strand of NZ_FUZK01000003.1, from coordinate 183,622 downwards.
ATCATGGTAAGTGTTGTAAATTTAAAAAGTGAAGAAAAGAAAACTGCTGAACCAGCAAAACCAGTTTCTGCACATGTTTTTATTGGGGATAGAGAAACACAGCTCAATAAAGCACGTTCAATGTATTTGAAAGGATTAATCTCGGATGATGAATATGAAGACATCAAAAGGAAGATTTTAGCAGCAGAATAACATATAATGAAAATAGAGAATCTCATATTTGGGATTCTCTATTTTATATATTTATAGCATATTAAGTCTTGAATGCATTATAATGAATATATATAATCTGTGGGGGATTTAAAGATGAAAGATAAAATCAAAGCATTACTTAAGATAGATTTTAGTAACCGTTCATTTGAACGTGAGGCTAAAAAATCATCGAATGTGGTTTAGATAAAAAAGATGAAATCTATTTAATGAATGTACTTATTGATGATAAAGAAGACATATCTTTTCAGTTTACTGCATTCTTCTTATTATTTACATATTACAGAAGACTTAAAAGAGTAGATATGATTGAACCACTAATCAACTCCTATGCATCTAGATTTAAGACGATTTCATTCTTAGAACATGTTTTATTACTATCAAGGTTATTAGTATCACAAGATGCATATGATTTGAAAGAATTAATGAAGCAATCCAGATCCTTAGTTCAAAAGTCTGAATTTATGAATCATCCAGGTGTTTTACATTATTATGCAGAAATTGTTGCAAGTTACTTTGAACTTATCAGTGCAGATCAAGATACATTATTAAAAGATGTATTTGCTAAAGACTATATAGAACTTGCTGAAAAACATATGGATACATGTTTAAATCTAGAAAGTGATTATGCTAAGTTTTATGCAACACGTGGCCGTATTAAATTACTACTTGGAAAATATGATGATGCAATCCATTCATTTGGACTGGCTAAGTATAAAGAAAAACCTACAAGAGTAGATTATAGTTTAGTCATTGGTACATATCAAGATTATTTATTATTTGCGAAACAATTAAAACAGAATCAAGCACTTTTGGAACAAAACAAAGTACTTGATGCAAATATTAAAGAAGTGAATGCAAATAATATCAGATTGATATCCATGTTTACAGGGTTAATCACTTTAGTGATTGGAAACATTACAGTTGCTGCTAATAGTCAAGAACCAATAAAGCTCATGTTTATGTTAAATGGTATGTTTTTTGTTTTCTTTGGAGTGGTTATTATGGTAACCAATCTTTTAACTAAAACTAAAAACAGTAAGTGGTTATGGTTGATATCTGGTATTTTATGTTTAATGGGAATAGGTATACTTATATTATTTTATACGATGGAGATTATTTAAATGGTAAAAGCAGTAACAAGACCTTATAGAGACTATAATGAAGACGGCTTCATTATAGAAGATGGTTTTTATGTTGTCATGGACGGGGCAACAACACTTCTTAATGGTCAAGCATCTAAAGATGGTTCTATTGCAGAAAGATTTGTTAATTATGCTAAAAAGAATCTTTATAGATTTTATAAAGAATCAAATGATTTTTTAGAAGCAATACACAGACTTAGTAGAGAAAGTTATCACTATTTTAATATCTCTTCAAAGATACCTGCAGAACTTCCTTCTATGGCACTGGTTTGTGCCATAGAAAAAAAGAATCACTATGAATTATTTATTATAGGTGATTCTGGGGTAGCTATCAAATATTTGAGTGGAAGATATAAACTTAAAATGGATAAAAGAGTCAAAGCATTAGATCAGATTGCTGTCGATTATAAGTATAGGAACCATGTAGATTTTAAAGATATACTTATAAGACATAGAAATTTATTAGGTATTAAATATCAAGCATTAATACCTAGTCTGGATATGGTTTATGAACCTTTAATATTTAAAGTCATGAAAAATAAAGTAGATAAGATATTATTGTTTACAGATGGATATTTTAGTATGAGAGACACATTTATGATTACTAAAAAGAATATTGATTTTATCAATCATGATTTAGATAAAGGTGTTCAAAGAATTGTAGATGTGGCTTATCAAGATAAAGATATGGTAAAATTTAAAAGATTAAAAGTAATTGATGATATTACTGCGATCAAGATTGATTGTCAATCTTGATAGCGTTAAGTATTTCTAAATTAATTGAATAACAACTACAATTGAATCTCAATCGAGAAGAGGAGACAAACGGATGAAAGTATTAGTATCAGGTGGAACAGGTTATATTGGTTCTCATACAGTTGTTGAACTGATGAACCTAGGTTATGAGGTGGTTATCGTTGATAACCTCTATAATAGTCAATTAGAGGTATTAGATAAGATTAAACAATTAACAAACAATAAAGCTCTTAAATTTTATGAAGCGGATTGTTCAGATTTAACGGTCATAGAACCTATATTTATTGAAGAAAAGATTGATGCAATTATTCACTTTGCTGGATATAAAGCAGTTGGTGAATCTGTTGCAAAACCATTAAAATATTACCAAAACAATTTAAATACAACCATGGTACTTGCTATGATGGCTGAAAAATATAAAGTCCAAAACTTTATATTTTCATCATCTGCAACCGTATATGGTGAAGGTGTTTCACCACTTGTAGAAACAATGGATTTAAAAGAAACATCTAATCCATATGGTGAAACAAAGAAAATGAGTGAACGTATATTAAGAGATTTTGCTAAAAATAATCCAGATATGAAGATTACACTACTCAGATACTTTAATCCAATTGGTGCACATAAGTCAGGACTTATTGGTGAAAAACCACAAGGTATACCTAATAATCTGATGCCTTATGTAACCCAAGTAGCAAAAGGAATCAGAGAAAAGCTTTTTGTTTTTGGTAATGACTATGATACAGTGGACGGAACAGGTGTAAGAGACTATATACATGTTGTAGATTTAGCTAAAGGTCATATTGCAGCACTTAAGGGTTCTAAGGATAATGTGAATATTTATAACTTAGGATCAGGTGTTGGTACAAGTGTATTAGAACTCATTCAAACATTTGAAAAGGTTAATCATATAAAAATTCCTTATGAAATTGTTGATAGAAGACCAGGAGATCTTGCAACTGTATATGCAGATGTAAATAAAGCAAAGAAGGAACTTAACTGGCAGACTGAATTAACAATTGAAGATATGGTTAAAGATGCATGGCGATTTGAAAATAATTTAAAGTAAAAGAATACTCTGGTAATTTTCCGGGTTGAGCATTAACACTTGAAATTTAGATGTTATTGTGTAATAATAAAATTGTTCACTAATAAAACGAACATAAAGAGGATATTATGGGGACTGATCAAATATTTTTTAAGTCAACACCACTCTATAAAGAATATTTATTATTAGAAGCTGTTGAAAAAAATTCTAAAATAACCCAAAGAGAATTAAGCCGCATTTTAAGTGTGGCTGTTTCTATGATTAATGAGTATTTGGATAAAGAAGAGAATTTAGGATATATTAGAAAAGTATATAGATCGAGTAAAGATGTAGAGTATATTATTTCAGAAACAGGAAAAGAAAGAGTAAAGCTCTTAAATATTCAGTATTTAAAATCTGCACTGGCAATACATAATGCAGCTAGAAAAGATATTACAATCTTTATTGACCGTATTATTCAAAATGGTTTCAAAAATATCATTTTATATGGTGCTGGTGATGTGTCAGAAATTATTCTTCAAACATTGGAGTTTGATAGAAATTTAGAACTTAATATAGTAGGTATTATTGATGACAGTAAAGATAAACAAAATACAAATCTTTATGATATCTTAGTTACAGATCCTAAAAATATATTTAATATTGACCATGATGGTGTATTAGTATCAAGTTATTTACATCAAAATACAATAGAGAAAAATCTAGAACTGTTAAATTATGATAAAAATAAAATCATTAGATTATTTAAGGACTAACGCATATGATATTTAAAATATTTAAAAGAATTATGGATACACTACTATCCTTCATAGGATTAATTGTCTTGTCACCAATATTTATATTGGTAATTATTTTAATAAAATTGGATTCAAAAGGACCAATTTTATTCAAACAAAAACGAGTTGGTAAAAATAAGAAACATTTCTATATTTATAAATTTAGGACAATGAGAATTGATACACCTAAAGATACTCCAACACATTTACTTGAAAACCCAGAACAGTGGATAACAAAGATGGGTAAATTCATGAGAAGAACATCAATTGATGAATTACCGCAAATTATAAACATATTAAAAGGTGATATGTCGATTATTGGACCAAGACCTGCATTATGGAATCAGTTTGATTTGATTGATGAGCGCGACAAATATGGTGCAAACGATGTATATCCTGGACTGACTGGTTATGCTCAAATACATGGTAGAGATGAATTATCAATAGCCCAAAAAGCTAAATTAGATGGTTACTATGTAAAACATATGAGTCTATGGTTAGATATAAAGATATTCTTTGGCACATTCTTTAGCATTTTTAAATCAGAAGGTGTAGTTGAAGGTGGTACAGGCACCATAGATAAAAATAAAGATCAGAAATAAGGGGTAAAATGAAAAAAATACTTATTACAGGATCTAACAGCTATATAGGAACAAACGTTGAAAAATGGCTGTTAAGAGAACCGGAAAAATATATAGTAGAAACATTAGATATGAAAGATGAAAATTGGAATCAATTTGATTTTTCAGGTTTTGACGTTGTTTTTCATGTAGCAGGAATTGCTCATATAAAAGAAACCAAAAGGAATAAAGACTTATATTATAAAGTGAATCGGGACTTAGCCTATCAAGCAGCATTAAAAGCAAAAGAGTCTGGTGTAAAGCAGTTTATTTTTTTAAGCAGTATGAGCGTATATGGCATGGAAACAGGAATTATTACCAAAGATACAACAACCAATCCTAAAACAGCATACGGAAGATCAAAATTAGATGCTGAAAAACTTATTCAGGAAATAGAAACAAGTGAATTTAAGGTTGCTATTTTAAGACCACCAATGGTTTATGGTCCTGATTCACCTGGTAACTATCAAAGATTGTCTAAACTAGCATTAAAACTTCCGTTTTATCCAAAAATTAATAATCAAAGAAGCATGTTATACATAGATAATCTGTCTATTTATATAAAGCGCTATATAGATAGCAACGCACATGGAATTTTCTTTCCACAAAATAAAGAATATGTAAATACAACCGAATTGATAAGTTTAATAAGGAAGTCTCATGGTAAAAAATGTAGAGAAACCAAACTATTTAATTGGATGATTTATCTATTAAAACCGATTTTATTACAAATAAGTAAAATATTTGGAACATTGTGTTATGAATATGATGAAGATAATATTTGCCTAATAAGCTTTCTTGATAGTATAGAATCGATTGAAAAGGAGAAATAATTTAATGGAATACTCAATTTTGATGTCTGTATATTATAAGGACGTACCAAGGTATTTCGATGAAAGTATACAAAGCATGCTTGATCAAACTTATAAAACAAATGATTTTGTGATAGTTTGTGATGGGAAACTTACTCCAGGACTAGAAGAAATATTAGTTAAATATCAAGAAATACCCTATATTAATATTGTCAGATTAGAAGAGAACATTGGTCTAGGTAAAGCGTTGAATTATGGTTTGAATTTTTGTAAAAATGATTTAGTCGCTAGAATGGATAGTGATGATATTTCAGTTCCAGATAGATGTGAAAGACAGCTAGCTATAATGAAGAATAAACCGGAAATATCTATTGTAGGAAGTCATGTTGAAGAATTTGTTGGAGAACCCTCAAAAGTGATTGCAATAAAAAAAGTTCCCCTTGGTCATGACGAAATAATGAAAATGGTAAAAAAAAGAAACCCATTCAATCATCCCACTGTAATGTTTAGGAAAAAAAACATTATAGAGGCTGGTAATTATTTGGATTGCAAATTAAATGAAGATTATTACCTTTGGATAAGAGTTTTGAAAAAAGGATATCTTACTGAAAATATTGATGCTAACCTCGTGAAAATGAGAGTTAATGACGACACATATATGCGTCGTGGGGGCTGGAAATATTTTAAAGAACAAAAAAAGATTTTCAAATATATGTATAAAGAAAAAATGATCAATTTTTTTCAATATGCATATCAAACCGGCGTAAGATTTATCATAAGAGTGATTGTACCAAATAAGATTAGAAAGAAAATTTATCTTAAATATTTAAGAGAAGAGGTTTAAGGATGAAGATACTTTATATCGTTTCGACACTGCAAAGATCGGGTCCAATTAACGTTTTGTACAATATCACTAGAGATTTAGATGTAAATGACTATGTAATACTTACTCTTTCTCCAGAAGAAAGTGAAAAAAGTATGAAAAGTGATTTTGAAAAGTTGGGTAGCCAAATTGTAGCGTTAAATCTAACTAGAATGGTCAGAAAAAAGCAAGTTTTGAACAATATAAAAGAAGTTATTTCTAGTAATAATATAGAGATCATCCATTCACACGGTCTACGAGCGGATTATTATGCGAGTAAGATAAAAGAAGTGGCTCATTTTTCTACGATACATAACTATCCATATGAAGATTATCCTAAAATTTATGGTAAAGTTTTGGGAACTTTCATAGCACAAGCACACATGAAAATTATAAAGAGAATAAATTATCCAATAGCTTGTTCATACGCTATTCAAAAAAAATTCAAAAGAAAAAAAATTGAATTAGAAGTTGTTCAAAATGGTGTAGATACAAAGCGATTCTTTAGGGTCACGCCGGATAAGAAAAGGCAAATTAGAGAAAAACTTAATTTACCAACAAATCATATAATTTTAATTAGCACAGGAATGCTTATAAAGAGAAAAAGGCCGATTGAACTTGTAAGAGGGTTTAATAAATTTTTACTAGAAAATCAAATAAATGACTGTACGCTTATGGTCTTAGGTAGTGGAAACCTAGAAAAACAGGTTCAAAAAGAAATCAAAGAAAATGTTATTTTGCTTGGAAACAAAAAGGAAGTAGAGACATATTTGCAAGCCTCAGATATATTCATATCGAACTCCTCTTCTGAGGGATTACCAATGGCCGCTTTAGAGGCCTTAGTAACAGGGTTATCTACTGTTTTAAGTGACATTGATTCGCATAGAGAATTAAAACTAAAAAGTGATGAAATTTCGCTTTTTAAGAATGATATAGAAGACATGATGGAAAAAATAAAAATAGAATATTTTGAAATCAAAAATAATAAGCAATCTAGAGAGATTAATATGGATTTTAGCTCACAGATAATGAGTTCAAGTTATCTTCAAAAATACAAAATTAGTCAAAGGAGAGATAACTAATATGGATTTATTAGTCATTCTATTTGTATCGATTGTCCTTATAGCAACAGTTGTAAAGTATAGAATAAAAGGAGTATTATATCTGTCGGGTTTTATGTTACCTTTTAGAATGGTTCTCTTTAGTGTAGGTGATGTACCTTTTAGATTAAATGACATTTTTTATATTATCTTAATACTAACCTTTACGATAACTAGCATTAAAAATATAGATAAGATAAAAGTAAAGGGTATAAGTGTGATATTTGGGTTTTATTATATCATGTTACTTAGTATTATATTTAATGTACATAGAATACAAATAAGCAGCGCTTTGATTAGCCTGTTTAGAACTTCTTTAGCTGTTTTTTCTGGATATTTTGTAGCTAAAAATTTAGATAAGGAAGAGAAAAAAATTTTTATTAAATATTGGGTTTTTTCATCAGTCGTCGTAGGAATTATAACAGTCGGAAGTTTTATGGTAAATTCGGAAAATATAAAAATTATTTTTCAGATTTTCTCATTAAACGTTGCAGATTTTTATGCATTGAAGTTTTCTAATAGTCTTTTCTTTGAAGATCCTAATAACTTTGCGGGGTACTTATTGATAAGTATATTCTTATTAATATATTATTTACAGGGTGTTAAGAAAAGAAAAAAGATTGTTAGTATTTTACTAATAAGTTTGCTGTTGTTTACATTATTTTTAAGTTTATCTAGAAGCGCCTATATAGGTTTCTTAGTAGGTGCAATGGGCATATACATATTTATGACTAAGAAGGATAAAATAGTTCCTCAAATAGCATTAATTAGTATCCCGTTTTTTGTATCAATAGCGGCAATTATCGTCTATGATAGACTGATACAAGATGTTTCCGCCTATAGTAGATTGGAGTTATGGGCTGTTGGAATCAAAATGAGTTTTAATAATCCAGTTTTTGGAGTCGGACTTTCTAACTCAACCAATCTATTTTATCAATATGCTCAAAATAATTTGATTATAAATAACCCTCACTTTCACAATTTATTTTTAAAAATAAGTGCTGAACTAGGAATTGTGGGATTATTTTGTTTTATGATCATGTTATGGAAAATATTTAAGCAAGTATTTATAAATTCTAAAAATCCTAAAAATATAATGATATTTGGAATGGCAGCCTTTTTGACACAATCTATTTTTGTAGAGTATTTTGAATCAAGACATTTCTGGTTGTTGTTAGTATTCTTGTACTATGAATTTAACACAAGGGGGGAAGAAAATGAAGTTAATATCAATCTTAATGCCAGTATATAATGTTAAAGAATATATTGGCGAAGCAATAGAATCAATTCTAAATCAAACATATAAAAATTTTGAATTAATTATCATAGATGACGCCTCCAGTGATGGAACCACTTTAATGATAGAATCGTATGCAAAAAAAGATAGTAGAATTATTCATCTTAAAAATCAAAAAAACGAGAAAATAGTTAGTTCGTTAAATAAAGGATTAGATAGGGCCAAGGGGGATTATATTTGCCGGATGGATGGGGATGATATAAGTGAATTGGATAGACTTGAGAAAAAAATAGACTATATGGAAAGAAACCCAGAAATAGATATTTTGGGTTGTAGTGTGTATACAATCAATCAAAATGGGATAGTACTTGGAAAAAACACATTATTAGAAGATTTTAAAACGATTAAAAAAACTATTAAATACTCTTCTCCAATCTTACACATATGGATGGCTAAGAAAGAAGTTTATGACACTGTTGGAAAATATAGAAACATTTCTTATGTTGAAGACTATGATTTTTTATTAAGATCAATTAAACATGGTTTCATCTTATCAAATCTTGAAGATTACTATGGGTATAGAGTTAGAATAAGAGAAGGCAATACACAATCAACGGCAGGTATTTATCAGAGAAAAGCCCATAGATACTGTTATGATTTATACTTGAAGGAAAAGACAGGTGAAGACTTGTTTTCAGAGTCTAAATTCAAAAAAGCGATAGAGTCTACAGAAAAAGAGATTAAAAAATACATGACCTCATCTGATTTTTTATTAAGAGCTATTGCAGAGAAAAATAAAATCAAGAAAATGTATTTACTTACAAGAGCCTACTGTAGTTCTTCAGAACAAAGAAAATATTTGAACAGAAGAATTTTGTATAGATTAAAAACGTAAAAGTTGGGAGAAAAAACGTGGAAGATATTAAAGTTTATGTTACAACTCACAAAGAAACAGACATAATTAATAAAAAAATAACCTCAATATATCAAAAATTATTTGTAGGTGCAGAAAATAAAATAATACCAGAAGGGTACTTATCAGATTCATTTCCGGGTGGAATTTCACATAAAAATAAGAATTATAGTGAACTAACAGGGCAATATTATATTTGGAAAAACGCTAATGCAAAAATTGTAGGGTTGATACACTATAGAAGAATTCTATCGAAGAGTAAAAGCAATTTTTTTTATAAGGCTCTTAATGAAAAGCAAATTAAAAAAGCACTAAGCAAAGCAGATGTAATTGTACCTAAAAGAGAGAAAATGTTGAGACATACTGTAGAATCCTACTATTCTAAGGCTCACTACAAAAAAGATTATGAAATTATAAGAGAAATTATTTCAGAAAAACACCCAGACTATGTAGAAGCTTTTGAGAAGGTCTCTAATCAAAAGCACTTGTTTTTAGCGAATATTTTAATTACAAAGAAAGAATATTTTGATCAATATAGTGAATGGTTATTTTCGGTTCTTTTTGAATTGGAAAAAAGAAGTGACATAACTTCATATGATTCTTATCAAGCAAGAATATACGGTTTTATCTCAGAAAGATTAATTAATGTTTGGATAGAAAAAAATAATCTTAAGGTCAAAGAATATAGAATGATCAATCTTGATCAAAATCAGTTGTTATTTAAGTTAAAAAAAGTTAGATATAAGATAATGGAGTTTTTTGAAAAATGAAAAAATATGATTATATAATAGTAGGTTCTGGTTTATATGGAGCTATATTTGCCTATGAGGCAAAAAAAAGAGGAAAGAATGTTTTAGTTCTTGAAAAAAGATCCCATATTGGTGGTAATCTATATACTAAGGAAGTTGAAGGTATCAATGTACATGTATATGGGGCACATATTTTTCATACCTCAAATAAAAAGGTTTGGGATTATGTAAATCAGTTTACCGAGTTTAATAACTACGTAAATTCTCCAATAGCAAATTATAAAGGAGAAATTTATAATTTGCCCTTTAATATGAATACATTTAGTAAACTATGGGGTGTGATAACACCTGAAGAGGCCTCTAAGAAGATTGAAGAACAAAGAAGTGGTATGTTTACAAAAGAACCCAAAAACCTTGAAGAACAAGCAATCAACTTGGTAGGGATTGATATTTATGAGAAACTCATAAAAGGGTATACAGAAAAACAATGGGGAAGAAAATGTACTGAATTACCTCCTTTTATTATAAAAAGATTACCGGTGAGATTTACCTATAATAATAATTACTTCAATGATAGATATCAAGGGATTCCTATTGGTGGATATACTAAGATATTTAATAAATTGCTAGATGGGATTGAAGTGAAATTAAAAGTTGATTATTTTAGTCAAAAAGAATACTTTGATGAAATGGCTGATAAGGTTTTATACACAGGTCCATTGGATCAATTCTATAATTATAGTGAGGGAGTTTTAGAATATAGAAGTTTAAGGTTTGAGCACGAGATAAAAGATATGAGTAATTTTCAAGGTAATGCTGTTGTAAACTATACAGATGTAGAAACGCCTTATACAAGAATTTTAGAACATAAACACTTTGAAATGGTTGAGACTAATAAAACAGTTATTACCAAGGAATATTCCATAGACTGGACTTTAGGAATAGAACCATATTATCCAATCAATGATAATGCAAATCAAATAATTTATGATAAGTATAAGAAATTATCTGACAAAGAACCTAAACACCTTTTTGGTGGTAGATTAGCTGAATATAAATATTATGATATGCATATTATTGTAGAGCGAGTTTTAGAATTAGTGAACAAAGAGTTTCCAAATGAGTAAGAGTTTAACTAAAAATTACTTATATAATTTTTTATATCAATTACTTATTATAATTATTCCGGTAATACTCATTCCATATTTATCAAGAATACTGCTTCCAGAAGGATTAGGAGAGTATTCATATCATTATTCCATTGTTACCTACTTTTCTTATGCAGCGGTTTTAGGTGTTCAGTTGTATGCTACTAAGCTAATTTCTGAAAAAAGGGAAAGTGCCGAACAAACCAAACAAGCTTTTGTTGAAGTTTTTCTTATTAAAGCAATAACGAGTTTAATATCAATTGCAGTATTTATAGCGATGTATCTTACCAAACTCATCCCCAACACTAATTTGATTTTAATTCAAAGTTTGGTGTTAATAGCTAACTTATTAGATATCACTTGGTATTTTACTGGAAGAGAAAACTTTAAGGCAATCGTAGTTAGAAACTTATTAATTAGAACTACCTCTTTTGCTATGATACTTATTTTTGTAAACAAACCGCAAGATATCTACATATATGCATTCATTATGATTGGAACTGAAATACTATCTCAAGTAATTATGTGGGCAGGTCTCATTAAGGAGAAAGTATTATTTGTAAAAATAGAAAAAATAACACTCTTGAATATACAAAAACACTTCAAAGGGCTTGTGATATTATTTATTCCACAATTGATAACACTTTTCTATAATAATGCAACCATTACTATTTTAGGTATGGTATCAACAAAAACAGAAGTAGGATATTTTGATGTTGCCGCAAAAATAACTAATACATTACTTGTTTTAATAACATCTTTAGGATTGGTGGTTATGCCACAAATAAGTTATTTGATCGCCAATGATGAGAATGGAAAGGTAAATGAAATATTAACCAAATCTGTAAAAGCTATGTTATTTTTGGCTTATCCAATCACTCTTGGTTTTTTTGTTTTGACACCAATCACAATTCCATGGTTTTTGGGCGAGGCGTACGCTTCAGCGGTTTGGGTTTGTGGGATATATTCATTAAAAATCATATTTATAGCAGTAAGTAATATTATTGGGATACAATACTTGATCCCCAAAGGAAATAATAGGAAGTATATTTTGTCTGTCGCAGCAGGAGCAATTATCAATTTAGGTTTATTATTTTTGACAGCGCCTTACATTGGTGCTCTAGGGGCTGCTATTGCACTTGTGGTTGCAGAGTTTTTTGTTACAACGGTTCAAATCTTTGTAACAAGAAAAGAAATAAATTTTATTAATAAAATAAGAAGTACATATAATTCTTTTATTTCATCAGTTGTGATGAGTATTACTCTTTTCTTAATAATTAGTTTCTTTCCATTTGAATCTATACTATCTAGATTTAATAGTGCAATTGAAGTATTTGTAGTGAATGGCCTGATTAACTTAGGAATAGTTTTTATTGGAGGTTGCATCTATCTTATAACCAATAAAATTCTTAAAAATGATATACAAAAATTAATTATTGAAAAAGGAAAAGATTTTTTTGTAAGAAGGAGACATAAATAATGAAAAAATAATGCTTACTTTTTTAGGTTTGATATTAGCACTAACACTTGTTGCATGTTCAGGCACAAACTCAAACGATGGAAGTCAAAACGATTATTTTTCAAAAGTATTGGAAGAATATGATAAAAAAATAGAAGCAATAGAAAAAGAAAATGGTACCAGTTCAAAACATTACTCACAAATTTAATGTAACAAATTATAATGCACCATAAGATAGAAATAGTTACCTTATCAGCAAATGATTTTATGGGATTGATATAATGTTGTTTAATTGTGTTATAATAGGTTGAATGGAATATATTTTTAAATTACTGTATTAACTTAAGGTTGAAGTTATAAATAAATAAAAGAAAGGTAAGCATACTCAATTTGTGATTTTTTGAGTGTGTAGGTATAGAAATGAAAAAAATTTTATCGACCTTTATGTTGATATTATTAGCACTTGTATTGATTGCTTGTGCAAATGCTGAAGATATTGATTCATCTTTCGACGATATTAATGATCGAATTGATCAAATCGAAGAAAGTCTTGAAGAACAAAAGGAAGAATATGAGCAACAAATTAGTGAACTTCAAAATGAAATAAATGATTTAGAAACACTGGTTTTGGAATTGCGTGTTATCATCGATGCTCAAAAATCGAAATTCGAAGTTGATTTAGAACATCTTAAAGAAGAATATGACGCTAAACTTGCGGACCAAGAAGCGGATTATATTGCTAGACTTGCCTCCCAAAAAGCGCTATACGATGAATCTTTAGTAACTTTAGAATCATTATTCAATGCTAGTTTAGATGCACAAAAAGAATTATACGACCAACTTATATCAAATCAAAAAGCTGAATATGATTTAGCATTAGCCCAATTAGAAGCTGAAAACTCAGCTGATTTGGAAGAACAAAGAGTTTTATATGCTCAAATGTTAGCTGATCAAATCATCACATATGAAGACATGTTAGCTACTCAAGCCCAATTATATGTGGATATGTTACAAGCACAATCAGATATTTATGACGCAAAATTAGTTTCACAAAAAGAATTATATGATCAACTAATATTAAATCAAAAGGCTGAATATGAACAAGCACTAGCGGATGCTATAAGTCAATTTAATGAAGAACTAGCAATACAGACACACGATTTTGAAGTAGCATTAAGTAGACTTGAACAAAAACTTGCAGATTTAAATTCTAAACTTTACATATATGAATACTCAACATTTGTATTTAATCAAGTTGAAGATTCATTGATTGGCACATTAAGTTATGAACTCTCACTACCTAATTCAACAACATTAACAGTTGAAGGTATTAAATTTACATTAAGACATCCTTTGACAGGAGAAATAAGTACTGTTAATCCAATCTTATCAGTAAACGAGTTTGAAGATATATCTGGTGAATTTGAATTAGAAGTTGAATTCCATGGATATTTTGAGATGACTATTGAATTAACTTACATTGATTCAATCGGAGATCAAGGAATTCTTACGTTTAAATTACCTGTAATGTATAAGGTGGATCAAGTTAATTTTGCATGGCTACATGCAACAATGCCAGTATTATTATTTGCATCAGACTTATTAAACAATAAATATCCAGGATATACTTATGTTGAAATTGAACGTGCTGCAACTTATGACTTTAATAAACTTCCTGAAAAGGCACTTAAATATCCATTAGCTGTATCAGCTTCTGGTGGCAATTATACACAAACACAAATCCCAAATTTTTACACTAATGTCACTCATGGTCAAAGCAATAAAATGATTGAATGGATGAAAGAATTATATTCAATTAATCCAAACACGAATTTCAAAATTTTAGGAGTAGATAATTATTTAAATGTTATTACCAGTTCAATTTTATCTGGTATTCCTTTTGAAAGATTATCATTTGTAATTTATACAGATGGTTCATTTACTACGTCAATGATTAATTCAAGTTTCTCTACACTAAGTCAATTTAATAGTCTATATACATTATTTGAAAACTGGTTAAATGGAAATGTAAGTGGTTCAAACATTTTAGCACATATGCAAAGTGATTATGTTTTAACTTCAACAAAACTTGATAATTTTGAATATGTTGTTAACTCAATATCTGGTTGGAATCTAGAACATGATCTAATGGAATTGATTAATGATGAATTAAATGTCCGCGTATTATCAGTATCTGATGCGTTTGGTTCTTTAGAAACAATTGGTAAACTTGATGAATTAGAATACTTATTAAAGACACGTTGGGGTTCGGAACCTAATGAAAGTATGATGGCATACTTTGCTGGTAATCCAGTAAAAAATTTATTAATTTTAGGTACATCACCTACAGGTGAAGTGAATGCTCAATTCGCTTCATTTGATAAATACCTAGAAAAGATCGTTGAACTTTATGGTAATGAATATAAGATTTTCTATAAGGGGCATCCACGTTATCCATCGCAACCTCAAAGAGTTCAATTGTTTGAAAATAATAATATTATTGTATTACCAAACAGTATTCCTGTAGAGACATTGATGCTTTTATATGAAAATGTATATGTTGGAGGATACAATGGAACATCATTCCAATCATCATTAAAAGATCAAACAGTATTCTTGTTTGGTACTCAAGCATTAATTAAAGGTAATGCAACAATGAAGAATTTAATTGAAACTACAGATATATTTAGTAATACCGTCTATTTAACTGTTGATAGTAACGGTGAAGTTGTAGTTCAATAAAATATAGAATTTACTCAGACCCTTTAAAATAGATGGTGTAAAAACGACCTATAAAATAGGTGGTGTACACCAAAAAGACGCAGAAATTGCGTCTTTTCTTTTGTCATAACCACTTTTATTTACTTATTGGTAATTGGAACATCCTTATTAATTGAATACAGTACTTTATTTCTAAACCTGTAAAAATATCTGATACCATTTGAGTTTTTAATGATTGTTTTAATCTTATTATTGATAGATTCAATGGGGCCATTAGATATCCTACGGACATCGATTCTTATAAATGAATTTTTGATACTATCTCTCCAAGTATTTAGTGTTTGACCAAATGTTCTATATATTTCAAACTCACTGTTTCTAAATTCAGTAATCAATTCATCAAGGCGCTCATCACAGTCATTAAAACTTGCTGTTAGATTAAATACGCGATAGGCTTCCTTTAATCTGTAAGCTTTAGTCAGTGAATTATCAATTTTCAATAAATAACTTAATATTTCAGATTTATGCCAGTAACCCTTCATTTTATATACCCGTATTTTGCCATCATAAATATTTTCATAGTCTTTTACGAAGAAGTAATGGAATTTTTTTAACATGTAATAATACATGTCATTATACTCAAGTCTCGAACTATCCTGATCATATTTTCTTTGAATTTGGATTCTAATTTGTTTGATAGCTTCGTTGAGATTTTTGATGATATGAAATGAATCAATTGCTATAAACGCGTTTGGAAAACAGAATTTTGCCACATCGTAATAAGTTAGCCACATATCAATGACTACAGCCTTAACACCAAGTCTTTCTTCCCTAGGAATTCTAAAAAAATATTCTGTTAAATAGTTTTTGTGTCGCGTTGCTATAATGTCAATAATTTTAGAGGTATTAAAATCTAAAATGACACAGGCATATTTATATTTATTCATTTTATTGGTAAAGACTTCGTCAATAGAGATAACTTCGCCTAATTTTCTAGGGTGGGCATCGATGTGCTTATCAAATATATTAATCACACTTTGACTAGATACATTAAATAACTTTGCTGTATCAGCGAAGTTATGATGGATATCTTTTAAGTGATTTAAGATAGATAGTTTGGTTTTTAAACTAATACGTTCGTAAACTTGATTAAATGGATTTGTTTCATAGATTGTTTTATTAAATGTTTTACACCGATTATGCCTTGCATAATAAGCGATTTTTACTTGATGTTCTAATGAAACACTATGGATTAATTTTTTTAACCTAAAACCATGAAAATACATCGGATATGTTTGACATTGTGGACAATTTATATTATCTTTTAGTAACTTTAGATGAAGTGTAAGTACTTCACCATCTATTGTGGTATCAAGTGATTCTATTTTTGAATTTATGTTTTCTAATTTATATAGTTTTGTGATATTATCATACATGAAGAACTCCTTTGTTTTTTTAGTTACGACTAACTATATTATAAAAGGTGTTCTTCATTTTTTATATATTTATTTCGGCCTTTAAAAAAGATGGGGTACTACCACCACCTAATTGAAAGGTGTTTTTTTACACCAACTATTTTAAATAACTAAAAAATATGGAGGTACCTCTTTTTATTTAGTTATATCTATATACTTTTTAATATTTTCGTTTTTAAGTGGTGTATCTTTATTAATAGAATACATTATTTTGCCTCTTAACCTTCTAAAGTCTCTAATACCATTAGAAACTTTAATGATTGTCTTAATTTTAGAATTTGTAGATTCAATTGGTCCATTGGATATTCGTCTACCTTTAGACATAATAAACGAGTTCTTTATTTCAACTTTCCAAGTTTGTATCATACGTCCAAAGTCTCTAAATTCTTTAACAGGGTTTGATTTAAACCCATCAATTTAAATATTAAATCCTTCATCACAGGTATCATATTCAGCTATTAAATTAAAATATCGATACTATTCTTTTAATCTATAACAGTGTTTAAGTGTATCATCAATATCTAAAAGATAGTTAAGTATAGTTTGCTTATCCCAGTAGGTATTTAGTTTTGCGATGTAGGCCGGTTTAAAATCTCTTAGACGATCTAAATCAATTTTAAAGAAGATATGAAACTTCTTTAACATGTAATAATACATATCATTGTTCAGTAGTTTACTGCGTTCTAATTTAAATCTATTCATGGTATCAATTCGAACTCTATCCATCGCTCTGTTCAGGTTTGCTATGACGTGAAATGAATCTACAGCGATTAAACTTTTAGGAAATGCCTTTTCTAAAACTTGTTTATAACTTTCCCACATATCGATTATCAAACGCCTTATCAAGTGTATTATTCAAAGAAATCCTCACTTATCATGTCCACTTTATTGACATAAAAGCAAAGTATTTGTACAAATGAAATCCAATTATTAGAGTAGTTTCATCTAAAATACTCTAAACAAAGATTGCACATTCAATTTATAGACGAATCAATCTTATTTGTCTAAGGAATATTTAATAGTATAAAATACATGATAAATTAATTTATTATCTTTCAATAAAATCAAATGAAGGTTAGTAGTTTACATGTAACTAATTCAATTACGAATTTAAAATAAATTGAAAATATTTTTCAATAATTGAAAATATGCTATAATAAACACTGACTTAACATCAGTGTTTATTATTTAGGAGGAATTAATCATGTGTGGAATTGTAGGATATATAGGCTCATCGAATGCTAGAAACATTATCATAGAAGGATTGGAAAAATTGGAATACCGTGGATATGATTCTGCCGGAATCACGCTTTATAATTTATCCTCAAATCTGTTTAACATCTATAAAGATATAGGTAGGGTTTCAACACTATCTAAAACAACACACAACATACTATCTAACATTGGTATAGGACATACAAGATGGGCAACCCATGGAAAAGTAAATGCAGTCAATGCACATCCTCACCAATCTAGTTCAGGTCGTTACATTATTGTCCATAATGGAGTAATTGAAAATTTTAAACAATTAAAGAATCAATACTTAAAAAATCACACGTTTATAAGTGAAACAGATACAGAAGTTATTGCTCACTTGATTGATAGTTTTTCAACCATCATGGATGTTGAAAAATCTATTGTTTCTACATTAAATTTACTTCAAGGGTCTTACGCTTTACTTATTATTGATAACAAAGATCCAAATACTATCTATGCTGCTAAGAATAAACCACCTTTGATTATAGGGAAAGATGAAGAAGGAGTTACTATTACATCAGACATATTAGCACTCGCTGGATATGCTAAGACATATCATGTTTTAGCTGATAAAACATTTGTTGTTAGTCAGAAAGATTCGGTCAAATTATATGATTATGATTTAAATGAAATTCAAGTACAATTTGAAGAATTCAACTTTGACATCAAATCATCTGAAAAAGGCATCTTTGAACATTTTATGTTGAAAGAAATTCATGAACAACCCACGGTGATCAGAAGAATCATGAAGGGATATATTCATGACTCTTCAATTAATATCAATCAATCTCTTTTAAATGATTTAAAGCAATCCAGTCGTATTTATATACTAGCAGCTGGAACATCCATGCATGCAGGTATCGTCGGAAAAAAAATAATTGAAGACTTAATTAAAAAACCAGTTGAGGTGCATATTGCATCTGAGTTTGCTTATAACACACCACTTA
This sequence comes from Acholeplasma oculi, assembly GCF_900166985.1. Taxonomy (GTDB): domain Bacteria; phylum Bacillota_I; class Bacilli_A; order Acholeplasmatales; family Acholeplasmataceae; genus Acholeplasma; species Acholeplasma oculi. The sequence goes on along the minus strand of NZ_FUZK01000003.1, from coordinate 164,387 downwards.
TTGATCCAAATGCTTTTTTCATACTAATTTCTCAAAGTGGTGAAACAGCTGATTTAAGAACTTGTTTAACAAAACTAAAAAAACAAGACTATAAAACATTAACCATAACTAACGTTATTACATCTACACTTGCAAGAGAATCTCTCTATGCCTTAGAGATTTTTGCTGGTCCTGAGATTGCTGTTGCATCTACTAAAGCATATGTTGCTCAAATTGCGATGTTATTTATACTTGCATATGCTTTATCAGATAAAGCAATAGATATACAATATGAACTATCAAAAACCGCACAAGCAATGGAAAATTTCCTATTAAGTGATAGCCATATCAGGGATTTAGTGGTAAAATATATAAACACGAAACATGCCTTCTACATTGGTAGAGGCATGGATTATGCAACATCACTAGAGGCTGCATTAAAACTAAAAGAGATATCATATATCCATACAGAAGGTTTTGCTGCAGGTGAACTTAAACATGGAACAATTGCATTAATAGAGGATAAAACACCTGTTATTGCTATAATATCTCATGAATCGATTAATTTGAATACGAGAAGTAATTTAGAAGAAACAGTGTCTAGAGGCGCAATACCTATCGTTATTACATTAGAATCTCTCAAAAGTGATGGGGATGATATTATCTTAGAAGATGTACATCCACTTTTAACACCGATTCTAACCATATTACCCGCACAACTTATAGCATATTATGCATCTTATGAATTAGGATATGATATTGATAAACCAAGAAATCTCGCAAAGAGTGTTACTGTAGAATAGGGGAATTTATATGAACAAAAAATATTTTGGAACCGATGGCATTAGAGGTACAGCATTTGAAAAATTAAACAACCAACTCGCTTTTCGAGTTGGTCAAGCAATTGCTAAAAAGTTTAAACCAGAAAGAATTGTTATTGGTCAAGATACAAGGTTATCTAGTGATATGCTTGCATATGGTATTGCATATGGTGCATCTTTAGCTGGAGTAGAGGTTTTAATCTCAGGCGTTGTTTCAACTCCAATGGTTGCTTATTACTCTAAAATCAATAACTTGATTGGTGTGATGGTTACTGCATCACACAATCCATATACCGATAATGGTATCAAAATATTTAAATCAGGTTATAAAATGTTAGATGACGAAGAGTTATCTTTAGAACCTTTTATTGATGAAGAAAATTGTTTAGTTGCAGCAACACTTGGAAAAATTTCTGTTACAGATGATGTGGATTCACTTTATCGAAGTGTTTATAAGGATTTAAGTATTCCAAGAACACATATGAGAGTATCTTATGATTCTGCAAATGGTGCAACCTTTAAAATCGCTAAAAGAGTCATTGAAAGTATTACTGATGAAAGTTATCAAATCGGTAAAGAACCAGACGGACTTAATATTAATCTAAGTGTGGGTTCCACACACTTAGATGCTATAAAAGAAGCAGTCATAATTCATAAATCTGATATTGGATTAAGTTTTGATGGAGACGGTGACCGTTTATTAGTCGTTGATGGTGAAAATACCATATATGACGGTGATATGATTGTCTATGTCATAGCCAAGTATTTAAAATCTATTCAAAAACTTAAAAAAGATACAGTTGTACTTACTCAAATGAGTAATCCAGGTGTTTTAAAAGCTTTTAAAGAATTAGGAATTGATGTACTACAAACACCTGTTGGGGATAAATACGTATCTGATGAAATTGTTAAAAATGATTTAACAATTGGTGGTGAAAACTCAGGTCACATTATATTAAATGATCTACTACCATCTGGAGATGGATTATTTGCTGGTATGTACTTAATTAAAGTACTTGCAGAAAACAACATATCTCTAAAGGATTATACAAAAGAAGTAGAAATGTATCCACAAAGAATGGTTAACATTAAAAATGTTAATAAAACAGTTTTAAGTTATCCAGAAATCAAAGGTTTATTAGATGATATTAAACAAAAAATAGGACCAGATTCATTACTCTTGGTTCGTCCAAGTGGTACAGAACCCGTTATTCGTGTTACAATCAGTTGTAAGGATTCTAATTTATTAGATGAATCGATGGAACTGATTGTAAATAAAATAAAAGATTTAGGAGTATAAATCATGAAACGTTATGCATTAGTGCTTGCTGCTGGTAAAGGAACCCGAATGAAAACTGAAACACCCAAGGTTGCTTTTCCGATATTAAAAAAACCAATGATAGAATATATTGTTGAAAATATTGAAAAGTCTGTTGTGGATGATATTTACTTAGTAGTAGGTTATCAACATGAAGTGGTTGAAGGACTGATTAAAGATAGAGCAGGTTATATTTATCAGCATGAACAGTTAGGAACTGGTCATGCAGCATTAATGGCTGCACCAACCTTTAAGGATTTAGAAGGATCTACTTTTATTATGCCTGGGGATGTTCCTTTAATTTATTATAAGCAAATTGATAAAATGTTTAAGGTACATGAAGAAAATGGAAATGACTTAACTGTTGTTACAGCAATCTATGAGGATCCTAAAGGATACGGTAGAATTTTAAGAAATGAACAAGGCCAAATTCAAGGTATTATAGAAGATAGAGATGCAAATGACTATCAAAAACAAATAAAAGAAATAAATACTGGTATTTATATCGTCAATAATCACAAATTCTTTAATTTATTAGGTGAACTGGATAATAAAAATGCTAAGGGTGAATATTATATTACGGATATGATTGCACTGATGAAAAGAGATTATAAAGTAGGTGCATATACAGTTAGAAATAATTCGCTGGTTATGGGTGTTAATGATTTATATGGAATTAGTGTTGCTGAAAAATATTTAAGAGAATATATTAATAAAGAACATATGCTTAATGGTGTTTCTATGATTAACCCTGAAACAATTACCATTGGTCATAACGTTATTATTGAACCAGGTGTAACGATTAACCCAAATACAACAATTACAGGGTACACAGTGATTAAAACAGGGGCAATTGTTGGACCAAACTCTGAGGTTCATAACTCAGAGATCCATGAACGTGTTCATGTGAAACATAGTTTAATTTATGATTCTATCGTTAGAGAAGATACCACTGTTGGTCCATTTGCTCATTTAAGAGATCATGCAGATATTGGTGCACATAACCGTATTGGTAACTTCGTTGAAGTAAAGAAATCATCAACTGGTGATGAAACTAAAGCAAGCCATCTTGCATATATTGGAGATTCAGTAGTGGGTTCTAATGTAAACTTTGGTTGTGGTAGTGTAACAGTTAACTATGATGGTGTTAAAAAACACCAAACGAAGATTGGAGATAATGTCTTTATTGGTTGTAATACCAATTTGATTGCACCGATTGAAGTAGGAGATAATGTCTTTATTGCAGCAGGTTCTACAGTGACTAAAAATATTCCAAGTAACGGATTTGCAATTGCAAGATCACGTCAAGTAACAAAAGAAGATTATGCAAAATATGCAATTAAGCCTAAAGTAAAAGATAAAGTTTAAATAGAAAACCCAGCTTGCGCTGGGTTTTGTCTTATTTTTTCTGAGTTAAGAACTTAATGAGTTCCTCTGCAGCAAGTTTTGGTCCTTTTTGTTCGAACCCATCAAGTGCCAGTTTTGTGTAAATCACACCGACTGGTATTTGATTATCATATAACTTTTTAAAGTATTTTTCTAATAAAACTTGGTTTTCTTTTTCATGTTGTACGGGTCCAAATGGATTTGCAAAGTAAGTTTTAGTCATTCCAACTTCACTAGTTGTTCCTTTAGCTTTTCTTTCACCTTTTTGGAAGATTTCAAGTACTTCATCTAAGTTGTCATAGACTTTAATGCCTTCATGATCTTCATCATAGTTATTGGCATAAAGTAGAAGATCCACTTTATGTTTCATCATGACAAACTGATAATCACTTGCAGGTAGCACAACACGTGCATTGGTTTTATTAGGGTTTAAGAATACTGCCCTATCGATTTGTTTATAAGCATAGCCTTGGTCTAAGTCATCAAGTCTTACAAATGCACCAATTTCAGTACCATAGCTGATGACTTCATTACCTAACATATCAAATGTTCCCATATCATCATATATGATTTCAATATTGTTAATGAACTTTTCACCAACAAGTCTCATACTTTCAATGGTTTCTGATTTACCAGCTCCACTGTCCCCTATAATACAAATATTTTTAGTATCGCCGTTTTTGAGTGTTAATCTAAACATAGCACCATGAATTGGTAATTTGTTTTCTCTAATCATTTTAACGTTATGTAAGGTGAGTAACATCTTTTTAACATAACCAAAATAATCGTTTTTATCATCAAGACTTACGTAACCTGAATAAATATCATTTTTCTCATCATAGAAGTACTTACCATCATATGCATTATCTGAAATACCATATACATATATTAAATCTGGTTTTTTATCTTTATATTCATCAAAGGATGCAAGTTCAAATAAAGAACCTAATGTAACTGCATATTTTAAGAATTTATGATGTATATAAGCATAGGTTAAGTATGGACCAACTTTGATTGCTGCGACAACAAAGTCGTTTTTATTCAGTTCTAGTTTCTCCAGTGGATTTTCATCCGCTGGAGTAAATAAACCAGTTCTCGTATTCGCTTTAGAATAAATCATTAAGGGTGGTCTAATAACGATGCTTGTAACAAATCTTGTATCGGTTAGTTTGGTATAAGGTGTATCAAATGTCCAGGGATTAGAAACTAAACTTAAATTTGCTTGAGTGCCTGCTGGAAGCTGTCTTAATAATAGATAGTTTTTATTAATAATCTTTTGAGATACTGTTCGGTAAAGTTTTAATACTAAATTACTGAAGTGATCGTTGCTTTCTGTTAAACGTTGATTGATATTTTGATCATCGTCTAAGCGGCTTCTACTAAAGAAACCATATCGTTCAAGTTTTCTCCAGTAGTCATAAAGACCTTCAGTAAACATATAAAATGCATATCTTGCTGCTTCATCTTTAAGTAGATCGAGTGATTGATGTACTTCATCATAGTCAAATACTAATAATGCCTTATATAAAGCCACTAATTCTTTTGTATTAAGTTTGGTGATCCATGTGTAGGCTTTATCACCTAATGCCTTAACTTCATAAATATAACGTCTTAAAATCATTTGAAATGGTTTAGAGTTTAAAATGTTTGCTTCACTATTACAAGGTATTCTGTTGAATTGGATAATAAATGATGTATTGTCTAAAAAATAATCTTTCAATTGTATGTACCTCCCTTTTTCTAAGGTGTATTATACCATAAGGGGAGGTCATACAAAAATAAGATGTCTTAAATGATGATATAATAAAAGAAGTATTAAAGTCTTAAAAAGGAGTTTTTGTTTATGTATAAATTAGACAGTCAAGAATTAAAGGGGTTAAGAGAAATGATCATCAACACCTCAACTAAAAAACTAAATGAATATAGAAAATTAAATGAAACAGAATTAGGTGCACCATTTGTTTTTTTAGGGGATTCTATGATTGAATATTTTAATTTAAATACATATCTTCCAGGAATTGATGCCTTAAATCGTGGCATTGCAGGTGCAACATCTCCATTTATATTATTCAAACTAAATATGATTTTAGGTAACTTAGAACCGAATCATATATATATATCGATCGGTTCTAATGACTTAGTCCTACATGAGGCAACGGTTCAAAAAGCAGTAGAGAATATCAAAGTACTATTAAAAGAGCTCACGAATAGATATCCAGAAGCGCATATAACGTATTTATCAACAACTCCTGTCGTATCTGTAAAAAGTAAGCTCTATAAGAAAATATATATAGCAGGAAGAGAAAATCACGAACTTAAAACTATAAATGAACAAGTTAAAATATATGCAGATTTAAATCAATTGGGATTTATTAACCTTTTTGATGCATTACTCGATTTAGATGGTTACTTAGATGAGACTTACACAATGGATGGCATACACCTAAATCCTAAAGGATATATGGTTTATGCATCCATTATTAAAGAAAAACTAAAAAGTATGATAGAGTGCTCGAGTGAGTAGCATGTTCTCATATAGTTTAAGTCATAAAACACTTTAATTAATGATATAATACTTTATGTGTATTTAAAGAGAAAGATGTGGTTGGATGAAAAAGTTAACACCCTATGCAGTCATTATACTCTCATTCTTTTCTATCGTTTTAACCGGTAGTATACTTTTAGTATTACCTATTTCTAAAAGTGGAGTAGGTGCTTTAAGTTATGTAGATGCTTTATTTATTTCAACATCTGCAGTAACAATTACGGGGTTATCACCTGTAAGTAATTTATCCATACTCTTATCTCCTTTTGGTAAGGTGGTATTAGCAGCACTTATTCAAATCGGTGGGTTATCTGTTGTTACAATTTCAGTCTTTGTGATGTATTTAATTGGTGCTAAGATTGGTATTGGTAATAGAGTTTTGATTAAAGAAAGCTTAAATCAAAACAATATGTCAGGTATGGTTAAGTTAGTTAAAAGAATTGTAGTATTTACTTTAGTCATTGAGTTGGTTGGATTTATCATTAACATGTTTGTCTTTTTACCAGATTATGAACTTATGGATGCAATAGGTATTAGTGCATTCCATGCCATATCTTCATTTAATAATGCAGGATTTGATATTTTAGGTGATCAAAGTTTACAAGCATACAATGGGCATGTCTTGTTAAACTTAAGTACTGCAATATTAATTATGTTAGGTGGATTAGGGTTTATTGTCTTAAATGATTTATTTGAGAAGAGAAGTTATAAGAGACTCATGATTCATTCTAAGGTTGTACTGATGATGAATTTAGTTTTATGGGTTTCAGGTATACTCATCTTTAAGTTCTCACAAAACCATCAAGAGAGTTTAACTTGGTTAGAAGCATTCTTCTTAAGTGTTACTGCAAGAACTGCAGGGTTTACAACCATTAACATGCAAGAACTCTCTGGTATTACAACACTTATTTTAATGGTTTTAATGTTTATAGGAGCATCTCCTGCATCAACCGGTGGTGGGATTAAAACAACGACTGTATACACACTGTTTGTCGGTGCTAGAAGTTATGCAAGAGGTACTCAAACAACAACACACCAAAGACTTATTGGTCATGAAACAAGACATAAAGCAAGTATTTTATTAACTGTAAGTATATTAATAATTATTGTTTCTACATCAATACTTTTAAGTGTTGAAAACATTAGTTTAGATGAGGCATTATTTGAATCCATTTCTGCGTTTGCCAATGTCGGTTTAACAATTAATATTACAGCAGGTTTAAACGATATATCCAAGATCATGTTAAGTATTGTCATGTTTATTGGTCGTGTAGGACCACTGACGATGATTAGTTTATTAAATACAAATTGGTATCGTAAAGATTTACAAAGCTTAGAATATATTGAAGAAAAAATGATGATAGGTTAGGAGTGAATTAAGATGAAAAAAATAGTAGCGATAATTGGTCTTAGTCGATTTGGATTAAATCTTGTTGAAAGTTTTAGTAAACTTGATGTGGATTTAATCGCAATCGACCAAAATAAAGAATCTGTACGTAAGGCGAGTGAAATCATTACAAACACCTTTGTAGCAGACTCAACCGATGAGGATGCATTAAAGGCAGCTGGTATTTCAAATGCGGACCATGTGATTGTTGCATTTGGTCAAAATGAACGTAATAACTTAACAGCAAGTATTATTACAATCATTAAACTCAAACAACTAGGCGTTAAACAAATTACTGCAAGAGCGGATGAAGATGACTATGAAGAAATCTTAAAACTCGTTGGAGCAACCGATATTGTATCACCACTTTATATTGCCAGTGAACGTGTTGCAAATAAAATAGCAAGTGGTAATGTTGTGGATTACTTCAACATTAAAAATGATTTCGATGTATATGAAATTAAGATTCATAGTGAATTTGAACCCTTACCAATCACTGACTTAGATTCTAGATCTTTATATAGTATTAATATTTTATTGATTGAAAGAAATCAAAAAATGTTAGTTCCTAGTAAGGATACTGTATTAATGCCAAATGATGAAATATTCATCTTTGGTAAGAAAAAAGATATTCCAAAGATTACCTCCGTATTTAGTGCAAACTAGAAAATCACACAACAAGATATAACATAAAATGAGGTATTTAAATGAAGCAGCGTGCAAGATACATTTATAAAGATCATTTATTTCATTTATCAATTTTCTTAATGGGTGTTCTCCTTTATTTGACATTGTCACCGTTTATAAAAGATATTGTCTATATACTATTTATAGCGATTTATCTTATTAATGTTATTTACTTAAAAATAAATTTTATTTATCCTGAAATGAATAATATCCATACTTGGATAAATGATCGTTTTAAATGGATTAAAGAGATGTTAACGATTTTGTTATCATTTATCGTTATTAAAACATTAGTGATAGGTTATGATGAGGGTTTAATCCACTGGTTATTTTTAATACTTACTTATATAGAAGCACATATGCTCGTTGACATATGGTATAAACTGACATTTTTAGAAAAGTCTAATTATAGGTCAAATGAAGAAAAATTCTTTATGAGATTTATGCATGCGTTTAACTTCTTAGGTCTTGTTGGTGTTTTATTAACACATCATTATATGGAGTCATTTTATTCACTCAATACCATCATTGAAGTTCATTTATCTTATATTATATTTATTGCATTACCATCTTATTTTATTAAATATGGTGTAGAACTTTATAAAGTATATGTTTAAACAGCGAAATTCTTTAACATCTACCGATTGGTAGATGTTTTTTTCATAAATTCAAATATTAATTATAGTAATATTTGTAAAGTATTTAGTATTTTGATACAATGATACTAACCAAAACCCATCAGGTTTAAGGTTATGTTATAAATTGGGAGATATATAACACATCACGAATGATTTTTTGTGATATATTCCAATTTTACATAGCTTTTAATGATGGGTTTTATCTTTATTGATAAAAATCAAAAGTACAGATAATACGGAAGATTGAAGTGAATGCTTTAAATTTATAGCAAAGAATCATATCCATAGGAGAAATCTCATGATCAAATTAAGTCATGTTCATAAAATATACCAAACAAATGATTTTACACAACACGCTTTAGAAGATATTTCAATTGAACTGCCATCATATGGCATGGTTTTTGTTTCTGGAAAAAGTGGATGTGGTAAAAGTACTTTATTAAATATTATTGGAGGTATTGATCATCCATCTAAAGGGGATGTTTACTACCAGCATCAAAAAATGGATTTCAAGAATCAAAGTATACTCAATTCATATCGTTTAAATGAGATATCATTTATATTTCAAAAATTCAATTTATTAGCCAATGAATATGTATCTCATAATGTCTCTATACAAGGAATGATTACTGGACAAAAAATGAATCATGTTGATGTGTTAGACTGTCTCAATCAAGTGGGTTTATCAGATTATTCGGGTCATCTGGCGAACCAACTTTCTATAGGTCAACAACAACGTGTTGCAATTTCTAGAGCGCTTTTTAAAAACTCTAGAATACTTATAGCAGATGAACCTACGAGCAATCTAGACAGTCAAAACAGTCTAGCAATTTTCAACCTGCTAAAAGCATATTCTAAAGATCATTTAGTAGTTGTAGCATCACATGATGCAGATATGATTCAATTATTTAGTGACATGACCATTTATATGGTTGATGGTAGAATCACTTCAATAGAATCTAAGATTATTCATCATGATGAATCAACGGTTGAAACTAAAAATGACTCAACCAAAAAAGTATCTGGTTTATTTATTTTTATGAAGGCACTTGGCTTTATCAAACAAAGACGTATGAAATCTTTATTTTCTATCATTCTTGGTTTACTTACAATCGTATTTTTTGGTATAAGTTTAACTTTTTTAACTATGGATAAAAATCAAATGGTTATCGACAGTTTGATTCAAAACTCTATTAACCATGTACGAATAGTCAATTCAAATACAGAGGCATATACCAATACCTATGATGGGGAAGCATTTGGAGGTAGCTATAGAAATATAGATCCAATGTTTAAAGAAGAACTCCATCTCAGATGGTCACCTTTTACGACTGAAATCAAAAATTTTGATCAGTTTGATTTGACCTTTATGCATGGTAGTGCACCTACAAATTATGATGAGATTGCAATTACTGATTATATAGGACATCGTACAATACTAGAGAGTTTTGATGACCAAACAAGTTTGGGAGATTTAATCGGTATGGAGTTCACCTTTAATGTTGCTGGTAGAGACAGTTCATTTATAATTGTTGTTACTGGAATCATACAAACAGATTTTTCAAGAAAAAATCAATATGGTATGAATCCATCTGATATTTTGTCAGACAGCTATTATGTTCGAGATGGTTTCATAGATTTCCATTTGAATGATATGATTTATGCTAATGGTAGTTTTACACTAGAATATTTAGATAAACATGTACAGAGTCTAAATTTTGTAGTTGATGGTTCATATCCAACAATTGTTAAAGAATCTAAGCTTTTGGCTGGTATAAATTTAAAAGTAGTAACAGAAAGTGGAATGACTCGTTTGGATTCACTTTTACTTCAAGATAATGAAGTCATCTTACCACTTCACTATTACAATGTTTTATTTAGAGATACAAATGATTTTATTACGAAAGAAAACCTAAATTCAAGTCATATAGAATATGGATCAGAATTTACTTTAGAATATAAAGATCAAAGACTCATAAACCAACCTGAATATAGGAAAGAGGTTATTCTTAAAGGTATTATTTATGACGATTTACATGAACCTATGGAAGATAATTTTGATAACTATGATTACAAGGCATCTAATATCATCTTATCGGATACTTTATTTAATGAATTCACAGATGGATATGATTTATCATATCAATATTTACTCAATATAAAATCATTTGATGCATATCAATTTTTCCAAAGACACTATTCTGCAGTAAACAATACCTTAGAAACAGATATCATCGTTACGCCATTTGATTCTACTTATGTTGGATTTATCCGTAACATCCAAAGATTGAGTGATTTGTTTATCATGGTTTGTGTAACATTTGCAGTTTTTTCTATCATATTTATTTACTACAATACATCTTCTAATATCGAACTGCATAAAAAAGAAATTGGAATTTATAGATCAATGGGTTTATCTAGACTCAATATATTTGAACTATTTATAATTGAAAATATCATAAACTTGATCATTATTATTCCATCGGCTCTTTATGTTATTTATCTATTTACACAATCACTCAATAAAAATGTCGTTCTAGATAATTATCAAATGGAGTTGTTGAAACTAACTCAATCGAATGTCATCTTCATTATCCTATTTACAGTCATACTTTTAATGATATCTATATCTGCTCCACTCATAAATTTACTAAAGAAAACTCCAGTTGAAATTATCCGCCTAGATTAAAAAGAATAGTTATAATGCTTATATTTTCATAAAAGATGAAATTTAAGTCATCATATGAATATTTTTTACAATTATGTTTGATATCATATGAATATTTTGATACAATAAGATTAACCAAAACCCATCAGGTTTAAGGTTATGTTATAAATTGGGAGATATATAACAAATCACAAATGATTTTTTTGTGATATATTCCAATTTTACATAACTTTTAATGATGGGTTTTATTTTTTTGAAAGGGTGAATCATTTATAAAATATGAAGATTATCAGTTGATTCAATGAAGGTCTAAAAGGAGTGAGTGTATTTGTTTAAGTATTCAATTATAAAAATCAAGAACAACTTAAAATTGTATATACAACAATTAGTATTCATTTTTATCGCAATCATATTCGTTTTTGTCTTACTCAATTTCCAAGATGCATCAAAAAATAGAATCATCAAAGAAATTAATTTCTATGATCAATCGGTGTTGACTGTTATTGGAGGGGTATCTAATGAATACCCAGATGGGTTTTATCCTACGATAGATCAATTAGATATAGCCAGAAGTACATTATCTAAAATCACATTCTATAAAAATACACTTGAAAAAATAGATACTGCACAAAATGTACATGTGATTGCTGCAACATCGGATTTTGTTGATACAGGTGTACCATCTAGAAATCTTAAGTATTTGTATCATCTTATATCTGAAAAAATTGATTTACTATATGGAACAACCTGGCAGCAATCCTCCAACGAAAAAGTCATGGTGGTTGATGAAGATACCGCTAAAATTGTATTTGGATATGTAAATGTAGTTGGTCAAAAACTTAATTTTCTAGATAACGAATTTACAATTATTGGTGTTGTTTCAAGTGATTCTTATAGAAAGCAACAAATTGAGGATTTTATAAAGCAGGGGATACCTTATGATGAACAAAGTATAAATACAACAGCATATATTCCTGTAAGAACTTATGAAGATATTAACGGTTCGATTACGAACTATGATTACATCATTACCAAGATGCATGCAGAAGAAGATACGATTCAAAGATTAAAAGAAATCTTTAATATGCAAGATGAACAGTTACTTCAAACAATCGATTATGTCATGAATCGAATGATGATGGATAATCAAACCTATTTTTGGATTATTACTGTCCTAACCTCAATATTTGGTATATTAGGTATCATTAATATAGCGAATATCACATCATATACGTTTTTATCAGACAAAAGGAAATTAGGTATCTATAAACTTCTAGGAGCAACTGACTTTAAGTTACTGAAATTAAATTTAGTTGAGACGGTTGTTACAAGTACTTCAACCATTGGTGTGTCGTTGTTACTATCATATATCATTTTGGTTTTAATAAGTTTACTAAATGATGTATTTGTCTACATTAACTGGATTCAATCACTTTATTATTCAGGGTTGTTATTTGTCATGACATTCTTGATCATACTACTTGTTAACATGCTGATTAGTTTATTACATTTTAATAAAAAGTCTAGATATTTTATTTTGGGAGAACAATCATGAACATAAAATTTAAGACTTTTGGTCAAAAGTCAACTAGGTTCATATTTCCTCTCATAGGAATTGTATTAGCAGGTATGGTCTTAATATTTGGAATCTTTATGACAGAAACGATAAAGCAGTCTGTGATCAAAAATATTTACTTAAAACCTGATGAATATAGGCTCTTCATAAATGATCTAAATTATGTAGAAAACGAGAAATATTATTTTAATGATTTAAAGAATAACTTCGATGTTGTCATACCTTTTAACAACATGAATATCATGTACAATCAAAAGCATACGTATGTGGTTGGTACAAACATAGAACATGAAAAATTGTTAATTGAAAACAGGTTTTACGATATCAATGTTACATCATATGACCGGATACATGCATTACCTTCAATTTTCTATTTTAAGGAAATAGAAACGTATGAAATGAACTCTATCATAGAAGTGGAGGGAGTTTCTTATGAGATAACAGGTTATTTTGAGTTTAGTGATAAAGAAACAAGTTATCCTAACATGCATCAAATATTTGTAATGGATTATGTGGATTTTGCAAATCAATTTCCTGAGTACTTAGGGGGTACAGAAGGAAATCCACATTATTATTTTCAAAGTTATTATATAAAGTCAAATCTTACACATGAATCAACGTTTGATAAAATTGGGGAATTATATCAAGTAGCACTACCATGGTTATATATAGAATCATTTACCACCATATTAAATAAACTTTCAGATGGTTATAGTATGTTTCAAGGAATATCTGTGACATTTTTTAGTTTAGTCGCGGTTTTCTTATCGATTAACATCATAATTTCTGTTCATTTAACCATAAAAGAAAGAAACAAGTTGTATACCGTTTTTGTTGTATTGGGCATGAAACTAAGTCACTTAAGAAAGATGATTCTAAAAGAAATTGCTATCTTAAGCATATATTCTACTATTGTGAGTTTGATACTCGGTATGGTGATATATGGAATCACTTTATCAACGAATAATGAATTTGAGTTTACATGGGTACCCATCGAACAGTTATTAATTTCATTGTGTGTCATTTACTTAATACCAGTCATAGAAACGATCATCGCAACAAGATTCATAAAATACAGAAGCATAACAAATTCGGATTTATAGTGAGGAAAATTAATGTATAAATTACAAAATATATATAAAAGTTATGATAAAGAAAAGACATTTATATTAAATGATTTGTATTTTGATGTTAACGAAGGCGATTTTGTTGCAATTATAGGTAAATCGGGTAGTGGGAAGTCAACATTACTCAATATATTATCTACGATAGATACTCCAACAAAAGGATATTACATATTTAATGATAAGAATCTTACAAAATTAAATGATAATCAGTTAGCTGAGTTTAGAAATCAATCCATTGGCGTTGTATTTCAGTCCTATCATTTAATTGAGGATTATACAGTTGGTGAAAATGTAATGTTACCATTAATGTTTTCTAATCAGAAAAAACAACCCAACTTAGATGGAATCCTAGAAAAATTAGATATATTACCACTTAAAGATAAAAGGGTAAAAATTTTATCCGGTGGGGAGCAACAAAGAGTCTCAATTGCAAGAGCAATCATTTCAAATCCAAAAATGTTACTAGCAGATGAACCAACGGGTAATTTGGATCATGAGAATAGAGACAATATTTTAAGTATACTAAAAAAACTCAATAGCGAAGGTATGACCATAATTGTAGTAACACATGATTTAGAGTTCGCAAAAAAGTTTAACAAAATATATGAAATTAAGGACGGGAAAATCAATCCTGTTCAAATTTAAATTATATATAGAAACATATCAAAGTAATAAAAAGGAAAAGTACGTTATATGCATATTTTAAAAAATATATTGAAGCACTTTAAGAATCCAAAAACCAAATTCATGTTTTATGCATGTAGCATAGTAATTCTAAGTTTATTTCTTTATGCAATTATCAGTGTTGAAGTGAGTAATAATTCCAAATTGAATAAAATTGAAGATTTACCAAAACATCTTGCAGTAATAGATACCAGTGTTTATCCAAATTTCCCAGAGAATGAAACTTCTAAATACAAATCCATAGAGTATACAACTAGAAACTTAATTTCAGTCAGTCAAAATGTCGTAGTTGATATCATTACACCAGGTCTTCTAGAAATAGGATTACCTGTATATCATGATCCAGGAAGCTCAATTTATAATATTGAACCGATTGAAATATTACATATAGAAACTGAGCTAGATTTTTCTGAAATAGACAATCCTATTATTATTGACGAGATTACATCCTTAACAAAATTCCAAAGACTAGATTCAGTTGGTGAACAAATGATTGTTTATATAGAAAATGTACCGGTTAACTTTCAAGTGTATGCAGTCATTAAAGAAACAAGAGAACGATTAGATCTAATCGAATTTGTTAGTCATAATGGTTTACCGGATGAAGTCAATTTGAATGCAGTTGGTTATAGTCATGCTTATATATTTGAAGAAACTTATATTGAACTTGTAGGCACAGTGCCACAATATCAATTAATGATTATTGATAATGAAGTAGATTTTAAAACTGATGAGATTGAAAGTCTAATAAATGTTCTTGATGCGGATGTATCTAATTATCCTTATATAAATGGGATAAGTATAAATCAACTATTTAGAAAACGAATAGAAATTGAATATATGAACAACATGGTAACTCATATTGTAGTAGTTTCTGCTATAAGTGTTGTATTAATTTTAACAACATTGTTGATTTCTAAGAAAATATCAAGAAAAGAAACGGTGCTAGATGATTCTTTAGATATATGACATTGATTATTTATAGTATTATTATCCTTTGGAGAGTTGGAAATACGAATGTTAATAGATATTGATCTCTCACTAATTTAATTGAAACATAATCACAGAAATAAAAAGTCAAGTACACAATAAATTATGTATTTTATAAAAAGGTACTTTTATATCATAATTAATTTGATTCACACATAATTCTTGACACCATTTGGAAAAAATGAGTAATACTATTTGAGTATACATGATATATTATCAAACTAAATTGAATCTATGATTGAGAACAAAGGTTTATTATTTGATGCACCAACTGGTATTGGCAAATCAACAACATCAATCAAAATTGTTAAAGAGTATTTACATAAAGATGATTTCAAAAGGCTCCTTAACTATATTAGAGATTGGTTTTATTCGTTATAAAGGATAAAGAAAAATAACTAAGAGAGGTACGCGTTATGGATAAACTTCCAATTAATGCAGAACAAATATTTAATCATGTTTCCGAAAGATGGAAAGAAAGTATTTTTAGAAAAGAAAACATCATAGTAGATTTTAAACTCAATGATGATGGAATTGTTTTCCTGATATTTGCAAATACGGGAAGAAGACCTGTTTATCTCAAAAATATAAAAATAAACCGAGAATGGATTCGTAGTGTATTAATGATAATTCCTGATTTTGAGGCAAATGGGAGATTGAATATAACACTAAATGAAATTAAAGAATATCGTGAAACCATCTTTCCATTACAATCAGTAGCATTTCCACTATTTCATTTTTATTATACTTTTAAACCATGGTATATTCCAAGGGGTGATGCTGAACATAGTAACATAAATCGTGATGAAATGATTGAGGAAGAAAGTTTGAAGTTAAACGAGAGGTGCCAAAAAATAGATTATTTTTATAAATCGACTTTAGAAGTATCATTTAAGATATCAAAGTTGAATATTTTCCGACATAAGGTCTATATAAAGTTTAATAAAAGAGTAGATGTTTCAAAGTATTATGAAGAAATAGAATCGAAAAAGTTTGATAATAGAGGTAAAAGAATAATAAATGAATAGGTTTATGAGACTTTAAATGGAGGATTTATAGTGTGATAGGATTTAGAAATTTAAATGAATTAAAGAATTTTTTGCAAATTGAAAATAGTGGTATGAGAGCTGTAAACATCCTATTTTTAAACCCAAATAACAATTCAACTGCACAAGAACAAATTGTTAATAATATTCAGTATATTCATGGTAGATCAGGATCAAGTATCGATTTTTTCTTACCTGGAGTTGAGAATAGTCCACAAAATTTTCTAGAAAACTTTAGAAATGAATTCAATATTGAAGAATACATCCAAATCATAGAAGAATTAGAAAAAATATCCACATGGAGATATCAGGGCGGAACTCAACTTTTAATCATACCATTTGTAGAAGGAGAATTTGTTTTCTCTAAAGTATTAGATTTGAATTTAGATAGAATCTTAGCACTTGGCAACCAAATTGTTATTGATACTTTTTTTGAAGCATTAATTCAAAAATTTAAAGAGGCCGGTAGAGATGAAGAAAGCAAATTTATAGATACAACCCATCGATATGTTTTAGAGTCAACAGGATGGAAATTGCTAGAATCCTTTATTACTAATGATGTGATGGGGTTACTAAAAGGGATTTTAAAAGTTGCAATAATAAAAGAAACTTTTAAATTTAAGTCGTATATTAAATCTTTTTCGGATTATGTAAAAGTGGATAAACTTAAAAAATAGATTATAGTATATTTAGTTGCATACACTAAAAAACACAAGGCTAAAACTTTTGATTTCCTTGTTATTTTTACATATAAATGTTAAAATTAACTAAACATTTTTTCTAGTAAAGAAGGTATATATTGTTTAAACTAAAATCCCCCTACCAACCGAAAGGTGACCAAATAAATGCCATTAAAGAATTAAAAGAAAACTTTTTAAATGGCAAAAAAGAACAGATTCTACTTGGTGCTACAGGTACTGGTAAAACCTTTACCATGGCCAATATGATAGAATCCCTTGGTAAAAAAACCTTAGTACTTGCACATAATAAGACTTTAGCGGGTCAATTATATAGTGAGTTAAAATCTTTCTTTCCGGAAAATAGAGTAGAATATTTCATCTCATACTATGCTTAGATAGCTGAAATTGCCTTATTAAGCCCTATTTAGTATCATTTAGACTAAAAAAAGTGGACTAGATTGCATAAAATGGAATAGATGAAACTATACGGACTGGATGTCTTTGTGACCTCAAATAGATTGGAATGTTTGTTAACGAAATAGTCTCAATTTAAAATACTACAAATTATAAACATAAATATAATAAAAATTGATATACAAAGGAGATCATTTATGAAGATTGGTATTAATAATTTTAAAGGTATTAAGAAGTATGAATTTGATACTGATGACTCAAACATAACTGTATTGACAGGAATAAATAGTGGTGGGAAAACGTCATTTATACAAAGTCTTTTAATGATATCTCAAAGTATTCAAGAAGGCATTAATTCCACGCCGATTGTATTAGATGGTAAACAAGTTAAATTGGGTAGTATAAAAAACACGATAAATCAAAATGATAATAGCGATAAATCAATGGTTTTTACTTTTTCAGATAGTTTCCAAAAAACACAACTTAATAAATCATTAATCCGAAGAAACAGTTTGGTTAGAGAATTTGTTAGTGTTATTGATAAAAAAACAAATAGAGGAAGAATTTCTTATGAAAAGTTAAATAGAGCTTTTGATGAAATATTAAAGGGCAAATTTACTTTAGAGTTAACAATAAAAGAAAAGAATGATAAAGTTGCTATAGATAAAATTAGTTATACAATCAACTTAAAAGATGTGATTTATCCTATTAAATTAGATTTTTTTCATGAACGAAGATTGCCAAATGATACGATTAAATACAGAGTAGAAACCAATAATCGTTTATTTCTAAGGTTTGATAGGTACTTAAGAAGAAAAAAAGTTGATTACAATAATTTTCATCAAGTTGTAAATGAGAATTTTATTCAAGCAACATGTAAATTTGCCAGAATACGATTTAACGCTCTGCAGCCACAAATTGATGAAAAGTACGAAGATGAAATGTTTGAAATCATAAGTTCTAGTGATAAGGATAATACATTAGAAGAATACTTTCAAGATGATTTTAGTCTTTTTCGTATAGATCGCAATGAAAATGTTTCGCTTGACACAGTTTTTGTCAACTCAATGCATATTAGCATTCAAAAAATATTTAATCAAATTGCACACATAGGACCTTTAAGACAATTTCCAGAGTCAATTTACATTAGATCAAATGATATTGTTAAAGAAATTGGTAGGCAGGGAGAGAACGCAAATGCTATTATTGCCAGTTATTATGACAAAAGTATCGCATATCCAAGGATAATTAATGAACAAGGAGATATAGAGATTTCAAAAGGGAAACTTTTAACAGCAATTAATTATTGGCTTTGTGAAAGATTTAATCTTGCAAAGGAAGTGAATGTGACTAAGTATGCAGGAAAGAGTATATATGAGATCGAACTTACAAACTTAAATAAAAATAAGATACCGATTAATAATGTAGGTTTCGGAATAAGTCAACTCTTGCCAATTCTTGTTTTAGGATTATATTCCGAAAGTGGAAAGTTCATTATTATTGAGCAACCTGAAATACACTTACATCCAAGTGCACAAAGTGTATTATTTGACTTTATAATGGCAATATCTCGTGATAAAAACATTATTGTAGAGACACACAGTGATCATTTTATCTCTAGATTACGCAGAAGAGTTATTGAAAGTAAAACTGATATGAGTGAAAGAATAAAACTGTTATTCACCGACAATGGATATTTTAAAACTGTAAAAGTAGATAGTCTTGGATACATAGATGAGTGGCCAAATGGTTTCTTTGATCAAGAAGAAAAAGAACTTAGTTTAATGTTAAAGGCAAGAGCAATAAAAAACACAAAGATGGAAAGTTAAAGTTGAAATGATAAAAAGAAAATATATTATCAATCCCAAATTTTTGTTTTATGACAATATAGAAAAAGAGTATAATTTTTATGACCGATTAAGTAGATTGAATACAGTAATAAATGAACAATCTATTCAAACAAGAATTGTTTTTCCTAAAGAAGTTGCAGATATACTGAGCAGTTATATTTTTGCTTCCAACAAGATTAACTTAAAAAAACGACACGATATTTATAAAATTGTTACTATGTTTTTAAGTAAAGTGAAATTTCAAACTTTAGATGAAGAAGAAAATTGTGATTATATAATTAATCCTGAGAGTATCAAGAATATTTTTGAAAGTGTATTTCCCCGATCATTTATAAACACTATATTTAAAAATAAAATATTTAGCATGCTGTCATCCGAAGATTTTGATATTCCAATAATTGAAACTGAAATTGTTATAAGTTTTTCGGAAGATTTAAGGGTAAGAGTTTTTTATATTGAAAGAGAAAAACAGTTTTTCCCATATTTTTTACCTTCAAAAAAGCATTGTTATTTGAGAAATTATGAGAATCAAGATCATGATTCTATATTAGAGAAAGATGATCATGACGCCTGTTATAAACTGATAAAAAAAGCACATTTGTCAAACGATAATTCAGACAGTTTGTTTGCATATAATAAGTTAACAGATAGATATATAAGGTTTAATAGAGATGGAGTGGATGGTGAAAGTTATCATGCTTTTCCAGTTAAAATTGATAAAGATCCGTTATTAAATCCTCGTTTTGCAGAGCAATTAAAAAACTTCTTTGAATAGATTATAAATGGTTTTAAATCTTTGATATTTAATAGAAGAAGTATGAAGTAAGTGAACTACTTTTCTTTTACGGTAAAAAATTTACAAATAGTTAAAATTAGAAATCGTTTTCAAAAAAAATTGCTAAAAACAATATATAAGGAGAATAGTATGGATAAATTAAAAATTTCAGATGTGTCATCTAATCCGATAGATGAATTAGTTAAGGAAAACGTAATTGACTCAGAGTTAACATCAAATGTAGTTATCATACCGGATAAGACTTATAGTGAAAAAGATTCAGTTGTATGGACGTTTCCAGAAGGAACAGAAGATTTTTATGATTATCTAAATAAGCATGTTCATCTGTTAGGAGCAGTTGATATTGCTGAAGGAAATACTGGTGAATTACAGCAACACAACGATTTGCTTGAACTTGCAACTATAGTTATTTCTACTCCAGCTATTTCGATACTAATTAATGTTGTTTCAAGTTATATATATGACTATTTAAAGATTAAGAAAAAGCCGGCTGACAAGGTTGATGTTAAACTCAAAATAGTTAAAAAAGGAAAAACTAAAACAACCGAATTAGAGTTTAATGGAACTGCTGAAGATTTCGAAAAGATCATGGGAAGCATAAATGACAAAGATTACGACTAAAGATGCTTTATTATCAAAAATTTATAAAAGTTTAAAGTCATGGAATCCAATTATTATTGACGCTAAAATATGGAAAGATATATATGGATATATTGCATTTTGTGTTGAACAAAAAGTTGAATCATTTGCTAACGAATTAGCGTGTTATAGAGTTATTTTTAGAATTAAGACTAGTTTTTTAAGAATTGATTACCTGTTAAGAAAGAATCAATATGATCAAGCATGGTATTTAATGGAAGATACCACAAAAGATATTGAACTAGTAAAAAAAACGAATGAATATCAAAATCAATGGGCGGAAGAATTTCATCTTGATAGAATTCAAAAATATATTCAAAATCTTGAACTGCTATTCCCGTATTCATTTTTTATAAGCCGTGATATAGTGATTAAAAAACAGGTGTGTTCTATATGTGGAGAAGTAAGGAAAATAAAAAATGGTTGCAATCATAGAATTGGAAAATTGTATAACGGAATGTTTTGCAGAGCATTATGGAAAGAATTTGAACCAAGATCATTTGCTTTTGTACAAAACCCCAAAGATAAATATACGATAATTACTCCAGAAGGGGCACAATACAATTTTGCTTTAGTTGAATGGTTGATGAATCAAAAAAGAAATCCGTATTTACCTTTTGAAGTGAAAAACAGTAAAGTTATTTTACCAAGATATTTAAAAAATATTAAACCTATGCCGTATATTACTAAATGTTGGAAGCCTGGATATGAACCCAAGGAAGACGAAGAAGGTAAAATGATTTTTCCATCAACAATAATATTGCGTAATGAGGATATGGGACAAGATAATACAGATGAAAAAGAAAAGGTACTATTTAAATTTCTTGAACAAAAAAAATAGGGACCTTGCTATAAAATATGAACTTATAACATTTTAATAGAAAAGCTGATTAATTAACACTTGTAACGATATAAATTTTGCAATGGAGATTTCTTGTGTCTAAAAAATACAAATTACCAATAGATTCACTAGTTGAACAGAATATGGTAGATAAAATATCAAGTGTTTTTAAGCAATACGCAGACAAATCTGTAGCTAAAGCGATATATGCAATCAACTCTTACTTACCTAATAGAAACCTGCTAGATTTGTATATTACTTTAAATTATGCATTTAAGATTAATAAAACTGAAGGAAACAAAGAAATAAATACGTATTTAGAGTTTGCCGAATTTGCTCAAAAAATAATATCATTTTATAAATCAAATCCGATGAATACAGACATTCAAATTCATGACCTAGGTGAAATACAAATACCTTTTGCAGATAATCTATATCCAATCATAGTAGGAAGTAGACATAATCATAGCTTCATTTTTCATTATTTCATTGATGAGATTGCAGTGTCTAATTCGATTGGTGATGATGTGAAAGAATTGCTTGAGTTTAACACTGAGTTAATTAACAATCTTAAAATGGGATTTGATGGAAGAATAGATGAGTATAATAATAAAATTATCATCCCATCTGAAAAACACTTTGAACAGATTTACAAGACATATGATTATTTTAATGAAAGATTTTCAAAATTGAAGGTTAAGCAATATTTCTTTGCAGAAGATCATCCTAATAAATTACACTTCATTGATAAAAACAATCAATCATTTTTACTATTCAACACCTCCCTTGTTATTGATTATGTTGGACATGAAATCAGTAAACTTGCGGATGAACAACTGATAAAAGTTGTTAATAGAACAATACAACGTTATCTGATTAACCAATTTGAATTATCAGGAGAACAAAGTCATGTGCTAAACAATGCTTTCATTATGGATAATCCTAAAGAAAAACCAATTACTGAATGTATTGCAACAATTCTTTTAAATGAAAGAGTTATTATTCTTTTAAACGAGTGGGTTGTACAATCACAAGAAAGCCTTGATAACTTACATAATCAAATCATGGAATTGCATAAACAAGATAAATTACACATTATGGCATACTATAAAAAAGGTTATAAAGTTTATCCAATCAAAAAAGAAATTGATATTGATTTTATTACTATTAATAATCATATAAATATAACTGAGCAAGCAGTTTTCTTCGGTGAATATGGTAAACCTCTAAGGATTATAGCATTAGATTTTTTATATTTCATTCTAAGGGTCAATAGCTTTAGTCAAATTATGATTTTTTTAGATCAATATAAAAATACTGAGCAGCAACTGTTTTCTTCTGATGGGTTGTCAGGATTATTTGAAAGCACTTTAAACACGGAAGGAACATTAGAAATGGGAGCTGTTACTTTTTCTAGCGTATTAATTGATTTGTACACTCCTGAAAAAACAGTTCTAGAATTATTCAAGAATGAGTTTAATCAAATTCCAGTTATTGCAAATGATTATTTATTTGATAATCCATTTCATTGGAAAATTAATGATTATAAGAATGGATTTGTTTATGCGAAGCGTAAAGGTTCAGATTTATTAGGAATTATAAGAAAACATGAAAATAAAGGGTATATATTCATATGTAGAAATAAGCAACACTTTAATGAAGCTATGATAAATCATGAAGAGATAAATCACATACAGACACTTGATAATCTTTTATCTTTTATGTTTGACTACTTTTGGGAAATACTAAAGAAAGTTGGGTTTTTAGATAAAGAAGTTCAGATTTTTGTAATTCCTGAAGAAGCAAGTTATGAATATCAAATAAAAGAATCTGAATTTAAGGGTAAATATCTAAAAGGAGATTTTGAATTTGATTCTGAACACTATACCCTTCGAATTACAATTAATCAATCAATCCTGTTTGAAAGCATTTATATGTCCAAAAACAGAGAAGTTGAATGTGATTTTTTTAGAGAGATATTTAGAGTTGTAGATAATTCTTTTTTTGATATAAAAAAATTAGAAGATGAGATTATTTCAACTAATCAATTACCTAAAATAACTGATGTAGGATATATTAGGATTCCTTACTACAAAAATATGAAAAACCTATCATATTGGTCAGATAAATCAAATTTCATTTCGGTAAGAAAACGAATAGCTCAAATATGTCAAAAAGTTGGAATTGAACCCGGAGAATATCGTTTAGAAGATGCAAAACTTGTAATTAGAAAACTCCAAGATACATTAATCTCAGATTTTAAATCAATGATACGAGAATATTATTACTTAGATTTACACGTTATGCTCCTGTCTTTATTAGCAGCGATTCAATTTGACATTTTGACTGCTAAAGATAAAATTTTTACTGATGATTCGATGATAGAAAAAGAGATTGCCGATGGATATAGAGAACAAAATATTAAATTTAGAGAAGATAAAAAAAGCGAGTTAAGATATCTTTTATACTTAATTGAGATGAATCTTAAATATGGAAATAGAAATAATGTGATAACAACTAAAAGGCATGACGTTAGAGATTTGTTAGCATATGCAGATTGGTTTGTTGTATTACAGGATAATGCTGACTCTTTTCACTGGAAAATGGACACATCAAGTATTGAAGTATCGTATGACTATCTAGTTAATACTAACTTTACTGATGACACGATGGAGAAGTATAAATCTCTATCAGAGAGAATATATAATTCGGGATCATTTGTTAGTGAAAAGGTACCTAATTTACTTGAAAATGTTAATCTAATGGATGCATTCATGAAAGATTTTGGTTTTTCATTTGACGCATTTATAAAAGTATTAGGTATACTTTCAGATAATGGCAATGAAAAGGATTTATACGAAATTTATCCAGATGTTATTAGATTTGATATTGATAGACTCGTGGACATTGTAATGGGTGAAATATCAGAGTTAAACACAAAAGAAAAAGCACTTGCGGTATTAAATAAGTTAACAGTTAACGATGAATATTTATCATACATTTTTAAAGAGGATATAATAAAAGATATGAATGTTATACCGATTTGGGAAAGAGAATACAGACCAAACCGATTTGATTTAAAACCGTTGACAAGTGCAGGTGATAGTTATATTTTTTCACCGATAATATGCTATCAAACACTTATGCTTTGGGGCAATAGTTTTGTTGGTCTGTATCCAGTACATGAATATAATATACCCAATATTTTGACTGAAATTGATAGACTAAAAAAAATAACGCAAGATGATATGGTACAAGCTATTTATAATTTGTTTCAACAAAAAGGGTATAAGTCAGTATTTAAAGAATTAAAACTACATAAAAGAGGTAAACATCCTGAAGATTTAGGAGATTATGACATTTTAGTTTATGATAAAACCAAGAATATTATTTGGAACATAGAAAGTAAAGTAATTCAGCATGTTGGTTCTATAAGTGAATTTGCTAAACAACAAAATACATTTTTCTCAAAAGGTAAGTATGATGAAAAATTTCAAAGAAGAATTGATTATTTAGCAGAAAACAGTTTAGCTATATTAACTGATTTGAAGATTACAAATACTGAAGATTTACC
Organism: Acholeplasma oculi; assembly: GCF_900166985.1. Classification (GTDB taxonomy): domain Bacteria; phylum Bacillota_I; class Bacilli_A; order Acholeplasmatales; family Acholeplasmataceae; genus Acholeplasma; species Acholeplasma oculi. The sequence goes on along the minus strand of NZ_FUZK01000003.1, from coordinate 138,741 downwards.
TGTTATCAGCAATTTAATGGTAACAAACAAAGTATTTATTTCAGAATTTAAAGAAGTTGATTTCTCAATAATATCATTTGGTGAATTAAAGAAACTTATATAAAATCATCATTTTTATTTTATTTGATCGAAAATAAGGCATAATTCTTAGTAAAGAATATGAAAGGGTTAAAATTATATGGATCCAGGAATTGCAAGTTTAATTGGCGGAGTACTAGCTTTTTTGGGAGCTATTTTAGGTGGACTAATCACATTTATAGGTGTTAAAAAGACAATTAATGAGGAACGTAGAAGAGATAGAGAAAAGTTAGAACGTGAAGAATTTGAGAAAAGACCATTTCTTGAGTTTATTGCATTTGAAGATTTTGATTATGCACAAGTTTTAGACAAAGACCGTGAAGAGGCCATGGTGGATGTTTTGCACTGTCATATTGATGCAGATGTTCAAGGTGATAGTGTTAGATTTGATTATGGGAAAATTGATAAAAAACATTTTATAACACATAAATATACCTTTAAAAATACTGGTCAAAAAGCGATTGAGCGCTTCACTATAACAACAAATATTACTAGAAATATAGCATTGATAGATGATAGAGGACTTGAGTACTATATGAACAATGGTTTTATGAATATCTATACTAATGGAAAAAGAAGAATTAAAAGTGGTGAAACATTTCATATTTTGATTAATTATACTGCGGTAGATCATGTGTTAACCTCTAATTTTTCACCAGAATTTGCGTTGTTATTTGAAGATGATAAACAAAGAATTTGGTATCAAAATATGAGGATTATTAATGGAAATCTAACTCCAACAGAAAGAATGGATATGACAAGATTTCAAGAAATGATTAGACAAGATGGACTGTTTTCTGCATATAAAAATCCAATGCTTTGGTAAACGGTTTTTAAGAATTTTTATTTTTAAATATGTGCTGATTGACTTTAATTGTAGACGATGATAAAATGTTTCGATATGGTTAAAAAATCATATGGTCGGATAGGGATAGCGGAGGAAAGTATCATGTTTGAATATGTCAGTAAAACCAAGTACAGTCCAGTAAGAAGTGAACTGGAAGACATCATTAAGAATGTGCAAGATGAGTTAAGAGGAGAGATAACCTTTAGGTTTGATCTCATTGGTAGTGGTTCAAAGAAGCTAATAACCCAAGAAAAAGGTAGTAATAAGGGTTTTGATTTTGATTACAACCTTGTGCTACAACAAGGTGCATTTGATTTTACAGCAAAAGAAATTAGAGATAAGTTCATGGAAGCTTTTAATAAAGCATTAAAAGGAACTAAATAAAATAATCCAAGTAGTTCAAAATCAGCCATCACAATCAAAGTAGTTGATAAAGAAAACAGTTTAATCAAACATAGTTGCGACTTTGGTATTGTAAGAGAGATTCTAGATGATAACGATGACCTAAGAAATGAAATCAATAAATTTGATAAACCAAGTAATTATATCTGGAATATCCGTGCCAAAAGTAATAATTATGCTGATAAAGCAAAAGAGATTAAAGAAGATGGTTTATGGCAAGATTTAAGAGATGAGTACCTAGACTTAAAAAATAGCAATAATGATGAAGATAAGAAATCTTATCAGCTATACCTTGAAGCAATCAACAATATATATAATCAGAACTACTAATGCTAGAGTGCAATCCACTAATACTGGCGAGCACTTTTTAATCGTTAACCACATGATATAATTAGAATAACATCATGCAACAATATCTATAGAGTATAAATAAAAATGAACGAATTAAATAATACTAACGAATCTTTTACCATAACAAGAGTAGGTAAAGTTATTACATATTCAAACACTCAAAGATGCAACCCGGAGATTCCTTCACGTAACAAATAAAGTAAAGATTTTGGTAAATAACTAAATGTTAATGTTGAAAAAATTAAAAAGATTATTAAACTTTATTTAAATGATGATTAAGTGTTGTCTGATGCCAAGCGGGTTGCGCTTTTTAATTGTTAATCAAATGCTATACTTAAAATAAGTGCTAATATGATAGAAGAAATCATACGAAACATTGAAGAGTAAAGAATAATAAGTATGACGACTATCTACTATACAATCTATTCAGTGTAGGTGAGTATGACTAAATGACAAAATTTGATGCCATTATTGAGCATTTGAATAAAACCGAAACGTGGATTAATGAAGAATCCTTTCTTTTAGATGCACTAATGATAAGTTGTACTAAATTATTTCAAAAATGCTATAAGGATATCAAAGAAAATAGTATTGTGACAATCTCACCACTTCTAAGACAAATACAAGAGAATATAATTGTTATGGCAGGGGTTTCTGATGGTGTATACACTATGAAAGACTTCATAGAAAAGAACCACAACCCCCAAAATATTATGGATGCAGTTAAGAAGAAAAATGCAGAAGTTGAAATCGGGAAAATTAATTTGTTTAACGACTACTTTTTTGGAATAAAACAAATGTTAAATAAATTCTCACACACTAATTTTGAAGGTGTAATGACGTTATTTACTGAGAGATTTCAAGTGTATGAATCAATAGAGTTCAACAAAATAATGATAAAGTTTTTAATTTCATTGCTAGAAATACCATTTATAGTGATAGTTAGTAGTTATTATAAATTAGACATAAAAATTCCTAAGTTAATAAATCTAAAGCAAGAATTAAAGGAAATAGGCACACTAAAGTATATTACTAGACACTTTCCAGAAAGCATTAAAGAGTTTATAAATAATTCTGATACACTACAAGGATATTATAAAAACATGATTGATAATATGAAGAAGATATCTTCAGAGATTATGAATAGTCAGTCAAAGAATAATACCAAGTAGTTTAAGTTAAAGGGGTAAAAATCTTAATGGTAGACAATTTGCATCCAAATTCTGCAGAAGCTTTATACTTAAAATCAAAGCAATCTGAGATAAAAAGAAGCACATTGGTGATAACTGGCAATGGATTTGATTTACAATGTGGACTTGCTTTATAAATCCTTTCTGTTTAAGACTAGGGGGGGGAAGATTTAGATCATTGACTAATGCTCACTGTGGGTTTACACATTCTATTGTAAATGCACAATATACAAGGAAACTCTTAAAAGTTTCCTTGTTATTTTTATACATTAATGTTAAAATTAACTAAACGTTTTTTCTAGTAAAGAAGGTATATATTGTTTAAATTAAAATCCCCCTACCAACCCAAAGGTGACCAAATAAATGCCATTAAAGAATTAAAAGAAAACTTCTTAAATGGCAAAAAAGAACAGATTCTACTTGGTGCAACAGGTACTGGTAAAACCTTTACCATGGCCAATATGATAGAGTCACTCGGTAAAAAGACCTTAGTACTCGCACATAATAAAACACTAGCAGGTCAATTATATGGTGAGTTAAAATCTTTCTTTCCTGAAAATAGAGTGGAATACTTTATTTCTTACTATGATTACTATCAACCAGAAGCATATGTTGTAACTAGTGATACTTATATTGAAAAAGATGCCTCTATCAATGATGAAATTGATGAATTAAGACATAGTGCAGTAGCATCTTTACTAACAAGAGATGATGTCATTGTTGTGGCATCTGTTTCTTGTATATATGGAATTGGGGATCCAGAGGATTACCAAAAAGCAACCATCTTCTTAAGAGTAGGTGAAACCTATTCTAGAAATTCATTTTTAAATAAATTAGTAGAACTTCAATATGAACGTAATGATATGGATTTCAAAAGAGGAACGTTTAGAGTTCGAGGCGATAATGTTGAAGTTATTCCTTCAAATGAACGAAGTAATGGTATTAGAGTTTCATTCTTTGGTGATGAAATTGATGATATTATCATCTTTGATACACTAACAGGTGTATCTAAAGAACGACAAAGTTTTATATCTATTTTTCCTGCAACACTCTTTATGGCGAATAAAGATAAAATGAAGGAAAGTATTAGAAGAATTAAAAATGAACTTCAAGAACAAATTCATTATTTCCAATCTAAAAATTTATTACTAGAAGCACAGCGTATCGAAATGCGTACGAAATACGATATAGAAATGCTTGAGGAAATTGGTTTTACCTCAGGGATTGAAAACTACTCTAGACACATCGCATTAAGAGAAGCAGGAGAAACACCAGCAACCTTAATTGACTTTTTTGGAGATGATTATCTACTCATCATCGATGAGTCACATGTGACTGTTCCACAAATTAGAGGAATGTACTTTGGTGACCGTTCTAGAAAAGAAAACTTAGTCAATTACGGTTTTAGATTACCAAGTGCTTTAGATAATAGACCTTTAAAATTTGAAGAATTTGAAGAAAGAAAAGATAAAGTCATTTATTTATCTGCAACACCCGGTCCTTATGAACTAGACAAAAATCTACCAATCATTGAACAAATTATTAGACCAACATATTTACTGGACCCAGAAATTGAGATAAAACCTAGTATGGGCCAGATTGACGATCTATATTTTGAAATCAAGAAGCGCATTGAAGCCAATGAAAGAGTCTTAGTTACAACCCTAACCATAAAGATGAGTGAGGATTTAACTAGACACTTTAAAGAATTAGGATTAAAAGTAGCGTACCTTCACAGTGAGGTTAAATCCTTAGAAAGAACCTCAATCTTAAGAGCTCTAAGAATGGGTAAATATGATGTTTTAGTAGGGATTAACTTACTTAGAGAAGGGCTTGATTTACCGGAAGTTTCTTTAGTTGCCATACTCGATGCGGATAAACAAGGATTCTTGCGTAGTGAAAGGTCTTTAATTCAAACCATTGGTCGTGCTGCTAGAAATTTACATGGTAAAGTTATTATGTATGCAGATTCTATTTCTGAATCCATGCAAAAAGCAATCGATGAAACGTATAGAAGAAGAAAGATTCAACAAACATTTAATGAAGTGAATCAAGTAGAACCATATCAAGTCATTAAAGACATAAGAGAAGATATTTCACTTAAAGGTGAAATTACAGATAAAGATTCAATTCAATTAAAGTATGATAAAAAACAAATAGAAAAAGAAATTAAGAAATTAGAACTTCTAATGAGACAAGCTGCTAAAGATTTAGATTTTGAAAAAGCGATGGAAATTAGAGATTTAATATTCGAACTGAAAGCGGGTAATTAATATATGGAATTAAACTGGAATTTAGATGATTTATACTTAGGTTTCGATGAAACCTATCAAAACGATTTAAAGAGATTAGATAACCTTATTAAAGACTCTATCAAACACTTAGAAACTAAAGTGAAAGATGATGTGCTTTATATTGAAGGTGAACTAAAATACAGCGAAGAGATTACTAAGTTAGGTAGAACGCTTGGAAGTTTTGCATCCTTAAAAGCATCTACAGATGTAACAAATAATGAAGCATTAGGTTATTTATCTAAATTATCTGAAATATATCGTCAAAAAACAGCAGCAGCTGTTAAGTTTGAGCGATATCTAACAGAAGTTAATTTAGATCAATTAGCACAAAAGTCTGAACTGATCAAACTATATCTATATAATCTTAAAAAAGACCAAGAACATGCAAAACATTTATTATCAGAAAGTGAAGAAGTTTTATATGCTAAGCTTTCTGAACTATCCTCTCGTTCATGGACTCAAGTTCAAACGCTTGCTACTGCAAACCTCATGATTGATATTGATGGTAAGGAGCATACATTCTCTGATGTTAGAAACTATGCATATGATAAAGATCAAGCATTTAGAAAAAAAGCATATGAAGCAGAACTTAAAGCGTATGAAAAAGTAGATGATTTTGTCGCACTTGCATTAACCAACATTAAACGTGAAGTCAATACCATGAATCAAATTAGAGGCTATCATAGTGCTATAGAAAAGACTTTAGATCAATCCAATATGAGAAAAGAAACACTCGACGCAATGATTGAGGCGATGATGGATTATAGACCTCACTTTGCAAATTATTTAAAAGCTAAAGCAACTTATTTTGGTCATGAAAAAGGTTTACCTTGGTATGATATGTTTGCACCTGTGGGTTCCCTTAATAAAACATATACCTATGATGAAGCAAAAGACTTAGTCTTTAATGCATTTAATAGTTTCTCACCTAAATTAGGTGGATTTGGTAAAAAATCATTTGATTTAAATTGGATTGATGTATATCCTAAAAAAGGTAAACGTGGGGGTGCTTTTTGTTCAAACCAACCACAAATTGGTCAATCAAGAATTCTTCTTAATTTCACAGGAGCACTGGACAATGTTTCAACACTTGCTCATGAATTAGGACACGGTTATCACGGAGATATTATTAAGGCTAATGCACCACTTCATTGGAGTTATCCAATGCCTTTAGCAGAAACTGCATCAATTTTCTGTGAAGCCATTATGAATGATTATTTACTTAAAGAAGTCAAAGACCCAAATGAAAAATTATCATTGTTAGAAATGGGTTTACAAGGTGATACACAAGTCATTATCGATATTCTATCTAGATTTATGTTTGAATCTAAGGTGTTTGAATCTGCAAATCGACCAATTTCAAAACATGAAATGAAAAAATGGATGGTTGATGCTCAAAAAGAAGCATATTTAGATGGACTAGATCACGACAACCTACACCCATATATGTGGTTAGTGAAGGGTCATTATTATAGTGCTGGATTAAACTACTATAACTTCCCATATGCATTTGGGTTATTATTTGGTAAGGGTTTATACGCACAATATCTAAAAAATAAAGAATCATTCTTACAAAAGTATGATGATTTACTTGCTTTAACAACTAAAGCAGATGCTGAAGAAGTTGCAAAATCTATGGGTATTGATATTACTTCTAAAGCATTCTGGATAGATTCTTTAGAAATGATAAAAAAAGATATTGATGAAGTCATCAGATTATTCAATGAAAAAAAGTAAATATGTTATAATAAACATAACCAAACCAATATGCCGAAAAAGGGAGATTAATCATGGATTTAGATAACCGCGAACAACAGGAGTCTGGTATCAGTTTAGCTGATGTATTTTCAATTATTAAACAAAGCTGGATTTTAATTACCGTACTCACATTATTTGTAGGAATAATTGCAACAACTTATGCATTTATATTTGTTGAAGATGAATACCGTTCCACATCAGAAGTTTTAGTACAAGTACCTCAAGCAGGTGATGCTGAAGCCATTAACCTTATTGATACACAGCGTTTGATTCAATCTGCAGCTGAATTTGTAGTGAGTGATAACATCATTAATAAAGTTAGAACATCTAATTTAATAACAAATCCAGATTATGTAGAAAGACTAAATAGTTTAACCAATACTCAAATTAAACGATCAACAAGTGTTGCATCAACCACAACATCATTTATTATTCGTATTAGTTTTAAAGATACAGAAAGAACATTTGCACAAGAAATGACTCAAGCAATCACAACAGTTGTTATTGAAACAGATGTTGATTTGTTTAAAGATAAGTTTGTCTTACTATCCAGTGCAGGAAACCCTGAAGATGATTCTCCAAATAAAATTCTATATTCTGTTGTAGGATTCTTATTAGGTGGGGTTTTAGGTGTAGGTATTGCATTATTAAAACAATTCTTTAATAACTCATATTTGACTAAAGAACAACTCGAAATGGGTACAGGCATACAAGTCATTGGTGTGATTCCTGAATTTGATATTAAGGAGAAGAAAAAACGATGAGAAGACGTAAATTATTCCAAAAAGAACGTACTGCACAGTACGATTACATTGTGTCACATGAACAACCTCTATCCTTTGTAGCTGAAGCATTCCAAAAAGCTTTGGTGAATCTTGAATACGTCAATATCGATGGTAATTTAAAAGTGATTCAGTTTACATCTTCACTTGCTGGAGCAGGGAAAACTACATTTGTATCAAACCTCGCTTACTTGATTGCTAAAAAAGGTAAAAAAGTTGTTATCGTCGACTTAGATTTAAGAAAACCTAAAATCAACCGTGTATTTAAAGCTGCGAATGAAAATGGACTCACAGATTATTTAGCAGGAAGAATCAATTATGATAAATTAATTGGTTATTCTGAAAAATTAGGAATTAATTATATCGTTGCAGGTGAAAGAACGACTGCAGTTGTAAACGTCTTAGAAGCTCAAAAATTAAAAGATTTAATCGCAAGATTAAAAACTGAATTTGACTATGTATTACTGGATTCACCACCTGTTATTGCAGTATCAGATGCACTGTATATTTCTAGACTTGCAGATGGTGTCTTATTCGTTGTTGCTCAAAATGAGGCTAAACGTGCAGTCATTAATGAAGCATTAAAAACATTAAGACAAAGTAATGTGAATGTCATCGGCTCAGTATTCACACAAGTTGATTTAAAAGAAAATGATATTTATTCATATACATATGGTTATGGATATGGATATACATCCAGTGATAAAGAAGCGTTTGAAGAAAAAGAGTGATTATATGATGGATATGCATACCCACATCTTACCAGGTGTTGATGATGGGGCAAAAACATTTGAAGAAGCACTTAAAATGTTACAGTTACAATACGAACAAGGCATTCATAAAGTGGTTTTAACACCGCATGTACAAAATAAAGTGCAAAGAGTGTCATCTAAAGAATATTTAGAGCGTTTTAAAATGTTTGAAAAAGACGTTTCAAACATTATGCCTGATATAAAACTGTATTTAGGTGCTGAAGTCTTATATGATCCATTTAAGAAAACAAATTATGATGCATATATATTTAAAGGATTCTCCAAAAAATATCTTTTAATTGAGTTTTCCACAGTCATTGAAGACCGAATTGTGGATGTATTATATGATTTGATTGCCAAAGGGTATCAACCGATTGTTGCACATATTGAAAGATATCCATATTTAACAGATGATGATGTCTTACGTATTAAAGAGGATGGTTCTTTTATACAAGTTAATAGTGGTGCTGTTTTGGGTACGGATGGTAGACATTATAAAAAACGTGCACATCACTATTTAAAATTGGGTTTAGTGGATTTTATAGGTAGTGATTGTCATGATACAAAATCAAGAAAACCAAATGTTTTAAAAGCACTTAAAAAAGCGCCGAAAAATTTTAAAATGAGAGAATTAGAGGAATAAGTATGAGTAAATTTATAATCTTAACCGATTCAACAACAGATTTACCACAAAAACTAGCAGATAAGTATCAACTACATGTGCTACAATTAAAATTTAATTTAAATGGTAAGGAATATGTGAACTTCCTAGATGGAAGAGAACTAGATCCTAAACTTTTCTATGATGCAGTGAGACAAGGTGCACAACCTACAACCTCACAAATCAATCCAGATGAGTACATTAGTTATTTAACACCACTGTTAAAAGAGGGAAAAGATATTTTAATTATGTCATTTTCATCTCAATTATCAGGAACTTATAATTCTGCTCGAATTGCTGCAGATGAACTTAAAGAGAAATTTCCAAAAAGAAAGATTTTATTACTCGATACGAAGTCTGCTTCACTTGGAGAAGGCATGCTTGTTTATTTAACAGCTAAGGCTCAAAAAGAAAAGGATTTATCCATAGAAGATACATTAGCATATGGTAAGGATTTATTACCACATATTGCGCACTGGTTTACAGTCGATGATGTAGGTCATTTAGTTCGTGGTGGTAGAGTTTCTAAAGTGGCAGGTTTTGTTGCTAAAATTGCAAACATTAAACCTGTACTTCATACAAGTGATGAAGGAAAATTAGTTCCAAGACATAAAGCAATCGGTCGTAAACGTGCGATTAAAGCTTTATTTGATGAAATGGTTAAAACTGCTAAACCAGGTAAACAAACTGTCTTTATTGGTCATGGTGATGATTTAGAAAGTGCAGATTTACTTGCAGGTATGATCAAAGAGAAATACGACGTTGAAGAACTTGTTATTAACATGATTGGACCAGTAATTGGTGCACATACAGGTCAAGGTGTACTTGCATTATTCTTTGTGGCAGATCATAGATGATGAATGAAAGAGATTATAGACTAGCCTTACTAATCGATGCAGATAATGTATCACCTGTTTATTTAGATATCATTATTAATGAGGCGAATAAACACGGTAAAATTACAAATGCTAGAATTTATGGAGATTGGAGCGAAGAAAGACTAAAAACTTGGAAGTCCAAAGCTGAAAAGTATAGTTTAACCTTTATTCAACAATATGCCAATCTTTCTAATAAAGGAAATGCATCCGATTTTACTTTAGTGATTGATGCGATGGATTTACTTTATTCAGGTAAGGTGAATGCATTTTGTATCGTCTCAAGTGATTCTGACTTTACAAAACTAATCATTCGTCTTAAAGAAGATGATATGTATTTAATTGGTATGGGAGAATCCAAAACTCCTGAAGTATTAGTTAATTCATATGAAAGATTTTATTATATAGATCAAATCTTAGAAGCATCAGAACCTAAAAAAGAACGTAAAGATTTAAACGGTAAATCACTCATTCCTAAAAAAGAGATTATTATTAAAGATCTTAAAAAAATCATTGATGATAATTTAGAAGATGATGGATGGGCGTATTGGAGTATTGTTGCTGATCAACTCAGAAAAAAATATCCAGGATTTGACCCAATCAACTATGGTTCTAAATTAAAAGCACTCAATTTCTTTAAAATGTTTAAAGACTTTGAAATTAAGAATGAAGATAAAGTTGCATATATTCGCATTCGACAAGACTAAAAAGCCAACTAGAACAGTACATCTGTTCTAGTTTTTGTTATAATGGATATAGAACGAAAAAAGGATACGATAAATTTATGATAGTACGCTCTAAAGCACCACTTAGACTCGGTTTAGCAGGTGGGGGAACTGATTTACCAAGTTATGCGAATATGTATGGTGGAATGGTTCTTAATGTAACAATCAATATGTATGCTCATACAACCATCGAAACACTTTTGACAGGTGAAGTAATTTTTGTTGCTCAAGATATCCAAAAAGAACTTACATTTAAAAGTGATAGTAAATTACCAATTGATCATGATTTAAAACTTCATGCAGGTGTTTATAACCGAATTGTTAAAGAATTTAATCAAGGTAAACCTTTATCTTTAAAAGTAACAACTAAAGCAGATTCACCGATTGGTAGTGGACTTGGAACATCAAGTGCCATTGTCGTTTCTATGGTAAAAGCTTATGTTGAATTATTAAAACTACCTTTAGGTGAGTATGATGTAGCCAAGCTTTCTTATGACATTGAAAGAAAAGATTTAAATTTGAGTGGTGGGATGCAAGATCAGTATGCTGCAACTTTTGGTGGGTTTAATTTTATTGAGTTTCACGGAGAAGAACATGTGATTGTAAATCCACTTCGAATTAGACAATGGTTAAAAGATGAATTTGAAGCATCTTTAGTCTTATTTTTCACAGGTCAATCTAGAGAGTCAGCACATATTATTGATGAACAAATTAAACATACAAGGGATAACGCATCGGATAACTTATCAGGGTTACATGAATTAAAACAAGCTGCCATTCGCATGAAAGAAGCGATTTTAAAAGGTAATTTAAGTGATGTGGCATTAGAACTTAAAAATGGTTGGCTAGCTAAGAAAAAAACGTCTAAGGCAGTCACCAATCCACTGATTGATACAATTTACGAAAAAGCGATTGAAGCGGGAGCCTTAGCAGGTAAAGTATCGGGTGCGGGTGGTGGTGGATTTATGATGTTTATTGTAGATCCTCTAAAAAAATTAGATGTAGAACGTGCACTTAAAAATTTTGATGGTGAGATTCGAAGTGTTGAGTTTGTAGAAAAGGGTACGAAGGGATGGTATGTATGAACCATTTAGACTATATTAAAAATGAATTTATAGAATCTGTTAAAGTTAAAGAAGCTGTTTTAAACAATCCAAAAATCTTAAATCAAATCAATGATGCAGCTAATTTATTAGTTGAAACCTATCAAAAAGGTGGACGTATCTTTTTAGCTGGTAATGGTGGTTCAGCAGCAGATGCACAACATCTAGCAGGTGAATTAGTATCCAAATTTTATTTTGATAGAAAAGCTTTAAGTGCGATTGCACTTACAACAGATACATCGATTTTAACTGCAATCGGTAATGATTTTGATTATAACTATATTTTTAAAAGACAACTTGAAGCACATGCAACACCACATGATGTCTTTATTGGAATTACTACAAGTGGTAACTCTAAAAATATCGTTGAAGCATTAAAATATGCAAAAGAAATTGGATTAAAATCGGTTGTCTTTAACGGTAAAGATGGAGGAATCATCTCCAAAGAAAATCTTGGAACAATCAATATCGTTATTCCATCACCAATAACTCCTCGTATCCAAGAATCCCATTTAGTGATTGGCCATACGCTTTGTGCAATCGTTGAGAAGGTTTTATTCTAATGGAAGCTATCATACTTGCAGGTGGATTTGGTACAAGACTTCAAGGTGTTGTTAAAGATGTACCTAAACCAATGGCAGATGTCAATGGTAGACCTTTTTTAGAATATGTATTAGATGACTTAATACAAGCTGGATTTAAGCATGCCGTGTTAAGTGTTGGGTATAAACATGAAATTATTATGAACCATTTTGGTTCAAAATATAAGGATTTAGATATTTCATATGCAATTGAAGAAGAACCCCTTGGAACAGGTGGAGCGATTCGATTTGCATTAAAAATAATAAAGAGTGATTACTTTTTTGTATTAAATGGTGATACATTATTTAGAATCAACTATCAAGAAATGATACATCCAGAACCCATCGTCATGGCACTTAAGTATTTAAATCAAAATGATCGATATGGTCAAGTTACCTTTAAAAATGGATACGTCTCATCATTCATTGAAAAAGGATCAGCATCTAAAGAAGGTTACATTAATGGCGGAATCTATAGATTCCACCGTGCATTTTTAGAATCTTTAATGTTACCTAAGAAATTTTCACTAGAAAAAGATGTGTTAGAAAAACATGTATTTTTAAAACCTATCAAAGGTGTATCATTTGATGCATACTTTATCGATATGGGCATACCTGAGGATTATCAAAAATTAAAGGAAGACTTACTATATGAATAAGGCATTATTTTTAGACCGTGACGGTGTGATCAATAAAGATCACCATTACGTCAATCAAATTGAAGATTTCGAATTTATGGATGGTATTTTTGAGTTATGTAAGAAATATCAAGATTTAGGATACTTAATTATTGTTTGTACAAACCAAGGTGGTATTTCAAAGGGTTATTATAAAGAATCAGATTTAATTGAAATTTCAAACTATATGACAGATGTCTTTAAGTCAAAGGGTATAGAGATTGCTAAAGTATATTATGAAATTTCAATGGAAAATAATCATCCAAGAAGAAAACCAAATCCAGGAATGTTTCTAGATGCAATAAATGAATTCCAAATCGATCCTAAGAGTTCCTTAATGGTTGGAGATAAAACATCAGATTTAATTGCAGCATACCGTGCAGGTATAAAAGAGAATTATTTTATTAAGGGAAAATACCCAGTCGAAGAGGCTTCATTCGAATTTAAAGTCGTTCATTCTTTAAGAGAGGTTTAACATGTCAAAAAAAGTACTATACATCTCAACTAGAATCTTTTGGCCAACCAATAGCGGTAAGAAAATTACTGCCTATTTTAATGCAATGGGTATGCATAAGATATACAACTATGATGTATATGTATATGCTTTTAAAGAAGTGGATCAAACTTATGATGAGGCAACAAAACCGGAATTTATTAAAGACGTATTAGAAGCTAAAAAGATTGGTAAGTTAACAAAACTTAAAAATTTAATCTTTAAAACGATATTTGGTAAATATTCGATTCAATCTGCATTATTCTATTCTAAGAAAAATGCAAATAGTATGAAAGCATATATTGATAAAATTCAACCAGATATTGTCATACTAGATATGATTAGACTTTCTAGGTATCATCATATCCTAAAGGATTATAAAGGTATTAAAGTCATTAATTTAGATGACTTATTATCCCTTCGTTATGAAAGACAATATCAGGAAGTTAATCAAGATATGCAAATAGGTGGACAGTACACTAAACAAACTAAAGGTTTTTTAAAAAAGTTAATCTCATTTAATTTCTTAAAGAGATTAACCCTTAAGTTTGAGGCATCTAGAGTTAAACATGAAGAAGGTCTAACAACCAAGCATTTTGATCATGCTTACTTTATATCTGAAAAAGAATCTCTGATTTATAATGTGAATTATCATACTCAAAAAGGTGTATCGATTACAATGGGAGTAGATACAACCTATTTTGGTGAAAATCTAAATATTCCTAAAGTAAAAAACAGATTAGTTTTCTTAGGAAATTATCATTATTCAGCCAATGTTGAATCGTTAAAGATGATTGTTGATAAAGTGTTTCCTTTTGTTGAATCTAAAGTAGAGCTTTTAGCAGTTGGACCTGTATCGGATGAAGTTAAAAAGAAATTTATTTTTAATCCTAATGTGATATTTACAGGTGAAGTCAAAGATTTAAGAACAGAAGTTTTAACAGGAGAAATCTTTTTAGTACCTATTGCATATGGAACAGGTATTAAAACAAAAGTAGTTGAAGGACTCGCAATGGGAATGCCTATTATAACCAATTCATTAGGTATTGAAGGATTGATGGTTGAAAACTTTAAAGAAGTAATGGTTGCAGATAATCCTGAAACGATTGCACTATATATTGATAAATTATTAAATGATGAACCTTTAAGAGAAACATTAGGACAAAATGCTAAAGCATATGCACTTAAAAACCATACATGGGAACTTATCTGGAAAGACTTAGAAAAAATAGGGTTTAAAAAGGATGAATGATGAAACTTTTTAAGAAAATCTATACGTTTTTATATATTTTAGGCAATATGGTGTTTACTAAAATGCCTTCTCGTACCATTAGAAAATTATACTTTTTAATGATGGGGGCTAAAATCGGCAAAGGTTCTGTCATTTTTAGACGTAGTGAAGTATTAAATCCTAAGGGATTAACCATAGGGAAGTTCACCAATATCGGATTCGATGCTTGGATTGATGCAAGATCTAAAATTACCATCGGTAGTCATACAACCATTGCAAGCAGATCTCAAATCATTACAGGAAGTCATGATGTAGACTCAGATACGTTTGAGGCAACATTTAAACCTGTAACGATTGGCTCTAATTGTTGGATTGGAACAAGTGCAATCATCTTACCAGGTGTAACAATTGGTGATGGTGCAGTTGTTGCTGCAGGCAGTGTTGTTACAAAAGATGTTGAACCTTATCATGTTGTTGGTGGTGTACCTGCTAAATTTATTAAATTGAGAAAAAAAGTCACATATCAACAAAAACGTTCACCCATTTTACACTAGGAGGATCCTATGAAAAAGATTAGAATCTTACATCTATTATCCGCACTTGAATTAACCAATGGTGTAGCAAGTTATGTGATGAACCACTATGATGAACTCGACCACGACAAATTTAAAGTTGATTTTTTGATTGTAAAAACTGCAGATCAAAAATATATCGATAAAATCGAAAAAAATAAAGATGAAATTATTTATGGACCCAAACTTACGCTTAAAAACTATGGTGCCTTCAAAAAGCATGCTAAAAAGCTTTTTGAAGAAAGAACGTATGATATTGTTCACTCACATGAATTCAATTGGGGTATGCCTTATTTAAAAGAAGCTAAGAAAAAACACATTCCAATTCGTATTTTTCATGCACACTTAACACTTTCTAGTCCAAAGAGATTAAACCGTATTAGAAATGCCTTTTTAATTCCAATATCTCTTAGAGCCTCTAATACATTTTTTAGTTGTAGTATGGTTGCTGGTAAATATTTTTTCAAGCAAAAACCATTTTACTTAGCACATAATGCAATTGATACTGAAAAATACATGTTTAATATCGAACACCGAAAAGATATTAGAAAGTTATTAAATATATCAGATACTGAAAAATTAATTGGTTTTTTTGGTCGTTTTGAACACCAAAAAAATCCAATGTTCACATTAAAAGTCTTTCAAGAGTTATCCCAAAGAGATGAGTCAGTTAAATTACTCCTTGTAGGTAATGGTTATTTAGAACAAAATATCTTAAACTTTATTGACCAAATGAATTTAAAAGATAGAGTCATTGTCTTAAGTCCAAGAAGAGATATCTATAAATTTTACTCAGCAATTGATTTATTTATGTTACCAAGTCTATTTGAGGGGTTACCTGTTGTTGGTGTGGAGGCTTTGTTTTCAAATCTACCACAAGTTTATTCAACAGAAATTACTAAAGAACTTAATTTAAATCAAATGATTACATATTTAGATTTAAAAGAACCAGTATCTAACTGGGTTTTAGCAATTGAAAACATTTTTGAAAAACCAAATGATAGAGTTCATTTTAATTTAGATAATTTAAAAGTATATGATATTAGACATCAAGGTAAGGTTATCATGGAAAAATATATAGAATTATTAGAAGAGGTAAATCATGGACGTTAAAGTATATGTCATGATGCATAAATTATATCAACCGATTATAAGTTACTTAGATGGTTCATATGAAATGATGCAAGTAGGAAGTGCATTAAATCCCAAAATCGAAGGTTACTTAAGTGATGATGGTAAAGATTCAATTTCAAGTAAAAACCCATTTTATTCTGAACTTACTGGATTATACAATATATATAAAGAACGAAACCATGATTATGTTGGATTAATTCATTACAGACGTTTTTTTACAGGAAAGAAATTTTCTATTTTTTCCTATCAAGCCTTAAGTAAAAACCAAATTGAACGAATTCTAACAAATCATGATTTAATCTTGCCTAAAAAAACACGTTTTCGTCAAACGCTTTATGAGAATTATAAAGCCAATCATTACATCAATGATTTAGATGAAACTAGAAAAGTAATTGAATCCTTATATCCGGATTATGTATCGTATTTTGATCAACATGTGCATTCAAAATATGCTTATTTAGCCAATATGTTTATTGGTAAAAAGGATTTAATGGATCAGTATGCTAAGTGGTTATTTGATATTCTTTTTGAATTAGAAAAAAGACTAGATATTTCTAATTATGATACTTATCAAAAAAGAATATATGGGTTTATTAGTGAGAGACTTTTTAATGTATGGTTGTTAAAAAATCAATTACGAATTAAAGAAGTAAAGGTTGTAACCATTGAATTAAATCCACTTAAAGAATTTATAAAAGATATTGGAAGAACCATCTTTGGTGTTTCAGGTATTTCCAATACAAAAAAGAGGTAGTCGATGAAAAAGTATGATTATTTAATTGTAGGCGCAGGTATCTTTGGAAGTGTGTTTGCATATGAAGCCAAAAAAAGAGGCAAAAAAGTATTAGTCATCGATAAAAGAAATCATATCGGTGGAAATATGTATACTAAAAATGATGAAGGTATTGATGTGCATGTTTATGGTGCACATATTTTCCATACATCCAATGAGGTTGTATGGAATTATATCAATCAGTTTACAAAGTTTAACAACTATATCAATAGCCCAATAGCAAACTACAAAAACACAATCTATAACCTTCCATTTAACATGAACACCTTTAATAAACTATGGGGTGTCGTAACGCCACAAGAGGCAATGGAAAAAATACGTCTTCAACAGTTAGAAAACTATAAAGAAAATCCTAAAAATTTAGAAGAACAAGCCATCAACCTAGTAGGTCCTGAAATTTATGAGAAATTAATTAAAGGGTATACTGAAAAACAATGGGGAATGTCTTGTAAGGACTTACCAGCTTTTATCATTAAAAGATTACCTGTTCGATTTACATATGACAATAACTATTTTAATGATACATATCAAGGAATTCCTGTTGAAGGTTATACAAAGATATTTGAAAAACTACTTGAAGGTATTGATGTTTGGTTAGAATGTGACTATTTAAAGGATAGAGCATATTATGATAGTTTAGCAACCAAAGTGTTATACACCGGACCACTCGATGCATTTTATG
Source organism: Acholeplasma oculi (assembly GCF_900166985.1). Taxonomy (GTDB): domain Bacteria; phylum Bacillota_I; class Bacilli_A; order Acholeplasmatales; family Acholeplasmataceae; genus Acholeplasma; species Acholeplasma oculi. The sequence continues at coordinate 120,760 of NZ_FUZK01000003.1, read as the reverse complement.
AGTTTAGATATGGTGTTTTAGAATATAGAAGTCTTCGTTTTGAACATGAAAGATTAGATATTGAAAACTATCAAGGAAATGCTGTTGTAAACTATACTGAAAGAGAAGTGCCTTATACCAGAATTATTGAACATAAACACTTTAATTTTGCGAAAACAAAACATACAGTCATAACTAGAGAGTATCCAGACACATATGAGGCTGGTAAAGAAATGTATTACCCAATTAATGATGATAAAAATAATGAAATCTATAAACAATATAAAGAACTTGCAAAGGAAGAAACAACATACTTATTTGGTGGAAGACTTGCTGAATATAAGTATTATGATATGCATGCAGTGATTTTAAGTGCATTATCACTTGTTAAAAACGAATTTAGTGATGAATCATAAACCATCTAGTTTATCTAAAAACTATATTTATAATTTAATCTATCAAGTATTAGTTGTTATTATTCCGATTATCTTGATTCCTTATTTGTCACGGGTACTAGAACCTTCTGGAACTGGTCTTTATGCATTTAACTATACGATTGTAACGTATTTAAGTTATTTTGCATTACTAGGTGTTCAGTTATATGGTACGAAGGCAATTGCTACAAAAAAAGACGATGAAAAACATTTAAGAAAAACATTTTTTGAAATTTTAACGCTTAAGGTTATAACAAGCCTGATCTCGATTTCTTTATTATTCTTAATTGTTTTATTGATTGAAGTGATACGAAGTATGGGAGGCGCTACCTTTTCACTTAGCCCTTTATTAAGTCCACAAATACTACTCATCCAAGGTTTATTTTTACTGGCGAATCTTCTAGACATTACATTTTTATATACAGGGTTAGAAAATTTTAAAGGTATTGTTATTAGAAACTCTATCATTAAGATTATGACATTAGGATTGATCTTTGTCTTTGTTAAAGAAAAATCTGATTTATGGATTTATGCACTGATCATTAATGGTGGTGAAGTCATTAGTCAATCTATTTTATGGATGGACCGAAAAAGAATACCTCTATTTAAAAATTTAAATGAAGTAAAAATGGACTTTAAACCAACAAGACATTTAAAAGATATGGTGATTTTATTTGTTCCTCAAGTGATCATTTTATTATATACAAGTTTAAATGTAACGATGATTGGACTCTTATCAACGGATATTGAAGTAGGATTTTTTGATATGAGTAGTAGAATTATTAATACAGTCTTAGTTATAGCGACCGCTTTGGGTACAGTGATGTTACCAAGAATATCGAAGTATCATCATGAAGGAAAACATGAAGAAATCAAGTTGATTTTAGATAAGTCATTAAAGACAACGACCTATCTTGCATATCCTTTAATGGTTGGGTTACTGGTATTATCAACAATCTTTGTTCCATGGTTCTTTGGACCACTTTATGTGGATGCGACCAACGTATTAAAATTTTACGCGATTAAGATTGGATTAGTTACATTATCAAATGTCATTGGTATTCAGTATATGATATCAACCAATAAATATAAACCATTTATTATTTCAGTATCGATTGGTGCAGTGATTACACTTTTATTAAATATTTTCTTAATACCAGTTTATGGTGCATTAGGAGCAGTTATAGCAAGCCTAATTGCAGAGGGATTTGTTACACTCTATCAAATCATTTCAACCAGAAAAGAAATTCCTTTTGCAAGATATATCCTAGAAACTTCTAAAGCATTCATAGCGGCTATTCTTATGGGAGTTATCATTTATCTTATGGACTTAGGTTTCTATCAAGATTTAGTACAACTTTTAAGTCCAAGACTGAGTGTTGACTTTTATACGCTCATTATCCTAGGAATTTATGGTATTTTAGGAGTCATTACTTACTATCTATTCAATCTTATATTTAAGACAAATGTTCAAATGGATATCATGAACCGCTTCATAAAGATATTTAAAAAGTAATTTAAACGAAAAAACGTTTTCATAGGCAAGTTCTTTGCCTATTTTTTTTTGTGGCGTATAATAACGGCGGATTAAACGATGAATATTCGGATTCAATTACATAATATACCATTTTTGGGTATGAAAAAAAGGAGTTTTTTGATATGAAAGTAGTTGTAGTAGGATGTACACATGCAGGAACATCTGCAGTAAAAAGTATTTTAAAACATCAACAAGATGTTGAGGTTAGTGTTTATGAGAAGAATGATAATGTATCGTTCTTATCATGTGGTATTGCACTATACGTTGGACAAGTGATTTCAGATGTGAATGGACTTTTCTATTCTAGTCCGGATGAACTAAAAAACTTAGGTGCGAATGTTCATATGGAACATGAAGTGTTAAAAATTGATTATGAAGAAAAGATCGTCCACGTAAAAGATTTAAATACAAAAAAAATATTTAGTGAGTCTTTCGATAAACTTGTTTTATCAACGGGTTCTTGGCCAATTATTCCTAATATTGAAGGTATCCGTTGTGAAAATGTTTTACTTTCTAAGAACTTCAATCAAGCAAATGAAATTATTGAAAAAGCTAAAACTGCTAAAAAAATAGTAGTTGTTGGTGCAGGTTATATTGGTGTTGAACTTGCAGAGGCATTTGAATTACTCGGTAAAGAAGTTGTCTTAATCGATGGTGAAACACGTATTATGCCAAAATATTTAGACCCTGAGTTTACAAATCTTGCTGAAAAAGCATTTACGGATCACGGTGTGAAGTTAGCTTTAGGCCAGAAGGTACAAGGATTTACTCAAAATGGAAATGTTGTTACACATATTCATACCGATAAAGAAAGTTTTGAAACAGATTTAGTGATTATGTGTATCGGCTTTAGACCGAACCAAGCATTATACCAAGGACAATTATCAACAACGCCTAATGGTGCATTAATTGTCAATGAGTATATGCAAACATCGAATCCTGATGTTTACGCATGTGGAGACTGTGTCAATATTTATTATAATCCAACCCATGAACATAAATATATTCCACTGGCAACCAATGCAGTACGTATGGGTATGCTTGTTGGTTTAAATATTAAAGAAAACAAGATTAAATACCAAGGAACTCAAGGAACATCGGGTATTAAAATCTATGATTTAAACATCTCATCAACAGGTTTAACAGAAGGTGTTGCTAAAGACTATCAATTACCATATGGTGTTGTATTAGTACACGATAGTAACCGTCCTGAGTTTATGCCTACCTTTGATAGTGTCATGTTAAAATTAGTATTTGATAAAGTCACACGTCGTATTTTAGGTGGACAAATCTTATCCACATATGATGTTACAGACAAAATGAATACATTAAGTTTGGCGATTCAAAATCAAATGACAGTAGAACAATTAGCATTTGTTGACTTTTTCTTCCAACCACATTTTAATAAGCCTTGGAATTTATTAAATATAGCAGCACTTGAGGCAATCAACCAAAAATAAAACCTTAACCTTTGACAACGACTTTGTCAAAGGTTTTTGATATAATATACCGTAAAGAGGTTAGAAGATGAACTTAGAACACATTAAACAGTTAATTGACCAAGACATATATCCATCGTTTTTCTTTAATGAAACCAACCAAGATATAGAGTATATGAACGTTGCTTTACTTCAATTATTAATTGATCCATCGTATTTATTATTAAAAATTAAAACACATGAACTAAACTTCAAACAAGGTATGCAAATAGATATTTTAGGTGAACGTTATACGTGTCACCGTTTTAAAATATCTACACCTGTAATAAAGGGTATGATTATTTCACTTAGAACCATGTTTCCAATGACTTTAGAAATTTTTAGAGATGCATACTTTTTAAATGCTGCAGAACCAAGTATTATAGTGGATCAAAAAGGTATGATATTTGATTCAAATCTCGCTTTTGAAGAATCTTTTGGGTATATAAACCGGGTGATTAAATCTTTATCCATTAAAGATTTAATCGATAAGTCTAAATTATCTTTAGAACAAAGTAATATCATTCAACAAATAGTTGAAGGATTTAATTTTAAAAATGAATTGATTCATATTTTTGATTATAGAAAAGTATCCATTCCAACACGAATGAGTACATCTAAAATCTATAATCATGAAACGCATATTGGTTCATTAATTAGTTTTAAAGATATAAGAGATAAAATCAATTTAGAAATTCAAAAATTAATGTTTGAAAAATTATTACTCCATATGACAGATGGAGCGATTGTTGTGAATAAGGATTACCAAATTGTTTATGCCAATGATGCTTATTTAACTACAACAGGATTTACACTAGATAATTTAGTAGACCAAAAAATAAAAATATTTAATCCAGTAAAACATTCTAAAAACCTGATAAATACAGTAGAGACCCACATGCAACAAAAAGAAGAGTGGCATGGGGAGGCATGGTATCCGATGATTCAAGATACTTATGTGATGCTTTGGACAAGTATGTATCCTATATACTATGAAAAAATGGATGAGGTTTACTACATTTTAGTACTTAAAAATCATCAACAACAAGAATTAGATCCAATTAAATTATCAGAACTCGTTCATAAAGATAATTTAACATCACTGTATAACCGATATTATTTTGTAAGCAAAGTAGAGAAAAGCTTAACTCAATATCCTAAACATAAACAATTTCTCGCATTTATCGATATGGATTCATTTAAACAAATCAATGACACTCATGGACATAGTTATGGAGATAACATCTTAAAACAAGCCGCACTCCTCTTTAAACAAATCTTTAAAGGTCATATGGTTGCTAGATACGGTGGGGATGAGTTTGTTGTTCAGTTTACATTAGATACGAAAAAAAAAGATATTAAAAATTACTTAAAAATATTTATGGATGAACTGGATTTATTTAGTAAAACCTTAGATAAATCTATCGAACTTAGTGCAAGTATCGGTTTTTCTGAATATCCTAAAGACGGTAGACATGTCTCTGATTTAATAGAAAAAGCTGATGAACGCATGTATCAATACAAAAAGCGATGATAAACACCTTATTTATGATAAGATTTGATGTATAATATAGTAATGTATATCGGTATAGGGGGATTTCATTGGCTAAACAGTTAAAAAACTATATCATTAGATTTTCGATTATATTCCTGTTGTTAATAACAGCTTTTTCGCTTTTTTATATCTTTTTAGTCCAAACCATCTTAAATACAGAAAGTAATCGTTTAGCATATCTTCATCATTTAAATACACAGGAATTACTGAACCAAAGACTAACAACTCTAAGAACTGCATATAATGAAGGAGAACTCGTGTTCTGGGATACCCTGGATTATAATGTAGAAGATGTTAAAAAGCCTATCACTAAACTATATGAAATTGATAAATTATCGAATGTATTTCATAATCAAACATCTGATGAAATTGTCATCCTTTTTAAGCACACAGCATTCAACCAAGTCATTTATAAAGAATTTAGTGATGTCTTACTTGAAATTGGAATTGAATTAGGATCTAATCAAGTATTAATTGATGACTTGGGTTTCATTAAATATTATGAAAACTATGATTATTATGGTGTGAATTATTTTTCTTCAAGTCTGATTCCAGAAACACTTTCTAATACACTGGATGAAAAATTATCCAACGAACAAACCTATTATACAAATTATCAAGAGAATCAATCTTACGTTTTATCATTTACGACGTTATCGAATGGATATAAATTTATATCGATTCAAGAACAAGTGATATTCCTTAATTATTTCCAACCGATCCTATGGAGTTATTTTGCCTTATCAGTAACGACTTTAATTGGTTATGTCTTATTTAGTATCTTGACAATTAGAAGACGTATTGTTGAGGAATTGTTATTTGAAAAGATGATGCTTAATAAACAAAATCCTTACCTTATTTTGGAGGTGGGTGGACTCGGTCAAATCAGACGCATGAATAAAAAATTCAAAGAACTGATTCCTGAGACATTTGAATTTAAGTTTATTACGGATTTAACCTCTGAACCACTAGATATTAAATTACATCTCAAAAAAGAATTAGCATTTTATATGAATATCGATAAACTAAGTAATGAAATTTTACGTGTTCGTTTTTTAGTCAGCAAAGGGGATAGAAACTATATAATGATTGGAGAAATCATTGATGCATCTTCCAATGATATGTCTAAATATGTAGATTTAGCAAGAAGATATCGACTCACCAATCTACCGAATCAGATTGCTTTAGAAGAACGTATTGTTGCTTTAGACCGTCGATCTAAATTCAGTTTAATCAGTTTAACGATGGATGAATTTGACCAAGTAAAGGACTCAATTGGTAGAGGACAAACAGAATCCCTTGTTAAAGCTGCTGCTAGTTTCTTTCAAGGTTTACTGGATTCTAATATGGAACTTTATCATTTAGAGTTAAATCACTTTGTTATACTGGTTACGAATGTAGCAAATTTTGAAGTTTTAAATGGTTATGCTAAAGGTATTTCTGATCAGTTAGATAAGAAGATGTTGATTTCTGATTTACCTCAAAAAATTAAACTCTTAATAGGTATTCTACATAACCAAGGTAAAGCAACCCAATTAACCTTAGAAGAAATTTTTAATGTGCTCTACTTAACCATTGAACGTGCGAAGATTTCTTCATCAACCAACATTGTTCAATATAATGATAGATTCTTAGATTTTGTTACAAAAACAAACCAATTAGAGTTAGATATTAAGCAAGGTATTCTAAAAGATGAGTTCCAAATGCATTTACAACCACAAGTGGATATCCAAACACAAAATGTAGTTGGATTTGAGTTACTCTTAAGATGGAATAATGAAAAATACGCTAAAGAATCACCAGCACTCTATATCAAACAAGCAGAACGTTCAAACTTAATTATTGAACTTGGCCGTGTGATAACAGAAAAAGTATTTAAAATTGTCAGTGAGTTTAAAGATTTACCAATTGAGTTTTCATTTAATATTTCACCTAAACAACTTTTACAACCGGGGTTTATTAATGAATTTATTGAATTAAGAGATAAATATCAAGTAGATCCTAGTAAGCTTGCTATTGAACTTACAGAAACACTTCTAATCCTTCAATTTGATTTAATCATTGAGAAGTTTAAAGCATTAAAGCAATTAGGCTTTAAAGTTCAATTAGATGACTTTGGAACAGGGTACTCGTCCCTTTCATATTTAAGAGATTTACCGATTGATATTATAAAAATCGATAAAAAGTTCGTTGATGATATTGAAAACAGTTTCCAAGCAAGACAAATTCTAAAAACAATGATTACACTTGGAAGAAACCTTAAATTAGGTGTCATTATTGAAGGTGTTGAAAACGAGAAACAAACAGATATTATCAAACGTGATGGTGGTACATACATTCAAGGGTTCTTTATTTCAAGAGCCATGCCACTTGAAGATGCTAAAAAATTTATTAAGAATCGGGTGAAAGAAATTGATCAATGATATCTTATTAACCATTGGGGTAACCATTTTATTAATCGGTATGATTTTAGGACTTATCGTACTACTTAAAATTGAAATTAGAAAATACCGTGATGATAAAATGTTGTTATCGGATCAAGTAATCTCTTATGATGTATTTAAAGCATTAATCGAACGTGTGATTAAAAGAAATACTAAAAAGAATTTACCATTTACAATCATCCAAATTGATATTGATAAATTTCAAGATATTGAAGATACATTCAATAAAGATGAAGAAGCATATATCATGAGTTATGTTGCAAGTCATATTAAAAGTGCTTTACCAGAAGAATCCATTATCTCTAGTTCTTCTAAACCAGATGAATTCTATATTTATATACCACATACCTATGATCACTCCAATATTTACTCACTGGCAAAAAATATTAAAAAAGAAGCAGAGAAAAAGATTCAAATACTTGATAAAATTACCATCAAAAAAACTATTTCCATGGCAATTGCATCATTCCCACTACATGGAAACTCACTCGACTTAATCAATCAATCATTAGAAATTGCCATGTATATGGTTAAAAAGAGTGGTGGTAATGATATTAAGTATTATAGTGATGAATTAAACCAAACTAAAGAAAATATGCAGCTTTATCAAGAACTTAAAATTGCTAAAGAAAATAAAGAGTTCATTTATTATTATCAACCAATTGTTCATTCTAAAGAGTTAACCGATGTGTATGGGTTTGAAGCACTCTTAAGATGGAATCATCCAAAAAGAGGTTTACTAATGCCAGGTCAGTTCTTGCACTTAGCAGAACAAACAGGAGAACTCGATGATATTGGAATTATTGCAGTTGAACAAGCATTAGAGTTATTAACAGATCTTTCACAATTACAACAAAGAAATGATTTGATTATTAATATTAACTTATCACCTAGACAAGTATTAAATGAAATGACTTTTACCATTTTCCAAAGAATGGTAGATAAGTACAATCAAGATGCATCCAGTATCGCAATTGAAATACCTGATTTTAGTTTGTATAAAAAGAATGAAGTTTTCAGAAGAAACTTAATTCGTATTAAAACACTAGGCTTTAAAATAGCGATGGATATTCAAACAACAGATTACGATATGTTAGATTTAATCGAGCGTTTCCAAATTGATATGATCAAGTTTAACAGAAAATTCTTTATGTTAGAAGATAACTATAATTTTAGAAAATACTACCAAATGATTGTGGAGTTTGCTGAGAATAAAAAGTTAAAGCTTGTAGCTGAAGGTATTGAAAATAAAGAGATGTTAAAATCAATTACTGAAAAAGGTGTTCCTTATGCACAAGGGTTCTTCATATCCAACCCATTAAGTCCTGAAGAATTATTCACATATTTAGGCAAAATTAAAAAATCGTAATAAAATTGAGCAAATCCTATTGACAATTTAAGAAAACTTGCTAAAATAAGTTATGAATCAAAAAAAGGGCAAAATTAGAGGAATCTAATGACGCAAAACTATAGGGCCTAAAACAAAATTAAGGTAGCCAGTTGCTAGTAATATGGCAATTGGCTTTTGTTTATTATAAAGGGGCAAAACATGAGAGTATCTAAACTTTGGGGTGTTAAAAACACAATTCGAAGCACCCGGAAATTATCTAAGTTCATATTCCTTCTCATCCCGCTATTTGGATTCTTATCCTTAACCTTGGGTGTTGTCTCATTTTATGGACAAAACACAGGTGACTTATCTGTTCGAGTGGATAATTTCTCAGGACACTCCATCAGATTATCAGAAACTGAAGATTTCGATAATCCAAGGACGATCCTAAGATACCCCGGAATGACCTTTATCAATCAAGCATCCTATAGCGGTATACTTGCGTTTCATTTACAAAGTGTTACACAAACTAATGGTTATTATCTACCTGAGGTATTAGATAGAGATAAGGAATTGGTTGCATTCTCATTTTATGTTAAAAACATGAATCAGACAGCAACCATCAACCGTATCAACTATAAAATAATGTTTGAGGAGTTAAATAATCATATTGAGGAACACTTAAGAATTATGGTGGTTGTAGACGGTGTAAGAAACACTTATGAATATCAACCATTTAGATTAAACGATGTTGAGACACTAAAATTTAGAAGTGAACAAATTGCAGTTGATGCAAACATCTTCGAATTAGGTGCCGGGAATCACGTAAAGGTTTCAGTATTAATTTGGATAGATGGTTATCTAGAAGAATATTTAACTGAAAACATTAAAAAGTATACTGAAGAAGAGTTGATTGGTGGTTCACTTAAACTCAACATGGTATTTAGTGTAGAAGGTGAATAATGATGAGAAAGTTATATATATCATTACTCACATTGATTTTGGTAGGATTAACCTTAACAACTTCAGTATTTGCCTGGTTCCAAGTTTCTAGAACAGGTATGATTGAAGGGGTAGAGTTAGGCGTAGCACTTGATGATGATTTAATGATTTCTTTAGATGGTATAGATTATTATAAAGATATCTCCAAAGAAATGTTAAGTTCAGTCATTGGTCCAAACCCAGTATTAAAAAACGTAACAACCCAAGATGGAATTAATTTCTTCCAAGGTCCACTTGCTCAAAGTAGTAGAGCAAGACCTAGAACTGAGTATATTGCGTTTGATATTCACTTTAGATTAACAAGTGATCATCCAAACCCAAATTATCATCAAAAATATGTATATTTATCCGACAGGACAAATCCTACATATCAAAATGCTACGCAAACAAAAGGAACATTCATTACATCTATGGGAAGACCTTGGGTAAACCCAATTAGTTTCCAAAACGGTATGGAAATTGTACCGGCTGGAACTAACAGAGTCTATTATGCAAAAGATGCAATGAGAATTTCAGCAAGAAATGCAGATACAAATGAAGTCTTCATCTATGATATCTCACAAGATAGATACAGAGGATTCGGAAAAATATTTGGAGCGTATGATTATTACATCAATCGCTTAGGAGTTAGCCTAGATATACCGGCTGAACCAGAACATACAATTTACCAGCTCACAGAGTTTTCAAGTTTACAAAATGATATTGCACTAGATAAAAGAAGTTTGTTATCAGAACTATCATTAGTAAGTGAGACAGAAGGTATTTATGTATATGAAGGAAAAACAACAATCAGTATTTGGTTGGAAGGATGGGATGCAGATGCATTTGATGCCATCTTAACCGATAAACTATTCATGAGACTCAACATAAGATCCGCAAGATTTGAAGAGGTTATAAATGGTTAAACGCCACGTAACAAAAAAAATAAAAAATAAATCCCATATAAGGAGAGGAAATAAATATGAAATCATTAACAAATAAATTAGTTATGTCAGTCTTAGCACTTGTCATGACAGGTGTTGCATTATCCATCGGGGTATATGCATGGTTCACAGTGAACAATACAGCTACAATTCAAGCATTTGAAGCTGATGTTCAAACAGGAGAAGGGTTCTACGTCTCATTAAATGGTACAGATTGGAAAAATACAATTACTACAGCTGATTTAACAACAGCAGTTTCAAGTGTTACATTTGTTGCACTTACATCTGAGGATGGTGTGGCATTAACAAATTTAGATACAACAGCAGCTGCAGTTGGTGGATATATTGAATTTGACTTACTATTTGTTGGTTCTAATGCATTAACTTCAATTGAGTTAACTAATATTTTATTATCAAGTACAACATCTTCTTGGATTCCAGGTGTTGATGTTGCAGGTACACGTTCTGCAGGTGCACCTAACACTGCAATTACTGAATATGCTTCTAACGCTGCAAGAGTCAGTTTTGAAGATTTATTTACAGCATCTGCTGTAACAGTTGTTGAACAAGCATCTGGTGCATTAGGAGATACTTTAACTACTGGTGCAAACGGAAACTCATTAGGTATGGGAACATTCGCTGGTAACGAAGCCGTACTATTCTATAATGCAATTATGGATGATGCGATTTTAGAAACTGAATTTGATGCAGCTGCATTAGTTGAACCTACTTTAATTCCAGCAGGTAATGGTATTAATGCTGCAGTTGGTACTTTGTATACGAATGACACTGCAACCTCATTAACATTTAATGTTCCAGGGTCCGTAACTGGTGTTATTGGTACAAACTACAAAATTGGTGCTTTAACAGTACGTGTATGGGTAGAAGGTTGGGATCAAGAAGCATTTAACTCAATTCTATCTGGTACATTATCCGTTTCATTCTCATTTACTGGTATTTAATAAATCTATAGTTTAAACTAACATTGATATTGAAAACATACCTTGAGGACTAAAAAAACTTAAGGTATGTTTCAATATTTTACTAAAAAGTGGTATGATATAATTAGTAAAAATTATAGAGGTATGAAAATGACAAGTAAACAAAAAGTGTTTAAATATTTAGGAATTGTTGGAAATGTATTATTTTACTTATTATTATTAGTATTATTACTGTTTTCAATATCTAATTTATCGATTCAAAATGAAAGAGATTTACCAAATATCTTCGGTAAGGGGTTTGTATCCATTCTTTCAGGATCGATGGATGGAGAAAACCAAGATAATTTCCCAACAGGTTCTTTAGTATTTATTGATATCTTAAACAATGATCAAAAGGATTCGTTAGAACCAGGTCAAATTGTCGTATTCTTTGATACCGTTCAAAAAATACATATCATCCACAGAATCAAAACAATAGAAGGTGACTTAGTTGTCACACAAGGGGATGTCAATGCGAATACCTTTGGTCATTATAATGGTGAAAACATTAATGCAAATATGCAATTAGAGATTAACCATAAAGATCAAATCATAGGTAAGTATACAGGACATTTCACTGGTGTAGGTACATTCATTCAAGAAGTACGTTCACCAAATGGTTTCTTATTATGGATTGTCTTACCATTGCTCTTATTATTTGGATTTGAAGTTGTCGTTTTCGTAAGATTCTTACTTCAACGTAATAAATCTAAGTTAGAAGCTAAACATGAAGCTGAAAAAGAGAAGTTAAGATTAGAAATTCAAAAAGAGATGGAAGCTAATCAAAAGAAATAATTAAAACTTTAAAAAGAGGAATTAAATGAGTGAGTTTGCTACTTGGTATATAGAATTTATCCAAAGTTTCTTTGAACATGTGGTTTTGTTTTTCCAAACAATACTCAGCGCTTTTGTTCAATTTTTTTGGATTAATCCAAGTTTATACCTAGAATCATTTGTTCAGTCCTCTATGAATTATAATGCGCTTGACTGGATGATTGGTATATTCATATTGATTATTAACTTTATCTTTGTTGTATCGCTCATATACTTTATCTTCGTACTCTTAAGAAGATACTTTAGATTTGTCAGAAAAGAAGTTTCTAAAGATGATCTTATTCTAGAAATTTCAGACTTAAATCAAAAGTTAATTGATGTAACAGATGAAAAAAATGCAATCTTAACACTGAAATCAAGTGACCTTGGATTACCAATGAACAGACGAAGTGTTACAGGTGCAATCAACAAATTAGAAAATGATGAAGAAGAAGAAAAGAAGGATGAGAATCCATCACGCTTCACGAAACTTATTGCAGTTGATGAAACCTATCATATGGAAGTTTTACAAACCAATATGACTGAACATGATATGCTTAATTTATCTCAACTTGTTGATCGCTTCATTAACTTTGCAGCATCACAATTAAAATTATTTTACACACATAAAATTATTGCAATCTTCTTTGCAGGTATGGCTTCCTCTAAAACAATGATTTTAGAAGGTATCTCAGGTACCGGGAAAACCTCCTTACCATATGCAATGGGTAAATTCTTTAATAACGATACATCCATCATCTCTGTTCAACCATCTTGGAGAGATAGAGCTGAAATGATTGGTTACTTAAATGAATTTACTAAGAAATTTAATGAAACAGACTTCTTAAAATCTATTTATGTTGCAACTTATAGAACTGATTTAAACTTTATAGTACTGGATGAAATGAACTTAGCACGTGTAGAATACTACTTTGCTGACTTCTTATCTATCCTTGAAATGCCAAATACATCAGAGTGGTTAATTGATATTACACCAGACAGTGTTAAAGGCGATCCAGTTCACTTAAAAGAAGGTAAACTCTTACTTCCACCAAACATTTGGTTTATTGGTACAGCAAACCGAGATGACTCAACGTTTGCAATTACTGATAAAGTTTATGACCGTGCTGCATCTATTGAATTATCTGTTAAAGCAGACTTTATTGATGCACCATTTACAGACTCCATTCATGTAACTTATGATTATATGGATTCACTCTTCAAACAAGCTTGGAAAGATCATCCGATTTCACAAAAATCTCTAGATAGCTTAGCAAAACTCGATCAGTTTATTAGAGATAATTTCCAAATTACATTCGGTAACCGTATTATGAAGCAAATTAATATGTTCGTACCTGTGTTTGTTGCATGTGGCGAAACTGAAGTTGATGGACTAGACTATATTGTTACACGTAAAGTATTAAGAAAATTTGAATTTCTAAACTTACCATTCCTAAGAAAAGAACTGGATGAACTTCTAATTGTCTTAGATAAGCTATTTGGTAAACAATCATTTAATGAAGCTAGAGCAATGATTAACCATTATAAAAAACAAATGTAAGGTGGTAGAGGTTATTGAAACAAAGTTACGACTTAGATTTATTCTACTCCATGTTAATCTCCTACATTGATGATATCGAAACAGAAACGGATTTCCCTGTTTACTTTTATCAAGGATTATATGAAGGACAAAATAAATTAAAGAATGTAACAACAACCGAAACCAAAAAGTTTGATGATCACTGGATTGCTGCAATTGAATCTTATTATCCATATATTGATAAAATTGCTAGAAACTATAAATCAGCACTTCGTGTTGAAGAAGATGTTGTGATCATTGAAAAAGCTAAAAAGACAGGTTCTAGAACTGTTAGACATTTAGCAGCGAATACACATTTATTAAAATTACCAGAAGATGGTATGGATAAATCACAAATTCGACCTAAAAAACTACTGGTACAACAATCTGAAGATGAATTTGGAATTTATGAAAATAGATTTGTATCGACTTTAATTCATCGACTTGTTCAATTTATCTCTAAAAGAGTTCGGATTTTAGAAGAAGATGTGAACACAACTAAAATTAATGAATTAAGTCAAAATGTTGAGATTAAAATTGATAATTCGATATTTGAAATTGATATTAACCTAAGAGAAAAAGAAACGATTGATAAAGGAACCATAGAAGAACATAATCAATCACTTCTAAGACGTGCACAAGAATTAAATAAGAAAATGGGTAGTTTATTAAACTCAGAGTTCATGAGAGTGATGCGTAACTATAAACGAGTTATGCCGCCTATTATGAAAACACAAATTATCTTAAAAAACGTGAACTATAAAAACTGTTATCTCTTATGGCAATATCTTGATCAGTACAGTAGTTTAGGTTATGAGCTTATTAAGGATGTTAAACAAAAACGATTTAATGAAACGTACCGTAAACATTTAAATCAATCTGCATTATTTGCATTTGCAACCATGATGTATCATGATAAATTTAGAGAGAAAAATGCAAATCTACTGACACATAAATACAAAATTAAAAAAGCAGAAATTATTAAGATTAATCCAGAAGATTTAATGACGGATCCAAAACAGATTCAAATCGAAGATACAAAAATTAATGAGTATTATCTTAATAAAAATAAACAAATATTTAAGAAAACTTTAGATCAGTATTTAGAGCAAGAACCAAAATATGAAATAGCACTTAAAAAAGCTTTAAAAGATACGATTGAAATTACGAATAGTCTATATGCTTCATACTTTGAAATCAATCAAGATGATGATGTATTTAATAGACTGGTTCAAGAAACCAATCCTAAAGAAGACTTAGAAAGTGCAGATGAAAAGTTTAAAATTGCAAGTATTGTGAGAGAGCTTAAAGAGTCTGATTATAAAAAAGCAATTGCACTTGAAAAGAAATGGTATCAGTCTGTCTTAAAGTATCAAAAGAGATTCTTTAATTCAGTTAAAGTAGACAGTGATAAAGCACTAAGACTTGAAGCTAAAAAAGTTATGGAAGCAAACAAAGCCTACATGAAACTTGAAAGATTAAAATACTTAGAAGAACAAAAAGTACAAGTATTAAAAGATAAAGAGATGCTCATTGAGTTAAAAGCAACTTATAGAGATCGTTATAAAAAAGAAGCACAGCGTTTAGCAGAAATTGAAAGACGAAAAGCAGAGCGAGAAGAAAAACGATTATTAAAACAAAAGAATGATGCGAAAGAAAAATTAAGAATTGCAACAGAAAAGCAGAAACTAAAACAAAAGCAATACATTGATAAACAGAAGAAAAAAATTAAAGCGAGTCATGAAAAAGCTATGGCCTCTTTAAAAAGTAAAAAATGAAAAAATCAATTCGAGTGATTCAACTCATATTAATTACCATTATTCTTTTGATTACTGCTTTAATCGTTACTGTATCGTTCATGAGTTTTATATCTAAAAAACCTGTATCTATATTGGGTTATTCGTATGGAGTTGTTGAAACTCACTCTATGGAACCGATGATACTTGTAGGTGATTTTGTTCTCATTCAAGACGTGGATTACACCATATTAGAAGTCAATGATGTGATTGCATTTAAATCCGTTTACGGCATCACAATTGTTCACCAAATTATATCAAAACATGATGAAGGTTTTATTACCAAAGGAATCAATAATCCTGAGGACGATTTTGCAACTGAAGGCTATATAACAGCAGATGAATATATCGGAAAAGTCACACAATTTGGTGGTAATTTCATCGGTAAATTCATTGTGGACTCTAGATTAATATTTATTGGAATAATTATAATCATATGCTTGGTATTATTTATCATTCAAGGGTATAATATACTTAAGCAATTATTTATGAAGCAAAAGCAAAAATACGAAAAAGACTTAGCAGACTATAAAAAAGAACTATTAGAAACATTAAACAAAGAAAGAAAAGATTAGGGGCAAACTTAAGGGAACTTAAGGACGCAAAACTAAAGGGTCTAAGAAGACAGCCAGTTGCATCGGAAGGATACAGAATGAAAGCATTAAGAAGATTTATTATCTTAATCATATTCGTACTGATATCAGTTACTACGATGGTGACTGGCGTTTTTGCATGGTTTATTGACTATGGCAATATGGGCAGTGTAGATCCATTTGGATCAACCATCATTTCAAACAATGAAGTCTTACAAGTAAATGCTGAATCCGAAGAAATCTTCTTAGGAGATAGAATTAGAGATTTAGTTTATTTAACAGATGTTGAATTTAATACACCAGGTCTTGATTTTTACGGATTTGCATCTGTAATTCGTCTAAATGTTGAAAACCCAGGATTACTATCTGTAAATGTTAAATTACAATTAAATGTGGTAGCTGCACCTGAGTTTGGAAGTTTAGCAGGAAGTCAACCGGGAATCAAATACCTTGTATTAGATGAAAATTCAAACATGTCTCAAATTACATATCTTACTGAAAGAATATCGTATTTCCAATCAACTGCTAATGTATTTACCGCTATTGGTAATCACAATGCACAAGGGATCAATATACCAGCTCAATCAGATAAGGATATCTATGTGTATATCTGGGGTTCATATGATGGACTTACACCAGATCAAAAACTAGTGTATCATTCACTTATATACCGTGTAAAGGTTATGATATAGGTGACCATATGAAAAAAATTAGAAAAATACTTATTTTATTCTTAACACTCGTTATCTCAAGTACAACAATAGCTGGTGTATATGCTTGGTTTATGTTACAACCAGCAACTGAAGCATTAGATATTAATGTACGTAGTACAGATCTTTTTGATGCAAGAGCAAATATTACTTTAAATGGGCAATTTATTGATTATAATAATGCATTAGTTGATAAGAATAGTTTAACTATAAAATTAACACGTGCTCAAGTTATTAGCTATACAACAGGTGGAATCATGAACCTTAATTTAAAGGTCGTAATCTCCCCTGAAAAACCAATTAATGTCCGTTTAAAAGTTGTTGAACAATGGTTAAATGGAACAACGGTTTTAACAAGACCTAATGTCTTTAGTTGGAATTATGCAAATCCTTCACTTATTGATAGTCAAGGTTATTATAATCATGACCAAGTATTATCAAAAACATTTGGTCAAAATGAGATTAACTTTGTTTCAAGTGCAAATGTAAATACTGCAAATCTACCAGCCAATTCAACGGTTAGAATTTCAATGATCGTTTCAGCAACTCAAGCAAATCGTTCTAGTAATTGGAATTTAAGTCAATCCAATCATATCGTTAAGACATTTAATGTTGCATCTCAAATTTCTTCACAATCACTTAATATTTTATTTACCAATGTATCAAATGAAGCATTAAAACGTGGTATTTATGTAGAGTTTAAATCACCAAGTAATCACTATACATATATTTGGCATCAACGAAGTGCTTTAAATGAACGTTTAACACTTCCAGCAGCCAATTATAATGTCACAATCAATTTAGTGAATCATGTCGATTTTACAGTTACAAGATCAGGAAACACCATTAATATTAATGCAGTTTATCAAACACCTTCAAGTTGGGGTGTTGAGGCTTTACTTTATTCTCCGTCCATGATTACCAATTGGCAACCAGGTATTAACTATAGTACCGATGACATCGTATATTATGATGATGCAGATAATAATGGTGAAAATGCAGGATATTATAAAGCTAGAGCAAACTCAATTGGTGCACATCCAGATACATCTGCATGGGCATGGGAAATTGTTTCAATTAGATTTAATAGTAGTCGTGTCTATAATCCAGGTGAAATTATATATAATGTAAACGATGGAAAATTTTACCGTGCAAAACAAACTGTTTGGCCAGGTAATCCACCGCCACTTGCATGGGCATGGGAACCGTTAAGTGCTGAGTTTTCAGCAGGTTCTGAACTTGTTAGAGGTAAATATACATATACCATCTCAGGTGGTGTTCGTACAAACTATGTAGCATATAATAGTTTTAGAGCAGATTCATCCACACCTCAGTCATGGCAAGCAATTCGTCTTACAGGTATGGAGTTTAATTCATTTAATTATCAAAAATATGTTACTGGTGAATATGTGAGTTATCTAGGTAATTATTACTTAGTTACAGGTGGTGTATCTTGGGGCAATCCAACAACAAATACATCGAACTTTAGACGTATTAGTAGAACACATACAAGTGGTTATACATATGCAGCAAACACAATTTTATTCCATAATAGTACGTATTATGTTGCAACTTCATCAACCAGTCAAACACCAGGTGGCACAGGATGGGCAACCATTAGCCATCAAGGAACATTTAATAGTTCTACAACATACAGTAGATATCAAAGTGTCATTTTTGATGGCGTGAGATATTTTTGGAATCAAAGTGGTACTTCAACGGGTGCTAATCCAAGTACAAGTACTGGGTGGTGGTCTTTAGATGAAGGATGGCACTATAAAAACACTTATGGACAACATGCCTTTGTTCTACATAATGGTGATTATTACACATTAAGAACAGGCACATCAACCAATCAAGAACCAGGGGTAAGTGGTGCATGGCAAAAATTATCCGATGAATGGTCATTAACAAGTACATATTTTAATACAACAACTCAAATTAGTATTGTATCTTATAATAATGAAATGTATGTTTGGACAGGTACAAATGGTACAAACTCAACAACAGCTCCAGGAACTGCTAGAAATGGATGGAATGAGTTAACAGATGTATGGCGTGCAAACAACTCATACAAACAAGGTGACTTCGTTATTTATGATGGTTCGTTCTGGGAATTACTTCCTGCAACCAATCCAACAGGAACATCCAATGTTCCAGGAATTGATTTTAACGTTTGGAAAGAACACCCAATTGACTGGGACCCAATAACAGGATAGGAAATAAGCAGCTTATAGAAAATTCTATAAACTGCTTTTTCATTATACCTGATTAAAATACTTTAGTTCTTTCTCTAACATCTTGAATAAACATTTGAATATCTCTTCTAAGTTCTCTTTCATATGCCCAGTGTTTTTGATTCACTGTTGCAAAGCGTACTCGAAGTTTTACCATATGTAGTTGAGTTTCAACAACGCCAAGGTATGTTGGTGTTTCAACCATGTCTGGTTTATTGGCATAGCTTTCTAATAACTCAACAAACTCTTCAGAATAGAAGGATCTTAAATCAAACTGAGGACTTACAATGAATTCAACAACACCGATTGAATTACCTGTTGAGAAGTTGGTGATGACTTTAATATCACCATTATTCACCATTCTAATTTCATTTTTCCAGTTGATCAACTTTGTTCTTCTAATTCCAACCTCTAATACAGTACCGCTAAAGTCACCCAGTTGAATGAAATCTCCTACAGCAAATGCATTTTCAAAGATAATAAAGAATCCTGCAATTAAGTCCTTAATTAATTCTTGTGCACCAAAACCAATTGCAAAACCTAAAATACCAGCGCTTGCTAAAATTGGAGCTAAATCGAGTCCGAACTCCTTTAAGACCATCATTGCCATTACAAACCAAAATATATATTTTATAAGTGCAATCACTAATGCTGTTACAGTTTTTTGGCGTTTAACAAGATGTCTTTCTTTAGCTTTTAACCTAGAAATAATAAATTTCGCAATAAAAGAAAATATGTATCCTAATAAAATCCATCCAGTAACTGCTACAAGTGTAGTAATTAATTCTGTTAAATAGATAGGTAAACCTAGACCAGTTAGCCAATCTGTTAAAAAACTTTTTAATATATCCATATAAAAACACCTCAACTATACTATAACATAATTGAGGTGTTTTTTAAAGTTTTTAGAACGCAGGAATGGCTGCCCAACCATAATTTGCTTCAATCCAAGCTCGTACCTTTTCACTTGTTAAGTGTTCTATAAACTTAACGATTCTAGGATCATCTAGATTATCTTGTCTAACTACAAAGGAAATTGCATAAGTTTCTGTTAGTTCATTGAGTTCTTCATAAGCTAATACATCACTTGCATCCATTAATTGATTATCAGGAGTTCTTGCATAGGATGGATACATAACAGCAAGCTTTCTATCATTTGTATGATAACTTTGAGCGGTTGTTCCAAGTGATCTTGTAACAAAGTTTAAGTTTTTAGGATTTGATTGAACATCAGTTAATGTTGCATTCGTTGTTTTTCCTTCTGCTAGTTCAATTAATCCTAATGATTCTAATAGAAGTAATGCTCTTGGAAGATTAACGACATCTTCAGGAATATAAATGGTTTCACCATTTGGTATGTCGTTTATCGTATCATAAACGCCAGAGTATAGTGCAAATAATGAATGATACACAGGGGTTGCAACAACAAGGTTTGCATCATTTGCTTGATTAAAGAAATTCATGAAATATTGATGTTGGATCAAGTTACCATCAATTTCACCTTGATGTAGTGGTGTATTTAAGATGTTGTAATCCATTTGAACTGCTTCAATCTCAATACCTTCAGTAAGTAAGTCTTCTCGAATGAGTTCAACAATTTCAGGCATTGGGTAGAAGTTAACTCCAATTTTTAAAGTATCTTTTGATTCTGCACAACCGATTAAAACCATAATGAGTGAAGCTATTGTAAGTAAAAATATTTTTTTCATTTTAAATTATCCTCTCTTTTTCTTATTTAAATAGTTTGCAAGTAAATTTCCTAGCATTTGAATCAGTTGAACAATTAGAACCATGATGATTGTAGATGCATACATAAGTTCATGTCCTACAGGTGAGTAATAACCAATTTGGATTGCGGTGTAGCCTAAACCACCACCACCGATAATGTATAAAACAGATGAATATGCAAGTAAGCTAATTAGACTACTTGTATATGCAAGTATCAAACTGGATCTTGCTTCAATAAAGATAAAGTGTCTAAACAGTTGATATTTATTCGCACCTAAGCTTTTTGCTAAGCGATAAATATTAGGGTTTAAATCAACGATAGCCTGTTCAACAAGTCTTGCTGTTGTAGCAATTCCAATTAAAGTTAATGATATGATTGAAGGGATAAATCCATAACTTGTCTTAAATAGGTTAAAGGAAATTGGGATGATAATAACCATGAACAAGATAAAAGGAATTGAACGAATCATACTTACAATCATAGATAAAGTATATGCAATCCATTTATTCTGATATACTTTATCTTTGCCATATAAGGCAAATATATATCCTAGAAGTGTTCCTAATGGAATAGAGATTAGTGCACTCCATAATAGTAATTCTAAAGTTTCAAAACTTGCTTTGATTAAAGATTGTTGTTCTAAAGTAGAAAGTAGAATGTTCATCATGCTTCCTCCCAAAGTAAATCATAAGTTGGTTTAAAGTCATTACTATTTTGAATAGGACCTAAACGTTTAATTTTTCCTTGTTCGAGTAACAGAACTCTCGTACATATATATTTAATCGCAGACATTTGATGTGATACTAAAATGATGGTGATATTAAACTTTTGATGAACTTCTTTAATTATATTCAATATATCTAATGTGGTTGCCTCATCAAGAGAGGATGTGGGTTCATCTAAATAAAGAATTTTGGGTTCTGTTACTAATGCTCTTGCAATCGATATTCTTTGAACTTCACCTCCAGATAACTTTATTGGATATGCGTCCTGCTTATCCAAAAGTCCAACGAATTCAAGCATAAGTTTCGCTTTTTTGAGTCGTTCCTCTTTAGATATGCCTCTTAGTTTTAATGGAAGTGCAATATTCTCTAAAATAGTCAAATTATAAAGTAATGAAAAATCTTGGAATATGAAAGATGTTTCATCAATCATTTTTTGTTTTTGAATTTTCTTTAAAGAATCGACCTTTTGATTCTTAAAGAGAAATGTTCCACTATCTGGTAACATTTGTAAAGATAATATATTTAGAAGGGTTGATTTACCTACACCTGACTTACCGACTATACCAAAAATATCACCCTCATGAATTTTAAGAGAAATATCAATTAAGGCGTTTTGTTTGGTAAATTTTGATTTAAATGACTTACTAACTTGAATCAGTTCTAGCATAGATAAAGTTCCTTTATATTTCAATCTTGTACATTATAAATGAAATGAATGAAATAATCTATTTACTCGCTTATAATGAGAAAATATCGTATATTTGTTGTATAATTATATTATATGGAATAAAATTATAAGGATTATTACGAAAATTATGATAAAAAGCATAGAAATCAATAACTATAAATCTATCCGTGAAAAAATAACCATCACCTTAGATCCAAACCATCCCAGAAATTTCATATTACCGGTAAAACCAGGCTTAACGAAAGACTTCATGGAGATTTTTGTCTTGATTAAAACGATTTATCAGTTTGGGTTAAGAAGAATACCTAGGCTGGATCATCATGAACATGTATCTTTACAAATAACCTTTGAAGTGAATCAAAAGTCGTATAGATATAAACTGATATTAAATCTAACAAAAGGCGAAATCGATTTGGAGTCTTTAAGTGAAATAAAATCTCATAGTGAAATTAATTTATTTCATCGTGAAATGTTTCAGATTGATATTGAATCGACGTTATCCAAACGATTTAAAGGTATCGACTTAGATCGATTTAAGACATATCTTTATGACTTGAGATATGAAAGGAGAGAACTTATATTATCTAAACTTCATGTTAAAGATTTTAGCGAGTCATCGAAGCTTGATTTCTTTGATGAAATAACAAAAGACTTGATGAATATTGAATCGATTAATCTAAATCAACATGTGTTAATTTTTGAAGATATCAAAACGAAACAATATGAAAAAGTATTAGAGGTTATCAAATATTTAGAATTACCGATTCATAATATATTATTTAAAGAAGTAGATTTAGATGATTTAAGATCAGAGCTCAATCGACACCGATATGATGATTTGATGGATGAAATTAGAAATCTAGTAACAAACTCTAAAGAAATCAATCATTATATATGGATATATCAACATTTGTATCGCATTAAAGGTACAAATTTAAATGATTTAAGATTTTATACATTAAATATAGAGTCCAATGTGCAAGGTATGAGTGATTTTAATCAACTATCCTTAGATTTAAAAGAGTTACTTATATATATATTTGTAGTATTTAGGTATGTAAATTCTAAAACGATTTGTATCGAAAACATGACGAAGCATATTCCTTATAATGTTGCTAAGAAATTACTTATTCAAATCAAAAAACATTTAGAAGTTTATAAGAATCAAATCATATTTACCTCAATGGACTATTTATTGTTTGATCAAGGTATATTGGATCAAAAAGAACTATATATATTAGATTATGATCAAACATTGAAATTGAACTCAATATCTGAACTTGGTATAAGAAAAGATAAGAAGTTAATCAATTTATTCACAGATTAGAAAAAAAGAACTAACGATAGCTCAAATATAAAGTGGCTGTTAGTTCTTTTTTATATATTATTTGATTACTTCCTCAATAGCAAGTAGTTCTTCATCACTAAACTCAAGATTATCTAATGTTCTTAAGTTTTCCTCTAATTGAGCTGGTTTGGATGTTGAAATCAATGTAGAAGTCATGTAAGGATTTCTAAGTGTCCAAGCAAGTGCCATTTGTGCAATGGATTGGTTTCTTTTTTTAGCAATGACGTCTAGTTTTTTAAGCTTTTCAATCACTTCAGGTGTGATGTGTTTTTCAGTGAACCACCAAGAATTTGGATTTTTAGCTCTGGAGTCCTCAGGAATTCCATGGATATATTTATTTGTTAATAATCCTTGTTGAAGTGCTGAATAGCAAATCACTCCACCACCAAGTTGATTTTGAGTTTCAAGTAAAGCATCTTTTTCTATCCATCTATTAAACATGGAATAACTTGGTTGCGTGATGACATAAGGCACATGAAGGGAATCAAGTATTTGATGTGCCTTCTTTAAATCTTCGGAATTATAGTTGGATAACCCAACATATAATGCTTTTCCACTACGTACAATATCATAAAGTGCAATCATTGTTTCTTTTAAATCAGTATCAGGGTCTCTTCTATGGTGATAGAAGATATCAACATATGGAATACCCATACGACTTAATGATTGATCTAGAGAAGACATTAAATATTTTCTAGATCCTCCATCTTGGTAAGGACCTTGCCACATGCCGTAACCTGCTTTGGTTGAAATAATGATTTCATCACGGTATGGCATGAGTGCATCTTTTAGTATTTGCCCAAAAACAATTTCTGCATGACCTGGAGGAGGTCCATAGTTGTTTGCTAAATCAAAATGGGTAATACCATAATCAAATGCTGTAAGAATCATGTTTTTACATGTTTCATAATCATTATCTTTACCGAAGTTTTGCCACAAACCGAAGGATAAAACTGGAAGTTTGAGTCCGGAAGTGCCTAATCTTCTGTAAATCATTTTTTCATAACGATCTTTGTTTGCTATATATGACATAATAAGAATCCCCCTTTTTAAATATTATTTTAGTGTAACTTCTTTAACAATATTTGTGAATACTTCAACAGCTTTTTCCATTTGTTGGATACTTGCAAACTCTAAACGACCATGGAAATGATACGCTCCAGTACCGAGGTTTGGACAAATTAATCCACCAAATGTTAATCTTGCACCATCAGTACCACCACGAATAGCTTCAAATTTAGGTGTAAGACCTGACTTTTTAGTTGCAGCAACCGCATAATCTATGACATACATATGATCTTTAATCACTTCGTACATATTATAGTATGAATCATTTAACTCAACCGAGACACATTCATAACCATATGAATCATTCATGTATTTAGCAATTTGAATAAACTTTTCTTTTTGTCCATTAAAAATTGACATATCATGGTTTCTAATAATATATTTAGCAGTAGCCTCTTCAACATGCCCTTTGACTTCAGTTAAGTGATTAAAACCTTCATAACCTTCTGTAAATGCAGGGTTCATAAATGTTGGTAACATTTGATGAAATTTCATTTGTAAATGTAGCGCATTAATCATTTTATTCTTAGATGCTCCTGGATGGATGGATTTACCTGTAAATTTGACTTTAGCAGAAGCAGCATTAAAGTTTTCATACTCAATACCACCTACTTCACTACCGTCTGCTGTATATGCAAAATCAGCTTTAAACCATTCATAATTAAAACGGTCTGCACCTTTACCGATTTCTTCATCTGGTGTGAAACAAATATAAATATCACCGTGTTCGATTGAAGGATCTTCAACTAATCTTTCAACCATTTCCATGATTTCTGCAACGCCTGCCTTATCATCAGCACCTAAAAGTGTTTTACCATCTGTTACAATAATATCTTCACCGATTACCTTTTTTAATGAAGGGTATTGTTTCGGTTCCATATGATAAGTTTCATCTAATTGTATATGCTCACCTTGATAATTCTTAATGATTCTAGGATTAACACCTTGACCTGGTGCATCAAAAGAAGTATCCACATGCGCGATAAAACCAATACTTGGAACATCCTTTTTAATATTAGATGGTAATTTAGAATATACATAACCATCCTTATCTAAAAATGCATCTAAACCCATCCCTTTTAATTCTTCAACTAACATTTTAGATAAATCCAATTGCTTCAACGTGGATGGGAATGTTGTTGAATCTGGATCGGATTGCGTGTCAATCTTGACATAACGCAAAAATCTTTCTACTAATCTATTCATCTATATACCTCGCTTATATATCTATTATACATAATTTAAGTTCGATATTGATAAAATTAATCACCAAATTAATTTTTTTAATTTTTTGATGCAAAAGTATTGACAATTTGAATTTTAAGTAATATTATTAATATGTAAATTAAAAAAGTTAAGGATTTTGACTGAAAAATGAAGAAAAATAAAATACTGAATAAAGTTTATAAACAAAAACTTAAATCTGATCAAGCATATGATATCCTATATAATCCGTTAAGGAAATTACCCAAGAGTCGGTTTGTCAGTATAAAGATACAAATTCGTGAACACTGGTTTCTATCCTCACTCATTGGTATCTTCACAATTCTTCCAGTTCATTCATCCATCATTTCATTTTTCTTAAAGAGAATGAAGGATACGAATCCTGATGGTATTAGAGGAGAAGACCTCATTCAAATGATTCGAGTCAAAGGTATTAAAGTACAAATTATATCAAAAGATGCATATATTCATATAAAGACAATCTAAGGAGGATTTAAAAAATGTCTAAACCCAATAAAGCATTAACTGCATGTCCGGTTTGTAACCACGATTTACATATCACACATTTATCATGTGATCATTGTCATACAGAAATAAAGGGTGAGTTTGGATTTTCAAAATTCAACTACCTAAACCCTGAAACACTTTATTTCATCGAAATCTTTGTTAAAAACAGAGGGAATATTAAAGCTGTAGAAAAGGAAATGAATATTAGTTATCCTACAGTTAAAAAATATTTAGATGAAGCTGTTACATCTTTAGGTTATAGTGTCGAAGATGATGAACCTTCATTTGAACCTAAAGATAAAGGTTTCCAATTTAAATTCAATGAAGACTCAACCAAAGAAAAGAAAATAGACATCTTAAATAAAATTAAGACAGGTGAAATCAAGGTAGATGAGGCCATTAAACTTATCAAAAAATTAAAAGGAGAAACAAAATAATGGATCAATTAAAAGAAGAAAGACTTCAAATATTGGAGTTATTAAGAGAAGGTAAAATTAACCCAGAAGAAGCTGAGGCATTACTTGCTGCATTAACGGATAAGCCTAAAGATGAAACAGTCGTTTTAAAAGATAAAAAAGGACCTTTCAAAATGCTTAAGATTGTTATTGATGCATCTGGTGGTGAAAAGGTGCGTGTAAATATTCCTGTTGAGTTTGCAAAACTACTCAAAAATGGAAAGTTTGGAAACAACAAGTTAGATGATTTTGATATTGATATTGATGCAATATTAGATATGGTAGGTCAAGGAGTCTTAGGTGAAATTGTTTCTGTGGACTCTGAAGACGGAGACAAAGTAAGAGTTATTGTAGAATAGAAATCTATGAACATTTCAATGAACTTGTTAAAGAAAAAACAGCAATCTATATCTCTCACAGAATGAGTTCATCCAAGTTTTGTGATAAGATTTTAGTGATTGATGGTGGTGTGATGAAAGATTTTACAACACATGATACCTTAATGATGAATCAAGAATCTCTTTATTATAAACTTTTTACAACTCAAGCCAAAAATTATATGCATTAAAAGTTCGTGTTATAACGAACTTTTCCTTACATATTTGATACAATATTAAATGAGGAAAAAAACATGATATTACTTAAACACTTTAGACATTATTATTTAAAATATGGATTTCAATTCCTACTAGGTATTGTTATTTTAGTTTTAATTGATTACTTTCAATTAGAAATACCTAGAATATTTAATGTCATTATTACACAGGTTGAGGATAATGAGTTAACAGCCATCACTCAACTATATGAACCCCTACTATATATTATCTCGATTGTTGCTTTTATGACAATTGGTAGATATTTATGGAGATTTTTACTTTTTGGAAATGGTAGAAAAATTGAAACAGATATTCGTTTTGAAATGTTCAAACATGCAACGAAGTTATCCCAAAATTTCTATTCTAAAGAAAAAATAGGTGGCTTAATGAGTTATTTTATTAATGACTTAAATGCCATAAGAGAACTATACGGATTTGGACTACTTATGCTAATTGATGGATTAGTATTAGGTGGTATGGTTTTATTTAGAATGTTTAACTTAAACTGGGAAATGACGCTTTATGCATTTATACCTTTATTACTGATGGGTATTTTGGTTTTCTTCTTAGAACTTAAGATGGAACATAAATTTAAAGTCAGACAAGAATCATTTGAAAAAATGAGTGATTTTACGCAAGAGTCCTTTACAGGCATTCAAGTAATTAAAGCATATGTTAGAGAATTAAAAGAAGCGATTACTTTCGACAAAAAATCAAAAGAAGTTTACAACAAATCCATGGCACATATGCGCTATGCAGTCTTTGTAAATATCATTATTGATGTGATGATTACCCTAGTGATTTTATCCGTATTAGTATATGGTTCACTACTGATTGCTAGAGGTAACTTAAATTCAGGTACCTTAACTGAGTATATTTCTTATTTCTTTACATTGTTATGGCCAATATTTGCCTTATCATGGTTTATGAATATTAATGGTCAAGCACAAGCTTCTGCTAAAAGAATTTATAAATTTTTAGAATCTGATGTTGATGTTAAGGATATAGATAACCCTATCAAGGATGTTACAATCGATGGTAGTATTACAGTTAAAAATTTAACCTTTACATATGATGGAGACAAAAACCCTGTTTTAAAAAATATGAATTTTGACATTAAAGCAGGCGAAATGGTAGGTATTTTAGGTAAAACAGGTAGCGGTAAATCAACACTAGTGGAATTACTTCTACATGTATATAATACCGATAAAAATATGATTTATTACGGTTCTTATGATATCAATGATCTAGAGATCAAAACATTAAGAGACCATATTGGTTATGTACCACAAGATAATTTCTTGTATTCAGATACCATTAAAAATAATATTGGTTTTAGTTTTAAAGAACCTATTTCAGATGAATGGTTACATGAGGTTGCAAAACTATCTGATGTACACCAAAACGTTTTAGAGTTTAAAGAACAATACGAAACCATTTTAGGTGAAAGAGGAACAACAGTATCAGGAGGTCAAAAACAAAGAATCTCTATTGCTAGAGCACTTGCTAAAGACCCAACAATACTTATATTAGATGACTCTGTATCTGCTGTTGATACAAAAACTGAAGAGGCAATTATATCGAATCTAAGAAAAATCAGAAAAGGTAAAACAACCATTATGATTGCTCATAGAATCTCAACGGTTAAAAAATTAGATAAAATTATATTAATTGAAAAAGGTCAAATCATTGGAGTTGGTAGTCATAAAGAATTACTTAAAACCAATGATGCCTATAAACATATGGTTAAGCTACAAGAATTAGAAGCATTAGTGGGAGAAGGTGAACATCATGCGTGATTTTAACGATAACCATCAGTCCCATGCCGATAAGAATTTAACAAAACGATTATTAACTTATTTAAAACCACATAAGAAACGTTTCCTAACAGCTTTCTTATTAATGTTTATTACGACATTTGCAAATCTGATCTTACCACTTGCAACTGGCTTATCTATTGACTTAATGGTCAATCCTGATTACACCTTTGACTTTAAAGTTTTAGTATTAATTATAGGTGCAATTATTGCGGTTGCGATACTTATGACATCTGTTGTCGTTGGATTCTTCCAACAAATGATGTTACAAGAAATAGGTCAAGATGTCACCCACGTATTAAGAAAAGAAGTATTTGAACATATAGAAAATCTATCGATTGGACAAATTAATTTATTACCTGTAGGAAAACTCGTTACAAGAGCAACCAATGACCCAGGAAATATATCGGATATGTTTACTAATACGATTGTAAACTTAATTAGAAACTTCTTAATGTTATTCATCATTGGTATCATTTTAGTTGTAATTAACTATGTTATGGCTTTATTAGTATTCTTAACTCTACCACTCATTATTATTGCTTCCCAACTCTTTAGAAAATACTCAAGAAATGCATATCGTCAAGTGAGAAATAATGTATCTGAAGTGAATGGATTCTTATCTGAAAACTTAAGTGGTATTAAGATTACTCAAATCTTTAATCAAGAAGATAAAAAAATTAAAGAGTTCAAAGAGATTAATGATAAATTAAAGAAAAGTTATTTAACTGAAATTAATATCTTTGGTATCTATAGACCCATCATTTGGTTAATCGCCATGATAGCAAGTATACTCACTATTTATTTTGGGGTATCTAGTGTCTTAGCGGGAATATTAAGTCCTGGATTATTCATTTCATTCTATATTTATGTAGGACAATTCTTTGAGCCAATTCAACAAATATCTGAACAATTCAATGGTTTACAAAACGGATTTAGTTCTGCAGAAAAAATCTTTGATGTGCTTGATACCAAACCAGATATTAAAGATCAAGAAGATGCAATTGAACTCGATAAGTTTGAAGGTAGAATTGAATTTAAAAATGTATGGTTTCAATATATACCTGATGAATGGGTTTTAAAAGGCGTATCCTTTAAAGTGAATCCGAATGAAACTGTTGCTTTTGTAGGTGCAACAGGAAGTGGTAAAACGACCATTCTACAATTGATTGTTAGAAACTATGACATCCAAGAAGGACAAATTTTAATTGATGGAATTGACATACGTACGATTAAACGTTCAAGTCTTAGAAAATTTATAGGACAAATGTTACAAGATGTTTTCCTATTTAGTGGTACAATAAGAGATAATATTACTTTAGGAGATCCAACAATCACGGATGAAGATATTAAAAAAGCAAGTGATTATGTAGGATTAGACTATGTATTAGATAAATTAGAACATGGATTAGACCACGTAGTCTTAGAACGTGGTAATAACTTTAGTAGTGGTGAACGTCAGTTAATATCATTTGCTAGAGCGGTTGTATATAACCCTAGCCTTATGATATTAGATGAGGCAACAGCAAACATTGACTCAGAAACTGAAAGTATTATCCAAGATTCATTAAGTAAAATGATGAACATCTCAACCATGTTAATCGTTGCACACAGATTATCAACCATTCAACATAGTAACCGAATCATTGTAATGAGTAAAGGTGAAATTGTTGAAATGGGTACGCATCAAGAATTATTGAAACAAAAGGGTTTATATTTTAATTTATATCAACTGCAATATGATAAGAAAGAAGGAGACATACATGCTTAATAAAAAAGAATTAGAAACATTGCTCCAACTCGGTTTAGAAACCGGTGCAGATTTTTCAGAAATCTTTTTAGAAGATACTAAAAGTGGAAGAATTTCTGTGAATAACGGAGAAGTTATAAGTGTTACAACAGGAGATGTACATGGCGTGGGCGTTCGTTTACTTCAAGGTATTGATGAAGTATATGGATATTCTAATGATGATTCCTATGCATCTATTGAAAAACTGATGTTAACATTACGTGGTTCATTTAAGGGTAGTAAACAAACTGCAAAACCACTTGGTGAGAAATTACCTTATGTCAATGACATTAAAAAACCACATAACAGTTTAACGCCACAAGAAAAAAGTAAGACTTTAATTGAACTATCCAATATCATTAAGAATCATGATGAGAAAATCATTCAAGCAGGTGCAACTTTAATTGAGTGGGAACAAAAGGTTTTAATTGCAAATTCTAGAGGATTATTACAAGATGATGTTAGAACCTATACACGTTGTGCATTAACAGCAACAGCTCAAGATAATGCACTCATTCAAGATGCATATGAAGCACCTGGAAGAAATATGGGATTTGAAATCTTTGATGAAATAGATTTTAAAGCACTTGCAAAAGAAGTTGCAGAATCTGCAATGACTTATCTTTATGCAGATAACATGGAACCTCAAGAAATGCCTGTTGTTATTCATAATGGTTTTGGAGGCGTCATTTTCCATGAAGCTGTCGGACATCCACTTGAAACGAGTGCTGTTTCTAAAGGTTTATCACCTTTTGCTGGAAAACTAGGACAAAAAGTTGCAAGTGAAGTTGTTACAGCATATGATAATGGTGATGATCCTAAGCAATGGGGTAGAACAACATTTGATGATGAAGGTCATAAAACTCAGAAAAATTTATTAATTGAAAAAGGTATTTTAAAAGGATATTTATCCGATTATAAGAGTGGTAAACGTATGAACTATGAATCAACTGGTTCTGGTCGTCGTCAAAGTTATAAATATGCACCAACTGCACGTATGAATACAACGTACATTGAAAATGGTACAGAAAATTATGAAGATATTATTAAAGATACACCATATGGACTATTTGCTAAAAAACTAGGTGGTGGAACAGTTAATCCTGCAA
Source organism: Acholeplasma oculi (assembly GCF_900166985.1). Taxonomy (GTDB): domain Bacteria; phylum Bacillota_I; class Bacilli_A; order Acholeplasmatales; family Acholeplasmataceae; genus Acholeplasma; species Acholeplasma oculi. Next base: position 88,315 of record NZ_FUZK01000003.1, on the reverse strand, counting down.
CTGGAGAGTATAACTTCGCTGTTATGGAAGGTTATATGATTGAAAATGGTAAATTAACCAAACCAGTTCGTGGTGCAATGCTGATTGGACACGGTGCTGAAACGATTTTAAATATTGACCGTGTTGCAAACAATAGAACATTTGGTCAAGGTATGTGCGGTGCTGGAAGTGGATCGATTCCAACCGATGTAGGCCAACCAACCATTAGAGTATCTAAAATGCTTGTTGGTGGACAAGGAGGAAAGAAATAATGTTTGAAAAATGGATTGAATTAGGTCTTAAAAAAGGCTTTAGTGAAGTAGAAATCTATTCAACAAGATCCAAATCACTTTCTATTGAAGTTTATCAAGGAAAAGTTGAAGCATTAACGACTTCCGATGTAAATAAAGCGAAAGTTAAAGCAATCTTTGATGATAAGTTAGTCTCTGGTACACTTGAAAACTTAAGTGATGAAGCGATTAATGATTTATTTGATTTACTCAAATTAAACGCACTTGCATTAACAGTTAAAGAACCTGCAATTATATTTGAAGGGTCCAAAAGTTATCCAGTTGTTAAAGAAAATGATTTTGACTTTGACAGCGTAGCTATTGAAGATAAGATTAACTATTTATTTGAATTAGAAAAGAATATCTTAAAATGTGAATATGTTAAGCAAATGGATTCTACAAACTATTCAGAAAATTACGGTGAAACAACAATTATCAACTCGAAAGGATTAAACCTTACGCGTAAGCATAATTTTGCATATGCATACGGTATAGCAATCTTTGAGAAAAATGGTGATATCAAAACAGGTTATGAAGTTGTTCTTGCTAAAAAGTTTGATGATTTTAATGCCGAAGCTGATGCACAAAAAACCATTGAATCTGGATTATCTAAATTAGATGGTAAGAGTATTAAAACAGGACAATATGAAACAGTATTCTCATCCAAGAGATTTGGTGATATGTTAAATGTCTTTAGTGGATTATTCTCAGGTGAGGCAGCTTACCGTAAAGTAACTGCTTTAAAAGATAAAAAAGGTGAGAAAATTGCAGTAGATTTCTTTAATCTTTGGGATGATCCATTAAATGAACTTGCACCATTCCAAAACTCTTTTGACGATGAAGGGGTTGCTGCGAATCCTAAGAAGATTATTAAAGATGGCGTGTTTACTGGATTCTTACACTCTCTTAGAACTGCTAAACTATTTAATGAAGAACCAACGGGTAACGCATTTGGTGGTTCCATTGGACCTGCGGCACTTTACCTAGAACCAGGTACTAAAGACTTTGATGCATTAATCAAAGATATTGAAGAAGGTTTCTATGTAACAGATTTAGTTGGCTTACATGCAGGTGTTAATCACTCTAATGGTAATTTCAGCTTACAAGCGGGTGGTGTACTCATTAAAAACGGTAAACTCGATCATGCCGTTAAGATGGTTGTATTATCAGGAAACTGGTTTGAACTCTTATTACAAATTAAAGGTATCGGATCTGACCTTAAATTTGATTTATCAGGTGTAGGTTCACCATCAGTTCATGTTGGAAAACTTACAGTATCCGGAGAAGAAAAATAAATCGCTTTATGAACGCCTCAGTCATATGACTGAGGCTTTTTATTTGATGGACTCAATTATGTAAAATAAGGAACAATGTTATGATATGACTTTGAATAAAACACCAAAAATGATACAATATATTAGAATCATCTAAAAGCAGATATGAGTTTTATGATGTACTCAATATATTTGAATAAGTTTGCGTTGCATATCGTTATAAAGATAGTTTAAATCATGCTAAAATAACAACTGACAATGCGATTCCATTCAAATTAAGTGCATCAATTATGACCTTTCATACAGTGAAATTTTTATAAACATGCTGATGGATAGGATTTCATACTGAATAAAACTTCATTTTGGTCTGAATGGATTGAATTATAAAAAATTTATAGTGGAGGTCTTACAATTGAGTAAACTAGAACGCATCATAGAACTTGAAGAGCAAGTTGAAATTTCTATAAATGAAGCTAAAGATAAAACTCAACAAATCTTAGATTTGAAAAAAGTAGAAGCTGAAAAAGAGATTAATCTTTTAAAAGCATCTTATCAAGAGCAAATAGATCAAATCCAACAATCAACGCAAGATGAGTTAAACAGAATTTCAAAAGCACTAGAAGCTAAGAAATTAGAACTCAATCAAAAAATTGATAGCGATTATAAAGAAGTTGTTGAAAAATACATTCTTGAACTTAAAAAAGAGGTTTTAAGTTCATGATAGTATCAATGAAAAAAGCAAAGCTTATCTTTATGGAAGAAGACTTCAATAAGATTATTAAAACAATCCAAGTCCATGGATTTTTAATGCTTGATCAAAAGTATTTGAAAACACAATCACCATCTGAAGATACCATTAAAGTATCTAAGGCGATTGAAATCTTAGATGGTTACTTGAAAAAATCCATTGGTGGTAATGAAGTTGTTGAACTAGAAAGATTTGAAAATCTTTCAAATAATACACTTTTAGTTGCAAATGAGATTATAGAGAAGCAAAATCAATTAACCAAACATAAAGAAGGATTTCAAAAGTTCAAAAAGAAATTAGAAACCGTTCTTCCTTATCGCTTACTTCCTGTAGAACAAGCGAAGTTAAAAAATCTTAAATTTACTGATGTTTTGCTCGGTAAAGTTAAAGAAGAACGACTCTTATCATTAAAAGGATTCTTAGAAGGTATTGATGCATATGTGGATATCATAAGCAAAGATGAGTTCTATACATATATTAATGTCGTTTTCGATAAGGAATATTATGAACAAGCAAAAGATATTCTTAATCAACACCAATTTATAGAACATGAAATTGAGAAATTCTCACAAAAGAATCCATTAATGATTGAGTATTATCAAAATGAGATGACAAAGTATCAAGATGCAATTGTTGATATAGAAAATTTCATGATTGAACATACCAAACAATTAGCTGAATTAAAACTTTTATATGATCAACAAGTGAGTAAAGACTTAAGAAAACAAATCAATTTAGGAAAAACCAATCAAACAGTTTATATTGAAGGTTGGATGCGTGGTGATCAAGTAGCGGATTTAGAAAAGGTTCTAAAGGATGAATCCTTAACCTATGAACTTGAAACTAGAGACGCAAACGAAAATGAAAATGTACCAACAGCACTTAAAAATAACCGACTCATTAAACCGTTTGAATATATTACAAATCAATTCTCAATTCCATCTCCAAAAGAAATTGACCCTAACCCTATGATGAGTTTCTGGTACTGGATAATCTTTGGTATTATGATGGGTGATATTGGATATGGACTATCCATGATTCTAATCTTTGGTTTAGCTGCTAAATTTGGAAAACTTAGAGGTGGTATTAAAGATTTAGCAACCATTTTCTTCTATTCTGGATTTACGGCAATCCTTGCTGGTTTAGTCTTTGGATCATTCTTTGGTGCAACACTTTATACACCATTGCTAGACCCAATACAAGACCCGGTTCCGATGTTAATTATATCCATAGCAATAGGTATCATACATATTATTTGTGCACTCATTATGAAAATGATTAATACCGCTAAACAAGGAGATATCTTAACTGGAATTGCAGATGGACTCTCATGGATACTCATATTATTAGGTATAAGTATCTATGCTGCAACAATGTTTATTCAACTGGATGCAATGTTGATGAATATATTAACCTATATTGCACTAGGATCAATTGGTATAGGTGTCTTAATTATTATCGTATTAAGCGGAAGACATACTAAGAGTATTTTTGGTAAAATCATGTCTGCTTTTGGTGGATTATATAGTTCAACTTCCTATCTATCAGATGTCCTAAGTTATTCAAGAATATTAGCATTAGCATTATCCTCAGCAGTCATTGCCTTTACGATGAATTTACTTGCTGATATGGTATGGAATTCGATTCCTTTCGTAGGTTTCTTACTGGGTATTGTTGTATATCTAGTCGGACATATATTCAACTTTGTAATGGGATTACTAAGCGCATATGTTCATGCGGGAAGATTACAATATTTAGAGTATTATGGTAAGTTTTACGAAGGTGGAGGGTATTTATTTGAACCCCTACAACTTCAATTAAAATATGTTTATCAAGTAAATTTAAAAGAGAAAAAATAAGGAGAAATAAATTATGCCATTCGTATTTTTAGAGTTTGATGGATTAACTTGGGCACTATTAGGTGCTGCATTATCAGCAGGATTAGCAGGTATCGGTTCTGCAATGGGAGTATCTATTGCAGGTAGAGCTGCAACAGGAGTTTTAAGTGAAAAACCAGAGTTATTTGGTAAAGTATTACTTTTACAAGCATTGTCAGGAACACAAGGTATTTATGGATTCTTAGTAACAGTATTAATGCTTGTTAAAATGCAATGGTTAACAGGTAATCCGATTGCCTTAACACCACTTGAAGGTCAAATGTATTTTGCTGCTTCATTACCTATTGCAATTGTAGGATTATTTTCTGCAATTTATCAAGGAAAAATGTCTGCATCTTCGATTTTAATGACAGGTAAAAGACCTGAAATTTCAACCAGAGGTATCACAATGACTGCATTAGTAGAGACTTATGCAATTCTTGCATTATTGATTTCTATCTTAATGTGGACTCAATTACCAGGCTGAGGATCATATGTCTAAATTAGAGGAAAAAATACTTAAAAAAGGTGAATTGATCGTTGAAGGCATTCTAAGCAAAGCAAATGAAGATGCAAACTTACTTTATCAAAGATTAATTGATGAAGCTAAAAAAGACTTAGAACAAAATTTCTTAAAAGAAAGTCTAAAACTTACTAATCAAGTCGACCGTAAAAAATTAGATAGCGAACGTGCAATCAGAGATGAAGTTGCACTTGCTAAACAAAAATTAATTGAGAATATCTTTAATGAAATCAAGTTGTTTTTAAACTCACTTGATGGAAAAGATTTATTTAATTATGTTGTAAAAGCAATTAAAAAAGAAACCATTGAACGTAATGAAACGATATTCGTTTCTAAACATGAATATAGTAAATATGCTAAAATTCTAAGTTCAAAATCTGGTAAATTAGTAGAAGCTGATTTACTGAATAAAGCATTGGGTGAAGGGTATGAACTTAAACTTTCAAATGTACCTGCACCAATTCCTTCTGGGTTTATGCTAGAAGGAAAAGATTATGATTTAAACTTTTCTTATGAAGAGACTTTAGAGAAATTATCGCAAACTTATGAGAAGAAAATTTATGAGGATTTAAATTAATTATGGATATCGAATTTATTGGTGGATATATTCAAGCAAGATATGATCGATTACTCAAGAGAAATGAGTTCAATGCATTTAGTCAAGGAACGAAGAGTGATTTTTTAAGATTGCTTAATAATTACCAGTATGGATTAGGTGAGCAAAATGATTTTGAAATGATCATTTTACAGGAAGAACTTAAACATAAGCAGTTCTTATTAGGCTTAATTGACAAAGATCATCTTATTTTTAAAGTTCTATATCGTTCATTTGATCATTTATTCTTATCCAATTTATTTAAATCTGTATTACTCGGATTTAAATATCAGAATACTGTTCATGGATTATCCAATTTTAATGAAGAAGCTGTTGAAAATTATTTAATACATGGTGATGGTGCGACAATCGATTTAGATTTAAAAGCATACCTAGATGAATTAAAGTTAGAACTTATGGATTTAGATGGTAAAGAACTCAGTGACTACATTATTTATAAACTACACCTTGATATTGTTCGTCAATTCAACAAAAATACAGACGTCTTTATAAAAAGACTTGTAAGTTTAGAAACTGATATAGACAATGTCTTATTATTATTAAGAACAAAACTATACAAAAAGGATATTACTTATTTTGAGAAGAATGTCTTAATTGATGGAACCATTGAAAAACACATCTTAGTATCTTGGTTTTCTAAATCTTTTGATGAAATATCTAAAAATCTATCTATTTACTTTGATCAAGATGTTACTGAAGCAGTTAAAAATCAACAACATGATCGATATTTGTCTCATGTATCCTATAAGTTCATGCAATCAATGGATAGTTTTATGGAGGATTTATCATTTCAAGGTTTCAATTTTGCACCAGTTATTCACTTTACACGTTTAAAGAGATTAGAAATTGAGAACTTAAAAGAAATTTACTATAAACTGAAGGAGAAATTATCATGAGTGAAATTATTGCTTGTTCAACAAATGATTCGTTTATGATATTAAGATCTGTTGGTATTGATGTTTTCACTGATAACTCTGTTGAAGTTGTAAATGAATTTATAAAAAATGGGATTAAAGAAGGGGCAAAAATTATCATTTATGATGCATTCAATGAAGATTTTGTCCAATCTATTTTAGATAAATATGAAGAATCATTATATCCGATATTTCTTAAATTACCTACCGGTATCAAGAGTGAGGATACATTATTAGAAATTAAGAAGATGATTGAAAAATCCATCGGGATATCAATCATATAAGGGGGCACCACATTGGAAAAACATGGAATTATAACTAAAGTATCAGGACCATTAATTGTTGCTAAGAACATGGAATCTGTTCAAGTTTATGACGTTGTACGTGTATCCAATCGACATTTGATTGGTGAAGTACTTGAACTTAGAGGTGACCTAGCATCTATTCAAGTCTATGAAGAAACAGCAGGTATTGGACCTGGGGAACCTGTATTTTTTACAAATGAACCTCTATCCGTTGAATTAGGACCTGGCTTAATCAGTGGTATTTTTGATGGTATTGAAAGACCACTGGATAAAATTTATGAAGCTTATGGACAAGGAATACCATTAGGTGTTGATGTGCCTAAACTCGATAGAAATAAGATATGGGAATTTAAAGCAACTGTTAGTGTTGGCGATTTTGTTTCTGCAGGTGATATTATTGGTACAGTAGAAGAATCTGAAACTGTACTTCATAAAATCATGGTACCACCGAACAAAAAAGGTAAAGTTACCTTTATTGAATCAGGTAATTTTACGATTGATCAAGTAGTTTGTAAGTTAGGATATCTTGATGAAACACTTGAACTTAAAATGTTACAAACATGGCCTGTTCGTAAGAAAAGACCTTATCAAGCTAAATTAGCACCAACCAAACCAATGGTCACTGGACAAAGAGTCATTGATACATTATTCCCTATCGCAATAGGCGGAATAGCTGCAATCCCTGGACCTTTTGGAAGTGGAAAAACAGTTGTTCAGCATCAACTTGCAAAATGGGCGGATGCAGATATTATTGTTTATATAGGTTGTGGTGAACGTGGAAATGAAATGACCGATGTATTAATGGAATTTCCTGAATTAAAAGACCCAAGAACTGGACAATCTTTAATGAAACGTACAGTTTTAATTGCAAACACATCCAATATGCCAGTTGCAGCACGTGAAGCAAGTATTTATACGGGGATTACGATTGCTGAATATTACCGTGATATGGGATATAAAGTAGCAATTATGGCGGACTCTACATCCAGATGGGCAGAAGCATTAAGAGAAATGTCATCCAGATTAGAAGAAATGCCTGGTGAAGAAGGATACCCTGCATACCTAGGTTCTAGAATTGCAGAATTTTATGAACGTGCAGGTATGGTAGAGTGTTTAGGAAGTGATGAAAGAATAGGTGCAATTACTGCAATTGGAGCTGTTTCACCTCCAGGTGGAGATACATCCGAACCTGTCTCACAAGCAACACTTCGTATTGTTAAAGTTTTCTGGGGATTATCTGCATCTTTAGCATATAAGAGACACTTCCCAGCAATTGATTGGCTAAAGAGTTATTCATTATATGATGATCAAATGAGTGAATACTTTAACTCAAATGTAGATAAAAATTGGAGTCATCATGTTCAATTTGTCATGAGTTTATTACAAGAAGAATCATCCTTACAAGAAATTGTAAGATTAGTAGGTTTAGATGCACTTGGTGCAACAGACCGTCTTAAACTTTTAACTGCTCAAATGATTCGTGAAGATTATCTACACCAAAATGCATTCCATCCAGTAGATACATATGCATCATTACAAAAACAATTTAAATTATTAAGTTTAATACTTAAGTTTAATGAATTAGGTAATGAAGCCATTACCGATGGTAAATCTTATAAGAATATAGAAAATTTATCCGTAAGAGAACGTATTGGACGTTTTAAATATGTAGAAGAAAAAGATATTGATAAGGAAACAGCTTCAATTATTGAAGATATGGAAACCGAGTTCAGTATGCTTACAAAGGAGTAAACGATGGCGATAAGAGAATATAAAACCATTAAAGATGTCGTTGGACCTTTGATGCTTGTTACAAAAACTAAAGATGTCACATATGATGAACTTGTAAAAATCAAACTTGCAAACGGTGAAATCCGATATGGTCGAGTTTTAGAAATTGATCAAGATAAAGCTTTAGTCCAATTATTTGAATCTTCTCAAGGTTTAAAGATTGAAGATGCTAAAGCAGTCTTCTTAGGTCATGGATTAGAACTTGATGTTTCACCTCTTATTTTAGGTCGTATCTTTAGTGGTATGGGTGAACCTAAAGATAAGTTAGGGAAAATCATTCCTGAGAAAAAATTAGATATTAATGGTATACCATTAAATCCAGTTGCAAGAGATTACCCATCTGAATTTATACAAACAGGTGTATCCTCCATTGATGGACTTAATACCTTAGTACGTGGTCAAAAATTACCAATCTTTTCAGGGTCTGGTTTACCACATAACAAATTAGCAGCAATGATTGCAAGAAATGCAAAAGTTTTAGGTAAAGATGATGCGTTTGCTGTTGTATTTGCTGCTATTGGTATTACATTTGAAGAATCAAATTTCTTTATAGAAGAATTTAAAAAGTCAGGTGCAATTGACAGAACAGTTATGTTTGTCAATTTAGCAAATGACCCTGCAATTGAACGTATTGCAACCCCTCGTATGGCAATTACTGCTGCAGAATATTTAGCATATGAACTAGACATGCATGTATTGATCATTATGACTGATATTACAAACTATGCAGAATCCTTAAGAGAGGTTTCAGCTGCTAGAAAAGAAGTTCCTGGTCGACGTGGATATCCAGGTTACATGTATACAGACTTAGCGAGTCTTTATGAGCGTGCAGGTCGTGTTAAGGGTAAAAAAGGATCGATTACCCAGCTTCCAATTCTCACAATGCCAGAAGATGACAAAACCCATCCGATTCCTGACTTAACGGGTTATATTACAGAAGGTCAAGTTATCTTATCTCGTCAATTACATCAAAAAGGGTTACAACCGCCTGTTGATGTCTTACCTTCATTATCTAGATTAAAAGATAAAGGTATTGGTAAAGGAAAAACAAGAAGTGACCATGCAGATACATTAAACCAATTATTTGCAAGTTATGCACGTGGTAAGGAATCTAAAGAACTTGCAACAGTTCTTGGAGAGTCCGCATTATCTGACATTGATAAACTTTATGCAAGATTTGCAGATCGTTTTGAAAAAGAATATATTTCTCAAGGATTTGAATCTAACCGAACCATTGAAGAAACATTAAACTTAGGTTGGGATTTATTAAGAATACTACCTAGAAGTGAATTAAAGAGAATTTCTACACAACATTTAGATCTTTACTATAAAAAAGAGGATTAAGTTATGCAAACAATAGTCAATGCGACTAGAATGGAGCTAACGCGTCTTAAAAACCAACTAGCAACAACTAGAAAGGGTCATCGTTTATTAAAAGATAAACAAGATGAAATGATGCGTCAATTCCTACTTCAAATTGAATCCTATAAAGAACTTAGAAAACAAGTTGAATATAAGTGGTTAAAAGCTTTAAGCTATTTTGATGATGCAAAAACGTATCATTATGAAGCAGAACTTAAAGAAAAATTCTTAATTCCTGCAACAACACTCGAACTTGCTTATGAAAAAGAATCAGTGATGAGTGTCATTGTTCCTAAGATAAAGATTAAAGAGGCAGTAGAACCTAAACTTACCTATGCATTTCATGGTACACATCCACTGATTGATGATATTGTCATGATATTATCTAAAAACTTAAGTGCACTTGTTGAACTTGCTGCTATGGATAAGAAGGTTAGAATCCTGATTAAAGAAATAGAAAAAGCTAAACGACGTGTGAATGCGATTGAGCACATATTAATTCCTGAAATACTGGCAAATATTAAAGTGGTTAAGATGAAGATCAATGAAGCAGAACTCAGTAATACGATACGTATTATGAAATCTAAAGATTTAATTCTTAAAAAACAACAAGCAAATGAATCCTTAAAAGACTAGAATATCCTTAATGGATGTTCTTTTTTTTCATAAAAAAAACCTCACTTTAAGGTGAGGTTTGATGATTAGAATTTATCGAAATGAATATGCTCTTCTGGCATACCTTTTTCTTTTAAGACTTTAATACATGCATCAATCATACCAGGTGAGCCACAAAGGTATGCTTCATGACCACTTAAATCTTCTGTATGACGTCTAACAACATCCGTAATTAAACCTTCATCCAGTTCCCATTCATCTTCAGGAAGTGGTGTAGATAATGCAGGAATGTATTTAAAGTTTGGATACATTTTAGCGATATCTAAGAAGTAGTCTGTGTAGTATAAATCCTTTTTAGTTCTAGCACCAAAGAAATAGGTTGCTTTACGAGGCATGTTTTGATCCATCAATTTATAAATAATGGAACGAATTGGAGCCATACCTGAACCACCAGCAATCATGATGACTGGGCGTTTGGATTCTTCTTGAAGGAAGAAATCACCAAATGCACCTGTAATTTTGATGGTATCACCAATCATTAAAGCTTTGTGGATGAATTTTGTTGCAACGCCTCCTGGAACAAGACGTATAATAACTTCTGGATGACGTAAATCTTTAGAATCAGATGCAATAGAATAAGCACGAGAAGTTTCAATACCAGGAACTTCAATTTGAAGATATTGACCAGGTTTAAATGGGAAATCTTCTTTCATTTCAAATCGTACACGACGAATATCATGAGTTAATTGTTCGACTTCAATAACTTTTCCAAAGAATGGTTTAACATTTAATACGGATGGTGGGACTTCAATAGATATATCAGATTCAACCTTTACTTGACAAGAAAGTCTAACACCCTCTTCAATTTCTGCTTTAGATAAGAAAGGAAGTTCTGTTGGTTTAGGAGGTTCATGCCAATCTACTAATCTAAATTTACATGTACCACATGTAGCTTTACCACCACAAGAAGATGGTAAGAATATTTTGTTGTTTGTTAAGGCATTGAGTGCTGTTTCAGTTCCACTAATTGTTACAACATTATCCTTGTTGATAGTGATTTTTCTTTCACCACCACCCCCTAGGAATCTGTCAATTAAGATAACAACTAAAGTAACAACAACTAATACGCTAATAATAATTATAGGTGTATATATTGGATTCATTATTTATCTCCTTACGATACACTACCAATACCGGTAAATCCGATAAAGGCAAGTGCTAATATACCTAAGATAAGAAATGCGATTGCTCTTCCTCTTAAGCCTCTTGGAATATTGGATACACGGTACATTTTTTGTCTAACACCAGCAAGTAATACGATTGCTAGCATCCAACCAATACCTGAACCAAATGAGAATACGAATGTTTGAGCAAAATCATAATTTCTAGTTTGGAAGAATAAGGATACCGCTAAAACAATACAGTTTACAGTAATCAGTGGTAAGAAGATACCAAATGCATCATATATTTTTGGAGCGAATTTTGCTAAAAACATTTCTAAGAATTGAACGAAAGCTGCAATAACGATAATGAAAACTAGAAGTGATAACTGTGTTGTACCAGTTGCTTTAAGTAATTCATAGATAGGCCAGTTAATAATTGCTGTAATGGTTGTTACAACTGTTACAGCAACCCCCATGTTTACAGCATTTTTAATGGATGTTGAAACTGCAATTAATGAACACATACCTAATATGAAGATTAATGCGATGTTGTTAGATAATATAGATGCTAAGAATAATTCAATAAGTTCCATAATTTATATTCTCCTATTCTTCATATTTCTTAGTTAATGTTCTCATTAACCACGCAAATAATGTGAGGACAAAGAATCCTCCAGGTGCAAGTGTCATAACATTCCAGTTAATCCAGCCTTCCATAAATGGCGCTCTGTAACCTAAGAATGTACCAAATGCTAAAGGTTCACGGATTGAAGCAATAGCAACTAATACAAGCGTATAACCTAATCCATTTGCAAGACCATCAATGATGGTATATTTAACTGGATTCTTGATTGCAAACGCCTCAGCTCTACCCATAACAATACAGTTTGTAATAATTAATGAAGTATATGCTCCAAGGTTTGCTGCAACTGAAGGTACATATGCTTGTAAAATCATTTGTACGACAATTGTGAAGACAGAAATAATAACCATATATGCTACCATACGAACTTTAGGTGGTATGAGATTTCTAAGCATCGATACAAGCATTGAGGATGCCATAATAACGAATGTAACACCAATACCCATAAAGATTGCATTTTCAACTCGATTGGTTACTGCAAGTGCAGAACAAATTCCAAGAACGGTAACAACAATAGGATTTTCTTCAGATATTCCATTCTTTAGAATAAGGAACCATTTTTTATATTGTAATCTTAACCATGCACTTGGTTTTTCAATTTTATTTTGATTCATACTTATTCACCGTCCTTAAATGCATTGTAATATGCTTGATATGTTGAATTTAAACTTGTTGTGACTTGAAGTTTAGTTGTCGTTGCAGAAGCATATCCATCTAAAACTTCATTTTCTAAAACTGGTTCTGATACTAAAACGATATTTGGATTAAATTTCTTACCAATATAACCATCAAAGAATGCTGCATTGGTTTGAATGGTTTTACCCCATTTTTCAGATTGTTCAAAGACTGAGATTTTAACGATTGTTTGGAAGTCATCATCTAATGTGACAACACCTTTAATCGGTCCGAATAATCCATCAGCGAAAAATAGATAAGAAACATTTAATGTTGTTTTGTTTGTATATAATGTAAGTTCACCAACGACTTCAACGTCAAAAGTAGCAGTCATTAAGTCATTGTAATCTTCATCTGTTGATGTTACACCATTATTTGCAAGAAGTGCTTGTTTATAGGATTTTGTAGGGTCTACATAAAATGCATCATAATAACTAACGTAAATCGTATTAAGTGCTGTTGTTAATTGTAGTTTAGTCGTCGTTGCAGAACCATAACCATCTAGTATTTCATTGTCTAATACTGGGTCAGACACAACAACAATATTTGGATTAAATTTCTTTCCAACATATGCATCAAAGAATGTTGGATCTGTTTGAATGGTTTTACCCCATTTTTCAGATTGTTCAAAGACTGAGATTTTAACGATTGTTTGGAAATCATCATCTAAAGTGATAACACCTCTAATTGGTCCAAATAGTCCGTCTGCAAAGAATAGATATGAAACATTTTGATTTGTATTGTTGGTATATAATGTTAAGTCACCATCGGTGGTAACTGTAAATGTTGAAGTCATTAGTTCATCGAAGTTTAATTCAGTAGATTCAACACCATTATTGGATAATAAAGCTTGTTTCCATACCATCGTTGGATCAACACCTGTAACAAAAGTAGTATAGAAATTACTATATGTTTGATTAAGTGCTGTTAATAAACCATTCTTAGTGGTTGTTGCACCACCAAAACCATCAACAACTTCATTCTCTGCTGTTGGGTTTGCAACAACAACGATGTTTGGACTAAATTTCTTACCGATATAGCTATCGAAGAATGTAGCATTTGTTTGAATCACTGCACCCCATGTTTCTGATTGTTCATAAACAGATATTTTAACAATTGTTTGGAAATCATCATCTAAAGTGACAACACCACGGATTGCTCCATTAAGACCAGTTGCTTCAAATAAGAAAGATACATTAGAATTTGAATTGTTTGTATATAATGTTAAATCATTTTCTGTAGTGATAGTAAATGTTGAATTCATGAGTGCATCATAGTTTGTTTCGTTAGACACTACACCATTATTGGTTAATAGTGCTTGTTTCCAAACCATTGATGGGTCAAAACCTAGAACAAATGCATCATAGTATGCTTGATATGAAGAATTTAAACCTGTAGCAAATGATGTTTTTGTTGTAGTTGCTCCACCAAATCCATCAAGTACTTCATTATTGTTTGTAGGAGATTCTACAATCACAATATTTGGGTCAAATGACTTACCAATAAATGCTTCTAAAATGGAAGGGTCAGTTTGAATGACAGCACCCCAACCTTCAGCTTGGCTAATAACAGTAAGTCCAACAATCACTTCAAAATCAGGATCTAATGTAATGACTGCTCCGATTGGACCATTCATACCACCTGTTTGGAATTGATAACTCTTATTACCTGTTACCAAGTGTGTAAATAATCTTAATTCTCCAATAACGTTTGAACTAAATGAAGAACTAAACACAGCTTCAAAATCATCGTTTGTAAATTCGGTATCATTATGGTTTAACATTGCCTTCATCCAAGCAGCATCGGGATTCACATCACCAAATAATCTTAGAAATTTTCTATAGTTTGCAGATAATAAACCAACAAATGCGTTTGATGTACCAGTAGCACCTGTGATTGCATCCACCTCATAATCTTGAGTTGGTGGAACTTTTACAGCAACAATCCCTAATGTCTCATCAAATTTTTTACCGATATAGTTTTTTAAGTATTGTTCTTCAGCAACAATTCCTCCAAGCCCTGGAGTTTCTGCTTGCTTGGTAACAGTAACATTGATTATTGTATTAAAGTCATCACCTAATGTAAGAACACCTTCAATGACATCCCATAAGCCATAACCATTAAATCTAAATGATACGTTATTTGTTTCAATGTTTTTATAAAGATAAAGTGTTGTTTCAGTTTCAGCATCTACTGCATCTAATACTTCAAAATTAGCATCAAATACTTCACTAAAATCAACTGTTGTATGAGGAATCTCATGGTGGGTTAATACTGCGGATTTCCAAGAGAATTCAGCGTTTTTCGCAATTGCATCTTTTGTAACATAATCTGCACCCATTAAGATACCAGTTGCTACTGTACCAAGAATAACAACGAAAAATAACATGGATAGATATTTTTTCATTCTAATACCTCCTCAATTTGAGGAACATTCTTAATCTTTGGAACAGTCCAAACATCAATAAGTCCTACAACAGCATTCATAAATGTTACAGAATAAATAATACCTTCAGTATTTGGAGCAAGTGGATTAAAGATCCATATATTTTGGATGATCCAAGTGATAAAACCGAGTAATACACCATAGATTATTTTTCCTTTTGTATATAAAGGCGCTGTTTGTGGGTCTGTTGCAACAAACATAACAGCAAATAATAAATGACCTAGTAAAATAGAATAAGTAGCATAAATAAATGAGTTCATGCCAAATCCTTTGAATGCAAAATTAACTAATGAGAATACAAAATAAGTTCCAAGGAAAGTAAAAGGTATTTTCCAATCAGAAATTCTTAGAACCATTAATAATCCACCTAGTATTAAGATACCTAATTTAAAAGTTGTACCAATACCACCAGCATAACGGCCCATAAGTAATTGCCATAAAGACAAGGTGTTATAAATTTCAGTCGGATTATTCTTAAAGATTGTAGCAGGTGTTACTGGAGTTGCAATCATGGTGAGTGGATCCATAAATGAATTCACAAAAATAGGGAATGCTAAGGCAATAAATATTAATCCGACAGTTGCTGGATTAAATACATTCTTGTCTTGACCACCCCAAATTGATTTTGCAAAAAATACCCCGAATGCAGTTGCTACAGCAATCATCCAAACTTGATTGATGATTGTTGGTGTTGTAAGCAACGTAATTACCAGTGGAGTAATCCAAAAGGTAGTCCAATCAAAAGTTTCCTTTCTAGCTTTACTTGCTAATATTTCTACTATAAATGATGTTAGAATAGCGACTAATCCCACTATAAATACTGTTGCTCCAAAGATAAAGGATGCAGCAATCAGCAAAATAAAGAGAGAACTAGCAACAATTATTCTGTTCTGTTGTGCTTTATTCATTTTCTATACCTCTTCATGTATCGTTAATGCTATTTTAACATGATATAGATAAAATCTATATCTATTTGCCTATTAAAATAGAAATGTAAAATGTTTTTCAAAGTGTGAAAAAAGTGATACTAAAATAATTTTAAAGATAAACTTAAAAAAATTTCATATTTTAACAATTTAGTGTTACAATACTTATGAAAGGGCGGTGGATATTTTGAATCGAGCGGAAGAAGACTATTTGAAACTCATCTACGAATTACAGGTAGAAGCAAACAAACCAATGATTAAAAATAATGAAATCAAAGATGCATTCGGCTATACCGATCAAAGTGTCAATGATATGATTAAGCGTTTAAACGATCAAAAACTCGTCCGATTTATTCCGTATAAGGGTGTTTCACTAACAAAAAAAGGTACACATATTGCTGTAAAACTTGTTCGTGCACATCGCATATGGGAAGTCTTTCTGACTAAACATCTAAATTATCCATGGTATAGAGTACATGATGAAGCAGAGAGATTAGAACATGCATCCAGTGAAGAAATGGTTGAGGAACTTTTTACATTTTTAGGAAAACCTAAAACATGTAGTCATGGTAACCCTATTCCTAATTTAGATGGGGAATTACCTGCATTAAATGACTTTATGTTGATGGATTCTAATGTTGGAGACACATTTGTTGTTGAAAGAGCGACCGATGATGCCTACTTATTAAAAATGTTGGATGATTATAAAATTGGATTAAATGCGAAATTACATATTATTGAAAAAGATTCGTATAATGAATTTTTAAAAATCAAAACAGATAAAAAAGAAGTTATATTAACTTTTTCATCTGCTAAAAAGATTTTTGGCCGAAACATCAAGATATAACTTGATGTTTTTTTATTAAAAGAAAGGGGTGGCAATATGTTAAAAAAATTAATTGATGAACAAGCATCCGTTAAAGAAATAGAAAAAGCAATAGAAGATGTACATGGATATGATTTAGTTCAGATGTTTGAGGAATTAAATGATGAAGAACAAAAATTCATTTTAGATAATTTATCGCCTGAAAGATTAGCGGATGTTTTATCTTATCTAGATTTAGATGATGCTGTTGAAATTTTTAAGGAACTGAGTATTGATGAGCAAAAGGAAGTTGTTGATGAGTTAGAACCTGATGATGCAGCTGATATTATCAATGAATTAGAGGATGTTGAAAAAACAGAACTCATTGAACAATTAGACGAAAAAGAAGATTTGATTGCTTTAATGAAATATGATGAAAATGAAGCAGGTTCATACATGAACAGTGATGTATTCACTGTACATGTTGAAGATGATATTAAGGTTGCAACTAAAAAATTAATTAAAGAGGCACCAAACTATGAAAGCATCAAAACAATTTTTGTCATCGATGAGTCTTCTAAATATTTAGGACAAGTTCCGCTAAAAAAACTTATCCGAGCAAAACATCCTTCATTGATTAAGGATATCTACGAGATTGAGCCGACCTTCAAAGATCATGATAAAGTTGATGATTTAGTTAAACATATGAAGCACTATGGTGGTTATGATATCGCAATCGTTAATGATGAAAACACACTTTTAGGTGCTATTACCACCGATGACATCTTAGATATTTTTAAAGATGAAGCCTTAGAAGACTTCGAAAAACTAACGATGTTACCCGATACTGATATTGAAGAAAATGTATTAAAAAGTGCAATACATAGACTACCATGGTTGATCTTCTTGTTATTTTTAAGTATACCTTTAGCATTTCTTACTTCAAATTTTGAAGAAATCTTATCAACCGTGGTTATACTGGCATTATTTCAACCACTTATTTTAGATACAGGCGGAAATGTTGCGAGTCAAACACTTGCTGTAACTTTAATCAGTTTTACTAATAAAGAAGGTGCGAGTTATAAAAATGGTATAAAAGAAATCATTACAGGACTCATCTCAGGTCTTGCAATGGGTATACTTGGATTTGTTGCAACATATATATTTGCATCAGCATTATCATTTGAAAGTCCTTTATTAATGGGATTAGTGATAGGATTATCCTTGACACTTACAATTATTATTTCACCCGTCATAGGCTTTATGATTCCTGTATTTATTAAATCTATAAAGAAAGACCCTGCAGTCGCATCTGGTCCTTTTATAACAACACTCATTGATATCTTTAGTATTTTAATCTATTTTGGACTTGCAACACTTATTTTAGGAGGTCTTGTACATGTATAAAATCAATTTATTGTTATCTCCTAGTAAACTCAAGATGGAACTTGAAAAACTACATGAATCCGATATTGCAGATATCTTTGAAAAAAATGAATTTTTCAGAGAAAAAATTTATCTAGTCATGGGCGTTAAAGCATTTACTAAAGTATTTGTAGAACTAAATGATAATGTTAAAAAGGAGTTCTTTCAAACACTCAATAACGAACAAAAAAAGTCTTTACTAAGATTTTCAGATACTGAAGATATTAAGGATTTTATCACGCTTTATGACGTGAAAGAACAGTTACCGATTATCTCATTACTTAATGAAACAACCAAATCTGATTTAAATGAACTTCTATCTTATGAAGTAGGAAGTGCAGGGTCTATTTCATCCCCACACTTCATCACACTTGATGTTGAGACATCTGTTAAAGATGCTACATTATTTGTTACAAGTAAAACAACAGAAAAAGATGAAATTGATGTTATTTTCTTTCAAAATGAACTGGGTCAATTCATTGGAGCTATGACTCTTCAAGAATTGATTTCTGCAAGAGCAAATCAGCAGCTTATTAATCTTTATGATGAAAAATATCCTTTCGTTATGGCAGATGACCCCTATGAACTGGCAATTAAAAAAATCAGAGACTATGACATATCTATTCTTCCAGTACTTGATAAGCAAAAAGAAGTCATGGGAATTATCCTAGCGGAAGATGCATTAACCATCATGGAAGAAATACATATTGAAACGATTCAAGATTTAGTTAAAATTCATGATGTTCAAACAGAAGACTCACCTCTTAAGCGTTCAATGGTTCGTTTACCATGGTTGGTTGTTTGTGCAATACTCAATGTAATTATTGCAAGTTTCCTAGTGATTTTCAAACCTGTATTGGAAGCCAATGTAGCAATTATTTTGTTCCAACCCATGATCCTTGCTATGGCTGGAAATATTGGAACTCAAAGTATTGCAGTAACAATTATTAAGATGCAAAGTGATGAAAAATTAAGTAAAAAACATTTATTTAAAGAGTTAGGAATTGGTTTAATCAACGGGTTATTATCTTCAGTATTTGGTGTACTTATCGTCTTTTTATTCTTATTTGTAATGCCAAATGCTTATCAAGATATCGATAAATTAGCATTAACCGTTGGATTATCGCTATTTGTATCTATGTTTATCTCAAGTCTTGCAGGTGTTTTAGTACCAATCATACTTAAGAAACTAAAGATGGATGAAAAAGCAGCAAGTGGACCACTGATTTCAACAATTAATGACTTTACCGCATTAGGTATCTATTTCTTACTTGCTACAATTATTCTAACCTCAATATAATCCAAGTTATGAGAATTAATCTTCAAAATATGATAAAATAACATAAAGTTTGATAAAGGAGTTTTTAGTATGAGAATTCATTTGATTGGTTTAGGTAAGATGGGTGCTAACTTAGCACTTAACTTAAGAGATAAAAAACATGAAGTACTAGGGTTTGACCTAAATGATACTGCAAGAGATGTTTTAAGAAAAGAAGGTATTGAAACCTTTGATGAACTCGAAAAGTTCTTGGTTCGAAAGAATAATGATCGATTAATTGTATGGTTATTAATTCCAAATAACTTAGTAGATCAAGTCATTGACCAAGTGATTCCACATTTAAAAGAACGAGATATTATTGTCGATGCTGGAAACTCAAATTATAAAAAATCACTCGAACGTTATGAAAAACTAAAAGAAATCGATATTGATTTTGTCGATGTTGGAACATCAGGCGGTACAGAAGGTGCACGATATGGTGCATGTTTAATGGTTGGTGGAACTAAGGATACTTATGATTATTTAGAACCAATTTTTAAGGATGTTTCACAAGAAAATGGTTATGGTTATATGGGTTCTCCTGGTAGTGGTCATTTTATTAAAATGGTTCACAACGGCATTGAATATGGCATGATGCAAGCAATTGGAGAAGGTTTTGAGTTAATCGAAAAATCTCCATTTGAGGTGGATTATGATGTCTTATCTAAGGTTTGGAATCATGGTTCAATTATTGAATCGGCACTGGTTGGATATATTGGAAATGCATTTAAAAAAGAAGCTAAACTAGATAGTATATTAGGTAGAATTGATGATAGCGGAGAAGGTAAGTGGATGGTTCAAGAAGCACTTGACTTTGGTGTTGCTATTCCTGTAATAGCTCAATCGTTATTTACTCGTTATAAATCAAGAGATGAACATAAATTTAGTGAAAAGGTGGTTGCAGCTATGCGCAATGAATTTGGTGGGCATAGTGTGTATAAGAAAAAATGAAAAATGATTTAATTGTAACAATTTTTGGTTCAACAGGTGATTTAACTGCAAGAAAATTGTTACCAGCATTAGCTAAACTCTACAAACAAAAAACAATCACTCAAAATGTTAAGGTGATTTGTTTAGGCCGTAGAGATTACGATACAGAAACCTATCTAAACGAGATGCAAAAACTGACATCTAAATCTTTAGATCTTCCGCATTTATCTAAGTTTGTTGAATATTTCAAGATGCAAATCACAGATTTAACCGACTATCAAAAATTAAATACATACATTAGGTCAATATCTAATGAGCATTCAAAACATATTTATTACTTAGCGATAGGCCCTGAAATTTTAGCAGATGTTGCCAAAAATATCAGTGAATCTAAATTGATTGAATTTAATAATACAAACCAAGTTTTAGTATTTGAAAAGCCATTTGGACATAATCTTGAATCTGCTGTAAAGGTTAATCAAATGTTATGGAATTATTTTGATGAGAAACAAATTTACAGAATTGATCACTATCTTGGTAAAGAAATGATTCAAAATCTAATGACTTTAAGATTTGCTAATAGAATTTTTGAAGATACTTGGGATTCTAAATCGATTGAAAGTGTAAAAATATTTGTTAAAGAAGAAGAAGGGATCTTAAATCGTGCAGGTTATTATGATACATCCGGTGCACTAAAAGATATGGTTCAATCACACTTACTTCAAATACTTTCTTTAGTTGCAATGGACCCACCGAACCTTTATGAATCAGACTACATTAAGGATGAAAAAGTCAAGGTCATAAGAAGTTTAAATATAGATAAAAAGTCTGTATTATTTGGACAATATAAAGGTTATTTAGAAGAGTTAAATATACCTAAAGATTCTAAGACTGAAACATTTGTGTATTTTAGAGTCTTTGTGAATACACCTAGGTTTAGAGGTGTACCATTTGAAATATTAACGGGTAAAAAATTAAGCCAAAAAGAATCCTATGTTGAGATTTCATATCATAAAACAAGTGAGCAAGAAAAGTGGAATTTACCACTACACTCTAATAAGCTTAGAATTCTAATTAATCCTAAAGGAGCTGTTGATTTATCAATTAACTCTAAAATGCCTGGATTAAAAGACAACTTAGAAGTTGTTCATTTAAACTTCACAACAACTCCATCGGTAGAAGGTAATATTCCTGAAGCATATGAAAAATTACTTTTAGATATTGTTGAGGGTTCTAGAACTTTATTTACTCGTTGGGACGAAATAGAAGCAAGTTGGCATTTTATTGATGAAATCAAGAAGTGCCCACATAGTTTATTTGTCTATGAATCTGAACATGAATTAATGGAAAAAATCAATTAAAAAGATATCAAAAAAAGAGTTCTATTTTGTAGAACTCTTTTCTTTTGGACCTCTTATTTGATTTCTAAGTATTTCTTTTCAGGGACTTTTGGAGTATTTTTTGGAATATTAAGGGTTAGAATGCCTTTATCAAAGGAACCTTTAACATTATCTAAATTGATATCACCGATATAATAGCTGCGCTTCATAGATCCGTAATATCTTTCTTGTTTGATATAAGTGTTTTTATCACTTTCTGTTTCTTTCTCAGATTGATGAGTAGCCTCAACAACCAAGTAACCTTGATCAACAGACACCTTAATATCCTCTTTGTCGAATCCAGGCATTTCAATCATCAATTCATAACCATGGTCAAGTTCTTTGATATCTGTCTTCATGAATGAAGATGATTGAAGTTTAGGAAACGACGTGAAATCCTCAAAGAATTCATCAAAGAAGTCCTTTTGTCTTTTAGCAAGACCGAACATAAACATCACTCCCTTTTTATTTCTATCCTTTTTTAGGACACTTATATTTTACAACGAATTATTGGCACTGTCAATACTTGAGTGCTAAATTATGTTAAAAATTATAAATTTTATGGAATAATGTAAACGTATTCATGAGGTTAAAAGCCAATAAATCAGTGCTAAAATAGATAAAAACAGAAGTAAATGCTATAATAGGAAGGAAAGTATGTAAAGAGAGGGTTATTTCATGCAAAACAGTATAAAAATATATCAAGAGATGCGTAAAAAACTAAATGCTTATTATTATGCCATGTGGGTAATGAGTTGGGATTCAGAAACAGAGCTGCCACATGGGGCTGTGGATTACAGAAGTGAGCAAATTGAGGTCTTAACGAATGAAATATACGCTCTAGAAACAAATAAAACTTACTTAAAAGCGATTGACTTATTATATTTAAATCGTGATAAATTAGATGATTTACTTAAAAGAGAAATAGAAAAAGTTGAAAAAGAATTAAGACTCATTAAAAAAATGCCTAAAGATGAGTACATTGATTATCAAGTTTTATTATCTAAATCATCATCCGTTTGGGCAGATGCGAAAAGACAAAACAATTTTGAAATGTTTTCACCGGTTCTAGATAAAATTATTTACTATAACAGAAAAATTTCAAAATATCTTCAAACAGACACCTTAAAGGGATATGATGTTTTATTAGATATTTACGAAGAAGGCATGACGACTAAAGTATATGATGCATTCTTCCAAAAACTAAGAGATGAGCTTGTACCATTTGTTTTAAGTTCTACAAGTGGAAAAGGTCCATTACCTAGAAAATTATCAAAAAATCGTTTCCCTGCTGAAAAACAAGAATTGTTTAACAAATACTTACTGGATGTATTCAAATATGATTTAAATCGTGGTGTACTTAAGACGAGTGAACATCCATTTACATCTAATTTTACAAGTGATGATGTACGTATTACAACGAAATATCTAGAAAATTCCATTGAATCAGCGATATTTTCTACAATACATGAAATGGGTCATGGAATTTATGAACAAAATGTCGACTCCAAACTAAGAAATACATTACTTGGTGGTGGAGCATCTATGGGTATTCATGAATCACAATCTCGTATGTACGAAAATATGATTGGAAGATCCTATGCATTTTGGGAAGTACATTTTGATAAATTAAAAGAAATCTTCCAAAAAGAATTAAAAGGCGTTACCTTACTGGATTTCTATCATTACATTAACCGTGCTGAGCGTTCTTTAATCAGAACAGAGGCTGATGAACTGACATATCCTTTACATATTATGGTACGTTATGAAGTTGAAAAACAGTTAATCAGTGGTAAATTAAAAACAAAAGACCTTCCCAAAAGATGGAGAAAACTATACCAAGAATATGTGGGTGTTCGTCCTAAAAATGACCAAGAAGGTGTTTTACAAGATATTCACTGGGCTGGAGGTATGTTTGGATATTTCCCAACGTATGCTTTAGGTAGTGCATATGCAGCACAAATTTATTTTGCAATGAATAAAGAGTTTAACATTGAAAATGCAATATCTAATAATGAAATCTATAAGATTAATGATTGGTTAAAAGAACATGTACATACATTTGGAAAATCAAAAACACCAAAAGAAATCATGTTGTTTGCTACAAAGGAATCATTTAATCCAGATTACTATGTTGAGTATTTAAAAAGAAAATTCTCAAATTAAAAAAAACATCTATCATATATGGCAACGCTCAATGCTTTTGACATGTATAAAAAATAATATTTTAAAACTAAGTTATGCATGAATAGATATCATCTGACATAACTTATAGAAAGAAAATCAATGAATCTCGAAATTGGACAAAAAATTGAAGTAGAAGCTTTTGAACTTGATAGGTTTGGTCAAGGTGTTTGTAGATACCAGGATATGGTTGTATTTGTATATGGTCTTCTACAAGGTGAAAAAGCTTTAGTTACTGTAACCAAACTAAAAAAAACTTATGTAATTGCAGAAATTAAGAAATTACTGATTCCCTCTAAAATCAGGAAAACAGTGGCATCTAAACTAGGCGCACTTGATCTTTATCATGTACAAGATAAAGAACAATCCATTCACCAAAAACAAGTAACTCAAGATACATTAAATAGAGCTCTGGGTTATGATGTTTTAGTCTCAGATACATTAAGTGGTGAACAAACACTTAATTATCGTAATAAAGTCGTGTATCATGTTTTAAACGACTCTTTGATGCGATTAGGTCTTTATCAAAAAGAACCTATTGAATTAATAGAAGTCCATACATTTATCTTAAACAG
The DNA here is from genome assembly GCF_900166985.1 of Acholeplasma oculi. Taxonomy (GTDB): domain Bacteria; phylum Bacillota_I; class Bacilli_A; order Acholeplasmatales; family Acholeplasmataceae; genus Acholeplasma; species Acholeplasma oculi. Next base: position 63,552 of record NZ_FUZK01000003.1, on the reverse strand, counting down.
TCTATCAATTCAACGAACAATCTCGAAAATTCAACAACAATCCATTGAAGTAGATCCACTTATTTTTAAACATATCGTATTAAGATCCAATGAACAAGGACAAGTACTTGTTACTTTAGTAGCTTATGAAAAAGAATTTAAGGGATTAACTGAACTTGTTCAAGTGATTAAGAATTTTAAAGAAGTGGTTGGTATTACATTAAATATTAAACCAAATGAAAAACAAATTCTTGGAACTACGAGTTATCTATTACATGGAAAGAATGAATTATCGTTTAAACTCAATCATACACAATTAAAAATAAATGACCAATCTTTTTTACAGGTCAACCAAGAAATGATGTTAAAAACATATGATTTAATAGCAACCTACGTAGAAGGTAAGAAGCTCATTGACTGTTATTCTGGTGTGGGTTCAATCGGTTTATATTTAAGACATAAAGTTAAAGAAATCATTATGATTGAAAATAATCCAGAAAACATCGTGATGGCTAAAGAAAATGCGAAGTTAAACCCAGGAAAATATCAAATTCTTGAAGGTGATGCTAAAAAAATGATCAAACATGTGGATGGTGATATCTTAGTGATAGACCCACCTAGAAACGGATTGGATCCTCAGTTTATAGATACAATTATAAATAAGCGTATCCCTCAAGTCATTTACTTATCCTGTGAACTGAATACACTTCAAAGAGATTTAAAGATTTTAAGTCCGCATTATGAAATCAAAGAGGTTACTCCAATTCGAATGTTTCCTCAAACGACATCAATGGAAACACTAGTCTTACTCACAAGAAAAATATAAATATCAACATAAAAAAATCCCTTAGTTGAGGGATTTTAACTTTTTATTTAGTTGTTTTTTGCATCAATTGAAGCATGACTTGGTTGTTTGCTTTTTCGTGTTTAATGGTTGTAGATTTACCATGTCCTGGATAACATATAGTATCATCCGGTAAGGTAAATAATTTATTTTTGATGGAATCTACTAAAACATCTTGATTTGCAAATGGTATATCTGTTCGACCAATTGTTTCAAAAAAGAGTGTATCTCCTGAGAATAAGAATGGTTTAGAATATAAACATGTAGAACCTTCAGAATGACCTGGTGTTTCTATCACTCTAAACTCATGTTTACCAAATTCGATTAAATCATCCTCTACAACAAATTGGTCTACGGAAATATCATATTGCCAATAATTATAGATTGTATCTGTCATCCAAATTTTATCTTTTAGTGGTGCATAAACTGGAATATGATACAGTTCCTTCAACTGTTTAACACCACCTGTATGGTCATGATGTCCATGTGTGATATAAATAAATTGAGGTTCTAGTTTTCTAGATTTAATATAATCGACAATTTCAGTACCTTCAAAACCAGGGTCAATGATAAAACATTGCTTTCCTTCGGATACTACATATGCATTTGATCTGACATCGCCTAATTTAAGTCCGATAATTTCCATTAATTTCACCCTTTAAGATTATACAACAACTCACTAAAATCTTCAAACGTATTCGTTTAAATTATTTTATGTTTAAGGTATTATATACTTTTTTAGAAGGAATATTGTTAAATAATATAAAAAATAACACACTTATTTTTAATTTATAATTTTTATAAATATATTATTTGCTTGTTGATGAAAAAAATTATATACTATAAAGGAACATTTGTAGAGCGAAAGGAATTGAATATTATGTATGTAGTCGTACGTATTTTGAAAGTCCAAAAAGGATTTCAAGAGAAGATGGTAGAGCGTTTTTTATCTAAGAGTGTGATGACGAATTCTCCAGGTTTTATCAAAGCAGAATTATTATTTGATAAGAAGAACCCAGAATTTGATTTATATCGTCACATGATTTACTGGAAGGATAAGAAGGCTTTTTTTGTTTGGGAAGGGTCTCCAGAGCATATTGCATTGCACAGAGACAAAAACAGTGGTCATCATCAAAAGCCAGAAGAGGTTATTGAAGTTACACGAGAAACATATGAATTGATAGCATCAAAATAACATTCATGAAATTTAAAAGATTATTAAGTATTTTAGTACTGGTCATATTAATTATTCTATCTTTGAGTATAGATGCGAGAAGAGATGTGAATTTATTCACTATTTTTTCGTTTACTCAGGAAGTCGTTGAAATACTTTTAATCTCTAGAATACCAAGGACACTGACGATTATATTAACAGCATCAGCATTATCCGTTGCTGGTTTGATTGTTCAGTCGATTGCAAGAAATAAATTTGTTTCACCTGGTATTATTGGAACCACACAAGCAGCTACATTAGGAATTTTAGTGACGTATCTATTTTTCCCTAGTTTACCGTTATTTGCACAGTTTATATTTTCATTTATTTTTTCAATGGCATCGAGTTTAATTTTTATACACTTATTATCTAAAATCAAACTTAAAAATGATATTTATATCCCATTAATAGGCATGATGTTTGGATCATTGATTAGTTCATTTTCTATCATATTTGCACAAACAACAGGCACACTACAATTACTTTCTTTTATTGGTTTAGGAAGTTTTACCAACAAAACGATTGGAACATTTGAAATGATTTTAATGGTTGTACCTGCATTAGTTATATCCATGGTTTATGCAGATAGATTCAATATCGTTTCCTTAGGTAAAGATTTTTCCAATAATTTAGGGGTTAATTATCAGTGGATTGTAACACTTGGATTGGTTATTGTTTCACTGATAACATCCTCCACATTTATCGTTGTAGGTCCATTACCATTCTTAGGTTTAATCATTCCAAATATCGTTTCTATATATTACGGTGATTATTTAAAAAAATCGATATTTGATTTAATGATACTCGGTAGTATATTTGTACTTATATGCGATATATTAGCCAGAACAGTTTTATTTGTAATTACAGGTCAAAATTACGAATTAGCTGTTGGATTTATTATGGGTATTGTGGGTTCAGTTATATTCTTATACTTACTCTTAAGGAAAACGAAACATGCGTAGAAAAATATTGATTTGGTCTTTATTGTCTGTCTTATCCATTTTGATTTATTTGACCGTTTGGATGATTTCACAATACGATACGATTATATTTAATTTAAATGACCCAGACCGAAGTCAACGATTTATAACTGCTATGTTACAAATATTTGAAAGAAGAACTTTCCAGGTTATTGCACTGATACTTTCAAGTGTCTTGATTGTGTATTCAACACTTTCATTTCAAACACTTACCAATAACCGAATTATTACACCAAGTTTATTAGGTTTTGATAGCATATATGTTGTCGTTCAAACAACGATTGTGTATTTCTTTAGTAGTGTTTCTATTTGGATATTAGACCCTATTCTTAATTTCATTATATCGGTTACGTTCATGACAGGTATTACAATTCTCATGTTTAGAACTGTATTAAAGAAGAATAAAAATAATATCTTACTCTTATTATTAATTGGTATGGTAATTTCGACACTTGCAAGTAACTATGCGCAGTTTCTACAAATATTAATGGACCCTAATGAGTTTCAAACAATCTCACAGTTAACGTCTGTTTCTGTTGTCAATATCAACCATCCACTCACAATCATAACATTACCATTTGCTGTATTTATCGTTATTTATTTCCTGTTTAAAACCAAAGTCCTTGACGTAATGAGTTTAGGGGAATCACATGCTAAGAATTTAGGTGTGGATTATCCAAAAGAATCGATGATACAACTGATTATGATTAGTATTTCTATTTCACTTGTAACAGCACTTGTTGGTCCATTGTCGTTTTTAGGACTTATTGCTGTTAATATTGCAAAAGAACTTTATAAGAAATATCATCACTTAGAAATACTCATATTAGGAAGTTTGGTAGCAATCGTGATACTCGTCTTTGGTCAATCTGTTGTAGAGTTATTAGGATTTCAAACAACAGTTTCAACGTTTATGAACCTAGCAGGTGGTATTTATATGATTTATCTTATCGTAAAGGAGCATCAAACATGATTGAATTACAAAATATACATCAAAGTTATGGTCAAAAAGAAGTTTTAAAAGATATTAATATTAAAATTCCTGAAGGTAAAATCACAGGTATCATAGGACCTAATGGTGCAGGTAAGTCCACGCTTTTTAATGTGATTAGTCAAACAATACAAAAACAAAGCGGTCAAATCATTATTGATGGTAAAGTTTTAGGACATAAAAAAGAAAATTTATCTAAAATCATTTCTGTTTTAAAACAGTCGAATCATTTTAGTTTGAAACTAACAAGCTATGAACTTATTTCTTTTGGAAGATATCCGCATTCTAAAGGAAAACTCAATCATGAAGATTTAAATAAAATCAATGAAGTTATCAAGTATTTAAAATTAGAAACTGTTAAAGATCAATATATAGATACGCTTTCTGGAGGACAACTTCAAAGAGTATTACTCGCAATGATTTTAGTCCAAGATACAAAATACATATTTTTAGATGAACCTTTGAATAACCTCGATATGAAACATGCTGTTGAAATGATGTTGTTACTTCAAAGATTTGTAAAAGAACTCGGTAAAACCATCATCGTCGTGATGCATGATATCAATATAGCAAGTACGTTTTGTGAGTACATCATAGCCATTAAAGATGGCCGAGTATCCTATGAAGGTAATTGTGAAGACTTGATGGAAGAAACGATTTTAAATGAAATTTATGACCATAACTTCTGTATCAGAGAAGTAGATGGTAAAAGAATTTGTATGTATCATCAAACAATTGAAAAAGAACTCAATAAAAATTAAAAAATGAAAAGGAATATTTGTAGATGAAAAAAGTATGGATTGTATTAAGTTTAATGAGCATCATCATTTTAACTGCTTGTCAGGTAAATGAGTTAGAAAATGGATTTGCAAGAGTTGAATTTATGTATACAGGAGATAGTTTAATTGAATCTGTTTTAATTGAACCGAATCAATTATTAGAAGAGCCTGTAGAACCAACTTTTGGCGATTATGAATTTATGGGTTGGTATAAGGATTCTCAGTTTATAACACAATGGGATTTTGATAATGACTTTGTTACAGGTCATATGAAACTTTATGCTAAATTTGTCATCAATTTAGTGCACACAGTTTCTAAACAAAGTGGACTTAATGACTTAAATGAACCTGTTTATCAAAGAGTGACACAAACAGATTCATTTAGAGTAAATCCTAAAGTCGTTGTAACATTTGCTTTAGAAATAGCTGATATTTTTAAGGTGTTAGGATTAGAACAAGCAGGTATTACGTATTTTGGATTACCAAAAAGTAATCTACCTCTTTCACTAGAAATGTATCAAAGTAATAATTATCCAAACACAGGTACACTTTTTGAACCAAATTACGATACATTAGATTTAATGGATCCGGACTTAATTATTATTGGTGGAAGAAGTGCAAGTCTATATGAAACTTTAAAACAAAGATATCCTCATGCCGATATCTTAGATACATCTAATTCGACATTTAGTTTTACAGTTCAACAACAAGTTTTTGATAATATCTCGCTAATATTTACAGGCATTAAAGATGATTTATTATACTATAGAAATCAATTTATGACAGATTTAAATACACTTAAATCCAAACTTAATGGAGAAGATGCACTATTCTTATTAGTTAATGGAGACAACATATCTGTATTTGGAAGTGGTTCTAGATATGGTGTGATCTATGATGAAGTAGGATTTATTCCAAGTGACCCAGATCAATCTACATTAGAAGCACATGGTAATGTTGTAAGTTTTGAATATATTTCATCTGTAAATCCTAGCATCATCTTTTTAATGGATAGAGGACAAGCAGTTGGTAGTAGTGGAACCATCGATTTAGTGATGAATAATCAACTGGTTAAAAACACAAATGCAGGTAAAAATGGGGATATCTTTGTTTTAGATGCAGCAAGTTGGTATATTTTACCAGGTGGAATTGAGTCTACAATTCAAATGTTTGAAGACTTAAATCAAGTCTTTGAATCAAATACATAATTATTTAGCCTTTATTTTATAAACTTTGGATAAAATCTTGACAATTGGATGTAAAATCCGTTATAATGAATAAGGCTTAAGATAAGGAGTTATGATATATGCAATTTCCTGATTGGATTATATTTTTTGTAAGTTTATTAATGATCGCAACATCTGCACTTCAAACATCAAAAGATGATGTGATGGATGCATTTACAGGTGGAAGTTCTGATTTATTTAGAAATAAAAAAGTACAAGGACCAGATGTCATCTTTAACAGAGCATTTGTTATATTCAGTATTCTTTATTTCGCAATGGTAATTTGGAGTAACTCCATCGATCGTTTCTTTAACTAATCGAAAGAAAAATTAGGTATTCCAGATGGGATACCTTTATTTTATTGAGGGTATTATGCAAAGGTATTTTTTAGAAAATAATGAATTCTCAAAAGATGATTTACATCATATTTTAAATGTGATGCGTTTTAAGTCTTCAGATCAAGTAGAAATTTGTATGCAAGATGGTTGTTATCTTTCAACACTCAAAATCGAACAAAAAAATGTTAGTTTTGAAATTATAGAAAAACTCAAAGAACATAAATCTAGAGACATCATGATTATACAAGGTCTTCCAAAAGGGGATAAAATGGAAATTGTTACAAAGTATGCTACCTTATTTGGTGCAACATCCATCTATTTTATGCCAATGAAACGAAGTATTGCAAAACTATCGAATGAAGACCATAAGTTAAATCGATTCATTAAAATTTCGAAAGAAGCTGCTGAATTATCTAAAAGACAAAGAATACCTCATATAGATTTTATTAAGAGCGTTAAAGAGTTAAACACTGAAGGATATGTGATGTTTTTACTTGATGAAGAAGAAAAAAACTACACATTAGATCAAGCAATCCAAGCATACCCAAATGAAAAAGTATTATGCATTATTGGTCCTGAAGGTGGTATTGATGGAACTGAAAGAAAAATGTTTTTAGATATGGGAGTTATCCCATTAAGTCTTGGAAATTACATATTTCCTACTGAATTAGCCCATATTCCGTTTCTAAATGCATTTTCTTTATAACATATTCAAAAAACTTTTGACATAATTGCAAAAATGATTTATAATAAAAAAGGTTTGAGATATCAAACGTGTGGAAGGAGGGCAGACATGCCTAAAACAGAAGTACGCAAAGGTGAAACAATTGAAGATACGTTACGTCGTTTTAAACGTACCGTTAGTAAAGAGGGAACCCTCGCAGAAGCACGTAAACGCGAATTCTACATTAAGCCAGGCGTAGACCGTCGCATGAGAGCTAAAGCAGCTAGAACAAAAAAGAAATAAGCATCATGAATTAAAAACACCTTTCAAGGTGTTTTTTTGACATTTAATGTAAATAACTAGATTAAAGACTTAAAATAAACCATAATCTATCAATAACGATGATTTATCCTATAAAACCATCGTTATTGAAGTGCAATTTATTCCTATTTAAGGTAAAATATATATACATATATTTGGAGGGTTTTGGATGAAGTTAAATTTAAAACTTAATCATGTAGAAACATTGAATTTATTAGTTGGGGTTGAAGATAGAAATCTATTGGTTTTTAGATCCCATTTTGGTTTTAATGTAGAACTTCATGATAATGAAATCGTATATGATGGACCCGTAACCTATAAAGAACTCTTAGAACAAATATTTAAAACTTTAATCACGTTAGCTGAACATAAGGTTTTACTGACTGAACGAGATGTTTTATATATTATTAAAATGGCTGAGGTGAATCGATTAGATCATATACTAGATTTATACAAATCTCAAAAGAAGATTCTTGTTGCTGAAACCGGTAAAACAATTACAGCTAAAACATTTAACCAAAAAGCTTATAGTGAAGCATTAACGAATTTTCCATTAGTATTTGGTGTCGGTCCAGCAGGAACTGGTAAAACGTATTTAGCGGTTGCTCATGCGGTTGCATTACTTAAACAAGGTAAAATTAAAAAAGTGATTTTAACAAGACCTGCAGTTGAGGCTGGAGAACAATTAGGTTTCTTACCTGGAGATTTAAAAGAAAAGGTTGACCCCTATTTGATTCCACTTTATGATGCATTATATGACTTTTTAGGAATGGAAGCGACTGATGGACTTCTAGAACGCGGGGTCATTGAAATTGCACCACTTGCCTACATGAGAGGACGTACTTTGGAAAATGCATTCATCATATTAGATGAGGCGCAAAACACCACTGAAACTCAAATGAAAATGTTTCTTACTCGACTTGGATTTTCAAGTGTCATGGTTGTAACAGGTGACCCATCTCAAGTAGACTTAAGATATCGTCAAAAATCCGGATTAAAACAAGCACTTGAATTATTAAAAGATATTCCAGAAGCTAAAATAATTGAATTTGAAAAAGTGGATGTCATCAGACACCCACTGGTACAAAAAATACTAGAAAGATATGAAGCAAATGAAAATAACATTTCATAATCAAACCGAATCAGATATTACAAAAGTAAAAACATTAATCCGAAAAATATTTAAGTCAATCGAAAATGAGAAAAATATGCAAATCATCATCGTCGATAATGAAGGTATTCGAGAAATTAATCACACATACCGCAACTTAGATAAACCAACCGATGTCATTAGTTTTCCTAATGATGATCCATTAGATGATTCTATTGGTGATATCTTTATTAGTTTAGAACAAGCAAAAATTCAATCTCTTGAATACGGACATAGTTTTGAAAGAGAAGTTGGATTCTTAGCAGTTCATGGATATCTACATCTATTAGGGTTTGACCACCACACACCAGAAGATGAAAAAGAAATGTTTGAAAAACAAGAAGAAATTCTAAAATCAGCCAATTTGAAAAGAGAGTGAAAATATGAATATAGAAGAAGCTAAAAAAGCACAAAGTAAGGCATATGTGCCTTACTCACACTTTAAAGTGGGTGCTGCAATATTATTAAAAGATGGTACCTATGTACATGGTGCAAATATTGAAAATGGTAGTTACGGATTAACATCCTGTGCAGAAAGAAACGCACTTTACTCACTGATTTCACAAGGATATAAAAAAGAAGACATTGTTGAAATTACAGTCATTGGTGATTCTAAGCACCCAATTTCTCCTTGTGGTGCTTGTAGACAAGTCATGAGTGAACTCTTACCAAAAGATGCACCGATATACCTTACAAATGCTAAAGGTGATTCTTTAAAGATGAGTGTTAAAGAATTATTACCTTATGGATTTGACTTGGATGAAGATAGAGCCTAATGAGTCAAAAATCAGGATTTATCGCCATCATTGGTAAACCCAATGTAGGAAAATCTACACTAATCAATGCACTTGTTGGAGAAAAGATAGCGATTGTCTCACCTAAGGTTCAAACAACCCGTTTTAGAATTACGGGCATTTTGAATGAGAAAGATAATCAGTTCGTCTTTATCGATACACCAGGTATGCATAAACCACTTCATGGTCTAGGTAAATCGATGGACCGTTCTGCAGTTGATTCACTTATGGATGCAGATGTTGTGATGTATGTCGTAGACCAAAAATATAAACACTCAGATAAAGAAATTTTAGAACGCATTAAAGAAGCAGGATTACCAACGGTACTGGTCATTAATAAAATTGATGAATTACCTAAAAAGTCAGATATTGATGAAATTATTGTTTCATTCATTCAAGAACATACATTTGATGAAGTCATACCGATTTCTGCGAAAAATAGTTTACACTTAACACATTTAAAAGAAGCATTAGAAAAATATTTATTTGAAGGCCCGTTTTTCTATCCAACAGATTATGTAACCGATCAAACCGATGAATCTCGTATGAGTGAGATTATTAGAGAACGCATTTTATACTATACCGAACAAGAAGTTCCACATAGTGTTGCTGTTATGCTTGAATCTCTTAAGGTCAATGAAGAATTAAAAACTCTAGATGTGGATGCATTAATCATTGTTGAAAGAGACAGTCAAAAAGGTATTTTAATTGGTAAACAAGGTGAAAAATTAAAGAAAATCGGAACAGAAGCGAGAAAAGAAATCAATAAACTGTTCGATTTAAAAATACATTTAACACTTTGGGTTAAAGTCAAGAAAGATTGGCGTAATGATCCAAATACAATTTCTAAATACGGATATGGTAAATAATTCATGGAAGGTATCATCTATAAACAACACAGTTATAAAGAAAATGATCGATTAATCTTTTTATACACACCAAGAGGTAAAATCACTTTGATTGCTAAAGGTAGTCAAAAGGTTACATCTGAAAATAGAATCATTGCACAATATTTAAACCAAATTGAATTTAAAGATCAACCCTCAAGGGATATGTTTATTTTACAAGATGCCTTACTCATAAATTCATTTCAAGCAATTAAAGCATCTTATGAGTCGACTTTAAATTCCAGTATTCTATTTGACTTTTTACAGCTTGTTTATGACCATGAACCCCATCAAGAAATCTATCCTTTGATATTGAATGCACTTACTGCTTATCAAAAAGAAAATGTGATAGCTTTTGGATTTAAATTATTAAAATTCATTGGTTATCCGATTGATTTAAAACCAACCTCAAAGAAGGTTAAAGGAATCAGTATAAAACTATCTAGACTGGTTTATGATGATGAACCTGAAAAAAGTGATATTTCAATAGAACTTGCAACACACATATTAAAAATGACATATTTAAACTATGATCAATTAGAAACGTTATCTTTAGAAGCGTATCAACACATTAAAAAATTTCTATATGATTATATTGAACATCACACCGATATAAAATTTACACGTAAATAAGGAGACATTATGGTTACATTAGAGTACTTAGTACAATATGCAAAACAAACAGGATTTATATTCCAGGGTTCAGAAATTTATGGTGGACTGGCTAACACATGGGATTACGGTCCATTAGGTGTTAATTTAAAGAAGAATATTAAAGAAGCTTGGACTAAGAAGTTTTTAAGACAAGGACCTAATATTGTAGGTCTAGATTCATCTATTTTGTTAAACCCTATGGTTTGGCAAGCAAGTGGTCACTTACAAGGCTTTTCAGATCCATTAATTGAAAATAGACAATCCAATCAAAGATATCGTGCTGATAAGTTAATTCTTGCACATGACCCAACTCAAAAACCAGATGGCTGGACATATGAGGAAATGTATGACTATATTATGAAACATCAGATCAAAGATCCTGTTTCTAAAACACATGATTGGTTACCAATTCGTAAATTCAACATGATGTTTAAAACTTTCCAAGGTGTGATTGAGGATACTGCAAGTGAGGTTTATTTAAGACCTGAAACTGCTCAAGGTATTTTTATTAATTTTAAAAATATCCAACGTGCAACGAGAAAGAAAGTTCCTTTTGGAGTTGCACAAATTGGTAAGAGTTTTAGAAATGAAATTACACCAGGTAATTTCATCTTTAGAACAAGAGAATTTGAACAAATGGAATTAGAATTCTTTTGTAAACCGGGTACTGAGTTAGAATGGTTTGATTTTTGGTTAAACTATATGCAATCCTTCTTAACCAATCTAGGTATTAAAAAAGAATATTTACGTGCTGAACCACATGCAAAAGAAGCATTATCTCATTATTCGAATGCAACTACAGATATTGAATTTAAATATCCTTGGGGTTTTGATGAATTATGGGGATTAGCAAGTAGAACAAGTTTTGACTTAACTCAACATATGAATTTATCTAAAGAAGATTTAACTTATTTAGACCCAGAAACAAACGAACGTTATGTACCTTATGTTGTTGAACCAGCTGTAGGGGTTGAAAGACTTGCATTAGTATTTTTATTCAATGGTTTAGAAGAAGAAACTTTAGAAGGTGGAGATTCTAGACAACTCTTAAAAATACATCCAGCACTTGCACCTTATAAAGCAGCAATCCTTCCTTTGGTTAAAAAAGAACATGGTGAGAAAGCAAATCTAATCTATGAAATGCTTGCAGAATCATTTGATGTAGTTTATGATGAAACTCAAAATATTGGTAAAAGATATCGTCGTCAAGATGCAATTGGTACACCATTTTGTATCACAGTAGATCATCAAACGATGACTGATGAAACCGTAACAATTAGACATAGAGATTCTATGTTACAAGAAAGAATGGCTATTAAAGATTTAGAATCATTTATTAGAAATTCAGTTAAATTCTAAATTAAAAAAGAAGGGGGTATTCTATGGATCAAAATCTATATCAAAAGATCAATGAAGAAACAGATATTGTTGCTTTAGCATCTGAGTATGTAGAACTTTCCAAACGTGGAAAGAACTTTATGGGATTATGTCCTTTTCATGATGAGAAAACCCCTTCTTTTTCTGTTTCACCTGAAAAAAATATAGCAGTATGTTTTGGTTGTGGTAAAGGTGGTTCACCAATCACTTTCTTATCTCAAATAAAAAACATTTCACCACTGGATGCTGCTAAAGAACTGGCTAAAAAGTTAGGACTTATGGTGGAAGTAAAGGATACTGTAAAAGACCCTTTTGAAACACTCTATCAAATGATGGAGGATGCATCTTTATTTTATAGATTTGTACTTAAGAATTCACTCTTGGGTGAAGAGGCTATAAAGTATCTTCATCAAAGAAATTTAAGCAATGATGAAATTGCGCATTTTGAAATTGGACTCGCACCTAATGATACAGATGCACTCTATAAGATGCTTAAATCTAAACAATATACTGTCACTGATATGATGAAGTTAGGACTCGTTAAACAAAATGAAGAAGGTATATATTATGATGTCTTTAGAAATAGAATAACGTTTCCGATTAAAAATGATCAGGGCCGTGTGGTTGGCTTTAGTGCAAGAACACTCAGTTCCAAGGAACAAGTTAAATACATGAACTCAACAGAGACTCAAGTTTTTAAAAAGGGTGAATTACTATATCACTTTAGTGATGCCTTAAAACCAGCTGTAAAAGAAAAACAAGTCATATTACATGAAGGATTCTTTGATGTCATTGCATCTTATCAGGCAGGTTATCAGTCAACAGTAGCAACGATGGGAACTGCACTTACAAAAGAGCAAGCAAGACTCATTAAAAGAATCAGTCCAAAAGTTGTTATTGCATATGATGGAGATGATGCCGGTATTCAAGCAACACTTAAAGCCATCCCTATTTTAAAACAACAAGGTTTAAGTATCTCTGTATTAAATCTACCAAGTAAACTAGACCCAGATGATTTTGTTAAAAAGTTTGGAGTTAAAGCTTACCAAGATTTAATGAATCAAACGATGGATCCATACCTATTTGGATATAAAGCTTATCAAATCGGTAAGGATTTAAAGCGTAGTGATGATATTACACACTTTAAAAATGAAATGAAGGAACTTTTATTAGGAACCGACCCAACAATCATCGAATTATATGAAAGAAAAGCTTTTGATGAATTAGGTATCCAACTGCTTATTCATCAAAAAGAATTCACGCTACCTTTAAAAGAAAAACCAATTTCAAAGAAAATGTATCACCGAGCAATTCGTAGTATTGATATCTTGTTAATTAATTTACTTAAGCGTACAACATATTTAGATCAAATCAAAAGTAAACTTATTTTCACAGATATCGAAAATAAAGAACAAAAAACTCTTTATAAAGATATTATGAAATACTATGATACAAACCAAGGAAAAATGCTTGATATAGAAACATTTAAACTCGCATATACTAAAGAACATGATATACTCAATCGGTTAATGGATTCTACCGAATATAAAAAGGATTTGTTAATAACAGATGATTTACAATTTGCTGAAATTATGAAACCATTTGAATCCTATCAACTCCAATTAGAAATCAATAGTATCATTAAAAAATTGGATCAATTAATGGATGAAAAAACAAAAGAGAAACATTTAAAAACCATAGATAGTTTAAGAAAGCAGGTAAAGAGTTATGATAGATAAAAAAATAATTGACCAGTTGGTTAAAAAAGCTGGTAAAAAGAAAACATTGAACCAATCCGATGTTGAAAAATACTTTGAGTATGGTACGGATGATTACTTTGATGTAGAAAAAGAATTAGCTACATTTGAAATCGATGTCTTATTAGATGAAGAACCAGAAGATGAAGTAGATAATACAAAAGATGATGCATTCTTAGACGATGATGATTTAGAAGTTGAAGTTGACCCTGATGAACCGGATGAGTTTTCTTTATCAAGCTTAGAAGTTGAAGATATTAAAGAAGAAGAATTACTCAATATTGAAACGATTGTATCTTCTGTTAAGGTTGATGACCCTGTACGTATGTATTTAAAAGAAATTGGACAAATTCCACTTTTAAATATTGACGATGAAAGAAAATATGCCATTTGGGTATATGAGGGTCGTGTTGCATTAGAACAGTTAGAAGCTGTCAAGAATGGTGAAATGACACTGGATCAAGATGATATTGATACACTTGAAAATACAGTAAGAAAGGCGCATATTGCTAAAGAAAAACTTGTTGAAGCAAACTACCGTTTAGTCGTATCGATTGCTAAAAAGTATACGCAAAGAGGTTTATTATTCCTAGACTTAATTCAAGAAGGAAATATGGGCTTAATGCGTGCGGTTGATAAATTTGATTATGAAAAAGGATTTAAATTCTCAACCTATGCGACTTGGTGGATTCGTCAAGCAATCACCAGAGCAGTTGCCGATCAAGCAAGAACAATACGTATCCCTGTCCATATGGTTGAAACCATTAATAAAATGATTCGTATTCAACGTCAACTTGTTCAAGAACTTGGAAGAGAAGCAACAGTTGAAGAAGTCGCTGAAAAAATGGGTATTGCACCAGAAAAGGTTCAAAATATTCAACGTATAGCAAAAGAACCTATTTCTTTAGAAGCACCTGTGGGTGAGGAAGAAGATTCTTCATTAGGAGATTTTATTAGTGATCCGAATGCATTAAACCCACATGATTATATGATGCAAGAAATGGTTAAAAAGACTTTAGATGAAGTTTTAGAAACATTAACGGACCGTGAAGAAAAAGTACTTAGATTACGTTATGGTTTACTCGATGGTAAAACACATACATTAGAAGAAGTAGGACGTGAATTTGGAGTAACTCGTGAAAGAATTCGTCAAATTGAGGCGAAGGCGTTAAGAAAACTTAGAAGTCCTCAACGTCAAAATAAACTCAAAGAGTTTTATGTTGCAAGAAAATGAGTCGTATTGAATTTTTAGCATCCTTAACAAAGGGTTATACAAAAGTTATAGATGTCGGTACAGATCATGGTAAAGTTTTAAAAATAGCACTGGACTTAAACTATATAAAAGAAGGTATCGCAACCGATATTAATAAAGGACCTCTAGAAAGTGCGAAAAAAAATCTAGAAGGATATCCTGTTAAGTTCTTCTTAACAGATGGTTTTAAAGGTGTAAAAGAAGATTTTGATTTAGGTATTATCACTGGAATGGGTTCTAGACTTATATGTTCTATATTAAAAGATGCACCTAAACATAAAACATATATCCTAGGTGCTCATGAAAAATTAGATATTTTAAGAAAATGGTTACAAAACCATCATTTCAAAATAGTTGATGAGTATGTTATACATGATGGTTTCTACTATTGTTTTATGAAGGTTGAAACAGGTGAAATGAGACTCTCTGAAAGTGAGATTTTTACAGGACCTATTCTAAAATTAAAACAAGAAGCTTTACCTTATTTTGAGCACAAGGCTAAGTATTATCTTGGATTATCACAAAAAGCTAAACATGAAAAAAGTGAAGAATACTATAAAATTTACACATTTTATAATGATATTTTAAAGTGAAGTTAAATTACAAACTTTCACTTTTTAATTTGTTATAATAGTTTTTATATAAAACAGAAGGAAGTTATATTATGATTAAATCATTTAGATACTTAAAACCTTATATATTTTGGGTGATTACTATCTTTGTATTAGTCGCAATCAGAGCACTCATGAACTTAGCATTACCTTACTTCTTGGGTGTACTTATTAATGATATGGTGTCACAGTCATTAACAGATGCGGATAAATATCAATCCCTTTTAAATAATGGATTACTGATGTTAGGAACCACAGTACTTGGTATTTTAGTTATTTTGATTTCAGGTTACTTAGAATCTAAAGTATCCTCAGCATATGCTAGAGATCTAAGAGAAGCACTCTATAAAAAGGTACAACAATTTTCAATGAATGAAGTCGATACATTTACAACTTCTTCTTTAATCACACGTACAACAAACGACATACAATCGCTTCAAATGATGGTAGCACAACTCTTAAGAAGTGTTGTAATGGCACCATTCATGGCAATCGGTGGTTTTGTTATGGCATTTGTTAGTAGCCCTGATTTATCTGTGTTCTTAGTATTTTCTGTAGTTATTGTTATATTATTTTTAACAATTTTAATATTTATTGCAATGCCTAAATTTAAGTTAATTCAAAAATTAGTGGATAAGATGAACTTAGTGACAAGAGAAAACTTATCAGGATTACGTGTAGTTCGTGCATTTAATACTCAAGAAGTTCAAGCTAAAAAGAGTAAAGAAGTTGCTAAAGAAGCAATGGAAAGAAATATTTTTGTGAATAGACTTTTTAATACCATGTGGCCTGTGATGGGTCTTGTCATGCAACTGACTACGGTTATGCTTTATTTTGTAGCACTTAACTTAAATATTATTGGACCAGGTTCAGCATTTGAACCAGGTAATTTATCAGCTATTATTCAATATGGAACACAGACATTAATGAACTTTATGTTTATTACAATGATTTTAACCATGATACCTAGAGCCTCTATTTCTGCTAAACGTATTATGGAAGTCATCGATAAAGATATTCAAATACAAGATCCAATAGATTATTTAGAAATAAGTGATTTTGAAGGGGAGGTTACATTTGATCATGTAACATTCCAATATCCGGATTCTGATGAACCTGTTTTAAACGACATATCATTTGTTGCTAAAAAAGGTCAGATGACGGCAATTATTGGTTCAACAGGAAGTGGTAAATCTACACTGATTAATCTATTACCAAGATTTTATGACCCAACCGGTGGAAGTATCTTAATTGATGGTGTAGATATTAAAAAATACCGTCAAAATGATTTTCTAAAATATATCGGATATGTTCCTCAAAAGGGTAATTTATTTAAAGGAACAATTGAATCTAATATTGCATTTGGTCAAGATACAATTGATGAAGAAGTGATTAAGAAATCAGCATCTATCGCACAAGCAAGCGAATTTATTGAAAAATTAGATGAAGGTTTCAAATCCCCTATTAATCAGGGTGGATCAAACGTTTCAGGTGGACAACGTCAACGTTTATCTATTGCAAGAGCAATTGCTAAAAACCCTAAAATAATGATTTTTGATGATTCATTTTCAGCACTAGATTACCGAACAGATCAAAAACTGAGACAAGCTCTTAAAGAAGAAATTGATGCAACCATTTTAGTTGTTGCACAACGTATCAATACCATCAAAAATGCAGATCAAATTATCGTACTTGATAAAGGAAAAATTGCTGGTATTGGAACACATGATGAATTACTCAAATCATGTGAAGTTTATATCGAAATTGCTGAATCACAATTAAGTAAGGAGGAGCTTTCAAGATGAATAGACGACCAGGACTCCTTAATAATCAAAAACCAGCCAACTTTGGTAAAACATTTAAAAGATTATTACAATATTTAAGTAAAGATAAATGGATTGTGATGCTTGCAGCATTGTTTGCAGTTGTTTCATCACTAATCACAGTTTTAACTCCTGTACTTGCTGGAAAACTGCTCACATCCATCACAGATATTTGGTCTCAAAAATCAGTGGATGGTGTGGTTGATTTATTTGGAATTGCATTAACATTTAATGAGGTATTAATATTATCTATTGTTACTGCAGCATTATCAACAGTACTTAATTTATTACAAGGATACTCACTCATTGGTATTACGCAACGATTAACCTATAAGATGCGTAGTGACTTAGCAGATAAAATTAATACGTTACCTTTAAACTTTTTTGATAAGTATAAGTATGGTGATGTATTATCAAGAGTTACAAATGATGTAGATACAATCAATCAGACTTTAACTCAAAGTTTATCAGAAATTTTTAGATCCTTTACACTTGTTACAGCAATTCTTGTCATCATGTTTGTCATGCGTTGGGATTTAGCGCTCATAACTACAGCATCTGTTGTGATATCTTTAATTGTTGCTGGTAACTTTGTGAAGTTAAGTCAAAAATACTTTAGACAAGCTGCAATGAATAATGGTGATATGAATGGACATGTTGAAGAAGTCTATCATGGTCATCAAGTGGTTAAAGTATTTAACCATCAGAAACAAGCTTTTGAAGAATTTAATGAAGTGAATAAAAGAATTTATGAGACATCATGGAAAGCGCAATTTGTATCATCAATTATGGTACCTATTCAGTTTTTCTTTACAAACTTAGCATATATTGGTGTTGCAATTATTGGTGGATATTTGCTCATTACAGATTCATCCTTTGAAGTCGGATTTATTATGATGTTTATTCAATATGCAAGACAAGTTGCTCAACCAATTCAATCCATTGGTCAAACAGCAAGTATCATGCAACAAACTGCTGCAGCTGCAGAAAGAATATTCTTCTTAATGGATGCTGAAAGTGAAACTGATGAATCACATAAACCTAAAATGCTTAATAAGGTTAGTGGACATGTGACATTTAAAGATGTGCATTTTAGATATTTACCAGATACACCAGTCATCCAAGGATTTAATGCAGAGGTAAAACCTGGACAGATGGTTGCAATTGTTGGACCAACAGGTGCAGGTAAAACAACGATTGTTAATCTATTAATGAGATTTTATGATATTGACTCCGGTTCTATTCAAATTGATGGTGTAGATATCAAAGACATGAAACGTGAAGAAGTTAGAAGTTACTTTGGAATGGTTTTACAGGATTCATGGATTTTTGAAGGTAGTATTTTAGATAATATATCATATGGATCTAAGGATAAAACTAAAGAAGAAGTTGAAAAGGCGGCAAGAGCAGCTCAAACACATCACTTTATTCATTCACTTTCAGGTGGATATGACTTTAACTTATCGGAAGATGGACTCAATATCTCACAAGGTCAAAGACAGTTAATAACCATCTCTAGAGCGATGTTGGCAGATAAACCAATGTTAATACTTGATGAAGCAACATCATCTGTTGACACACGTACAGAAATACTTATTCAAAAAGCGATGGATCAATTAATGAAGGGTAGAACTTCCTTTGTTATTGCACACAGATTATCCACAATTAAAAACGCAGATATCATCTTTGTTATGAAAGATGGTAATATCATTGAACAGGGAAATCACACACAATTATTAGAACAAAACGGCTTTTACGCGCAGTTATACAATTCTCAGTTTGATGTTTAAAAAAATACTTTACTTTCAGTAATGATTAGGTTATAATATTCATTGCTGACTTAAAGTGTCTGAATAGCTCAGCTGGATAGAGCAATAGCCTTCTAAGCTATCGGTCGGGGGTTCGAATCCCTCTTCAGACGCCATAAAAATAAATTTAACTACCTCAATGAGGTGGTTTTTTTACTAGTACAGTTGACAACTGTCTCAATGGGGTATATAATTAAGTTGAGGTGGTAATATGAAAAATAATATTCAGACTATAAGAGAAAACCTAGGATTAACACAAACTGAGTTTTCAAATAAATTAAACATACCTGTAAAGTCAATTAGAAATTGGGAACAAAACATAAGAGTTCCAAGTAATTATATTGTTGAAATGATTGCAGATTGTATACTCAGAAAAAGACTTGAAGAATATATGATTTATGATAAACATTTCATGCCATCATTTTTAATGATAAAAGAAAAAGTCGAAAATGTATTTTCTAAGTACAATATAGATAAAGCATATCTATACGGATCATATGCTAAAGGAACGCAAACACCTCAAAGTGATATTGATCTATATATGATATCTGATATTGACGATTTAGACTATTTTGGTGTTATAGAAGAATTAAGGACTATATTAAATAAAAAAATAGATTTATTAAGTAATAAAACTGTAAAATCAGATAGTCCAATAGTAAATGAAATTAAAGAGACAGGAATATTGATATATGAAAGATAAAAAGTATATAGAAAGAATTATTGCTTACTGTAACAAAATAGCAAGGTATTTAGACGGTGTTAGTAATATTGAAGCATTTGAGAGTAACGAGGAAAAAGTTGACGCTGTTTTGTTAAACCTAGAGCAAATTGGTGAAACTGCCAAAAAACTATCAGACGATATTAAGCATAATACAACAACTATAGAGTGGAATAAAATAATTGGTTTAAGAAATTTAATTTCGCATGAATATGAAGGTGTAGATTTAACATTAATATTTAATGTCGCAAGAATTAGTATTCCGGATCTTTTGAGTAAACTAGTCAAAATCAAAATTTAAAAGTTTAAGTTACACTTTTACAAGTAAATGTACCATTTGAACAGGTATTTAGTATAGAACTCAATGCATGAAGAGACACTATCATCCTTGTTTACTGGAAGGACATAGGTATATTGTTACCACACAATAATTTATATATCAAATATTCAATGATGTCACCCAAAAAGGTGGCATTTTTTATTTGATTGAAGTATCATAATACTGATAACAAAATTTCATATAATAAACTAAGAATCGAGAAATCATATGCACATCAAAATAATAGAAAATTACCAACCTAAAAATGAACAAGAAGCAATTGATAAACTAGCAATGCTTGATTTTGCTAAAAAGAATCCAGATGCACTTTTTAGAACAAACTTAATCGCTCATTTTTCAAACTCAGCAATCATACTGAATTCATCACTTACAAAAGTGTTATTTGCTAATCATCTTATCTATAAATCCTGGGGATGGATTGGTGGACATAATGATGGTAATCCAAATTTTTTAGAGATTCTATTGGAAGAGGCAACAGAAGAAACTGGGGTTAAAAATGTTTCTCCATTATTTGATGAACCAGTAGCACTTGATAATATTCTTGTTCATAACCATATTAAACGCGGTCATTATGTTGGAGATCATATACATATGAATCTAACTTATTTACTTATAGCTGATGAAAATGAAGCACTTGTAACTAAGATTGATGAAAATAGTGGCGTTCAATGGTTTGACTTAGATGATGTTTTAAATCATGTGACAGAAGAAAGAATGATTCCTATTTATCAGAAAATATTTTCATATATTAAAACGATAAAAATATGAAACGATGGAAATAAACTGAATTAAAAAATAAAAAAGTACAGGATTATATGACTATGACTTCATATAACGCTGTACTTTTTGTAATCTATCGTATAGAAACAGCAATACCTAATGCTTCTGGACCAGTATGTATGGCAAGTGCAGGGGTAATGTTTGAAATGTTAAAGTTCTTAATAAAAGGTAAGGATGCTTTAATTTTTTCTGATAACTGATTTAGATCGAGTAAGCTATCACTATTCATAAGTGTTACATCGTAAGATTTACTATCACCAACAAATGTTTTAACTTGTTCAATTAATTCATTAACTGCATGTTGATATCCTCTTTGTTTCTTAACAGTATAATAAACACCTTCAGGATTACATGTAATCACAGGTTTTATTTTAAGAATATCTGCAACTGTTGCAGAGACTAAACCAATTCGACCGCCTCTTTTTAAATAAACAAGTTTATCAACTGTAAAGAATACTTTTTTAAGTGTTAAACGTTGGTTAATGGATTCGATAATCATATCAAAATCTTTACCGGATTGAATCATGTCAAGTGCTTCAAGTGAACTATAACCACTCGCCATACTGATATTCTTAGTATCAATAATGTGGATGTTAAGCCCTTTATAATCTTCAGCAATTTGTCTGATGATGTTCATGGTTCCACTTAAACCTTTTGATATAGGAATACAAATTACATGTGTAAACCCATCTTTTTTGATCAAGTCGAAGGTTTCTTCAATATCTTTAGGACTTGGTAGTGAAGTTGTAACTTTTTTGTGGTCAATCTGAGATAACACTTCTTTTAATGTAATCTCTTTCTTATCGATATATTCTTTACCATCAATAATAATGCGTAGTGGTAATATATAGAGTGGTAAACCTTTTAAATCTATTTGAATATCTGAACCTGAATCTGCAAGTATTGCGATTTTTTGCATTGTTTATTCTCCTTAGGAATTAGTATTTATTTTTGAAAATAGATATCTAGATAGCATGACCGAAGTGAATGCTAAGGTTGCTGTTTTTAAAGGTAGTAAATCAATAGAAACTCGTTTTAAATAATAAGTTGTATCTGGTTTTTCTAATAACTCATTTACTGAAGTTTTCAGTGATTGTTCTAAAAACTCAACAAAAGTATCATAAGCCTCAACCCTGCCTAAAACTGTTGTTAAGTGTAAAATACCCTTTTGAACATCTTTTAAATTACCAACCTGTTTTAAAACTGTAATGGTTATAAGAAATGCAACATGAGATTTCTTATATTTTTTGTTTATAGGTGGTGTCATTATTTTGTTTTTGACATAATTGTTAATCATAGATGCTGTCATCATATTGTCTTTTTGTTCTGGGTAGTTTATAAAAATATATTTTAACTGATTATTAACATATGAAATAACTTGCTCAGAATATAATTCTATATCCGGTAAATCATTCCATCTAGGTAATCTCATAGACTCAACATTTTGAATCCATTCTTTGATTTCTAAATCCATCATAACCTCCATCTAGTTATTGATACTAGGTTATCACGTTTTAATAACTTTATCAATGCATATGCAACTTTAACGAAGAAAAGTATCCTAAAACATGAGATATGATATAATTTACATAAATAGTATGAGGTCTAAGTTGATGGTTTATGAAAAGTTAAAAGAAGCATTTGATATGGTTGGAGTAATTGATGCAAATCGATATTTATCCAAGCGATTTGACGCAAACTTAATAGGTTATGAATCTATTTTTGTTGTTGGACTTGGCTATCCTAATGCATATTTAAAACATGAAAGAGACCGATTAACGGCTTCAATGTATACATATGGGTTTGATTATCATGATGTGATGAAAACACTGATGCATGAGACTTTAAAAGGTTTAGATATTGAATATAAAGCGCTTGTTGATAATCACACCATTAATGAACGTAAATGCTTAGAAATGACGGGTTTAGCATTTCATGGAAAAAATAACCTGATGATACATAAAGAATTAGGAAGTTATTTCTTTATAGGACTCGTCTTAACAAAAGAGAAGTTTCCTGAGGTTATTGTAGAAAATAATGATTCATGTGGTACATGTACCATATGCATAAAAGCTTGTCCTGTAAAAGCGCTAGATAATGGTTTTGATTGGGACACATGCATTAGTGGTTATAATCAAGCCAAAAGAAGTTTAACAGAAGAAGAAATTGCTAAAAATGCATTACTGATGGGCTGTGACATATGTCAAAGAGTTTGTCCATACAATAAAGACGTGAATTCAACTAAAACAGAAGCGTTTCACGCCAAACCAACAGCCTATGTATTAATCGATGACTTATTTGACTTGTCACAAAAAGAATTTATGAATAAATATGGAAAACATGCATATACATGGAGAGGTAAAACGATTTTACTTAGAAATGCATTAACCATACTTCTAAGACAAAAAAATACTAATTATAATTCAAAAATTGAGGCATCTATACATGATGATAAATATCCATCATGGTATAAAAAAGATGCTCAATATATCTTAAGTAAGCTAGAAAAATTTGACATAAACGAATCGAGTGAATAAAATACTATGAATTCAATCATGAATATGGAAAATATCCTTACTTTTAAGGATAGAAATGAACTTAGAACATGGTTTTTAAACATAAGTGATCAATTTCCTTTTTGTTGGCTATATGTAAGTATAAAGCCTAAAGAAAATACACTGTTATATTTAGATGTTGTTGAAGAAGCTATTTGTTTTGGATGGATTGATAGTGTAAAAGTTTCTTATAAGGAAGGAGTTTTTCTTCAAAGAATTTCACCAAGAAGGAAAAAAAGTCATTGGACAGAACTCAACAAAGAACGAGCTAGAAGATTAATCAAGTTAGGATATATGACAAAAAAAGGTTATGAAACCTTACCTGATTTAGATTCAACATATCTATTTGATGAAATTATTTTAAATAAATTAGAAGAATCAAATGTTTTGGATACATTTAAAAGTTTCCCAATACTTTATCAGATTATACGCATGGACTCTATTATTCAAGTTAAAGAACAAAAATTATTATTTGAAAAGAGAATTCATAAATTAATCTCTGAGACAAAACTTGGAAAAATGTATGGTTCTTGGAATGATTTTGGTAGATTAATAGATTATTAAGTATCATCCATTATCATTTCACTTCATATTACTTAAAATTTCATGTATAATTATAAAAACTTTAAAGGGGTATTTTATGAAAATTGACAAAGGGTTTTATCTAACGATTCTACCGTTATTAACAGGTTTATTGGTATATATGTTTTCAACTAAGGATATATATGCACTCATAACATTTTTAGTACTAGAATGTATTTTCTTTATACATATGTTCATGGTGTATCGAAAAGATAAATCTAATAACCTTGTTTCGCATAAAAATGTCATCTTCAATATAGAAATTCTAATCATAGGAACACTGAGTTTCATTGGGTTATACCTTTTAAAAACCTATGCTGTAACGGAATTTTCTATAACGAATTTTTTCTTCATTGCACTTGTTATATTACATGCAATACCATTTGGATTTATGATAGGCGTAGGAATCAAGCTACTTCATAAAAATACTTATTCCTTCACGCGTTCGAAAAAAATATTTTACATGATACTGATCATATTATCTTTAATAGGTCAAACCATATCATTCCTATTGGCTCCAACATTTCAATCGTTTCATACGGAAGTTACATTTCATTACTATTTATTGAGTGCTATAATGGTTGGGTTACCTGTGAGTATCATATTAGGTGTACTTAAGCTAATTCCTTTATTAAAAGAGAAAAGATAATATTAAAAATGCGTTCTTTTACCCAAAAGAACGCTTTTATTTATACACTGGATTTAGTTAAACTATTGAAAGTAATAAAAGTATGATATATATTGTACCAAAAGTTAAACCAACAACGAAAACCGTTAAAAATGTCAGCATTAAAATTTTATCGTATCGAACTTTTCTTTTAAGGTTACCTTGTTGGAAAAGATAAGGTTTTTCCATTTCAAAATCTGGTTCTAAATCATCTTTGTCTTTTTCACTACTTAACAATGTACCATCTAAAAATGGATTTTTAGCATCCATTTCATCGACACCACGATCATATTCTTTTTTTGAATATGCTTGTCTTCGAGTTTGAAATCCTTTGTTAGGGATTGGTTCATTCTTAACATTGAAATTTGGTCTATCTGGTCTCATATTTTACACCCCTTGTGGTTATTATAGTATAATCAAGTCATAAAGTATATTAATTTGATAATATGAATGGAGGATTTATGAGATTAGATGGTTTTGGATTATTTGTTAATGACATGTCTAAGATGATTCAATTCTATAGAGATGTTTTAGGTTTCGAGATTAAGGAATCCCTTGATACAGAGCATGTTTACTTAATAAAAGATCAAACACTCTTTTTACTTTATGGTCGAAAAGATATAGAAAAACTGACGAAGCAGTCTTTTAATTATGCGGACGGCGTACATGGACATATAGAAATTGCTTTATATGTTGATACGTTTGAAGAAGTTGATCTCAGGTTTGAAGCAGTCATTTTAAAAGGTGCAACACCCATTAAATATCCAGATACAATGCCTTGGGGTCAAAGAACATGTTATATTGCTGATCCTGAGGGTAATCTCATTGAAATTGGTTCATTCAATAAACCTTTTCGATTAGAATAACTATTTAAGTTAAGAACTCTACAATATAATCAATCGTTTGGTCTTGTTGTTCTTTAATACTTATTAAAGCATTACCATCACCTGATTGAACACCATACCAACCAAAACCTGCATGATTGCCACCTGGAATGGTTTTTGTTTCATAAGATACATAATTGGAATAACTTAATAGATAAGCATTAATATTTAAAACCAGGTCATTTTCTGCACGAATGAGTAATACATCTGCATGCATTATTAAATTGGTTGTATAGCTTCCCAGTAATATTAGTTTTGAAACTCTAGCATCATTGGCTAGTAATCCGCCAACTGTACCACCTAAAGAATGACCGATTACAATATTGTCCAGTTCATTCGATAAAAATTTATTAAAATGAAATGGCGTTAAAATTGCTAGATGAAATAAATTCTTAGTTACATGAACTTGATATCCTTCAAGTGCTAGTTGATAAGCTAAATATAAATAGCTTTCAGCATATACTTTCCCACCGGGTATAAATACAATGTTTGCAACAGGATTCTCTGGAATGAGTGTGATGACATCCCACTCATTTTTTAATTCAAAAGAGTCTCTTTCTAAAAGTTCAATTTCTGTATACATTTCATCAAGTGGTTTAGATGCATCCAATGTATAGATATATAAACCAACAATCATTAGTAATATTAAAGATGTAATAGAAATTAATAACCACTTCATAATTTTTTTAAATATCTTCATATTTAAGATCACTCACTTTCTTATACCATTATTATATGATACATCTTCATCAAATGATTATTTATATATTTATAAAATTTCAAGTATTTTGATATCTCCTATGATACAATGAAAATATAATATACTATGAGTATGAATTAACATATTTATTTGGGAGAAAAGATATGTGAGTTCGATAGTAAAATGAAGCAGGTTATAAATTTAAATGGAACATGAATCCATCATTTTAAAGCTTCAAGAAAAGTATAAACTTAATATGATGAAAGATATATTGTTTGCAGATAGCAGACAAGTCTTTTTCGTATGTGATTTGAATGAATTACCTAAAAAGTGCTATATTATTAATGGAAATCTAGAACAAATTGGTTTACCTCATTTTGAAGAGATTGAGGCTAAAAACCTACTTAATTTTGTTGAACCCAATAACTTACTGGCAGATGTTGAAGGTAAATATAATTTCATCGAATCTATTAAAAATCAGTTTAATACATTTTATGACGAATTATTCTTATATATACCAGTCAAAAGAAATCCAGAACCCCTTTGGTTATATGTAGGACTTAGAAGAAATAAAACATATAATCTTGTATTAGGACATGTTTTTAGAGTATATGAAAGCACACCGATTGATATTATTCATTATCAAAAGACTTATCAAGATTCACTAACAAGACTTTTTAGTAGAGAAACATTAAAAAAACACATGAGCTATCTAAGCAATACAGAACGTTCTTATTTTCTATATTTAGATATTGATGGATTCAAACGTATTAATGATCAATATGGACATCAAGCAGGTGATAAGTTTTTAGTAGATATTGCAGACTTCTTTATTCAAAATTGGGAATATAATGTTTTATATTACAGGTTAGGTGGGGATGAGTTTGCAATGTACTGTTATGATCATTCTGAAGAAGATATCATCAATCGTGCTAAAAAATTAATTGAAAGCATAGAAAATTTAAACGAAATTTCTAAAGCACTAGGTATTAGTGTATCGATTGGAATTGTAAAAATCACTCCAACCAATAAAGATTATCATATGCTCCTTAACTTAGGGGATGATGCGATGTATAAGTCTAAAATAAAAGGCATTGGAAATTATACGTTGAGCAAATAGAAACATCAAACTAGCAATTTGCATTTCATAAGCAAATTGTCTTTTCTTTTTTTGATATAATAACATAGATACAAATTGGAGGTAAACATAATGAAAATAGGTTTTATGGGTTGTGGACGTATGGGTGAGGCGATGATCCAAGGTATGGTAGCATCTAAAAAGTTTAAACCAAGTGATATTTATGTGCATACACTTACAGATGAACGATTAAAGTATATTGAAAATACCTATGGTGTTTTAACACGTTCTAGTAATGCCTTAGTCGCTCAAGAAGTAGATTACATTGTTATAGCGGTAAAACCTAATGCATATTTAGATGTTATTACTGAAATTTTACCCTTATTAAAAAAACATCAGACAATTATATCAATAACACCTTCATTTACAATTGAGAAATTAACGCTTATGACAAAGGGGATTCCAAATATTGTAAGAACAATTCCTAATACACCTTCTATGGTTGGGTATGGTATGACAGGGATGAGCTTTAATGAAGGGCTTGACCCAAGAATTATTGATGATGTATATTCTATATTTATAAGTTTTGGTGCATGTGTCAAAATTGATGAAAAAAAGTTAAACATTTTAAGTACTATCAGTGGTTCATCACCAGCATTCATAATGACTTTTATGAAATCACTTATGGATTACGGAATTAATATGGGTTTAACTGAAGAAGTTGCTAAAACATTAACAGTACAATCTTTTATTGGTACTGGATATATGGTTCAATCATCTCATTTAAAACTTGAAGAACTCATTGATCATGTATGTTCCAAAGGAGGTTCAACCATTGAAGGAGTGGAAGCATTAAAAAAAATAGAAATTGAGAAAAACATTCAACATGCTATCCATCAAACAACTATAAAGTTTGATAAAATGAATAAATAAAAATAAATTAAAAAAGCATCTATAGTTAACATCTTAAAAGATCAAGATGAATATAGATGCTTTATTTATACGTTATCTTTTAAACCAATAGCCAAAGGATTTACCACCACCACCTTTAAAGGGTGATTTAAGACCTTTAAAGATGAAAAGTGGGAATATGTATGTAAGTGAACCACCGAAACCAAATAGAATGATTCCTAAGATAATCCATAGTATGGTTTCCCATGTAAATTCAAAGGTTTGGCTTCTAGGAATTGAACCGAAGTATTCATACTGATTGTATAAGTATTCATCGATAAAGGAATCATAGTTATATGAAGAATAGTCATAGATATCTAGATATATTTTTTCAAGTAGTTTAAAGTAAAATTGCATTAATTTTAAATCATAATTGAAATCAGGAACAAGTGGATCATAAAAATACGTATCCATCAAATTTGAAGCTTCAAATGCTGATAGATACGTACTCATACGAGCACCAATTTCTACTAACACATTCGAAACTAGAGAATCCTCACCATCTCTTGTAAAGAATAAAATGATCAAGATACCCATATCGTTTTCACCAATACCCCACTCATTAAAAAGTGTAGTGGAATCCAGGTTAGATTCAAGTTCATAGGTAGCAACAACTACCACTTGAGAACCTCTGATAGAAAAGTCTATATCATTTGATTTGGAATCCTCATAAAGCTCAACCCCATAATCAAAAATCGTCCATTGAGTGGCGTTTAATAAGATGTGGTCATCATCATGAATATAGAATAATTCAGATGGATGTAGGGTTTTTACATTACTAGCTTCGCAACTTACCAAAAAGAAGACGGTAAAGAGTAACAAAAGTATATAGAAACCTCGTTTTAAGAGATTAGACATAGTATTAATTAAATGTTGGTAATGGTGTATTATAATTTGTCAATTCGAAGGCTTCATATGTTCCATTTGAACCAACGAATAAATTATTAGGAAACATTTGAATATGGTTATTATGTCCAGTTACTGAAGTATTGTATTGTGTAATTGCATATACAACAGCATTTGTTGATGCTGAGAACTCTGACATAAAACCAGCATAAAGGTTAACGGTATTATAAGAACTAGGATTATCTTCCATATAAGATACTAATGTAATGAAAGTAGAATCTAATTCTGTTATCGTGTCATTGATATTGGATAGATTACCTGATGCAATTGCATCTGCAAATGCTTCCCTAGCATCCATAATCGTTTCTAAATATCCTAAAACTGTAGCATTTGCACCTTCAATTGCATCAATAAAAGCAGAAATTTTCTCATAACGAGCAGAAAGTGTTGCATAAACATTCCCTCTTTTTTCGATGACATCATTGTTTTTAGCTACATAACCATTATATGCACTCATCCAAAGTACACCAAATAAACCAAATATTAAAACAACTGAACCAAGTAAAATATACAACTTTTTCAAGAATTTATCCCCCTAATCATGTAGAATGATTGATACTTTAATTATATTATTTTTTTATAAGATTACTAGATTTTTACATTTTACAGCCGTATAGTTACAGATTTAAACCATTCAATAGGAAAAATTAAATAGTTTACCGTTAAAATCAATCATAACTATTGGTAAAAAAAATCACATATTCTAAATAATTTATGTGTATGTAAAAATACTATTATGGTTTACTTTGACAATCCATGTATTTTAGTTTATAATCACTTTCGGATATAGAAAGAGAGTATTATGAACTTATTTAATGAGAAAAACATTCAACTGAATGTAACGTTGAAAACAAAACATGAATTATTTGAGTTTTTAGCAGAAACGTTACAAAATGATATGAGAATAACTTCCAAAGAACAATTTCTAGAAGGACTTTGGGCAAGAGAAAACGAAATATCTACAGGTATTGGTGATGGATTAGCAATTCCACATGCAAAAGATGCATCAGTGATATTTCCAACATTATTATTTATTCGATTGAATCAACCTATTGAATATCATGCACTCGATTCTAAACCTATAGATATTGTATTCTTAATAGCTATGCCATCAAGTTACCATAAAGAACATTTAGAGTTACTAAGTAAACTTGCAACATTCTTATTGAAAGATGATAATCAATCTAAGATAAGATCATGTGAAAATGAAGCATCAATTCATCAACTTATATCAGAGAACATTAAACCTTAAACATGAATTATAACTATTCATGTTTTTTATTTTTGGATATGTTAAAATAGGTGTAGAGGTGCTCTATGCGTGTAGAATTCTGGTTTGATTTTAACAACGAAAGTTACGAAACGTTAAAAGCGTTTGAAATGGCATATAAAGACTTTTATCATAAGGATAAAGTCGATGTCTTTTTTAGATCATTGCCGAAAGTAGAACCGAACTATATTTTTCATGATTGTTATCAATATGGTAGAAGAAAGAAACAAGGCATTAAATATTTAATGGAGATTTTTGAAATTTATCAATCTAATAAAAATTTATTAACATCAATTGATCGTTTAGGTAAATTTTTTATAGATATCAATGAATTAAAAGCGGATTTATTAAACCAAAACTGTAGAAAATTTGTATTAAATCAATTGGAACATGCTGAACTTCAAAAGATCAATGAAACACCTACACTTGCTTTTACGCATGGGTTAAGATTATCTGGAAAAGTTACAAAAGAAGATATTTTATCTACTTTTATTAAAATGTATGAAAAGGATACAGGAATTAAATATTGTATTGAAGAAGATTGTGAAAGATGATGTGATTATCATCTTTTTTTGTATATTAACAACATTTTTCTCATTAAAATGGTATACTTGAAAAGGTTCAAAAACCAAAGAATCAAATATATTTAGAAATAAGGGATAATACATGGCAATTTTATTTAACGATTTACCAATTTTAGAAACAACCAAAGAAGCCTTAAAACAATTAGGTTTTGAAGAGGCGACTCCAATTCAAGAATTAGCAATTCCTAAGATGATTAGCGGATTAGATTTAATCGGACAAGCACAAACAGGAACAGGAAAAACTTTTGCATTTGCAATACCAATGGTAGAAAAAATCGATGCAGATTTAAAAGCAATCCAAGGACTGATATTAACACCTACTAGAGAATTAACGATGCAAGTTTATAAAGAAATTATTAAACTTGTTAAATTCTACCCTAACTTACGTGTAACAACAATTGTTGGTGGAGAATCTTATGACAAACAATTTAGAGAACTTGCAAGAAAACCGCATATCATTGTAGCAACTCCAGGTAGAATCATTGATCATATTGATAGAAAAACAATTGATTTGAGTCAAGTATCTATTTTAACATTAGATGAAGCTGATGAAATGTTAAAGATGGGTTTCCAAGAAGATTTAGAACGTATTTTACAAACAATTCCAAGCACAAGACAAACGGTTTTATTCTCAGCAACAATGCCACCTTTCATTAGAAAGATTGCAAACAACTATCAAAAGAATCCAGAATTACTTAAAGTAGAGGCTGAAACATTAACTGTAGATAAAATCATTCAAGGATATTATTTAGTTAAAGAAAGCGATAAAGCCAATTTATTAATGAGAATTTTAGATTCTGAAAATCCAAAGACTGCAATTATATTTGCAAATACAAAAGCGGATGTGGACAGAATCGCTGAAACCTTACAACAAAATCACTTTACTGCAGATGCGTTACATGGAGATTTAAAACAATCACAAAGAAACTATGTGATGAGTCGTTTTAGAAGTAAACAATTAAGTCTATTAATCGCAACGGACGTTGCTGCTAGAGGACTTGACGTATCCGATGTTGAAATTGTTATTAACTATGACTTACCACAACAAGATGAAATATATGTTCACCGTATTGGTAGAACAGGTAGAGCAGGTAAAAAGGGTAAAGCATTTACACTGGTTACACCTAGAAAACGTAAGATGATTGAAATATTAGCTAAATTTACAAAAGCTGAAATCAAACATTTAGAAGTACCAAATGACGAAGGCATTTATAAGCAAAGATTAAAATCATTTAAACATGATTTAAAGATTGCTTTAAGAAAAGAATATCCAAATCATTTAGAATTAATTGAGGATTTAATTACTGAAGAAATTACTAAAGAACAATTAATCAATTATCTTCTAAACCAAGTGATGCCTGAGAAGAAGACTTACGAAGCTATAGAAATTGTAAAAACAAAATCTTCAGAAGATCGCTCAAATAATAAAGATTTTAGAAGAGGTAAAACACAAGTTAGATCATCTAACGGAACTTACGTTGACTTTAAACTGAACTTAGGTAAGAAAGATGGATTAACACCTCCAGTCTTATTTAAATTCATGGAAAAAGAATACGGAATCTTCTCTAAAAATATTGGAGATATTAAGCATCACGCAAATGAAACAGTATTTGGACTTAAGAAAGAAACGATTAACCGCTTAAAAACAAACAAAAAAGTTTCTTATCAAGGTAAAGACGTATCCATTAAAGAAATTAATTGATAGCATATCCATGCTATCTTTTTTCTTTATCTATTAAAATAGACTTAAAGGAGGATGTATCAATGGGTAAAGTTATTTTATATTTAGCAATGTCGCTGGATGGTTACATTGCAGATGCTAAAGGTAATTATGCATTTTTAGAGCATTATAGTGATCCTGAAGTTTATAATTATCAAGCTTTTTTAGATAATTTAGGAACTGTAATAATGGGTAGAAAGTCCTTTGATCAGTTAAAGGATTTGAAAGAAACCTGGGAGTTTGATGGTTTTAAGACTTATGTATATAGTAGACATTACCATGAAGCAACAGAAAATATTGTTTTTACAAATGAAGATCCTAAAGAATTAATTAAGCGTATTAAACAAGAAAGTGATAAAGATATATGGTTATTTGGTGGAAGTGAAATTATTGACCTATTTGTTAAATCGCATGCAGTGGATGAGTATTGGTTATATTATGTTGCAGAAGTATTAGCAAGCGGGATTCCATTATTTAAAACTCCAGTCCTAGATGAAATGGTTGTACATAGTGTAAAGCAATATGGTAATATCGTAGAAATTAAACTTAAACCTAAGAAGCAATTATAAAAAAATGCTGATGTTTAATGGACATCAGCATTTTATTTTAAGTACATTATTGTTTAGGTTTTAAAGGATAAATTCCAGAAACTGGCAGTGTAAACATAAACCCAATGACATGTCGTTTGGAATCTTCAACGATTTTTTTAATTTCTCCAATGATATTTTCTTTATCGAAATTATCGGGTAATACTGTAAAAATTGTCTTTGAATATTTTTGGTCTGCATCTAAACTTCTTGAAAATGGACCGGATAATACAGAACTAAATACAGCATCTTGATTCATAATTGCTGATGCCATACCTTGAGATTCAATAATCGTTGCACCTTTGATCTTAAGTTCTACGAATTTATTTAAAATCTCATCCATATAGGATAAATCATTTAATACAATAAATAGTGCTTCCATTTACTTTACCTCTTTCTCTGTGTCTTCTTCAAACATTTGTTGATCAAATTGATCAAGTCCATATAATTCATCAGATTTTGTTAAAGCATATTTCGCAAAGATAGGTCCCATCGTTTCATAAACTAAGACGGATAACATGATAACTGCTGAGATGACTGGATACAGTCTTGACATTTGTACAGCCACAATGGTTAATAATCCGATTGAGACACCACCTTGTGGTAGAAGTGCGATACCCAAATACTTTTTGACATTTGGATGTGAATGACTGAAGAGTCCACCGGTTGTTATACCTAATATTTTACCACTTCCACGTGCAATAATGTATACTCCAGCGATTAATAAGATAACTGTGTCTTGTCTTAGGATACCTAAATCAAGAGATGCACCTGCTAATGTGAAGAAAATAATATAAAACGGAGTTGCTAAATCATTGATGGAACTAAATGTTTTATTTGGTTTTTTAACTAAATTAGCAACCGTTGCACCAATCATAATATTAGATAATAATGCACTTAAAGTGATGCCGTATGCTTCAGTATAGTGATTGAGTAATGCAATACCACCAACTGTTAGGAATACCGCAGTAATGGATAAAACTTGAATATCATCTCTAATACGGTCAAATTTATTTGCAAGTAAGGATAATCCTAAACCAATAATTATACCAAAAAAGAGTGAACCAAATACTTCAATAAATGGTTTTGAAATCATTAACCAAACTGGTAATGGATCTCCTTGTGGTAGTAATAATTGAGCAAAGGATAAGAAGAATCCAAACACGATAATACCGAAAATATCATCAAGTGCAGTAACTGGAACAATTGCTTTAGATACGGGTCCATATGCTCTATATTGTCTAATAACCATTAACGTTGCAGCTGGAGCAGTTGCAGCAGACATCGACGCTAAAATAAGTGCAAATGCAATAGACTCGTTACTAAATGGATTATATCCAGGAGATATACTGTCTGGTTTAGGAATAAATAACATGAGTAAGAATACAACTGACACTGCACCAATCACTTCGAATACAGTTAGTATAGTAATCTCTTTTCCCATTTTCTTTATCGATTTAACTGCAAATTCACTACCTATAGAAAATGCAATAAATGCTAAAGCTATCTCACTAATAAAATTAAATACATGTTGGTCATTTTCAGTAATGAAGCCACCATAATTTGGGAATATTAAAGCAAGCGATGGCCCAAGTAAAAGACCCAATACAAGATAACCTGAAACATTTGGTAGTTTTAATTTTCTAGCCAGTAAACTACCTATAAAACCGACAAACAAGACAACCGCTATTTTAAATAACAACAATCCTAAATCCATGTATATCACCTTTCTATATTTAATCGTCAAATTCAATTCTACAATATTAAAATATATTGTCAATGGGTAATCGGCTAACAAAAAATAAATGGGTTTATATACATAAATTTAATAAAAAATGATACAATAAATAAGAGAAGACATAGGAGGATATAAGATTGCATCTTTTTGACCAAATACCTGACAACCTATTTAATGTTTTATCTTCTCCAAACAAAAATATCTATGTGGATTGTTTGTTCATCATTTATGATGCTACAAACTCCATAGAGGATTCATTCCAAGGGGAAAGAAGTTTTGTAATTGGGAAACTTGTGGACTATTTTGATGATTTAAAAGAGACTTTTGAAATCGATGATGAAGAAAATTCAACATCACGTCAAAAAGCTGTTTCTGTCATTAATGTATTAAAGCAAAGTGGTTGGTTGGGTGAAGAAGAATTAGGGGATTATAAAACCTCTTTAAATCTCTTTGATTATTCGATAAAGATTATTGATTTATTAAAACGTATCCAAGTAGGAGAACAAACAGAATATACAGGAGAGATTTATACAGTCTACTCTCTTTTATCATCTTTCGAAATCCAAGATGGATTAACCATTATTGAACAATCCTATAAAAAAATTGAAGATGTTTTAAGAAAACTTAAGACATTAAAGGCTAACATATACCGTTATTATTTTGATCTTGTTAAAAGAGAAAGTAAAGATAACTTGCAACATGTTTTAGAAAGACTATTAGTAGATTATAAAACAAACTTCTTTGATAGTGCCTACTATCAATTAAAAACAACAGACTCACTTCCACGTTATAAACGAAGTATATTAGAAAGTATTTCTAAAATCTATATGCATGATACTTACTTAGATACACTCGCAAACCAAGCATTGGTTGCAAGAAGGAAATTAGAGTTTAATGAAGCATTTAGCTATGTTGAAGATAAAGTTAGATTTATTAAGGATTCCATTGATTCCATTGAATATTTAATTGAAGCAATCGATACTAAAAATGAACTCTATATAAATGCAGCAGCATCTAAAATAATGTTCTTAACAAATACCTCAGAGGATTTAGAAGGTTTACTCAATCGTTTATTTAAAATCATTTTAAAAGAAAAAACCTTTAATTATTCAGAAATATTTAACTTAACTCGTATGAGAAACTTGGATGATAATTCACTTCAAACCATTAGAAGACCAAGAATAGACCCAATTGTTGAAGAAGTAAATTATCAACAAGAAATATCAGATGAAGTTAAAGAACGTAAAATGGCTTCACTCTTAAAAGCAAACATTTTTTCTAAACAAGAAATTAATAAGTATGTTTCCTACATTTTAGGGGACTTACAATCTATTAAAGCAAGCGATATTGAATTAGAAACTAATGAAGATTTTGTAAAACTCATATTGATATTCTTATTTAGTAAGTCTGTGGGTATGATCTATGATGTTAGATTACTCAATTACGATGCAAGAATTCAAGATATCAAGTTTACTGAATTTGAAATATTTAAGAAGGGTTATAAGAAATGATGAATAAAAACCAAGCACTTAAAAAATTAAATGATGAGTTTATTCAATTAAAAGAAGCTGAAAAACTTGTTTTTTCAAGAATTGTTAATAAACTATTTCAAGTAAACTATATAACAAGAAAAAAAATAGCGGATGCAAATGATTACCGTTTTATACTTGCATATAAAGATATTTTTGATGCATATTTGGCACTTTCAGATTTTGAATTAACAATTGAAAGGCACGAAGAAGTTGTATATATTAAAAATATTTCAAACTTTAAT
This sequence comes from Acholeplasma oculi, assembly GCF_900166985.1. Classification (GTDB taxonomy): domain Bacteria; phylum Bacillota_I; class Bacilli_A; order Acholeplasmatales; family Acholeplasmataceae; genus Acholeplasma; species Acholeplasma oculi. Next base: position 26,267 of record NZ_FUZK01000003.1, on the reverse strand, counting down.
CATTTTAGATTAAAGAAAGATGAAAGCATTGTCCTTTTAATCATTAGAATGATTTATCAAGCAAAAATGTCTTTAGTTACACTGGATGAAAATGTTGAAGTTTATTTATCAGATATTCACGAAGAACTTGCTAAAATCGGATATTTAGATAATAAAAGAATGACTAAAGAAAAACTAAAACCTGCACTACAATTACTTAGAAACTATAACATTATTGATTTCATGGATAGAAAACTAAATGATGATGCAAGAATTAAAATATATCCAACGATATTATTTGTGGTTAAAGTAGATTCCATTAAAGAGGTATTAGATCACTTAGATCAGTACTTACAAGGAGGTAGCGATCTTGAAGAAACTGACGAAGATTAAACTTGTTAACTGGCATTTATTCTCAGATCAAACGATAAAAATAGATGGTAATACCTTAATATCTGGTGAAAATGGTAGTGGTAAGTCCACACTACTAGATGCTTTACAATATCTATTAGTAGGCGGTAAGAGTGGAGCTAAATTTAATATTGCTGCAACCGATGAAGCTAAACGTACATTAGAAGGTTACATCCGAGGAAGAATTGGTGCAGAAAATAAAGAATTTATTCGACCAAATGATGTTGTCACACATGTGGCACTTGAGTTTTATGATGAACAAAGCGATGAGTTCGGAATTATTGGAAGTTTGTTAGAACTTCCTAAATTAGGAACTTTAAAAGAACGATTTTATATACTCAATAATGTAAATATTCATGATGGAATCTTTATGGAGAAAAATTTACCAAGAGATTACAGATCTATGAAGGCTTACTTAAAATCGTTACAAATTGAGTTTAATCCATTTAATTCACAAAAAGAATACCGTGATGCACTTGCTAAATATTTTGGTATTGATGCAAAGAAATACTCTAAGATCCTACCAAAGGCATTAGCATTTAGACCGATTGATTTACAAACGTTCGTTTTTGAGTTTTTACTTGATGATGAGCCAATTGATATTCAAAGTTTAAAGAATAACGTTACACAGCTCAAACGTGTTGAAGGTCAAATTAGACTGGATAGAGAAAAACTAGAACGATTAGATAAAATCACTACGTTAGGTGAATCACTTAATCAAAATTTAGAGCAAATCACAATCAATAAATTAATTGACCAAATGGCATTTATCGAAAAAAGAGAAAACTTCTTGAATAATTCAGAAGATCTTTTAGATAAAGTCAATGCGAAATATGAAGTACTTAAAAGAAAAAAAGAAGAGCTTGATCATCAGATAGAAACAAATGATGAAGCTATTTTAGAGTTAGAATCTTCTAAAATGGGTGATGATGTTACAAGAACTTTAAGTAATTTACAGGAACAACTTAAGAAGAAAGGAGATCAATACGAAGAACAAAAACAAATCGTATTGGACCTTCAAGAAAGTTTAAATCGAGAACTCGATTTATTTAAAGATTTTGTGCAACTGAACCCAAATACAAATATTTCAGGTTTTATTAAATATTATGGTTCTCATGAAGAAAATTCAAATGTATTAGAATTATCAAGTTATTTAGAAGGTGCAACCTCTGCTTTAAGTGGTTATCAACAAGCATTATCGATTGAAAGATCCAATCTTGAAAAGGATCGTTCTGAAATATTAAACAATTTAAGAATTGCAGAAGCTAGACTGAATGCTTTAAAGAAAAATGTTAAAACTTATCCTAGAAATGTTCAACAATTAATCGAAGCAATCAATTCCGATTTATCCAATTATTATAAAAAAGAAGTCCGAGTCAGACCTTTTTCAGATTTAATTGAGGTAAAAGACGAATCCTGGAGAAATGCACTTGAAGGTTACCTAAATAACCAACGTTTTGACTTAATTGTGGACCCTCTTTATTTTAACGATGCACTTGAAGTCTATGATCGTGTCAAAACGGAGTTATCTATTTATGGTGTAGGTCTTGTCAATACAAGTAAGATTGGTGAATATAATTCACATTTGCCAAACAGCTTAGCATCTAAGATTACAACCGATCATCCTTATGCTAAAAACTATGCCAATATGATCATGGGTCATGTCGTTACTGTTGAAAACTTAAATGAACTTAAAAATTATTCTAGAGCAATCACTAAATCGTGTATGACTTACTCAAATCATACAGCAAGACAAATTAATCCTAGAACATATGACACCCCTTATATTGGACAACAAGCAACTCAAATTCAAGTTGAAATGGATATGAACTTAGTTAAAGATCTAACTAAAGATCTTCAAAGAATTACAGATTTACTTGAAAAGAATCAAAAATCATTTAGAATACTGCAACAATCTAAATTACAACATATCCAATCAAGCAATCAAATTAGATATTTTGAAACAATTAAGCAAACCAGAAAAGAGTTTATTGACTTAGAAAATAAGGTTCATAATTTAGCTAAAAATCCTAAAATCACTGAACTTGATGCACAGTTACAAGATGAAAAGAATAAAAAACGTCAATTAAGACTCGATTATGAGCGTTTATCTGATCAGATGGCTGATTGCAGAAGTGAAAAAACTAGAATATTAGAAACGATTGATGAAGCAAGAAATGTTCTATCAGAATATATTGAAGAACAAAAGGATTGGAGTAAAAAATATCCAACACTTTTACCTGTTGCAAGTATTCAGTTTAAAGCACTTAAAGAAAAATATAGTGATAACTATGACTTGATTTCAAGAGATCTTGCACAATCGAGTGTAACGATTCAATCTCAAAATGCAAGAGCAGAAAATGAAGTGATTAATCTCATGAGACAATATATCATGCAATATCATTTTGGAGCAGCTCCTGACTTAAGCGAGTTAATTGAATTTGAAAAAGAAGCTGTACTCATTAGAGATAACAATTTACTTAAATATGAACAAGAAGCAATTGATTTAAGACGTTCTTCTGAAATTGGATTTAGAGAAGAGTTTGTTGGTAAATTAAGAGCATCCATTGAGGCTGCTCAAATTCAAATTGAGGAACTGAATTTAGCACTTACAGGTAAAAAGTTTGGTACAGATAGTTATCAGTTGATAACAAGACCTGCAGAAAACCCAGAGTTTAAAACCTATTATGATATTATCATGAGTAGTGAAGCAGTTTATAATCATACATTATTTACTGAGAACTTAACCAAGAAACATGAAGTTGTTTTAATGGAGTTATTCAATAAGATTGCATCCTTTGAACCGGAAAATGATAAGTTTGCACTCCAGTTTTTAGATTATCGATATTATATGAGTTATGATATTGAAGTCACATCTGAAAATGGTAATAAATCCTATTTCTCTAAAGTATCTAGAGAAAAATCTGGTGGTGAAACACAGGTTCCGTTCTACATTGTTATCGCTGCAAGTTTCCAACAATTATTAACCAAGAATAAACGAATTGATTCAGGTTGTATGGTTTTATTTGATGAAGCATTTAATAATATGGATGAATCCAGAATTGATGCGATGATGAAATTCTATAACTCATTAAGTATTCAACTCTTTATAGCAGTACCACCACAACGTGTAAGTAATATTATTAACTATGTCACAACATCCTTAGCAATTGTTAAAGACAATGATTTTGCAATTGTAGAATCATTTAAACGAGAGGTTATGTAATTTATGCAAACATTAAAAGGCATTGCGGTCTCCAGTGGAGTTGCAATAGCAAAAATACATCACTTAGCTGAAACCACTCAGATGAGCTTAAAAAAGTTTTCAACGGATAAAAATGTTGAGCTTAATCGTTTTAATGAAACGATTAAAGAAGCTGTTTCTCAATTAGAATTACTTACGCTACAATCTAAAACCAAAATTGGTCAAGAACATGCTGAAATCTTTAGTGCACAAACACTGATGTTAAAAGATCCAATGTTAATTGAACGTGTAACTGATAAAATTATGAACCACCAATTGGATGCGGCTTATGCATTTAGACAAACCATGTCTGAATTTATTGATATGTTTGAGATATCAGATAATTTATATATTAAAGAACGTATATTAGATTTAAAAGATGTAACGAAACGTGTATTAGATATCTTTAGTCAAAAAGAAATGATCCAACAACCGAAATATGATATGATTTTGGTTGCAAAGGATTTATTACCATCTGAGACTCTACATTTAGATACTCGATATATTAAAGGTATATTAACTCAGTTTGGATCTAAAACAAGCCATAGTGCAATATTATCAAGACATTTAGGTATACCATCAATTTCAAGTATCGATGTTACAGGTTTAGAAGAAAATGCAGTGGTTATAATGGATGGTAAAAAAGGATTAGTTATCATACATCCTACAGAAGAAGTACTTACATATTATGAGGATCTAAAAGAAAAAATCCGATTAGAAAAAGAAAAGTTCTCTGTCGTTAAAGATTTAAAAATTGTGACAAAAGATCACAAGCATATACCGATTCTTGCAAATATAGGTACACTTGAGGATATTGATGAATCGATTCATTTTGGTGCGGATGGTATTGGATTATTAAGAACAGAAAACCAATATATGGAACAAAATGATTTTCCAACTGAAGATGAACTTTTTGAGTTTTATCAAAAGATATCAGAGCGTTATCAGGACAAAAAAATTGTCGTGAGAACCTTAGATATTGGTGGAGATAAAAATTTAAGTTACCTAAATATAAGAAAAGAGGCCAATCCTTTTTTAGGTAATCGTGCGATACGTTATAGTTTAAGTTACCCCGCACTCTTTAAAACTCAGTTAAGAGCAATTCTAAAAGCCAATAAACATCAAAATTTATCCATCATGTTTCCAATGATTTCAACAATTGATGAATTGCGTCAAGCTAAATCTATATTACATGATGCAATCAGTTCATTAAAAGAGGAGTTTATTGAAGTTATAATGCCACCTCTTGGCATTATGGTTGAAGTTCCATCAACTGCAATCGGTATAGAAAAGTTTTTAAAAGAAATAGATTTTATTAGTATTGGAACAAACGATTTAATTCAATATCTGTTTGCAGCAGATCGCATGAATGATAAGGTATCCTATCTATATCAACCATATAATCCTATATTGCTAAAATTAATTAAGGATATAGTTGACAAGGCACATGAATTTGGTATAATGGTTAGCGTCTGCGGTGAAATGGCTGCAAACCTTAAACAAGCATTTCTATTAATTGGGTTAGGAATTGATGCATTAAGCATGCACTCCAATGTAATTCCTGAAATTAAATACCAATTTCAACAAACATACTTAAGTGATTTAAAATCACTAGCAAATCAAGCACTTCAATTAGAAACTAATATCGAAGTACATGATTTAGTAGATGAATATTTAAAGAAACTATTAATTTAGTTTCTTATACGGAACAATACTCAAGTGGCTGAAGAGGCACGCTTGGAAAGCGTGTAGACTGTAACAGGTGCGAGGGTTCAAATCCCTCTTGTTCCGCCATTATAGTTAATGATTCTCGATACAATAAAAGTATCGAGATTTTTTTAATTTTCTAAGGGTACAAGTCTCACCGTTAAGCCATTATTAGCCCTTCAGTGGGCTTTTTTATTTTTCTAGGTATTGTTTTTCAACCCAGTTTATATAAGAGAACACGTGCGAAGTATCAACCTTTTAACGATTACTGAACAATTTAACGATTACTAATTATTATGAATAATTAACAATGTATGGTATAACATTACAAAGGAGTTGTGATTATTATGTTTGCTAAAATAATGACAGAAAATGAAGTATATATTTCTCCAGTTATGGCTCTTTCATTGTCTGGATGGAGTAGTAAAGCTGTAGTTTTAAATGCTGATTATTCTAAACTAATAGTTATTGATTTGTATAAGAGTAATTCAAGTAATCAATTTTTAGTAATAGATTATAGTCATGGCAACTTTGCAATAGTAGAAAATAATTTTAAATCTTATTGGAATAAACGAAACATTTTTAAAATTGTAAAGAGTAAAAAATATACTTTAGACATGTTAAATGAAACAATAAATATTGCGAATAATTTTAACGATTCTAAATATATTGATGTTAAAACAACTAAATGTTTAGAAGTTTTAGAATTTAATACAGGCTCATTTCACGATGCATATATTTTAGCAATGAAACAAAATGGTAATATACTTGAAATATTGGTTGATACAACATGGGGATCACTTGTTATTTTAAAATGTAGTGGAATAATAGAAAATACATTAAGTGTTGGTGATACTTTTTTTCATTGTGACATGAGAATTGATGAAAAAGAACAATATATAGAATTTAATTTTGATTCACCTAAATATAATGAAGAAAGAATTTTAAAAGTTAATAAAATGTCATTAAATTTCCTTTTTGAAAAACAAACAGTATTAGAGAGTTTTGATTATAGTATTGATGATAATGAGATTAAATTAAAATTAAATAATATTGATTATTCTTTTTCTTATAGAGAGATTTATAATAATATTTTAGATTTAAAAGAAAGAAATGTTATTGGATATATTGATAACGATAATGATATGATAAAATGCTTTATCTTATTAGAAAATTATGTTTTAAGTTTTTACTCGTATAATATATCTAATAAAGAAAATAAAATAAGAACTTTATTGCTTAATAAAGTCAATGAGTTTAAAAATAAATGCGAACTACATAATTTATATTTTGATGATTTCCCTTGGTGTGATTATTTTGGGGTTCCGATTGAAGAAAGATTAGGAGAATTAGTATTTAGTCAAAAATATAGTAGAATTTATTGTTTACTAAATATGATTAAATATATAATGATTGCACCACTTGGATGGAATATTTTATGTCTAATTATTCAACTATTAAATCCTGAAATGAAATGGGCATTCTATTTAATATTTGGTATAGGAATCCCAGTAGTCACTTTACTTATCACATTGATTGTAATTATAAAAGAATTATTATCAAAAAATTCTTCATTCGATTCTTGTTTTGAGATTAGAGAAAAAGGAATATTATATGTTAACGGCTATCGTGCTATAGAAACTAATTTTGAAGGCATTTCTAATTTATCATTTGATGATAAAATTTCTTTCTATGTAAATAATAAAAAATATACTTTACATAAATCAAAAAATGATAAGAAAATCTATGAATTGATAAAGGAGAAATTAAAAGGAGAAAATATGTATGTTTTATTATAAAGCTACACATAAATATAAACTTATTGATCACATTGAAAAGAAGGATATTGGAATCTATAGTTCTTTAGAAAATGCAAAGAAAGCTATTAAAGAATTAGAACTTAAAGATGGATTTATAGATACAAAAAACGGTTTTTTTGTTAAAAAGTTTTTTAGTTTTGTAAAGCCAAAGTTATTAGACAAAACATTTTGGGTTGATGGTTTTGATACTTATGTTTGGGTTGAAAATATAACTAAAAAAATAATTTGTGATGTATCATATTCTATAATGGAACATTTTAGTTTTTTAGTTAAAGATTATGGATTTAAGTTTGATAAAGTAGAACTTGGAGACATGAAAGATGAAAATGGTAAATTATGGTTCTATGGCCCATTTAATTGTTATTCTTTTTATAATGAAAATATTTGTATTAATTTTATGAATTTAGTACAACGTCAAGATTGGTATATAACAATAACAAAAGAATTCTCTAATAATCAAACATATATCAGTAAAGGACAACAAATAGATAGTAAATATTATTACAATTGGGAATTATTAGCTTCTGTGATAAAAAATGATATTGAAGTTAATAATGAAGTTTTCGGTAATTCAATTTAAATTAATATTAGGGTATGCAAATTTCGTTATAGGGGTATGCAAAATATTTAACTTTTTAACGATTACAAGGCTAAGGGTATGCAATTGTATTAAAATTGAGTAACGTTGCCATATTGAATGCATAGGTTCGATACAGAAGCGATTTACCAATCGCCCTAAGTATCGAACTTTTTTCATGCAGAAAGGGTGAAATCCCCTATTTTCAAGTTATATAGTGTCATTTGAATGACGAAAACCTGTACTTTGTGTAAACTAATATTTACAAAAGGTATCAGATAAAAGGTAATATGAAAAAGACTGAAAAATTAGACAGAATGTCATTAACTTGAATAAAATGCCTATTGTTAAGTTATTAAGAAGTTGAAACAGACGTTCCTTTAGAAGTTGTAAATTCTAAAGATAGATTACCTAGGGTAATATAGAAATTAGAAGTTCGACTCAAATTACTGATGATTAAATTTTTATTAAGAAGAGGAGATTTAAGATGAAGATTGAAGTTATGTTTCATTGTGGGAATGCACCAAAAATGGAACGCGTTATAGACTTAACAATCGCACTATCAAAGAAAGACATTGATGCTGTTAAGACTCATGTGAGAGAAGATTTCACATGGAGAATAGTGGGAGAGAATCATATTGTAAAATTAGATCAATTATCTCAAATTTTAATAACTAAGCCGCAAATATTGGAGTTAACAGTTGAGAATGCATTAAGTCATGGAAAAGGAGCAATGTGCGAAGGGGTCATCACTTTTGATAATGGATTAACTTATGTCTTTTGCAATGTTGTTCAGTTTGTGAATACTGCTAGTGATGCACTCATAAAAGAAGCACATACTTATTTTATAAAAGCATAAAAGAAGGGGAAAATAATCCTTTTTTCTATTTTAAGTACTACCCATATAAAGCAGTAAAAGATTAATTTAAATTATCTGATTTGTTTCTATGAGAGACAAGTGCATATGTAATACCAGATAATGCAATAATATATGTAAACCACACTAAGAATCCATAAATAGGTATGTCAATACCTTTAATTTCATGCATACCAATCAATAAATCAGAGAAGATGAATATACTATAAAATATAGTGAGTAGAACATAATTTCTATTCAGTTTTACTCTTGCTATAGAATAAGCAAGAGGTGTGCCTAATGCGACACAATAAACCAATGCTAAGATCGATAAGAAGTTAAAATTATCATTAATCAGTAAAAACCACAAAACAATCATGACTGTAAAAGTGATTAAGAATGATAAATATGACTTTTTAGAAGAAACCTTATCCTTAAACTGTAATGTACCTATAAACCAAAAAGTATGTCCTACAAAGAATCCTGCTATTCCTAATGGCATACGCATTGAACCTAGATTAATATAATGGCTCATCGCATTTGCTAAAAATGTATCACCTAATAAACAGAATATTGAACCTAAAACAAACATATATGCTTGAAATTTCTTTTCATTGACTTGGAAACTCATCGCAAGTATATAAAATATGAGTATATATTGTAATGTGAATCCATTACTCCAACTTAGGTTAATTAATAAATAAAACTCTCTAAGCAACCAAATTAAAACAACTGCAATCGGCAGGTATAACCCATTCTTCGTTAATGATTTCATATATATCCCCTTATATTAAAATTTATATTGTAAATTCGATTATAAATATTAATTGTTGGCTTTACAAGGAATATGCAATATTTGAAAATTAAGACAGGGAGATATTATATTTTCTTGAGTTAAGGATTTATCTTCTATCAGCATAAAATTTATAGAGTAAAATAATGAATAGTGTTATAATTATCTTAAACATTAAGAGGAAATAATATGCTATCATTAAGATCTTTGTATCAAATAGGTTATGGACCTTCATCTTCACATACAATGGGGCCGGCACGTGCAATAAAAATGATTAAGGAAGAACATCCTGATATCACACATTTCCAGGTTACTTTATATAATTCTTTAGCATTAACTGGAAAAGGGCATTTGACAGAAGAGGCGATGCTTCATTCTGCATTTCCTTCAACCATAGAATTTCAAACAAAAATCGATTTAGAAAAGTTTGCAAACACCATTCTTGTTTTAGGTTATAAAAACGATGAGTTAATATCAACTGATGAAGTAAAATCAACTGGTGGTGGACGAATCGTTTTTGTTGGTAGAGAATCATTAGAAACTCATGTATATCCACATCAAAATTTTAATGAAATTAAAGCTTATTGTAGAAAACATCATCTGTCACTTTATGACTACGTTGTAACGTTTGAAGGATTAGAGATTGTTGATTTCTTAAAAGATATTTGGAATGCTATGAAAGATGCAATCCAAAGAGGTATTACAATAGATGGAACACTACCAGGACCTTTAAAGGTAAAAAGAAAAGCTAAAACATTAATAGAGAAGGTTATGGTGAATGAACCTTCTGAAATCACTGAAAATAGATTAGTAAGTGCTTATGCATTTGCTGTTAGTGAAGAAAATGCGGCTGGTGGGATAATTGTTACCGCTCCTACATGTGGCGCATGTGGAGTATTGCCAGCGGTATTATACTATATGCGAGAAAAGCATGCCTTTATAGATGATACTAGAGTCATTAAAGCATTGGCAGTTGCAGGATTAATTGGTAACTTAATTAAGCATAATGCATCTATTTCTGGTGCAGTTGCTGGATGTCAAGCTGAGGTTGGTTCTGCGTGTTCAATGGCTGCAGCTGCACATGCTACACTTTTTAATCTTTCAATCAATCAAGTGGAATATGCAGCAGAAATTGCGATGGAACATCATTTAGGTTTAACGTGTGACCCGATAAATGGATATGTTCAAATTCCTTGTATAGAAAGAAATGCTGTCGCTGCGCTACGTGCAATTGATGCATGTGGATTATCTTATTTTTTAAGTGACTCAAGAAAAATATCTTTTGATACGGTAATTGAAACGATGTATCAAACAGGACTTTCCATGCATACAGATTATAAAGAAACCAGTATGGCAGGTTTAGCAAAACACTATAAGGGTACAGATGAAAATTGTTGGTAATTCTTATATAACCGATTCATTGTACCTTGAAAGGAAACCCAAATGGATATTAAAAAGAATAAAGTATTATATCCTAATAAACAAATTCCAAGTATTTTACACATTCAAGAATCCAAATTTTTGATGATTCAAGGTCGGGGAAATCCTAATGATATCAATTCAAGTTACAAAGATGATGTATCTAAATTATATCAAGTGGCATATACGATTCGAATGAGTTATAAAAATAATTATCTTATTAAAGGGTTTGAACCTTTTACTGTCGCACCACTTGAAGGATATTGGTATCAAGAAGGTATAGAAGGGTTTGATCCATTAAGAAAAGATTTGTTTGTATACAAACTAATGATTCCTATGCCAGATTTTATACATGAGAAAGATTATTTATGGGCAATACAGTTCATAAAAGTTAAAAAAGGAATGGATTTAAGTGAAGTAAAGTTTTTGATATATGAGGAAGGATTAGTGGTTCAAATGCTACATATAGGACCATATGATACAGAAGTTCAAACAATACAACAAATGAATGAATTTATGAATCAAGAAGGGTATGAAATTGATTTTAGTCCAGAGAGATTACATCATGAAATTTATTTATCAGATCCAAGAAAAGTGTCTAGTGAAAAGTTAAAAACGATTATTAGACATCCAATTAAGAAAAGGGGTAACGTATGAAATTTATTAAAGGGGTAAATTTAGGTGGTTGGTTTGTTTTAGAAAGATGGATGTCTCAAAGTTTATTTGAAGGCTTAAAAACAAACGATGAGACAGGTTTTGTTACACAACATCCTAATCCAAAAGAAGCGTTAGAAAAACACTGGGAAACATTTATTCAATCGTCTGACTTTAAATATATTAAATCACTGGGTATTCATTCTGTTAGAATTCCTATTCCTTGGTGGTTAAGAGGAGAAGAACCTTACATAAGTCCTTTAAAATATATTAAACATGCACTCGATCTGGCAAGTCAATATGATTTAATGGTTATGCTTGACTTGCACACTGCACCCGGTTCACAAAATGGATTTGATAATGGTGGAATTGAAGGTGTCATTGAGTGGCATAAAGACAACAAAAATATTGAAAAAACAGTCGATGTTTTATCATATATTTCTAAAGAACTCTTGAATCATCCAAGCGTTTTTTCTATTGAGGTTCTTAATGAACCACACTTTTTAACAGATTTATCTATTATACAAAAATTTTACTTAGATGCATATAAAGCAATTAGAAAAAACTCTGACAAACAAATCGTATTTCATGATGCATTTAGACCAATGGATCATACATGGACTGAATTTTTCACTAAAAATAATTTGGAAAATGTTGGTTTTGACTTACATTTATATCATTGTTTTGAAGAAAGACTCAAAAATTCATCTCCAAAAGAACATATTGATGAAATCTTAAATGTGAGATTACCTATGATTGAAAAACTCAATAAAATGGTTCCTGTCTATGTGGGGGAGTGGAGTTTAGGTATTCATTATCCAACCTTAAATAAACCAGCTGATTTTAATCAAGAAACATTTGAAAAAGAACTAGCTCAGACTCAATTACTTGCTTACTCAAAAGGAACGGGTTATTATTTTTGGAATTACAAAATAGAACATCATATGGAAAAACATAATTGGGATTTCAGAAGTTTAGTTAAAAAAGGAATTCTTAAACCATGATACAAATCAAAGAGGTTTTGACTAAAAAAGAAGCAATCATTTTTACAAGATTTCCAAGTACACTTTTTAAAGATATTCCTTCTTATGTTCCAGCACTAGAAATGGATGAACTTTTAGTTTTTGATAAATTAAAGAATCCTGTGCATGAATACTGTGAAAGTGTTCGATTTCTTGCATATAAAGATAATTTAGTTGTAGGAAGAATTGCTGGAATCATCAATCATCAATATAATAAAGAATTTTCTACAAAAACTGTCAGATTCTCTAGAATTGATATGATTGATGATATTGAGGTTTCAAAAGCATTACTTGATGCTGTATCTCGTTGGGGTCTATCTAAGGGTCAAACCGATGTAATTGGTCCGATGGGTTTCACCGATATGGACCGAATGGGTTTATTGGTAGAAGGATTTGAATATTTAAATATGTTTATAACCATTTGGAATCCACCATATTATATGGAGCATCTAGAAAAACTTGGATACATAAAAGATGTTGATTGGATTGAATCCATGATACCTTGGCCAAGTTACGTTCCTGAAAAGGTGAAACGTGGTGCTTATATTACCCAAAAAAGATTCGGATATGAATTAGTTAAACTTAAGTCAAAAAGAGAACTTAATAAATATATATACGAAGCTTTCAATGTTTATAATGATGCATTTAAGTCATTATACGGCTTTTTACCAATTACTACCAAAGTTATGGATTACTATATTAAACAAATGAAATCCTTAGTTAAGCTAGAATTTCTATGGTTTGTAAAAGATAAAAATCAAAAAGTTGTAGGTTTTGGCTTAATGATGCCAAGCTTATCTCTAGCTAACAAGAAAAACGATGGAAAATTATTGCCATTTGGCTTTTTAAGATTATTAAAATCTATTAAAAAATTCAACGTAATCGATTTTTATTTTATTGCTGTTGATCCATCACATCAAGGAAAAGGTGTTTTATCCTTAATCATGGAAGATGGTATTAAAGAAGGTAATAAGCAAGGTGTATTATATGCCTTAACAGGTCCAGAACTTGAACAAAATACAAGTATTCAAGCACAGTGGAAGGATTTTAATCCAACGATGATTAAAAGAAGAAGATCATATAAGAAGTCTATTGATTTATAAAAAAATGTTATAATATAAATGTTTATAGTTTTAGGATCATGTATTGGGAGGTACATATCCATGGGAGAGCAGATTATTTTTATTACTGTGATCAGTATTTTTTGTATCACAGTGATTTTTGGACTATTTTTAACACATATTTATGTGAATCAACTCTATAAAGGACTAGATTATTGGACACTTGCTGTTTTTTTTCAATTGGCAGCATTTATAATGAATGCATTTAATCACCAAATGCCTTTGTGGATACCACTTTATTTAGGTAATGGTTTACTCATATTAAGTTTAATTTTATTTAATATAGGTCTACATAAATTCTTAAATATAGAAGATACATTCAAAGACCTATTTATTGTTTTAATTATGACTATGATTGGTTTAGTAATATTTAGTTATGGGATTGACCGAATTGACATACGCCGTGTGATTGTTACACTTGTTGTTATCTATATGATGATTCGAATGTTTATTCAAACAAGTTCTCAATTTAAAAGGATTCGTTTACTAATTTTATCTCCAATTATGTTTATGACTGTTTTTGTAAGTTTGATTATGATGATTCGAATCGTCATAATTATGACAGAACAATTTGATGATTTACTATTTTATAATTTTTCAGCAAGTGAATTGATTGATGCGGTTACTGCAATTATGTTTACCATGTTCTCATTCATTTTAATTGTAAGTGTTAATTTAAGAGCAGTTGAGGAATTAAAAGCAGAACGTTATAAACTCGAACAACAAAGTTTTACGGATTATTTGACGGGTCTTCCAAATAGAAGAAAGTTAGAACAACGTATGAAAGAGTTAGTACTTAGCCGTAAAACATTTATGGTGGCTATTACCGATATTGATGAATTTAAAACAATCAATGATACTTATGGTCATCATATTGGCGATAAGGTATTGGCTGAAATTGCTAAGATACTCACCAACAATAAAAAAGAAGATTACTTTGTAGCAAGATTTGGTGGAGATGAATTTATAACAGTTATCGAAGTTAATCTTAAAAATAAAGAAGAGTTTCATCAAATTAAAAACGAATTAGAAACTGTACAACACTTAATTGAAATAGAAGATTTTAAATTCAGTGTTACGCTTTCTACAGGTATTTCTATTTATCCTAAAGATGCAAATAATATCGTTGATTTAATTAAACTTGCTGATGGTGCATTGTATGATGTAAAACACTCAGGTAAACAAGGTATAAAATTTCATAAAAACCTATAATAAAACCCGTATAGAATATACAAATCTATACGGGTTTTTAAATAAATTATTTCTTAAGTAACATTCTTAAACTGTTTAAAATGACTAAAATGGTTGAACCTTCATGAGCAATAACACCTAGAGGTAATTTGATAAGTCCAAATACGTTTGTTAAGAGTAATATAACAATAACTGAAATAGAGAAAATCATATTTTGATAAATAATTGTTTGATTTGCTTTTGCAAGTTTAATGAGTGTAGATACATTACCTAAATTGTTATTCATAAAAATGACATCAGCTGTTTCTAATGAAAGGTCCGTACCGCTACCCATTGCAGCACCACAGTCTGCTGATGCGAGTGCTGGAGCATCATTTATACCATCACCTATCATCATGACAGAGCCATATTTAACTTTCATTTGATCAACATAATTTTTCTTTTCATGAGGTAAAGCACCTGCAATAACTTGTTCAATACCTGCTTCCTTAGCAATAATGGTTGCAGTTTCTTGATTATCACCCGTTAGTAGAATTGGTGTAATACCTAAATCTTTCAAGGATTGAATCGATTTTTGAATGTCTGGTCTTAATTCATCTTTTAATGCGATATATCCTATTAATTGATCATTAAGTATGATTTCTACAATAGATTGTCCTAAGGATTTTGATTTCAACATTTGTGGGGATAAGAAGTGTGCATCAATGTGTTCAAATCTACCTACTCTATAAATATCTTTACCTAACTTAAGTTCCATACCATGCCCCGGAACTTCAATGACTTTTGAACCAGTATATGTTGCTTTATCGGATAAGTAACTTGTAATTGCATAAGCAAGTGGGTGTGTGGATAATTTTTCCATTGAGTAAATGACATCTAAGATATCTTGTTTTGGATATTTAGAATCAATATTAACTTCAACAACACTTGGTTCACCTTTTGTGATTGTACCTGTTTTATCAAAAATAACTGCCTTTATACCTGCAAGTGTTTCTAAGTGAGAGCCACCTTTAATAAGAATTCTTTTTCTTGCTGCATTGGATATTGTTGATAACATACTTGGCGCAATGGATGCCATTAATGCACAAGGAGAACCAACGACTAATACAACAGTTCCTCTATAAAAGGATTCCTCAAATGGTAGTATACCAAATAGTGGAGGTATAAACATGAAACCTAAAGCGAGTAAAATAACAATATATACATACCATTTTTCAATTTTTTCAATTTTGGTTTGTTTGACACCTTGATTATCTTGTGCATCCGTTACTAAGTCAATAATCTTATTGACAACAAACTCATTTGGATTGGATTTAATCTCAACTAATATAGGTGATGAAAGATTAAATGTTCCTGCATATACTTTATCATTTATTTTTTTGGACACAGGCATAGATTCACCAGTAATCGCAGCCTCATTGATTGATGAATTACCACGTGAGATTATACCATCAACTGGGATAGAATCACCCACCTTGACAATGACAATATCACCGATTGTTAAGTCATTTACAGACACAACTGTTTCCACACCATCTTCATATTTAGTCGCTAAATCAGGACTAAGATTTAATAATGAAGTCAACTCTTTTGTAGATTTTGAGTGTGCATAACTTTCAAGTAAACCAGATAATCCGAAAATCATTATCAGTAAAGCACCTTCTGCAGCATTACCTACAATAAATGCACTGATTGCTGCTAAAATCATAAGTATTTCTACATTTAATGCTTTATTTTCTATCGTTTCTACAACGCCTTCATATGCTTTAAAGAATCCCCCTAAAACAAATGAAACGGCAAATAATATAAGTATAATTAAGTCATCACTACTTAATATGGTTGATTGTAATATAAATGCTGTGACAATCAATATAATGGAACTGACTACAAAGATAAGTTCAATGTTTAGTTTTTGTTTTGTATTTTCCATGATGTTATCTCCTTTTTTATTACCTTTAATATACCACTTTACCGGATTACATTCAAGTTATTTATAATAAAAAACGTTTTATTTATAATAATTATGATAAAGAAAATATTGTTTAGAATTATTCTAAAGTAGTTCATAAAATGGATTGAAATCATTCACTTTATGTGATACAATTATTTTGCTTTAAAAATATAAAAAGCACAGTTAGCTCAGCGGGAGAGCACCTGCTTGACGTGCAGGGGGTCACAAGTTCAATCCTTGTACTGTGCACCATTTTTAAAACCTAAATTATCCCTTTTAGCAACACCTGGAAGTGTCACAACATGCCAATTCGACATATCTATGGGTATATGATATACCAAATAGACATATATGTCAATGAAAGTGAGTGATTAAAATGCTAAAACTCAGAGATATTAGATTGAGTAAAGGTTTGAAGCAACAAGATATTGCAGAAATATTAGGTATAACTCAAGCAGCAGCATCTAGAATAGAATCTGAAGAACGAAAGTTAGATCAGAATCAAATCATTAAATTATGCTTAGCTTTAGAGGTTACACCAGACGAGCTCCTTGGTTTTGAAGAAGCATATAATAAATATACAGAATACTTACAAAGTCTTTTAAAAGATGATGTTGAGCAATAAGCCACATTTTTTAATGCGGCATTTTTTATAAAAAAAGATTTTTAATAATTGAAAACTATATTTGAAGGAAGTGTTTTATACAATTTATTCAAATATTAGAAATGAATGTATAAAATCATTAGAATGGGGATTGAATAAGTGGGCAATAATACATTTTATACGAATCAGTTAATAACATACTTGGGAAATAAAAGGAATTTGTTGTCAAGTATTAATCAAGTTATAATCGACATTTTAAATAGTGAGTACCAAGGCGTTAATCGAGAAGAAATAGTTATGGCTGATTTGTTCTCTGGATCTGGTGTAGTAGCACGTATGATGAAGACTTATGCTGGTAAATTACACGTTAATGACTTTGAGGAGTATTCAGAGATTATTAATCAATGCTATCTTACAAATAAAAATGATTTTAATGAAGGGAAATTTGATGATTTATTAGAAAAAGTACTGAATTATAAAAAAGTTAAGAATGGTATTATTCGTTCCAATTATTCACCAAAAGATGACCGGAACATTGTTAAAGATGATCGATGTTTCTATACTAATGACAATGCAATCAGAATAGATACATATAGACGGGCTATTGATAAAATAGTTCCAAATGAAATGAAGAAGTTCTTTTTAGCACCGCTATTGTATAAAGCATCAGTTCATGTTAATACAGGTGGAATGTTTAAAGGATTCTATAAGGATAAAGAAACAAAAATTGGTAAATTTGGCGGTACAAATTCTGATTCTCTAAAAAGAATTCTAGGGAAAATAACAATAGAAAAACCGATATTAAGTGATTTTGATTCTGAAGTTTATATTTATAAAAGAGACACTAATGAATTAATCAGAGACTTACCTAAGATTGATATAGCTTATATTGATTCACCATATAATCAACATTCATATGGTTCAAATTATTTCATGCTCAATTTAATACTATCGAATAAAATGCCTGATGTTGAAGTAAGCAGAGTATCAGGAATCCCATCTAACTGGAAATCGAGTAACTATTGTAAAAAGAGTGAAGCTTTAAGTAGTATGGAAGATTTAGTGAGAAATTTAAATGCATCATGGATACTTATATCTTATAATTCAGAGGGGATTATTAGCTATAGTCAAATGACTGAAATGCTTAAAAAATATGGTAGTCTTGAACCAAAAGAAGCGATAGATATTGATTATTCAAAACTAAAAAGCGGTAGAAGCGATAAACAAATAGTTAAGAAAAATAAAGAATACATTTTTGTTTTAAAGAAGGGGATATAATGATAGGGGAAGTATTGTTAGAAGTAATTGTACGATATCCAAAATTATTATTAGAGCCAGAAATGAAAAATATAACTTTTTTATTGAAGGAACTAATTATTATGGAAATTGTATGTTTAGAAGGGGATCAAATAAGCTCTAAAGAAATTCAAGATGTATATGAAGATCTTATATCAAATGTAGAAATACCCATAGAGTTAATGGAAGAAAGCAAGTCTGCCAAAGGAAAGTCTAAATTGAAAGTATTACTCAATAATATACTTTCATCAAATTTAAGCAATTCAAATAGTTTAATGAACCGGAAAGAAATCAAGGTTGAAAAAGTTGAATCCAAATATTTTTTCTCTGCTTCAAGTGAAATAATGAAAGATATTGATGAACTATTTAAAAATGATGATGAAATTGTAGATATGTTTAAGATGGGCGTTTTTCTTGAAAAATATAAATACATACCACTATTACTTAAGTTTTTGAATATAAAAACTGATTATTGTCAGCATAATTCAAATCATATTCATAGAAAAGCAATTTTTCCTGTCTTTAAAAACATTAAAGATAAAACGAGAAGTAGTATAGTAAACATCCTTTTTATATGTGATAAATGTATAGTTAATTTGGTTGAATCAACAGTTTACAAATTTGAAGAAAGAGGATATTAATATGCCAATTATCAACACCAAAAAAATGCAACACCCTACCTATCGAAGTCTATTTCAACATCTAAAAGAAGGTAAACTGGAAATTCCTACAGTACAAAGACCTTATGCATGGGAAGCAGAGCATATTGAAGATTTTTATGCTGATATATCTCAAATGTTAGAGTTTTCAGGATTAGATGAAATTGATAATAATGAAATAAATATTGCAATTGGACAAGGTATATTTTATCAAAATGATAATCTTACTTATGTATATGATGGTCAACAAAGAATATTAACTTACATTCTATTTTGCAAAGCTGCATCAAGCAAATTTCTGGAAAAATATAATGCTACACATGACATAAAGTATAAGAAAAAGATTGAAGTTTTAAAACAAGCATATACTTTCACAAGTAGAAATAGTAGTGATGAGTATATTGATGAGGTTAGAATTACAGTTCAACCAAGAGATAGAGATGCACTTGAATATATTTTGGGTTTTTCAAGTACTAAGAAGAAAAATAATAGTTTATTAGAACAAGCCTTTAAACTCATTTCAAGTTGGATTAATAAAATTGATAATGAAGAGGTATTAGATAAACTATATGATATTCTTACGAAAAAAATTGAGATGCTTATTCTAGATGCCAAAAATGACTCAGATGCTGAAGGCTTATTTTATAGTACTAATTCTACTGGAAAGCCCCTAAGTATTTCACAATTATTACATGCAAGAGTCCATCAAATATTCAAGGATAAAAAAAGCATTATTTATAAGTGGGATCATATCTACAATAAATTTGATGATAAAGTTAAAAAGTCTGAGATTATTGATTCATATTTACTTTATGCTGTGCAAGTTGAACAATTTGTAATTACTACAGCTAAGGTATTTACATTTATTAATAAAAAACTTAGAGACCCTGAATCAAAGTCATATATAGAAAAAATTATATCAAGGTTAGAAGTACTATATGGATTAATATATGATGATAATGAGAACTTCAGAGCAATAAACACAATCGTTTCAATAACAGCTATTAAGCAAATTTATCCTCTTTTTATTGCTTTAAGTGAAATGAATGGTATCACTGACAAAAAAGTATCAGAAAAAACTATAGAAATTTTGACATACATTATCTTACAAAATAATATAGTTAGACAATCACCTGGAACTACTAAACATGGCTTAGCAGTCATTTTACAAAACATATTAGAGAACAAAGAAGATATTTTTGAAGGTTTAGAAAAAGATACAAACACATATGATAAAATAATTGATCCAAGCATATCATTTGATAATAAGACCGGGAAAGCATTATTTGTACTTACTGCTTTATATAAAATCAAGAGTGATAGTGCATTCGTAATTGGTAATAAAGGTACAGATTTAGAGCATATTGTACCTCAAGAATATACAAGATGGACTAAAGAATATCCTTTTTGGAAAGATGAAATTAAAGATAATGGAGAAGGAATAATATATGGATTTGGAAATTTCTTGTTACTATCAAAGAAAGTAAACCAGAGTATTTCTAACAAAATTTGGGAGACAAAAGATGGAGTTATCGGTAAAAAAACAGAAATCATTAGTAATCCTTATGTAAGTATCTTTAGTAATATTTTTAATGATAATCTAAGCAGACAGGAAACTATTACACCTGAATATATTGTTGAAAGAGGTAAAAAAATAGCAACGGTTTTTACAGAAACAGTGTTTAAGAAGTTTATAAAATAGGAAACATAATCTAATAAATATTACATTTAATATTGAAAACAGTGAAATATCTTAACAATAGAAAATGAAGGCTAAAAACCTTCATTTTTTATTATACTCCCCAATCATTATATAATCTGTATTCTTTGAGTGCTCGCTTTTCATCATGTTGGACGTATTTAATTGTAGTTTCTATCCTGGAGTGATCAAATAACTTTTGCAGATCGTCTATGTTTAAACCATTCTCTATTAATATGGATGCAAATGTTTTTCTAAAACGATGTGTATGAATTCTCTCAATTTTTAGTTTAGATTTAAGTCTTCTGTAGAATAATTTTATATCATTTTTATTAATCAATCTGTCTTTAATAAAATTATGGAAAAGATAAATTCTATCAGATTGTATTTGAACTAATTGAATTAAAAAGTTATATGAAAAATCAGAGAAAGGAGCATACCTATGTTTTCTAGTTTTACCTGAGTATACTGATATCATTCTATTTCTAAAATCTATTTCTTTGATTTTTATGGATAAAGCTTCTGAGATTCTTAATCCAGAATCCAGTAAAAGAAACAAAAGAGTTTTATAGACAAGACTATTTTTACTTGAATTAAGATTTTTAACATAATCTATGATTAGTTTTAAATCATCATGATAGAACCTCTCAAAAGGCTTAGTGTCACTAGGTAAATGGGGTAGATCAACGATGGAAGTGGTTATCCTATAATGCTGCATCACTTTACGCAAATAGTTAATGATTTTCTTTATAGAGTTATTACCATTTGAAGTGTTATTTTTTAAATAGGTTATTATTTTATATCCAACATTTATATCAACTTTTTCCAATTTTTTTATCTTAAGTGCATCACATGCATTTATTATATGATTTACTATCCTTAAGTGATATTGATTGGTGCTATTTTCATAGCTAGATTTGGTTAGTTCATAATAGTTCATTATTGATTTGTTTATATTCATTGTGTTATCCCTTTCAATTTTTGAAAGGTTGGCCAACCGTATACAAAGTATATTATACTTGACAGCCTTACAAAAGCAACATGAAGTTTTCCACAAAATATGTGGATAACTTGGCTTGACAAAAATATAACATTGTTATAAGATACTGATACATGGGTATCCAGTCCCTACCCCCAAATATCTGGGTCGTCAGTTTAACTGATGGAAAAAAGCTGTCAACTAAGTCAGCTTTTTTTGTTTGTTTATACCAGATATTTTATCTCTACGTTTCATATCATTAGGATGTACAATACCTTTTTTCTTGTTCAGAGGTGACACGCCAACTTTGAATTTTTTCTTGGTTTTCTCTGATATATCCTTATCATTAGTATCAATCCAACTACTTTTTTTCAGATTTGTTTGATGAAGTTTAATTCTCTTTTTCTGTGTAATATTTTTAGGATTACCTGGAGTGCCATATATTTGAGCGACTTTAGCAGTCTTATCGTGATTTGCTTTAATGATAGCTACAGGTCTAGGATTAGCATTACCCTTTTTCTTCATATACTTTTTCATTTCTCCTTTAGGAACTAGATGAGAAGGATGCATGAAATATATTTCTCCTGAGTGAGTTGGATTTCTCTTTTTGTATAGAGTTTGAACCTTCTTTTTCTTTGAAAATTTATGAGGATTTAATCGATTACTTGTTAGTTGTTTAATATTAGACTTAAGTAATTTCATGTTTATTTACTCGACTTCTTTTGTGCTTTACGAATTGATATCAATTCAGATTTACCAGTATTATTATTAACTCTGATACGTGCGTTATATTCATCATAAGAAGATTGTTTTTTAACTGTAGGTTTTTTTGATGTTTTCGTCTTACGTTTAGATGCTGTTACTTTCTTTTTTAATAATCCCATGTGTATTCCTCCTAGGGTTTAAAATTTTGTTGTGTGTGATATTTCAACTTCCGGATAATAGTATTTATATATATACTAAAGTATATATAAACTAAATCACTTCATCCTCATTTGTATCATCAGATATATCGACATCTTTTAGAATAGGTTCTATTTTCTTTTTAGATCCTTTTTTACCTTTAGAACTTGTTTCAGTTTGAAGCTTTGCATCTATACTTTTTAATGCTGCAGCTTTACTCCTGATTTGATTTTCAATATTCTTAAGTTGTTTTTCTTTCTCTTCAATTTTTTCATTAAAGTGTTGGTTTGCTATCGTGAATTGATACTCATCCAGATATATCCTGGATTCAATTTCTGTCTCAGCAATTTTCTTTAAATCAATCTTAACTTGCTTGGCTGGAAATATGTACATAGCTGTTGCAAAAATAAACATACCTAGAAGAAATATCAGTGTAGAAGCAATTACAATAAAAGCACCCATGAGTGTATATTCAAATATTTGAAACCATATATCTTGGTTCATCGTTTCACTACCTCCGTTTTAAATCTATTATCAAATTTTACTGACCCTAAATTACTTCTTAAGTTGAATGTATCAAAGAACGCCAGGTCAAACGTTCTAGGTAAGAAGTATTGCTTGTATGGATGCTTAACCCAACCACCTGAACCATTTGATTGCATATTAAAGAATGTTAAATCCCAACCGAGTATTGTTGTTTCAAATCGTCCATTTATTAACCATAAGGCGTAATTAAATCCTTTTCTAACTTGAACCTCAAAGAAGTTCTTTTGGCCTAAGCTCATCAACTGCGTATCGACTTTTTCCATTTGAGTATATAAAAAGATATATTTGATATAATGTCTAACCCCTACTGCATATTTCATGAAGGGTTTAAAAGTTTTCATGTACTCATCGGATTGGTTTTGTCGATAGTTCCAAAGCATATGAGCTTCATCAATATGCATCGATGCAAATTGAAAATGATTTGGATATGCAACAATCTCCCCTTTATCGAAAAAGTCTGTAATTTCAAACCTAGGATGATGTAGATATTTTCTAAATGTTTTTTCATCAACTCTAGGGACTTCGATTGCAGTGTTGATATATGATCCTTTACCGGTCTTTACAAGTAGTCTTGTCATAATCTCCATGGCGAGTGAGGATTTACCTGATCCAGGTTCTCCAACACAAACATATACACCAGGCTTATTGAATGGATAATCCTCATATGACTTTCTTAGATTCCTTAACCAAGCACCAATCCATATTTTATGTAAAGGCTTGGTTAAGTATCTAATAGGTTCATAAACTCTTTCATCCATGACAAAATCGTTATATTTTAAAATGAACTTTGATATACCTTTCGTAATAGATCTATCAAGCTTATAGTTAAACTCTGATATCTCATCAACAGTCAAGGCCAACTTTTTAGTAACAGTCATTATCGACCTCGTTTTTTAGGTTTGGCCTTAGGTATGAATAGTGCATGAAATGCTTTGTGTAATCCTTTGAGGATTCTAACTGGTAATGTGAATAGATAAATAACAAGTGCAGTAATCATCTTCTATAACTCCTTTTATATTTGGTTTTCTTTTTAGGGATAAATAATAGTTTTAATAAATTGAATAATTGTCCTGGTATTTTAAAGATAATCTTGAATAGATTTATCACGCCCAGGAAGGCAAGTCTAATCCCTCCAAATATAAGCTTAATAATCAATATGAGAGGGTTTAATAACATAAGACCAACAATACCAATACCTACAGCAATAATGATTGTAAATGCATTATTCCAATCTACAGAAGCAATGAATGTTTGGAAATCGGTAAACATCTTCAGTAGTTGTTCTATAGAAGTAAAGATATTATCTGGTGTTGAGATGTCTGGGTCAGTATCTATAACGACATCGATGTCTTCACCTACAGTTTGATAAATATGACCATTTGTTTCATAAATGATTTTAAAGACTTGAAAATTGTGAGGATCTTCCGGATTATTCTTATTGTTATAAATTTCTGTTTGCATCTTAACAATTCCGGTATCAATTAATGCACCGTCTGAGAGTGCAAAAGCAAATAACTTATAGGAATCCTCCTGGATATTGTTTTCAAATGAATCGTAAAGACTCTCAAAGTATGTTTTAACTTCATTTTGAGTAATGTTATAGTTTGTCATATTTGAGAAGTTAACTACATCAATCCTAGGTATTGTTACTGCAGTTAAAGGATTAATACCAAGTGAATGTAACCCCCAACCAGGTACAAGCAAGTTCCAATCAACACTTAGGTTTAAATACGAAAGTGCATCATCTGATGTGTAATTGAATTGTCGTCTATTCCACTCAGTATACTCCGTTATAAATCCAAATTTATCCGTTCTAACTCTTGATGTATATGCAAGTTCTGCAGTCAAAATTCTATCCATGACAAACGCATCTGTATAAAAATATGCAATCAAAACACCTTCATTATTTTGTTTAATGTAAGTGTAAGCTTCATACTCGTTCACATGTGTAAGTTCATTGTTTTTTAGATTCCATATCGTATGCTTAACAAATGATTTTGAAACATTGGATAACATATCTTTTAGATAATAATTATTCGAATTATTGATGTAGATTTGTGGATTGTCTCCGGATAAATTCACATAGTAAGCTTCAGTTGTATCAAACAAACTCATATCAGTTTCAGCATCCAGATCATAAATGATTTTATGCGTTCCAAAATATGTTATTGTGATTAAAACCTTTCTATCCTGGACAGAAAAATTAACATGGCCAACATCCATAAGGAAATTACCTTCATTTTTAGTTTGAGGTAAAGAAGCGACGTCAATCAAATCATCATCAGGGATATTTGTAATATCAGATAGCTTTCTCACTTTGATTTCTACAGCTTGATTGGATACAAAAGATATTGCAAGATATGATTTATCTGCATACTCATAATAAAGCCCAAAATAACCAGGTACATCATCATAATCAAAAGTAATCTTAACTTGTTTTTGTGCAATACCTGATGTTGATTTAGGAACGATATAAATGTTTAAATTGTAGTCAAAAATTTCTAAAACATCTGTTGGATCAACTGCAATGTTTATCGTATTCCCAAATTGAAGACTTTGAGTGTAATAATGATAACCGTCCTCATTTAATTCCCAATCGTTTAATGCATATGTAGAAGTATTGATAGTCAGTGCAAACGCACTGACCACCAACATCATGAATATAAATAATTTTTTAACCATGGAGAAACCTCCTATTTTTAGTATCTTCTAATAAGATAAGCAAATGCTACCTCTTCAGAAGCTTGAAACAAACCAACAACCCAATTCCAAATACCAACAATGAAATTCCAAATATTTACAAAGACATCGATGACAAAATTGAATACAGCTACAA
>NZ_FUZK01000004.1 GCF_900166985.1 Acholeplasma oculi | reverse complement strand
GTGAACTACCCACCACTTAACATTTTATGTTGAAGTGGGGGCTTCCTACCCAAACTAAAGTATTCTTTAGTGTCTCAGTAGGCTATCCCCGTAGTTCCTACGGTTCTAATAACTTATGCTAAGTTTTCAACTTTAAGTAGTTCTAAACCCTTATTTCTTATATTGACTGCTGCATTATAGTCTCGGTCCATATTTTGTCTACAATGCTCACAACTATATATACGTTCACTTAGTTTTAACTCTGTTTTTAAGTGACCACATCTACTACACATTTTACTCGATGGATACCACTTATCTATTTTAACTAGTGTTTTACCTAATCTGTTTAACTTGTATTCAAGTAAGGTGATAAATTTATACCAACCAAATCTTGAAATCTGTTTAGCGTAATGTTTGTTACTGGTTGCCATCTGCTTAAGGTCTAGCGTTTCTATACTTACACTATCTGATGTCTTGGCTATCGAATCTGATAGTTTATGTAAAAAATCTAGACGTTTGTTTGTTATACGCTCATGAAGTATTGCTACTTTATGTTGTTGTTTAAAATAGTTCTTACTTTGATCTTTTTGTTTCTTATTCGGTTGGTATCTTCTAGATAGGCTTGACTGAAGCCTTCTAAGTTTTTGTTGGTCCAACAAGATACTTTCCGGATAAGCATATCGATTACCTTCACTGTCTACATAAAAGTTTGTCATATCAAAATCAAGACCTATAGTAGTTTTTACTTCACATGGTGATATGACTGTTTCATAATCCAATAAGATTGAAATGTAATATTTACCTGTTTTACTTTTAGATACCGTCACTGATCGTAGTTTATAGTCTTCTGGTATGTGTCGATGTTTCTTTAACTTAACTAAGCCTAGTTTAGGTAATTTTATAAATCCATCTAAAACTTTGATATTTCCATTCACTATATTTGTAGTATAACCATAATCTTTCTTTCTTGCTTGAAAGTTAGGAAAACTGGTTTGTTTTGAAAAGAAGGACTTGAATGCACGTTCTAGATGAAGTTGACGATTAGCTAGTGCCAATGAGTCCACTTCATTTAAGAAACTAAAAGCCTCTTTATAACGAGCTGGCGTATTATATAACATCTCTTTAGTTGATTCATAGTGAGCGATTTTATCTGATAACATCTGATTCCAAATAAAACGACAAGCACCTAGTGTTTTAGTTATTAAGATTTGTTGTTCAGGGTTTGGATATATCCTAAATTTATATGCTATATGCATTTTTTTCACAGTCTTCCCCCTGCGTTTCAATGTACTGTTTTAAAACTTCAGTAGGTGCACCACCAGTTGTTAGTAATAAAAAACTTTTACTCCAAAAAGCTTCTTTCCATAAAAATTTCTTAATACTTGGAAATTCCTTTTTAATTAACCTTGAAGATGCTGATTTATAGGCATTAATAAATTTTGAAATCTCACTATTAGGGTGTGCCGTAAAAAGTATGTGAACATGGTCCACATCATGATTCCAAGTTTGTAAGGAGATGTTATATGTCTTTGCTATATTTATATAAATTTCTTTAAGTCGATTCGATATCTTCTCATCAAGGACTTCTCTTCGATAATTTATAACCAAAATAAGGTGAAAGTTTAATTTGAATACTGAATGGTTATTGTTATCGAAATTCTTCATATTAGAGCGCCCCTTAACTTTTATACTGAATGGTTTATTTAATATATTATACCATGAATTTCATCATAAAACACTATAAAAAATCAATTCATTCCCCACCTATAGAGGAAGGGGACTTCTTGATGATGTTGTTAAAAAGGATATGATATAGAAATTGCTTTAGGATAATGCAATTCCAATTTTAG
Source organism: Acholeplasma oculi (assembly GCF_900166985.1). Lineage (GTDB taxonomy): Bacteria > Bacillota_I > Bacilli_A > Acholeplasmatales > Acholeplasmataceae > Acholeplasma > Acholeplasma oculi. The sequence goes on along the minus strand of NZ_FUZK01000004.1, from coordinate 106,706 downwards.
TTTTTGTACCATACATTACTTTATATACACGTTGAGGTTCTATAGAACCAACCACTAAAACCAATTCTTGATTACTTTCAGTATTTAAAAATACTTGATTAGAATAGGTCACTTCTTGAGTCTTTGAATTCACATACTTTTTACCAAATGATATAAATTTAACCGTAACGACTGGACTTTTACCTTTTTTTAACTCGTTTAAATCCATCACGCATTCTAAACTAAAATAAAGCATGAGGAGACCAAAAATTGCTGTTAAAAACATCAATATATAATTAAATATGACCATGGATGGGTCTGCTTCGTTCACTAAAATATCAATCAAATAAAACGTGCTAATAACAAGCCCCGCCAATCCAATCAGTAATGTATATCTAAATCTTGATTTTAATTTTAATTCTAATAATTGACTCTTAATCATTTATATTTATCCAACTTTCTTTTATACTTGATTGATAAATAGCATCTACTATACGCATGGAATGAAGGCCTTCTTTAAATGTTGCATAATCATTAGGTTCATTCGTTTCTATTTCATGATAAAACGTTCTAAATGCTTCTCTAAATGCATCCTTAAAACCTAAAACTTTAAATGGAGGTTCATTTTTTAATTGTTTAATTGAATCCACTTTGATACTTTCTTTTTCTTGATTTAACTTAGAAATTGATGCTTCAAAAATACTTTTGCAATCATGAATGATCGTACCTTTTTTTCCATTTATTTCATAGTCTAGTTGATTTCCATGACCAATTGAGACTTGAGAAATGATACAAGAACCAATCGCGCCTTTATCTGTTTTAAAGAGAACAACACCTAAATCTTCTGTGTCAATTGCTTCCCCTGCTCTTTCATCGTAAACTCTTTTAAATGATGCTAAAACAGAAACAACTTGATGGTTTGTAACAAACTCAATTAAGTCGAAGAAGTGCGTTCCAATATCACTGATTGCTCTAGTTAAACCACTCGATTTTTGATTAGCTCTCCAATTGGTTTTATTAGGGTCTCCCATCCAGTCTTGAACATATCTACCGGAAATTAAGAAGATATCTCCAATGGAATCCATATGTGCTTTAACATATTGGTGTATTGGGTAAAATCGATTATGAAAGTGTATTTTACAAATCACTTTATATTTTAAACTTAATTGGTAAAGTTCATATGCTTCTTTAAAATCTTTAGTCATTGGTTTTTCTAAGATGACATGGACTCCTCTTTCCATGGCGTATCTTGCAATTTCTAAATGGGTATCGTTTGGGGTACAAATATGTACAGCATCGACTCCATGGTGATCAATCATCTCTTTATAATCATTTGTATACTTTGATATACCCAATTTTAAGGCTTTTTCCTCAACATTTGAGCGACTACAAAGAGAAACAATAGAAACGTTATAAAGTTCCTTTAAAGCCTCAATATGTACATATGCAATTTGGCCAATACCAATAATTCCTACATTATATTTTTTCATAATTTAATTATAACAAGAAATTTGCTGATTGATGAAAAAAGACATATAAGTGTTTCTATGCTTATATGTCTTTTGTGGTTTAAATATTATTCTAAATCGAGTTTGATTTGTTCTAGCGTTTCATCTGTATCTGTTTCATTATCTGATGCTAGGGCTTCTAGTTCAACCACTTGAACTTGAGGCTTTTGAGGATTAAGTGCCATTTGTTCTTGCGTAATATGAGCAGACTCAATTTCTTCTTTTATTTCTTCTTGGTGTGGAACAATTGCAATGGTTGCAACCTTTTGATCACCTTTAAGTGAAATAATTCTGACACCTTGTGTTGCACGTTTGGTTTGTGAGATTTGATTAATTGGCATACGAATTGTAATACCTTTATCACTTACAACAATTAAATCTTCATCATTTGTAACTTTTCTAAGGGTGGAGAGTTTACCGTTTTTCTCAGTTACATTCAGTGTTTTAACACCTTTACCACCTCTATTTTGTAGACGGTATTCTTGAATTGAAGTTCGCTTACCATAGCCCTTTTCAGTGATAATTAAGATGTCATCTTCGATTGCATCAATAACTGCGAATCCAACAATCTTATCGTTATTATCTAAACTCATTCCACGAACACCTGTTGCTGTACGTCCGATTTCTCTTACATCTTCTTCATGGAAATGGATTGCTTTACCATTAGATGCTCCAAGTAAAATATGCTTGTTACCATCTGTTGATTTAACAACCAATAACTCATCATCCTCTTTAAGGTTTAAAGCAATAATACCGTTTTGTCTAATGTTTTGATAATTAGAAATATGTGTACGCTTAACAATACCGTTCTTAGTAACAAAGAATAAATAATGATTCTCTTCATCAAAGTTTCTAATCGATGTAAAGCTTGCTAGTTTTTCACCTGGTTGGAAGGTTAGGAAGTTTACAATTGGAACACCTTTAGATTGTCTGCTTCCACTTGGTAATTTATAACCTTTTAATTTAAATACACGGCCTTTATTCGTAAAGAATAAGTGGAAGTCATGTGTACTTGTCATTAAGATGTGTTCCACATAATCATCTTCATGTAACTTCACACCAGACATACCAACGCCGCCTCTGTTTTGAAGTTTATATTCATCAACATTCATGCGTTTAATATAGCCGTTATTTGTAACTGTTACAACAATATCTTCAACTGGGATTAAATCTTCATTATCAATATCTAAATCTTCATAAAGATTAATCTCTGATTGACGCGGATCATCATATTTTTGTTTGATTTCTAATAATTCATTCTTAATAATTTCGATTTTTAAATCTTCATTAGCAAGAATATCTTTATACTCACTAATCTTTAATTTTAATGCATTCGTTTCATCATAAATCTTATCAATTTCGAGTGATGTTAAACGTTGGAGTTGCATCGTGAGAATGGATCTTGCTTGAATATCTGTGAATGCATATGTATCAATTAAACCTTGTCTTGCAACATCTGGAGTTTTCGCATCACGAATGATTTGAATGACTCTATCAACATCTGATAATGCCTTCACTAAGGCATCTAAGATGTGCATTCTAGCTTCAGCTTTTTCTAAGTCAAATTCTGTTCTTCTTGTAATAATATCCACTTGGTGTGCAAGATAATGAATTAAAGCATCTTTAATACTTAAAAGCTTTGGTTGTCCATCCACTAAAGCAATCATGTTAATCCCAAAGGATGTTTGAAGTTGTGTATGTTTGTATAAATTATTCAAAGTAACCATTGGATTGACGTCTTTTTTAAGCTCAATCACAATTCTCATACCCTTACGAGAGGATTCATCTCTTAAATCTGAAATACCTTCAATAATCTTATTTTTAACAACTTCTGCAATTCTTTCAATCAGTGTTGTTTTATTGACCATGTATGGAATTTCAGTAATGATCAATTCCGTTCTGTTTTTAGTTTCAACAAATTCATGTTTTGCACGAACAGCAATTATTCCTTTACCGGTTTCATATGCTTGTCTTAAACCATTAATTCCAAGGATTTGACCCCCTGTTGGAAAGTCAGGTCCTTTGATGTATTGCATTAATTCAAGTACTGAAATATCTGGATTATCGATATATGCAAATAACCCGTCAATAACTTCACCTAAATTATGTGGTGGAATGTTTGTTGCCATACCAACAGCAATCCCTGTAGAACCATTAACCAATAGGTTTGGGTATCTAGAAGGTAAAACTGCAGGTTCTTTTTCGGATGCATCATAGTTGTCAACAAATGGAACTGTATTCTTATCTAAATCACGAACCATTTCTCCTGCAATTTTTGATAATCTTGCTTCTGTATAACGCATTGCAGCTGCGCCGTCTCCGTCTACAGAACCAAAGTTACCGTGTCCATCAACTAGTGTTTTTCTATAGCTAAATGGTTGTGCCATACGAACCATCGCATCATAGATTGATGAGTCACCATGTGGGTGATATTTCCCCATAACGTCCCCAACGATTCTAGCTGATTTTTTATGTGCAGTATTTGCATACATGTTATTTTCATGCATTGCATATAAAATACGTCTTTGAACTGGTTTTAATCCATCTTTAGCATTTGGAAGCGCACGAGATACAATAACGCTCATTGCATAGTTTAAGAAGGATGTTTTCATTTCTGATGCGATGTTTATTTCTTTAATCTTATCGTATAATTTATCTTTTTGATCACTCATTTTATTACCCCTTCTTAAATATCAATATCCGTTGCATATTGTGCATTCTTTTGAATAAATTCTTTTCTAGGTTCAACTTCTTCACCCATCAGCATTGAAAACACTTGGTCTGCTTCGATTGCATCTTCTAACTTAATTTGTAGAAGTGTTCTTGTTGCAGGGTCCATGGTTGTATCCCATAACTGTTCAGCGTTCATTTCACCTAAACCTTTATAACGTTGAATACCTGGTTTTGTTTCAATTGATTTTAATGTTTCGTTTAATTCATCTTCACTATAAACATATTTTAAATTCTTACCCCAAGTGACTTTATATAAAGGCGGTTGTGCAGCATATACATATCCTGCATCAATTAAAGGTCTCATATGTCTAAATAAGAATGTTAATAGTAGTGTACGAATATGTGCACCATCGACGTCAGCATCGGTCATAATAACGATTTTATGATAACGTAGTTTTGTAATATCAAACTCATCAGAAATACCTGTACCCATTGCTTGAATGAGGTTAACAATTTCTTTGTTGCTTAACATTTTATCTAAGCGTGCTTTTTCAACGTTTAAAACTTTACCTCTTAAAGGCATGATTGCTTGAAACTCAGAATCTCTTCCTTGTTTTGCAGAACCACCCGCAGAATCACCCTCGACGATATAAATTTCAGACTTCATTGGGTCTTTACTTCTGCAGTCTGCTAATTTAGATGCAAATCCTAAAGCATCTAATGGAGATTTTCTTCTAGTTAACTCTTTTGCTTTTCTAGCAGCAACTCTTGCTCTAGTTGCAAGTAATACCTTATCCACAATAAGTTTTGCTTGTTGTGGATTTTCAAGTAAGAATCTTTCAAGAGATTCACCTAAGATTTGTGAAGTGATTGCACGCACTTCTGGGTTACCCAGTTTTGTTTTCGTTTGTCCTTCAAATTGAGGCTCAGGGTGTTTAACAGATATAATTGCTGTTAAACCTTCTCTTGCATCTTCTCCTAAAATGACATCATCTTTTTTCATTTTTAAATCATCTGCGTATTTAGAAATAACACGAGTCAGCGCCATCTTAAATCCATCTTCATGCATACCACCTTCTGTGGTACTAATGTTATTTGTAAATGAATGGATATTTGGAGAATAACTATCGACAAACTGCATCGCAATCTCAACAGTTACACCATCTTGTTCTTTTTCTGTGTAAATTACATCTTGATGAATCTTTGTTTTAGATTGATTTAAGAATTGAACATACTCAACAATTCCACCTTCATAGTGGAATGTTTCTTGATAAGGTGTTTCTAATCTTGAATCAATTAATGTAAGTTTTAATCCCTTATTTAAGAATGCAAGTTGTTGAATTCTATTTTTTAAAGTTTCTAAATTATAAACTGTTGTTTCAGTAAAAATAAGTGGATCCGCTAAAAAGGTAGTTCTTGTACCTGTTTCTTCTGTAGATCCTAGTTCTCTTAGATCATATGCTGGAATACCACGTTCATATTTTTGTTCATAGATTTTTCCATCTTTATGAATTTCAACTAAATACCAAAGTGATAAACCATTAACAACTGAAGCTCCAACACCATGAAGTCCTCCAGATACTTTATAAGAACCTTTATCAAACTTACCACCTGCGTGAAGAGTTGTTAAAATAGTTTCAACAGCTGGTCTTTTTGTTTTAGGGTGAATATCTACAGGAATACCACGTCCATTATCTGTAACTTGAATGATATTACCTTTTTGCACTTCAATTGTAATTTCAGATGCATAACCAGCTAATGCTTCATCAATGGAATTATCAACGATTTCCCATACTAAATGGTGAAGACCTCTTTCTCCAGTTGACCCAATATACATACCCGGTCTTTTCTTAACTGCTTCTAAACCTTCTAAAATTTGAATATTATCCGCTGTATAGTGACTATCTTTATTTTGCATATACATCTTTCTCCTTCGTTAAAACTATTTTTTGTAAATCTGCACTCGATTCAATATGAAGTGCGCTAGATATAATAATTTGATGTTTTTTACTTAATTTTTCTAAAAATATTTTTTGTCTTTCTAAATCTAATTCTGATAATACATCATCCAATAAGAGCACTGCGTCTTGTTGGGTATGTTCTTTAATCCATTCTAAGAGTGCTAATTTGAGTTCTATAACGATTAATCGTATTGTCCCCTGTGATGCATTGTCTTTGGCATTCAAACCGTTATATAGTACTTTAAAATCATCTTTATGTATGCCAGCATAGCTTGTTTGATGTAAGATATCTTGTTTTTGCTTAGTTTTTAAATACTTTAACCACTGATCTTTATTCATATGGGGTTCATAATGAAGACTAATATCTAGTTGATATGTAGTTTTTAGATGACTGAGTTTTAAATTTAATTGTTGTATAAATTTTTCTCTTTCATCATAAATAATGCATCCTACTTGATAGAGCTGTTCGCTTATAATATTTAAAAACGTATAATCATCATCTATGCTTATTTTTTTAAGCAACAAATTTCTTTGTTTAAGAATTCTTTTGTATGTATTTAATGCACGTAAATATTCTTTTGAAACCTGCATTAATTCCATATCCATAAAATATCTTCTTTCAGATGGTCCACCTTTGATGAGCATTAAATCCTCAGGTGAGAACATCACTACATGAAATTTACCAATATAATCTGATATTTTTCTAATTTCATGTTTATTAATCCAAGTTCTTTTTCCATTTGGTGTTAAAACAATCTCGTGAATCTGTTGATTTTGTTTTAACTTCACAAAAGCAAACTCTTTTTGATATTGAATGATATCTTTTTCTTGGGAAGTTCTATGTGATTTGGTCGTTGCTGTGAAATAAATTGCTTCTAGAATACTTGTTTTACCCACACCATTTAAACCCTCAATAATCACCAAGGGTTTTTGAAGTTTTATTGAATAGTTCTCAAGATTCCTAAAGTTTTTTAATTCAATTTGTTCAATCATATCATTAAAAATCTTTTACCGTTGATGGTAACGATGTCCCCAACACGTATCTTTTTATTCTTTTCATAAATTGGAGATTCATTTAACAAGCATTCATTCTCTAATAAAAAATACTTCGTTTCACCACCTGAAACGACGTAGTCTAATACCTTTAAAAGTTGTGAAATTGTAATGTGGTCCCCGTTAATTTTAAATTCATTCATTCATTTATCCTCATTCGCTATTTATATTATATCATAATATAAGGAAAAATACGCCGATTTTAGCGCTTTTTTTTAAGTAAATGTGTAACAAGTCTTTTGGTGTAAAATACTTGAAAAATGGAAATATGAACGTTTTCGTTGTATGTATTCTTATTTATAATTTTTATAAAATATAAACCTGATGTAAAATTTCATGCATTTTTTATAAAAAAAGATTCCCAAAGTAGGAATCTTTTTAAGTAGTTATTTTTGGATATGTTTTTCTAAAATACTGACAATATTTTTTTTCACAGTGTCATTGAATACTTTGATAAACCATGATGTTGGTATCATCTGATTTTGATCATCAAATTCAAATACTGCATCTTCAAGTAAACCAAAGGTAACGTATTCATCATGTCTAAAAAAACACACAAGTTTTTTAGTGTTTGGGTCTCTATATGCTGGCATACCATACATAGAAGAAGGTTGTAACTCTGGTCTGGTTTTCATGATGGTTTCATGTAATTTTAACCCTATAGATCTGAATGGTTCCTTGTATTTTGAAACCCTATTAATCAATTTTGTTTCACTTTGAGACGTTTGCATAAAAGTGCCCTCCTTTATAGGGAAATCTTATAAATATTGAAGCTACATAGCAAATGTTTTGCTCATAAAAAAATAAAACCTAGATTTTACTCTAGGTTAGTTTTACAAATCATTGAAATGTTTAATCGATTCTAACTGGAAGGATTAAATGAAGTAAGTCGCTATCCATATTTCCTTTTATAACAAAGGGTTTGATTTCTCCAGCAAAGTTTAGTGTGACTTCAGTTGAATTAAATGCTTTTAAAGCTTCATTTAAATATTTAGAACTAAAAGCAATTGAAATTAATCCTCCAACAACATCACTTGTTGGTATAATTTCTTCTTTTGCATCACCGATTTCTGTGTTTGTAGAAGAAATTTCAACAACTTGATCTTGTCTGAGTGTTAATTTAATAATATTGTAGTTGGATTCTTTATCCCTTGGAGATAATAAAGACACACGGTCTACAGCACTTAATAGTTCTTCTTTGTTAAATGAAATAACTGTTGGAAATGTTGTTGGAATAATTTTAAATGTATCTGGATATGTTCCTTCTAATAGTCTTGTTTGGAACCAAATTTTATTCATTTTAAATAATACTTTATTCGGATTGATATAAACTTCAATCTCTTCTTGAATATGATCTAAAATTTTTGAAAGTTCATCTAGTGATTTATTAGGAATTACAATATTAAATGTTTTAGAGTGTGTTCTTAGACTTAAATTCTTTTGAGATAGACGATATGAGTCTGTTGCAACCGCATATAAGTGGTTATCTTGATATTTAAAATTAACACCTGTTAAAATAGGTCTTTTTTCATTATCAGCAGTAGCAAAATTAGTTGCTTTAATGATTTCTTTAATCATATCTGAAGATAAAATCACAGGTTCTGCTAAATCAAGGAAATCAACATCTGGATAATCCTCAACATCCATGAGTTTCAGTTTAAATTCAGAACGGTCAGCTTTTATAACTAATAATCTTTCTTCTTGTAAAACAATTTCAATACGACTTGCAGCCACTTTACGAATAATATCAATAAAATATCTACCAGGTAGTGCAATCTTTCCAGTTTTATGCACTTTTAAAGAAGAATCATCTACTAAGACTTGAATAGCTACATCAGAGTTTGATGCAGTTAATTGTATGTAGTCTGAGAATACTTCAAATTTAATAGCATAAAGGATTGGTAATGGAGTTTTATTAGGTAATCCTTTTTGTACATGGATCAAGTTATTTAATAATATGTCTCTATCAATTGTAAAATTCATAGCGTACCCCTTTTATTAATTATTATTTCTTTATTATTGTTATTAGGCTGTGTGGGAAAGTGGATAAGTCGAGTTAAGCGCCTTGTATAGTATTTATTTTACCACATTTTTAATAAATTATAAACATCAAGACTTTGATAATGTGGAATCAATTTTCTTAATTATAGAATCCAAAGCGAATTTTAAGTTTGAATCTAATTGAATGTCTTTTTCTATTCTTTCACAAGCTGCTAAAACAGTTGAATGATCACGGTCACTAAATAACTGACCAATCGTTTTATAAGGAATATTATATTTTAATTTTATAAGATACATCGCTATGTGACGCGGAATAGTGAATTTGGTATGTCTTTTTTTCCCTATGAGGTCTTGTAGAGAAATTTGGAAGTAATCAGAGACGACACTTTGGATTTTGTCATAGTTATTATCACTTAAGGCATCTGATTTCTTTCTAGTTTTTAAGAGGGCACCTAATGCATCGTTAACTAATTCCATAGTTATATCAAGGTTAAAGGTTTGAGCATAACTAATCAGACGAATAAGTGCACCTTCCATCTCTCTAATGTTTGCTGCAAACTGTGTTGCAATAAATTCAAGGATGGAATCAGATACTTCTGCATTTGCATCAATTGTTGCAATTTTACGCTTTAAAATATTGACACGATGTTCTAAATCAGGAACTTGGATATCTACGGATAATCCTGCTTCAAATCGTGTTGTTAAACGAGGCATAATATTCGTTAACTGTGATGCAGGTTTATCTGAAGTAATAACAATTTGTTTACTATTTAAATAAAGATAATCAAATAATTTAAAGAATTCCATTTGAGTTTTAGTAGCATTTGCCATAATTTGGATATCATCCACTAAAATAACATCAATATCTTTGTATTTTGCATTAAATTCTTCTGTTTTATTATTATTTCTTGAAAGTAAGGATACGAAATCTTCAATAAAGTTATCTGCTTTAACATAAAGAATGCGTTTTTCAACGTTTGTATCTAATATATAGTTACCAATTGCTTGCATGAGGTGGGTTTTTCCTAAACCTACATCGCCAAAAATATAGAAAGGATTGGCTACCGCTCCAGGTTGATCAGCTACCTTCATCGCCATTCTAAAAGCAAACATATTTGATTTTCCAACAACAAAAGAGTCGAATGTATATGTGGAGTTTAAATTACCTTGTCGATAATCAATGGTTAATTTTCTATCTGTTAAAGTGGGTTCAGGTTCAACCTCAGACTGAGAGATAAACTTAAAACGAACCGGTGTTTTTGAGTATTTTGTAGCTAACTCATTAATTTTACCGATATACAATTTATTAATTCTATTCTTTAAAAAATCGTTTTCAACCACCATAGTGATTAAACCGTTTTGTTCTTTAAAGGTAGACGTTACAGGTGAAAATAACTCATTATAAGTTTCTTCATTGTAGAGTCTTTCTAAATCCTTTAAGATTGTCTGCCATAAATTGTCATTAGGATTCATAGTTTTCTCCAGTTCTATTTATTGTTATCGTATTATATGATAGCATATGAAATTAGATTTTAAATAAAAAGTTTCCCACATTTTTTGTGGATAACTTTTCCAATTTGAAATAATCATTGTGAGTCATTGTGGATAACTTTTTAGCACTTCACAGCCTTATTATAAGGTTTAATCCGTTTAATCAACTTATCCACAATGTGGGTAACTAGGGGGTAAATAATCCACAATTGATGTTTAAGATTATGTGGGAAGATAGTGTAAAAAATATCATTTTATTTTATATATAAATTTAAGTTGACTTTTGAGGGTTGATTATTTATAATAAGTAAGGCAAGGTTTCATAAGAAAGGTGGTTTTTGATTATGAAAAGAACATATCAACCAAGTAAAATCAAACATCAAAGAACGCATGGTTTTAGAGCTCGTATGGCTACTGCTAATGGACGTAAAGTATTAGCAAGAAGAAGAGCTAGAGGCCGTCACGTTTTAACTGTTTAATCAATTAAATAATAGTTAATAAATACCTGGACTACCCGATCATTAACAAAACAGCAATGTTGTTTTTGAGGTAGTCCTTTATTTTTTATATGAAGGTTCTATAATGAAAAGATTATACTCTATTAAAAGTAAAGATGAAATGGATTTAATTTTCAAAGAAAAAAATTCTGTGGGTAACGGTTATTTTGGTGTATATTACAAAAAACATGATCTGAGTTACTTTAAATTTGCCATTTCAATCGGACGAAAATATGGAAATGCGGTAGAAAGAAACCTAGCTAAACGACGCATTCGATATATCGTTTCATTATATAAAAACCAACTAAAACATATGATGTTTGTCATTGTTGTAAAACCTTCAGTTCGTGAATTAGATTACAATGACATGTTAAGTCAACTTGAAAAGTTGCTTAATAGAGCCAAATTATTAGAAAAAGAGGATCACGCAAATGCGTAAATATTTAGCAATACTAATGGTGTTAGTATTATCCTTTGTACTTGTTGCTTGTTCACCGGACACAAGTGAAATAGGAACTTATTTATCACCAAATAAAATTGTTTATACTCAATCAGAGATTGATACAAACACAGGTTTTCCAAACATATCTTTAGACGATTTTGATTTCTTCAGTATTACCGCAAACCAATCAGCAGCATTAGTAAATGTTGCAACGACTGAAGTTACAATTACAGAATTAGATGACAGCATCTTTAATGTAAGAGTTAGAGGGTTAGAATATAAGGTTTATGTTTATGATGAAAACGCAGCAGATTTTGAGTTAAAAGCAGTTTCTGCATTATCTGCTACATATGGTGTTACAGATGATCAAGTTAAAATCAAAAATGTAAGTACTTTGTTCTTTACTACAATCACAAATCCAGTAGATTTAAAAGATATCCAAGTAATTTCTGCGACATTTGGTGCAGAAAGCCAAGCGGATGTAACAAGTGAAAATGCATCTTTATATTTAGTTACTCCGGAAGGTTATGAACAAAATATTTTAAAAATTAACGCTGAAAATAATTTAAGATTTGAACTTAATGACGTTAATGAATCTGTATTTACAGTTAAAAACAAAACAGTTAAACCGATTGATAATCAATTACCAATTAACACAGAAATGGAAAATACTTGGTTAGGTTATGTATGGGACTGGGTGTTCATTATTCCAATTTCATTTGTAATGCAATTCTTTGCTGGTTTATTTGGTTTAAATAGTTTCGGGTTAGGTATTTTATTTGCAACAATCATCGTTAGAACACTTGCATGGCCTATCTATGCGCGTGCAAATGATATGTCAATGAAAATGGCATTAGCACAACCTGAAATGACAAAACTACAAAATAAATATGCATTAAAGAAAGATCCAGTATCACAACAAAAGATGCAAATAGAAATGATGGCTATATATAAGAAACATAAAATTTCTGTATTAGGATGTTTAACACCTATCTTACAAATGCCAATCTTCCTTGCAATGTTCCAAACCGTTTACCGTATTACAGTACCTGGCGGTATGTATGTAAACCACATCAGCAATAAAACAATTTTATTTGGTCTTATTGATTTAACTGCTGGCGGATTTAGTGATGTATGGAGTTATGTATTAGCAATCATCGTTGGTGTAACGATGTGGTTACTACAAAAATTATCCAGTAAGAAACCAAGTTACGCTAAAAATACTGGAACACAAGTGAAAACCGAACAAGCATTACAACAAGAAAAAACAATGAAAACAGTATCTACTGTTATGATTGGTATGATGGTATTAACAACACTTACATCTGTTAATGCATTAGGATTCTACTGGGTTATTGGTAACTTGTACTCTCTTGGTCAATCATATATTAACCGTAAATTATCCGAAAGAAAGTACGAAAAAACTAAGTCAGCTCAAAGCATTGTTTAAAGGGGGAATTTAGCATGCTAAAGAAAATTGAAGTAGAGGCTAAAACTAGCCAAGAAGCTTTAAGAAAAGCTTCAGAAATATTAAAAATTTCAGAAAACAAACTTTCTGCAACAATTGTTAAAGAAAAAAGAGGTTTCTTAGGTGTGGGATCCTACACAATCTTTGAAGTAACACCTGCAATTGATCTTACAACCGAAGGAAAACAATACCTAGAAGGTATTATTACTGCACTCAATATTGATGTAAAAATGGAAATTAGACATACTACCCCACTTGAAATCTATTACCGTGTACAAACAGATGAGAATGCACTATTAATTGGTAAAGAAGGTAAAACCTTACTTGCTTTCCAAACATTATTAAGAAACCATTTATCTACATTTACAGAAGACAATGTCTTAGTTACATTAGATATTGGCAATTATCATGAATCTAGAAAAAGACAACTTGAAATACTCGCAACAAAAACAGCAAAAGATGTCGCAAGAACAAGAATTGCCGTAAAACTAGACCCTATGAACGCATTTGACCGTCGTATTATACATTCTAAGTTATCAGAATGGCGTGACGTTGAAACACATTCAGAAGGTGAAGGCGAAGAAAGAGCCATTATTATTAAACCGAAGAAAAATTAACTTAAAAACTGCCATTATTGGCAGTTTTTTATTAATTCAATAGTATAATGTAAATAAGATATTTTAAAGGAATGATGTTATGAAAAAAATATTTATGTTCTTAAGCTTATTTTTAACGATTTTTCTTTCTGCTTGTGTAGATGGAGTTATTATTTCTGAATTATTATTTGATTTAGAATTAGCTGAGTATTCAGTCTCTTTTGGTATTGATGTGGAACAATCTCAATACGGGGAACAACTTGTTGAATACAATGAAACCTATTTAGATAAAGAAATTCATTTCAACAACTTACATACATTTGAACATAAAGATCTTCAAGTCAAAGGATACATTTATGAGATCGGCGATAAAACGCAACGAGAAAAATTCTTTGAAGAGAAGAAACAAGATAGTTATAAGGTTGATCAAATCGTATTTGTCTATTTAGTTGACTATTATGTCTTAGAAGTATATCACTTCACAAACTCTATATTTCCAGGGTTAATTTCAACCTATAAATTTGAATATAATTATCAATATCAGCTATATTATACAAACACGAAAACACTACATCCTTTTATCACAAGACTCTATAATTTAAAAGCCACTTTAAAACATCAATATACAGAAGCCGAAATCACCTTAGATCATGAACAATTTAATACAATTAATTTACCAATGAAAAGTATTAAATCTTTAGAATCAATAGATGCCAACTGGATTGTTATAGAAACATATAACGCCTTAGATGCTGCAAGAATATATGAAAATCAAACATCATTAATTGAGGTAGAACAGGGTTATGTTGGGTATATCATTAAGCATCAACAACTTGTTTTTAGGGTGTTGGTAGATGAAAACCACTCAGAAGATTTCTTAGACATATATTTTAATGATGTTACATATCATCATCAGGTAATTCAGTTATGAAGTTTAAAATATTTAAATTAATCAAACGACTGACACAACTTTCTTTACTCTTCCTTTTAGGGGTTATTGCTTTTTTCATTGGTGAATCCACCTATGAAAATATTAAAAAAGATGAAATTATTCAAGCATTTAAAGCTAGAGCAGATGAAGTATACACAGAAGAAAAATATGATACAACATATCACTATTATCCAATAAAAAGAATTTATGATTATGAACTCAACGACACAAGAAATGTATTTTATGATGAATCTAAAATGTATCCAGGTGTTAAAGGTGATGTACTACTAACCTTTAAATCTCCATTTCCATATATTCCTGTATTAGATCCGGTCATTTCTTTTTGGTTGGGCGGACACGCTGCATTAGTTAGCGATAATAATCAAATCTTACAATCCACAGGGATGACAGCGAATGGGTTTTTAGATATATCGACCATGTTAAATGTGATTTTACACCGTGGGTATGATGAAGAAAATGTGTACGGTGTATCTGTACAACAAGTATCGAATTATTGGATGATACCACACAGGACGCAGTCACATGGTGAATACCCATATTATGGAGCTTATTACCGAGATGAAATTCTTGCAACACGTGTGAAATTTGAAGATGCAAGTCGAATTCAAGAAGAGGTTGATATTGCTGTTAATTTTGCGAAAGACAAGGTGAACAGAGGATTATATAACTATCTATTTATCTTCGATACACAAGATAAATTCTATTGTTCAGATTTAGTAACAAGGTCCTATCTTGCAGTTAATGATGTGAATCAAACAAACTATTCATTAGATGAAGATGGATTCATTCCATCGATTCAAGACATGTTAATATCAAACGATACCTACATGACAATATATAAAGAAACTAAAGCTGATGGAATTCACATTTATTATTTAGAAGACATTAGCTAAGAGAGGGAAATTAAAATGACAGAACCCGTAATTTGGATATTAGCAATCATTTCTATATTATTATTTATTGCAGTAATCATTTTAATGGTTATTATTTTAAAACCAAAAGCACAATCTGATTTAGAATATAGAGCCAGAAACCAGCAAGAATTACTTTCTAAATTAGAGAGTTTAAAAGTAGAGGTTGCTAAAGAATTAGAGATACTAAATAGTCAAACTAAAGGTGAAATAAAGGATCAATTAAATACCTTTAAAGAAACGATTTCAACAAAAGTTCAAACCGATATATCCAGTATCAATGATAGGGTGGAAAACCGCTTAAAAGAAGGGTTTAAATCGACATCTGAACTCTTTGATGTGATATCAAACCGCTTGGTAGCAATTGATCACACACAAAAAAATATAGAAAAACTATCCGGACATGTCGATGATTTATCAAAACTTTTATCAGATAAAAAACTAAGAGGTATGTACGGGGAAGTTCAACTCTATCATATCTTAGATAATGTATTTGGTGAAAACAATAAAGATTTATATGAGAAACAAAAAAAATTATCTAATCAAACCATTGTAGATGCACTGATTTATGGACCTGATGGTTTAGGTCATATACCCATAGACTCAAAGTTCTCACTTGAAAACTACGTTTTAATGAATAATCCAGAAGCATCTAAGGATGAACAAAATCAAGCAGCCAGAGATTTTAAAATCAATATTAAAAAACATATTGATGATATTTCAAATAAATATATCATCACACCAGAAACTGCCAATCAAGCAATCATGTTTATACCCAGTGAAGCTGTATTTTCTGAGGTACAATCCAAACATTTAGATTTAATAGAATATGCTCAAAAAAAGCATGTTTGGATTACTTCACCGACCACATTAGTTTATATGTTGTCATTAATGATGGTCTTAAATTCAAATGCATCTAGAGAAAAAAATGCATTAAGAATGTTACAAGAACTACAAGCAATTTATGATGATTTTAAACGATTTTTTGACCGTTTTAGTGAACTTCAAAAAATACTTACAAGGTTAAATGAAGCGACATCCACATTAGATATAACCGTGGGTAAAATTAATCGAAAAGTCTATATGATTGAAAATTCAGAGTTTGATACGCTAGAAGATGAAAAGAAAGAGACGACATAATCTTTATTAATAATTTGAATCATGATACAATAATGAAGTAACAACCCAATAGATAAATCGTTAAAGAAGCAAAGTAGATTTTAAATCATTAAAAAGAGAGTTAATGGCTGGTGAAAATTAACATGATTGAAATTGAAATAAACCCTTCTAAGAGACAGAAGAAAATCCAATCTGGATGAGTAGAACTGTACGTTTGACTAACGTTATAAAGTTCTTAAAGTGCTAGATAAACTATCTAGAATTAAGGTGGTACCGCGGATTTATAAAAATAATTCATTCGTCCTTAGACTATTTTTAGTCTAAGGACTTTTATTTAAGAAAGGAAGAAAAAACATGCAACTCACTATTAGAAAAATATATGAGGATCCAAAACTATATAAAGATCAAGAAATCATTTTACAAGGTTGGATCAGAAACCATAGAGATCAAAAGGATTTTGGATTTATCAATTTAAATGATGGTACATTTTTTGAAACGATTCAAGTCGTTTATGAAAGAGAAAATACCGATGATTTTGAAGCAATTACGAAACTCACTGTAGGTTCTTCAATCGAAGTAGTAGGTCGTTTAGAATTAACACCTGAACGTAGCCAACCATTTGAAATTAAAGCAAAGAAAGTTACTTTAATTGGTGGAGCAGATGAAACATACCCAATACAACCTAAAAGACATACAAGAGAGTTTTTAAGAGAGGTTGCACACTTAAGACCAAGAACCAATCTATTTAGTGCTGTTTTTAGAGTGCGAAGTATTGCAGCCTATGCAATTCATAAATTCTTTCAAGAACAACACTTCGTATACGTGCATACACCAATTATTACAGCTAACGATGGAGAAGGTGCAGGTGAGATGTTTAAGGTTACAACCTTAAACATGGATAAATTACCTAGAAAAGAAGATGGAACTATTGATTATTCTAAAGACTTTTTTGGTAAAGAAGCAAATCTTACAGTTACAGGACAATTAGAAGGTGAAGCCTACGCAATGGCTTTTAGAAATATTTACACCTTTGGACCAACATTTAGAGCAGAAAATTCAAATACAATGACACACGCATCTGAGTTTTGGATGATTGAACCAGAAATCGCGTTTGCCGATATATTTGATAATATGGCTCTTATCGAAGATATGGTAAAGTATGTTGTGGCATATGTATTAAAAGAAGCAAAAGAAGAAATGGAATTCTTTGATAAATTTGTTGAAAAAGGATTACTTCAAAAATTAAATGATCTGCTACATTCTAAATTCAATAGAGTAACGCATGAAGATGCAATCAACATTTTATTAAATGCAAATGTTAAATTTGAGAATAAACCAGCTCAAGGTAGAGATTTAGCAAAAGAACACGAAAAATTCCTAACAGAAAAACATTTCAAATCTCCGGTCTTTGTAACAGACTGGCCTAAAGATATTAAAGCGTTCTACATGAGATTAAATGATGATGGTAAAACAGTTGCTGCAGTTGATCTCTTAGTACCTGGTTCTGGTGAATTGGTGGGTGGATCACAAAGAGAAGAACGTATTGACTTACTTCTAAAACGTATGGAAGAAATGCATGTACCACTTCATGATTTAGATTGGTATGTAGATTTAAGACGTTATGGTGGAGCAAAACATGCAGGATTTGGATTAGGGTTTGAAAGATTCTTAATCTATCTAACAGGTGTTGAAAACATTAGAGATGTTATACCATTTCCAAGAACACCTAAGAATATATTATTTTAAACATAAAGTGCAAATATGCACTTTTTTGTTTATATGCGGTTTTTATATAAAAAAGAGAATGATTATATCAAAAACAAGCAAATTCAATCGATTTCGTGTAAACGGTTTATAAAATCGTGGTAAATACAAACTTAAAATGTTGTTTTTAAGAGCCCTTTATCATATAATGATACTATGAAGTTGGAGGAAACTGGATTAGATGAAATTTATAGGCTTAAGTTTCACAATAGTTCAACAAAACAAAACCAACGAGGCGTTCGTTTCTTTTAGTGCACCCTTAAATCAATGTCCATCAAGTGGACATTTTTTTACTGTGCCTAACTGAAACAAAAAAAACAAGGGAGCGTAAAGCAAAATGCAAATAAAACTCGAAGGATTAACTAAAGTATTCTCAGATTTAAAATCGAAAAAAGAAACACGTGCTGTTTCTGATTTAGATATTGTTATACCATCTGGGAAATTAGTTGGTCTCTTAGGACCATCAGGATGTGGAAAATCTACAACACTCTACATGATTTCAGGTCTATTATATCCAACAGAAGGAAGAATCTTCTTTGGTGATGAAGATGTAACAGAATTATCACCAGAAAAAAGAGGTATTGGTTTAGTTTTCCAAAACTATGCTCTATATCCTCATATGACTGTTCGTAAGAACATTTTATTTCCTTTAGAAAACATGAATGTTCGTAAGAACGCGATTGAAAAAGCCTATAGAGAAGCGCATTTAATCGAGACACCTAAAGAAGCTCAATTATATTACTCATATCTTGAGAAATCTGAATCTTTAAAAAACAAGTTCAGACGTAGTGAATCTGAGGCAAAAGCACAATTTAAGAGTGCTGAACTTGCATTAGATAAAGAATTTTTAGACCAAAAGAATGCAAAACATGAAGATTTACCAAGCCTAAAGGGTAAATTAAAAGAACAAAAAGCTCAACTCAAACTTGAGTTAAATGAAAAGATTAAAGGATTTGACCAAGCTTATATTGAAGAATTAGGCAAAATCACACCTCCAAATCTAAAAGAACTCAAAACAAAAATTGAATACACTTATCTTTCAATTGAAAAAGAAGCTTTACAAAAATTACAAAAAATCAAAGCAGATTTAAAAGCAATGAATTTTGATCCAGTAGCATATGATGCTGCACTACAACTTGAAATCGAAAAACATATGCCTAAATCAGTTGCATTAGTTGTTGCTGCAAAAGCAGTTAACTACCGTAAACAAATGAATGATGATGCTGTTGAAATGGCTAAACTTGTTGGTATTGAAGATCAACTAGACAAAACTCCAGCACAACTTTCAGGTGGACAACAACAACGTGTTGCAATTGCACGTGCACTTGTTAAGAAACCTCGTGTTTTATTACTGGATGAACCACTTTCAAACTTAGATGCAAGACTTCGTTTACAAACACGTGAAGAAATCAAGCGTATTCAAAAAGAAACTGGTATTACAACAGTGTTTGTTACGCATGACCAAGAAGAAGCAATGTCTATTTCAGATGAAATTATTTTAATGAACTTTGGTGAGGAACAACAAAAAGGTGTACCTCAAGAAGTTTATGACCAACCTGCAAACTTATTTAGTGCGAAATTCTTAGGTACGCCACCAATTAACCTATATAAAGCTAAAGTTAAAGATCAAAAAGTATCCATTGATGGAACTGTTGTATTTGAATCCAACAAACTTGATAAGAAATTAGAAGGTGAAGTTGTTCTAGGTGTGCGTCCTGAAGGTTATGAATTAAATGAAAATGGTAAATTAACCGTAGAATCCTTATTTATTGAAACCATTGGACGTGATTTATCTTTAGTATCTGCACATAAAGATGCAATTTCTCAATCTATGAGAATTATCATTAACAATGACAATTTAAACATTTCTGGTAAGAAACATGTTAAGTTCAACTTAAAAGCTAATAAAACTTTCGTCTTTGATCAAGAAAGCGGTAGGAGATTGGCATAATGTTAGAAAATAAAAATGATAGAAAAGCATGGTTATATATTGCCTTACCATTATTCTTATTAGTGGTATTTACGTTTTATCCACTCGTAAAAACAGTATTAATCTCATTCTTTTCTGGCTACAACTCAATATCCGATAACTTTGGTGGATATTTTGACCTTGCAGCCTATCAATCTTTATTTAGTGACCAATATTACATTGGTGCACTTGGCAACACAATGTTATTGGTATTTATTTCAGTACCAGTGTCTACTGTGCTTGCATTATTGATTGCTGTTGGGCTAAATTCCATTAAGCCACTTCAAAAATTATTCCAAACAATATTCTTCTTGCCATATGTTACAAACACTTTGGCAATTGGTATGGTCTTTTCAGTCATGTTTTCTCACCCACTGACACAAGGTGTTGTGGCAGAAGGTTTAATCAATACATTGTTTGAAACAAGTATTGACTGGGTTGGTATCACTGCAACTTATGAAAACTGGATGTTTGTGGTATTGATTTATACGATTTGGAGTGCATTACCATTTAAGATTTTAGTCTTCATTGGTGGACTTCAAAACATTTCTAAACAATACTACGATGCAGCTAAAATTGATTCAACACCACCAAGAAGAGTATTAACACGCATTACAATTCCTTTATTATCTCCACTGATTAGTTATATTTTAATTACATCATTTATCGGAGCATTTAAAGCTTATGAATCTGTATTAGCGGTCGTTGGAACAGGTAGCAGATTAGAACCAGATCGTTGGACTGCTGTTGCGTATGTATATGATAAGATTAACCAATTTGGATTAGACGGTAACGGAATCTCTTATTATTCAAGAGGTGCTGCAGGTGCTGTCATCTTATTCTTAATCATATTAGTATTCACTGTCATTAACCTTTATGTCAGTAAGAAACGTGTTCATTACTAGGAGGCCAATATGACAACAAATTTAAATTTAAAAGTTAATTATAGAGAAAACCAAAAACTGAGAGCCCAAAAAACGGCTACATTCTTTGGTAAATTCGGAATCTACTTATTCTTAGTCATTATGGCATTGATCGTGATCATTCCGTTTTACTGGATGTTAAACGTATCTTTCCAAAGTACAGATGAAGTCTTAAACTCTTTAAATGTGAGTTTATTCCCTAAAGTATTTTCACCAAGAAACTATATTAACGTATTCTTTTATACATCAAGTTCAACCAGCATCAACTTTCCTAGATATTTACTAAATACTGGTATTGTTGCAATATTCTCAACTGTGGGTGGAACAATATTTTCAATCCTTGTAGCATTCGCACTTGCAAGATTAAACTTTAAAGGTAAAGAACTTATCTTTACCATCTTACTTGCAACGATGATGATTCCAGGTGAGATGATGGTTATCTCAAACTTCGTAACAGTTGCAAGACTTGGATGGGTTGATGATCCAGGAACTGGCTCTTACCTAGCAATGATTGTTCCATTTATGGTTTCAATATTCCATATTTATTTATTAAGACAAACATTCAAACAAATTCCTAATGAATTATATTATGCAGCGAAAGTGGATGGATGCGGAGACTTTAAATATTTATACAAAGTGATGATGCCAATGGCAAAATCATCCATCGTAACAATCGTTATCTTAAAACTTATGGGAACTTGGAATGCCTATATATGGCCAAACCTAGTTGCTCATGAAGAATATCGTTTAGTAACCACTTGGTTAAGAGGATCCTTCATTGACCAAGCAGAATCTGGTGTAGGCCGTCCATTATTAAACTATCAAATGGCTGCAACAGTGATGGTTACAGTTCCATTATTACTACTCTTTATATTCTTTAGAAAATATATTATGAGTGGTGTATCTAGATCGGGAGTTAAGGGTTAATAGCCAAAGACTTAAAAAATTTTTTGAAGGAGAAAGACATGAAAAAAATATTTATTAGTTTATTTATGCTAACATTCATCTTTACATTAGCTGCATGTTCTGATGGTACACGTGGTCAGACAGGCGGCGGTAAACTTGTTGAATGGTATGAGTTAGCAGCTGATGCACAGTTTGACACAGAAACACCTGTGACAATTGAATTCTGGCACAGAATGGGAGGAGCTAACCAAGCAATCGTCCAACAATGGATTCAAGAATTCAAATTAATTTATCCAAATATTACGGTAAATGAAAGTAAAGCAGCCGATGATTATGTAGCCTTATCCAATAAGATTGCATTATCCATTCCTGCAGGCACAACACCGGATATTTCTGAAAGTTATCCTGACCATATCGCAAGATATGCAACAGCAAACACACCACTTGCTTTAAATAACTTTATTAGCCATCCAACACTTGGATTTAGCCAAGCTGAATTAGATGATTTCTTACCATCATTATGGGCAGAAGGTGCATCTTATGATACTGAAGGAACCATTCTTTCATTACCATTTACAAAATCAAGTGAAGGTTTCTTCTATAACAAGACTTATTTTGAAACTCATGGATATGATGTTCCAGAAACTTGGGATGAAGTGTTTGCAATCGCTGCAGATATCAAATTAAGAGAACCAGATGCAATTCCATTTGGTTATGACTCTGAAGATAATTTATTTATCACAGGTTCTAAACAATGGAATGCTCCTTATACAGGATATAATGCAGAAACTGGTCGCGGTGAAGTTCAATTCAACAATGCAGATTCTAAAACAATGGTTAAATACTTCAAAGATAAAGTAGATAAGGGTTTAATGTTAACTCGTGAATTAAACGGACAAGCATATACATCCGATATCTTCAAGACTGGTGAAAGACTTTATATGTATGTGGGTTCAACTGGTGGTACACGTTATGCTTATAACCAAGAAGCATTTGATAAAGGTGTACGTGTTGGGGTTGCTCCACTTCCAAGTAAAAATGCTGGTGAACGTGCTCAAATCCAACAAGGTCCAAACATTAACCTTTATAGAAAAGACAGCGAACAACGTATGATCGCTGCATGGTTATTTGCTAAATACATGATTTCCCCTGAAAAAACAGCAGAATTTGCGATTCCTTCAGGATATGCTCCAATTCGTTACTCAGCCTATGAAACAACCATTTGGAATAACTATGTTTCAGGCATTAGTGCGAATCCAACCAATATGCAACAAGCGCAAGATAAACTTGTTAAAGAAGCTATCGATATGTTTAGAAACAACGGAGAAATCTTCTTCACATCTGCAGTCTTTGGACAAAGTTCTAAATCCAGAACTGAAGTAGGTGCTTTAATTGTTAAGATTTTCGCATTTGATGCGGCAAATGAAGCTGCACTCGATGCGTTTATAGATTCTGAATATCAAAAGAGTTACAACTTTATCACTAACTAATTATTCATGTTGATTAATAAAAAAATTCTTAGAAGGAGAAATTACATGAAAAAAGTTTTAAGCGTATTAACGGGATTACTTTTAGCACTAGTGCTTGTCGCATGTGGGCCTGAAGTACAACCAGTTGATGGTTCAGTTGCAAAATTAGAAACAGCATATCAAAGTATGTCTGTATTAATTGCTGACCCATCTAATATTACTGCAAACTTTGTTGTTCCAACAAAATTAGCAGGAGGCGTAACAGCAGCATGGTCATCTGATGAACCTGGTGTTGTTGCATTTGGTGCACCAGCTGCAGATCAAAGTACTGCAACTGTTAACCGTCCAGCTAAAGGACAAGGTGATGCAACAGTTAAAATTACTGCAACTTTATCTTTAAAATCTGAATTATCTGATGAAATTCTTACAAGAGAATGGAATCTAAATATTACAGTTAAAGAAAATACAGTTGAAGAAATTACAATTGAAACAATTGCAGACATTTTAGCAATTACGGATGCATCTTATGATGGTGGTACATATCAAGTTGAAATACCAAATGTTACTGTCTTTGCAAGAGGCGATGTATTCTTTGCTTATGATGGAACTGGTATTATCCAATTATTCCAAAGCCAAACTGAATTTGAAGTTGGTAAGGTATATGATATTACAGGTAGTTTAGAATGGTACTTCGGTATTTGGGAATTAGTTAAATCTACAGGTGTTGAAAAAACAACTGCAACTCCTCAATATCCAACAAAAGAAGTTGTTACAAGTATTGATGCTAAAATTAATAGTTTAGTAACAAATGGTGAACATCTATACGCTAACGTGGCTGATGGAAACTTTGAACCAGTTTATGCAACAATTACTGGTAAAGTTTACATGATCCCTGGCGATAATGGTAACTATAATACTTATATTATTGACTCATCTAAATCAGAATTAACATTAGGTACATCAACAGTACCTGCAAGCGGATTAATGGTTTATTACAACACGCGTGATTTCCAATACATTCGTTCATTCAATGGATTTGAAGTAACAATGGATGTTGTTATCTATACTTATAGATCCAATAACTTAGCATATGCTATCTACTATGTAGGCGGACCTACTGGTATCGTTGCTACATTAAATGATCAACAAAAAGTTGATTTAGCTAAAACTGCATTAGTATTAGCTCCTGAAGTATATGAAGAAGGTAAGACTTTAAACTTAGTTTCTAAGGGATTAAACGATGTTAACGTTTCATGGGCATTTAAAGATGCGAATGATCCAAATAACGCATTAGTTAACCTTACAACTGGTGCTGTTACATTACCTGCATCAGGTCCTCGTCAAGATGTTGTCTTAGTTGCAACCATCACAAGTGGCGCTGTAACAGATACAAAAGAAATCACAGTTAAAGTAGGGGAAATTCCTCTATCAACAATCGCAGAAGTAAACGCTGCAACCAGCAACACACTTAAATTTAGAGTGTCTGGTACTGTATTAGGTTATAACGGTCACAGACAAATCTCTATCGCTGATGCAACAGGTGCTGTAACACTTTATATGCCATCCGTTGATGCTGCTGCAGAGTTAAGATTACTTGTTGGTAAACAAGTTCAAGTGATCGGGTTAAGAGCAGTATTTAATGGATTAATCCAATTAACAAACCCAGTTGTCTTAGACCTTGAAGCAGATGGTGTTGTTCCTGCTGCTATTGACTTAAGAACTGTAGAATTATGGGATGCTGCATCCTTACTTCCTTACCAAGCTGGTAAAGTATCTGTAACAAACCTTAAAGTTACTGCAGTTGGTACAAACGACTTCGGTAACGTTGATTTAACATTAGAAGATGAAGTTACATTAAAAACAATTAAATTCTTCTGGGATTCAAGACAACCACTTGTTGGTTCATCTGATTTCATTAAAGGATTAGCTGTTGGTGATTATGTTTCATTTGAAAATGCATTATTAACATGGAGATCTAATAATCCAGTTCTTGCTATTGACGATGCAGCTCAAGCTGTAGAAGGTGAATCACCAGTCTTAACAGATGCTGAAGAATTAGCTCTAGATAAAGCTTCATTAGATGTTGCTACAACAGTTACAGCATCTCTTGAATTACCATTAACATTAGCAAACGGTACAACAGTCGTTTGGACATCCTCATTACCTGAAGTTTTAGGTAATGATGGTGTTTACGGCGAACCAACTGTAGATACTGAAGTCACATTAACTGCTACATTAACTAACGGTGAAGAAACAGACACTAAAGTATTTGTATTAAACGTTAAAGCATTTGGCGCAGTTGAAACTGTAGCTTACACATTTGACTTTGGTACAGCTCCAAAAACAGGTTATAGTGCTGGCGACTTAGTATTCTCAAATGTTAATGAAGATCCATTTACATTAGCTAAAGATAGAGTACAAATCAATACATCAACATTTGCCCCTTGGACAGATAATGGTGCATTCTTAGTACTTGCTCCAATTTCTACATTTAAGTTATCCTATGTAGTATTTGACTTCACTGGTGCTCAATACACTGGTGCTACAAAAGTTGAATTTAGTTTTGCTGCATGGAATCAAAATAACTTTGATGCAACTGTTGCACTTGCTGGTTCATCTGTAAGAATGGAAAAACTTGAGGGTGAAAACTGGGTTACTGTTGGTGATAACGTATTTAGTCAATTAACTAAAGACGCTTTAACTACAGTATCTATTAACATCACTGGTGCTGGAACTTATAGACTTGTCTATGAAGCTCCTGCTGCTGCATCTACAAGCAACACTGCTTATGCAATTGGTGTAGATGACCTTAAAGTTTACGTTTTATAATATCAATTAATTTGATAAAATGAAGAAGGAATGCCTTAAACAAGCATCCCTTTTTTTATTTTTTATCAAACCACATTCAACTTAAAAAAAACATATTTCAAGTCTTTTAAGTGAATTTGTTCATAATTGCAGAACCTATAAGCATAAAAACCTTCCTTCATTTGATTAAAACATATATTTTGGGTTATAATAATTAAGCACATATTTGTTTAGTTAAGGAGCCTTATGAAAAAGAACTGGCCACTCGTTATACTCTATATTGCTTTTATAGGGTTTGCAGCATCTTTAGTTGCAACATATACAGAAGCGGAGCGCGTTATAACCTTTTTAAGAGAAGTTGAATATGAAGTACAAGACGACCCATATAAACTCTTAAATGCAACCGTAGTTGCAAATAACAGATTGGATAAAAAGTTTGCAATTATACAAATTGAACCTTTATTTGAAGAAGTTTATACAGCAGAGGATCACGCATTAAAAGTTTCTATATTTACACTCATAGAATATCATCCGAATCAAACCAATAATGCATTAGCAATTCTAATTGATGATTTAAGAATTGATGATGAGAACCTATTTAAAGATGAAGATCAATATAGTGTCATTGAGGCAGACATCATCTTTAATGCACCTGTAAAGATTGGCGCAACAGAAAAAGTAACATTTACAGAAACATTTATTACACTTTATAATGATGAATCTAAATTAATGTTAATGAATTATGACAGATTAGAAACAGATGAAGTTATATTTAAATATATTCAATTTAAATATAAGAGATTTGATGATTTAAGAGAAAACCTACTCATTTTAAATAATGAGGAAGTCAGTACCCAACAAGGTGATAAGTTCAGTGAAACATACAATAGAAATATTGAAACCTTATCAAAAGAAAACATCGATTTAATATCCAAAGGTATTTTAGATAACTATCAAAATAATAATGCATATTATGCAGATGACTCCTATATAGCAAAACTCGATAGTTACTATTATATATATATTAAAAATATGGGGATATTCATTGGATTGGTTGCAATTGCAACATACTTTATATTCTTCCATAAGTATGTGTATGAATCCTATAAACTAAGAAAAGAAACAAAACGAAAAGAACACTTAGAAAAAGTATCTGAAGCAAAAACAAAAATGAAGAAAGATGATAAGGAGTCCTTATGAAAAAAGTATTAGTTTTAGCAATTACAATACTGATTGCAGGCCTAATTGTTGCATGTCAAACAGTAACAGATTCACCCGTTGTTATATCCAAAATCTATACATCATCAGATCAAGAAAACAACGTCATTGAACTATATAATCCAAGTGATGCATCTGTGGATTTAAGTACACATACAATTCGCTTTTACACAAACGGTTCAAGAGAGGTTTCTCAAAGCATTTCTTTAACTGGGACGATTGATGCCAATGCATATTATGTCATTGGTAGTAAAGACCACGATAACGCCTCTGTAAAGGCATTATTTGACTATGTATATGAGACAGGTCCACTACCTTATAATGGTAATGATGCAATGGAATTAGCAGTATCCAATAATGCCGTTGATTTAGTTGGAGATATTGGACTAGATTTTATGTATTCTTATAACGTCACACTTATTCGTTTAGGTGAAAAAGATAGCTATGAAAATACACAAACATATAATGCATTTAATTTTATCGCATATCTTCCAGATCAATATCAATACTTAAAAAATGATACACATGAAATCAAAACATTAGAACAACTTTATAGTGGTCCAAGACTTGAGTCCAGATACTTAGAAGAACTACCTTATGTAAGTACAACCAACTCAACAACAGGTGGTGGTGGTGCAGTTGAAACAACTGTACAAAGTGTTGCTGATGGTGATACAGCATTCTTTAGATCACAAGGTGGATTTGCAGGTGGATCTGTTCGATACTTCTATTTAAATACACCTGAAGTTAATGGTTCAAATGTTTCTGCTGAACCTTGGGGATATGTTGCAAGTAAATATAACAAGCAATACTTACTAAACGAAGAAGCAGGTAAAGTGATTCATGTTCAATCTATTCCTGGTTATTCACTGACTGAAGGTTATGGAAGAAACTTAGGTTTAGTTTGGGTGAATGGTCATTTATCACAATTCATGATTGTTGCAGAAGGATTATCTGAAGATGTATCCTTAACGTACCAAGAATATGATTTATTATTATCATACAAAAACGTACCTTATTTAACATTTATGAGATTTGCTGAAAACAGAGCAAAAGTGAATGGTTGGGCAACGAAGGGGTATCCTTCCAATCCAAATGGTGAAAAATCACCAGACTGGAATTATTCTGCAAATGGTGGCGTTGGTGCACTTGCAACAACAACTCCAAACTGGGAACCAAAACTTCCAATTCCTTGGAAGTAATAATTTAGACGCAAATCCTACGATTTTGATAAAAAACCATCTAAACTATCTATTTATAGATAGATAAAGGTGGTTTTTATTTCAATAATAGTAACGCTTTTTATAGAAAGAAACCATAATTTGTGTTATACTATACTACTCTATTGAGATTGGAGTTTATATGGTAGAAAATATATTAGAATTAATAGAAGGACATGAGACAATCATTATCCACAGGCATAAGCAACCAGACTTAGATGCATACGGTTCACAGTTAGGTTTTAGAGAAATTTTAAAAGAAAATTTCCCGGATAAAAAAGTTTATGTTGTAGGCGATCAAAATAGATATCCATTTGATGCAACTATGGATATGATAGAGGATAAAGACTATTTAAATGCTTTGGTTTTTATTTTAGATACAGCAGAAAAAACATTAGTTTCCGATGAGCGTTACAAACAAGCACATAAACTTGTTGTTATTGACCACCATTTAAACGACACCAATACAAATCCCGATATATTTATTTCTTGGAATCAATATATTTCATGTAGCGAAATCATTGTGGATCTTGCTTTAAAATGGGGATTGAAGTTGAACCAAAAGGCTGCAAATCATCTTTATGCAGGCATTATTGGTGATAGTGGAAGATTCCAATATGTCACAAACCGAAATGCGAAACATGTTTTTGATATGACTGCAGAATTGATGAAATATGATGTAGATATTTTAACCATCTATGATTTTTTATATTTAGAAACATTAGAAAAACGCAGAATTAAACAAATGTTTGCAGATTTTAAATTAACAAAAGAATTTGTCGCATACAGAATGAATGATTTAGATATCATCAAAAAGTCAGGACTTGATTTTGCAAGTGTTTCACGAGGTACAATCAATTTAATGGCTGGTATCGAAGAGGTTTATATATGGGCTAACTTCACTGAAAAAGAAAATGGTGAAATTATTGGTGAATTTAGAAGTAGACAAGTATCCATTGTGGATATAGCAAAACGCTTTGGTGGTGGTGGACATGCTCAAGCATGTGGAGCAACACTTAAGAGTTTTGATCAAGCACATGAAGTTATTGAGGCGTTTAATGAAAGGATGAAAGAATTTTATGCTAAGAAAAATATATAATAAAATTAAAAAATACCAAAGAATTATTATCTTTGGTCACGTAAGACCGGATGGGGACTGTTATGGTGCTCAGTTTGGTTTAAAGAATATGATTCAAAATGCTTTTCCTGAAAAAGAAGTATTTGTTACAGGAGAAATTAGTGAGTATGTCTCATTTGTAGGTAGACCCGATATTGTTGTTGGTGTTGATGAATACCCGGATACATTTTACCAAGAGGCACTATCTATTGTTGTAGATACGGCAAACACAAAACGTATTTCAAATCAAAAATATAGTTTAGGTAAAGAATTAATCAAAATTGATCATCACATTCCAGTCGATGACTTTGGAGATTTGATGTGGGTCGATACATCATTCCCTTCATGTGCGCAAATGATGGCTTACATGTCTACAAAGATTAAATCATTTGAAATCACAAAACCTGGTGCTGTTGCAATGTACACAGGGATACTTACAGATACAGGTAGATTTAAATATCGTGGGGTATCAGAATTAACGCACCAAATGGCAGGATTATTATTAACTAAAGGTGCGGATGTAGAAGAAATTGACCGTTCTCTTTCTAATGAAACACTCGATATGATTCGTTTTAAAGGTTTTGTTTACCAAAACTTTATAACAACCGATAAAGGATTTATTTATTTAAAGATCACAGATGCAATTAGAAACCAGTTTAACTTATCTTACGAAGAAGCAAGTAGTGTTGTTAATATGTTAGGTGGTATCGAAGGATATCAAGTATGGGCAATATTTATTGAAGATGGCGATGTAGTACGTATTCGTTTACGTTCAAATGGTCCAGATATTGATAAAGTTGCAAATCAATTTGGTGGCGGGGGTCACGCCAAGGCGAGTGGTGCAGTATTAAATCATTGGGACGAATTACCACAATTTATAGAAACTGTACACCAAGTGTTATAATATTTAAGGGGGATTTATAAGATGCATACATTATTTCAAATGCCAGATGGCTATGATATGATTCAATCATTTCTTACTTGGGAACAATGGTTATACATGATTTTAATACCTGGGTTTGTCGTTGTGATTGTTAAATTTTTCATTGGAATGGAACGACAAAACGTTGGTAAAGCTGCAGGTATATCTGCACATATTTTAGTAGGATTATCTGCATTAATGATTTCTTTTGTACAAAGAGCAAGTTATTTAAGTGAAGTAGCTAATGGTATTGGAGACCCTGAAGGTCAAAGAATTATTGCACAAGTTGTAACAGGTATTGGGTTTATTGGGGCTGGTGTTATTATGAAAGACTCCAGAAACATCATACACGGTATTACAACAGCTGCAACCATTTGGTTTAGTGCGCTTCTAGGTATTGTTCTGGGTATGGGATATTTATATGAAGGTACACTCTTTGGTGTATTTGTCGTATTATTTATATTCTTAAGAGACTTAAAACGTGGCGTCAACCCATTTAAACCTACCGATGATGAGAAGTTTGAAAAGTTACATATAGATAAAAAATAGAAGTTAGGTGTCCTATGCAATTTGATACAATTGCTGCAATCGCAACACCACTTGGTACAGCCGGAATCTCAGTTATTCGTGTATCAGGTGATGAGGCAATTTCAAAAGTTAATTCCATATTTAAAGGTAAAAACTTAAACCATGTTCAAAGTCATACCATTCATTATGGACATATCTTAAATAAAGATTTGTCCATTTTAGATGAAGTCATGGTCTCTGTTTTTATTGCACCTAGATCATTTACTAAAGAAAATGTTGTTGAAATATCTACACATGGTGGCATATTAATTACACAACTTGTATTAGAACGTATATTAGAAACAGGTATTAAACTTGCTGAACCTGGTGAGTTTTCTAAACGTGCATTTTTAAATGGACGTATTGATTTGGTTCAAGCAGAAGCAATCATGGATATCATTCATGCAACTAATGAGAATGCGATTAAAGTTGCTAATAAAGCACTCCATAAAGAAACCAGTGCTTTAATAGATTCACTTAAATCAAAAGTATTGACGATGATTGCTCAAATTGAGGTGAATATTGATTATCCTGAATATGACGATGCAATCGTTATGAGTCATGAAATCATTTATCCTAGAGTGGTCGATTTACTTGAAGAAATTAATCATATTCTCATACACTCAAAGAAAACTCAATTAATTAGAGATGGCGTTAAAACAGTTATTATTGGTCGACCTAATGTCGGTAAATCTAGTTTGTTAAATGCACTTTTAAACGAAGAAAGAGCCATTGTTTCAGACATAGAAGGTACAACAAGAGATACCATTGATGCATATATTAATCTACAAGGTGTAACACTACATTTAGTAGATACAGCAGGTATTAGAACCTCAAATGATTTTATTGAAAGTATTGGAATCGATAGAAGTAAAAAAGCGATTAAAGATGCAGAACTTATTTTACTCGTCTTAGATACTTCAGTTGAACTTACACCTGAGGATTTAGAATTATTAGAACTCACTCAACATAAAACAAGAATTATTATAGGTAATAAAAGCGACTTACCTAGAAAATTAAAGATCCAACAAGCAATCGATATATCTGTCTTAAAAAAAGAAGGTATAGAGACTTTAGAAAAAGAAATCTTAAAAACACTTAAACTCGATAACCTTTTAGATAAAGACTTTAACTACTTATCGAACATGAGACACATCCAAAAACTAAAAGAGGCTAAAAATGCCCTAGAAAGCGTTATAGACGCCATCGCTAAAGAGATGCCTGTGGATTTATATTTGATTGATTTAACCAGAGCATGGAATACTTTAGGTGAAATTTTAGGTAACCACCAATATGGTGATTTACTGACAGAATTATTTACAAAGTTCTGTCTTGGAAAATAGAAATAAATCTCATTATATATGATATAATGATGTAACAAAATGCCAAAGGGGGTAACAATTTATGAGTTATGTTGCACTATATAGAACATACAGACCGAAACGTTTTTCGGATGTTTATGGACAAAAAGTGATTGTACAAACCTTACAAAACGCACTCCTTCATGAGAAATTTGCACATGCATATATTTTCTCAGGTCCTAGAGGAACAGGTAAAACCTCTATAGCAAAAATTGTTGCTAAAGCATTAAACTGTAGAACATATCCAACCAGTGAACCTTGTGGCGTTTGTGATATTTGTCAAGGTATTGATAAAAACGATGTTTCAGATGTCATTGAAATTGATGCTGCATCCAATAATGGTGTCGATGAGATTAGAGACTTAAGAGATAAGGTTAAATATGCACCTTCTGTAGGTAAATATAAAGTCTATATTATCGATGAAGTCCATATGCTGACGCAACAAGCATTTAATGCATTATTAAAAACACTCGAAGAACCACCTAAGTATGTTGTCTTCATTTTAGCAACAACTGAACCACATAAAGTACCAGCAACCATTCTTTCTAGATGTCAACGATTTGATTTCAAAAATATTGAAGAAAAAGATATTGAAGATAACTTAAGAAAAATTGTTTTAGAAGAAGGCTTATCTATTGATGAGGACGCTTTAAAAGCAATCGCAATCACATCTGAAGGTGGGATGAGAGATGCACTCAGTTTACTAGATCAAGTTGTATCATTTACAAACGAAAAAATTACTGAAGAAGATGTTTATCAAGTATCAGGTGGATTATCGAGAAGATTTATTAATGATTTGATTAAATTAATCTTCCAAAGACAACCTCAAAAAGTACTAGAATTTATGAATCAAATCATAAGTGATGGAAAAGATATATCACGTATGGTCTCAGATATTATTCTGGCACTAAGAGATGTTTTATTAGATAAGATTAGAACCAATATTAAATATCCGGATTTAAAACTTATACCAACACCTTTAGTTTATGCATACTTAGATATTTTAAATGGTTTACAACAAGAACTTAAATTTACAACATCCAAACGTGCATACTTAGAGTTAGCACTCATTAAAATGATCAATCATGAATCTGTATTGATGGTTGATTTTGAACAAAAATTAACACAACTAGAATCTCATATTCAAAAGCTTGAAGAAAAGATTAGTATTCAAGTTAAAGAACAGATTAAACAATCCAAAATAGAACGTCAAGAAAATAAAGCACTCGATTTAAAACCACTTGTTACAGTTAGTGATGTTGAAAACATCTTAAACAACGGTAATAGAGAAAAAAGAGCACTCCTTAAAAAAGGGTGGGATCAATTAGCAAACTATGATGATCCAAGTTTAAGAGGTATTGCAAGTTTATTATATGAAGGTTCACTTGAGGCATGTAGCCAAGATACCATGTTACTTGTCTATGATGATCTTTTCTCAGCAGAAACAATGCTTAGAAAAGATACTAAAGAAAAGGTATTACAAATACTGAATCAAAAAACAGAGTTGGTTAAAGATTATGTTGCTATTATCAAACCAGACTGGCTCATTTTAAAATCAGATTATGCAAATCAATATAACTCAGGTACATCTAAACCTAAACTGAAACCTATTGATTTACATTTATATGAAAAGTTAGTAGAAGAAAAAAATGTAGTTCTAGAAAAAGATCCACTTGTGGATTTTGCAGAAACATATTTTGGAAAAGAAATCGTGAAAGTAGAGGAATAATATATGAATCCAGCAATGATTAATAAGATTAAAAAATTACAAAAGCAAATGGAAGAGGCACAAGAAGCGTTACAATCTCGTGAATTTATTGGTAAAGCATCTGGTGTTGAAGTCATTATGCAAGGTACACGCCAAGTGATTGATGTTAAAATCAATCCAGAACTTTTAGATGAAGTTGAATTACTACAAGATGCAGTATTACTTGCAGTAAATGATGCACTTCATCAAATTGATAAAGAACAAGAGTCAACCATGGGTCAATTTACTGGCGGCATGGGCGGATTTGGTTTCTAATGTATCCTAAGATTATTCTTGATCTCATCCTGGATTTAAAAAAACTTCCAGGTATTGGTGAAAAAAGTGCCGAACGCCTGGCACTTTATTTAACACAATTAGAACAAGATGAACTCGAGCTATTTGGCAGTCACTTAAAAGACTTAAAAACATCGATTAAGTACTGTAAAACATGTGGTTTATTAACAGATGATGAAACATGTGATATTTGTAAAAATCACAATCGAAGTGATGAAACCATTATGGTTTTATCCGATTCTAAAGATGTGTTTGCTATTGAAAAAACACAAACCTTTTTTGGAAAATATCATGTTTTAAATGGTTTAATCGACTTTTCTAGAGGAATTGAACCTAAAGATTTAAACATTGATGCATTAGCAATAAGAATTAAAGACACTAAAGAAATCATTATAGCAACCAACTCTACTGTTGAAGGTGAACTCACCGCACAGTATATTAAAACACTATTATCCCGTGAAGGATTAACCATCTCAAGATTGGGTTATGGACTTCCAGTAGGTGCAGATTTGAAATATGCGGACCAATTAACGCTCATAAAAGCTGTTGAAAACCGTCAAAAGTATTAAAATCTATTTTAATTTCAAAAAGTTGTTGCATTATTTGTAACTTTAATATACAATATAGACGGTTTTTAGGAGGGTGTAAAAATGGCTAGCGAAAAAATAAATGAATTGTCTTTGTTAGACATCATCGAAAATATTCTTAAAGAAAACAAAGAGCCAATCTCCATTTATGACTTAATTGAAAAAGCAGCTACATTAAAGGGTTTAGATACTCAAGATGTAGATCAAATGACTCAATTATACATAGATATTACAATGTCAGGCAAATTTGTCTTTGTAGGGGATGATAAGTGGGCATTAAAAGATGGACACTTAGAATTTTGGGATAAGGATGGATATGCATTTATTCAACCTGAAGAAGTTGAAGAAATTGATGAGGATGAAATTGACTTCTCTGAGTTCAATTTAGCTGATGTTGAAGAAGTTGAAGAAGAACTTGAAGATGAAGATCTAGAAGATTTAGATGAAGAAATCAAGGAAGAAAAAGCATATGTTGATGTAGGTCTTGACCTTGAAACAACAGATGAAGATGAAGGTCTTGATGATATTGACTTAGATCTTGATGACGATTATGATGAAGACGATTATAACGACATCATGGATGACTACGAAGATATGTATGATGAATAAGAGGGTAAAACCTCTTTTTCTTTTTAGAAAATAAATAATTATGATTTTATAAGTTTATAGTTGAAACTATGTGCTTGCTTTGATACAATAAAGAAGGGCACACATAAAACCAAAGAAAGCGAAGTCTCCTATTTTTAGGAGACTTTTATATTTTTAAAGAAAAGGAGTACGTAATGACAAAGTTCATTTTTGTTACAGGTGGCGTTGTATCATCTTTAGGTAAAGGCATTAGTGCATCAGCAATCGGCCAATTATTAAAATCAAGAGGTTATAAGGTATTCATTCAAAAATTTGATCCTTATATTAATGTGGACCCTGGAACGATGAGTCCTTATCAACACGGAGAAGTGTTTGTTACAGATGATGGTGCTGAAACGGATCTTGATTTAGGACATTATGAGCGTTTTATTGATGTCAATCTTTCTAAAGAATCCTCTGTAACAACAGGTAAGATTTATCAATCTGTGTTACAAAAAGAAAGAAGAGGTGATTATTTAGGTGCAACTGTTCAAGTTATTCCACATATCACCGATGAAATTAAGTTAAAATTAAAAGAAGCCGCTAAAACATCTAAGGCTGATATTATTATTACTGAAATTGGTGGTACGGTAGGAGATATAGAATCTCTTCCTTATTTAGAAGCTATTCGTCAAGCAAGAAGAGATTTTGGATATCAAAATACACTTTACATCCATAATACATTAGTGCCTTTCTTAAAAGCCTCTAATGAAATTAAAACCAAGCCAACACAACACTCCGTTAAAGAATTAAGATCCTTAGGGATTCAACCGGATATGATTATTCTTCGTAGTGAGGTTAAGATTATTAAAGAAGTTAAAGAAAAGATTGCATTATTTTGTGATGTGGATAAAGAAGCCGTATTTGAGTCTTTAGATGTGGATGTAATCTATGAGATTATTCTAAATTTCAAACAACAAAAAATTGATGATTATGTTTTAAAACATTTTAATTTATCTAATGAAAATGAATCTAACATGCAACCATGGGAAGATTTAATTCATAAGATTAAAAACTTAAAACATAAAGTAACAATTGGTTTAGTTGGTAAATATGTTTCACTTCAAGATGCATACTTATCTGTTTCAGAATCTTTAAAACATGCAGGGTTTTATCATGATACGGAAGTTAAGATTAAATGGTTAAATGCTGAAAAGATTCATGCAGATAACGTTGCAGATGCACTTAAAAATTGTGATGGTATTTTAGTTCCTGGTGGTTTTGGGAAAAGAGCGACCGAAGGAAAAATACTATCTATAGAATATGCTAGAACCCACAACATTCCATTCTTTGGAATATGTTATGGTATGCAACTTGCAAGTATCGAATATGCAAGAAATGTGTTAGGGTATAAAGAGGCTGAAACAACAGAAATAGACCCTGAAACTAAAATGCCTTTAATAACGATACAAAAAGAAAACAATGATGATTTAGGTGGTACACTTAGACTTGGATTATTTAAATGTGATTTAAAAGAAGGTACACTTGCTAAACGTGCATATCAAAAAACATCTATCTATGAAAGACATCGTCATCGTTATGAATTTAATAACGCATATTTAGATCTTTTTAAAAGCTCTGATTTTGTTGTAAGTGGTATCAATCCGGAGAAAAACTTAGTAGAAATTATTGAGGTTAAAAATCACCCTTGGTTTGTTGCTGTACAGTTTCATCCAGAATTTTTATCAAGACCTTTAAGACCACACCCGTTATTTATAGATTTTATAGAAATGTCTCTAAAAAATACCAAAATTGAGCCAAAGATTACCTAAATGTTTGTAATAAAAGACAATTAGATATATAATATCTATTGGCTAAAACGATAAGGAGGATTCAAAAATGTTAGTTTCCGCAAAAGAAATGTTACAAAAGGCGAAAGCCGAAGGTTATGCTGTTGCACAAATCAACATCAATAACTTAGAATGGATTAAAGCAGTTTTAACAACTGTACAAGAATTAAAATCACCTGTAATTTTAGGGGTATCTGAAGGTGCTGCTAAATACATGGGTGGATATGAAAACGTTATGGCAATGGTATCTACATTAGATAAAGCTATGAAGATCACTGTTCCTGTTGCAGTTCATTTAGACCATGGTACATATGAAGGTGCATTCCGTGCTATTCGTGCTGGATTTACATCTGTTATGTTTGATGGTTCTCATTATCCATTTGAAGAAAATCTTCAAAAAACTAAAGAAGTTGTTGCAGTTGCACATGCAGTTGGCGTATCTGTAGAAGCTGAAGTAGGTTCTATTGGTGGAGAAGAAGACGGAGTTGTTGGATTAGGTGAAGTTGCTGATCCAGAAGAATGCCGTATTATTGCTGAAACTGGTGTAGATTTATTTGCAGCAGGTATTG
The DNA here is from genome assembly GCF_900166985.1 of Acholeplasma oculi. GTDB lineage: Bacteria > Bacillota_I > Bacilli_A > Acholeplasmatales > Acholeplasmataceae > Acholeplasma > Acholeplasma oculi. The sequence goes on along the minus strand of NZ_FUZK01000004.1, from coordinate 68,197 downwards.
GTAATATCCATGGTAAATATCCTGCAAACTGGCCAGGATTAAGATTTGATGTATTAAAAACTGTTAATGAAGTGACAGCAGGCGTTCCATTAGTATTACATGGTGGAACAGGTATTCCTGAAGATCAAATCAAAAAAGCAATCTCATTAGGTATTGCGAAAATCAATGTAAACACTGAATTACAATTAGCATTTGCTGATGCAACTCGTAAATACATTGAAGCAGGTAAAGACTTAGAAGCTAAAGGATTTGACCCAAGAAAACTTCTTGACCCAGGCTATAAAGCTATGAAAGAAGTTGTTAAAAATAAATTAACAATGTTTGGATCTGTCAACAAAGCTTAAATGATATCAAGAATTGAGGAATATCCATGCGTGATGAATTAATCTATAGCGAGTATGCAGGTTGGAAGTTAGAACACGATGATTTCATTTCAAACCTAAAAAAACTAGATTCACTACTTATTTTTAGATTTGAAAATGTATTAAATGTGATTGATCATTTATATGATAGACTCATTGATGATCCTAATTATTCTGATGACGACCATGTGAACTTTGTCTTTGGTTTTCAATATGTTCATCAACAAATTGAAGAGATAAAAGCAATCCTTAATAAGTATTATCAAAATGATTATTTAGCACTCAATTTAGATGCTAAAAAAATCAATTTACTTTTAAATACGATTGATTTCCAACACGAATTACTTGATTTAGATACCTATGATCAAGAAGCGATGGAGTTTTTCTTAAATTTTGAAGCAGAGTTACTCGATAAAATTGCTAAGAAAGAAGTTATCGATGATACGATGTATCAAAAGCTAGATTTAGAGTCTGCTAAGATATTTAAAAAACACAACCTAGAATATTATCCAATTGATAGTTTATATCTTGAGATTGCAGATGAGTTAGGTATATTATAAAAATAATTAAAGGTATGTTATGGCGATTGCTGTAACATACCTTTTTTTATAGAGTCTATAAATTGAAGTTAAAACTATGATTTTACACATAATCATGCAAAAACATTGTAGAGATATCTATGAACATGTTAAAATTCATTGAACAAACGTTCAAAGGAGGTCAATTCATGGATCAGTTTAAAGACAAAAAACCACAACGAGAACAACAAGCATTAGAAACTAGAAGTAAAATTATTCAAGCAGCTATCAAAAACTTTTCTAAATATGGCTTTCATGGAACGTCCATTCGTGATATTAATCAATCCATTGATACAGCACAAGGATTAATATATCATTATTTTCCAGGCGGTAAGGATGAACTGTTTAAAGTCATTAGTGAAGAATCCTTTGAGATGATTATTAAGGAAATGGAAGATAGAAAGAAAGGTTATTCGTCCATGCAACTTAATGATATTCTAGAAGACATTTTTAAACAAGTCACTGAAGTCATTGAAGCACACTTCAATGAACTTAAAATACTCATTTTTGAACTATGGAAGCATAAAGATTTAACAGATTGTGATATGCACGAAATCATCTTTGAATCCTTAGGTTGGTTTCCAAAACTATTGACAGAAAAAATTCATCAAGGCGAAATTGGTTCTATTGATATTGAATTAGAAAGTTATATGTTAAAAAGCATTTTAGTTAATCATTTTCTATCAAGAATGATTGATCATAAAATGGGATACTTAGACGATAAAAAAAACAGACAAAAAATATTTCAAAGACTCATCAACTCGTGGAAGGAGTAAAACAACATGCTAGAAATTAAAGATTTAAAGAAACATTATATTATCGGTGAACAAACATTTACCGCACTTAATAGTATCAATTTAAATTTTAGAAAACATGAGTTTGTTGCTATACTTGGACAATCCGGTTCAGGTAAAACAACATTACTTAATTTAATAGGTGGACTAGACCGATACACCAGTGGGGATATTATTATTGATAATGTCTCAACTAAAAATTATAAAGATAAAGACTGGGATGCATATCGTAACCATAGAATTGGATTTGTCTTTCAAAACTATAACCTGATTGCACATTTAGACGTATTATCGAATGTTGAGCTTGCTCAAACATTATCTGGTGTTTCTAAAGAAGAAAGAAAAAGACGTGCGATTGAAGTCTTAACACGTGTGGGATTAAAAGACCACATGAAGAAAAAACCGAATCAATTATCCGGTGGACAACAACAAAGAGTATCAATTGCTAGAGCATTAATTAATAATCCATCAATTATTCTTGCAGATGAACCAACAGGTGCACTTGATTCTGAAACATCTGTAGATATTATGAATTTATTAACTGAAATATCTGAAGATAAATTAATCATTATGGTTACACATAATGGAGAACTCGCTAAAAAATATGCAAATAGAATCGTTACATTAAAAGATGGTTTAGTCACAAGTGATTCCAATCCATTTGAAGTCAAACGTAAAGACCGATTAGAAAATACAGTAAGTAAGTCAAGTATGAGTTACTTAACTGCCTTAAGTTTATCATTTAAAAACATGTTAACTAAAAAGGTTAGAACGCTTATAACCGCATTAGCAGGCTCTATTGGTATTATTGGTGTTGCTTTAGTTATGTCACTCCAATACGGATTTACAGACTATTTAAATAACATGGAAAGAGGAACCTTCGCTGGTCTTCCATTACAGGTTAGCAGATCTTATATTGATATCAGTGATATTATGATGTCCAATCGTCAACAGTTAAACCCACTACCTCCAATTGAGGGTGGTGTCTTAGGATATGAACCTGAGGTATCTAGAGGTTTATCTACAAATGATATATCTGAAGAATATATTGAGTATTTAGAAACATCTGATTTAAATCAGTATGGGTCTATTGTTTATCAATATGGTTTTACTGGACAGTATTATTATATGGCAGGTGACACACTCTATACCAACCCAAGATCACAAGGCTCATTAGGGTCAAGTGGTAGAAGTTATGTCACTCAAAGTGCTTATGCATATGAGTTTGTTAACGACTTCTTTGATGTTGTTCATGGTACATATTATAATGTGGATGCACACGAAGCATTATTAGTTGTTAATAGAGAACATAAACTTCCAAAAGAAATTCTAACCTTCTTAGGACTTCCAACAGATCAAGTAGTACCATTTGAAGATATCGTTGGTAAAGAATTTAAAGTCTATACAAACAACGCATACTATACTTATAATGGAACACAGTATGTACCTAAAAATACAACCAACAATTTAGAAGATTTAAAAACGATTTATAATTCAAATTCAAGTGATGTCATTACAGTTAGAATTGCGGGTATTGTAAAAACAAATACGAACCTTGTACAAGTGAATGAATCTATTATTTACACACCATTAGTTGCAACCGATGTACTTGCTAAAAATAATGTTTCTGATGTAGTAGTTGCACAAAGAGCATCCGAAACATCCGTTATTCAAGGTGTTGTCTTTAATCCTTTAAAAGATAAAGAAGATGTGTTATATGAATTAGGTGGTATTGATCTTCCTAACACCATATTAATCTATCCAAATAGTTTTGATGATAAAGCAAATATTGTTGAAATTCTAGATGCCTATAATGAAGGTTTAGATGAAGATGATCAAATCAACTATACAGATAATGTTGCTGTTGCTGTAAGTATGATTAAAACAGTAATGGATTCCGTTTCTGCAGTATTGGTTGCATTTGCATCCATCTCATTATTTGTATCCTCAGTCATGATTGGTATAATTACTTATACAAGTGTATTAGAAAGAACCAAAGAAATTGGTGTATTAAGATCCATTGGTGCAAGAAAGAAAGATATATCTCGCGTATTTAATGCAGAAGCAATTCTCATTGGATTTGTTGCAGGACTCTTAGGTGTTATGATTACTTATGCAATAATCCCTGTTATTAATATATTTTTAGAAGAACCAACAGGTAATTCAAATATTGCGAATCTATTCTATCTACACGCCATTCTATTGGTTGTCATTTCAATCACATTAACATTCATTGCAGGTTTAATCCCTTCAAGAATTGCAGCTAAGAAAGACCCTGTTGTTGCACTTAGAAGTGAATAATCCATTCACTTTATATAGAAACTACAATTAAAATATTGTATAATAGATTTAACACGAAGAAAGAGCTCATTTTAAATGCTAGATGATTAGAGAGTCTGTGGTTGGTGAAAACAGAACATAAGCTTTAAAATTAATCCACTCTGGAGTGATGCTAATAACATCCGGGATTGTTTCCGTTATCAAACAGTAAAGCGCTATGTAATCATAGAATTAGGGTGGCACCACGGAAAAATTATTTCGTCCTTAGACTCATTTTTAGTCTAAGGACTTTTATTTATATAAGGAGGAAAACAAGATGTTGGATTTAAAATATGTAACAGAAAATATAGATTTAGTAGTTGAAAAACTTAACCAAAAAGGTGGGGACTTTTCATATCTTTACGAAATTCCTAAACTTCAAGAAGAAAGAAAATTAGTGATTCAAGAGGTTGAAGGCTTAAAAGCTAAACGTAATGAATTATCTAAGCTTATTGGACAATACAAAAGGGAACAAAAACCGATTGAGAATTTATTAAAAGAAGTTGAGGATGCAAAGGTTTTAATACCAAGTTTAGAAGAAAAACTATCTACACTTGAGTTTAGAATGTTTGAACTCTTATCCATCACACCCAATATTCCAAGCGATGATGTACCAGTTGGTAAAGATGAAACATTTAATATTGAGATCAAAAAATGGGGAACAATCCGTTCTTTTGATTTTGAGATTAAAGACCACGTGGCATTAGGTGAAGCACTAGGGATACTTGATTTTGAACGAGCAACTAAAATCACAGGACCTAGATTTGTTGTGGATAAAGGTTTAGGTGCAAGACTTGAAAGAAGTTTAATCCAATTTATGATGGATTTACATGCATTTGAGCATGGATATAAAGAAATTATTCCACCATATATTGTGAATGAAAAAAGTATGTTTGGTACAGGACAATTTCCTAAGTTTAAAGAAGATGCATTTAAATTAGAAGGATTTGATTGGTATTTAAACCCAACAGCTGAAGTACCAACGATTAATTTATATCGTGATGAAATCATCGATATGAATGAATTACCAATCAAATATGTAGCATATACAAGTGCATTTAGAAGTGAAGCGGGTTCTGCTGGTAGAGATACGAAAGGGATTTTAAGACAACATCAATTCAACAAAGTAGAATTGATTAAGTTTACAACGCCTGAGGATTCTAATGAAGAACATTTAAAAATGTTGTTAAATTCAGAAAAAGTATTACAACTCCTAAACATTCCTTACCGTGTGATCACGTTATCTACAGGAGATATGGGATTTGGTATGATTAAAACATATGATATAGAAGTATGGTTACCTGGACAAAATATGTACCGTGAAATTGGATCTATATCTAACGCAGGAGACTTTCAAGCAAGACGTGCAAACATTCGCTTTAAACGAAATAAAGAGGCTAGAACAGAGTTTGTACATACATTAAATGGATCTGGACTTGCAGTGGGTAGAACGATGATTGCGATTATGGAAAACTATCAAAATGCAGATGGAACAATTACCATTCCGGATGTATTAGTTCCATATATGAAAACAAACCTCATCAAGTAATTTATAAACAATCATGGTATTTATTACAAGAATTTACATTATTTACAGCAATGATTGAGTATTAAATTAAACCATTATATACTATAGATACTTCATTTTTCTCTCTCGAGTAGCCATCTAATTAAGCTTTCTTAGTTAGGTGGCTATTCTTTTATTTACTGTCAGTTTCAAATTATGTGATAAAATTAATATATCAAATAGGGTAAAGAGGAGTAAACAATATATGAAAATTTATTATGTTGAAGATGAAAGAGATTTATCTGAGATTATAAGAAAATACTTAACAAGAGAAAACTATGATGTTACAGTATTTTATGATGGTGAAACAGCAATTAAACATGCTGCAGATACGGTCGATTTATGGATTTTAGATATCATGTTAACAGGTGAAGTCGATGGGTTTGATTTAATTAAAGCAATCAACCAATCCAATCCAGATGCAGCAATTATATTCACATCAGCAAGAGACCAAGCATTAGATAAGATTAAAGGTCTTGAATTAGGATCTGATGATTATCTTGCAAAACCATTTTCACCAAGAGAACTCATTTTAAGAGTTAAAGCAGTTCTAAAGAGAAAGAACTCTAGACCAGGTGTTATTTCTTATAGTGATTATTCTATTCAATTAGACTCCAGAGAAATCAGACACGGAGATAAACAAATAGAATTAACCAATAAAGAATTTGAAATGTTATTAGTATTCCTTAAGAATAAGCAACAACCCATTGAACGTACACTCTTACTAGAAACCATTTGGGGTAAAAACTATGTCGGTTCTGACCGTGTTGTTGATGACTTATTGAGAAGACTTCGTTCTAAAATGCCATTATTAAGAATAGAAACAATTTATGGGTACGGCTATAGACTATTATGAATCAATTGAAATTAACCACACAAATCAATATCATATTTTCATTTGTCACATTACTTGGTTGTGTGGTTTTTCTTTTTATCATCAACTTAACATTTGATAAAGCTTACGAAAATCAAAATAGAGCCTTTTTAACGAACTATTTTGAAGAAGTTAAGGGAAGTTACCAACCCAATTCAAATACCTTTAATTTTGATAATGAAACAGTTTATAATGATTATTTCGTTATTAAAGAAGGTGAAGTATTTGCATATTCTTACAACAATATTCCAGAACAAGAACTTAACTTACTCATGAATAAAATGATGCAAGAAAACTTTAAACCAGGTCAGCCATTTGACATTAAAAATATTCCTTATACACGTATGGATAATATTAGTTATATGGGACAAATTGTTAACCCAATAGGTCAACCTAAATATGGAATTTTTGTCATGTCAAACACACAACAATTCATCACGGATATGACAGGTAATATTCCTTTTTATACAACCATTGCATTCTTAAATATATTGGTGTTAGGTAATGTCATTATATGGCTTTGGAGTTCTCATACCGTTGGTAAACTAAAAGAACTACAAGAAAAAGTGGATCAAATGGTTTATGATGATTATCAAACAGAAGTAAGCATTGAAAATGCTGCTGAAGAAATTGTTTCTCTATCTAAGACGATTGATAATATGCGAGCAGAAATTAAAAGTTATGAAGAAACTAAGAAAGAAATGATTCAAAACTTAGGACATGACTTAAAAACTCCGATTGCAGTCATCAAGTCTTATGCAGAGGCTATTTTAGATGGTATAGAAGATAAAGAAGCAGCAGCTTTAATTATTAAACAATCGGATGTTCTAACTAAAAAGGTCCGACAAATTATTGAGTATCGTAAAATCGGATATATTGATGCTGAAGATCAATTTGAACTTACTTCATTTAAAGAAATTATTCATCAAGTGGTGAATCACTACAAATATATTACAGATAAAAAAATAATTTTAGATATTGATGAGGACTGGCAACATGTGATGGTTAAAGATGCATGTTATGTTGCAATATCAAATATTGTGGATAATGCAGTTCGTTATGTAAAAACTAAGATTATGATTCAATTAAAAAATAAAAAGCTCACCATCTTTAATGATGGAGAGCCTATAGAAGAAAATGTATTACCTAAAATATTTAAAGCATATGAAAAGGGTAGTAAAGGACAATTTGGTTTAGGTTTAGCAATCGTTAAAGAAACGATGGACAGATTTGGACTAAAGGTTTCTGTACAGAATCACGCAAATGGTGTCCTATTTACGATAGAGCTGCAATAATCATTGCTGCTCTTTTTTTATACCTTTCGGAATCTAGATTAGCCATATGGTTATTAAGTTTGAATTGTACTTCATCCTTTTGATATCTTGGAATTAAATGTACATGATAATGAAATACAGTTTGTCCTGCAACAGGACCATTATTATTAAGGATATTTAAACCCTTTAAATCAAATGCCTTCTTGAGTCCTAGACTTAATTTTTTAACAATCATAAACAGATGTGATATTACAGATTCAGGTACTTCAAATATAGAAGGATAGGGTTCTTTGGTTACAACAAGTGTATGTCCTTCTGTTGCTTGTGTAATATCCAGAAATGCAATCACTAATTCATCTTCATAGACAATATGTGCAGGAATTGTTCTTTCAATAATTTGTTCAAATATAGTTTTCATTTTAAATCCTTTCTAAGACTGATTTTTATTATATCTTCATTATATCAAAGGAATGCACTAAAATATTCACATATTCGATACGAAACACAGAGCTTAGGCCAAGAGTTTACTTGTATGTAATAACTTTAAGTGATATAATTTATATGAGTTATCAAGAAGGGTAGGAATAGCAAATGAAACAAATACCAGTAGGTATATCAGGACGTCACGTTCACGTAACAAAAGAACATTTAGAAATATTATTTGGTGAAGGGCATGAACTTAAAGTATTCAAAATGTTAAGTCAACCTGGCCAATATGCAGCTGAAGAAAAGGTAGATTTAGTATCTCCTGAAGGTAAGGTTTTAGAAGGTGTTAGAATTCTTGGACCAACCAGAAAAGAATCACAAGTAGAAATTTCTCAAAGTGATGCAATTCGTTATAAATTTGTTGCTCCTGTACGTTCTAGTGGTGATGTAGCTGGAAGTGGTGCATGTAAATTAGTTGGACCAAAGGGTGAAGTATCATTACCTTATGGAGTGATTATTGCAGATCGTCATATCCATTTTTCACTTGAAGAAGCAGCAGCTTTTGGTGTTTCTGATAGAGAAATGGTATCTATTAAAATTAATGGAACTAAACCGGGTATATTAGACAATGTATTATGTAGAGTGCATGCAAGCTTCAGATTAGACTGTCATTTAGATACAGATGATGGTGCAGCATTCATGCTTAAAAACGGCGACCTAGTCGAACTTGTTAAAAAATACGTTATTGTTGAGTAAAAATAAAAGTGGCTTAGGCCACTTTTATCAACTTATTAAAGGAACTTATGGAAAAGAAAATTAGACAACAGGTATTTAGAGATCCACTCTATGGATATGTCCATATTGATTATGATTTGATAACAGAGCTTATTGATACCTCTGTTTTTCAGCGTCTAAGAAGAATTAGACAATTATCAGGTGTTCATATGGTGTTTCATACTGCAGAGCACTCTAGATTTTCTCATTCATTAGGTGTTTATGAACTTGCACATAGATTTTTAACAATTGATGAAATTAAGAACAATTTAAATGAACGAGAACAATTGTTATTTTTAGTAAGTGCATTATTACATGATATTGGACATGGTGCATATTCACATGCATTTGAATATGTATTTAAAGTCAATCATGAAACGATTGGTGCAACCATTATAACCACACATCAAGAAATTAGAAGTATCTTAGATAAAGTGGATAGTGAATTTGCAAAAGATGTAGCAGGTATTATTTTAAAAGAAAAAAAATACCCACTCATTGAACAATTAATTTCCTCACAACTGGATATTGATCGTCTAGACTACTTAGAAAGAGATGCTTATTTTACAGGCGCAGCATATGGTCATATTGATTTAGATCGTTTGATGCGTGTAGTAGTAGTTAAAAATGGAAAATTAGCATTTAAAGCATCCGGAATACATGCGATTGAAAACTATTTAGTTGCAAGATATCATATGTACTGGCAAGTATATTATCATCCAAAAGCACGTTCATATGAAGTGATTCTTGAAAAGATATATTTAAGAATCAAAGAACTGATTCATCTAGACTATGATTTTAAACACGATGTATCGAGTTTAAAAACCATTTTAGATAATCCAAATGATATGTATGCTTATCTAGAGATTGATGATTATTATATGAATGGATTAATTGCTCACTTCCTTAAAACGGAAGATGAAATTTTAAGTGTCTTAGCACATGATTTTTTAAATCGTCATATTTGGGAATATATGGATGACAATTTAGAAAATCAAGAAAAAATCCATCAAGTAATAGAAAACAAACTACCCATCGATCAAAAATATTTCACATTAAAAACATCCGTTGAGCAAAGTGCTTATAGAGAAAATGAAACAAATTTAGGTGATCAAATATATATCTTAAATGAATCTGGTAAGGTTGTTACTTTATCGAGTTATTCATCCATTGTACACGCTTTAGTCAAATCTAGCATGAAGTCTGATCCTAAGTTTTTTTATAGAAAATGAATAAAGAAAAGTTTTATGTTGTAGAAGGTATACATGATGAGGCACACCTAAGACACATGATGCCAAACATTAAAACCATTTCTGTGGGTGGTTCTGAAATTAAGAAGGATGTACTTGAATTTCTAGTAAACTACCAAGATACGTTTGAATTTATATTAATATTTGACCCAGATTATGCTGGAGAACGTATTAGAAAAAAAGTATCAGCTGTTTTAAAAGAACCTATTCATTTATTTGTTGAAAGGCAAAGCGCAAGACAGAAAAATGGTAAAAAAATAGGTGTTGAACATGTGTCTTTAGATGAGTTAAAAGCGATTTTAAATGACGAAGTGGTAGAAAAAAAGAGTCCGGTAGTTTGGACACTTAAGGATTTAGTAGATCTTAAATTAACACACCATTTAGATGCAAAAAAACATAGAGATATACTTTCAAAAAAACTGAAATTAGGGCATGCGAATTCTAAAACATTGATTAAGCGATTAACATGGCTAGGAATTACTAAAGAAGCATGCAAGGAGATTATTGATGCATCAAGCTAAAAAGAAGTATGGACAAAACTTTTTAAGAGACACAAACCTCTTAAAAAAAATTGTCAATCAAGCGCAAATTAAAGATAAAAATGTTTTAGAGATAGGTCCGGGATTAGGCGCACTTACTCAATTTTTAGTTCATGATTCTAAAAAATATTTAGCATATGAAATTGATACGTCTTTAATGGATACATTAAAACCCTTTGAAAGTGATACATCAAGGTTTATATTTGAAGATTTCATGGAAACTGATTTAAGTTTTATGGAAAACTACTTTAAAGGTGAAGATATACATCTTGTAGGTAACCTACCTTACTACATTACAACACCGATTATCTTTAAATTTTTAGAAATTAAAGCACTTAAAACTGCAACCATTATGGTTCAAAAAGAAGTGGGAGACCGTATGGTCAGTAAACAAAATGTTAAAAGCTATAACGCATTTTCAGCAATCCTACAGTATTTTACAAAAGTCACGTTAGAAGTTTCTGTGAATAGAAAAATGTTTCATCCTGTACCCAATGTAGATTCATCGGTGATCAGGTTAGAAAAAATAGATAGAAACTTAGACGAAGAATTAGAAAAAAAATTCATTGAACTTACAAAAATAGTGTTCCAACATAAGAGAAAGACTGTTTTAAATAATCTTTCCACAGGCTATCTTGTTGATAAATCTGAAATTATGAAGGTCCTTCATCAAAATGGGATGGACGAATTTACAAGAGCAGAATCCCTTACAATTGAACAACTTATTGAACTTACTAAAACATGGATGCGAAAATAACGCGTCCTTTTCTAATTTTGCCCGAAAAATGTGAATGTAAGCGCTTGAAAATAATAAAAATGTGCTATAATGGGTTTAGTATCAAATCATCCAGGAGGGGCAAAATGAAAGTAACAGACGTGAGAGTAAGACTTGTAGCTAGTGAATCACGCTTAAAAGGTGTGGTAACTATTACATTTGAAGATGCTTTTGTAGTTCATGATATTCGCGTCATTGAAGGGGAAAACGGTATATTTGTTGCGATGCCAAGCAAGAAAATGCCAAATGGCGGCTTTAGAGATATCGCACATCCAATTCATCAAGAAATGCGTAAGCAAATCGAGGAAGCAATCATTAAAGCTTATCATGAAGCGCTTTTAAATCAAGTACCAGAAACCGTCGAAGATTAAAGGGTATTTTAAGGGATAAAGCACCTAAACCATATAAATGATTAAAAAAATATCAAGTTAGATATTTTTTTAGTGGTTATACAAGAACTAGAGCAATCTAGTTTTTATATAATATGAAGCATAGTAGGTGGAAATCTTTCATATAAGCAATCAAAATAAAGTATTTTAAGATTCAAATCTATCATTCATATTCTTTATAAAAAACACTTTTTTCCAAAAAAGTGATTTTACACTTCAATAGATTCATTTAGACTATAAATCATGTTATAATGAGATTAGTAAAAGTGAGGTATATACGATATGAATATTGATGATAAAAAAGCAAAATTATTTACACTTTCTGCCAATAAACCCCTTGCAGAGATGATTGCCAAAAGTGCAAGAATACCACTATCGAATGTTGAAGTTATTCGATTTGCTGATGGTGAGATTTCAACAAATATAGAAGAATCGGTTCGTGGAAACCATGTATTTGTTGTACAACCTACCAGTCAACCTGCAAATGATCACTTAATGGAAGTTTTGATTTTAACCGATGCACTTAAAAGAGCATCTGCAGCTTCCATTACCATAATTATGCCTTATTTTGGATACTCTAGACAAGACAGAAAAGTTAAGTCTAGACAACCGATTACAGCAAAATTAGTTGCTAATCTCTTAACGGTTTCAGGTGTTGACCGTATTGTAAGTATTGACTTACATGCTGCTCAAATTCAAGGTTTCTTTGATATTCCAATTGACAACTTTCCAGCAGCACCTTTACTTGCCTCATATTTTAGAAGAAAGAAATTAAATAATGTAGTTGTTGTATCACCGGACCACGGTGGTGTGACACGTGCAAGAGCGTTTGCCTCATTCTTTAATGCACCATTAGCAATTATTGATAAAAGACGTCCCGAACCTAATAAAGCAGAAGTTATGAATATTATTGGGGATGTTGAAAATGCAACATGTATCATGATTGATGACATTATTGACACAGGTGGTACATTAATTGCAGGTGCAAATGCACTGATAAAAGCAGGTGCTAAAGAAGTATATGCTGCAGCAACACATGGCGTATTTACCAATCAAGCAACAGATAGACTCAATGAATCCGTCATCAATGAAATTGTTATTACAGATACCATTTATTTAGACCCATCAAAAATGAGACCAAAAATTAAACAATTATCCATTGGTTCATTATTAGGGGAAGCAATTATTCATATTTTACATGATGAACCAATCTCACAAATATTTAACAGAATCCAAGAGGACAATCAATGAAATTGATAGTTGGATTAGGAAATCCAGGTATTGAGTATAGAGAAACTAGACACAATATCGGATTTATTACAATCGACAACTTATTAAATACATATCAATTGGAACTCAAAGTAGATCAAAAACTTAAATCAGCACTTGTAAAAACTAAAATAAACCAAGAAGATGTTATCATTGCTAAACCATTAACCTATATGAATTTATCAGGAGATGCGGTGAGCTTACTGATGAACTATTATAAAGTAGATATTAGCGATATATTGATAATATCCGATGATATTCAACTAGAAACCGGTCGTATGCGCTATAGAAAATCCGGTAGCCATGGTGGACAAAATGGTTTAAAAGATATTATCCTAAAATTATCTAGTAATCAATTCAAACGATTAAGAATTGGTATTGGTATGAAGACACATATCGATATGAAAGATTATGTTTTAGGTAAATTTACAAAACAAGAAAAAGAAGTTTTAGAACAAACCATCCAAAGAGCGGTAGAAAGTATCGACTTATGGATTAAAAATATGAGTTTCGATCAGATTATGACAAATTACAATACCCCCCAGGTGTAACCACCTGGGGCTTTCCCAGTTATAAAGAAGGTGTCTATATGCTTAACTTTTTAAATCCATTTTACAAAAATTCTAAATTAATAAATGTTTCTAAAGGAAAATTCAAACATACCAATCATGCATTTATTCAAATGATGATTGCTAAAAGATATCAAGACACATATCAGCATATGATTGTTGTTTTACCGAACCTTTATGAGGCTCAAAAATATTATGATGCATTAAGTCAATTAATTGGAGATGAGAATTGTTTATTTTATCCAAGTGATCAAACACTCACCTCCTTAATGGCACTAGGTTCTCCTGAGTTTAAAAATGAACGTTTATATACATTAAGAACCCTTTTAGATCATAAAAAATATTATGTAGTTGTGACAACCCAAGAAGGAGTATTAACCCGACAACTAAGTCCAATCGATTACGAAAAGAGTGTACTCACACTCAAACCAGGCGATCAATATCCATTAAATGAATTAACGAAAAAATTAATATATGATGGATATCAATTTAATTATACAGTTGAAAGACCAGGAGAATTTTCTATTCGAGGATCTATTGTTGATATTTTTACACATGATCATCAATATCCTTTTAGACTAGATTTTTTTGGAGATGAAATTGAATATATCAAAACATTTGATGTGATTTCTCAAAAATCTATTCAAAATGAATCTGTGATTACCATAGCACCTTTACATGAACTATTTTTTACAGATAAACAAAAGTTAGATGCTATGGAAAGAATCAATCAATATTTTGAATCATTTGAACTTTCTGAAAAAGAATTGAGTAAGTTTAATCAAGATATGATTTATTTAGAAGAAAGAAAGAAGTTAGATACATTAACACCTTATCTAAAGTTTTTTAATGAAGCAACAACAACCTTACTTGATTTTGCAGTCAGATATCAACTCTTTTTAGTAGAACCTTCTAAAATGCTTATTAATGAACAAACAACAATTTCTGATTTAAAAACATATAGTGAAACGATGGAGGGTTCAGTTTATAGTGAATTAACCAATCGTGCACCTTTAAACTATCTAATGGAAAAAGATTCGATTGAAATCGAAATCTTTAATCAACCATCCATATCCTATGAAGACTTATCAGTGATTGAAGTGGACCCACTTTTTGGATATTTAGAACAGCTCGTTATCTTTATGAATCAATATGCCGGGTATAAATTTGTTTTCGCACTTAATCAAAAAGTTTCTTACGAAAGATTGAAAGCATTTTTAGATGATCAACATATAGCCTACGATGAAGATGAATGGAAAAAGGAAAACTGTTTAATTGTTTTAGAAGAGGGATTAGGTTCTTTTATTGACTTAAAAGAAAAATTGATTCTTCTAAGCGAAGATATCATTTTCCACTCTAAAAAAAGAAACCGTATAAGATATCGCTCTGTTATTAATCAAAGTGTAAAAGTTAGAGATGTTTCTGAACTTCAAAATGGTGATTATGTTGTACATTATGATTTTGGTATTGGTCAATATATTGGATTAAAAACCATGAGTTTAAGTGGAGATAAAAGAGATTATTTGCACATCATTTATGATAACCAAGAAGCTTTATATGTACCAACCGATCAAATAGAATTGGTTTTAAAATATAGAAGCCATGATGATTTAACACCTAAACTTTCTAAATTAAGTTCTAAACAATGGAGTAAAACAAAGGCTAGTGTTCGAAAGAAAATTAAAGACTTGTCCGATCGTTTACTTAAACTTTATGCCTATAGAAACCAAGCTCAAGGATTTAGTTTTTCACCAGATAGTGAATTACTTGAACAATTTGAAAATGACTTTTTATATGAAGAAACACCAGATCAAAAAAAGGCAATCGACCTTGTTAAGCAAGATATGGAAAGCTCTAAACCTATGGATAGACTAGTTGCAGGGGATGTTGGGTTTGGTAAAACAGAAGTTGCTCTAAGAGCGGCATTTAAAGCAGTTTTAGATGCGAAACAAGTTGCTTATTTAGTACCAACAACTGTACTTGCAAGACAACACTACTACACCTTCAAAGAACGATTTGAAAAGTACGGGTCGAGTGTTGCTTTACTCTCAAGATTTGTTTCCAAGAAGGAACAAAACGAAACGCTTGAAAAACTAAAAAAAGGTTATATCGATGTTGTTATTGGAACACATCGATTATTAAGTGAAGATGTTAAGTTTAGAGATTTAGGATTATTCATTATTGATGAAGAACAAAGATTCGGTGTTGAACATAAAGAAAAAATTAAAGAGATTAAGGTCCATGTAGATACATTGACATTATCTGCAACACCAATACCTAGAACACTTCAAATGGCAATGTATGGGTTAAAAGATTTATCGATGATTGATACACCACCACTGAATCGATATCCTGTTCAAACCTATGTGGTTGAAAGACAAGATGCACTTATTAAGGAAGCTATTGAAAGAGAACTTGCAAGAGCAGGTCAAGTGTTTTATTTATTTAATCATACTGACCGTATGGAAAGCATGGTACTAAAACTTAATAAACTTGTTCCACAAGCAAGAATCGCTTTTGCTCATGGGAAAATGAGCAAACAAAAATTAGAAGATGTACTTGAAAGTTTTATTGAAAAAGAGTTTGATATTTTAGTTTCAACAACCATTATTGAAACAGGTGTGGATATTCCTAATACGAATACATTGATCATTCATGAAGCTGATAAACTAGGTCTTGCTCAATTATACCAGTTAAGAGGAAGAGTTGGACGTAGTGACCGTATTGCTTATGCCTATTTAATGTTTGATGCATATAAGAACATTAACGATGAGGCAAGAAAACGATTATCTGTCATTGAAGATTTCACAGATTTAGGATCCGGATTTAAAATTGCATTAAGAGATTTGAACATTCGTGGTGCTGGAGATTTACTAGGGGATGAACAATCTGGATTCATTGATTCTGTGGGTATGGATTTATATATGAAGTTACTGAATGAAGTTATGGAAGGAATCACTGAGGAACCACCTAAAAAGGAAGTGGTGGATCAAGTGTTTTCTCAAAGACATATTCCAGATACTTATATACAACATGACCCTGTTCGAATAGAAATTCATAAAAGAATTGCATCACTCAGCTCGATTGAGGATTTAGAGAATTTAAAATTAGAATTAATCGACCGATTTGGTGAAATGGATATTGATGTATTAATTTATATGTATGAGAAACTATTCAAAAAATTAGGATCTAAAATCGGTATTGAAAAAACTGTACAACAAAAGGATTCTGTTAAACTCATGTTGTCTCTAGAAAAAAGCGAAATTCTAGATGGTATGAAATTATTGTATGTAGCGTCTCGATTTAAAACAAAGGTTACACTTGCAACATTTAAAGGTCATGTCGAAATAAATATTATAACTAAAGATATCGAAAAACATTGGTTATATATTGCATGTGAATTATTAGAAGCATACTTAACATTTGAAGGAGAATATAAAACATGAAACATATTGGCGTAATTTCAAGAGGTATTAAAACACCTATTATTAAAGAAGGTGATGATTTATCAACGATTGTTGTTGAATCTTTGATGAATGCATCCAATGAAGATGGATTTCAAATAGATGATCAAGACATTATTGCAGTAACAGAAGCGGTTGTAGGTATTAGTCAAGGTAAATATGCAAGTCTAGACGATATTGCAAGTGATGTTTCATCCAAGTTTAAAACAAGACACTTAGGGCTGGTATATCCAATTCTTTCAAGAAATAGATTTTCTAGTCTATTAAGAGCATTCGCACGAGCGATGGATGAAATAACCATTCAGTTAAGTTATCCTAAGGATGAAGTTGGAAATAGTATTATGATGGATTCAGACATAGAAAGACTTCATATTAATCCGTTTACAGATGTGATTACCTATGCAACCTATCAACAAGAAATGAGTCATTTTAAACATCCTTTTACAGGTGTTAATATGGTTGCATATTATAAAGAAGTTGTTGAAGGTGAAGGATGTAAAGTAAACTTTATATTTTCTAATCAGCCAAAAGAAATATTAAATTATACAAAAGAAGTATTGGTATGTGATATCCATACACGCCATAAAACGAAACAAACTCTCTTAAAAGAATTCCCCTTAACAGTACTTTCATTAGATCAGTTGATGAATGATCCTGGTAAATTTAGAGCAATAAACCAGACATTTGGCTTGTATGGGTCAAATGCTGCAACCAAAGAAACCGTTAAATTATTTCCTGATATGGAAGAACCAATCGTTTATACCATTCAACAAAAAATATATGAGTTAACAGGTAAACATGTTGAAGTGATGATTTATGGTGACGGTGCATTTAAAGACCCAGTTGGAGAAATTTGGGAATTAGCTGACCCAGTTGTAAGTCCATCTTATACAAAGGGATTAGAAGGTTCTCCAAATGAGTTAAAACTAAAATACATTTCAGATGATTTATTTAAAGATTTACGTGGGGATGCACTACGACAAGCAGTTATTGACGAGGTAAGAAAAAAATCAAATCAAGCAACAGATGATTCTAAGCTTGGAACAACGCCAAGAAGATATGTAGACTTAATAGGTTCACTCTGTGACTTAATGAGTGGTAGTGGAGACCGAGGTACGCCGGTTGTATATATTAAGAACTATTTTAAAAATATTGCAGATGAATCCTAAATAAATAAGGTAAAGTTTTTTAAAGTAGATGTAAATACATGATAAAATAGAAGTTGGTTTTAAAAACCAATTTCTATTTTTTTTATCTGGAGGGTTTATGAAGAATATTGTTGTTGTAGGATCACAATGGGGCGATGAGGGAAAAGGAAAGATTACAGATTTTCTTGCTCAAGATGCAGATATTGTTGTTAGGTATCAAGGTGGAAATAATGCAGGACATACTGTATATGTAGATGGTGTGAAATATGCATTTCATTTACTACCTTCTGGGATTTTAAACCCTAAATGTATGAATGTACTTGCAAACGGTATGGTTATACATCCTGGGGCATTAATGACAGAATTAAAACAACTGAACCGTCCATACCAGTTATTTATCTCAGATCGAAGTCATGTTATTTTTCCACATCATATTGAGATGGATATTGAAAATGAGATTCAAGATAAAATAGGTACAACTAAAAAAGGAATTGGTCCTGCATATAGCGATAAATCTAGACGTAAAGGTGTTCGAATGATTGATTTTATCGGAAGAGATAGATTATCAATCATTCGAGAAAAGATGGAGTTACTTAAGGTTAGTCAGGAAGAAAAAGAAATTTTAATTAAAGACTATTTAGCATATAGTGATTTTTTAAAACCTATGGTAACAGATACATCAAGATTATTAAATGAACATATCCATACAAAAAAAGTATTATTTGAAGGAGCACAAGGTGTGATGCTTTGTCTAGACCATGGTACCTATCCATTTGTCACATCCTCATCACCCACAGCAGCATCGGTTCCTTTAAATACAGGATTGGCACCATGGTTGATCAAAGGGGCAATCGGTGTAACTAAAGCATATACCACTAGAGTCGGTGAAGGTCCATTTCCTAGTGAAATCAGTGGTACTTTAGCGCATGAAATTAGAGAAAGAGGTCACGAATATGGTACTACAACCAAACGTCCAAGACGTATTGGTTGGTTAGATTTAGTCGTGATTAATTATGCTAAAAGAGTCTCTGGTTTATCATATTTAGCTGTAACATTATTGGATGTATTATCAGGTGTTGAATCGATTAATGTCGTTACCCATTATGAATTAGATGGTAAAAGAATCGATGATATACCTGCAGATTTTAATGACTTTAAACGTGTTGAACCTGTCTATCTGACACTAAAGGGTTGGAATGAAGATATTACGAAGGTGACATCTTTTGATGAGTTACCGGATGCGTGTAAAGCGTATTTAAATACAATCGAGAAACTTACCGCTACAGAGGTTGCAATATTTTCAGTAGGACCAGAAAGAAACCAAACCATCTTACGAAAATCGGTATTATAAGGAGGCTTTATGGGTAAAATTGATATTTTAAAAATAGCACGTATCGCACAAGAACAAAAAAAGATCAATCCATCGATTATTGATGCAACCATCGGTATGTTTTATAATGATGAAAGAAAATTAATTATACCAATGGTAGAAGAAGCATTTCACCAGTTAAATGTTTTTGAGACATTTAAATATGGTGCAACAGATGGTGGGAAAATCTTTGAGGATAATGTCATTTCATGGGTGCTGGATGAAAAATTAGAACTGCTTAAAGAAAAATACTTAATTACAGGATTATCTACACCTGGAGGAAGTGGTGCATTATCACTTATCTTTAATAGTTATGGTAAACCAGGTGAAAAGGTTTTAGTATCAGATTTAAGATGGCGTTATGACTATTTTATTAAATCAGCTAAAATGGATGTTCATGAACATCGATTATTTTTAAATGGTGCATTTGACTTAGTGGATTTAGAAAAACAATTAACCATGCTTTCAAAAAATCAAAAACGTATTATTTTCGTTTTAAACGATCCGTGCCATAATCCAACAGGTTATCAGTTAACGGATTTTGAATGGATGGGGTTAATCGATGTATTGAATAAGTTTAGCCAAAATGAAATTATCCTTGCTTATGATATTGCATATTTTGACTATAATCCACTAGGATTTAAAGAAGCAAGAAAACCTTTTGAATACTTATTAAAGTTAAAATCACATGTACAAGTTTTAATTTGTTTTAGTGCATCTAAATCATTTGCAATATACGGCGTGAGATTAGGTGGATTAATTGGATTACATCCAACTGAAGAAGGATATAAATACTTTAAAAAATTTGTTGTAGATGATGCACTTGGTAAATGGAGTACAGCACCTTCTGTGGGTGTTGGTATATTTAATGCACTTTCAACCAAGAAAGATCAATATATTGAAGAGCTCAATAAACTGACGTATACATTAAAGGTTAGAGGCGATATTTTTGTAGAAGAAGCTAAAAATGCTCAACTCAATATTTATCCTTATAGCGGAGGATTCTTCGTTTTAGTTCATTCTAAAGACCCTGAAAGAGACTATGAATTATTGGTTCAAAAGGGTATTTATTTAATTCCTATGGAAACAGGCTTACGTATTGCAATCTGTGGTATTACAACAAATGAAGTTTATGGCTTAGCTGCAAAAATAAAGAAAATTATTGGTGAATCAAATGACTGAACTTAAACGCATGTTAAGTGGAAAACTTTACATGGCAAATGATGAAAAACTTAAAAGTATCAGAAAACAAATGCTAGAAAAATTACATGTATATAATCACTTAGATTATTTAGAAGATCAAAAAAGAGATGTGTTAATTAAAGAGATACTTGGTGGACATCAAGATACTTTGAAAATCACACCACCTGTCTATTTTGATTATGGAAAAAACACTTATGTAGGTAAAGATTTCTATGCCAATGCAGACTGTATCTTTTTAGATGTTAATAAAATAATTATCAAAGATAGAGTCATGTTAGGACCAAGAGTTAGTTTGTTAACAGCAACACATCCAATTGATGCAGGTGTTCGTGCAACTCAACTTGAATACGGATTACCTATAGTCATTGAAGATGACTGCTGGATTGGTGGGATGGTTGTAGTTAATCCTGGTGTAACCATTGGTGCAAGATCCATTATTGGTTCAGGTAGTGTTGTAACAAAGGATATACCAAGTGATGTGATTGCAGTCGGAAATCCATGTAGAGTTTTAAGAAAAATTACAGAAGCAGACAAAATCTATTGGGAAGCTCAAAAATTAGCCTATGAAAACAACATATAAAATACTCTTTGTCGTCCACATCATTGGAATCATTTTAAGTGTGATGTGCTTAGGTGTATATGTACTCAGTCACTTCAATCGCATGATTGAAGTACAAAGAGCATTTTCTGTCGTTTTATTGTATTTTAATTTCTTGTTTGGATTATGTTGTGTCATTCCTGTTATTTTAAAGTTAACTATATTTAAACATATAGAAGTGTCTAAGAAGTATCAACTTTCTTATATGTATTATATGGTAATTACATTAATGATCATGATGTTATTACCCCTTCTTGAAACCTATATATTTATAGCGATTTAATTATATAAAACACATTGAATATAATTCTCTCAAAGTAGACATATAAAATAAGTAATTATTTTTACATGTTTATGGAAATGAATGATAATTGGAACTCTTCTAATAGATAAATTGATTATGATGCATATGCATCAATCTTTGGTGGGGGAACTTTTGGAACCTTTTTAAAAGTTTACAAATAAATGAGGTGCAAAAATGAATAAATTTTTACTAAGTATTTCTTTACTAACTTTGACAATGATACTTTTTAGTTGTGATGTAAAACCCACAAGAGTATATTCTATTGGTGACACAAGAACTACCTCAAATTATGATATTACTTTATCAGACGTTGAAGCAATTGTGATAGATGATTACTATCAAATTACCATTACATTTAGTATAACTAATGTAGCGGAGGAATTACCATTTGATTCTAGTCTATTTTCTGTAACAAAATACGGTAATGTATATTCAATTGATGTAGAAAAGACATTAGAACTCAACGGTCAACCATTGGAGGGGATGTTCTTTACACCTGTTAAATTAGTTTTTTCAAATATTCCTATTGGAAATGAGTTAGATATTATGATAAATGCAAATGATGCCATTTTTTATGTATAATAATAAGTGATTACAATAAACTGATTATATTGAGTGATAACAATTTTCATGTTAATAATGAACCTATGATAAATGCGTTAATTTTGGCATCTATCATCACACTGAACTTGACAATAACTTTTATCCCAAAAATGGAATTGTCTTATAAGAAGCCAATTGAGTACTTAAAAATTTAAAAACAGGAGAATTATCATGGAAGAAGTAAAACCAACAACAGGTATAAAAAGACGCACTAAATATATAATTGGTATTACCATTTTAGTTATAATTTTATTGATTGCTGTGGTAAGTATATTAATAAGAGATCATCTAGCCACACTAAATTCCGATGAAGATTTTGTTAAACATCATTTGATGTATTTAGATGAAGGTGCATCAGATATATCTTTCATTGAAGCAACTCTATACATTAATGAAAATGAAACGTATTTAGAAATTGTTTATGACTATCATTATCAAGATATAGATCAAACAACAAGATATTTGGTCAATAAACAAAGTGGTCAATTTGTTAATGGTGGATATGAAGATAACTATCCTGAATTTATGAATAAATTCAACGATATAAAATCAAATTATGAACATAAAATAGTATATTCAACCGAGGATATCCATAGACTTCTAGGCAAATGAATCATTTATATTGTAAATATTTTTATAATCATATAGAAATCAAAAATAAAAAATAAAATAAGCATATACCAAACGGTATACGCTTATATATTTATAAACATTTGTAATCAGCAAAACTTATTTTTTGCCAGCAGGTTTTTTAGGAGCTGGAGCTTCTTTTTTAGGAGCTGGTTTAACTGGAGCAGCCATATATTTAAATCCCCTTTCTAGATGTTTTTGATAGGTCAAATAAATGCGAGTCAATGGTTACTTCTCCACAGAAACAAACAAGCATTCATCATAAGAGAAATTGTTATAAACAAGTACAATTTCCTATTTCATTTATAATTATACGCCTTTATTAAGGGAAATGTTGGAAAATGATTATGAAAGTTTTTTTGGCTTAAAAAGTTAATTTGTGATAGAATGAGCATAGATGTTGGAGGTGTTTAAATTGAGAAAACTGATTCACTTATTAACCAATCGATTAACAATTATTGGACTACTTTTACTTGCACAAATCATATTTATTGTGTGGTTTTTATATCAATTTACTCAAACATGGTATTACTTTCATTTTGCAACAATTATTATTGGTGCAATCTTTAGTTTATATATCATTACCAAAGATGAAAATCCTATGTTTCAATTAATCTGGGTTGTGTTTATCTTAATACTACCTCTTTTTGGAGTCATCTTCTATATTTATTCAAGAACAGAAAAGTTATCTTTTTCTAGACACAGCCTCATGATTTATTATAAAAAATTAAGAGAACAAGAAATGGCAAAAATCGAACATCATGAAACAGATGACTATAGAAAACATCAAGAATATTTAAGAGGATTATATTATCCATCATTTAGAAATACAAAATCTATATTTTTGAAAAATGGTGAAGTTAAATTATTCTACCTTTTAAAAGCTTTGAAAGCAGCGAAACACTTTATATTCATGGAATACTTTATCATTACAGAATCTAAAATGTGGAATGATATTTTGAATGTTTTAAAAGAAAAGGTGAAAGAAGGCGTCTTGATTCGTATTATGTATGATGATTTTGGATCAGCAACGAAACTACCTTTTCATTATCACAAGTATTTGAAAAAATTAGGTTTTGAAGTTATACGTTTTAATCCTATGAAATTACATATTAATTATGCGATGAATTACAGAGATCATAGAAAAATAGTCGTCATAGATAATAAATACGCATTTACAGGTGGATTTAATATTGGTGATGAATACACGAATAAAAAGAAAGTATTTGGTCATTGGAATGATGCAGGTATTATGATTGAAGGTAAAGCAGTTTGGGGAATGACGTTATTATTTTTAGAGAACTGGAGTTTTTCATCTAAAGATAAACAAATTGATTTTAACCGTTTCAATTTAACACATCAAGTAGAAAATGATGCTATTTATATACCATTTGGTGATATACCAACAGATAACCATTTAACAGCTAAAAGTATGTATCTACATTTAATTAACGATGCTAAACACTCAATTGATATAACAGCTCCTTATTTAATATTAGATAATGAAATTAAAACAGCACTGAAACTAGCTGCTGAAAGTGGCATTGATGTCAATATTATTGTACCGAGTATTCCAGATAAAAAACTGGTTTATATGGTATCCGAATCATATGTAGAAGAATTAATGTTATATGGTGTCAATGTGTATAAATATGTACCAGGGTTTATTCATTCTAAAATGATTATTTGTGATAAAGAGGTTGCAATGATAGGTTCTAGTAATTTAGATTTTAGAAGTTTATATATGCATCTTGAGAATAATCTTTGGCTCAATGATACTCAAACAATCGAAAAAATGAATTCATATATTGAAGAAACAAAAGAGGTGAGCATTAAGCTCACCCCGAAACACTTTAAAAAGAAATCTATACTCTATCGTATGATACAAACAATACTTAAAGGTTTCTCACCATTACTCTGATAATATAGAAAGTATGCGTTTCATGAAGAATGTCTTCTTGAAGCGCTTTTCTATAGAATAAGAAGCCATAAAAATAAGTGTACCTATAAGATTAGCAATAATATCAAACATCGTTTCACCTACATCCACTGAATAGATACCTTCCAGTGTCATTTGAGGTCTTCCTTGAGTGGTTGTAGAGAACAACTGATCAGAAGCAAACTCTAATAATTCCCAACAAGCAGCAATCATTAATGAAAAACTAAATATAAATATTAAGACATGTTTTAGTTTGATTGCTTGATAAAATTCAAGTCTAGAAATAAATACAAGTCCTACTAAAGTTGCTGAGTATCCAAAATATACATGGATTAATTTATCATAATGAATGGATTCATATAGGTTATAGAAGTTGAGTGTAGAACCTAAAAATACTGCAAAGAATATATAGATGGTTGAAAATGTGAAGACAAATCTATGTAATCCTTTTTTTAAATAAACCCCATAGATTAGTGTAGAAAGTGATAACACCATCGTCGCAATATGACTTGTTAGTCGTTTGGTTGGATCGATTCCGGTAATTAGAATTTGAATCCATAAATAAAGTGCAATCAATATCATGGATACTAATAATCCATAAATGAAACCACGCGTAATTTTTTTTGTCATAACAAATCCTCCTGGATATATTATATGACGAAGATTCGTAAAGTGCTATGATTTAGATACTGTTGAAAATCTACTTTTTTCATCAATATCATTAAATGCTTGAATAGATGCGACAACATGAGGTTCTAGTTTATGTTGTTGAATTACTTTTTCAGATAATCCTTGATGTGCAGTCATATGATGATATACAATTTCAATGATGTCTCTTGGAATAATTTCTTTTGGAACATTTTTAATTTCATCAAAGAAACGTAATGCATACATACTAGAAATCATATCATGGCCTTTATAATGACCGTTTTCTTTAGCTTGTGACTTACCTAAATCATGTAAGATAGATACGATTTTTAACACATCTGTTGGTGCATTTTTAATGCACATATTGATGTGTTCATCAATATCTTCTAGATGATAAGGGGACTCATGATTTTCAGTTAATTTAATAAATTCTGGTAAATAAGCTGCATTGATAAATTGTTTAACAGCTTGATTAATACCTTTATCCTCTGCAACTGAAACAAAATCTGAGTAATTTACATTAGGATTTAAAAATTTGGATTGACTGATTATTTTATAGGCATCACAATCCACACCTACTCTAGGAGCGCCCATAAATTTATACATGTCATTTAATACATAAAAAGGAACAACTTTTTCAAAACTACGTCGTTCATTTTGGAAATTAGCAAACATTAAGGGTTCTAATATCATATGAAGTTCAACATGATATCCTCGAGATTTGAATTTTTGATATAATTCGCCACGCATATTTCTTGATATATTGGTAGCATCATAGATTAAAGAAGTATCACATGAAAAGACACGCTCATGTAATATATCAAACACCAATTGATCGTCTGCTTTCGTATGGTGTTTTCTAAGTGTTTGAAATAACTCTAATCTAATAAAATCAGATGAGAAATGTGGTAATCCAAGTTGTTTTGCATATGTAGATTTACCAGATCCGGGAATACCGGATAGAATGATTGCTGTCTTCATTAAAACTCTCTCCTTCATACATGAATCTATGATATCATAGATACCTATGGTTTGACGCAATAATCCCATATTTTTAATAAATTTTTTAGAAAACGTTTTCTTTTATAGAATACCAAGCAATTTTTAAATTGAAGTACTAAAATAGAGTTATACATTCGGTTAAAACAATCATTTTTATAGGAGGAAATATAAATGAGTGAATCATGGAAAGGTTTTAAAGCTGGAGTTTGGGAGAAAGAAATCAACGTTTCTGATTTTATCCATAAAAATTACAGCGAATATTTAGGAGATGGAAGCTTCTTAGCACCAGCTATGGAAAGTTCTATCCAACTCAATGAAGCATTTAAAGATCTTTTAAAGCTTGAAAGAGAAAAAGGTGGCGTTATTGATTTAGATACTAAAGTAGCATCTACAATCGTTAGCCACAAACCAGGATACATCATTAAAGATGTTGAGAAAATTGTTGGACTTCAAACAGATGCACCACTAAAAAGAGGTTTTTTCCCTGAAGGTGGAATTAATGTTGCTGTAAAAGCTGCTGAATCTTATGGCTTTAAAGTTGAACAAGAAACAATTGATTTATATACAAACGTTAGAAAAACACATAATCAAGGTGTGTTTGATGCATATACAAATGAGATTCGACGTGCAAGACGTTCTCATATCGTAACAGGTTTACCTGATGGTTATGGTAGAGGTAGAATTATTGGTGATTACAGACGTGTACCTTTATACGGTGTAAGCAAATTAATTAAAGACAAAATCAATCAACAAAATAGCCTTACATTCCCTATGACTGAAGAAGTTATTCGCTTAAGAGAAGAAATTGCTGATCAAATCAAATCATTAAATGAATTGATTGAATTAGGTGATATGTATGGATTTGATTTAAGAAGACCGGCAAATGACTCATTTGAAGCAATTCAATGGTTATACTTTGCATATCTTGCTGCAGTTAAAGAACAAAATGGCGCTGCAATGAGTTTAGGTAGAGTGGATGCATTCTTAGATGTTTATATCGAAAGAGACTTAAAAGAAGGCAAATATAACGAAGTTGAAATTCAAGAATTCATGGATCATTTCGTCATGAAATTAAGAATGGTTCGTTTTGCTAGAACACCTGAATATAATCAATTATTTACAGGTGACCCAACATGGGTAACTGCAGTATTAGGTGGATTAAATAATGAAGGTGGTTCTTTAGTTACAAAGACTGCATTTAGATTATTACATACACTTTATAACTTAGGAACATCTGCAGAACCAAACCTTACAGTATTATGGAGTGAAAAGCTTCCTGAAGGATTTAAAAATTACTGTGCAAAAGTTTCTATTGATACATCAAGTATTCAATATGAAAGTGATGATACAATTCGTCCATATCACGGTGATGATTATGGTATCGCATGTTGCGTATCCCCAATGGCAATTGGTAAAGAAATGCAATTCTTTGGTGCAAGAGCAAATATTGCTAAAGCATTACTTTATGCATTAAATGGTGGACGTGATGAATTAAGCGGAGACCAAGTATTTGAAAAATCAAAACAAGATGTTTTAAAAGCTGATGTGTTAGATTTCGATACAGTGATGAAACGTTATGAAGCAACACTTGAAGAACTTGCAGAAGTTTACGTGAATGCTTTAAATATCATCCACTACATGCATGATAAATATGCATATGAAAAACTAGAAATGGCACTTCATGATCGAGATGTAAAACGTTTATTTGCTACAGGTGTAGCTGGATTAAGCGTTGTTGCTGACTCATTATCTGCAATTAAATATGCTAAAGTACATCCAATTTATGATGAAGCAACAGGATTAATCGTTGATTTTGAAACTGTTGGTGATTTCCCTAAATTTGGTAATGATGATGATAGAGTAGATGATCTAGCTGTAGAAGTCGTTACAAAATTCATGTCATACATCAGAAAGAATTATACATATAGAAACTCAGTTCCTACAATGTCTGTATTAACCATTACATCCAATGTTGTGTATGGTAAAAATACAGGAAATACACCAGATGGTCGTCGTAAAGGTGAACCGTTTGCACCGGGTGCTAACCCAATGCACGGTAGAGATAAATCTGGTGCATTAAAATCATTATTAAGTGTTGCTAAAATCCCTTATTCTGAATGTGAAGATGGTATTTCAAATACATTTACAATCATTCCAGCTGCTCTTGGTAAAAAGATTAAAGTAGAAGGTTCAATTGTTGAACTTGTTGATGACGTTCAAGTAACAAACCTTACTTCTTTATTAGATGGATATTTCACTTCAGGCGGTTATCATTTAAATGTTAACGTCTTTACAAGAGAAATGTTAAAAGAAGCTTATTTAAACCCAGATTTATATCCAAACTTAACAATTAGAGTATCCGGTTATGCTGTAAACTTCTCTAACTTAACCAATGAACAAAAGTTAGAAGTTATGCAACGTACTTTCCATGAAGGATTCTAATGTAACAGAAATCCTAGGTAATGTACATTCCATTGAAAATTTTGGTGCCTTTGATGGACCGGGATTAAGATATGTACTCTTTCTACAAGGTTGTCCATTAAGATGTAAGTTCTGCCATAATAGAGACACATGGGGAACAGAAGAAAACAAATTAATGACAGTTGATGAAATACTTAAGGATTACAAACGTTTCAAAGCCTTCTATAAAGGGGGTGGCTTGACTGTATCAGGCGGTGAAGCCACTCTCCAACTTCCTTTTTTAATAGAGTTATTCAAAGCATTTAAAAAGGAAGGAATTCATACATGCTTAGATACAGCAGCTGGAACTTTTAGAGAAAGCAGAATAGATGAGTTTGATGAATTACTTAAATATACAGATTTAGTTTTATTAGATATTAAACATATTGATGATGAGAAACACAAATGGCTAACAGGTGCTACCAATCAAAATATTTTGAAATTTGCAAAATATTCCAGTGATTTAGGTGTTCCTACAGTCATAAGACATGTGCTACTTCCAGAGATTAATTCCAGTGATGAAGATTTATACCGATTAAGATCATTTATTGACACAATGGAAAATGTAGTTGGTATTGATATCTTACCGTATCATAAAAAAGGTATTATGAAATGGGAAAAAATGGGCATTCCATATGAACTCGGTCATATTGAAGAGCCTACTGAAGAACTGATCAGTCATGCTGAGAACATTCTAAAAAACAATTATAAATTTATGAAATGAAAAGGGTTAAATGTATAACCCTTTTTATTTTTTGTATAAGTCTTTTTAGATGATACAACTTAAATATATCAAGTTTTTATACGATAGACATAATGTCTTTTGAACATATGAGAATCATGTGAAAAAATTCATAAAAACGTTTTCAATAATAAACTTAAAAAAATATGTTGAAATAATTCATAATTACGCTATAATTTCTATCAAAGCGATGAACAAGAGTAGTAATTAGACGGATAATCCTAGAGAACTGATGGATGGTGTAAATCAGTATTAGATATCTAATGAACGTGCTTGGGAGCCTTTAGGCATGTTCTAAAACATTTAGTAAGTCTAAACGTATCAGGCGTTAACGATAATAAGCTAGATATCTTTTTATCTAGAATTAAGGTGGTACCACGGATATTAAATTCGTCCTTAGCAGCAATGCTAAGGACTTTTTTATTTAAAAAAACAAAAAAGAAAAAGGAGATTAAAAAATGAAAAAAATATTATTAAGTATGATGATGGTAGCTGTATTTTTATTGGTGGCATGTTCTGAATCCAATGTCTATACATATATCCTTGATGAGTCCTATGATGGATTTATTACATTAGGAACATCTGCGGATTATCCTCCATATGAATGGCCAATGAATGTGGATGGAAAACAACAGATTGTTGGTATTGATATCGAGATTGCTAAACATATTGCTACTGCATTAAATAAAAACTTAAAGGTTGTCAACAAAGGATTTGATTTTCTATTAGAGGATCTTGATCAAGGTAAAGTTGATTTTGTTTTAGCAGGTATGACACCAACTGAAGAACGTATGGAAATCGTTGATTTTTCTAAGGTGTATTATGAAGCAATTCAGGTTGTACTCATTCAAGAAGTAAATAAGGATTTATATACGTCATTTGATAGTTTAAATCAATCTACGATTAGAATTGGTGCACAAACAGGTTCTATTCAAAAAGATTTAGCTGAAACATTTACAAATGCAACAAAACAATATATCCAAACGATTCCTGATTTAGTCTTAAGATTAAGTGAAGGACAAATTGAGGCACTTATTGTTGAAAAACCGGTAGCTGATGGATATATTTCTAATATAGAAGGGTTATATATTGCAGATTTCCTTATAGGGGATCCTGATGGAGGTTCAGCTGTTGCAGTTAAAAAAGGTAATAGTGAATTATTAGAAGTTATCAATGATGTGATTGATGAACTCATCACAAGTGGAGAAATGGATAGAATTGTTGAGGAAATGATTCTACTCAATAGTGGAAGTTAATGGATTTTAGTTTTTTATTAGAGTTTTATTATTGGGAAATATTTTTAAAAGGTCTTTCCATGACGCTATTATTAGCAGTCATGGCAGTAGTATTAGGGACACTTTTAGGATTTATTCCTGCCTTTATGAGAATAGGTAAAAATAAAGTACTCAATTTTGTTGCAACTGCGTATGTTGAATTAATTAGAGGAACACCTTTATTGGTTCAAGTATTACTTATTTATTCTTTTGTTAAAATACCAACCATGGTATTTATAGGAATTGAATTATCCAGTTTTATTCCAGGGATGTTGGCACTTTTAATCAATAGTAGTGCATATGTTTCAGAGGTTATTCGTGGTGGTATTTTATCTGTAGATAAAGGACAAAGAGAAGCAGGATTAAGTTTAGGGTTATCGGAACAAAAAACTCTTAGACTTATTATATTGCCTCAAGCCATTAAAAACATCATTCCTCAATTAGGTAATGAGTTTGTTACAATCATTAAAGAAACCTCTATCTTTATGTATTTAGGAATAGCAGAGTTAATGTATAGTGCACAAATCATTAGAAGTCAAACCTACCAAGTTAAGGAAGCTTATATTGTTGTTGCAGTACTCTATTTTGCATTAACATTCCCGACGAGTCGATTGATGAGTTACTTTGAAAAGAGGTTGAAAAGAAGTGATGAAAAATAACGTATTTGAACTCAGAAACATTCATAAAAAATTTAAAGATGGAACGGTTGCATTAAAGAATATTAACATCCAGTTTAAAGCATCAACTTTTACGGCATTAATTGGACCATCTGGTAGTGGTAAATCAACTTTAATTCGATTACTCAATTCACTAGAAACGCCTACAGAAGGGGATATTCTTTATTTAGGTGAGTCTATTTTAAATCCTAAATACGATATGATTAAGCACCGAACTGAAGTCGGTATGGTATTTCAAAGTTTTAACTTATTTCCTAATTTATCTGTTTTAGATAACATCAACTTAGCACAAACAAATGTCTTAAAAAAATCTAAATCAGAAGCAACTGAAACATCCTTAAAACTACTTGAAACATTTGGTTTATTAGAAAAAGCATATCAATATCCTAATCAATTATCAGGGGGTCAAAAACAAAGAATTGCAATCGTTCGTTCGCTGGCAATGAACCCTAAGGTTATGTTATTTGATGAACCTACTTCTGCGTTAGACCCTGAAATGGTAGGAGAGGTTTTAAGTGTGATGAAAACACTTAAAAATCAACATATGACCATTATTCTTGTGACACATGAAATGGAGTTTGCAAGATTATTTGCAGATGAGATTGTTGTCATGGATCAAGGTGAGATTATTGAAGTAAATGAACCAGAAGTATTATTTTCAAATCCAAAATCAGAGCGTACAAAGACATTTCTAAAGAGAATATTTGAACGTCCTTAGTGTATAATGGAGTATAGGTGATAACATGTTGATATTATTTGCACCATCCAAGACTTTTCACAGGGATGCAGTAAAAAAACCTTTAAAACTCTTTGATGAATTATTAACTCAATCTATTATTAATGAAATCAAAAGCCTTTCGAAATCTCAATTTCAAAAGGCTTTTCAACTTAGTTCTAATCTATTAGAAACTGCATATGATTATTATCATTCTTTTGACGATAATGCACCACTTCAGTCCTTTTCTTTATTTAAAGGAGAAGCATATAAATCATTAGACTACATGTCCTTAAATGAAATAGAAAAATCCTATATTCATAGACATGTGTATGTTATTGATGCACTCTATGGAATCATCAGACCACAGGATGGTATTAAACCCTACAGACTGGATTTTCACATAGATAGCAAGTATAAAAACATTTGGAAACATAAAGTTAATCAGTATTTAAAATCCCTTAATCAAGAGGTTTTAAGCTTAACATCCAGAGAGTTTGATAACTTAATAGACGCAAATACAGTTCCATTTTATGAACTTTCCTTTATAGACTGTAAGGAAGGAGTTTGTAAAAGAATTAGTGTTTTAAATAAACAACTCAGAGGAAAATTATTAAGATATCTTGCAAGTCATCAAATACATAAGGTAAGTGATTTACCTGAACAATTTGAAGGATATAGGAAGTTTGTCCATGGATATCATGTGGATTATAAGAAGAACGAATAAATTATATCCTCTATTGTGTATGTAGAAATAAATTCTTATTATTTTAGTATAATAAGTATGATAATAACTGTAGGAGGATTTTTATGACAAAAATCCAATACTTAAAAGATAATTTAAATGTTTTAGAAAATGAAATCATTATCTATGGTTCTGATAAATTTAAAATTGATTTAAAAATCAATCAAAGACTCGTCAATCAAAAACCTGGACAATTGATATTGGTTTCAGCAATTAATCCAACTTCAAGTGGAGAAGGTAAAACAACGGTTTCTATAGGTCTTGCTCAAGGATTTAAGAAACTTGGTAAAAACGTTATGCTGGCATTAAGAGAACCTTCAATGGGGCCAGTCTTTGGTATGAAGGGTGGAGCAACAGGTGGGGGTATGTCTGAGTTAGAACCTGCACTGGATATTAATATGCATTTTAATGGTGATCTACATGCAATTACTGCAGCGAATAACCTATTATCAGCACTCATTGATAATCATATTTATTTTGGTAATAAACTTAAATTTAAAACCATTTACTGGCAAAGAGCTTTAGATTGTAATGACCGCTCATTAAGAACGGTCGTAACGACACAAAGAGAAGATAAATTTAATATAACAGCCGCATCTGAGATGATGGCAATACTTGCACTTGCAAAAGATTTTAAAGATTTAAAAGATCGACTTAATTCCATCTTAATTGGTGTTGATGAAGATGGTAAGGATTTATTTGTTAAAGATTTAGAATGTATGGATAGTCTCGCAATGATATTAAAAGATGCAATAAAGCCAAACTTAGTATTTGCTAAAGAAATGGTACCTGCACTTGTTCATGCTGGACCATTTGCAAATATTGCACACGGATGTAACAGTGTTATTGCAACCAATACTGCATTAAGACTTTCAGACTATGTCATTACAGAAGCTGGATTTGGTGCAGATTTAGGTATGGAAAAATTTCTACATATCAAACAGCCTCATCTCATTCAACAGGTAGGTGTTGTTGTATTAGTTGCAACCATTAAAGCACTCAAACTTCACGGTGGAGTCGATGAATCTAATTTAGACGAAATGAATATAGAAGCACTCAAAAAAGGCTTAACAAACCTAGAAAAACATATAGAGAATGTCAAAAAATTTGGATTAAATGCAGTGGTTGCTATCAATAAATTCCCCAATGATTTAGATAGTGAAATTGATATTTTATATGAATGGGCACATCAAATGCTAGTTCCAATAGGCCTTTCAGAAGGATTTATGAAAGGCGGAGATGGGACAAAAGAGTTAGCAAAACTTGTCATAGATACATTAAGTAAAAAAAGTCATTTTAAACCACTTTATGATAACAACATACCGCATCAAGAAAAAATAACTCAAATTGCAAAAGAACTATATGGTGCAAATGCCGTTGAACTTTCCAAAAAAGCGATCAATAAACTCAAACAGTATAAAGATTTTAATTACCCTGTTTGTATTGCAAAAACACCACTTTCTTTATCGGGAAACCCACTTCTTAAAGGAAGACCTTCAGACTTTATATTAGAAATTAGTGATGTTAAAATTTCAAATGGTGCTAAGCAAATTGTTTGTTTAACCAAAGGTATTAATACTATGCCTGGTCTAAATGAACATCCAAGAGCGTTAGATTTTAAAATAAATGATGAAGGAGAATTGATATCATGATCCTAGACGGAAGAAAAACAGCAGACATTTTAAATGAACAATTAAAAGAAAAGGTTTTAAGATTAAATAGAAAACCAAGACTTGAAATTATACTTATTGGAGATGACCCAGCAAGTCATACTTATGTAAACTCAAAACTGAAACAAGCAAGTCAATTGGGAATGGAAGTTCATATAAACCATATGGATGAATCTGTATTAGAAGATGAAGTGATTCAGTTAATCACTTCATTCAATCAAAACAATCAAGTAGATGGTATTTTATTACAACTTCCTATACCTAAACATTTAAATGAAGTTCAACTGATGGAGTTGATTGATTTTAATAAAGACGTCGATGGTTTTCATACGATGAATCAAGGATTACTCTTTCAAAAAAGAGAAGGTATAAGACCTGCAACACCTAAAGGAATTATGATGTTATTAGATCATTATCATATACCCATTGAAGGTATGCATGTTGTCATTATTGGTAGAAGTCAAATTGTCGGTATGCCGCTTTCTAAAATGTTTATTGACCGAAATGCAACCGTTACAGTAACGCATTCTAAAACTAAGAATTTAAAAGAGCTAACGAAACAAGCAGACATTTTAGTAGCAGCATTAGGAAAACCTAAATTTGTAACTAAAGACATGGTTAAAATCGGTGCTGTAGTTATTGATGTAGGTATAAATAGAGTGGATAACAAATTAGTAGGTGATGTGGACTTTGATGAAGTAGCACCGATTGCATCCTATATCACACCAGTACCTAAAGGGGTTGGACCGATGACGATTTCAGCACTGGCTCATAATTTATATGAATTATATTTAAAGGGAGATAAAAATACATGAAGTTTATTTGGAGATTCTTAAAAATCACACTTATTGTGATACTTTCAATTGTTGTAACAATTTCAATATTTAACTTTTCACCATGGACGTTTTCTAATGTTGAAGGAACAAACCTTTTTAGAAAAGATGGAAAATATCCTTTAATCATACCGCATGGAGGCGCTAAAGACTTAGCACCTGAAAATACAATTTATGCATATGATATGTTGGTTCAGGAATTTCAAGCAGACGTGCTTGAAATTGATTTAGCATTGACCAAGGATAACATATTAATCTCACACCATGATTTAGAACTTGAGATGTCAGATGATTCTTATTTAAATGATGAACTTATTAGACTTTATACGTATCAAGAGATTATCACCGAATATGAAACCGATGATTACTATCTTGCAAGAAACTTTATGTATCCAGCAGATTATGATTATGATCCTTTAAAAGGTATAGAACCATTTAAAAACGAAACAGACGAACAAATTATGTCTAAAATGATACCTGCTAAATTAGAAGATATCTTTATGAATGTTGGTAGTGATGTATTATACATATTAGAAATCAAGGATTCACCGTCTTCACAAGGATATGATGAAAATATACATGATTTTGAACTGGCTGCTCAAACACTCATAGATTTGGTTGAACTCTATGAATTGGAAGCTAATGTGGTACTTGCATCATTTTCTGATGATGTAACAACTTATTTTAAAGAAAATGCACCAGATTTATACATCAATGCTGCAACTTCTGAAGTCACGATGTTTTCAATCTTTAGTGCATTCCATATAGATTTCTTCTGGGGTGTTAAATCAGAGGTATTAATTCTACCAATTCCTGAATCTATGAGTATAACAGGTGGAACTGCAAATCTTTTATCTATGTTACC
This sequence comes from Acholeplasma oculi, assembly GCF_900166985.1. Lineage (GTDB taxonomy): Bacteria > Bacillota_I > Bacilli_A > Acholeplasmatales > Acholeplasmataceae > Acholeplasma > Acholeplasma oculi. The sequence goes on along the minus strand of NZ_FUZK01000004.1, from coordinate 31,549 downwards.
AGGCTTTATTAGAGATAGTATTGCTATAAAAGATGATCAAGGTGTGTTTAGAGCAAACCTCATGCATCAACAAATTATAAATGATGCGCATAGAAAAAATATGGCAGTACTTTACTGGACAGTGAATGATAAAGAGACCATGAAGTTATTAATCCAAAATGGTGCAGACGGTATCATTACAGATAGACCAGATTACTTAATCCAAGTAATTCAAGAACTAGAACAAAACACATAAATCAATAATTTAAATCAGATAAGGTGTAACAGAAATTGTTACACCTTTATTATCATGTATCAGTTTAGATACAGGACAAAAACGGTGTGCAGTTTGAACAATTTTTTCTGCCTCGGATAAGTCCATATTTTCGATGGATGCGACCGCATCCAACGTAAAATGATAACGTGTTTTTTCATCGAAAAAGAGTTTTACCGTCACGTCCACTTTAGATTTTGAGTTTAGATTTTTAGCTTTCAAGATGGATATAATGGTTGCATTTAGGCAGGTTGCCCAAGCAGAACCAATAAGTTGTTCTGGATTTGTATGATGTTTATCCGCTTCTAAAACTGGGGATAATAAAACACTAAACCCATTATCTGCATCAACTTGACCTCTTGTGCCTTGGTGATTTGTAAGCGTTGTTTCATATATTTTTTTCATCGCTAAACTCCTTAAATAAATATAGTATTACTATATCATGACTCTATAAAAAACTAGAGCGAATCACATCATTAATAGGTGGGATTTATATAAATATAAAAGAAAATCTGATAGACGAATCCGGGATTCTTTTCTTTGATACAACCATAAAAACATCATGAAAAACACGATTGAATAAAGATAATGGGTAATAGAGATAGAAAAATCATAAAAATAGTGTTACAATAAGTTTGCTACGAGATAAAAAAAGGTGATAATATGAATATTTGGCACGATATCAATCCATCACGCATAACGCCTGAGCGTTTTGTTGTCTGTATTGAAATTTCAAAGGGAAGTAAGAAAAAATATGAATTGGATAAAGAAACTGGAATGATTATTCTAGACAGAGTACTCTATACATCTGCACATTATCCAGCAAATTATGGATTTATTCCAAGAACATATGCGGGAGATAATGACCCTCTAGATGTTCTCGTACTATGTCAAGAAGACATTGAACCGATGTCTTTGGTTGAATGTTATCCAATCGGTGTTATTAAAATGATTGACAGTGATGAAGTTGATGAAAAAATCATTGCCATACCATTTGGTGATCCATCCATGACTCAGTTTCAAGATTTAAAAGGTTTACCACATCATTTATTATCAGAAATTTCACACTTTTTTGAAGTGTATAAATCACTTGAAGGCAAAAGAACATACATCTTAGATATTGAAAGCCGTGAAGAAGCTATTAAAGTGATTAAAGAATCTATTGAACAGTATCAAGTTTATATATCAAAGAAAGAGAAGTAAAAGTTTATGGGAAGAGCGTTTGAAGTTAGAAAAGTCGCAATGGCAAAAACAGCAGCTGCCAAATCTAAAGTCTATTCAAAATTTGGAAGAGAAATCTATATGGCTGCAAAGTCAGGTACACCAGACCCTGAAACCAATCAAACATTAAAACGTGTGATTGAAAGAGCTAAAAAAGAACAAGTCACTGCAGATATTATTAAAAGAGCGATTGATAAAGCAAAAGGTGGTAGTGATGAAAACTATACTGAAATCCGATATGAAGGATTTGGACCTGGTAATAGTTTAATTATTGTTGAATGTTTAACAGATAACACAAACCGTACATTATCCGATGTTAGAACTTTATTTAATAAAGCATATGGTAAGTTAGGTGTTTCTGGTTCTGTACTACACCAATTTGAACACCGTGCAGTATTTGAAGTAAAAGCAACCGAAGATCAAATCTTAGAAGTTTTACTTGAAAATGATATTAACGTTTTAGATGTAGAAGTGGAAGATGAGTTTGTTACTATTTATGCAGAACCATCCGAGTATGGAAAAATTGGTGACACTTTAAAAGAAGTAAATTTAGAACCAACTCAAGAAATGATTGCATTTCTACCTATGACAACAGTAGAAATCAAAGATGCTGATGAGTTTGCTAAATTCGAAAGACTAGTTAATGGACTGGACGAATTAGATGATGTCAGCAACGTTTACCATAATGTAGTGATAGAAAATTAATAAACAATAAATAAAAACTCCTGGATTAAGTTACCTAAAGAAAGATTAGAGACTTAAAAAGGAGTTTTTTTATTTGAAATTTATTGTGTATTTATCAAAATGTATAGAGTGTATTGAGATTGAATATGAAAACATATATGTATCTAAAGATGTTAATGACTCCATTCATTTTAAGGATGGCTCGTTTGGTAATGTGAACTTGAGTACAGGAGAGTTTACATTTGAACTACCGAAATTTAGTTCCTCAAGTAACTATACACCTATTACTTTTGGAGGACAATTAGGGAGAAATGGTGAGGGATTATTAGGTTACAAGTTTAAATCCATATATGAATATGACTTTATTAAAGTAAAAGATACGATCACTCTAATAAACTATAATGGGGATAAGATTTGTTTTAGATTAGCTGAGATTGCACCATTTAGTTATGGATATCTGGCGTATGTTGATAATCAAAGATGGCTGCTTGTAGAATTCTCTGACAAATACGATCTATATGCAGGCTCAAACTTCATAACTTATGTAAAACATTACAATCATTGGGTTATTCGTATGCATAGCATGCATCAACAAACTCATAGAGTTATCCATAATTGGAGTAGTAATGGACAATACACATTGAATACGATTAAAACGGATCAAGTAGATGTTGTTGAAGAAAATCAAAAACTCAAAACATTGTATTTTCTTAATGAAAAAATACATGTTGAAAACACATATGTTTCCAACAGATTGACTGAATTCAAGGTATATCTTTGGGATAAGAGTATCGTAACATCCGATGAAAAAATACTGATGAATCATTTAGTTTTTACCTATGAAACTGTTTTAAATACATATAGAGTAAGTGAGATAAATAACTTAATTACACAAGAAAAAATTAAAATATTTTACACAAATACAACAACAAACATTGTACAAAGAATTGAACATATAGATAAATTGACGTATACACGCGTTTATAATTTTGATCTGGTTAAGAAAAAGTTCATAATTAATGATCAGTTTAATAGACAAACAACGGGTTACCTAGATGCTAGAAATCATATGACCAGAGTAATGGATGGTAAACGTTTCACGGTGCTCCATAAAGATAACAACAAATCTAAGTATCATTCAGATAATAGGTATAATTATATAAAAAATGCTGACTTTAAAGAAATAGATGTGAATGGTATTCCATTAAACTGGCAAGTGTTTGATTTGCAAAATGACCGTGTTATTCATAATCAGACAGTTAATGGAATAGCCAATCAACATGCATTTGAATTTAAACCAGGTAGTAACCTTAAACGAATGAGTCAAACAATGCAAGTTTTTGGAAGTAAAAATGATTGTTTTGTTGCATCTCTTTGGATCAATGGGTTAATCGGAAGTAGGATGACGCTTTCTATGACATTTATAAGTGATACTGCAAGTGATTATCATTTAACCAAGGAAATAATCCCATATGACAATGGATGGCAAGTGTTTACATTTGAGTTTGAAACAAACATAAACTACAACAGTATTTTACTGAGTATAAATTATCATAATCAAACACATGCTATCTTAGTTCATGATGTACGAGTCTATAAAGTCAATCAAGAACTTAATGAGATAATTGCAGCAAACGGAAATCCGGTGATTGAATATAATCAGTATAACTCAATTGACCAAGTGACATATCCATCAGGGGATTATATTAAGTTTCAATATTATCCAGATGGACAACCTTCACGTATGGAGTCATTATCAAAGGGTAGTAAAACAATCAAGGAATTTAATGAATCAGGAAATGTCATTAAAGAAACATTTATTGATGTAAAAGGAAGAATTAAAACTCAAGAGTATCTATATACTCCAAATACGAATCTTTTAAGTGAGAGTATAAATGAGTTGGGTGAACACACTCTATATACTTATGATCGATTCAATCGCTTGGTAGATGTTGTAGATCCAAGCGGTCTAGGACAATATAAAGCATATGATCAACTAGGAAGATTGTCTAAACTTACCAAACAGTTGAATCATCTAAAGGAAGATATTAGATTTAAGTATACCAACACAGATAAAATTCAAACCATTTCAAATGTATACAAACCAATGGTTGAGTATGGCTATACGATGTATGATTTAGTCAATTTAATTCGAATTGATGATCAAATATTGGAAAAATACAAGTATGAAACATTCATCAATAATCATATAACAGATTTAGTAAGTGAAATTCAGTATGGTGGTTTATCTTCAAGCAACAAACATAATTATGTATATGATGAAGAAGGAAGATTAACGGATGTATTTTATAATCAGAATCTTGAAAGTAAGTATACATATGATGATTATGGATTTTTAACAAAAGTTCAAAATCATCACATAGATATGATTTTAAACATGGACTACGATACCAGAAATCATCTATCAAAAATAGAAACCATGAAAAATGGAGTTTTAGATAGCAAATTATCATATCAACATACTGATTTAGGCGTACCTAAAGAAAAAGATGTTTTAATAGGAACCAACCTAATAAATTATAAATATGATAAGCAAGATAAGATCAATGAACTTGATGACAAGGAATTGAAAACATCAGTTTATTCTAGTGTAGCTCCCATACATTATCGTAAGATCTATGATGATGTTGGGAGAATCAAATCCAAAACATACAATAACCTACAACAAAAATATCAATATTATGAAGAAGATCACAAACTTAATTTAACACCAACAATTGAAACAATGATAGATGGTACTCAATATATTTATTCATATGACGAATTAGGAAATCTTATTTTTTCTGTACATATTGAAAATGAAAATGATATACTAGAAATGAAATCATATGTTTATGATGATTTTAAAAGGTTAGTTAAGGAAAGTTTTTATAACAATCAAAATGAGTGTTTGAAGTCATATACATATGCATATGACATGGATGGAAACATCTTAGAGAAATCAGTTGAAGATCATACAGGTATAGTAAATCGATTTGTTTATACATACTCAGATAGTATTAAAAATCGATTGAATAAAATAACTGAATTTGAAGGAACTGTATTTAAAAAAGAAAGTAATTTATCTTATAGTACTCAAACGCCATTCTTTCCATCTTCAATAGATGGAGAAGTAATTACCTATAAAGGAAGAGAAGTATCTAGTTATGGAAATCATCTATATACATATAACGATCAAGGGATACGTATAAAGAAAGAACTCTATAATTTATCAACTGTATACACCTTGGAAGGTAACAAGGTGATACAATCTAAGTATCATGATAGTGCTACTGAAGATACTGTAACGATTCAATATCATTATGATGAATTAGGTCAATTATTTGGATTAAGGTATAATGAAGTAGACTATATATACCAAAGAGATATCTTTGGTAGTATTATGGGTATAATAGATTTAGAAGGTAAGGTATTTGTTTCATATACCTATAACGGATTTGGTGAACCAAGTATTGATGTTCAAACAGAAGGTATGACATTAAATGACTTGGTCGTAGCATCCAAATTAAAAGATCATAATATATATATCTATAAAGGATATATATATGATCAAGATACAAAGATGTATTATTTAAATTCTAGGTATTATCATCCAAGCATAGGAAGATTTATTACACCAGATGATCCAAGCTATTTAAGTGTTGAAAGTATCAATGGATTAAATCTTTATGCTTATTGTGGGAATAATCCAGTGATGTATTCTGATGGGAACGGAACCATTGCGGTATCTGTCTTACTAGGAACTATTTTAATTGGAGCTTTGATTGGTGGTGTTGTCGGCGGAGGATTTGAAATAGGTAGGCAGATTATTTTTGAAGGTGACTTAAACGACTGGAACAAAGTTGGATTAGCAGCATTAAGCGGAGCTGTGTCAGGAGCGTTAACAGCAATACCGATACCTGGAACGGGTTTTCTAAGTTGGGTTGGAACCTTTGCGCTAGGTGCTGCCGGAAGTTTGGCATCAGGAGCAATTACAGGTACAGTTGATTTTAGTAATCCGTGGTCAATAGCCTTGGCTATTGGAATTGGTGGATTTGCTAACGTTGCAGCGCGAGGAATAAGCAATGCAATATTAAGTAATAAAGCCGAGGTAATTTTTAATCAAGGTAGTAAGGCTAAATCATTGGCAGTACAGCAATTGCAAGGACATGCAAGAAACATGGGATCGACCGCGTTAAAAGGTAGTATGAGGAATGCATTTAAGGGTACTTCGCTTGCAACTATAAAGGATTTAATAACAAACGTAAATCCTTTTATAAGATATGGAATCTATTCAAGTATTAATTCTGCAGCGATGTCGACTTTTCCGTATATCTTTGTTTAGGAGGTAATATGATGTATTTGAGTTTAACAATAGTTCCCTTAATGGTTGGTATAGTTACTCCACTAGTGTTTGGGTTATTGAGAAAATCTAACTTAAAAAAAGAAGTAAAGATGAACAAGCAAGATTTTATCATGTGCTATTCGTTGACTTGGGCATGGGTTTCACTTTTTACTTCAATAGGATTGATTTTGATTTTAGTCTTGTTGAATATTTTTGACGAAGTGAGACTGGGGGTTAATATTTTAGTGATACCTTTTATAGTTCTATTTCTTTTCGGTGTTTATGCTTTTATCAGAGAAAAGATCGTAGTTAAAGAAGATACGATAACCGTAACTCCGATATTTGGAAAGACAAGAAGTTACACGTTTTTCGAAATAAAAAAACTGCAAGAAGTTACTTGGTCGAATGGGACAACATCATACAAGGTATGCAAAGACAAAAAACTGTTTTCAGTTTCTAATTCCGTTCCAGGCTATAATTTATTTATGGAGAGAATAAGAGAAATGAATATTAAAATTGAATCAGCCTTGGACCAAACACAAAACAAAAAAAGCAAGAATAAAAATCGCTTATAGGTAATAGTACCAGAAATACCTACAATTTGTACCTAATGTTTCACAGAAAAGATGATACGAAAATCAAGTCATACTATGATTGGTTATACAATTGTAGATTTTAAAAGAATACTAAGAAATATTTGGACATCAACTTGTTGGTGGTGCTGGAACAAGTGCTAATGGCATTGGTGCAATCAACAATGGAATTAGTTTAATGGCTTTTGGTCCGGTCGGATGGATTATTGGTACAGTAGGCATAATAGCAGGAATTGCGACTATTGCATTTGGTGGTGCAGAGATACTACAGCATTTTACTAGTGATAATTGGATTCAAGATTCTACTGGATGGGACAATGAGTTGTATAATGGATTGTATATTGGGGTCAATATTCTGTCAACAATTACAACTGTTGGTGGGAATATTTATAAAAAACATATGACTAGAACTGGAACATCAAGTACACCAAATACAGGAAAAAAATATACAAGATATATTCAAAATTCAAATGATGGGTCACCAATGAGAGTTACTCAATACAACGGTAAAGGAAATCAAAGTTGGCGTATAGACTACGTTGGGAGATCACATGGGGGTTTTTCAACACCGCATAAAGTCATTTATGCGTATAATAAGAACGGACAACCAGTAAAAAACTTGATAAGATATATAAACTGGACTAAGAAAATTCACTGGTGGTATATATAGACAAGAATAGGTGGGAGACGGAAATGGGTGTGCTCACATGGGGAAAACTTAAATTTAAGTATAAACCATCTAAAATTAATAATTTTGAACAGGAGAAGATATGGGTTATATTTGATATTCCTGATGATAAGGTACCTTTTCCTCTTCATGTTTCACCTTTAGAATCAAATGAGATTTTTTTTGACATTCTATGTGATTTTAGCTTGCATTATGATATAAATCCAAATATACGTCCGGATGATTATATGCATAACGATATTTTCTTTTCATTGCAGTATACTAAGCTGAATCAACAAAAAGAGACACCGATTTTAAGTGTGGAATTATATGAAAGATTAAACAGTTTAAGACGGATATTTGATAAATTACTACAAATTGATAATGTAGAAAAAATAACAATATTTAATACAGAGTTGGGCTCAAACACATACTTGATAGACTATACAAAAGTTGATTGGAGTTCGGAATCCTTTGCATACAACTTTTTCAAAGAAATGAATAAAAAAAGGTATGTTTACTCCAACAATCCAAATCGAGTTTAAAGCACCAGATATCGTTTAAGAAAAAGAGAATTATAGGATGGTAGAAGTTTGTATTCTTATTATGCGGAAAGTGGCTATATAAATAGTCACGTTATCGCGGACTTAACTGTTCTGGTGTTAAGTATGAACAAGTTGTATTTAATATGGTATTTAAAATGAAGAACGTCTAAAGAGTACATAATTCTGTATAAATAAGAATCCTAAATTCTTAACAGTAATCTGTACTCTTTTTTATTGATTACCTTTATAATTATACAAGTCAATTATTTAGATTAAGGTATAATGAAGTAAATAATATATAGTTATATATATCAATGGATTGAACCTATATGCTTATTGTGGGAATAATCCAGTGATGTACCTAAATAGCGTCGGATATAATTTGTAAGTGTAAATAACTCAGCTGGTCGATTTAGAGCATTAGTCAGTACAAGCATTTCTACTACTGGTACTGGGGTGAATCCAAGTTGGAGTATGGCTTCATTAAGGCTATTTGCCAACCATGTTAATAAAACAAATTATTCTTTCAAACTGATAAACAATCTGAGTGCAAGTCTGCTAATAGGAAATATATCATATACCGTTACGGCATCTGATAATAATCCAGGACTATTCTACTCATATTCAAATTATGGGTTTGACAGCGTTGGATATGGAGCCGGTGTTAACGTAGGTGGTTGGTTAGGATTAGAATTTTTTGCAGCAACTCCAGGAGATATTGGTATTGGTCTGCAGGTAACGCCATGGGTTCATGGAGGAGCACAAATTGGTTTGAGTGGAATAGGAATGACAATCGGTATGGATGCTGATTTAATTTCTCACGATCTATCCATTAATATTGGTTGGGGAACAACAGGATTAGTTGCACTATCAATGATACCAATTCCTGGGGCAAGAGCTGCAGCTGCTACCGTAGCAGCGGTTATCTTCCTTGTTGGATGGTTCAGATATGGAGATGGAGGGCATTACTTTTAATGAATAAAAATAAGAAACAAATCAACTCATTTTATGAAGACACAAAAAGATTAAAGCATACTTATTTAATAGTGACAATGCTTTTCTATGTGGGTTTCATTTTTGGTACATGTGCAATAGTTGTTTATCACTTTATTTCACCTACTGAATTATTAGATTATTATCAACCTAGTGGGTGGGATATTATTGATACCATTGTTTGCTTATCATTTGCAATCATATTTAACGTTATTATAGTAAAATCAGAGAGATTTAATTACTATATTAAAATCACAGAAAACGAAATTGAATTCTCTTTAAAAGGTAAAATAACCAAGTATGAAACATCTAATTTGATAGAATATAAGATTGTTGGTAAATATGTTTTCTATAAAGAGTATGTATTGATTTTTGCAAATCAAATAAAAATTATGATTATCACAAAAAAAGAACAAGAATTAAAGCACATGCTTGATATATTGATATTAAAAAACATCATTGTAGAATGAATAATAAATTTTTGAATACTTGCTTGTGTGAACGAATAAAAAAATAGCCCAAATTAAGACGTTATTTTTGAGGATCTATAAATTTAGTTTTCAAGTGTGCGTAACGGAGCTATACTAATGGCCACGTTATCTTGTACTAAACTGTACCTAAAAAGGTGACTTGTTGGCCTTATATAAATGTCAACATAAGAGTACACAATACTGTGCATATAAGAATCCTAAATTCTTAACAGTGATGTGTACTCTTTTTTTGATACATTAGCTTTATAATTATACAAGCCAATTATTTAGATTAAGGTATAATTAAGTAGATTATATAGACCAAAGAGATAGGCGGCTTTGGTAGTATTATAGGTATAATTGATTTAGAAGGTAAGGTATTTGTTTCTTATACCTATAATGGATTTGGTGAACCAAGTATTGATGTTCAAACAGAAGGTATGACATTAAATGACTTGGTCGTAGCATCCAAATTAAAAGATCATAATATATATATCTATAAAGGATTATATATATGATCAAGATACAAAGATGTATTATTTAAATTCTAGGTATTATGATCCTAGAATCGGAAGATTTATTACACCAGATGATCCAAGCTATTTAAGTGTTGAAATATCAATGGATTGAACCTATATGCTTATTGTGGGAATAATCCAGTCATGTACCTGGATTGCAGCGGACATTCTTGGGAATCATTTTGGGAAGTAACTCGATGGGTAGCTGTAGGTGTAGTTGGTGCTCTTGCAGTTGGAGCAATCGCTGCAGGTATCATTATATCTGGTGGACTTGGCGCAGTATTAATTGGTGCAGGTGCAGGAGCAATTTTAGGTGGCCTTACAGGAGCATCAATCGCAGTAAGTAATGGTACGGATATTTCAACCGGAATTTTAAGTGGTGCAATTAAGGGAGCTGCATTGGGAGCTGCAGCACCATTGTCTGGATTTGGGTTAGCAGGCTTTGGAACTATGATCGGAACAACATTTATTGCAGGAAGTGCTTCCTATGCTATAGATAGATTTGGAAATGGTAACTCATTTAATCTAGGGGACATGTTAATTGTTGGTGGATCAACGTCAATCCAAGGAATGCTGTCCTTTGGAGTTGGGAAACTATTTAATATTGGAGGTAAAGTAGACTTAGTAACTAAACTAACAATATCTTATTTATCAAAAGTTTATGCAGGTCATATAGGTTTTGCTGTAGATTTAATAACAAGTTACGCAATAGGAAGTCCGTGGACAGCTCAAGAATTAGCAACAAACTATGCAGCTATTTGGCTATCCTAAGAAAAGAGAAATAATTATGGATATTATCTTAAGAAAAAAAAGACTTAAACATGAATATGTTTTTTATTCAAATCAAATTATAATCAAAAAAAATAGTGAAGTTGTTAGACAAATCACTACGGCAGATATAGTTGAAGCTACATATAATGAAAAATTTGGACTTATAGATTTTATCATGATATTTTTTGGAAATGTAAGACCGTATAATAATTTTCCTAAAGCTTTAGTTATACTTCTTAAATCAAAACCCAAATATATAAGTATTAAATTAAAGAAGGATGAATATGAAATATTAAAACAAAAATTCAATGTAAAAATTGATGTAATTTAAGTGATTTTATTCTTTTTAATGAAATGTATAGAAAAATAGTTTCAGTAGATATAATATAAGAAAAAAGGTACATTTGGTATCAAAGGTATTTGATATTTATGATAAACTTTTGGATTTTAAAGTAGCTGGTAATGATTTTCTCGATCAGTTTCATGCAACAAACAGCACCAAATAACACCGAATAAGTTTAGTTTCACTGTTACGCGATAACGTGGCTATACTAATAGCCACGTTATCGCGTACTAAACTGTGTTGGTGTTAAGTGCCACTAAACCGTATTTCGTCAAATATGTAGTCTATGAGTGTAAAAATGCACTCTTTTTTAATTTTGAATCATCAAATGCCATTTTATGTCGTTAGTCATTCATATACTTAAGGCATAAGAGGTGTTTAAAGACATGAAAAAAGAAAAATTAAATAAAATAAAAGTCAAAACTTCAACTTCTGCCTATTATAAAGTAGAAAGCAATCATACTATTCAAAAAATAGTTATAAGCATGATTCAAAACGAAATCGAAAGTAGGCTAACGATTAATGAAAAGTATAAATCATAAAATTACAGCACTGTATTGTAGGCTCTCAAGAGACGATGACTATAACGGGGATAGTTCAAGCATTCAAACTCAAAAACAAATGTTAGAATTATTTGCCAGTCAAAATCACTTTCAAAACACAAAACTCTACATTGATGATGGCTATTCAGGTACAACATTTGAAAGACCAGGCTTTCAAGAATTAATCTCTGATATTGAAAAAGGGTTAATACATTTAATTGTCACTAAAGATTTATCTAGACTAGGTAGAGATTACTTAAAGACGGGGTATTATTTGGAAAATTACTTTCCAAATCATAAGGTAAGGTTTATAGCAATTAACGATAGTGTAGATAGTAGTAAAGAACATCAAGAGTTTACACCATTTAGAATGGTACGTTAAAGATATTAGTAAAAAAATAAAGTCTGCTTATCGAATCAAGGCACTTGAAGGAAAGTTTACAGGTGCATATGCGCCATATGGCTATATGAAAGATCCAAATAATAAACATAAATTAATTGTTAATCCTGAAACTGGACCCATAGTTAAGAAAATATTTGAATTGGCAAAATCAGGTCTTACAACATTTAAAATATCGATGATACTAAAAAATGAAAGTGTATTAAAACCAAGAGCTCAAATCATCAAAGATCATGGTAAGTATATTATGGATAACTTTGTAAAATATCCTTATGATTGGAGTAATAGAACGATATATTCTATGCTTACTAATATGGAGTACTTAGGTCATCTTGTAAGCAATAAAAACAGATCTAAATCATTTAAAGATAGAACTTTAATCAATGTAGATAAGACAGACTGGATTATTGTTAAAAATACGCATGAAGCATTAATTGATGAAGAAACCTTTAATATCATTCAACCTATGATAGCGGTAAAAAGAAAAGCAGTTAAGGAAACTAAAGTTAATCAAATATTTATTGGTTTACTAAGGTGTCCTAAATGTCAAAAAACTTATCATTTTCCAGAACCCAATCAAGAAACAGTTTTGGCACATTTGCATGTTCTACATATAGAAAATTTGGTAAAAAGTATTGCACGATGCATTACATAACTTATGAAAATTTATATCAAGCCGTACTAAATGATATAAACAAACATTTAGTACAAGCAAATCTAAATGAACAAGAACTTTTAAGTATCATCATGAAGGTGAAATAGAAACATTTAATGAAAAGAAAGATGATACAAATAGATTCATGGGCATTATTAGAAAATACAAAAAATAGAAGCATTAGATGCAGGTCTATTAAATGAGTTTATCGAAAAAATCTATGTTCATGAAGTAACACATGAGGAAAATAATCGAAATCAAAAAATAGATATACATTATAAATTTATAGGTTTAATTTCAAAATGACAGAATCTATTAATGGTTTTGTCGTTTTTGGTCTAAAAGAAGGCTAAATTAGGTATAATCAGTGTATAAGCATGTAACAATCTAGTTTGGTGCTCTATAGGAGCATTACTCCAGTGATGTACTTTGATCCTAGTGGTAGAGTTGCTATCTCATTACTAATTGCTGGCTTTATAGTGGGAGCATTAGTTGCATCCACGGCAAGTGTTATTAGCCAAGGAACAACGAATGGATGGGATAGAATTAATGTGTGGCAAGTTTTGTTAGACGGTAGTATTGGTGGAATTAGTGGACTTTTAGCTTTTACTGGCATAGGTGCATTAGGGTCAGCATTTATTAGTGGTGGACTCGGCTTTATTGGAAGTGTTGGAGGAGATTTAATTGCGTCGGGTGGGGATTGGAATCAAGTTAACTGGGTAAAAGCTGGTGTTATGACAGTTGTCAACTTTGGATTAGGCTGGGGAGCAGGCGCTCAAAATTCAAAAGCCATAGGAAAAGACCTTTGGAAATCCGTGAGTAAAACTAAGGTTGGTGGTATATTTCAATCATCTGCAGCTAAATATAGTGCTGGACAAATGTCACAACGAGGATTTCAAGGGGTCATGAATCTTTATGGTAACACTCTGGCAATGTCAATGACTAATGCAATGCCTATGGTAATGGCAAATAGAATTACGAGTTCATTTATTGGTATTGGAGTATCCGGTGGTGTAGATGTATTTATGGGTTGGTTATTTTGTTATAGAAGGGAATTCTGAGTCATGTTAGAAATGATTATTAGATATTGGCTGATACTTTTAATAAGTGTTATTGTTTTCATGTTCACTTATTGGAGACTAGTTTTTAGAGGAGCCATAGATATATTTGATGTTTCAATCTTGTTTTATCATAAATATTTGGTAGAAGAAGAAAGTCTATTGAACAAGATGTATTTTACTAAAAGAAACACACTACAAGTTCCTCGATTTAAACAAATAGCATGGCTATTAATGATTTTATTTATAGATGTTGTTCTGATGATAATTATTGCCTTTATAGGAACTATAACTATGCAAGAAGTGATCGTGAAACTAACTCTCAGTTTTGTTTCCATAAGTGCTATTGTAGGAATGATAATATGGATACTTGGCATAATCATTGTCTATATACAAGCAAAAAAATGCGCTAAAAATCAGAAATCACTAAATGAATTTGACATTAGTAGATTGATAAAAGAAATTGGTGATAAACATCCAAATTTCTGGGATTAATTGGTTTATCATATAGAATAATGAAGTTTAGTTTTAATGTTACACAGAATGTGGTTGTACTAGTAACTGCGTTATCGTGTAATAAACCGTATTTCATAAAATATTTAGTCTAAGAGTGTATAAAAACACTCTTTTTTCTATATAGGAGATAGATTGTGTTTTAAAGAGTTTACATTATTAAACATTATCAATGGTAAAATAAGAATCTAAAGTATACTCTTTTTTGATAAATTGTCTTTATAATTATACAAGCCAATTATTTAGGGCTTTTAGTATAGTTTAAGGTATAATGAAGTAGACTATATATATACCCCAGTATACAGATAATTTACCGTAAAAAGTACAAATAAGAATGAATTATGGTATCATTTTTCATAATTTCATGTAAGCGTTATCAATTATAGAATCGTTTGCAATTAAAGACATAAATACCTAAAATAAAAGAGTCATAACACATACACTCTTTTTTCCTTTTATTTATAAAATAAAGTAATCCGCATATAAACGTATTTATACATGGTAAAATAGATATAATAAAACATATGCGAGGATTATAAGAATGTCACTACAGTCATACGATAAAACACTATTTGATTACATCCAAAAAGAATCCGAAAGACAAGACCATCATATTGAGTTGATTGCTTCAGAAAACTTTGTTTCTAAAGCGGTACTAGAAGCTCAAGGATCGATACTTACAAATAAATACGCCGAAGGATATCCAGGGAGAAGATATTACGGAGGCTGTGAGTTTGTTGACATGATTGAAAATTTAGCTATAGATCGATTAAAAGAGCTATTCCAAGCAGCATTTGTCAATGTCCAACCCCATTCAGGTTCACAAGCAAATGCAGCTGTTTATCATGCATTACTCAATCCAGGAGATAGAGTTCTTGGTATGAGTTTAGATGCAGGCGGACATTTAACGCATGGATATAAACTTTCCTTTTCTGGAAAGTTCTATCAATCATTTGCATATGGTGTTTCTCCAATAGATCAACGCATTGATTATGATGAAGTTAGAAGGATTGCATTAGAAGTCAAACCTAAAATGATTATTGCAGGAGCAAGTGCATATCCTAGAATTATTGATTTTAAGAAATTTAGAGATATAGCTGATGAAGTAGGTGCTTACCTATTTGTTGATATGGCACATATTGCTGGATTGGTTGCAGCAGGATTACATCCTTCGCCGTTACCGTTTGCAGATGTGGTTACATCAACGACACATAAAACACTTAGAGGACCTCGTGGAGGTGTGATATTAACGAATCACGAAGAGATTGCTAAAAAAATAGATAAAGCAGTATTTCCTGGTGAACAAGGTGGACCACTACTACATGTGATAGCAGCAAAAGCTGTTGCCTTTAAAGAAGCATTAGAACCTGAATTTAAAATATACCAGGCACAAGTGATTAAAAATGCACAAGCTATGACTAAAACATTTCAATCACTTGGATATAATGTTGTCTCCGGTGGAACAGATAATCATTTAGTTTTAATCGATGTAAAATCTAAGTTAGGTATTACAGGAAAAGAAGCGGAAGATTTACTCTATAAAGTCAATATTACAATTAATAAGAATCAGCTACCTTTTGATAAAGAAAAACCGAATTATACATCAGGCATTCGTTTAGGTGCTCCAGCCATGACAACAAAAGGATTTAAAGAAGCAGATTTTGTCCAACTATCTCAACTAATTCATGAAACGCTCTCACATAAAAATGATTTAGAAAAATATCAAGAAATTAAACAACAAGTTATCAACTTAATTCAAGAAAAAAATAAAGAATAGGAGTGATTCTTTTGATCACAAAAACTAGAATAATCCCAGATGGTAAAAACGTTTTAAAGAAATTACCACTCATCCATTATTTAGAAGCACCATATTTATATTATCCAATTACGAATCAACGTTGCCCTGAAGGGGAAACGTGTGTTGTCTTTGGACAATTTGTTAAAGTAGGAGAAGTCATTGGTACGAGAAAGGGTGCATTTTTTGAACAACCGATTCATGCTACAGTCAGTGGTGAAGTTGTCGGACATGAAATGAAATTTGATGCATCTGGTAAACGCGTAAACTGTATGATTGTTAAAAATGATTTCAAATATGAATTACATGAATCGATTCAATCTAGAACAGATGAGGAAATTAAAAGATTAACAAAATCTGATTTTGTTGAGATTTCTAAACAAGCTGGTTTAGTCGGTTTAGGTGGTTCAGCATTTCCAACCTATATTAAATTAAACACTAAAAATAAAATTGATATTATTTTAGCAAACGGAGTAGAGTGTGAACCTAAATTAATTTCTGACTATGAATTGATGATGGACCACCCGGATGAATTAATTAAAGGTTTAATTTACTCTATGCAAGCAGTTGAAGCTAAAACAGGTATTATTGCAGTCAAGAAAAAATACAATGAATTAGTGGAACGTCTAAGATTTGCATTAAACTCATACTCAGAGTATGACATTAAAGTGGTTGCTGTTGGTAATTACTATCCACAAGGATGGGAATTAGAAGCAATTAAATCAGCAACCGGTATTACAGTACCACAAGGAAAACTACCAGCAGATTTTGGTATTATTCCATTTAACGTTTCCACACTGCAATCTTTATATCATGCAGTGAAGTTTAACTTACCTGTATTAGAAAGATATTTTGTAATCTCTGGTGATGGAGTTGTTAATAAATCATTTAAAGTAAGAATCGGTACACCAATTCAAAGTTTAATTGATTTAGCAGGTGGTTATGTGGATCAAATGATTCCTAAAACCTTAATTATGGGTGGACCTATGATGGGTTCTAACGTAACAAATGATGATATTGTTACAACACATACTGCAACATCATTAATTGTTCAAAATACAGTCTTATTAGATGAGGATCCTTGTATTCACTGTGCAAGTTGTGTCTATAGCTGTCCAGTTGAAATTCAACCGGTTCAAATTATGAATGCGATTAAAGCAGAAGATAAAGATTTCCTAAAGACATTATCAGTGAATAAATGTATTGAATGTGGACTTTGTTCATTTGTATGTCCATCTAAGATTCACTTAACAGATTACATGCGTCAAGGTAAACGCATGCTGAGAGGTTAATTATGCAAAATATGACATTTGTTTCAAAGACATCTCCATATATTCGTAAAGAAACATCAACCAAACGTATGATGTTTGATGTGTTAATTGCATTAACTCCAGCCGTTTTGTTTTCTATTTACAAATTTGGAGTCGATGCACTAATAAAAATCTTATTAAGTTTAATTGTATTTGTTTTAGTAGAAGCTATTTATTTCTTAGCAGTTACGAAAGCACCAGGATATAATTTTTCAGAAAAGTTTGCAAACAAACTGAAGAAATATTCTATCAATCATTTTAGTGCTCCAGCGGTATCTGCAATCATATATGCGATGATACTTCCTGATAAATTAGACTTATATGTTGTATTTATGGGTGCTTTATTTGGAGCATTCATCGGAAAAATGATATTTGGTGGTTTAGGGTTTAATCTCTTTAATCCAGCAGCAATCGGTCGTGTATTTATTGCAATCGCATTTACTTCCTTTTTCCAAGGAAGCTATGGATTCATCGATGCAGCAGCAGGGTCAACTGCGCTATCAACCACATTTCCTAATGTATTAAACAGTTATTCTTTAATTGATTTATTTGTGGGTAATATACCAGGTTCACTAGGTGAAATTAATAGTTTTGCAATTCTTATTGGTTTAGTTTATCTACTCGTAAGAAAAACTATTGATTATCGTCCAGTCGTATCTGCATTACTTATATTTACAGCATTAACATTTGTTGCAGGATTTATCATGTATCCACAGTATTTATTTGAATATGTTATATTCCAACTTTTATCAGGTGGATTATTATTTGGATTAACCTTTATGATTACAGACCCTGCAACATCACCAATTACACGTACAGGTAGAGTTACATTTGGTCTGATTATTGGTACATTAATTTTTATGATTCGTATGTTTGGTAGTTTACCTGAAGGTGTTGCCTTTGCATTATTAATTGGTAACTTGATGGTTCCATTACTTGATTATCCAGCATGGGCAAGTAACCGCATCACTAAGAAATTTATAGCAATAACAAGTTTATCAGTCATCTGTTTAATAGTTATTACCTATATGATTGTAGGAGGTTACTTGATATGATATTAAAGTATAAAAATTTAATCATATTCTTTTCAGCACTTATCGTTTTATTAGGACTTGTAGTTGGAACTGAACTAATCTTTAACCCAATTAAGAATGAACGTTTAAAACAAGAAACATTATCCACATTAAAAATTTATTTTGATCAAGCAACAGATTTTGAAACAAACACATTAGAAACAATTGATGGTGTAGAAATTACACGATCAGTTAGAGTTTATAATGATGTTGAACCATTAGGGTATTTATATGAAGCAAATATGGAGAATGCGTTTGGTAACATTCGTATTCGCTTAGTTGTTGAAGCAAACGATACGATTGCAGAAGTTATATTTGTTGAGTTAAATCAAACCATGTATCAACAACAAACCAAAAATATAGCAGAACAATATGTTTTCCAAAAATTAAAGGGAAGCATCACCGATGCAAGTGCGGGTGCAACATCTTACTCTATTCAAACACTTGTAACAATGATTCAAACGATTGGCAGTCATCATGACCAAACCGATAAATTTGATATTAAGTTACCTTATCAAGATTATTATGGTGAAGGTTATGTTGTAGAGGATTCAACTAATCTTACAATTGATGGTGCTCAAGTTAAAAAAGAAACAGTTACCAACAAAGGAATCGTTTATACAATCTCTAAATCAGGTATTTATAATTCTGATGTGGTTACAGAAAAAGAGATTACAGTCATTGTTGTTTTAGATACAGAAGGACAAATACTTGCAGTATTATTACCGACTGATTTATACCAACATACAAAAGGAAATTTCTATAATAATGCGTTAGAATTTGCACAATCATTTGTTGGTAAAACATTTGATGACGTCTTAGATGGTCAAGCTGGAGCAACAACTGATCCAGGTGCATTTAATTCAAGAAGTTTAATTTTAGATATACTTCTAATCGCTAAGGGGGATTACTTAGCATGAAAAAAGAAAATATAATTTTAGTGTTAGCATTTGGACTGATGGTTATTCTTAGTATCATTATGTTAGGTATTCAAGGATTTTTCCCTACAACAGAACTAGATAAAATGTTTAACCAAAAAGTTGTTGTAAGCAACGAACAAGCAGTCGTAGACCCTGAGTTTGTAAACATCGTATCGAAAGCAGATGTATCTACTTTAGGTGGTGCTAAGTTAGCGGATTTATACACAGTAAGAGTTGATCACACCTATTTCTATATGGAACTATATGTTGCCATTGATGCATCAGGTAAAGTTTATGCAAGAGATAAAGTCGTACGTACAAAGGATTCAACTTCACAAAGTTATTTCCCAATCGTTAGAGAATATCTACTTAAAAACTATAGTGGGTTATATTACGAAAATATTAAATACATTGATGGTGCTGCAGGTGCAACCACCATTACCGTTTCAAGATCTATTATTAAAAATACAGTCAGCAGAGTGGTTTTATTCCATGTAGGTGAGCCAGTAGACTATGTTAAAGAATTATTTGGTAAGGATTATGATTTAGTGTCCACAGAAACCTTTGGTCATGTGAATCTATATAATGTTTCAGTAGATGGCGTTAGTTATAGAGTCTTTGAGGCTAAGGATTCTGGAACATATTATGATTTCCAAAGTACCAATGAAGGTGAAATTACAATCTATGTTGCAATCGATACAACAGGAACAATTAAATTTGTTTCAATGCCTGAAACACTTTATGGTCACTCAGGTGGTAATTTCTATAATCAAACAAAAGCATTCTTAGAATCTGTTTTAGATCAACAAATATCAAGTAATATGCCAGACTCAACAACAGGTCCAACAGCAAATTCAAATGGTTCACAATTCTTAGTGAACTTACTACTTAAAGATATTCAGGAGGTTGCATGATGAAAAGAAATGATTTAAAACCGTTTATTTTATTAAGTTTATTGCCTCTGATATATCTTTCAACACAACTAAGTATTGCACTATGGATGGGATTAATATATTCAGTATTAACACTTGTCGTTATAGGTTTGGGTATCTTAATTGATAAGTATCTAAATGGACGTATACGTATTTATACATATTTAATACTCATGGCAGCAATCATTACCATCACCATGACAATTCTAACTGCCTATGTTGAAATCAATCAATGGATTGGTATATATGTTGCACTCACACTATTCTTAATACCGACATTAAAAGAACAAAAAGAACCCATCAGTGTATGGAATCAATTGTTTATGCTAGGTGTATCCTTACTGACATTAATCCTTATTGGATTATTTAGAGAAGTATTAAGTACGGGTGCTATCAATCTATTTGAATCCAATATTCAAATATTTGATGGTAAGTATGCAATTACATTCTTTAAAGATAATTCCGGTGGATTTATCTTAGCAGGATTTATCTTTGCATTTATCCAAGTTATTCCTTTTCAAAGAGAGGTGAGAAACGATGTTGTTTAGTTTATTATCAAGTATTTTAGGTGCAACAATTGTTTCAAATGTCATCCTACAAGGTATTGGACTTGAATCTATTAGCCAAAAAGAGATTAGAGTTAAAAATGCATGGATTCATGCAGGAATCATCAGTATCATTGCAACACTCATCTTTCTAATAGATTATTTGGTTGTTACATTTATTTTAAAACCATTATCTTTAGACTATTTAAATCTTGTGATCTTAACTGTGTTAGTTATCTTGATGAATGAGGCTTATCAATATGTTGTCTCAAAAATCAAATTCAACCTACCAAAAGATACATACTTTTCACTTCACTCTGTTGTCTTCTTAGTTGGGTTTATGGCACTTGGACAACAATCCTTTGATTTAGCATTTATTGAAGTGATTGGTTCATTATTAGGGTTTATTGGTTTCACTTTACTATTAACTATGATAAAATCTCGTATGAGAGTAAATCCTTTAATCAAATCATTTAAAGGATTACCAATCCTTTTAATTATTCTAGGTTTAATTGCATTAATTCTAAACGGATTATCCGGTATATTTTAAACAAAATGAGGATGTTTATATATGAAACGTATCTTTTTAATCATTAATTTCATCATGGTAAGCATCCTTTTATCTGCATGTCAGGAAAGTCCTTTAAATCTTACTAGAAAAACCATAGCCATCTCTACGATGAATACATTTATCGAAGGATATGTTTATGTTGAAAACCATAAATGGCCTGAAGTCTTTGAACATATTAAAGATATTTATCAAACATACCATGTACTAACGGATAATTATATACCGCAAGAGGATGGGGTTAAAGGAATTTATTATATCAACCAATTAGTTGATCAAAGCCAAGAAGCAAAAACAGTTGAAATTGAATATGAATTATATGAACTATTAGAACAAGGATTATATATACGTGAGTTAACCGGTGGTTATTTTGATATGGCACAAGGTAAACTCATTGATGTATGGAAAAACTTCATTGATGAATATGATGTTGCTGAAGAGGTAAGTAGTGAGGCGGTTTCACTTGTTACAAATCTTGCAAATGAAACACCCATTATCGAAGATGCATTATCATTAAGTCAAGTTGATGGCAAGTATTACGTGACATTAAAATATGGAGCTAAAATTGATTTAGGCGCGATTGCTAAAGGTTTTGCAACACAAAAGGTTGCAAATTATTTAAACGAGTTGGGATATAAAGAGTTTTTAATTAATGGAGGATCCTCCTCTATAGTCTTTGGCGAAGGAAACAGAAGAAATGAAGAAGGTGTCTTTAATTTCGGATTAAAAGACCCACTAGATGTGGTAGAAAATTTAGATATCTTTGGACATGAAGCTAAATTATATGCGATCTATTCTGGAATCAATTCAAATGTAACCACAAGTGGAAGCTATGAACAATTTATCAAACATCAAGGAACTTGGTTTCACCATATTATTTCCCCAATCACTAAAAAACCTGAAAATCATTATTTAAGTATAACCGTTACAGCAAATGATGCAGGTTTAATGGATGGGTTATCTACAGCATTATTTTCAATGCCAATTGAGATGATTAAAGAGGTATTAAAAGATACCGATATTGAGGCAATCATTTATACATTTGAAGGTGAAATCATTCGAGTAAACCCAACTGAACGTATTAGGATCTTATAAGCTATGAAACTAAGAGATTACTTAATTATTGGGGGATTACTATTGGTTGTAAGTATTGCTTATGTGATATTTACATTCTTTGGTCCAGAAGTATCAACGGTTGCACATATTTATCAAGGAAATCAAATTGTAGTTACAGTTGATTTTGAAAAAAAGACATATGAAGTAACCCCACAAATAAAAGATTCAAATTATCCCAAAACGACTGAACCTATAGCAGGTGAAGGTGGAGATGTAGCTTTTATATTACTGGGTTCATATCAAATAGATGGAAACTTCACGGAAGTGATTGTAGAAATTGATTTTGATACATCCAGTATTCGTATCGCAAAAGACGATACACCTAAACAAATCGGTGTGAATAGAAATTGGTATAACGGTAAAGGGTTACCGGCGATATCATTACCATCTGAAGTGTTTATTGTATTTGAAATAGAAGATGACCAAGGCTTAGATGGTGTGATATGAAAGATATAAAAAAATTAACAACACTATCGATGTTACTCGCAGGAGCGATTGTTTTAAATGTCATTGAGATGTCTATTAATGTCATCCCTGTACCAGGTGCTAAGATTGGTTTTGCAAACTTAGTAACGGTTATCATTTTATATATGTATGGATTTAAAGAAGCAAGTTTAGTCACAATTTTAAGAGTATTACTGATTGGATTACTTTACCGTTCCTTTACCGTAACATTTTGGATGGGGTTAGGCGGAGCTGTTCTTTCTATTATAACTATGGGTGTTTTAAAGAATTTCTTAAAGGTTCATATGGTAACAGTCTCTGTATTAGGTGCAATTACCCATACCATTGGACAAGTACTTGTAGGTATATATTTACTAGAAACGGAACTACTCATACTTTATTTACCACTGATGTTATTAATCAGTATTCCAGCAGGTATTTTAATTGGTATCATCTCGACTCGATTCTTTAAAATATTTAACCCTAAAAATAAGCAAAATACACGTTTTTCATAAATCCAAACGACTTCTTAATCTTCAAATGAAATTGTGAAATTATGGAGTTGCATAAAAGATATGTGAATGATATAATAAATAGGCGAAACTTACTATGAGTAGAAACACTCATGGCGGAAGGAGAAAATTATGAAACCAGATATTCATCCAAAAACTAGACTTGTTATCTTCGAAGATGCTCAAACTAAGAAACAGTTTTTAATTGAATCATCCATCAACTCAAAAGAAACTGCAGTATATGAAAAAGACGGTAAATCTTACCCGGTTGTTCGTTTAGAAGTCACTTCTGAAACACATCCTTTCTACACTGGCGAACAAACATTTGTTGCTCAAGCAGGTCAAGTTGATAAGTTCAATAAGCGTTTAGAAAAAAGTAAAAAATAATCTAAAAGAAGCGGGATAAAATGTCTCGCTTTTTGTTATAATAAATTAAAGCGAGGGGTTATTATGTATCATACGTACAAAAATGGTTTTATTGAAGTTGTTTGTGGACCAATGTTTGCAGGTAAAACAGAAGAACTAATTAGAAGAGCTAAGCGTTTAAAATATGCAAAACAGCATTATCTTGTTTTTAAACCGGTTATTGATAATCGCTATAGTTTAAAACCTGAAATTGTATCACACAGTTTATTAACTGAAAATGCGATATTAATTAAAGAAGCAAGTGAAATACTGCCATATATTACATATGATTTAGATGCTGTCATTATTGATGAGGCACAGTTCTTTGATAAAGCAATTATCCAAATTGCAGATGATTTAGCAGACCGAGGGCTCAGAGTGATTATTGGTGGACTGGATAGAGATTTTAAAGGTGAACCTTTTGGTCCAATGCCTGAGTTATTAGCACTTGCAGAGTTTGTGACTAAACTTACTGCAATCTGTGTTAAAACAGGAATGCCAGCAACCAGAACGCAAAGAATCATTGATGGAAAACCTGCAAGTTATAAAGATCCTTTGATTGTTGTGGGTGCAACAGAATTCTATGAACCACGTGCGAGACACGCACATGAAGTACCTGGAAAAGATGAAAAATAAAGACCACAATTACTTTATGAACGAAGCGCTTAAAGAAGCAAAAAAAGCTTTTTTAAAAGATGAGGTTCCAGTGGGTGCAATTGCAGTAAAACATGGTAAAATAATAGCTAGAGCCCATAATTTGCGTGAAAGTAAACAAGACTTCTCAGCGCATGCAGAATTTATCGTGATGCAAAAGGCACAAAAAAAATTAGGTAGTTGGCGTTTAGAAGATGTATCCATCTATGTAACGTTAGAACCTTGCCCAATGTGTGCAGGAGCTATGATTCAATCAAGAATTAAAGATCTCTACTTCGGTGCCAAAGATCCTAAAGCAGGTGCTGTATGTAGTGTGCTAAAATTGCTTGATAACCCTTTTAATCACCAAATTCATTATGAAGGAGATATTCTTTTTGAATCGGCATCCGAACTCTTAAAAGATTTCTTCAAAAAATTAAGATCTTGAAAGAAACGTCCCTTTAGGGTATTCTCATTCAACATTAAGGAACGAACCTGGTCAGGCCTTGAGTGGAGCAGCCATAAGTTACCTGATGTGTGGGTGAGGATACCCTAAAGGGATGTTTTATTCATCTCTTATATCCTTATGATATAATAAAAAATAGACGAACAAAGTTGGAGGACTAAAATTATGAAAATGTTACCTAAAGAATATGCTAAGGCAGTAGGTGAACCGTTTAGAGTTGAAGATTATAAAGGTGCAAAATTAGAAATGTTTTATTTAGATGACAGAAGTGACTATGGAAAATTCGCATCTAGAGGACGATTTTCAGTTTGGACATCAGATGGAGTCAATTATAGACTTTTTGTAGATAAAGGATACTATCAAGCAGTCAGTGGATTATACATCAATGAAGTCAATGATATTTGGTTAGACTTTACCAATAGTAT
Source organism: Acholeplasma oculi (assembly GCF_900166985.1). GTDB lineage: Bacteria > Bacillota_I > Bacilli_A > Acholeplasmatales > Acholeplasmataceae > Acholeplasma > Acholeplasma oculi. The sequence continues at coordinate 5,834 of NZ_FUZK01000004.1, read as the reverse complement.
TTATGCAGAACAACAAAAGATGTCTAAGAAATATATGTTTATTTCATTTGCAGTATTAGCAATCGTTTTAATCGCATCTTATGTGATTCAAGCGTTATTTCCTGAACAAGCAAATAACGTATTCCTAGCTTCAATGGTTGTCTTATTTATTGGATTATTCTATTCATCTGGTCAACAACAAAAGAGATTAAAAGCATATGTGAATGAAGAAAACCAAAAAGCAACAGCTTTAATTAAAGATGTTGTAGGAGAAGCAGGATTTAAAGAAATTCTTGCAAATCAAGAAGCTTACTACCAAGCATACTTTAAAACCGAAACAGATAGTTCCACAGAGGAAGTTACTGAAGTAGAAGTCAACGAAGAAGAAGTTAAGACATTAGAAGAACCGAAGGATAAGGAGTAAAATCCAATATGAAACCAATGGACCAACTTTCAATTAATACAATTCGTTTATTAGGTGTGGACGCTATTAATCAAGCAAATAGTGGTCACCCAGGGATCGTTATTGGTGCAGCACCAATGGCACATGCCTTATTTACTAAACATTTATCCGTATATCCAAAAGTTTCAAATTGGATCAATCGTGACCGTTTTATATTATCTGCTGGTCACGGTTCTATGTTACTTTACGCATTAAATCACTTATCAGGCTATCAAATTAAAATAGATGATTTAAAGAAATTTAGAAGTTTTCCAGGTATTACACCGGGGCATCCTGAGTTCGGTCATACCGACGGAGTAGAAACAACATCGGGTCCCCTTGGACAAGGTATTTCTAATGCTGTAGGTATGGCAATTGCTGAGGCACATTTAAGTGCTCGTTTTAATCAAGAAGGATTTAACATCATTGACCACTTTACCTATGTATTAGTAGGTGATGGTGACTTGCAGGAAGGGGTTGCTTTAGAAGCAATATCACTTGCAGGACATTTAGGATTAGGGAAACTTATTGTCTTATATGATTCCAATGATATTCAATTAGATGGTGCAACCCATTTAGCAATATCAGATGATGTAAAACGTAAGTTTGAATCCCAAGGATTCCATTATCAATTAGTTAAAGATGGTGATGATTTAAACGCCGTTGATAAAGCAATTAAAAAAGCTAAACAATGCTTAGATAAACCATCCATAATTGAAGTTAAAACAATCATTGGTAAAGGTACATCACTTCAAGGTACTTCAAAAGTGCATGGTGCACCAATTGGTCTTGATGAAAGAAATGAGTTTGCTAAAAAATTAGAGTACCCTTATGCACCTTTTGAAGTGGATCAAAAGGTTTATAAATACTACAAATCTAAAGTATTTAATCGTGGAAAAAAACAATATCAAAACTGGAATCAAATGATGGAACAATACAAAGTGGAGTATCCGGAACTTTATCAACAATTCAACGATTTTGTTAAAGGAAACATCCAGTTAGATTTAAGTAGTCTAAACTATGAAGCAGGTTCTAAAGAGGCAACAAGAAACGTATTTGGTAAAGCACTCGATTTAGCATCTAAGCAAAATCTAAACCTAATAGGTGGTTCAGCGGATTTAACATCATCGACTAAAGCAAAAGGTTTAGACGGACATTTTTCTAAATCTACAAGATTAGGTCGAAACATTAATTTTGGTGTTAGAGAGCATGCGATGGGTGCAATTGTTAATGGTATGGTTTTACATGGAGGATTAAGAGCATTTAGTGGCGCATTCTTTGTCTTCTCAGATTATATGAAACCACCAATCCGATTAGCAGCCATGATGCAAATACCGAGTTTATTTGTGTTTTCTCATGATTCTGTGATGGTCGGTGAAGATGGCCCAACCCATGAACCGATTGAGCAGTTAATTGGATTAAGAACAATTCCAGGATTACAATTGATTCGTCCTTCAGATGCGAATGAAACTAAAGCAGCGCTTGAAATCGCACTTGAAACAAAAAATAAACCAACAGCAATTATAACAACCAGACAATCTGTAAAAAATCTTTCAACAACACATAAATCAGGTGTTTTAAAAGGTGCTTATATCATAGATGCTGAAACATCTAGATTAGATGGTATTATACTCGCTGCAGGTTCTGAGGTTTCTCTTGCAGTTGAAGCTAAAGCATTACTTAAAGAAAAAGGATTAGATATTCGTGTGGTTTCAATGCCATCGATGGACCGATTCTTATTACAAGATCCTGCATATCAACAACAAATATTACCTGCAAATGTTAAAACATTGGCAGTGGAACTAGGATCTAGTTATTCATGGTATCGATTTACACAACATGTGATGGGTATTGATACATATGGTATATCTGGTAACCTAGAACAAGTGACAGCACATTTTGGATTTACTAAAGAAAATGTTGCTAAGAGATTTTTAGAAATTTAAGTAAAATTTAGAGGTTAAAGAAAAACATGATTTATGATGGTATTATTGTAGGAGCAGGACATGCAGGCGTTGAGGCTGTACTTGCAATGGCAAGAATGAAACTCAATACAATTTTAATTACAGGTGACTTAAATAAGGTTGCTACTTTACCATGCAATCCATCAATTGGTGGACCGGCTAAAGGTATTGTTGTAAGAGAAATTGATGCATTAGGTGGGCAAATGGCAAAATCAGCTGACTTAGGACAAATTCAAATGAAGATGTTGAATTCATCAAAAGGTCCAGCAGTTCGTGCATTAAGAGCTCAAATTGATAAACTAGAATATCCTAAAATCATGAAAAATGTTTTAGAACATCAAGAGAATTTAACCTTACTTGAAGCATTGGTGGATACCTTAATTATTGAAGATCAACAAGTTATAGGTGTTTATTTGATGGATGGAACGAAGGTTTTTGGTAAAACAGTTATTATTACAACAGGAACTTATTTAGGTTCACAAATTTTAATTGGCCATGAAAAAACACCTAGTGGCCCAAATGGCGAAAAAACCACACGTGGTATTTCAAATCAACTAAAAAACGTTGGATTTGAAATGTTACGCTTAAAAACAGGTACACCTCCAAGAATTAAAAAAGACACTATAGATTATAAAGAAGCAAGTATTCAACCAGGAGATATGATTTTGCAAAATTTCTCCTATGAATCTCCTAGAACAGAAATTGGACATCAAGAGGTATGTTATTTAATTCATACCACTCCTGAAACGAAAGATATTATTTTTGATCACTTAGATGACTCTGCCATGTATGGTGGTGTTGTTGAAGGGGTTGGACCTAGATATTGTCCATCCATTGAAGATAAATTCGTACGTTTTAGCGATAAAGAGCGTCATCAAATATTTATTGAACCAGAATCCTTATCGTTAAATGAAGTCTATATTCAAGGTTTTTCAACATCCATGCCAAGAGAAGTACAAGAACAAATGGTTCGTTCACTTCCAGGTATGAAGGATGCTGTCATTGTTAAATATGCATACGCTATTGAATATGATGCAATTAACCCAAGACAACTCTATCAAACTTTAGAAACAAAAGTTATTAAAAATCTTTACTGTGCTGGACAAATTAATGGAACATCCGGTTATGAAGAGGCAGCAGGACAAGGATTAATGGCAGGTATTAATGCAGGATTAAATGTTTTAGGTAAAGAACCACTCATTTTAAAAAGAAATGAGGCATATATTGGTGTCTTAATTGATGATTTAATTACGAAAGGAACTCAAGAACCTTACCGATTATTAACATCAAGAGCAGAACACAGACTTTTACTTAGACATGATAATGCAGATTTAAGATTAAGAGACTATGGTCATAGAGTGGGTTTAATTAATGATTCTGTCTATCAAAATTTCTTAAATAAAAAAGAAGCAATCCATCATTTAATTGAATTATCTAAAACAACAAGAATTAATCCAACAGATGAGGTGCTTTCTTATTTAAAATCAATGAATTCAGCACCTATTTATGAAGGTGTTACAATCTTTAAATTACTTGAAAGACCAGAATTAGGAATGGATACATTAAAGTACTTCCTAAAAGGTGATTATAGTGATGAAGTATATGAACAATTAGAAATTCATATTAAATATCATGGGTATATTGATAAAGCTAAAAGAGAAGCGGATAAACTATTAAGATTTGAATCTAGATATATACCAAGAGATATTAATTATAAAGAAATACACAATATCTCATCAGAAGCGAAAGAAAAATTATCAAAAATTAAACCAGAAACCTTAGGACAAGCAGCAAGAATTCTTGGTGTAGGTCCATCTGATGTTTCGATGTTATTGGTTTATCTTGAGTCTAAATATGCTTAAAGAAATCATATTAAAACATTTAAATAAAGAACTTAGCAATCAAGAAGTTGAGTTATTTGATTTATATTATGAAACACTTGTATCATATAATGAACATACCAACCTCACCAGAATCACATCCAGACAAGATGCTGATATTAAACACTTTTTAGATTCTTTATTATTAAGTAAGCTCTATCCCCTAGATCAACCCTACCGATTATGTGATATGGGTGCTGGTGCAGGATTTCCATCGATTCCGCTACTTATTTGTTATCCGAATCTTAGAGTAGTCATAGTTGAATCACAAATTAAGAGAGTCAATTTCTTATTACATTTAAAAAAGGTTCTTAATCTAGATTTTGAAGTTGTTCATGAGCGCGCTGAGGTTTATGCACAAAATCATTTAGAAACATTTGATATCGTAACAGCTAGAGCATTAGGTGAACTTAGATTAATTCTTGAGTTTGGTGTACCCTTATTAAAGGTGGGAGGATATTTTATCGCCCCTAAGGGTTCTAAATATCAAGAAGAGTTAGATCAAGCAAAAGAAGCATTAAGAAAGCTACATATGAAACAAATTTCATCTATGGAGGTTGAACTTCCTGATGAAAGTGGATTTCGAATGAATCTGTTATTTCAAAAAGAAAAGCATGCATCAGGATATCCAAGACCTTATGCAGTCATGATTAAAAAACCATTATAAGGAGTAACTTATGGGTAATTATGTATTAGGCCAAATCATTCAAACAAAAAAACCACATGTGTGTGGTTCTAAGGACTGGGAAGTTTTAAGAACAGGTGTGGACATTAAATTAAAATGTGTCGGATGTGGTAGAGAAATCATGATGTTAAAGTATGAACTGGATAAACGTTTAATTAAAAAGTAAGAGCTTTTTAAGAAATATAACAGAGATTTCACAATTTTTAAAAAAAGTTAAAATAATATTTGACTTATAAGTTGAATTGTCGTAATATGTTTATTGGACAAAATTGAGCAGGTAAAAAAGTTCTATATATATAATATATATGATTCACACCTGAAAAAATCAATTTATACTAAAAAAATAAAAAAGTGGTTGCTTTTTTAAATCGCTTAAGATAGAATAAATAAGCAACTGAAATTCGGAGGGGTAGCGAAGTGGCTAAACGCGGCAGACTGTAAATCTGTTCCTAACGGTTCGGCAGTTCGAATCTGTCCCCCTCCACCACTTAAATTTACTATCATAAAGGAACACCTTGTTCATTTATAAAAAAGTTGTTGACAAGGTTATTTTATAATGATAGAATGAATAAGCGCTTCAAAAGAAGTGAGCAAAAAAGTCTTTGAAAACTGAATGATGATGAACAAGAGATAACAAAAAGCAAAGAGCTAAAATCAAACAAAAACATTAAATGGAGAGTTTGATCCTGGCTCAGGATGAACGCTGGCGGCGTGCCTAATACATGCAAGTCGAACGAACCACTTCGGTGGTTAGTGGCGAACGGGTGAGTAACACGTAGATAACCTGCCTAAAACTCGAGGATAACACCGGGAAACTGGTGCTAATACTGGATAGGATGTAAGGATGATTTTCTTACATTTAAAGATTAATCGGTTTTAGAGGG
>NZ_FUZK01000005.1 GCF_900166985.1 Acholeplasma oculi | reverse complement strand
GTGAACTACCCACCACTTAACATTTTATGTTGAAGTGGGGGCTTCCTACCCAAACTAAAGTATTCTTTAGTGTCTCAGTAGGCTATCCCCGTAGTTCCTACGGTTCTAATAACTTATGCTAAGTTTTCAACTTTAAGTAGTTCTAAACCCTTATTTCTTATATTGACTGCTGCATTATAGTCTCGGTCCATATTTTGTCTACAATGCTCACAACTATATATACGTTCACTTAGTTTTAACTCTGTTTTTAAGTGACCACATCTACTACACATTTTACTCGATGGATACCACTTATCTATTTTAACTAGTGTTTTACCTAATCTGTTTAACTTGTATTCAAGTAAGGTGATAAATTTATACCAACCAAATCTTGAAATCTGTTTAGCGTAATGTTTGTTACTGGTTGCCATCTGCTTAAGGTCTAGCGTTTCTATACTTACACTATCTGATGTCTTGGCTATCGAATCTGATAGTTTATGTAAAAAATCTAGACGTTTGTTTGTTATACGCTCATGAAGTATTGCTACTTTATGTTGTTGTTTAAAATAGTTCTTACTTTGATCTTTTTGTTTCTTATTCGGTTGGTATCTTCTAGATAGGCTTGACTGAAGCCTTCTAAGTTTTTGTTGGTCCAACAAGATACTTTCCGGATAAGCATATCGATTACCTTCACTGTCTACATAAAAGTTTGTCATATCAAAATCAAGACCTATAGTAGTTTTTACTTCACATGGTGATATGACTGTTTCATAATCCAATAAGATTGAAATGTAATATTTACCTGTTTTACTTTTAGATACCGTCACTGATCGTAGTTTATAGTCTTCTGGTATGTGTCGATGTTTCTTTAACTTAACTAAGCCTAGTTTAGGTAATTTTATAAATCCATCTAAAACTTTGATATTTCCATTCACTATATTTGTAGTATAACCATAATCTTTCTTTCTTGCTTGAAAGTTAGGAAAACTGGTTTGTTTTGAAAAGAAGGACTTGAATGCACGTTCTAGATGAAGTTGACGATTAGCTAGTGCCAATGAGTCCACTTCATTTAAGAAACTAAAAGCCTCTTTATAACGAGCTGGCGTATTATATAACATCTCTTTAGTTGATTCATAGTGAGCGATTTTATCTGATAACATCTGATTCCAAATAAAACGACAAGCACCTAGTGTTTTAGTTATTAAGATTTGTTGTTCAGGGTTTGGATATATCCTAAATTTATATGCTATATGCATTTTTTTCACAGTCTTCCCCCTGCGTTTCAATGTACTGTTTTAAAACTTCAGTAGGTGCACCACCAGTTGTTAGTAATAAAAAACTTTTACTCCAAAAAGCTTCTTTCCATAAAAATTTCTTAATACTTGGAAATTCCTTTTTAATTAACCTTGAAGATGCTGATTTATAGGCATTAATAAATTTTGAAATCTCACTATTAGGGTGTGCCGTAAAAAGTATGTGAACATGGTCCACATCATGATTCCAAGTTTGTAAGGAGATGTTATATGTCTTTGCTATATTTATATAAATTTCTTTAAGTCGATTCGATATCTTCTCATCAAGGACTTCTCTTCGATAATTTATAACCAAAATAAGGTGAAAGTTTAATTTGAATACTGAATGGTTATTGTTATCGAAATTCTTCATATTAGAGCGCCCCTTAACTTTTATACTGAATGGTTTATTTAATATATTATACCATAAATCTGATCATAGTATACTATAAAAAATCAATTCATCCCCCACCTATAGAGGAAGGGGACTTCTTGATGAAATTGTTAAAAAGAATCCACCATATAAACTCAAAATCAAGCTTTTCTTTATTACCTTCAGTCATACTTCTTCTTGTTTTCCCATGATATTTTATTCTTCTTAGAACTGCACCATAAAGACATTTCCATCGGTTGAAATTAAAGATGAAGATATGGTCTGATTGTTCAAATCGTTTTATACCGATGGACTGATAGTTCCCATCGATGATAAATGAGTCTTTTTCAATAGCTTCATCTAACAACATATTTCTGATACTCGAATCTCTTTCCTCCCAATTGGTGAGAAATTGAAGCTTATCAATATATGTCACATCAATTTGATACAATTGACTAAGTTTATATGCAAAACTTGATTTGCCACTTCCACTAAAACCTACAACAGATATTTTCATTGATACATTCCTTTACTTTTTACTCGATACATCATCAAAAATATAAGAAGGTATCGCTCCTACATGTTGGACTGATTTTGTAGCAATGTCTGTTGAGAAACTCAAAATATTTGAATAATCAACCGTTAGTAGATTTGAAGTATCTATTTTTTGTTGTTGTAGTTGATACAAGAATGCACCCATAAATGCATCTCCTGCACCTGTTGTATCCATTACAGTTACAGGTTTGGCATGCTGATCATATCGTTTTTGTCTGGTGATAAGTGTTGCACCATCCTTACCTCTGGTTATTATAAGCATACGAATAGGTTTTAAGAAGAATGATTCGATTGCTTTTGCTTCATCAAGATTTGTTAAAAATTTAAGTTCTTCTTCTGAAACTTTAACGATATCTGATAACTCAATGAATTTCCAAACCGTATCCATTAACTTTTCTTTATGTTTCCAGAGACTTAATCTCAAATTAGGATCAAAACTTACTAAACCACTATGGTCTTTTATCTTTTTTATCATTTTCAAATGTGCATTTATATTTTGCTTGTTTTGTAAACTTACTGAACAAAAATGAAAATAGTCTTTTTGGAAGATTGTTGATTCAAGAGGTTTGATACTTAGCTTTTTATCTGCAGTATGTTCATCGTAAAACTTAAATGAACGATCATTATTTGAATCGAGTGTCACAAATGCAAGCATTGTTTTATCTTGAACTCTGGTAATATATCTGGTATCAACTTGATGTGTTATTAAAGTATCCATCAAAAAGTTTCCAAAGTAATCTTGACTAAGTGAAGTAATTAGTGCACTTTCACCACCCAGTTTTTTAACAGCAACACAAAGGTTTGCTGGTGCACCACCTGGATTAGGAACAAATAATTTTTTTGGATTTAATGTAAAGTCTATTAACATTTCTCCCATAGCATATATTTGATACATAGCTTAACCTCAATTTACTTAAGTATTTTTTTAATGATGGATTCTTTTTGTTTGCTAGATGGTAGGTATTTAAAAGATATATCGATTAATTTACTTTTAAATAAAACAGGTTTATAATGCGTAAACGTATCAAAACTATGTTTACCATGATACGTTCCCATACCACTTTTTCCAACGCCACCAAACCCTAAATGGTGATTACTGAAATGCATTAATGTATCATTTATCGTCATACCACCAGACTGTATTTTGGTAATAATATAGTCCTTAACATCTTTATTGTCTGTAAAAAGATATAAAGCTAATGGCTTATCTATGACTAATTTAGGTATTTCGGATAAATCCTTAAAGGTAAGTATAGGTAGTATTGGACCAAATATTTCTTCTTCCATTATAGGTGAATCTTTTTTAGGTATAAGCAGGGTAGGTGCTATTTTTGTTTCTGAATATTGACCACCATAAATAACTTCTTGACCATTCATCAAATTTTTTAATCGCTCATGATGTCTTTGATGAATAATCTTAGGATAATCTAATGTATTTAATGGATCTTTTCCATAAAATGATTCGGTAGCCTCAATAAAATACTTAATAAATTGTTCTTTATCTTTTTCTTGAATCAAAACATAATCTGGTGCAATACAGGTTTGACCAGCATTGATAAGTTTTCCAAATGCTGTTCTTTTAGCTGCAAGTTGAATATCTTTCGTATCGACTATGATACAAGGGCTTTTACCACCAAGTTCTAATGTTACTGGTGTTAGATGTTTACTTGCTGCTTGCATAACAACTTTACCTACTTTTTCACTACCTGTAAAGAATATATAATCAAATTGTTTTTCTAATAACTCTTGACTGACCAAGTGGTTTCCAGAAACCACTTGAACTACATCCTCAGTAAACACTTCTTTTATGATTGTTTTGATGATATGTTCTGTTTCTATAGCAAATTCAGATGGTTTAACAACAACTTGGTTTCCTGCTGCTATTGCCCCAATTAACGGCATCAAAATAAGTTGGAATGGGTAATTCCAAGGACCAATGATTAAGACTTTCCCGAATGGTTCAGGATATATAAAGGATCGAGAAGGGAAAGCAATGAGGCTTGATTTTACTCTTTTTGGTTTCATCCATTTCTTAAGTTTCTTTATAAATAAACTTAATTCTAATAATACAATTCCAATCTCAGTTGAATAACTTTCTTGACTGGATTTACCTAAATCTTCAAAAAGTGCTTGTTTAATCTCTGGTTCATATTTCAAAATTGTTTTTTTCAATGATTTTAAATAGTTTAGTCTTGTTAAATAGTCCATGATTATACTCCCTTATAGTGATTCTTGCATGATAGATGACAACATGATTGAATGTTGATGTCTAAATATATTATAAACGATTTTGTATATGACCGTATCAATTCGTTTTTTTGCCTCTAGTAAAGAAAAACTTTTATTTTTTTATTTTTTGCCTCTGAAAGGTGTTTTATTATATTGATGATAGGTTCCTTAAAAACAAAAAATGCCCTAGATGGGCATTAATTTGTTTTAACAAGTTCGTTTTATCGAACCAATTTAAGTTTGTTTTGGAGGCCCCGATCGGATTTGAACCGACGCATCAAAGTTTTGCAGACTCGTGCCTTACCACTTGGCTACGGGGCCAAAGCGCTATTATATTATACGTTTTGAGATACCAATTGTCAACAATAAGTATGAAGAATCTAAAAGCTTGTTAAAGTTACAGGATTTCATCATACTTATTGTTTTCTTGATATTATTTTTGTTTTTTTCTAGATTGAACCATTGGCTTTGAATCTATTGTTTGTTCAAGTTTTTTCATACGTTTTTGATGTTTATCTAAAAGTTTGTTTTTCTTAATTTCAAATACTTGATCAGATGCTTTTCTAATTGATTTTAGTGTTTCATTAATGTTTTGACTTTGTTCTTTCTTAAGAGATTCAACACTTTCACTTAAACTTGCTGTTTCTTTTAGAACATAAGATTTAAATCCATCTTTCTTCTCTCTATATGCTTGATCCAATTCTTTTTCAAGTTGATTTAACTGATCAAATGAATCTTGACTCAGTTTTTTCTTCTCTTCAAAGATGATATGTTGATGATTGTCGGTTAATTCTTTTCGAATCGATAACTCTTTATTTAAGAGGTCTTGATAATCTTTTTCTTTGATAGTTCTAATGATATCAATGACTTCAAGTAAATTCTCTTTTTTCTCGGCAGTATCAGCATCTTGAAACATCTTATCCATTAAGTCTTGATATACATCATTAATTTCTTCATGAAGTCTTTCTAGAATTAGTTTTGTTTCTATAGACTTTTTAAATGTCTCTTCAAGTTTGATCAATCGTTTCTTAAAGAAGTCTTTTCGATGCTTTAGATACTCCGTGTCCAATTGATAACCTTTTGCTTTAGAAAAGTCTATAGGATCTATTAAATTTACTGGTATTAAATCCTTATCCATTTGATAGGAATCATCGACAAATAAGTCATGTATATGTTCTTTACCCATATCGTGTGCGATTAAGGTAGAAATGGAATGTAAATGAAACCTATCGATATCTTCCATATAAGATGTCGATAGATTCTTTTTAGTATGTGTAATTTCTTCACCAAATTTCATTTCATGCAATCTATCCATATAGGTCCATAAATGATAAGCATTGGTAAAATCTGGATTCTTTTGAATCATTTGAGTTCTAACGATTGGAGGTGTAACTGTTTTATATTTCTTCATCGTTTGTACAAAAGGTGTATGTATTAAGTTACTCACTAATTGATACAATCTTTTTGTTTGTTCGATCATTTCTAGATTTTCGTGATAATAAGTACCCGGACCTAAATCATCCGTTTGTTTGATATCTAGATTTAATACATAGTTTGAGTCATTAAAACTAAACTTACTTCCAGATTTTAACGTTAATCTTCTTTCATCATGGAGTTTCTTTTCCATATCATTGATTTTACGATTTAAGAAATCTCTTAATCTAAAAATCAATGTCGTTACAAATCTATTTTCATATAAATCGAATTCAACGTCTGATTTTGGTGTCTTTAATTTTTCTGGAATAATTTCATTTTGATCCATACTTCGAATATACTCTGTATGTTGGCTTAAATGTTTAATGGATTCACTATCGATTTGTTTAACCTTTTCAACCGGTATAATTTCAGACTCAAATCTTAGATGAGACTTCATATTCTTAGTGATTCTATCAATTGAAGGAAAGTAAGACTCTATTTGTTTTAACCAGTCTTGGTTAAACTTTCTAAGTTCAACCTCTTCAACTAACGATACATCATTTTTCCCATTAAAATAGGCATCATAAAAATAAGATACAAAATCTGTTTCTTTTTCGAGTTGATTAAAATAACTTTCTAAAAGTTCATAATAAAGTGATAAATCATAATGTCTTTTCATACACTACACTCTTTTTAGGAAGTCTTGAATCATTTTCTTGGAGTATTTGAAACCATCTTCTCCAAAGAGTTGGTTTAACATGTCAATAAGTTCTTCTAATTCTCTTTTTAAAAACGGTAGGTTTAAGGATTCAAATTTACGAATCACTTTTCTAGCAATTAAATAATCTAGTCCATCTACTTGGTCCATACCACATGCAACATAAACAGGGATAAAGTTTTGAATCTGTTTAGTTATACGGTTACCAAATGCAATTTGAAAATTATCAACAATAAATTGATCCAGTGTTTCTAAACGATAAAGTAAATCCTCGTTCACTTGATTGGTTGTTAGTGCATCCTTAAACAAACGTTTTAACGCATCATAAGGCATTTGAATACCTTCTGTGTAAGGTGCATCAATCGGTGTAGATTTCTCATTCATTTCAATGGAAGCCACACGGTCATAAACTTTATCTGTAATTGCATAGGTGGAGTCATCTCTATTGGCAGTTCCTACAAACCAAACATTTCTAGGAATTTTTAGTTTACCCTTTTTCAAATGAATTGGATCATTTTCAACTTCATTAGGTACAATTCCTAATACCCATTCCTCAGGATTAGGCATTTCAAGAATAGATAAAAAGTCTGCAAAGTAGTATTCCACACGTGCTAAGTTCATTTCATCTAATACAATAATATCTACATCATTTCTAAAAGATGCTTCATATAGAGATTCTAAAAAGTCTGTTTCATTAAACTTCTTTGTAAATTCATTTAAGAATCCCATCATCTCACTTCTATCTCTCCATGATGGTTGAACGGATATAATACTTGCATCATTTTTAAAGAATTTACCCATAGCATAAGGAAGTGAGGTTTTACCTGTACCCGAAATACCTTCTAAAACAAGTGTTTGACTCGATGCCATACCAGCAAAGAACACGGATACAACTTTTCTTGTATAGTATAAATTTAACTGACTTGCAGAAAAGTTAATGAATCGATCGACTAACTCAGATAATGAAATAGGTTCTTTTAAAGCGGGTACAATCAGGGGTTTATATTGATATTTTTCATCAATCAGTTTAAGTCTAGTAAAGCGACCTAGAACTTCTGATTCAACAGTTGTATCAAAGTTTTCTTGAGATAATGACATCATTGCATGTTTTTCATCCAGTAAATAATTTACCTGATATTTTAAACTATCAATCTCTTCAATTAAAGCTTCTTTTTCATACTGGTTTTTTAAGAATCTTACATACTTCCTAAAAAGTTGAAATACGATAATTCCAAATCCAGTGACTAATAAAACCATTAATAAAATTGCTATAAAAGATAATATCCAATCTATTAAGGTAAATGTTTGTGATGCCTCATAATAATCATTAAAGTACATCATTAAGTTATCTACAAAAACACGGTAAAGTAATTGGAAAAATCCTCCAAAAAACTCTATAAAATGTTTAAATAGTTTTTCTATAAATGCAATAAACCAAGTGCTAAATTTTTCCATTTTAATCAACGAACCTTTCCTAAATCTTGGGGATTTTGACTGATGAGTTCCTCTAAGTTTATCCCTTTTTCTACCTCATGAGATGTGATAAATAACTTATCATCCTCTGAGTCCATTAAAATCTTTTGATACCCGTTATACCAAACCAATTGTCCTTGACTAAGTAACTTAGGAATCTCTTTTGAATCATTGGTCTTAACAATATCAAATATTGTTTCTCTATGTTCACTTAAGCCAATGATACATAAATCTTGTTGTCGTATTTGATGAATTAGTTCAGCATCCGGTACTCCAATTAAGTCAATATATATATCATTTAATCTGATGAAATATCTACCGATAAACTCTTTAAATGAGGATACACTGTTTTGTTTAAAATAAGCTTGGTCAATTTTGATCACCAGTATCGTATCCCAATCTTTTTCTTTTAACTTTTTAAACTCTTTAAATATCAAACTTAAGTATTGATGTGTCAAATAAGTCATCAAATGATGGTGTTTAGCTTCTTTAAATGCATCTTCTATTTTTAAGTTTTCCAATTGGAATATCGGTTGTATCCAGCAATTTTTAGGGTTTACACTGTTTTTTATGAGTTTGTAAGTAATTTGGAATCTTTCTTTATAAAAACTCGCTTTATATTTTAAATACATTTCATGATGAAAGGTATCTAAGGTTTTCGTGTCTTTTAAATTAGAAGTCCACTCATTTTGTTCTAATAAAAGTGCTGTTGAACGCTTTAAATCATGTATGAAGCTTAAGAAATCTTTTTTATGTTGATATGTATGATACGTAATTCTTAGACTTCTTTTAATGAAGAATTCCTCAGTTAAGTAAATCCCTTTTTGAGAGATTTGTTGAATCTCTTTGATGATTTCTTTTAATTCTTCTAACTTAACAAATTTGTGTATATAGATTAAGAAACCGTCATCATCTTCATTTAAGGAGATTAGAAATCCATTTTTTATAATTTTTTCAATTTCTTTGGAAAAGCACTCTAGGTACATAGAGATTCCATTTTTCTTCATATGTCGAATGACATGGAAAAAATCGTGGATCTCTATGTAGATTGCTGTCTTATATAGGTTTTTCTTATGCTCATTATCCTCCATCATTTGATAGCTCAAATCATTTTTGGATATTAAAACCGTGTGGTTAATCGCATGTTGTTTTTGATATTTTAATCGTTCTTTATATATTTTTTTATAAACAAGGTAGATACCTAAGGTCAATAATAAAACGCCTAAAAATGTAAATACCATGTTTTCTGTTTGACTAAGTAGTATATACATCTTACTTCCTCATATGCATACGATGATTTCTCTTGAAGAAATCTTTATCGATGGATTGCTTTTGATCTTTTGATTTTTGTTCTTTAATGATGATATAAACAATAGTTGCAACCCATAATAAGAATATAGATATCAACAAGAGTATAACAAACTCATTAGATGCTTCGTCTCTTTCAATAACGAGTTGATAGAATAAGACACTACCATCTTCTGCTTCAACCTTAATCATATAAACATTCGGTCCATATCCTAAATTATCAATTGTTGTCGATAGATTTTGTGATAGGTCTTGACCACCTTGGTGATTTAGGATAGACACTTTAGCTCTTGGATGGAATGCACTAGCGTCTAGTGCAATACTTGAATCCCCTGACTTAATTTGAATGTGGTACATATTTTGTTCAGCATCCATTTCAAGCTTACTACCATTTAATACTAAATCTTTAAGGCTTGCATCATTACTTGGTATATATGTTTTTGTTACATATATCTTATAAGCTAGTGTTTCAAGTTGGTCTGCAGAACGTACATAAATTGTAATATCTGTAACACCTGATGTGAGTTGATATGTACCAAAGCCCATGATTTGTGCACCAACGGTATCGACTGCTGCACCTGTTAAATGAATCCATGTCGTATCCTCACCGACTGTGATTCTATATACCATCTCTTCACTACTAAAGTTTAACGACTCTAGTAAATCAGATGTTGCTAAATTAAATGTTTCTTGATTCGTTGTACGAATGATTAACTCCTCTAATAATGCATTAGATTCTACATAAGAGATTGTAAGGGTATAAGTTTTAATCTCACCTTTTTGACTCGTAACATTGATGGAGTAAACATGTGTTCCAGGTATTAATGTGATACTTCCTAAATCCCCTGTTACTGAGGATGAATCTGATGCTTTAGTTGCAGATAACTCAATACTATCTTTTAAGTGAACAGGAATCATCACTTGATAGTTTAAGACTGATGGGTCAAATCCATCAATTAATGCGCCATCTATAAAGATTCCACTTAAATTATTATCAATTTCTGCAACACTTCTTGTAACAATAATTTGATACATATCCGATTGTACTGTGCCATCTAAAGATACAATATAAAATGCATATCGGATTTCATCGTTATTTCCAAATGTTTTTAATCCTGCCCCATAAACAAGTGCACTAGATGTTTCAATGGTTAACTGAGTGGATGTAATTGAGAATGGTACTTCAATTTCATATAAATAAATACTTGGATCAAAGACATATTCAAATGTATCTGTTAATCCTAGGTGTTTGATACCTTGATTATCTTCTAGTGAGATATTTGTTATAGAGATATCTTTGTTTAAATCAACTGCACGGTAAACAGAAATTCTATAGACTCCTAAAGTTCCGTCTTGAGCAAGTACTGTAACTTCTAAAATGGTATGATAATCTCCAGTAACTAATCCGTCTAGAATTCTTACACCTGTACCACTGACCCATGCATTGGCATTGCTTGCTTCTGCTTCAATAAATAATACGGATAGATTAACACCTGTTGGTATTTGAATAACATAATTTGTAATATCTTTATTAAATCCTGGATTAAATGAAATCACATTACCTAATAAGGACTCTTTTACTGTTAAATTCTTTAATGTTGCATCACTACTTGGTTCGCTTCTGTGAACTTCTAAAATATAAACTTCACCCTTGGTATTCGCCTCACTCATGACATAAACTTCAAATACATTAAGTCCTACTTGTAAGGATTTCACACCATGACCTACTATAGTTGCATAAGGTGAATGTGTTCCTAGTATTTCAATGGTTAAAACTGTATAATCGACCGTCAATTCATAAATCAGTTGATCTGGATCAAATGAAGGTGTCATCACTTGATTTTTAACAGATAGACTAAGAAGATCATTAGCAAAACTTAACGATGTAATCTTAATAGAATAAATTCTTTCAAGACCACTTTCAGAAATCACTTTAAATGTATGAATATTTACACCTCTTGAAATATGAATGATACCTGATGTTCCAATTAATGTTTGAAGTGCATTGTTTTTAGTTGCAACAATATTCATTTCTTGAACAATTTGTGAGTCTACTGTCATTTCATACTGTGTAACCTCAGGATCAAATCCATCAATTAAAACACCATTGATTTCAATAGATTTTAATGTAACATCATCACTTGGTGCCATTCTTTCAACATAAATTGTATAAACAGGTGAAATTAACCCCGTTTTAGATGTCATTGTAAATGTAATGGTGGTGCGTAGTTGATAGTCACTTTCTAATAAAATGGTTCCTTGTCTACTTGGTACAGCACCATTGGTATTACTTACTGTTAGATTTAAACTCGTAACCATGTAAGGTACTGTAATTTCATACGTTAACACATGATTATAGAAAGTTTTAGATGCATCTTTTGTACCTAAATAATTGATGTGATCATTTCCAATCAAACTTAAGAACGATACGCTATAATCATCATCTGGATTTACTGCTCTTTGTACAACAATATCATAGGTTCTGGATAATCCACTTTGAGATATAACCATCACACTAAATGTTTGACTGCTTGCTCCTGTTTGTGCAAGTAATACTTTATATCCGAATCCAATGACAGTTGAATCCAGTGACTCAGCTAATCCATCGATATGAATATTTTTGATATTTGGAAAAGCACTTAAATTAATTACATAATAGGTATTATCTTTATTAAATACGGGTGAAAGGGTTAATAAGTCACCTGTATCACTATCTGTAACAATTAAATCACTTAAATAATTATTATTGGATGCTTGTTTTCTAGTAACTACTAATGTATATTCAATACCTTTAATACCACTTTCAGATACTGCATAAATTTTTATCTCATTTATCCCAACATTCAGTGATTTTGATCCATCACCAAAAAGACTTGCTTTTAAGTCGTTTGCTTTTAATAGGATTGAGATAGATGTCATTTGATAAGGTACTTCAATACTTAATTGATACGCATTAAAATCTTCTATACGTTCAATACCTTGAATTTTAATAGACTCTAAAGTATTTAAATCGGAGAGTTGTTTAATTTCAATAATATAATCATTTCTAACACCTGTTTCTGATGTCACACTGATGATAAATATATTGGATTTTGTTAAATCTTTTACGCCCAATCCAATGACTGTAGAACCTGGTTTTAATGTACCGTCGATAATCACTTCTTCTATATCAAGCGGTATATTAATGGTATGTTTAAGAACATTTGGATCGAGTGTAATGACATCATTTCCAAAATTAATTGTTAAGGAATCTAATGTGTTTTCAGCAGAACCTGCTATGCGTTCTACGGTGATTTGATAAAGCTTGCCTAATGTTTGATCTTCTGCTTGAACTTGGAATTCAATGATGATTTCATTTGAAGGTGAAAGTGTATATGTTTTATAATTGGTTCCTATAACAAGTGTTGCTTTAGAAGGTAAAACCACTTCAAATCGAACATCTGTTACACTATATGGAACAAACACTTTGGGTTGAATCTCTTGTGTTGAATCAAATGTAATGTAATTCATTCCTTGATGGATCAGTTTCACATCATCGACATTGAGTTCATGTTCTGAACTTAATTGATTTGGAGCATTCTTAGTTATTGTGATTTGATACGTTTTAGTGATGTTATCCTCACTCTTTACAGAAACCATAATCACTTTATGAATCATACCACCTATAATATCTAGTGTATATTCACCAGTTCCAGTTGGTTGATAATTTGGGTTACTGGCAACTGCATCTACAAAAATTTGAGTGATTGTAGAATCAGGATTTAATGTAATTGTATATTGTAGTTTAGTAGGATCAAAAGCACCTTCATTAAATGGAATTGCTAATCCATTATGTAGTACTTCTAAACTAAAGAGTGTGTTTTGATTATCTGGATTTGCACGGTTAATTAAAATTGTATAGATAGGGCCTTGTGTACCAAATTCAGATACACCTTGAATGGTAATTGTATTAATACCTAATGCAAGTGTATAGCTTTGATTTCCAATGACTGTACCTAATGAATCATTTAAGATACCAAAGAGATTAAGCGTATCTACACTATAAGGAACATTGCCTAAGTTTAGCATGTAGCTTGCATTAAAATCAGCTAAACGATTTACCCCATTCACTTGAATTTCTTTAAAACTATGATTCGTTGATTTTAAGTCGATTTCAATCATGTATGTGAGTACATCCATGTTTTCTGCTCTAAAGACCAGTGGAATTGTCATTCCATCTGTTACATTTGAATAGTTTCCAAGACCTGTTGCAGTTGAGTTCAGTGCAAGTACTGCATCTACTCTAAGTGCACTCACTGTATCTGGTAGTGTTAATTTATGAAATTGTTTTTGAGTATCTAATTCATAAGTATCCGTACCAATAACAACACTTAATTCATGTGGTCTGTTTTCACTGCTTGCAGTTTTTCTTAAAACACTGATTTGATAACGCATGCCTAAAACACCAGATTCAGATTGAACTTGAACTTCAATAATTTTAACAACACCTGGTGTTAAATCATAAATGGATAATTGATTGTTGGTTACTAAAGTAGCACCAAGTGGTAAAGTTACATTGAGTTGAACGAAAGATACTTGATAATCCACTTCAAAAACCAATTGGTTTGTAAGTGATGGATCAAATGAAGTATATAGATTTGTTTGTTGATATAAAAGTTCAACATGATTAGACTCTAATTCAACATCGTCACTTTTTACAACCACAGTAATGGTATACGTTCTCTTCGTTCCATCCTCAGCAGTAACAAATACTTTATAGATATGTTCTCCTCTACTAATAACAAAACTACCTAAATCACCTGTAAGCTGAGCACCTGGATGGTTTTTGGTTGCATCTAAGACAGTGTTTAATGCATTTCCACTTAATTCAACACGGTAATTTAATGTATCTTTATTAAAATTATTGATATATTCAATACCGTCAATTTCAAGTGATAAACTATTTAATGAGTGATCACTACTTTGACTTAATTTGATCAGTTGTATCGTATATTCATCAGAGAGTCCATGAATACCGTCTTGAGCAACAACCTTAAATTTAAATTGGTGAATACCTGTACCATTGAGTGTATAAATTCCGATATGACCTTGTGCTTTAGCCAGTGGGTCATTTGGAATTACATCAATTTGAATGGTTTGTTTTGAAAAGATAACAGATCCTAAATCTAAAACTTTATTCGTAAAATCTGTTACATCATAAGTAACACCATCAATGATAATTTCTTTAATACTTGCATCTTGACTTAAACTTGCATTCTTTAACACATTGATTGTATAAATTGATTGACTTTGATCTTCGGCCTTTACAGTGATTTGGAAACTCACATTAAAACTCGCATCAGATGGTAAACTTTGTACACCAGTTTTACCTGAGAATGTCTTTTGATTTAATGGTGTTGCACCTAAAGTAGCCAATATTTCTATCGTTGTTCTTGTATCCGAACTTGGTAAAGTAATGACATAATTATATGTATTTGGGTGGAACACTAATCCATTATCAAATGATAAATCTTTAACAGATAAATTTTCAAGTGTTGAATCGGTTTGAGGTATTCTTCTGGTTAACTCAATAAATACGGACTCCGATTTTGTACCATACTCTGATGTATTATAAATTTCAAATCGGTTAAAGCCATGGACTAATGTTTTTGTTCCAACGCCTGTTAATACGGAATAACTATCTTGTTTAACTGCACTGATTTCAACTGTTAATTGATTAAAATTAAATGCGTCATTGAGTACATATGTTTTTCTTAAATCATCATAGGTTGCTATATCTGTAATAGCAACACCATCTATTTTAATATTTGAGAAATCAGAATCATCATTTTTAGATATGATTTGTATGCGATAATAACTGACTGTAACCATATCTTCTGCAGTCACTGTAATCGTAAAGTTATTGATTGCACCTGCAGTAATTGAACCTCCATTTTGAGGACTCACTGTAATTTGTTGATTGGAATGCCCCTTCAAATAAGTAATATCAACGAAACTAATATTTCTGTCCACACGTAGGGTATAGAGTTGATTTGCAACTGGTGTTTTTTCATCTATCAGTTTAGTTCCTTGATAACTCACTAATAAATCCTTTAATGACGTGTCATTAGAAGGTTCTAAACGGTAGACCTGAAATGTATAAATAAGGCCATCTGTACCATATTCTGAAACAGCTTGTATCGTAATTTCATTAAGTCCTGGAACTAATGAAACAACATAAGGGCTCACTTTAGGTTCACCATTAATTAAAATCGTTGACCACATGGAAGCCTTTTGAATATTAAATGTAATTTGTTGATGAGAGTACATTAAAGAACCCAAGTCATAATCTGTTTGAGTTTTATTAAATGTAAATGGTGAACCAGCATTTGCTGTGATGTTATTGATTTCTTGGTTATCATCTGCTCTCATAACAACAACAGTATAATCTCTATATCCAACACCTGTTTGATCATAAACTCTGATGACAAATGTTGTATTGGTAGGATAAAGAGTGAGTGTTGTTAATTCAGGTCCTGGTGTAATGGTATAACTTGAGTTTACACTTGTTAATGTAGGATTGATGGTTACTTGTGTAATATTATGATTGACACGTATCGCATAACTATATAGGGTTGGTGAGAAACCACTAATTAAATTCGCACCACTTCCTTGTGCTAATACTTCAAGTCCACTTAAAGATTTTGTTAAATCAGGTGCTTGTCTTTCTACTCTGATTATATATTGGTTTGGATGAACCGTTCCATCCATAGCAGTTACTGTGATGATGAGTTCATTCACACCATCTACTAAGTTAAACACACCACCTGAGTAATTTGTACTTGTTTGGAAACTTGCTTTTATATCGGATAAGATAATTTGAACTTGCATGGAGTTCTTAGAATAATTCACTTTACTTAATTCAAGAACATAGCCATTAAATGTTGATATCACAGGATATGTTAACCCATCAATGACAACATGATCTAAGGTAGATATCTGATTGGCTCTTTTAACTTCTATAATATATGTTTTATTCACTCCAGACTCTGATTGAACAACAACACTAATCATTGTTGTTTGTCCACTGGTTAGGTTGTGAACACCAAGACCTGATATAATTTTAGAACCATTATCTTTGGTTGTTGCAGAAACTGTAATATTAGAAATATTATCGTCAACTCTTAATGTATACGATAAAATAGATGGATTAAATTGTGGTGATAAGTTATGAATCAAACCACTAGATGAAAGTTGAAGTGTTTCTAAACTATTTTCAGTTCTTGCATATGATCTTGTAACACGTAATGTATATTCTGTACCTTTTGTACCAGATTCTGATGTTGCAAACACTTTAATCGTGTTTAAACCTTGAATCAAGTTCTTAGTACCTGTTTCATCACCACCCGTAGTGACAACGGATCTAGAGTCTGTTGGTGTAATGACTTCAATGTTAATAAATGTTGTAGGGTAATCCACTAAGATTTCATAAACAAGTGTTGTAGGATTAAAAACCAAAGGTAATGCTTGACCTAAATGATTTCTAACTAAGATGTTTGTGATTTGATTATTTGTATTAGCCGCTAAAACATTGACTTGGTATTCATAATATGTACTATCTTCTGCAGTGACACGGACAGTAACTAGTTTAACCTTGCCTCGTTCAAGCGCGATATTTGGATTTAAAGACCCATTATAAGTTACTGTAGATTTTGCTGATGTTTTTTCTACAATGACATTTACATTACCTGTATCACCTGGAACAATAATTGTTCCATATCCACCAGAAATTGGAGATTGTCCACCGATAAAATTAGGTACAGGTGTTGAATCTATGTAAAAACTATCTAGCGTTTTAATAGATTCTGCTGCAAGTCTGTTGACGACAATTTTATATTGTTTAACCGTTCCATTTTGAGCAACCACATCAACGACAAGTTGCATTGTCCCCATTTGACTTGTATTTACAAAGTCATGTTGCCCAATAACATAATTTGTTCCATTTTGATTTAAAGTTGGACCAGATTGACGGTTAATAATTGCTAATGGAGAAGATTGTAATTCAATTTGAATTTGAGATATTTCTTTAAATCCAAGTGTCATTGAATATGTATTGGTTAATGCATCAAACGTAAAGTTAGAAATATCATTAAACCCGTTTAAACGGTCTTTTAAAATAACCGATGTAATCTCTTTTTCATCAGATTCTTTGACAACTTGAACAGTCCATTCTTTAGTTTGTAGTCCATCGCTTGATGTTACTTTTATAATGACAGGATATGTACCTGCTGGTAAAGCAGATACATCCATCACTGTTCCAGTGACTTCACTATGTATAATTTCTACAGAACCACCTTCTTTAGCAGCTACTAAGAATTCAAGTGATGTAGATTGACTATTTAGTTTATATGTATATACACCTTGTAGTGGTGTAAGTGTTAAAGTTTGGCTACCATCTTTAATAGCTACACTTTGAAGTTCTGTTAAACTTGATAATGGTCTACTCACATGAACTGTATAAATCAATTCAGATAGATCCTCTGCAACTACTTTAAATTTAAATGTTTTAGATTCACCCTTATTTAAACTATAACTTGCTGAGTTTGCATTTTGTGAAATAACACTATAGCTTACACCTTGATCTAATGAAAGTAAGATGGTTGCTTTAGCATCCAGTGCTTTAATGTTGTAGTTAAATGTTGTCTTGGTTTCATCTAAGACATGATTGTATGTTGTATCCCCATTATAAATATCTACATTACTAATTTTTAAAAAATCTAAGTCTTTCTGACTGGATGCAGGTAATCTTTGGATGATGACATCATATGTTTTTGTTAATCCTGATTCTGCTTCTACTCTAAAAGAAATCGTCGTATTTCCTACAGGTAAATTGGTTTTAGTAAATGAGCTTCTTAATACATTATCAATAAAGAGTTTAGATTTACTATCGACTTTAGTTGCTGATAATGTAACCTGGTTATTAGAATAAGGTAGTGTTAATGTATAGCTTAAAGTTCCTTGACTAAAAACAGGGGTTAAAGTCCCTACGTTAGCACTGATGGATAATAAACTATTTTCATTACTCATTGGTGTAACAGTCACATTAATCTGGTAAACCTTCACTAAGCTACCGTCGGTTACCGTTACATTAATTGTGCTTCCAGATAGTATTGGGGTCGTAATGGTATCAATTGCGACACTTGCAGAAGCATTCTTTGTAGTTGGAGTGATCGTTAGACCGGATAAACTATCTTGGTAAGTGAGTAAAACATCAATACTTGTATCATCAACTCCAGTAAAATTGGATGCATTAACATATTGTGTATTGGAATTATTCCCTAAGATAGAGAGTGCTGTAAGATCTGCATTTTCTGCTTGCATGCCTATATTAAAAGATTTTATTGTTGAATTAGCAACATTATATTTATTTCCTAACCAGTCTCCAACCAATCCAGGGTTAAATGCTAACTCAAATTTAAAACTCTCAGGTAATTCTCCTAGAATGAAAAATTCTACAAATCCTAAGCGCGCTCCACTTGTTGATATATCTAAATCCATCTTGTTTGCTTCAACTACATTTCCTGAAGTGTAAAATGAAATTTTCTTTTCACTAATATTACTTACATCAGTATACCCATCTTGTTTAATTGTTGCATGAGGTACCCCTGAAAAAACACGACGAACTTGGTATGTCCATGTTGCTCCAACATATTCTAAATTAGGATCTAGATTCATAAATGTAGCCTCAATTGCACCTAAGTTTTTAGGTGTTGAAACGGATTTGGCCCAGATTTCAAGTTTTAATAAATCACCATTACTTGTAGCTAAATCCTCTAATTCTGCTTTTGTAAGTTCTTTTTCTCCAGTTTCGGTTTGAATCCAAAACTCAAAATCACTTGCAGCCGCATATGTTTTGTTATCGACTGAGACTATTAGTACAGTCATTAAGATGATGTATACCCATACACCGAATTGTTTTAAATATTTCATATGATACCTGTCTTTCTAAAAATGTTTAAATTGTTTTTAAATTTCTTAATATGTTAATTTGAATATGTTTTTGTCTCTTAGTTAACCTATTAAGAAACAAAACGAATAACTATCTCCTAGTTGCATCAAGAGATAGTTATTCGTATTATGTTTCGAATAATTTCTTGCAACTGGCTGTCTAAATTAGACCCTATAGCTTTGTGTCATTAGGTTTCCCTAATTTTACCGATTTAGTTGTTAATTTAAAGTTGATGTTTTATTTGGATCATGAATCATTTGTATTCCTTTAACATGCCCTGATATCAAGTTGATATCTAATGCATTGACAATACTATCATCATTGACTAATCCTGATAATATCTTGTAGGCTTCAATGGTTTGTGAACCCTTTACATGACTAGATAAAACATTGATATCTAGGGCATTGATAATTCCATCACCATTTAAATCACCTTTTAATATGACTGTAAACAAATCTCTGATTTGACTTGGGTCTTCTTTATCATACATCACAACCATCATGCCACTTCTTACCACATCCGTATCACTTAATACGTTTTGATTGGCATCTAAGAATACTAAACCTTCTGTATCAAAGTTTCCTCTTAAGTTCTCAAGTGTTTGACCTAAGAATACACCCATTAAATATATTGGATTGTCTGTTTCAAGTGGCGTTCTTTCATCTACTGGGATGATTGCTGTTATTTCTGCATGGAATAATCCAAGTGTTGAATTTTCTTTAAGTTTAATCCATCCATTATATTCATAGATTGCTTTTAAGGTAATATTACCAATCGTACCTTCATCAATCTTTTCTATAAATTGGCTAGATCCACTCATACGTCTTTGTGATGATTTTTGAGAAATATAAACCAATTCCCAACCTACGAAGATATAATCCTCTTTATAAGCACCTTGAAGATTCAATGAATCTTTAATGGTATATGTTGTTGGGTTAAATGCAGTTCCACCATCTAGAATATATTCTATCTGATAGATTATTGGAATCCACTCCGCATATAAATCTAAACCTTCTTGTTCAAATAAGATTGCCTCACCATCTGCATAGATCACATCATCACTATCAGGATCAACTTTCCACCCTGCAAAGAAGTAACCCCTCTTCTCATAGACTTGGTTTGGTAAACTGATTTGGTTGCCATATGTTTCAATCATTGATTCTAAATAACCACTATCTGCACCATTATCATTAAACCTAATTTGATATTGATATGGCATATAGGTTGCTTTAACGGTCATGTCTGACTTCACTTGAATTAAGTTTTGATCCCATCCAGTAAATCCATGACCCATACGTTTAGGTGTAACAATTAACCCCACACCACTCATACCGTATTTCACTTCTTTTTCACCTAAGAATGTTCCATCGTAATCTAAATAAGTGACCGTATATGTACGTAATGTTTCTTCAAATACAGGTTCTATTGTCATATTTTTGTTAATTGATGCTAAGGATTGATTCCAATGACTAAAGATATATTCATATATCACTGTAGGCATCTTGCTAGGTAAGACTGAAGGCAAGGAGGCATCCATTCCGTGATTAATTGTTTGAACCTCTAAAACCGTACCATTTCCGTTTAGGAATATGACTTGGTAGGTCTTCCAAATTTCTTTATACTGTGCAACAAAATGAATATGGTCGGTTAATAGATCGGGTACAACTTTATCCCAACCCATAAATTCAAATCGAACAAACTCTAAGGATTCTTTTGTAGGATGCGTTGGTTGCGTAATTTTTGCCCCATAAATATCTGTCATTTGAAGTAAAATAGTTGTTCCATCATCATCATAGAAGGTATAAACATATTTTCTTAATACACCTACATATCGCGTTTGAACTGTTAAATCACCTTCGATAAAGTTAAACTGTTTATCCCAACCAATAAACATATACTCATAAATTGGTGTCATCGGTTTGGTTGGTATATTGGTAGGTTCAGTAGCACCATATCCATAGAATACTGTTTCTATTTTTAAAGTGTTTCCTGCTTCATCGATAAATATAACTTCATATGATTGGAGTGTTCTATCAAAAATTGCTTCAATCGTTAAGTCGTTTCTAACCGGCATGATGAGTGTGTCCCACATTTTAAATGTATATATATATTGTTTTGTTGACTTTTTAGTTGGAATATATGATGGATACGTAAACTCTCCACCATAAGGTATTTTTTGTTCATCAACTACAAGTCCATCACCATCTATAAAGCGAATGGTGTAGGTTCTAATGACTTCATCATAAAGCGGTGTGAAGACAACATCTTTTGTTAATTTTAAATCAACTGTTGGGCTCCATCCAATAAATTCGTACTGATGACTTGCTGTCATCGGTTTTAATGGATGATTTGGTTCAATAATTGTTGTTCCATATGGAGCCTTCACTTCTTTAATAATATTTCCTAAATAGTCTTTAAATGTATATGTGTATTCTCTTACTGTTTTAACAATAACTAATTTTGTCTCTACATGATTTGTCACATTTTGATACGATTTAGACCATTCATAACTAAATATAAATTCATCTGTTGGTTCTATTGGCTCAATAAAAGGTGCAGTGGCATCTTGATTTTTACCAACACGTTCTTCTTTAATCAATACGCCATTTGTATCCACAAAGCGTACAATATAGGTTAATTCCACCATATCGAATAACGCAAACACATCGAGATGATTTTTAATCACATCATAGGATTTATCCCATGCTCTAAAGACATAAGAGTGTGTTTCTGAATTTGATTTTTGTGGGATACCATTCGGTGTTTGAGCTCCTTCATTAAAGGTTACGGTTTGTAGTTCAAAGACTCTTCCATCACCATCAATAAATCTGACTTCATATGTTCTTAAGACTTCTTCAAATATTGGATAAATATCTAAATTTTCTCGAACATAAGTATAATCTTGATCCCAACTGCTAAATGTATATAAATATTTAGGGTCCGTATGTGTTGGAGGTGTAAGTATTGGTGCGGAAGCATCCGTTCCATATACGACCGTCTCTTGATGGATGAGGTTACCATCTAAATCAAAGAATCTGACGATATAATCTCTCGGTTCTATACCGTAAATTGCATATACGTCCAAATGCTCTTGAATGTTATCAAAGTTTTTATCCCATCCTGTAACAACAAACACATAACCATCACCTCGGTCTATAATTGGTGTTTGTCGAATCGGGTCTATTGCAGGATTACCATAGGTGATGGTTTGTTCATCCAAGATGACGCCTCCATCCCCAATAAATCTAACTTGGTAGTGCCAATCAATACGTTTAAATATCGGTTCAATCGTTAAATCACTTAAAACAGAATATGCATCTTGATTCCATCCCATAAAGAGATAATAATCATTATCGTGTGGTGTTTTGGTCGTTGTAAGTGGAACACTTGCACTCATACCATGTTTTATGAATTGTTCACTGATGATGTTGCCATCACCATCTTTAAAGATGACCTTATATGTTCTAAGACTTTCATCATAGATTGGATAGATATCTTGGTTAGAATCTACAAAGCTTGCATCGACTGACCAATTTCTAAACGTATAGTGCGCCGAACCTTCATCAGGTTTTATCGGCCCATCTGGAATCAGTGCACTTTGTCCATATTCAATGACTTGTCTTGAAATTAACACATCAAATGCATCAAAATATCGAATCACGTAATATTTGTCAATTAAGTTAAATACAGGTTCTATCACTAAATCTTCTGTAACATCCATATAGCTTTGATCCCAACCAATAAAGATATAGAGTTTTTGGTCTGGAGCTACCTTTGTTGGATTCACAGGTTTTTTCGCATGTTGATTTGGTAATACATGTTGAGTTTCTAATATTGAACCATCACCATTTAAGAATGTAACAATATAATATGCATATCTTGCTTCAAACTCTGCATAGATCACTAAATTGCTTGTAACTACATCGAATGAATCACTCCATTTGATAAATTCGTAAGTGACTTGATCTGTAGGTGATTTATAAGGTATTGGAGCGATTGCTTTTGCACCATAACCGACAGTAACAATAACTTCTTCATCTCCATTAACAAACCTTACCTCAAATGTTTTCAATCTTGCTTCATATCGGGCATAGACTGTTAAATCACTATCAATAAAGTCTAGGTCTTCACTCCATCCCATAAAGATGTATTCATACTGAATATTAGGATGTATATAAGGTTCAAGTACAGGTGGTGTTGCTGGATATCCATACTCAACTCTTTGTACAGTGAGAGGTTCACTTCCTGTTGGACCCATAAATGTAATAAAGTAATATTTTTCAACGGAGATAAATTCTGGATATATATCTAGATCAGTTGTGACTAGATTAAATGATTGATTCCATCCTGTGAACTTATACGCTTCTGTTTCACTGGATTTTTTTCTAACGATTAAGTCACTTGGAAATGTTGCTTCTTGTCCATATAAGACGGTTTCACTGTAAATTAACGCACCATTTCCATCATAGAATTTCACTTCAAATGGTCTTAAGACTTCATCAAATGTCGCATAGATATGCATCTCACCTAAACAATAATCTAAAGACTCGCTCCATCCATTAAATTCATACTGATATTGGTCTGTTTTTGTTTTAGTTGGAATGATACTTGGTGGATTTAATTTCGATAAATATTCTTGATTAAGATCTGTATGAATTAAATTTGAATCCCCATCATACCAGTAAACTTTATAGTATCTATCAATGGTTTGATAGAGTGCATGAACCGTTAAATCAGATGTAATTTCACTTATAACTTGATTCCATCCTATAAACTGATAGGCTTCCATTTCAAATGCATTTTTAAGTGGATAACCTGATTTTGGAATTGCCTCACTTAAGTAAGGCACACTCAACTGATCATAAATCTGTCCATTTCCATCTATAAATGTAACTTCATAGTTTCTGACCTTTTCTTCATAGATTGGATGAATCATCAGATTTTTTGTAATCAGTTTTAAGGATTCACTCCAAGATACAAATTCATATGTATGTGAAATAGATGCTTCTTTAACAGGTTTAACGATGATATCATATGCAGATTGTAAGTATTCAACGGTTTGTGTCTCAATAACGTTTCCTAATGCATCATGGAATATAACAGTATAATAACGATCAACTTCCATAAAGGTTGGATAAATTTCTAAAGGACTCGTTACTGCTAAATCAAAGTCATAGTTCCATGAACTAAATTGATATGCAATATTTCCACTTGATAATTTTCTAGGAATTTCACTAGGAATGTTGATAGTTTTTTGATATTCCACATAAATCTCTTTAAAGAATAAACCATTACCATCATAGAAAATGACTTTATAGAATTTTGGAATTGCTTGATAATTTGCAGTAATGACTAAATCATCATCGACACCTTTAGAGAAATCATAATTCCATGATTCAAATGTATAAATCCACTCATTCGTTGAATTCTTTAAAGGAATGATTGAAGGTATGGTTAAAAGATCACCATATGTATGATAGGTTGTTTGAATGGTTTGATTGTTGCCGTCTACAAATTTAACTTCATAAGATCTTAATTCATATTTCGCAATGAGTGTATCTAAATTGTTACCATCATACGGTAATAATGAAATACCTAAATCATTAGTCATTTGTGTTTCATTT
Organism: Acholeplasma oculi; assembly: GCF_900166985.1. Classification (GTDB taxonomy): domain Bacteria; phylum Bacillota_I; class Bacilli_A; order Acholeplasmatales; family Acholeplasmataceae; genus Acholeplasma; species Acholeplasma oculi. The sequence goes on along the minus strand of NZ_FUZK01000005.1, from coordinate 29,412 downwards.
AAATTAGAATCTGTTTTAAAGTAACCTATAAAACGGTAACCTAGTTTTGTTGGAACATTTAATTGATAATGATATCCAACAATGACACTCATGTTTTTAAGACCTTGGTTTAATCCTTCATCATATGAGATATTATCTAATACTCTTTCTGTTGAATTTTTAGAATCATTTAATACATTTAAATGTGTATGTTTTGAGAATATAGCTAATTGAGGATAGTTTTTATTTGTTTGTTGAATATTAAACTGAGTTGTCCAATAACCTTTAGATAAATCGAAATTCATTTGTGAAGATGCAGTACCTATTGAATCAATTCGCATCATAAATGATGGGTCCATACCAAAGACAACATCAGAATCAGGTGAATTTGAAACTGCCTTTTCAGGTTTCTTCCATGTACCAAATGGTGCATAGGATTGTAAGGTTAATCGGTCATAATAACTATTTTCAACAGCTCCTGAGTTTAAGAATCCTACGAGTGTACCTAAATGGTTTTGACCATATAAGATACCGGATTGGTAACTGTTATGTAATAAGCCATCTAAATGACCAATAATACCACCCACATAGTCTTTACCAAATACATCCCCTCTATTGTAAACAAATTCATTAAGGTTTGTACTTTGTCCGATTAATCCACCGGTATAATTTAATCCTTTAACCGTTGCTTGATTATAAGAACTCATTAAGATACCTTCACTGTATCCGACGATACCTCCAGTATAGTTGAGTCCTTCGATTGATCCTTTTACTGAGATATTTTTAATAACTGCACTCTTACCGGTTCTACCGAAGAGTCCAACATAATCTCTTGATTGTACGATTGATACATTAAATGTTGTTCCATTACCATCAAATGAACCATTAAATATAAAATCTTTTTGTCCAACAATAACATATTGATACATAGCTTCATTCGTAAAATCTAATGTGCCAACTTGTTTCGATACTTGAATATATTGATTTTGATACGTATTTCCACTATTAACTGTATCTGCAAAAGCAATCATATCCGCTTCATTCATAATCATGAATGGGTCATTTTGTTTACCACTACCATATGCAAATGTATGGGTTGTAACAGATACTTTTGAATCCTCTGCAATTGTTTTATTCGTGGATGTTGAAAGTAATTTAATTTGTTGATAATAACTGAATTGATCAAATGAACTTAATCCAATGAAATCATTTGGTCTTGAGAAGTTCATTTGATTCGTTTGATTTCCAATACTCTTTAAACCTGTCATATGTCCACGGAGTAATGGTTTTACGGTTGTTGTATCTGAAAGGTTTCCAATTGCTTTAGAAGGTTTAATGCCTGAATAGTTTTTTAGATTATCTAAAACTGTTTGGTCATAATAACTTCTTTCAATAACTCCACCTGTTTTTTGTCCAATGATTGCTCCAACATCACGTTTTGCATAAACACCTGCCGCTGAGTATGTATCGATCACTGTTCCTGTATCCATAACACCTAAAATACCACCTGCTAAATTAAAGTCAGAGTAAACTAAACCTGTATTATAGCTTGAATAAATTCTTGGTGCACTAGACCCACTCATATAACCACTAATACCACCGACGATACCGGTTTTCGCATAAATTGTTCCATGATTAAAACTACTTCCAATAACACTTAAGGTTTCACCAGCAACACCTCCAACGGATGTATCGCCTTCAATAGATGCCATATTGTATGAAAGTTCGATGATTCCTTTATGAATACCTGCTATACCTGCAACTTGGGTAAGTCCTTTAATCATTCCTTTATTAAAGGAGTTTTTAATCGTTCCATCATTTTCTGCAACAATACCTGCTACATAAGAACCATTTGCCATTACATGACCATGGTTATATGCATTTTGAATTGAACCTTTATTGACTGATACAATCCCTGCAATGGAATTACCATTTGCTGATTGTATCTGTACGAAGGATTCAATGTTTTCAACTAATCCTTCATTTCTTACAGCAAGGGCTGCCAAATATGAATTACCAATAATTGATCCTGAAATATTAATATTTTTAACCGATGCATTCTCACCGATTAAATAGAATAATGCTAAGTTATTTTCACCTGGTTCAATAAAGACCATAATAAAGTTTACACCATTACCATTAAAATGACCTTCAAATGGTGCATCTACTAATCCAATTGGTCGGTAATCTATCGATTGATCTGTTAAATCAATCGTTTGTACACCATCTTTAACTTTAAAATGTTTTTGATCAAATGAAAAACCTTTTTCAACAAAAAGTTGAAGTGTTTTCATGTCTTTAGTATCTTTAATAATATATGGATTTAATAATGTTCCTTCACCATCAAACACTTGATATTTGATGGACTGATAAGAATCAGTTCTAAAGGATTCTAGACTATGTTCATTAAAACTTAACAACTCAGGATAATAACTTGTAAAGTCATTACCATCTCTTAAATACCATGCTTCTGGATTGAAGTTCATGGTCTTATAAACACCTTCAAGCTTATCAGTTCCTACCATAAATTCATGACTTAATCCTAAAACATCGAGTTGTTCTGGTTGATTTGAAATACTTTGAACAGGTTTAACTAATAAGTTAATTGGTCTAGCCTCTTCAATAATAGATAGATCATAATACGCATTTTGAATTTGACCTTCATTTTGTCCAACAAGTCCACCTAAAATACCTAAACCATAAATTTTTCCTGCATGGTAAACTTCATTCATTGAACCTTTAGAATAACCACTTATACCACCCACATAAAGGTTATAGCCAACAATGTCTCCTCGGTTATATGAAGATTCAATACTTCCTTCTAAATAACCTACTAAACCACCTAAGTAAGTGCCATAGGATTCGATGAGCCCCATATTGAAACTTGATTGTATAGAGGATTCAGTCTCAGCGTAACCTGCAATACCACCTGTGTAACTTAATTCAGTACGTACATATCCGTTATGGTATGACATTTCTACCGAACCACTGCTTGCTAGATATCCAACCAATCCACCTACATAAGATTTACCTTGAAGTGCGCCTTCATACATACCCTCATAGAGTTTATGGCTTGAGAAACCTAGTAATCCACCTACATATCGTTCGCCTTGAATGGTTGCAGTGCTTGTTACATTTTCTACTTGTCCTTGGTTATATCCAATGATACTACCTACATAGTTTTTACCAGAAATTAATCCACTCATATGAATGTTTTTAATTTGTGCATCTAGGCTAGTGACACCAAATAAACCTAAATAATCGTTTCCATTTAGATTAAGTTTTATTTCTATATTATTACCATCGAAGTTACCTTTAAATGGATGTGTTAAAGAACCTATCGGTTGATAAGTTACATTTGAATTGGATAAATCAAACATTGTTTTAGATGTTTGTAATTTAAAGTTGAGGTTATTCGAGTCGATTGCTTCAAATCGATTGCTCATTGCAAGCAAGTCCACTTCACTTAAAATAAGGTATGGAAGACTAAGACTTCCATCTCCCATGAAGATGGTTTTATAAGTTGAATCATTCATTTTTTGCTTCGCATGATGAATTGCTTCATCATTAAAGACTTTCAGTTGTGGTAAATAACCATACAGGCCTTCTGTCAGCTCAACTTCAAATTGATCGGTATCAAATAAGAATCCTTGGTGCCATGCTTGCATCATCTCAACTCTATATAATCCCTTAGTAAATCCTTCATCATCCATATTTGAAATTGCTTTTGTAGCTTTTTTAGCTTGTGTACTTGTTTCTAATATGGATTTGTCATAATATGCATAAAGTAAGGTACCTTGATTACTATAACCAACAATCGCACCAGCATAGGTTCCTGTGACTAAACTACTATTATAGACGTTTATTACTCTACCTAAACTATATCCTGCAATTCCACCTGCATAATATCTGTTACTTGAAACATTACCAACATTAAAACTATTGATAATACTTGCACCCTTGGCATGATACCCTGCAATTCCACCTGCATAATTAAACTCTGCATGAACAGTTCCGCTATTGAAACTATTTTCAATGAATCCTTCATTATATGCAGTAATACCCCCTGCGTAAGCATTATAGCTACTATGTTGATTCACAAAAATTTCTACATGACTTTGACTGTTAGAAATGGTTCCTTGATTTCTACCTGCAATACCACCATGTAGACGACCACCATTAATTGAACCACTTACAATCACATTTGTTACAGTTCCATTTTTTCCAATATATCCAAATAATCCTGCATAGGTAGAAATATTTTTAAAGTCAATGATAAACTCTGTAAACTTCGCGTTAAAATGACCTCTAAATGGATAAGACTGATTTCCAATCGGTAAAAATCCTAATTGAGGGTCCGTTAAGTCAATCATTTCAATTCCATCGAGTACTTCTACGTATTTATCCAGTAAGGAAAGTTTATTAATTGTTACTAATTCTGATAAGGCAACCATATCTAAAGCATTTTTAATTAAATATGGATTTTCCTTCGTACCAGCACCAGAGATTCTATTTAATGTGACACTTAATTTAGATTTTGTACGGATAAAGTCTTGTGGATGTTCCATAAAACCTTTTAATTGTGGGAAGTATGCATGCATACCCACGGAAGAGGCACTCTTAAAGATATCTTGGGAACTGAAAACAAACTCAAATGCTTGATATGCTTTATGTGAGGATAAGATATTTTGGTCGATACCTCTTAGAAGTGTTCCTTCATCTAGGTTAGAAACCGCATTTAATTCTGGATTAATTTCGTTTCGTTTATCTAAATCATAGTATAAGTACTCAGCAAGTGCTGATGCATCACTATAACCAATTAACATACCTTGGTGCATGAAGCCTCTTACATAAACACTTGCATAACCATCTGTAATGGTTCCCTTGTTGTAACCAACCATACCACCTGTATAAAGGTTTAATCCTTTAACTTCTGCATGAACATATGATTTTTCTAGGATTCCTTGGTTATAACCAACAAGTCCTCCGACATAGCTTTCACCTTGAATATGTGCAACAGAATAAACATTTTCAATTAAACCATTATTATATCCTGCAATCGCACCTACATATTCTTGACCAGTAATTGATCCTTCAATACTTAAGTTTTTTACGATCGATAATTCACCGATATATCCAAACAATCCCGCTTCTTGATTGGTTTGCATCTGCAAGATGAAATTGACATAATTTCCATCAAAAATCCCTTGGAAAGGTTGTGTTTCAGTTCCAATAGGTTGATAATTTAATCCGTTTAAGGATAAATTAATTTCAGTAACTGTATCATGTACTTTAAAGTATGTATTTTCAAACGAGATTCCATCATTATTCGCATCACTTAATGCCACCATATCATATGCACTATAAATAATGTAAGGTGATGCACTTGTTCCTAGACCATCAAATACGAATGTTTCAACCGATGTTTTAGAATCCGTTTGATGATTGACAATAAAGGATTGACTAAATCCTTTTAATTCTGGATAAAAACGTTTTAATCCAATAGATTCTGTAAGGTTAAAGTAATTTGGATTTAGTGATATATAATTTCCATAATTCGTGCCATCTTCTGATAAAATATCCAGTCCTGTTAAGGATGTTTTCATCACGCCTCTTAAATCTTGTTGATCGAGTTTATTACCCACTGCTTTGGTTGGTTTTACACCAACAAGTCCAAAATCAGATAAAAGAACGGATACATCATAGAATGCATTATTTTCTACCGATTGAGTTTGACTTAAACCGGCAATTGAACCAGTTGATGTTTGATTTAAACCTCTTACAATACTAGCTACATATACTTGGTCAATCCATGATTTTTGTCGACTTAATCCAACAATACCACCTGTTTGTGCACCACTTGAACGTACTTCCCCTCGGTTATATGCATAAGAAATTAAAGAACGATCATGTAACAACCCTGCAATACCACCTGTATTGGTCACTCCAGTAATTGCTCCATAGTTAAAGACTTCTTTTGCTTCACTTTCTATTTGTAAAATACCTGCAATACCACCGGTTGCATCTCCTGTACCTGTGACATTACCCATGTTATATGATAATCGAACATTGGTTTTTGATCCAATATCACCAGCAATACCACCTGTGTATCTTGCACCTTTAATGGTTGCTTTATTAGAAACATTTTCAATGGTTGCACCACGAATCATACCTGCTAAACCACCTACATAATATCGACCTGTTACAGAACCTGTAATATCAATATTTTTAATCAAGGCACCTTCACCAATAACACCAAATAAACCTTGATAATCTAGGTTTGTTTGGTTAATATTAATCAAGAATGTTTGATAGTTGCCATCAAATCCACCTTTGAACATGGATTGGAATGTACCAATTGGTTTATAGTTAAGTAGTGGATCTCTTAAGTCAAATATAATCTTTTCAGGACTTGCTTTAAAATATATACCTGAAAATGAATCAGTTGAACTTACCTGTGATAAAAGCGCCATCTCTGTTTCATTTTTAATGATATATGGATCATCTTTTGTACCTTCACCTTGTTCAAATCGGATGATTCTTACACTTTGTTTAGAACGGCTGGAAATTACAGTTAATGGATGACTACTAAATCCATTTAACTGAGGCATGTGAATAAATAAACCTTCATCAGAAATTGTTTTAAATATGTTAACATTTAAATTCATTTGGAATGCTTCACTTCCAATTGAGTTTAAACCTGTCATATTGAGTTTATCTAAACCCTTCACATCATCTTGATTCTCTTGATTTGATATCGCTTTTGTTACTTTATTAGGATTAGTATCTTTTATGTAATACGTATGGTTATAATAACTATTTGAAACCGTACCTGAATTATATCCTGCGACACCACCTACGTGGCTTAGTCCATAAAGCATTGCATTAACGTAAAATTCAGAAATAGAGCCTTGATTAAATCCTGTAATACCACCAATATATGAACCCGTTTCAGCTTCAATATTTCCTTTAAAGTAACCATAAGTTAGAATACCTAAATTAGAGCCTGTAATGCCCCCTACATACGCATTACCTTTAAGATATGCATCTACATAAATGTTTTCAATTTGGCCTTCTGAATAACCTGCGACTCCACCTACATAAGATAAACCTTGAATGTTACCTGATACCGATAGATATGCAACCGTTGCATCACTTGATAGAACACCAAATAAACCTTGATAATCTAGGTTTGATTTTAAATTCAGATTAAAGTTCGCATAACTTCCATTAAAGTGTCCTTTAAATGGATTCGTAGAATTTCCAATAGGTACATATGATACCGTACTTAAATCAAAGGAATGAATACCTAAGTCTACTTGATAATAAATATCTGTTGTATCAAAACCTGATTGAACTGAAACGGATAAACTCATCATATCTTGTACAGTTCTAATTAAGTAAGGTGACAAATTGGTTCCATCTCCAAGAAGTGGGGTTGTTGTAACAGATAATTTAGAATTCGACTTAAGATTAGATTCTTTGGTCGTTGTAAACATAAGAATTTGTGGATAATATGATTCATTTCCAACTGATTCCTCAAATTTCCAAATACTATCAGAAAAACCTAGTTGTTGCATCTCATAACCTAACATGGATGTTTTTTCTAGTGCTGTTTGACTAATAACTGCAGATGGTTTAAATCCTCCAACTGGAGTATAAGATTTTAAAATGGATGCATCATAATAATTATTCACACGTGCATTCGCACCTGATGAACTATATCTAGCAGGATTATGGTAACCAATCACGCCACCTACTAGGTTTGTTGTAGATGAAACGAGTGAAGCACTATAAACCTGATGGATACTATTACTTGTATAATCACTTGATGATACTCGGTTATACTGATACGTTGTTCCAACAATTCCACCGACTTGAGTCGTACCAATGATTTCTGCTCTTGTATATAAATTAAGTAATTGACCGGAGTGTAGTTGACCTAGAATACCACCTACAATGGTTGTTCCTACTACTTTTCCATAGAATCCGGATTGTTCAATCTTTCCACCCACTTGGACACCAACAAGTCCACCCATGTATGTTCCACCTTGGATTTCACCGGATGCAAATGTGTTTTTAATAGTTCCACCTGTGAGTCTACCTGCAACAAATCCACCTACATTTTGAGTGGTAGTTATTGTACCTTGAATATAGAGGTTTTCAACAACACCTTTTAATTCGCCGAAAAGTCCAAATGTTTGTTCTGTTGGATTCATTGAAACAATAAGTAATTTGAAGTTTCCATCGAAATGTCCTTCAAATGGAAGGTTTTGTTTTCCAATCGGTTTAAAATTCTCTAAATCAATGGATGTGACACTATCTTTAATTTTGAAGTAATTTCCTTTGAATGTGATACCGCTTAAAACAGATAAACTTAAATTATCTAAATCTGCCTTGGTTTCAATTAAGAATGGATAATCAACCGTTCCTAATCCACCTGTTAAATCTATATATGCTAAAGAACGTAAACGGTCTTCTACATTTTTAAGTGTGTGTGTGCTAAAGGTTGATAATAAAGGATAATACCCATAAGTTTCATAAGGGCCATCTTTAATAAATCCGTTAATGGATGCTGTTTGGTTCATCAGTGCACCAGTAGAAACTGCAACACCAACCCCTGGTTCTGTTGATGGTCTAAATCCAAATGTTGCATCTTGCGGTTCTTTTGCTAAAACACCTGTATCGTAATAAACATTTTGTCGAATATTTTGTTGATTATAGCTTGAATAATAATTAGGATTTAAATAACCCCATACACCACCAACAATATTGGTAGATGCACGTACAACCGATGCATTATATAAATTTTTAATGGTTGAGTAATAATATGTATCGGATGCATGACGGTAATATTGTAGTAATGCACCAACTAATCCACCGACATAACGGGCACCTTCAACAAGACCATAGTTCATCGATGAACTAAGTTCACCTTGTCTTAAATATCCTACCAATCCACCGACATAATCTGTTCCTAAAATTCTTGCAGCATTATAGACATTGGTAACCAGCGCACCATGGCTTTCAGCAAGAATTGCTGAAACAAAGTTTCTACCTGTAACAAATCCTGATGTTGAAAGATTCTTTATGGTTCCTTTATCCATAAATCCGAATAATGCAACCCTATCTTCTAAAGTTCTATCGATACTTAAAATAAAGTCTACACCATTCCCATCAAATGTTCCTCTAAATGGTTTACCTGGTTTACCAATTGGATCAAAATCACTTAAATCGATTTGATCAATACCTTCTTTTACAATAAAATAATAATTATCATATGTATAACCAATTGAAACATTATAGCTTAACTGATCCATATCTTCTTTTGTTTCAATGATAAACGGTGAACCTTCAGTTCCTAATCCACCTTCAATATTTCTTGTTACAGATTGAAGGGATGTTTCAATTACACGGTCAATACCACTTTGAATAAATGTGGATAACTGTGGATAATAACCGAACTCCGTATTCTTTTCTTTAAATGTCCATAAACTGGATGATAGACCGAGTTGTTGCATCTTCGCTGCATCAAAGTAATTATCAGAAGTTAAAGCATTCGATGCGAGTGCTGGAGGTTTTATACCAATAGATGGTACAAATAAAGCATTTAACGAACTATCATAAGTATTATTTTGATTGATGTTTTGTTGATTATAACTGGAATAAAAACTGAGATTTGTAAATCCAATATGACCAAATACGGATGTAATACCTGAAATATTTCCTTTATTATAGGTATTAGAAAGTGTCATGTATTTATAGTTATCACTACTATGTCTATAATATTGATAGAAATAACCAGTAATACCACCTACGTTTTGATTACCTGTAATATCACCTGTATTATAACTATCTTTTGTTGTAGCTCGAACGCCATTACCATTCATGAAACCTGTAATACCGCCTAGATAGTTGACTTTACCAGTAATTCTTCCAATATTAAAGGTTTGTTCGATCATACCAGAATCTTGTAAACCAACAATACCACCAACGTAGCTATCACCTGTTATGATTGCTTCATTAAATACGCTATGTATTCGACCAGAAAGAGATGGAGATTGTTTACCATAACCCGTTCTTCCTGCAACAGAACCTACATAGTTTTTACCAGTAATTGATCCACTAATTGATAAGTATTTAATCTCACCCATTCCAATAACGCCAAATAAACCTTGATAATCTAAGGTTGGTTGATTAATACTTATATTAAAGTTTGACCAATTTCCATCAAAACTACCTAAAAATGAAGTTTGGATGTTTCCAATGGGTTGCCAGTCTGGCAAATTAAAAGTTGTATTCGGTGTTACAACTTTGAAATAGAACCCTTCAAAAGTTGCACCATTTTTTACATCTGTGGATAATTTCCACATATCGGTTTCATCATAAATCTTAAACGGATGTTCTAATGTGCCCAAACCGTCTTTTAAATCATATATAACTGTAGTTTTAGATAAATTTTGGATTGTTTCATTTGAATGATTTCTAAAGTATTCAATTTCTGGATAGAAATCATGTGTTTCTGTTTCTTCTCTTGTCACAAATCCAGTAAGTGTTGCACCAAGTAGCGTTGCTCTTGGTTGATTGATTGCTTGATTTAATTGATCTGGTATACTATTAGGTTTATAAATAAAGTTAGCATCATATGGATCAAATGAAATGATTCTTGCATCATATACATTTAAACTCCAAGGATTTGCTTCTGAATAACTTGAATAATAATATGTACTATATGAACCAATATTTCCACCTACAGTTGCAGTTTTGGCTTTCACTGTTCCTGCATTGTAATTCATTTGAATTGTATTTCTTACATAAAGAGAGGATGAGTGTCTTACATATCGGTAGGAATAACCAATATTTCCACCAACGTTAGATGTTCCATAGATTGAGCCCATATTAAAAGTATACTTTAAACTACCCGTATAAAGTCTACCAACAATACCACCAACTTCGCTTGCTCCTATAATAGTAGCTGTATTATATACATTATAAACTTCAACACCTTGCATATATCCGATTGCTGAACCTACATAATTTTGTCCAGTAATAAATCCGGATACAGAAAAGTTTTTGATAACTCCCATATCTGCAAGACCAAAGATACCCATATAGTTTTTAGTAGGTTGATCCATAGAAACGTTAAAATTCACACCATTTCCATCAAAGGTTCCTCTAAATGGTTTGGTCGCATCACCAATTGGTATAAAGTTTTCTAAATCAATTTGATCTATTCCTTCTTCTACTTTAAAGAAATAATCTTGATAAGTATTACCTTTTAAGACATTTGAACTTAACTGATCCATGTCTTCTTTTGTTCTTATAAGGAAAGGATTAAGTTCCGTACCTAAACCATCACGAATATCAATACTTGTCGATCTAACTGCATCATTAATAACTCTTGTAACACCAGAATCCATAAAACTTTTTAATTGAGGATAATAACCTGTTGTAGAAGTTTTTTCTTCAAAAGTCCAAAAGTTTGTAGAAAAACCTCTTTGCATCATCAAGGTTGAATTAAAGAATGTTTCAGATGTTAATCCATTTGTTTGAAGCGTTGGTGGTTTAATGCCCACTTCAGGAATAAATAATACATTAATTGAATCATCATAAATATTATTAGAATTGGTATTCGGTTGATTATAACTTGAGTAATGATTTAAATTTGTATAACCAATATGACCAAATACACTACTTGCACCAGAAACTAAACCAGAATTGTAATTGTTCTTTAATGTGCTATATACATATTGAGAACTTGAATGTCTATAATACTGATAAAAATATCCTGTAATACCGCCTACATAGTTTTGGCCTATTATTCTACCTCGGTTATAAGACTCCTCAACCGATGCAGAAACACCTGTACCATACATAAAACCTGTAATTCCACCTGCATAATTTAAAGTGGATTGAATACGTCCTTCATTATATGTGGATTTAACACTACCACTACTGATATATCCAACAATACCACCCACATAGCTTTCACCTTGAATGTTTGCTAAATTATTGACATTATAAACTTGACCACCTAAATTGTCTAACCCAAGCCCAAGTCCTAAACGGCCTAATACACCTGCTGTGAAGTTTTTACCTATGACTTGACCACTAATGGTTAAATTTCTGATATATCCTTTAGCAAACCCACCAAAAAGTGCTTGATAATCTTGATCCGGACGATTAATATCTAACTCAAAGAGTGACCAGTTACCATCAAAACTACCATAAAATGGTTTGGTTGGTGAACCTATTGGTACAAAGTCAGGAAGGATGAATCTTGAATCGGTTGTTTCTACTTTAAAATAATATTTTTCAAATGTGTTTGATGCATTCACACGGTTTGAAAAATCAATCATATCCGCTTCATCTCTAATTAAGAATGGATGTTCAATGGATCCTATTCCATCACTTAAATCTATTTTAGAATACTGGATTAATCTGGATTGTATAATCGGGTTTGTATGTGTCGTAAAATATGTTTGAACTGGATAATACCCAAATGAATCAACAATCATTCCATCGGTAAAATTTGTTAATTTTAAGGTACCATCTACAAACTGTTGTGTATATAAATAAGATGTATCATTTCTAACTGTTTTATCTTTAAATCCGTATACACTCATATCCATATTTAACATTGCATAATTTGTATCGATATGAATGTTTGTCCAACTATTCAATTGGTTATAACTTGAATAATAGCTTGAACTATAACCACCTATCCAGTCACCAACGTTGGCAGTTTTTGCTTGGACTTTACTACGATTATAAACATTTAAAATTGTATTTTGATAATAAAGGGATGAACCATGTCGTTGATAACGATAACTATACCCAATCACACCACCCACGTAACTTTGACCCATGACATGTCCTTGATTGATTGCATCTTTAATCGTACCTCTTAATAATACACCCATGATACCACCGATATAATCTCTGGTACCAATGACAGTTGCTGTATTATAAACGGTTGTTACAATACTGCCATTGTTATAACCTAAAACGGAGCCCACATATTGGTCTCCTTGTATGATTCCTGATACAGTTAAGTTCTTTATACTACCACCTGATGCATAACCAAATAATCCGATATATGATTCAGAAGGTCTATCAATTGCTAATTTAAAATTAATTCCGCTTCCATTGAAGTTTCCATTAAAGGGTTGAGTATTTGATCCAATGGGTTGGAAATTACCTAAGTCTAATTCGTTAATTGAGGTGTCGATAACAAAAAACTTGCCTGTCATATTCTGTCCAGATTTAACAAGTTCAGATAGCGACTCCATGTTTTCCCTAGTACCAATTACATAGGGATCCAACTCAGTACCTGATTCAGACATAAACGTTCCTGAATACGTATAAGTTGGTACCAATAGACCTACATCATCAGTAGAATCTATTGGAGCGAAAAATGGAATCTGTGAAATTAACATGTGCAAGCCTATCATTAGGATGAAACTTATAATCGCACAGTAGATTCGTTTTTTCTTAGTTAGCCTCATACAATCCTTATCGTATAGGTTTGTAGTTTACTGATTGAAAACTACTATAACTATAAATAGACTGTAACATATCAGCGTTTTCAAGTCAAAGGAAGTTATAATAGAAAAAACAAATTTCACATTTTAACATAAATCGCTCAATAAAGAGAAAAAAAGTTTCAATAAAAAAACTCAAGTGATTATCTTGAGTTTTTAAATGTTCTCTTTTTTATGCCAAGTATCAAACCAATAGTCCAATTGTTTCTTAATTAACTTATAGGTTTTATTAAAATCCCCTGTAACCATTGGATCTGGTACATTTTTCTTTGGTATATATGTGTGTACCTTACTTTGATAATATCCTTCTTCAAAACTCTTTAAAAATTTCGTATTGAGTTTATCCATCCCAATAATATAATCAAACTCAATAAAATCTTTTTCCGTAATAGGTTTAGATGTCTTATCTTTCATGTCAACATCTAATGCTTTAATCTGATTCAAAGTCTCTTCATGAACTTTCAAGTTCTCCCAATTTTTAATTGCTCTAGATTCAAATATAAACTTATCTTCAATACCTTTTTGTTTTACATAACTTTTAAACATGCCTTCAGCCATGGGTGAACGACAAACATTAGCTAGACATACAAATAGTACTTTAATCATAAGTGTTCCCCCTTACTTATATTTATACTTAAACTCGTTTTAATCGAATGCGTTCGACTTGTTCTCTCACCATATCCGATGTAAGTTGTTTTCTTAATACATAACGATTTCTTGGATGTAATCTGCAATGATCTGAACATGATCCTAAATATTTTTCTTCTGATGCTTCAGATGCTAATATTTGTTTATTACAATCTGGGTTTCCACAGTTGATATACCTTTCACAAGGTTCACCCGTAAAATAATCCTTACCTACAATCACATGTTCATGTTTGTTAATATCTACAGCGATTCTTTCATCAAAAACATACATTTTTCCATCCCAGTGTTTACCTAATGTATCACGACTTGTTCCATAATTGTGAATACCACCATGAAGCTGACTGACATCATCAAAACCTTCTTTTAATAACCAGCCACTAAATTTCTCACAACGTACACCACCGGTACAATAAGTTAGAATCTTTTTACCTTCGAATTTTTCTTTATTTTGTCTAATCCATCCAGGTAAATCTCTAAAATTTCTAATCTCTGGTTTGATTGCCCCTCTAAAATGACCTAAATCATATTCATAATCATTTCTTGCATCAATTACTACCACATTCGGATCTTCTAGTTTTTCCATAAATTCTTTAGGTTCTAAATGTTTACCTGTGAGTTCTAACGGATTGATATCTTCTTCTAAACTTAAATTAACCAACTCTTTTTTTGCACGTACATGCATTTTTTTAAAAGCATGTCCAGAAACGACATCAATTTTAAAAAATGTATCTTCAAAACCACTGATACTTTTTAAAAATGTCATATATTTATCTGTATCTTCAACTAATCCAGATACAGTTCCGTTAATACCTTCATTTGCAACTAGTATTCTACCTAATAAATTGTTTTCTTTACAAAATTTTAAATGTTCTTTTACAAATTGTTCGGTATCTTCAATTGTTCTATATTTATAATATAGTAAGACACGATAATTATTATTTTCCATAGTGAATTTCCTTCTTTTAAAGCTTGCACTATATTATACCGAATATGGTCTTTATTTCAACTTTTTTGCTTACAACACATAATTAGCACTCAACACTTGACAGTGCCAAAAAAAGGTATTATAATATACCTGAATTGATTTTTAATAGGAGGTAATTCTGATGCAATTCAATCCCATGGAAGATTATACAAAAGATCCTGAAATCTTAAATAAATTCGGAAGAAATATCGTTGACCTAGTTAAAAAAGGTAAAATTGATCCTGTCATTGGTAGAGAGGAAGAAATTAGACGAATCATCAAAATCTTATCTCGTAAAACCAAAAATAACCCTGTTCTCATCGGTGAACCAGGTGTTGGTAAAACAGCCATCGTTGAAGGACTTGCAAGACGTATTGTTGATAAAGATGTACCCATTAGTTTACAAAACAAAATGATTTATGAACTTGATTTAGCAGCATTAGTTGCAGGTGCTAAATTTAGAGGTGAATTCGAAGAACGTTTAAAGGCAGTTCTCAATAAAATAAAGGATAGTAATGGTGAAATCATTTTATTTATTGATGAACTACATACCATTGTTGGGGCAGGTCGTGCGGACGGTGCCATGGATGCATCCAATATGTTAAAACCAATGCTTGCACGCGGTGAATTACATTGTATTGGAGCAACCACACTGAATGAATATAGAAACTATATTGAAAAAGACAGTGCACTTGAACGTCGTTTCCAAAAGATTTTAGTTCAAGAACCTACTGTTGAAGATACCATTTCAATCTTAAGAGGGTTAAAAGATCGATTTGAAGCGCATCATGGTGTGCATATTGCAGATAATGCAATTATTGCTGCAACAACACTTTCATCTCGATATATTACAGATAGATTCCTACCTGATAAAGCAATTGACCTTGTCGATGAGGCATGTGCTTCTATTCGTATGGAAATTGACTCTATGCCCGTTGAGTTAGATGATGTTCAAAGACGTTTGATGCAACTAGAAATAGAAAAATCAGCATTATCCAAAGAAACCGACCCTTTATCTAAAGAAAGATTATCTAAGCTACAACTTGAAATTCAAACACTGACTGATGAAGCAGCAAATTTGAAAAAAAGATGGGAACAAGAAAAAAATCATTTAAATGAAATTAAAAAGAAAAAAGAACAATTAGAAAAACTTAAAAATGAATTAAACACAGCCTATAATGCAGGTAATTATTCTAAGGCAGCAGAACTTCAATACTCAAAAATCCCTCAATTAGAAAAAGATATACAAAATTTATCTGAAATGGATTTAAAAGATAAACTACTTACAGAAACTGTCACATCAGAAAGTATTGCTGAAATCGTTAGCAAATGGACACATATTCCAATTCAAAAACTCATTTCAGGTGATATCGAAAAATTAAAATCCTTAGAAAGTTACTTAAAAATGCGTGTGATTGGTCAAGATCATGCAATCAAGCTTATTAGTGATGCAATCATTCGTCAACGTGCTGGTATAAAAGATCCTAATAAACCTATTGGTAGCTTCTTATTCTTAGGACCAACAGGTGTTGGTAAAACGGAGGTTGCTAAAAGTCTAGCAGATAATTTATTTGATTCTGAATCACACATGGTTCGTATAGATATGTCTGAGTATATGGAATCACATAGTGTTTCTAGATTGATTGGTGCACCTCCAGGATATGTAGGTTATGATCAAGGAGGACAACTCACAGAACGAATCCGACGTATGCCTTACTCCATCATCTTATTTGATGAAATCGAAAAAGCACACCCTGAAGTATTTAACATATTACTACAAGTGCTCGATGATGGTCGTCTCACAGATGGTCAAGGTAGAACGGTTGACTTTAAGAATACAGTCATCATTATGACCTCAAACTTAGGATCTGAATATTTATTAAGCGATTCTAATGAAGGTCATGATAAAGTGATGGAACTGGTTAGAAAATCGTTTAAGCCAGAATTCTTAAATAGAATTGATGAGATCATTACATTTAATGCCTTAGGATTTAAAGTTCAAGTGTTAATCGCAAGAAAGATGTTAGATGAACTCAAAGAAAAACTTTTAGAACAAAATATTCACATTGAGTTTGGTGAAGATGTTCAAAAATATGTAATTAAAAATGGATTTAATGAACAGTTTGGTGCAAGACCACTGAAACGATTCATCCAAAGAAACATCGAAACATTTGTTGCAAAACAATTAATTGATGGAAGTATTCTACCAGCAGTACACTATGAATGCTTGGTAATAGATGATAATTTAAGTATCATTAATAAATAAAAAAAGCGCCACTAGAAACTATTCGTTTAATTAAAAATAGTTTCTGGTAGGCGTTTTTTCTTAATTTTCTAAACGTTCAAATAAATAACCTTCTCGAATTCCATAATCCGATACTTTTAATTGACTGAACTCAAAATATTCCATAAGTGCGAGTAAAATCATCATTCCAGGAATGATCGTGTGCGTTCTATCTGGAATCATTCTCATTAAAGATAAATAGGTTTGTTTCTTAAGTGGGTTTAAACGCTTCATTAAATCTTCTAAATGTGATTTTGTTAAAAAATCAATTTTCTTATTCAAAAGACTTTCAATTAAAACCTTACATGCTCGGATGGTTCCACCAATACCATACACTTCTAAGACTTGTTCTTTAGGTACTTTTTCTTGTTTTAACGCATGTATCACAGCATGTAATATGCGTTCCTTCTCATCCAAAGTTGGTAATACTTCTTTAACATATGAAATATATGCATTCAGTGATCCAATTGGTAAACTGTGACCTTCTTTGACTAAACTATTTTTAATAAGCGTAACCTCTGTAGAACCACCTCCGATATCAATGACCAAACCATCTTTAATATCAAATTTCAAAGAAACCCCTTTATACCCGTAATAAGCTTCTTTTTCCTCATCTAAAACAATAACATTGACACCACAATTTTTCTTGATTTTAATTAATATTTCATTTTGATTTCTAGCATTTCTAATGGTTGCAGTTGCAACAACATATAATGATTTTAAATCAAAATGCTTAGATGCATTTACCAATTCATTTAAGACACGTATTAAAGCATCGATACCTAAATCAGATAAATACCCCTCAGGTAATACATAACTTGCTAATCCCAGTACTTCTCTTCTTGAATAGACATGTTTCATCTCATCTTTTTGAAAAGCGTATATCTCTAATCTAACAGAATTTGATCCTAAATCAATAATGCCATAATTCATAGATAAAATCCTCCCTTATACTACTATCTTATCAAAAAATCATTCAATTAAGAATCTAATTGTTTGATTTGTGATAACTTTATTTGTAAAAAGTTTAAAATATTGATATCATAAAGGAAAGGAGATTTAAAACAATGAAAAAAACATATCATACAAGTTTATTAACAGGGGGTATTGCAATTATCCTAGCATACATTGCTGCCTTTGTATTACAAGACTTTTTTGGAAGATCATTCTTAACACTTAGTTTCCAATTAGATACATTTGTATTTATGGCGATTGCGTTTATTATGATTTTACAGTTTAAGTCATTTGATAAGATTATTGCAATCATTTTAGTCATTTATGGTGCATTTAATATACTCTACGGAGTAACTGGAACAAGGCCTGTATCATTAATCATCAACTCAGTAGAATTTGAAGTTATCTTCGTATTAGGTCTTCTACTAGGTCATGCATTATTTGAAATCAGTTCATTATTCTTATTACTTCATACGACACAAACTAAATTTGAAACAAAATTCACTAAAAGATTTATCATGGTATCCTTAATCGTTTCATTCATATTCTTAGCAGCTGTATCTCCATTTGTTACTTTAATGAAACTAGATTCAGTACTTAGAGTTGTATTTGCATTAATCGCTATTGCAGTAGTATATATTTCAATGGTCTTAATGGTTAAAGATAAACCAATTGTATCTGAAGAACCCGTCGTTCAAAATAATCAACAATCTAAATTAAACGAACTTGAAAGACTTTATCAAAGAGGTATTATTTCAGATGAAGAATATCAAACAAGATTAAAATCCATCGAGTCCGTACAACCTAAAGAATAAACCCATAAAGATGCATGATGAATGCATCTTTTTTTATATAAAAAACCTCACAATAACATATTTTTTCTTTGTGAGTTTTCTTATCTTTTATTTATATTTTTCTTGTAGGATTTGAGTTAGTTCTTCTACTTTCATCGGCTTATAATATAAGAACCCTTGAACATAGTCTACATTAAATGGTTTTAATACTGTTTCTTGACTGATGGTTTCTACACCTTCTAAAACCACTTCTTTATGCATAGCATGTGCTAAATCTAAGACAAACTTTAGGAATTGTTTTTCTAATTCGTTTTTATCAATTGTAGCAATAAATGCTTTATCCATTTTTAAAATATCAATTGGTAAGTGTTTAAGATACGTTAATGAAGAATAACCACTTCCAAAATCATCAAGTGCAATACGATACCCTTCAGATCTTAACTGATTCAACACCATGATTGCTTGATCAATGCTACTTAAGATTAATGATTCAGTCACTTCAATAATAACTTGACCCTTATCCACTTGGTGTTTATGAATATAATAATTTAAGTTTTTAATAAAATCCTGATGCATTAATACTTTCGGTGATACGTTAATATCCACCTGAATTTTTAAACCTTGTTGATTCCATAAAGCCATTTGTTTAAATACTGACTCGTAAACAAAGTGTGTGAGTTCCAAGATGGACCCTGAAATCTCCGATAAATATATGAAATCATTTGGTGGTATCATCCCTAATTTTGGATGTAGCCAACGAATTAATGCCTCAACTTTTCGAATATGATTTTTCTTAAAGTCGATAATAGGTTGATAGACAATATAAAAATCATTTTGTTGTAAAGAAGTTTTAATCGAATTTGTAATATCATATTCTCTTAACTTTAACTCATGTGTGTATTGATTATAGAAAACAATTTGATCTTTACCATTCTTCTTGGCTTGAGAAAGTGCTAAATTTGCATATCTTAAGATATCTGTATATGTATGACCGTGTTCTGGGAAAATGGAAATACCTGCAGATGCTGTATAAAAGTATACTTCTGCTTGCAGATTGATAAGTTCTTTTATGGATGATAGAACTTCTTCTACATAAACTTTACATGCATCATGGTCTGTCATACCACTTAATAGTAAAACAAATGAATCCTCACTTAATCTAGATACGACATTTCCCTTTGATAACTTTTCAAGTTCTTTAGCAATTAGGATTAAAGCATGATCACCCCAAACATGACCCTTTAATTCATTAATTGCACCAAAGTTATCAATATCCATATACACGAATGCAAAAGGTTCTTTTTGTTCAATCATACGATTTACCTTAAGTTCTAATCTTTGTTTATTCATGAGTCCTGTTAATGTATCATAATATGCAAGTTTAAAATGTTTTTCTTCTAATTCGATTAATACTTGATTCTTTTGTTTAAGCTGTTCTAGCACTTGATTCATTTGATGGTTTACACCAATGAATTGTTGTAGTCTATTCAATATAATAAAATAGTAAACAATACCAATAAGACCTAATGAAATTAATCCTTTAATGGATTGAATTAAATTCAGTAAAATAGGATCATCTACTAAAATCATTACGATCCAGTCACTTAAAAATAAATACCCATATGCTGTCAAGAAATATAGTGCTGTAATTTTAAAGGACTCTACAGAAGCACGATTCAATTTTTTAATTTTAGATTCTCTTTTGTTATTCATAATATCCTCATTTTATCTACAATAATATTTTACACTATTTTATGATTTTGGGAATGAAAAAAACAACCGATAGTCGGTTGTTTTATACATGATTATTAAACTCTCGAAATAATTCTTTCACGACGCTCGTTGTATTCATCTTGACTAATTAATCCTTTTTCAAAGAGTTTATCGAGTTCTTTAAGTTGAGATTCTAAGGTTGAACCACTTGATGCAGCAACAGGTGTTGGGTTCTTGACTTGAACTCCTAATATACTAAATATTCCGCCTAATAATCCAGCTCCAAATAATAAGTAGATTGCCCATCCTAACGCCTCTTTATTAGCTGTTTGACTGTTTCTTAACATAAAGATTCTAACAGCAGCAACAATGTTTAGAAATGCAAATATAAACATGAAGACTGCAACAGTTGAGAATAAACTAATCAACTCTTCTGCAACGAGTTGGATATCTGGATCTTGAAGTGCTAACTCATAGACAATATCTGATGCATTCATGAATACACCACCAAAAAGTAACAACATCAATGTAGCAAGTACAGTAAATATAATACCAACGGTTATAAATGTTTTATTCATTATAATGTCTCAATAATTCTCTTTCTTCTAATTTCGTATTCTTCCTTAGAAATCATACCCTTTTCGTATAAAGTTTCTAGTTCTTGAAGTTTTTGTTCAGTAGATTGAACTAATGGTGCATCAGTTCCTACTTTACTTTCTGCAGCGATTATAGCAAATATTCCACCAATAACGTATGTTGTAAAGAGTAGATAGATACCATAACTTCTTACTTGATCTCTAGAAGCCATTCCATTTTTAGCCTTATCCATGATAGTTGCGGCTCTAAAGTTAAAGAACGCAAGAATTAATGGAAAAATTAGGAAAAACATGAAGCAGTAGATAATTCCACCAATAATTGCAAAAACTTGTGCAACTGTTAAATATGTTTTATTCATTTCTTATCTCCTTATATTATATACTTTCAATAATTTTTTTTCTTCTAATTTGATACTCTTCAAGTGTGATTAATCCTTTGTCATAGAGTTGATCTAAATGTTTTAATTTATCTTCAACTGAGTTTATGACAGGAGAATCTGCTTCTTGTTTATCATTGGATGCTAAGATACCAAAGATACCTGCAATAATGTTACCAGATATAAGTAACAATATTGACCAAATAAGAACCTCTTGCTTCATACTGTAGTCAGTTTTTGCTTTTTGAAAGCGAACCATAACTAGAATGTGAAGTCCGACAATCAGTGCGATGATGAACATAACAACGACGAAATTCCCCATAACAAATCCGTTGTAAATTGATCCCACTGAGAGAATAATACCAAATAAAAAGACATATAAACCAATGACGCCAGCAGCAATTCCAAGCATCACTTGTGATACTGTTAAATAAGTTTTATTCATTCACATACCCCTTGTAATTTTTATACTACTCATATTATATATGATTATAAATAAATAACCAAAGGTTTTAATAAATAAATGCCCATTATTTAACAACTGCAGCTATCCATTCAGGGATATACGCTCTTGTACAGCCCTTTGGTACGACTTGATCCTTAAAAAGTTTTAATGTTTCACCTATATGAATTATTTCATTTCGGTAAGCTTCATAATATATTCCAACAGTTGCTAAAAAGCGATTCATCATCCACTGTGCTTGTTTAGATTCCGTTAAAAGGTTGAGTTTTGCATGTTTGATAAGTTCATCAATTTTGTCATGGGCTAATAATTTCTTAGATGCCTTATGGACTTGAATAGACCAATAAGCACGCTTCAAGTAATCATCCTCCATATGTGATAAAGTTTCTTGTACTTCATCAAGTGGATTTATTTCTACAATTAGTCTAAACATAAGATCGTCTAATAGTTGATCAAACTTAACACTAGAAATGAGTTCTATAGCAAATTTTTTATCGATTTGTTTAGAATCAAAAATCATAACCGATAACAATCTTGCATCTGTATTTTTGGTTTGCCACAAATCATATGCAAGTTCATGATTGATTTTAATTTCTTTGGCGATACTTCTAATATTTCCAAGTAATACACCGTAAGTTTCTTTAGGAGCACCTGCTTTAATTAATGTCTTATATCGTGCAGGATTGCTTAAAGATTCTAATCTTTTTAATACCTAGTCTTTTAACATTTTTTTATCCTCCATGTCTATTATAAATAAAAAAGCGTTTGAATGACGATAATTTGTCTTCAAACACTTTTTTATGACTTATTCGATTGAGATTACTTTGTAACCAGCATCATCAATTTTTTCTTTGAGGATTGTTTCATTTAATGATGTATTGGATTGTACATGTGCCAATCCTTTTTCTAAATCAACCGTTACTTTTTCTACACCATCTAATGATGAAAGTGTTTTTTCAACACGCATTTGACAATGTTTACATGTCATACCTTCAATTTTAATTGTAGATTCCATTTCTTTTTCTCCTATTTAACTTTCTTAATATGTTTTAATCTCAGTGCATTTAGTAATACCGATACAGAACTTAAACTCATTGCAAGTGCAGCAAACATTGGGTCTAAGAGTGGTCCACCAAAGATATGTAGTATACCCATTGCAAGTGGAATGCCTAAAATATTATAAGCAAATGCCCAAAACAGGTTTTCTTGTATGTTTCTGATGGTATGTTGACTCAGTTTGATTGCTGTTGCAACATCCATTAAACTGTTTTTAACCAATACGACATCTGCAGATTCAATTGCTATATCCGTACCAGAACCAATTGCAATTCCAACATCAGCAAGTGCAAGTGCTGGTGAGTCATTGATACCATCTCCAACCATAGCAACCTTAAATCCTTGTTCTTGAAGTTTTAAAACTTCGTTGGATTTATCTTGAGGCAAGACATCACTTAATACATTTTCAATTCCAACTGATTTTGCGATTGCATGTGCAGTTTGTTTATTATCACCTGTAATCATCATGACTTGAATACCACGTTTTTTAAGTGCTAAAACCGCTTCTTGGCTATCGCTTTTAAGTGTATCAGCAACAGCTATAATTGCCTCAAGTTTTTGATTCACAGATAAATACATCGGAGTCTTACCAGATTCAGCGAGTTTTAATGCTTTAGGTATATGCTGATCAATATCAACTTGATATTTATTCATTAATTTTTCATTACCAAATAAAATATTTTCTCCTCTAAGTTTTGCTTGAATACCATAACCAGGTATTGCATCAAAAGCCTCAACAGGATAAAGTTCTAGATTCTTTTCTTTTGCTGCTTCTATGATTGCTTCTGCTAAAGGATGCTCGGATGTTTTTTCTGCTGATGCTGCGAGTAATAAAATATCATCATCATGCATTTCATGAATTGAAACAATATCCGTTAATTTAGGTTTACCAGTGGTAATAGTTCCCGTTTTATCGAAGATTACTACATTGACTTTGTATAATCTTTCAAGTGCTTCACCACTCTTAAATAATACACCATATTCAGCACCTTTACCTGTACCAACCATTATGGCTGTTGGTGTTGCAAGTCCAAGGGCACAAGGACAAGCAATCACAAGAACAGCTATAAATATTGTAAGTGCAAACTCAACTGAACTTCCACCAACAAAGAACCATAATAAACCTGATAATACGGCAAGGATTATGACAATTGGTACAAACTGACCTGAAATGATATCTGCCAGTTTTTGAATTGGTGCTTTAGTCGCTTGTGCATCTTCAACAAGTTCTATAATTTTGGCAATTGCACGGTCTTTACCAACCTTGGTCGCCTCATATGTAAATGTACCTAACTTGTTGATACTTGCTGCAACCACTTTAGAACCCTTTGTTTTTTCAACAGGCATAGATTCACCTGTAAGCATGGACTCATCAATGGATGAATATCCATCGAGGACGATACCGTCTACTGGTAAACTCATTCCTGGTTTTACCAAAACGATATCTCCCACTAATACTTCATCAACCAATATTAATTTCTCGACACCATTTCTAATAACAAGTGCCTCTTTGGGTGATAAATTCATTAGTTTTTTAATTGCTTCTGATGTTTTACCCTTAGATACTGCTTCAAGGTACTTACCTAGTGTAATCAGAGTTAAAATCACAGCAGCAGATTCAAAGTATAAACTATAAACATATTGATGATTTCCTAATGCAATCATAATCACCGCAAATACACCATAAAGGTATGCAGCTGATGTACCGATTGCAATTAAAGAATCCATATTTGGATGTCTTTTAATTAATGTTTTAAATCCAACTTTAAAATAACTATATCCTACCAACATAACTGGAGTTGTTAAAACGAGTTGTGTTAAAGCAAACCATAAGTCATTCATATGTGGATCAATGATTTCAGGTAAATATAATCCTACCATATGACCCATAGCAATATAAAGTAGTGGTATGGTAAAGATAAGAGATTGAATAAAACGAACCCATAACTTTTTAATTTCTAATTGTTTTTTTTCTTGGTGTTTATCATCACTTTTTGTAATATCAACTAACTTGTAACCTGTATCTTCTACTGCTTTTTTTATATCAATGGTACTTAAAACTTTTTGATCAAAAACAATATGCATTTTTTCAGTTGTTAAATTAACAGATACATCTTTAACACCATCTAGTTTTTTAGTCACGCGTTCTACTGCTTGCACACAAGATGCACAAGTCATACCTTCAACTAAAAATTCTTTTTCGGTTTTGGATTCATGTATGTTATATCCTATATTTGTGATTGCTTCTTTAACTTGATTGAAATTCACTTTATTTTCATCATAAAGTATTGTCATTTTTTCAGTCGTTAAATTGACTGATACTTCTTTCACACCGTCAAGTTTTTGAGTTGTCTTTTCAACAGCTTGTACACAGGATGCGCAAGTCATTCCCTCAACTTCATACGTTTCTTTTTTCATTGACATCACCTCATCTATACCCCCCATATAGGGGTTACATAATTATTTTACATGATGTCATTAGATTTGTCAATAATTAATATATACCTAAGTGTTTTAATAAAATATTTAAGCCTATTAAAATTAAAATAACTCCACCAAAACGTTCTGCGATAATCGATTTTTCTGTTTTTACTTTTTGACCTAAATATAAGCCTAATATACTAAATAATGCTGTTGTTATAAAAAATACAATGGATGATGTCCATAGGTTAATTTGTACGATTGCAAACGTCACACCTACTGCTAATGAATCAATACTTGTTACAAAACTTAATTTAAACATATGTCTTTTAGAAACATGGTCACTCGATTCTTGTTTAGAAAGAATCATACGTAGACCGATTAAAGCTAATAAGATAAATGATACCCAGTGATCATATGCCTCAATATACTGTTTAAACTCCTGACCAACTAAATATCCTATTATAGGCATGATTACTTGCATTGAGGTAAAGAGCCCTATAATCCATAATCGTGTCTTAAAAGATGAATTTTTAAGCGTTAAACCCACTGTGAGTAATACAGCAAAAACATCTAACGAAATTCCAATGGAAATTATAATTAATTCAAACAGTGTCATAATTTAAACCATTCCTTTAATATGTCTTTTACAAATAAAAAAACCCCGTCTATAGTAAGTTCTATATTAGACGAGGTAATAATTAACAACAAATGGAGCGGGTGAGCGGAATCGAACCGCCGTCTTCAGCTTGGAAGGCTGGGGTAATAACCATTATACGACACCCGCAATAAAGCTGGTCGGGAAGACAGGATTTGAACCTGCGGCCCCCTGGTCCCAAACCAGGTGCTCCACCAAGCTGAGCTACTTCCCGAAATCTATCAAGCCAAATTATTTTACCAATTAATTTATACGTTGTCAATCGGTAAAGGTTACGCTTTTTAAAAATGTTATTGCAATTTAATGGCGCACCCAAGAGGACTTGAACCCCTAACCTTTTGATCCGTAGTCAAACGCTCTATCCAATTGAGCTATGGGTGCAAAAATTTGGTGACCCGTATGGGATTTGAACCCATGAATGCATGCGTGAAAGGCATGTGAGTTAACCGTTTCTCCAACGGGCCACTTTGTGCGCATGTATAATTATATCAATAAATAATAAATTGTCAACCCAAAAAATACTTTTTATTATTTTTAATTTATTTAATATAAAATGTTATCAATAAGCGATTTAGCTTCCACAAATCCTTGTATTTTTTTCACAATTTCAGCAGCAAATTCAACGACTGCACCTGCAGATCTTGCAGTAATAATGCGTTCTGTTGATACTACTTTACTCAATCGTAAATAATTACCTTTAGGCATATCAATTTCACTTCCTGGGAAGCATGTGAAATCGAGTCCATCCAGTAATCCTAAACGACCCAAAAACCTTGGTCCAGCACATATTGCTGCAATCAATTTTCCTTCTTGGTGGAAATCTTTAATGATTTCTTTAATACGTGTATCCTGATCAATGACTCTTTTAACATAACCTCCACCAGGAATGACTAAAAAGTCATAATCATCTAATGACACATTCGTGTAATTCATGTCTGCATGAACGGTTTGTTGATACTGTGTTAAGACATGAATTCCCTCTTCTAAAGAAACAGATTCAATTATGACACCACTTCTTCTTAAATAAGCAATTGTTCCAAGTGCTTCATTATCTTCCATTCCATTTGAAAATAAGATTAAACCTTTCATTTAAATGACCTCCAATAGCTTTAAAAGTATTTGATATAACTTTTCATCGAGTGTTTGTTCTGAGCGTGTATATGTTTCTAATTGATGCTTAGATTCGATCACATCAGAAACAATTTTTAGTGAAATTATAGGCTTTTTAAAACGGTTTGCTACTTGAAACAAACTCGCACCTTCCATATCAATAATATAAGGTTTATCGTCGATTTTGGAGGTTTGGAAAGAGTCTCCAGTCATTAACCTCATCGTCTTTAGATTCAGTTTAGATGATATTTCATTTATATCAGATAAAAATATTTCTGGTTGACCTGGAATTTGTCCAAACTTATAGTTAAATATCGTTACATCCACATCATGATACATTGCAGATTCGACTAGATATGCTTCATGAAGGTCAACTAAATATCCACCAACTATCCCTAAATTAATTATAATTTCCATGTTTGGATGTTTAGATAAAGCATAAGAAAGACCAGCAGCAGCATTCGTTTTTCCAACACCTGTTACAACTAATAAATAGTCAAATCCAGAGATTTTACCTTGATAAAGTTTAAAAGGTTCTAATTCAAGTTGAACAAATCGTTCAATCAATGAAGTGACTTCGCTATCCATTGCTGCTACAATTAATCTCATTTAAGTTCCTCTTTTTTTGATTTTAACATACCAACGATTACATCGACTGCCTTTTGATGTGCTTCATCATTAGGAATAATCATATCAGCATATCGTTTGGTTGGTTTCACATATTTGTGATACATCGGTTTAACTGTATTTAAGTATTGATCTACCACAGAATCTAGTGAACGACCACGTTCTTTAACGTCTCTTTTGATACGTCGAATCAATCTTAAATCATCATCAGACTCAACATATAATTTTAAATCCGCTAAATTTCTTATGGATTTATCTGTTAAAGATAGAATTCCTTCTAAAATAATAATCGGTTTAGGTTCAATGGTTTCTGTTTGATCACTTCTTGTGTAGTTTTTATAATCATAAATAGGTTTTAAAATCGTTTTTCCTTCTAATAAACTTATTAAATCTTGATATAAAACATCATTATCAATGGAAAGTGGATGATCGTAATTGACTAAAAGGCGTTCTTCCATTGTCATATGGTCTTGATTTTTGTAGTAATCATCTTGATTGATTGTTAAACAATCTTTGATTCCTGATTTTTCTAATATTGCTTTAACGACTGTTGATTTTCCGGATGCTGAACCACCTGCAACAATGATAAGATATGGTTTTTTCATGATGTTTTTCCTTTAAATTTACTTATAATTTGGATGTTCCTTGGTTTATTATATATGAAAAACTGCTTTTTCTCAACGAAATTTATAAGCTTTACTTAATTTAAGATGTTATAAACAAAAAAGAGTCCTTAAAAGAACTCTTATTAAATCATAAGTGGCGCCCACTGCCTGACTCGAACAGGCGACCCTCTGATTAACAGTCAGATGCTCTAACCGACTGAGCTAAGTAGGCACTTATATTAAAGTTTGGGTGACACATATGATACTGTTTATATTATATCAAGTAAAGAGTTGCCTGGCAACGTCCTATTTTCGCTATTTGTATTAACTATCGTCGGCGCTGAAGTGCTTAACTTCTGTGTTCGGTATGGGTACAGGTGGAACCACTTCGCCATCGTCACCAGACATGCTCTCAAAACTAGATAAATGATTTTCTGAAATTGAAATTGTGATGCGAATTCATCACGTAAGGTTAAGTCCTCGACCTATTAGTACTAGTCAGCTGAACATATCACTATGCTTACACACCTAGCCTATCAACCTTGTGGTCTTCAAGGGGTCTTACTAATTGGGAGATCTCATCTCAAGGTGGGCTTCACGCTTAGATGCTTTCAGCGTT
>NZ_FUZK01000006.1 GCF_900166985.1 Acholeplasma oculi | reverse complement strand
TCAGTACCAAGAGCAGATCCCGTGATTTCAACAGATTCCACATCAATTACTGCTTCAGCAATTGTAATTTCATGTGTGTCACTTACCCCATCTGCTGTTGCAGTAATTGTAACGACACCTGCTTTAAGTAAAGTAACCACACCATTTGAAACTGTTGCTAATGTTTCATCAGAGCTTGTCCATGAAACTGCTTTATTTGTAGCGTCTACTGGAAGTACGGTTGCAGTTAAATTGATTTGACTGCCTAGAACCCCAGTATTAGCCCCTGTAATTAATACGGAATCTACATCAATGATAGGTTCTACCGCTTCCTCTACAATCACTTTGAATGTATCTGTGATGTTAGAACCTACAACGGTTGCAGTCACATCAACTTCACCAACTGCAAGTGCAGTGACTGTATCACCATCAATAGAAATAATACCTTCTTCTGATAATGTATATTCTAATTCAAATCCCTCGGTTAATTCATATAACATTGTATATGTTTCACCAACTTTTATCGTTACTTCAGATGTCTCAAAGTTAAAATCTATAACTTCGGTATCTGTACAAGCAACCATGATAAAAGATAAAATCATAGTAAACACTACGAATAATATTTTCTTCATATATCCTCCTTATTTTTTAGCACACTTCGTACCACCTAAACTGATTATAATACAACCTCTATTAAACTGAAAGCGCTTCACATTAAAACCAAGTGCTTAGATTATTATTTTCAATGAACTGAAAAAATCGCCTATTTTATGAAAATAAATAACCTAAATTTAAAAAACAATCTCACTAATAATAAATGGAGTGAGATTGTTTTAATAAACTATAAATCTTTGAAATGATTACTATATTTCTTGGATGAGTTTTAATGCATCTGCAATCTCAATTTGAGATAGTTGCTGTGTTAAACTTTTATCCAGTTCTTGATTAAACAACTTATCAATACTTATCTTTAGATGGTTTAAGTTTTTTATGTATAAACCTAAACCTAGTTTTTGAATTCTTTTTGCATTAATTTTCTTTTCACCTTGGGTTGGATAGATAACCATTGGAACATTTTGTTCAATTGATTCTAATAATCCATTCATACCACCCGTTGAAACATATACCTTTGCATATTTTAATATTTCTAGTTGATTGACACTTGGCCTTAATATAAAATTTTTAGGAATTGTGAGTCCTTTAATATCTGAAATACCTGTTGAAATAACAAACTGATAGGGTGTATCTTTTAATGTGGTCATTATCTTTTGGAGAATACGTTGATCACGAACCATCGTTCCAAGTGATATGTAAATAGGTGCATTCATTTTCTGATAATCTAAATCATCTTTTATAGATTTATTTCTTCTTTTTAATGTCGTTGGTCCTATAAAAAAGTTGGTTGAGTCAAAAGAGTTTCCACCTGGTTGTAGTAATCTATTAAAACTAAAAATATTGTATTTACCTTTATTGAGTGTGATATCCATAAAACTTAAATGTTTTAATCCATACTTTTTTCTTAATTTCCTTTTTAGTGGTAATACACTAGGTAACAAATAGATTTGTCTTAAAATTTTAGGGATAAATGCGAAAAAGTATGCAATAAAGGAAGGATTAAAGTACTTATTCACTGTTACAAAACTGTGAAACGCAATATGCTTAATCTTAGATATACTTGCAACATGTTTACCCCAAGAAGCAATACTATCATAAATGATGAGATCTGGATCGATACTTTTTGCCTCTAAAAGTAACTTGTCTAAAACAAGTATATTTAAATATAAGCATAAACGGTAAGATATCATCGGTTTGTTACCAAATTCAACTTCTTGATTGCCGAAAGATAAGGTATTTAAATCAATGTCATATGCTCTAAATTCAGCACCTACTTCTTTAATTTTTGATTCAAATTCTTTTGAACAATAATAAATGACCTTATGGGTTTTGGTTAATTGTTCGATGAAGTATAAAGATGCATTGACGTGACCATGTGCAGGAGTTCCATAAAATATAATTGTTTTTCTATTCATATACTAATACTTAAAAATCATAGCATTCACACTCATACCAGCAGCTGTACCCATTAAAAGTACTAAATCACCACGTTTAACTTTTCCTTTATCTATTGCATAATATAATGAAAATGGTACAGATGCTGAAACCATATTACCGTAATCTTTTACAATATTAATATATTTTTCATCAGGTATATGAAGTCTTTTCATCATGGAATCTAAAGCATTGCTCGCTTGATGTGGTATAAACATTTGAATATCTTTTAAAGGTACAGGACTATTTTTCTTAATATCATCAAATAATTCTAATCCCATTTGGATTGCTAACACAATAGCGTTTTTACCTTCCATATGAAATAAAAACTTCTCTTTGTTAGACAGATTCATTTGATGAGGTGATAAAGTAGTTCCACCACCATAAACTTCTGTGAAATGAGCACCTTTTGAATATGTAAACTGAGTGGCATATAAAATACCATGATCCTTAGTCTCACTTTTTGAAATAACCGCGCTCACACAACCATCACTAAAGAGTTCATAACTATGTGGTTCATTTGGATTTAATGCAATTGATGATAAATCTCCAGATACAATTAAAACATTTTTATAACGTCCTTGTTCTATCATGAGACTCACCAAATCTAAGGCTGTTATAAAACTTGTACAAGTAGAATTCACATCAAAGGATGGAATATTTTTTTGAGGTGATAAAGCTTCATGTATGAGTGAAGCTGTACAAGGAAGTGGTTGTAACCCAAAAGCAACCGCACCGATGATACAGTCGATGTCATCAATCGTCATATGACTATCCTCTAGTGCTTTTTTTGCACTTTCAACAAGCATAAAAAGATGTGTCTCATCTTTGTTTGCACGAAATCTTTTAGCTCCATGAAACTCAACCGTTTCTTTAGGTAAATATACTCCCATTCCAGATATTTTAACTTTTTGCATATGCTCTTTCCCTTTCAATGCGTTTAAGTTTCCTTGAAAAATCATATTCATACGGTAAAAACTTAAACGCTGGTATTTCAAAACCTAAATCATTTGCTAATTGCCTAAATTCTTTGGTAATCGATTCTTTAATTTCATCAGTTATTTTAGATATATAGATTGTTATGTCATGATTTTGATGTTGAAATACTCTATATTCTATCTCTTCGTTTATAAAGAGCATACATCTTCTAATAAAGTCTGGGAAAACCTCAATTTCTTGATGATTCTGCTTAAAGATGAATATATCATCTTGGCGTCCTTCAATTTTCTCTAAACCGATAAATTTTGAACCACATGAACACGGACTAGATTTCATGACTAAAATGTCATTTAATCTATACCGAATCATGGGTTGAGTACGACGCTTTAAATCCGTAATAATTGGATAAAATCGATGTTCATCAATCATTTCTTTTTCTAAATAAATAAAGTCCTCATTTATATGAATGGTTCCTTTATCACAGGTAATACCTAAAAATCCTTCCGTACATTGATAAATTTGGTGAATCACATCCTGTTTTAATTTGTCCTTTATATAATTGCTATCTTCATACTCTAAGACCTCAGCAATTGAAATGACTCTTTTAGGACTTAATTTATCTGGTACAGTTTTAGCTATCTTCATTAACATCGAAGGTGGTGCAACCAAAATGGTTGGTTGAAACGAAACCAATTTATCTAAGTTATCCTGAATCGGTTTATACATATCAAAAAACTCAAAAGAAATGCTTTTTGACTGTATTGCCTGATATAACTTACTATCTGCTCGCATAAAAAAGGCAACTTTATGTCCTTTAATTTTCCCCTTCGGTAATGCTTTAGCTAATATATTCCCTACCCACATCGCTTGTTCTTGGTCACTAACTAGAAAAATACCTCTATGGCCTGAAGTTCCTGATGATAACCCAACAGTCACACCTTTAAGTCTTTGACTAAAATCTCTTGTCTTTTCACTTTCTAAAGCCAAATGCATCGCATCACTTTTTACAATCCCTAAGGCATTTAATTGATCAAAATGCTCCATCATGGTCTTTTTATCCATAATAGGTATAGCATCCATATTTTTATAATAAGGGATATGTTTTTTAACATAAGCAATTTGTTTATCATAATCTTTTTGGGTTGCTTTTTTAGAAAAGAGTTTTGCTTTTAAATAGTACTTTAATATCGTTAATTTATTTGTCATCAACTTGTTCATGACTAACCATGACTTTAATACCGTTACTCATGTACTCCTTTAACTTTAAAATGGTTTGATTGAAATGTTTATAATCTCTTTGAAGTAATTTAGGAATGAATTTTAATTGATTATCTATAAACTTTATCCCCCATGTTGCATCTGCAGCATAAAGAAATTTTAGTTCTTTAAAATATAGACCTATTTGATCTTTTGTATGTCCTGGAAGATCTATGACTTCTATTGTGCCATCTTGAAATAAATCATCTTCCTTTTCTTCTATAATTCGTAAACGATTCATCCAATCCACTGGAACGAGGTTTTTAAATACCAAATCTAATAACTTAGGACGAACGAGTAAGGCATAAGATTTTTCTGACATAATGATTTGACTATTAGGAAAATCTTTTAACCCACCGATATGATCTGGATGTAGGTGGGTTAAAATAATACCTTTAATATCTAAATTAGATATTCCATCAGCTTCCAATTGATTTTTTAAACTATTACTATCTTCATAGACTATTGGGTTAAGTTTATGGTATATCTTTGATTTTAAACCATACTCAAATACTCTTTTCGAGTAACCTGTATCAATTAAATATAAGTTATTTTGATGAGAAAAGAGTATTGCTGTTGCCGGAAATTGAATCGTTTCTTTTGGCATATTTTTATAGATACGATGTAGATTGTTATAACAATACCCACATCTATATATTTTTATGATTGTTGTCTTTCCACCATGTAGCATATATTTTTACCCCTTCATCAATCGTGTAAATCGGCTGATAACCTAATTTATTTTTTGCATGTGTGATATCAAGTGTTTGATTAACTCCTATCGTACATACTGTATATCTGGTGAGTGGAGGTTCTTTTCTATAAACCTTTTCTAAAATGAATGCTAGAAAATAAGCCACTTTAAATGGAATTTTTTTAAACCTTGGTGTGTCGCCTATCGCATCAAAAAACTTTTCTAAAATTATTTTAAAAGCGGTTGGTTCATCATTTGTAATATTAAATACCTCATTATTAATATCCTCTTGAATTAATGAGAGATAAATAGCATGTGCTACATTTTCAACATATGTTATATCCACTAGATTTTTTCCTTTATTTAATAATGGAATCCCTGATTTATCATTTGCAGCGAGTAATCTAGGAACAATAGAGGTATCACCTACACCAAAAATACCACGAGGTCTTAAAATCACTGTGTATAAACCCTTATGATTGTACGTATGAACCAAATCTTCTGCCATTACCTTACTACGTATATAGTTATTTAATTTATTATTTGGATCAAACTCAGATTCTTTAATATTCAGTCTATCTTTTTTAGATGCATATATACTTGGTGATGAAATAAATATGAATCGTTTGACCTTTTTTTCTAAAGAGGCTTTTAAAACATTTTCTGTTCCTAAAACATTTGCATCAAAAAAACTCTTCCATGAGCCCCAAACCGTAGAAAGAGCACCTGCATGTACGACAAAATCAATGTTATCCATTGCATTTAACACCTCATTGTAATTCGTAAAATCACCCTTAATGAAGGTCACACGATCACTCACTAATGATTTACCTATGGATTGATTTCTACCAAAAGCTATACAATCATAACCCTTTTGACTTAATAGATCTACAATGTACTTACCTAGAAAGCCTGTTGCTCCTGTGATGAATACTTTCATATTTACTTATACCCTTTATTTTTATAATTTTTTCGATTATTTTAACTGTATTATAACACAAGCATGACTAGAGCAGGGGTTCTTTTAATATTCTCTTCTAATGAATTTTAAATGATGTTTAATATATGTTTTGAATTGTATATAATGCTTACTTATTTGACCTATAAATCATGAATTTATAAATTCCTATTTTATTTGATACAATATATAACTAGAGAGGTGAATTTCATGCATCATTACTTAGATCAAATTTATCAAGAGTTAGTCATTCGACATCCTCATGAAAAAGAGTATCTTCAAGCTGTATATGAATTTCTTGATTCACTAGGTGATTTAGTCGATAGTGATTCTTCCATTACCGAAAATAATATGATTCGTCGTATGGTAGAACCAGACCGAATCATTTCATTTAAAGTAATCTGGGAAGATGATCAAGGTGTGAATCAAGTTAATACCGGTTACCGTGTTCAATTTAACCAAGCACTAGGTCCTTATAAAGGTGGTATTCGATTTCATCCTACGGTGAATCAATCCATTCTTAAATTCTTAGCCTTTGAACAAACCTTTAAAAACAGTTTAACCAATTTACCCTTAGGTGGTGCTAAGGGAGGATCGGACTTTAACCCTAAGGGTAAATCTGATCAAGAAATATTAAGATTTTGTCGTGCATTTATGACTGAACTTTATACGTACCTTGGGCCCGACTTAGATATACCTGCAGGAGATATTGGGGTTTCTAGTAAAGCTGTTGGCTATATGTTTGGTATGTATAAAAGGTTAACACACCGTCACCATGGTTCCTTTACTTCTAAAGGTATTACTTATGGGGGATCTTTAGTCCGTCCTCAAGCAACAGGTTATGGTTTAGTTTATATAACTGAAGCATTATTAAAAACTTATTTTGATACATCCATCCAAGGTAAATCCTTTGTTGTATCAGGTGCTGGTAATGTTGCTATACACACAGCTAGTAAAATCATATCTTTAGGCGGTATGGTTAAAGGTATGTCAGAATCTTACGGAATGATCCATCATGATAAAGGAATTGACATTGAATTACTTTCATCCATCAAAGATAAAAATCAAACACTTGATCAATATTTAAATACATACTCTGATGCAATCTATACAGATAACCCAAAAGATTTATGGAAAATACCTGTAGATATCGCATTACCTTGTGCAACAGAAAACGAACTGGATTTAGAAGATGTAAAAACTCTTCATCAAAACCATGTCATGGCAATCCTTGAGGGTGCAAATATGCCAACCACACTGGAAGCAACTCATTACCTCATCCAAAACAAAATCCCATTTGTACCAGGTAAAGCAGCAAATGCGGGTGGTGTAACAGTGAGTGGTCTTGAGATGCAACAAAATGCGATGCATGTTACTTGGGATTTCGATACAGTGGATCAAAAACTAAAACAAGTAATGCATCAAATATTTTACCGTTTACATGAGGAATCATTAAGACTGAATAATCCATATGATTTAGTGAAGGTTGCCAACATCCTATCCTTTAAAAAAGTATATCAAGCAATGATTGAACAAGGCTTATAAAAACTTAATTAAAACATGGACTTTTTACGTCCATGTTTTTATATTTATGTTATACTCTTTATGAGTTTATAAAAATTACTAGGGGTTTTATATTGAGAGTTACTATTGAAAATATATTAAAGGGTCATATTTACCCAATTCTTATACTATCTATTTCATTTATGATATGGACATATAGATACTTTATTGGAGCAGATGACATATTGAATGTTACATTTTATTCACTATTCTTATTAACCATTCCTTTTTTACTCATCAGCATCTTTTATAAGAATACAGTCTATACAATACCTATTTTATTTGGGTTTGTTTTTTGTATAGGTGTTGTAGATATGGGTCTTGGTTCATTTGATGCATCCGTAGTTGGATTTTTAAACGTTTTATTAGTACTCATTGGTATTGTGATTCACTTGATCAAATATAAAGTCAAAATCAAGCTTAAAACGATTGGATTATCTTTAGTTTTAGCAGCCATTAGTTTTATCCTACCAGAACTCTTTAAACCCTTTTCACTTGTAGGTAGTATGTTAGGCATATTAGGGTTCTTCTATTTATTTATCTTCTTATATTATGCAAACACCATCGAAGGCAATCAATTACATTATTTAATGCGTGTGTTTGCAATCACAGGTTTAATGTTAACATTTCAAATGGTTTCCATGTGGGTTCATGGATTTACTTTATGGGAAGGTACAGACCTTATTAAAGATTTTATTGAAATCTTTCCTAGGGGTAAAGAAAGTTTTCCTGGATGGGGTAATATTAATGATTTAACCATCCATTTAGTACTCTTCTCATGTATTGTCATCTATTATTTACATAAGTATCCTAAATCAATATTTCCTTGGTTATATTTAGGATTTATCGCATTTTGGATCTATATTTCCAATGCACGTGGTTCAATGGTTACAATTACATTATCAGCACTTGCATGTGTCATTTATGCATTCTTTAAACGCGATAAACGTCAAATGATTAACCTATTAATTTCATTCTTATTGGTTGTCTTAATCTTAGTGATTTTTGAACCCCTGGTCACTCAAGTGATGGATTCATTCTTTAACACCATCAATTTTGATGAACCAGATACCATGTTAACAGGTCGAATCTCTTTATGGATTACACATGAAAAATCTGCTTGGAATATATTTTTAAAAAATCCACTCATTGGAAGTGGATGGTATAATGATTTATTTATTTTATCACCTGATGAAAATAGAATAACGGTCTATCACTCCACATTCTTCCATGTACTGGCAACAGGTGGTATCTTTGGTATAATCGTTTTAATTTATCATTTCATCAAAGTATATCAGTTATTTAAAACACATTTAGTCTATAAAGCAGTTTCTGCATTCTTCATCACTTATTTGATATCACAGTTTCATGGTTTATTGGATAACACTCAGTACATGGTACATTTCTCAATCATAACTTATATTGCATTTGCAGTGATTGAAAATATTCCAATAAATAAACCTAATGAGAGAGAGGTTCAATCCGTATGATTCATAAATTAGAACAATTCTTTAAAAGTAATAAGTATCTCTTATCTATATCTATTGTGACATTTTTATTATGGTTTATCAATATTGACTCCATAGGTCCTAAACCATCCTTTGATATTTTAGAGATTATTGGCATTAGTGTGTTTGCACTGATCATCTCATTGTCCTTAGTTTTATTTAAAGAAACCATTTATACATTTCCTCCACTCATTATGAGTATCATCATGTTAAGTAACCAAAATATGGGTATGACAACTTTAAATGAGTTATGGATTTTCTATATCGTTTTGGTAGTTGTCATAGCATCCTTTATCTACCATATGGTTCACTTTAAAGTAAAGTTTAAATTAGGTGCACTTGGCATTGGATTACTTATAGTATCCCTAGCCTACTTACTTTCCTTAAGTGGATATTTCCTAGATCAAAAACCATTTGAATTTTCAGTTATTTTTATATCTTTAATGGGTTTAATATATTTTCTGATTTATGCATTTTTCAAGAATACATCCAGTCATACAAATATTCAATATATCTTTAAAGTCTTCTACTATCTAACGTTTATTATTATTCTTCAAACATTTGTTATGATCACATTTTATTTCATAGATAATGCACATTTAGGTTCGTTTACAGATCTAATTAAATTAGGTATTGAAGAACGATGGGGTTATATCAAGGATGGCTTCTTTATAAGATTAAACGTTGGTTGGGGTCTTGGAAACAATATCGGTGGTGTACTTGCTTATCTACTACCTATTCAAATGTATGAACTCTTTAAATCCAAGAACATCAAATCAATCATACTTCATCTTTTCACCTTATTTCTAACGGGTATCACGATATTTCTTACAACCAGTCGTGGTGCATATTTAGGGGTGTTAGCATTCTTTATACTCTTTATGATAGGTTTCATCAAGTTTGTAAAATTAGACTATAAAAAATATAAAAAACTCATATTAGGTTCTGTCATTACACTTTCTATCATACTCATTCCAGTACTCATCTTTGGTGTTCAATTTATGGCTAAATTCATGGAAAATTCAACATTCCTAAATGGTCGTGAAGAAGACTGGGGTGATGCAATTAAATACTTCTTAGAATATCCAATATTTGGTAAGAGTTGGTATAGCGATACATGGGAAATACATAGTTTTAGAAGTTACCATAATACCATCTTACATACACTTGCAACAATGGGTATATTTGGATTACTCGCATTGATTTACCATCATGTTGAACTCGTTCGACTATTCATTAAAAAATGGAGTTTAGAATCCTTTATCGTGATTTCCATGTTAGTCATAACACATGTTCATGGACTTGTGGATAATACGTATTATGCTCCAATGCATATGATTCCACTTCTAATACTTTATGTTTCACTTGAAAATCACCAAAAAGAAAATCTATTATCATAAATAAAAATGTCTATCCGAAAGCTTAATGAGCTCATAGAATAGACATTTTTTTATTATTAATTAAATATATAACTTAACTTGAACAACTTTATTGGATGGTTGGTATGGAATAGTGTTTCCATCAATTCTAACACCATCGACACGCATACCTTTAAGGTCTGATTTTGATACGGTAATATGATATGTATTACCTCTAAATTTTCTAGTTAGTTTTAAATCGGTTAAATGATCAGGTAAGACAGGTTCTACACGTAAACCATCAAACTCAGGATGAAGACCTAAAATATACTGACTTACTGCAACAAAGTTCCATGCAGAGGTTCCTGTTAACCAAGAGTTTTTAGCCTCTCCATGTCGCCCTGCTTCTTTTCCTGCAATCATTTGACTATATACATAAGGTTCTGTACGATGAATTTCTGAAATATCTTCAATATAAGCAGGACTAATTTTACGATAGATTTCAAATGCACGGTTACCATTTTTAAGTACGGCCTCAGCACATGCAACCCAAGGATTATTATGACAGAATATACCACCATTTTCTTTATACCCTTCAGGGTAACTAGATATTTCTCCTAGTGTAAGATGATATTTAGAATATGCTGGATAATTTAAAACCATGCCATACTTTGTATCAAGGAGTTCTTTTGCAGAATCTAATGCCTTTCTTGCAAAACCATTTTCAGCACCAATACCTGCCATCACGCACATTCCTTGTGGCTCAATAAAAATTTTACCTTCAGTGTTTTCATTAGAACCAATTTTATCGCCATATGCATCATAAGCTCTTAAAAACCAGTTTTCATCTAAACCATGACTTTCGACTGAACCAATCATATCAACGACGTGACCAAGCGCTTTTAAGGCAGCTTGACCTTCACCAATTCGTTCTAATAATTCCACATATTTTTTACCAACATAGACAAAGAGTCCTGCAATAAATATACTTTCAGCGGTTTTTCCATCACCTTTATTTTGAACAGTTTGGAAAGATTCGCCTGGTTCATCTGAAAAACAGTTTAAATTTAAACAGTCATTCCAGTCTGCACGACCAATTAAAGGTAGACCATGTGGTCCAAGATTAAGTGCTACCTTATAAAATGCTTTTTCTAAATGTTCTTTTAAAGAACCTTTTAAGTTCGGATTAGATTCATAGGATATAACTTCATCCAAAATACTATAATCACCTGATTCTTTAATATAGTTAATGGTTGATAGAATCATCCAGTTTGGATCATCATTAAATCCACTACCTAAATCCTTATTCCCTTTTTTAGTTAATGGTGAATACTGATGATATGCACCACCATCAAAGAGTAATGTGGATGCTAAATCTAGAATTCTTTCTCTTGTTTTAACTAAATCCATATGCATATAACCAAGTAAATCTTGATTAGAATCTCTAAAACCCATACCTCTACCAACACCTGATTCAAAATAGGATGCACTACGGCTTAAATTAAAGGTTGTAATGGTTTGGTACTGATTCCAAATGTTAACCATTCGGTTTAGTTTCTCATCTTTAGATTCTACTTGATAATTGGATAACATACGTTCAAAATAATGCTTTAACTCAAGTAATGCTTGATCAACATCAGCCTTATTCATAAATTGTTTCATCATATGTAGTGCTTTATCTTTATTGATAACTTTATGTGAATAAAACTTTTCATCTTTAGAGTTTTCAACATAACCTAGCATAAATATAAGGTCTGTTTTTTCTAAAGGTTTAAGCTCAATTTCAATATAGTGTGAACCGATTAAAGCCCATCCATCTGCAACACTATTTTTAGGCATTCCTTCTTCTATAACAATCGGTTCTTTTACACTACGATGTAATCCAATAAAAGATTCTCTGTCCGTGTCAAATCCTTGTATCTCTCGGTTGACATGAAAGAATGCATAATGATTTCTACGTTCTCTATATTCTGTTTTATGGTATATGGTAGAACCTACTACTTCCACTTCACCAATTGAATAATTTCTTTGGAAATTGGTTTGGTCATCCAGCGCATCCCAAAGTGCCCATTCTACATAAGAAAATAGTTTTATTTTCTTAGTTTCTTGGGTTTTGTTTTCGAGTTCAATATAGTGAACTTCACCTTGAAACCCTCTAGGAACAAAAGATAATTGTTTAGCTACTAACCCGTTTTTTTCGGTGTGGAATTTTGTATAACCCATACCATGTCTAACTTCATAATGATCAACTTCTGTTAAGGTAGGTTTTACACCAATATTAAAAACTGTGTTACCTTCTTTGATATAGAAAAATCTACCCTCATTATCAATTGGAATATTATTATAACGATATCTAGTAATACGTCTCGCTCTAGCATCTTTAAAGAAGCTATAGCCTCCAGATGTATTGGATATCATTTGAAAGTAGTCTTCAGTACCTAAATAATTAATCCAAGGATAAGGTGTATAAGGTGTATTAATTACATATTCTTTATTTAAATCATCAAAATATCCATATTTCATGTTGTCTTCTTTCTTATCCCTTCACACTACCTGCAGTTACACCTTTAATAATGTACTTAGAGAAGATGAGATATATTATAATTGTTGGTATGATTGCGATAAACATTAACATAAAACGTATGCCCTGGTCAAAGTTTTGTGGATCAGATACACCTAATTGAGCAATAATAATCGGTAATGTTTTTTTAGGCCCATCTTGTATGATTAAAGATGGTATGAATAAATTATTCCAGCTTGCTACAAATGAAAATATAAATTGTACAGATAAAGCTGGTTTTAAAATCGGTAATACAATTTGATTAAATGTTCTAAACTCACTCGACCCATCCACTCTGGCAGCTTCTATGATTTCATAAGGCAATACGGAATCTAAGTATTGTTTCATGAAAAAGAAGGTTGCAGGGGATGCGATTGCTGGAATAATGATGACCCAGTAGTTATTAATAAAGCCAATGCCATATAGAATGGTAACTAACCCAATACCTGCGATTTGAGAAGGAACCATCATGACAGCAAGTATAAATAAATAGATAAATCCTCTACCTTTAAACTTATAAAGATGAATACTATATGCTGTTAAGGCACTAAAGTATGTGGTAAGGATAGCCGATAGTAATGCAATGAATAAACTATTTTGAATACCTTCTAATACAAATAAGTTTTCTTGTCCTAAAAGTTTATCTAAATTCTTAAAGAAAAACGTTCCTGGAAATAATGCAAACCCCTTAGAAATATCAATATGTGCACGACTTGCATTCACAAATAAAATATAGAATATAAAAATGATCATAAGTGAGAATACGAGCAATGTAAAATATACAAAGAATCTCATCAAGTATAAAGGTAGCATGTCAGAAAAACTTGTTTTCTTAATTGATTTTGTATGTGTCATTTTTTATGCTCCTTTGCAAGTCTTCTTTGTTCACGGAACTCCACTATTTCTTCTCGATTCATAACTGCAAAGAATGACAAACTGATGACAGACGTAATTAAGAATAATACAACAGATGCTGTACCTGCCATGTCATACTGTTTACTTGTTCTTAAGAGTCCACTGATATACATCATAATGGTTTGACTAGAACCTTGTGGTCCACCTGTTCCTCTTGTAAAGACAAATGGTATGTCAAACATTTGAACGCCACCCACTAGAGATGTTACTAAAACAAATAGTAAGATTGGTTTAAGTAGTGGAAGAATAATCTTATAAAATACTTGGAAACTATTGGCACCATCAACACTTGCTGATTCAATTAATGAATCATCAATACCCATGATACCTGCCATTAACAATATTGTTGTATTTCCAAACCACATGATGAAATTCATTGCAGCTATTAATGCTCTTGTTGGCCACACTTCATCTACAAAACTAAATGATTCTGGTAAGATGTTCATATCCATTAAGAGTGTTGTAAGTCCACCTGTATTTGAAAATAATTGTACAAACAACATAGAAAATGCTGCTGCCATCACTAAGTTTGGCATGTACATCACAGTTTTAAAAAATGCCTTACCTTTTATCTTTAATCTAAAGCTTGTAAACCATAATGCAAGTAAGAGTGAAATAATAATTTGTGGAATAAAGCCCATGATCCATAGAATAAGGGTATTTCCTAAATATTTAAAGAACAATCCTTGACTAAATAACTTGATATAGTTTTCAATACCATTAAAATTAGGTCCTACTTTAATAAATCCGCCTTGGGCATAATAATACTCAAAGAAACTATAGTAGAACGTTGATAATAATGGAATTAAAGAAAAAAGTATATAGACAATGATAAAGGGTGCTACAAAATAATATCCCCATTTATTATAATTAATCCTCTTTACACGTTTAGCCATATATACCTCATTTACATTAGAACATGATGAGGGGAGGAATGCCCCTCATCATGACTTTAATTTATTTTTATTATGCTGGTTCTTGAAGTGTTGCTGGTAATACTAATTCTGGATATTTCTCACTAATGATTTCTTTGAAACGAGTGTATGCTT
The DNA here is from genome assembly GCF_900166985.1 of Acholeplasma oculi. GTDB lineage: Bacteria > Bacillota_I > Bacilli_A > Acholeplasmatales > Acholeplasmataceae > Acholeplasma > Acholeplasma oculi. The sequence continues at coordinate 17,673 of NZ_FUZK01000006.1, read as the reverse complement.
CTGCAAATGTTGATGTACCTGCGAAGTAATCTTTCATTGCTGTTTGAATACCTTCATTTAAACCTTGATCATAAGGAGATGCATTACTCATATCAATATTTTGAGCAGCACTTGTAAATAATGCGATATGGTTTTGACCACCTAAGAATGCAGATCCGTATGTTTCATCGTTTGCAATCTTAGTCATTGCTGTTTTATTATTTGTATAATCTTCTGTGTCTCTAGTAATTTGTTCAGCGATATGTGGGTTTGCAGTAAGTTTTAACATAATATCTCTTACTAATGATGGATTATCTGTACCTTTAGCACCAACAATCCAAGTACCACCCCAATAATAACTTGCAGGACCTTGAACGACACGGTATTCACCAAATAAACCATTACCTGGTGCTTTAGGTGCATCTGGATCGCTTAATGAGTTACCAAGTAATGTAAAGTTAATTCCCCAAGTTGAATAGAAGAATCCGAAGACATCTCCATTAATACCTTGGTCACTTTGCCATCCATCACTCCATAAACCATTACCATTGTTATAACCAGCTGTAGAATAAGCTTTAGTTTGTTTAATCCAGTTTAGAATTTGTTGGTCAAATACAACATTATTATTTGCATCAACCCATTTTTGACTAATACTATTAGAGAATGCTCTAAATGCATCATCATAACCAGATAACATCTTATAAGTCTTAGCTTTCATTTGAGCAGCAACTCCGTCAAACTTAGCCCAAGTATTGATCATGGATTGTACTTGTACTGGATCATCTGTTCCTAATACTTCTCTTGCTAAATCTGCACGATATGCAAATAGCCCTGGAGTTGCTTGCCATGAAACAGCTCTTAATACACCATCTTTATCTGTAACGATATCTTTAGTATATTGATATTGATCAGCTAAAGCAGATTCTTTAATTTTAAGCTCATTAACAACATCCATTGCATATAAATCATTTGCATACTTGGTTGCATAGTCTGCTTCAATTAAGAACATATCAATTTTATCGTTTGCTGCTGCACTAGATTGATTTGCAAGTGCTGTATCTAATGCGATTTGGTATGCATTATTATCATTTGCAACTTTAATCCATTTAACAACTGTACCATCATCTAATACATCAGTACCGTCTTGGTTAGTTTTTACATAACCTGGATAATAATCTCTAAAACGTCCAATAAACTCATCATTCCATACACGAATAACAAGCGTATCGCCTTCACTTTCTAAACCTACACCACCTGTTGTGTCATTACATGCCACTAATGTGAATGCAAATAACATAACAAGTAATCCTACGAAAATCTTTCTAAACATTGTTTTTCCCCTTTTCCTTTTTAAAAGTTTTTGTTTAGTCCAGTTTTTTAACTGTTGAACCCTGTTGAAGTTTCCCATTGACCGTTACAACTTCCACTTTATAATCTTTTGGATGTTCAATTTGTTCAATGAGTTTGAGAGCAGCTTGTTTACCTATTTCATCACTATCTTGAATATAGGTTGTTAATATGGGTCTTAAAATACGTGATAAGTAAATGCCATCATACCCTACTACAGAAATATCTTCTGGAATTTTAAGACCATGTTTTTCGATTTCACTCATGCCCCCCATGAATGAATAATCGTCTGGATAAATGATACATGTTGGTCGATCATCAAGATTTAGGAGATCTCTTGTTGCTAAACCACTATGTTTCGGTAAATGATAATAACCTTGTTTAATATAATCTGGTTTGACTTCTAAATTAAGTTTTTGTAGTGCCTGATGAAATGATTGAAGTCTTTCTTTTGTAACAGTCGTTAACTCACCATGTATAAATGCTATTTTTCGATGTCCTTGTTTATAAATATAGTCAACAATTCTACCCAATCCTACACTATTATCTGACATAATAGCCGTTCTATTATCAAAGATATGATCAATAGTTACAACCGACATATCTGATTCAATAAGTTCTAAAACTTCTTTATCTTCAAAATCCGCCGTAACAATAATGACACCATCACATCGACGATATCTTGCATGAGATAAAAGTGTATGTTTGGTTTGTCCAACAACATTAGATATAAACGTAAAGTCATATCCTTTCATTCTTAGGTTTTCCTGGATACTACCAAGCATCGTTGAAAAATACTCATGCTTTAACCCTGCTCTGGAGTTATCTACATAAACAACTCCCACATTATAAGATCGATTGGTCTTGAGACTCCTTGCTTGTGAGTTAGCAATATATCCCATTTCGTTTGCAATCTTATGAATTCGTTCAGTCATTTCAATACTAATTTCATGACTTCTACTGAGTGCCTTACTGACCGTTGCGACACTCACACCGACAACTTCAGCAATATCTTTTAACTTAACCATATGATTATTTTTCCGTTCTTATTTTTTACTTAAACGTTTGCGCAACTATATTCTATCACTCATGATTTTTAATTTCAACCGATTTTTAAACGAAAATGAAAGCGCTTTTTTCGCTTCACAAATGCATTTGGCTTTATTAAGGCATTAACCTTATTTTTTTCACTTAATCGTTTTCGTATTTTCGTATTTATTGCGTGGATTTAACGTACTCAATCGTTTACGTTTACATTTTTACAACAAAAAAAGAACCTAAATAAAATTTATCTAGATTCTTTATATCTTTAAAATCCGTTTAGATTGACTACTTCTTCAGGTATGATTTGAACCGTGTCCCACATCTCAATTATTTTTTGATCTTTAAACTTAAATGTATGAACAGCGATAACTTCTAATACGTTTTGATTCATAACAATATGAGACCTTACAGATACGAAATCACCATCTTCTAAAACATGAAGTATCGTAACTGTTCTATCTGGAAATTGTAATCTACTTTCCTTCATTGCTTGAATTAGTTTAGGTGTTTCTGCTTCAGTATATACATTATGATGTTTAAAGGATGGGTCTGTATATAATTTGAATGCTTTTAAAACATCACTTGTTGCTGTTTCTATAACAAAGCTTGTTGCAATTTCTTTTCTTGTCATGAATAATTCCTTTTATAATAAATTTTCTAGCATCTGATAAGGCATATCAAATGTATCTGATAATTCTTTTAATGTGACATGGCCTTTAAAAGTATTTACACCATTTTTTAGCGCTTGATTAGATTTTAGTGCTTTTATAACACCTTGATTTGCAATTTCAAGTCCAAATGGTAATGTTGCAAGATTAAGTGCAATTGTAGATGTTCTTGGTACAATACCTGGCATATTGGCAACACAATAATGTGTAATACCTTTATAAACAAAGGTTGGATTTGTATGATATGTTGGTTTTGATACATCCGTTGACCCACCTTGGTCAATTGCAATATCCACAATCACTGAACCTTTTTTCATCAGTGGATAATACGCTTTTTTAATCAATTTAGGTGCTCTTGCTCCTGGTAGTAAAACACTTGATATAATTAAATCATTTTCACTTAGTGCTTTTTTCAAATTCTCTTCATTAGAAATATATGTTTCTATAAGTGGGTATTTTTCTTTTAGACTTGCTAATACTTCTTCTCTAATATCCATTACAGTAACATGAGCACCTAGACCATATGCATTGGATAATGCCGCCTTACCCGATACACCTGCACCAATGATTAATACATTTGCTGCAGGAACTCCTGTAACACCAGAGATTAATAATCCATTACCCCCAAAGTTTTTATACATAAATCTTGCACCTTCTAAAACAGAAAGTTTACCAGCAATTTCACTCATAGGACGTAAACAAGGTAAACCTGTTTCATCTTTAATCGTTTCATATGCAATTGCTGTAACTTGTTTTTTAACAAGTGCTTTTGTTAGTTTTTCATTTGCTGCAAGATGTAAATACGTGTAAAGGATTAATCCTTTTCTAAAGTAACGAAACTCAGAATCTAAAGGTTCTTTAACCTTAATAATCATTTCTGATTGCTTCCAAACAGTTAGAGCATCATCAACTAACTTAGCACCTGCTTTTTCATAAGCTAAATCTTTAAAACCCGATGTTAAGCCAGCACCTTTTTCTACGAGAACTTGGTGCCCTTTTTTTACATAAGCTTTTGCTGCTGTTGGAGTTAACCCAACTCTGTCCTCACTGGACTTTATTTCCCTTACCACACCTATAATCACTTTAGTTTCCCCCTTTAACTTTTAGATTTGATGAGTGTTGATGCACGTTTGTATGATGTTGGTAATAAAGATTCATCATACTTATATATAAAGAATGGATCCATTAATAGCTTTCTTCCAAAAAACACCATGTCACAGTCTTCTTTTTCTAATGCTTCATTTGCTAGATTTAAATTATCTATTTGACCACCTGTAATCGTAATAATACCTGTTTCTTCTTTAATTATTTTTGCAAAGGGTAGTTGATAGCCTGGATAGTCATTGACCATATTAGGTATAACACCACCACTTGAAATATCTACCATATCTATTTTATGCTTAATTACATTGAGTATGCCTGCCCAATCATAAGGTGTTAACCCAAGTTCATCATACTCATATGCCGAAATTCTAAGTTGTAACAATTGATCTTTATCCATTTCAGATCGAACTGCATCAATGATTTCTTCTAAAAATTTTAATCCGTCTTTATATTCATCGTCTCTGTCATTTACCAAAGGTGACATAAACTGATTGATTAAATACCCATGAGCACCGTGTAATTCAATACTATCAAATCCAATCTCTCTTGCTCTTCTTGCAGATGCCTTAAATGCATTAACAATCTCTTTAATTCCTTCTGGTGATAATCTTCCTGGTGTTAAATAAGATTCACTAAATGGTTGATTGGTTGATGAAACAATATTCTCAGTACGTGATTTTCTTCCTGCATGTGAAAGTTGAATACCAATTTTAGCACCCAAAGCATGCACACCTTCAACAATTTTCTTGAGTGGTTCGATTTGCGAATCACTCCATAAACCTAAATCTTCATAGGTAATTCTTCCATTAGGTAAAACAGCAGTTGATTCTATCATAATATAACCAACGCCACCTAAAGCACGTGCTGTATAGTGTGTATAATGAAAGTTTGTTGCAACCCCATCTTTTTTATATACTTGATACATACACATTGGACTCATCATGATTCTATTTTTAAATGTATGATTCTTAATTACAAAAGGATCTAATATCATGTCATACCTCCATGATGTTATTATAACACTTAAGAGAATCCAGATATTAAAATATATATTTTAGGCAAAAAAAAACCATCCTTAGGATGGTCAATTGAATTTTTACAAAGTAAAGAAGGAGAATGTACGTAGTCTTAGTATAGCGGAACTAAGGTAGAAACTTAACCACCGATTTATTGGTCAAATATACTGTACATGAAATACATAATAAGATTATATTAAAAATGATTTCTTTTGTAAAGAAGAAAATTTAAAAAGAGTAAATTATGATATTTCTTATTGATTTTGACAGTCTTTACAGAGTCCATAAAGGTTTAAATCATGATGCATGACGGTAAATCCATATTTATCTTTAATCTCATCAATTAAACCCTCTAAATGACAATCAAATTCAAATGCTTGATTACACTCTTTACAAACCATAAAATGATGGTGTGACTCATGATTTAAATAATAATATGCTTTATTATCTAAATGGTTTTTAGCAACCAATCCATCATTAAAAAATATCTCTAATGTTCTATAAATCGTGGATAGATTCATTTTTTCTTCGAGTAACTTATAAATTTCTTCTGCATTCATCGGTTGAGATGATTTACTTAAGATATCATATATCAGTTTTCTTTTAAGGGTAAGTTTAATCAAGTTACCTTCCTCCTTAGAATGGTTTTGTTTAAAACGAATAAGACACTATATAAAAGTGTATAAAGAATAACAATAAACGATCCTGCTGGAATGTTTAGAATATGTGCGAGAAATATTCCAAGGATAATGACTGTCATCGAAAAGATTGTACCATAAATGAATAAATCTCTAAATCTTTTTGAGAATATATTTGCTGTAACTAAAGGAAATATTAATAAACTAGAAATAAGTAAAACACCAATACTTCTCACACCAATTAAGACAAATAAGCCTGTAAATGCTGCAAGTGTATAACTTAATACATTTACTTTAACACCACTAAATTTTGCATATTGATAATCAAATGTTAAATTGATTAACTTTCTATAATTGATCAAAATAAATAACCCAACTGCAATAAATAGACCTAATGTTATATATAAGTCTAGTGATGTTCTAAACCAAATATTACCTGAGATTAAACTTTCCAAATCAATCGATTGATTTGAAAACTTAATCGCAATTAAACCCACTGCAAACATAAAACTAGATACCATAGATAATGCACTATCTGCATGTGCTTTTGTGTAATGACTCATCCATTTGATAAGAATTGATGAGATAACGACTAACGGAACTGCCAAATATATTGGTTCATCCATCCATAAAAATCCGATTGCCAAACTTGAAAAACTCACATGACTCAGTCCATCTGCAATCATAGATTGTTCATTGAGTACAATAAATGGACTCAGAAGGGTTGCTGTTAGGCCTAGTAGAGTAACCACTAAAATTCCATATTTTAATACATCTAATGTTAATAAGAAATTATCCATGGTGATGTCCCTCATGTTCAAACTGATGATAATCAATATATGTACCATAGAATTTAATCTCTTGGTCAATATACATGACTAAACTATTTTCTAATACTAAGTCTGTTAAATCATGTGTGATATGAATAATTGTCATTTGAAGTTCTTCTTTTATCGTTTTAAGTAATTCATAGAACTGCTCTCTAAAACTAGGGTCAAGTGCTGAGGTTGGTTCATCCAGTATTAATACATCAGGTTTTGAGATGATTGTTCTAATAATATAAGCTCTTTGAAGTTGACCCCCTGACAATGTATGAATAGGTTCTGTTAATATTTTAGGATCTAGCTTCATCCTTATAATCCAAGCTTTAATAATCTCTGCATCTTTTGGTTTAATAAATAGATCTTGTTTCAAAAAACCTGTATAAATAAACTCTTGTACAGTTAAAGGGAAATTTCTTTTTATCATGAGTTTTTGTGGTACATAACCTAACCTTTTACATGATTTTAAGATTTCACCTTTAGATGGTTTGAGTTCACCAACTAAACTTTTAACCAGTGTTGTTTTCCCACTTCCATTAGGTCCAATAATATTTAAGATATCTCCTTCATGTACGACAAAAGAAGCGTGTTTAACTGCTTCTGTTTGTCCATATGAAAGTGAAACGTTTTTATATTCAATTAGACAGTCCTTCTTCATATGAAATCATCTCCTTCACATATGATATATTTCTAATTAGTAAATCCAGATAACGAACACCTTGTTCATAATCTGATTTTGAAATCGTGTGGAAACTATGAAACTCATAAAAGATTAAACCACCAATTCTGGATTGAATAAAATTAGCTGTATCCATAGATTTGTTTTCTTCCATAAATACGTATTTTACTTCATTTGAAATGAGTAGATTGATGAAGTTTGTAACTTCTTGACTGGTTTGATCACTGTTTGGAGAAATACTTTCATCTAAACTAATTACATTCACATGAAATGCTTCACTAAATCCTTGTAGTGCATTATGTCCTAAATAGTACAATGTATACTCTACTTTATCTTCTAAATATTCATGAAAACTTTGAGCTTCTTCAAGAATTGCATCTGCATAAAGATGTGTGTTTTCTAACAAAGTATCTGAAATATCAACATATATTTCAGATAGATGAATTCCTAATCCTTCAACGATTTCAGAAACAATAAATGGATTGGATAAAAAATGCGGTGAATCACCATGATCGTGGTCATGATCGTGATCATCTTCTAATAGTTTTGCACTCAGTGTTTCATGGTCATGATCTATCATACTATCCAGTGCAATAGAGATTGCATCATTTTTTAAGATTTTTGAAACATTTTCACTATCAATGAGCCAAGGTGAATAGTTAATTGAGGCATAAATGAATACAGAAGCATTTTTTAAAATGACTAAATCTTGACTGGTTGGTTCAAAACTGTGATAATCTATATGATAAGGTTGTATCATATAAATAGTTTTTTCATCACCTACGATATTAGAGACAATATCATATGTGATATAATCTGTTACAACAATATCATATGTTTCTTGATTACTGCATGCAGTCAGTATCATAAGTACTGTAATAATAAATAATACTTGTGCAAGTTTTTTCATGGTGTTCTCCTATTTGCGAATTATTTGCAAAATTATTATATCATGAAAAATACAGTTTGCAAATCATTTGCAAAAGAAAGTGGTGATACTATGTTTTATGATTTTTATACCTATAAACATTGGACCTTTATACTGAAAGCATCGATGAAAGGTTTAACTCATCTTTATCTCTTTGAAAACGAAGATTTATCAAACCTTACACATCATCCTCAAATACTAAAACCTTATGTAGATGCGTTAGAAAGCTATTTTAAACAAGAATCCTTTAAGTTACCTCCAATGGATATTAAAGGAAGTACATTTGAGTTAAGCGTTTGGAATGCACTTATCCAAATTCCTTATGGTAAAACTAAAAGCTATAAAGATATATCCATGCATATTGGACGATTGAATGCATCTAGAGCTGTTGGTAATACTGTTGGTAAAAATCCTATCATGATTTTTATTCCATGCCACCGAGTGATTAAAAGTGACGGTACGATTGGTGGATTTTCATCAGATCCGCTTCTAAAAATTGAATTACTAAAACAAGAGATGAAATAAAGCGCACAGTTTAAATGTGCGCTTTATCTTTTATATATTATTTAACTGGTTTAGCTGGTTTATCTTTTGAATCTTTTTCAGTTAACTTACCTGTTGCATAACCTGCAAGTAAACTTGTTAAATCAATACCAGTTGCTTCTTTAACAGATGAAAGAATTTGGGTTGAACTATTAACGATATCACCTACAAGTTTTGTTGAGTTACCTTCACCATACATTGTAATCTTATCAACCTTAGATAATGGTTCGGATGCAGCACGAACAATCTTAGGTAAGACGTCTGAGTTAAGTACTAACTCAAGTACAGCAGCACTTTCATATAGTTTCATTGCTTCTGCCTTTTTCTCAATAGCTTCTGCTTCAGCAAATCCTACTGCTTGAATACCAGCAGCTCTTTGTTCTTCAGCAAAACGTTTAGCTTCAGCTTGAACTTTAACAGCTTCTGCTTGTTTAGATTCTTCAATATATTTTGCTTCTGCTTCTTTAGAACGTGTGTAAAGTTCAGCAAGTGCTTTTTGTTCAGCAGCATAACGTTTCGCATCCGCATCTTTTTTAACAACAGCGTCTAAACGTTTTTCTTCGACTTCAATTTCTTTAGTCTTTAATTCAATTTCTTTACTACGTTTAGCAATCTCTGCTTCTTGAATAGCAATATTAACACTCTTAGTTTCGTTTGCTTTTTGAATTTCATAAGCTACGTCAGCAGTAGCTTTTTGAGTATCAGATTTTTGTTTAAGACTTGCTTGTCTTAATTCAAGATCGGTATTTTGTTCAGCAATCTTTAATTCAGCTTGAATTCTAGCTTGGTTTGCTAATTCTTTAGCTTGAGCACTTGCAATTTGAACTTCTTTTTCAGAATTTGCACGAGCGATTGCTGCGTCTTTTCTAATTTGAGTTACATTATCAACCCCAAGGTCTTCAATCACTCCATTTTTATCACTAAAATTTTGAATGGTAATGTTAATGATTTCTAATCCCATTCTACCCATATCTTGCATTGCAGATGCATATACTTGTTCAGCAAACTTATCTCTATTTTGAACAAGTTCTTTTAATTTCATTTGACCAATAATTTCACGCATATTACCTTCTAATACTTCTTTAGTAACTATACGAATACCTTCTAGGTCTCGAGATAATAAAATTTGTCCAGCAAGACGAATAGATTCTTCATCAGTTTTAATTCTAATATTTGCAACCCCATCTACAAATATATTAATAAACTCATTTGTAGGAACTGCTGAATCTGTTTTAATGTCTGTTTGAATTAATGATAAAGGAATCACGTCAATTCGTTCTAAGAACGGAATACGTAGTGTACCTTTCCCTATGATGACTCTAGATTTTCTAGGTCCTGTAATGATATATGCTTGGTTTGGTTTTACCTTTACGTAAGATGCTGCAAAGAATATTAATAAAAGTATAACTACAACACCAGTAATAATGCCTATTGTTCCGCCCATTTCTTATCCTCTTTCTTTTTGTAATATTAATATAATTATACTTTATAAATTTTAAAAGTACTAAAGATTTTATAAAGAATTTACATCAACAATAAAAAATGGACTCAAATCTGTCGATTTAAGTCCATTTCAATATTTTTTGAATTAATTATCTTGTTTCTAAATAATCTTCATAGCTCATTACAAGTTCTTTAATACGTCCATCTTCTGTAAACTCAATTAATTTACTTGCTGTTGTAGAGACTAATTGATGGTCGGTAGTTGTAAATAATACAACACCACCAAATTCTTGAAGACCTTTATTTAAAGCGGTTATAGATTCCATATCTAAGTGGTTTGTTGGTTCATCTAAGATCAGTGTATTTCTACCTTCAATCATCATTCTTGAAAGAAGTAAGCGTACTCTTTCTCCACCACTTAATACATTAATTTTCTTTAATGCATCTTCACCACTAAATAGCATTCTACCTAAAAATCCTCTGACATAAGTTACTTCTTTATTCTTAGAATAATCCGTTAACCAGTCAACCATAACGGTTGGTTTTTTAAATTCTTGATTGTTATCCTTTTTAAAATAACCAAGACTTACTGTGTCGCCCCATTTGAAAGTTCCACTATCAGGCTCCATATGTCCTCCAAGTATTTCGAATAAAACAGTAACTGACCTTTGGTTTAACCCAATGAAGGCAACCTTATCTTCTTTACCAATCGTCAGGGATATATTATTTAATACAAGTTCTCCATCAATGGTTTTAGATAGATTTTCAATTTTTAAAATATCATCTCCTAATGCTTTTTCTGGTTTAAAGTTCACATAAGGATATCTTCTTGTTGATGGTTTAATTTCAGTTAATTCAATTTTATCTAATGCTTTCTTTCTAGATGTTGCTTGTTTTGACTTAGAAGCATTTGCACTAAATCTAGAAATAAAGTCTTGAAGTTCTTTGATCTTTTCTTCGGACTTTTTATTTTGCTCTTTCATTTGTTTTAACATCAATTGACTACTCTCATACCAGAAATCATAGTTTCCAGCATATAAAGTAATTTGCTTATAGTCGATGTCTGCAATGTGTGTACAAACCTTATTCAAAAAGTAACGGTCATGGGATACAACAATAACTGTATTTTCAAAATCAATTAAAAAGTTTTCTAACCATAAGACAGCCTTGCTGTCTAAGTGGTTTGTTGGTTCATCCAGTAATAATATATCTGGATTATCAAATAGTGCTTGAGCAAGTAATACTTTAACCTTATCATTACCCGATAAATCCTTCATTAATTCATAATGAAGACTTACATCAACACCTAAACCAGTTAATAAAATTGCAGCATCACTTTCAGCATTCCAACCATTCATATCATCAAAAATAGACTCAAGTTCACCTGCTCTAATTCCATCTGCTTCTGTAAAGTCTTCTTTTGCATAAATCGCATTTTTTTCCATCATGATTTTATATAATTTTTGATTACCTTGAATGACGGTATCAATAACCGTAAAATCATCAAATTTAAATTGATCTTGTTTTAAAAATGATAATCTCTTATTTGATGGAAATGATATATTTCCTCTTGTTGTTGATAGTTCACCTGATAATATTTTAAGTAATGTAGATTTACCAGCACCATTTGCACCAATTACACCATAACAATTACCTTCTGTAAATTTAATATTAACATCTTCAAATAGTATTTCTTTACCAATTTGATATGTCACATTGGATACGTTTAACATGTATAATCCTCCTAAATCCAATCAAACCCTTACTATCTTATCATATTCATTAAATTTAATCTAATCTTATAGATAGATTATGATAATTCACGTATAAAATGGCAAAATAAAAGAGTCTAACTATAGACTCTTTATGTAATCAGTAATTCTATGATTTTATAAATAACTGGGGAAAGTAAGACGGTCATTAATCCTGTAAAAATAAGTGCGAGTGTGGACATACTTGCTTCTACTGAACCGTATTCTATGGCTTTAGATGTACCAACTGCATGGGCACTTGCACCAAGGGATAATCCTCTAGCGATAGGGTCATTAATTTTAAATAATTTAAAGATGGGCGGAGCAATCAATACACCAAAGACACCTGTTAATACAACGATTGTCACAGTTAAGTATTTGATACCTCCAAGAGAACTTGATATATCAATAGCAATCGCAGTGGTTACACTCTTTGGAATGAATGTTGCTAGCATTGTTGTATCAGATTTCATGATAACTACAATGAGTCCTATCGTGATTGCATGAACAACTACTCCAATGAAAATTGTTATAAGAATTAATTTCCAATGCTTTTTGAATAAATCCATTTTTTCATATAAAGGTAATGCCAGTGATACGGTTGCAGGTCCTATAAAAAACGTGATGAGTTGGCTGCCTTCTTTGTAAGTATCATAATTTATCCCTGTCAGAAGTAAGAAAGCGATGAGTATCAAACTGGTTGTTAGTAATGGGTTTAACCATGTTTGTTTAAACTTTTTTTGTAGGATAAATATAATTCCATAAATAAAGATTGTTAAGGGTATTGTCCATAGAATATGAATCATGATTTAGCACCTCTATTTGCAACCCAAGCTGTACATATGAATGTCACTGTCGTTGATATTATTAATACAAGTAAAATTTCTAACCAATGCATTTGAATTAAATCAAAATATACCATTAAACCTACACATAGTGGTACAAATAAAAACGACATATATTTTTGTAAAAATTGAGAAGTTTCTTTAATGTATACTGGCTTGATTAATTTTGTTAGTAATGCTAAAAAGAGTAAGATTAAACCAATTAAATTACCAGGAAATGAGAAAGGTAATATATAGGCGATTAATTCTCCTAATAATGTAAACAAGATTAAAATAATGATTTGAACAATGATCTTATACATTTTAAACCTCAGATATCTTTGTACAATTCAACATTATACTTGATTTTATTCCCTATATGTGTGTTTTATATAATGAGTTGATCATTATGTTATACGTATACATAATTTTTTCTAAATTTCATAAAATAATTCTATAGAAATGAAAAAGTGATTCGATAAAATCACTTTACATTCGTTTATAAATTCTTTCTTAATACAGAAAAACTCTTGATAATTTTAAATCCTGCACCTAAATAGATATTTCTAGCAGGATTTAAATGTCCTGTAAATAAACTCATAAACTCTGCACCATTTTGTCTAGAGTAATCAATAAGTGAACTAAAAAGTGCCTTTCCTAAACCATGTCCTTGAACATCTGGATGTACACCAATACCTGCAAAATAACCTCTTTTAGATTTTTCTGTAATGAGTGGGCCAGTCCATCCTAAGATTTTACCCTCTTTTTCAATAATCAACATTGGCAAAGGATCTTTTTTAGAAAGATTGTTTTCAACGACTTCAAGCCATGTTTTATTATTTAATGCTTCAAATAAAGATTTGAAGCCATGATGTTTAGACTCGTCATACAAGGTAATATTAAAACCAATTTGTTTATTCTCTTCGATTGTTTTCTTTATTTTATCAGGTATTTGATAAGTTCGAATATCTTGATAATATACATCTTGTTGCTGCCCATCAATGTTATAACCATTATTCATTAATAAAAAATAATAGTCTGTGTTTTGTGCAACAGCAGGCATACCAGGGTGATCATGAGGATAATGGTCATCGATATACCACTCCATATTAAAAGGACTTAAAAAGAGATTTCTGACAAATGTTTTACCGTATGTTTTTAGTTTATCTTCTAATGCTTTTAAAATACTTGAACCAATACCTTGTCTTTGATGTTGTTGATCCACTAAAATAAATGAGATAAATCCAGGATCTATAGAATCAAGTGATTTGTAGGATGCATGTCCTATACCAATGATTTTATTGTTTTCTTGATACATCATAAATAATTCTTTGTTAAAGTGCGGATTACTTAAAAACTTTTGTTTAAAATAATCCTTTGTCCAAGGTTTTAGTAATCTGTCTTTTTCAACGTTTTGATTCCAAAGATTGATGATTTCATCCAAATATTTATCTTCATAAATGATTAACATATTTTTATCCTTATAAAATGATTTTCTTTTGATACTCATGAACACTAAAAGCTTGGGCATAATCTTTTCTGGCATAACAACCTCTAACAACAGCTAGATGTGTATAATAGTCATAATATCTAAAAGATGGGCTATTCATAATAAACCAATGTGTTTGCATCGCACGTTTCCATAAATCATACCCTTCATGACTACCAGCGATATAAACATAAGGTGTAAATGCTTCACTATCTTCCCAGTTCTCAGCAAAATAAACTGGAGCATAATGTCTTTCTCCTTCAAGCTTATCTCCCATATCAATACCAGCAAAGAAACTAGCATCCTCAACGATTTTAGAGGTTAACTGATGATCTTTATGCATCGAGTGCTTCCAATGTGTAAAAATTAATGTAGGCTTATATTTTCTAATCATACGAGCAACTTCAAGACGGACATCTAAAGTATCTGGTAATTCACCATCTCTGTAATTTAAAACAATAGATTCACCTTGAAGCATTTTAGCAAAATCATCTGCTTCTTTTATCTTTTGAAGTCGATAGTCATCCACTGTCATATGTTTTGGATTACCTCTTTCACCTGCTGTAAGTGCCAGTGTAATAATTTTATCACCTTCTAAACTCTTGGTTGCAAGCACCAACCCCGTTGTAAGTTCTGCATCACCTATATGAGCACCAATGGATAAATAAGTATTATGCATAAATCCCCCTTTTGAAAACGCTTTATATATATTCATTATAGATGAAGTTCAATGAAAAAAATAATTATAAATTAAAAAAGAATCATCGAATGATTCTTTCTAATAAATAAATGATATCCATTGAGCGTTGTTCTATATGTTGATTAATATCGACGATATCCTCTGGAGTAATCATAATATCTGGTCTTTGTTTCATATTTAAAACAACATTAGACACCCATTCAATATCATGTATTTCATAATCCTTTAATGCTTGTAGAAATACACTGATAAAATGAACATAACATTTGGTAGGCACTTCAAGTAAGTAATCAAAAACTTCTTTACTACCTGGCCAATTTAAATCTTGTAGCCAAACAGATAATAGTAGATGTAATAATAGATGATCCTCTTTTCTAAGATGTGTGAGATTCAGTAAATCCTTCACATGAAATTTCCATTGATTTTTTTCAATTCTTATATGCTCATAATCAATGAACTGAGAAATACACAAAATTTCTGATATATTCTTTAGCTTTAAGTCTAACTGACTTTCTAACTTGACATGAATTAAACGCTTGATTCGATTCAATGAAAGATAATCTTTCGTTGAATCATAATAATGCATCAGATTATTGGTAATATATATAAATGATTCATCCGATAAAGTGAGTATAATTTGTTCAATAGATTCTTTATCTGTATGGAGTCGATGTAAAAAAACATAATATAAATCTGGCAAGCGATTTGATATGAATGATTTTGGAAGATCAAAGTATTGATCATAATATGCAATTTTTAGAAAAATAAACTCTGTAATTTTAGATTGATTAACCATTTGGAACCTCTATTCTTTTCTCTTTATCTCTATTGTATATGCATTAGTTTCATTTGAACATGTCATATATGTCATATAATGCACAAAATATAAAGAAAGGTATTCATGACTTTTCTTTGAAGTCATGAATACCTAATTGAAGTAAGTAAAGATTCACTTGTTTCCTGTTTTTAAACTCAATTGTTTGGGTTGGATACATTGTTTGTGAACTACCCACCACTTAACATTTTATGTTGAAGTGGGGGCTTCCTACCCAAACTAAAGTATTCTTTAGTGTCTCAGTAGGCTATCCCCGTAGTTCCTACGGTTCTAATAACTTATGCTAAGTTTTCAACTTTAAGTAGTTCTAAACCCTTATTTCTTATATTGACTGCTGCATTATAGTCTCGGTCCATATTTTGTCTACAATGCTCACAACTATATATACGTTCACTTAGTTTTAACTCTGTTTTTAAGTGACCACATCTACTACACATTTTACTCGATGGATACCACTTATCTATTTTAACTAGTGTTTTACCTAATCTGTTTAACTTGTATTCAAGTAAGGTGATAAATTTATACCAACCAAATCTTGAAATCTGTTTAGCGTAATGTTTGTTACTGGTTGCCATCTGCTTAAGGTCTAGCGTTTCTATACTTACACTATCTGATGTCTTGGCTATCGAATCTGATAGTTTATGTAAAAAATCTAGACGTTTGTTTGTTATACGCTCATGAAGTATTGCTACTTTATGTTGTTGTTTAAAATAGTTCTTACTTTGATCTTTTTGTTTCTTATTCGGTTGGTATCTTCTAGATAGGCTTGACTGAAGCCTTCTAAGTTTTTGTTGGTCCAACAAGATACTTTCCGGATAAGCATATCGATTACCTTCACTGTCTACATAAAAGTTTGTCATATCAAAATCAAGACCTATAGTAGTTTTTACTTCACATGGTGATATGACTGTTTCATAATCCAATAAGATTGAAATGTAATATTTACCTGTTTTACTTTTAGATACCGTCACTGATCGTAGTTTATAGTCTTCTGGTATGTGTCGATGTTTCTTTAACTTAACTAAGCCTAGTTTAGGTAATTTTATAAATCCATCTAAAACTTTGATATTTCCATTCACTATATTTGTAGTATAACCATAATCTTTCTTTCTTGCTTGAAAGTTAGGAAAACTGGTTTGTTTTGAAAAGAAGGACTTGAATGCACGTTCTAGATGAAGTTGACGATTAGCTAGTGCCAATGAGTCCACTTCATTTAAGAAACTAAAAGCCTCTTTATAACGAGCTGGCGTATTATATAACATCTCTTTAGTTGATTCATAGTGAGCGATTTTATCTGATAACATCTGATTCCAAATAAAACGACAAGCACCTAGTGTTTTAGTTATTAAGATTTGTTGTTCAGGGTTTGGATATATCCTAAATTTATATGCTATATGCATTTTTTTCACAGTCTTCCCCCTGCGTTTCAATGTACTGTTTTAAAACTTCAGTAGGTGCACCACCAGTTGTTAGTAATAAAAAACTTTTACTCCAAAAAGCTTCTTTCCATAAAAATTTCTTAATACTTGGAAATTCCTTTTTAATTAACCTTGAAGATGCTGATTTATAGGCATTAATAAATTTTGAAATCTCACTATTAGGGTGTGCCGTAAAAAGTATGTGAACATGGTCCACATCATGATTCCAAGTTTGTAAGGAGATGTTATATGTCTTTGCTATATTTATATAAATTTCTTTAAGTCGATTCGATATCTTCTCATCAAGGACTTCTCTTCGATAATTTATAACCAAAATAAGGTGAAAGTTTAATTTGAATACTGAATGGTTATTGTTATCGAAATTCTTCATATTAGAGCGCCCCTTAACTTTTATACTGAATGGTTTATTTAATATATTATACCAT
>NZ_FUZK01000007.1 GCF_900166985.1 Acholeplasma oculi | reverse complement strand
ACAGGTGGAACCACTTCGCCATCGTCACCAGACATGCTCTCAAAACTAGATAAATGATTTTCTGAAATTGAAATTGTGATGCGAATTCATCACGTAAGGTTAAGTCCTCGACCTATTAGTACTAGTCAGCTGAACATATCACTATGCTTACACACCTAGCCTATCAACCTTGTGGTCTTCAAGGGGTCTTACTAATTGGGAGATCTCATCTCAAGGTGGGCTTCACGCTTAGATGCTTTCAGCGTTTATCCCTTCCGCACATAGCTACCCAGCTGTAGTACTGGCGTACTAACTGGTGCACCAGGGGTGCGTCCATCCCGGTCTTCTCATACTAAGGACAGCTCCCTTCAAATCTCCAACGCCCACGATAGATAGAGACCGAACTGTCTCACGACGTTCTGAACCCAGCTCGCGTGCCGCTTTAATGGGCGAACAGCCCAACCCTTGGAACCTACTCCAGCTCCAGGATGCGACGAGCCGACATCGAGGTGCCAAACCGCTTCGTCGCTGTGAACGCTTGGAAGCGATAAGCCTGTTATCCCCAGGGTAACTTTTATCCGTTGAGTCACGGCCCTTCCATTCGGTACCGTAAGATCACTATGTCCGACTTTCGTCCCTGCTCGACTTGTAGGTCTCGCAGTCAAGCTACCTTCTGCCATTGCACTCTTTAGAATGATTTCCAACCATTCTGAGGTAACCTTCGAGCGCCTCCGTTACTCTTTGGGAGGCGACCGCCCCAGTCAAACTGCCCACCAGACACTGTCCTCCAGATTCCACATCTGCGAGTTAGAAACTAAGTGCACGAAGGGTGGTATCCCAACGTCCGCTCCGTCAATACTAGCGTACTAACTTCAACGCGTCCCACCTATCCTGTACATCTTACACCCAGTTTCAATATCAAGTTACAGTGAAGCTCCATGGGGTCTTTTCGTCTAATCGCGGGTAGCCGGCGTTTTCACCGGCAGCTTGATTTCACCGAGTCTGTTGTTGAGACAGTGCCCAAATCGTTACGCTTTTCGTGCAGGACGGAACTTACCCGCCAAGGAATTTCGCTACCTTAGGACCGTTATAGTTACGGCCGCCGTTTACTGGGACTTCAATTCAATGCTTTAGGTTTAACCCCTGACATCTCCTCTTAATCTTCCAGCACCGGGCAAGCGTCAGCCTCTATACTTCATCTTACGATTTTGCAGAGACCTGTGTTTTTGCTAAACAGTCGCTTGGGCCTTTTCTCTGCGACTCCTCGTTTTCATAAGGAGTCCCCCTTTTCCCGAAGTTACGGGGTCAATTTGCCGAGTTCCTTAACAACAGTTTTCTCGCGCGTCTTAATATATTCTACTCACCCACCTGTGTCGGTTTACGGTACGGGCAGTCTAATGATTATCCCTAGAAGCTTTTCTTGAAAGCCTGAACTCGTACGTCTTTATATCAGTTCTTAGCGTTAATAGTACCCGGATTTGCCTAAGTACTCGCCTCGAATCCTTCTCACCCAATCCAATTAGGGTGGACGCCTATCCTTCTTTGTCACTCCATCAGTCATTATACTGGTACTAGAATCTCTACTAGTTATCCATCGGCTACGCTTTTCAGCCTCACCTTAGGCCCCGACTTACCCAGGGCGGACGAACCTTCCCCTGGAAACCTTGGGTTTATGACGGACGGGATTCTCACCCGTCTTTTCGTTACTCACACCGGCATTCTCACTTCCCGCCGCTCCACCAGTCCTTACGATCTAGCTTCGCCGCAACGGGAACGCTCCCCTACCACTTAAAATATTCTTTACTTTAAATCCGCAGCTTCGGTACAATGCTTAGCCCCGGTACATTTTCGGCGCAGAGTCACTCGACCAGTGAGCTTTTACGCACTCTTTAAAGGATGGCTGCTTCTAAGCCAACCTCCTGGTTGTTTGTGCATCTCTACTTCCTTTTCCACTTAGCATTGATTTTGGGACCTTATCTGGCGATCTGGGCTCTTTCCCTTTTGACCACGAACCTTATCACCCGTAGTCTGACTGCTAGCTTACTTTACCGACATTCGTAGTTTGATTGGGCTCAGTACCCCGAGGTGGGGCCATCACACATTCAGTGCTCTACCTTCGATAAACCATTTT